>CAVUCN010000003.1:0-61491 GCA_963739945.1 uncultured Alphaproteobacteria bacterium | reverse complement strand
CTGCGTGATGATAACCTTCGAGCAGTCGACATGATCTTCCGACAACCGTCTCGCCAAATCGCCCACGCTGGACAACCGATCGCTCATTGCCAGTCGCACTTCTGGGGCGTCGATGCAGATATAGTCAGCCCGCTTGTATTTGGTAATGAGATTGTAGCCGAGATTCGCGCTATTGCTCTGGGTATTCACCGCCAGAAATCGTGACTTAGATGTCACAATGTCGATCGATGACTGGGCTAGCAGGCCGTGGCCGAAGTCAGCGCAAATCACAACATCATAGTCCGGGGCCACGTCGGCGATCGCGCGATCAACGTCGTATTGAACATTTTTCGTAAGCGGCTCATCGTTCATGAAATAGACCTCGAACAGCTTACGCATGTACGAGGGATCGACGAAGCGACGTTTTAGCGTAGTCGGGGCGCCGCTGCGCGTGAATGACTTGAGACCGACATTTGGCTTGAGACTTTGCCGAACGAGTTCTTCATGGCTGTCGAAAGTCGCCCAAACAAGTAACGATATCGACCTGTTTGCAGAACGACGCCACATGATTGGCCGCTGCGAACACGCCACCTGCGAATAGTTCGCGATCCTGATAGCGTGTCGCAATCATATTTTCCTTCGGCGTCTTGTGCATCGGCAGCACGTATTGATACTCGTCAATGATGGCGTCGCCGACGATGAGCACGCGATAATTCGCGACACGCTCGATTAGCTCACAAATCTCGTCGAGCCCCCCGCCCTGGCGCAACGTGTCGAGATGCTCTCGGATATGAGGCTCGAAAACATTCAGATGACGGTTGATCAGTTCCGTTGAGCTAAACATCACCTCATCGGTGAAGTGGATCCGCCCGCCATGAGACTCCACCGCTGCACGCTCAAGCGTGATTTTTCCTGTGATGTCGCCTTGTGGATTCTGATAATCTTGGCCCTTGATGTAAATGCTGGGGCGAATGTGCTCGATCGCCGTGACGGCATCTGGTGAATCGTTGATCGCGACCCAATCGACATATTCAAGTGTGGCGAGCATCTCGGCGCGAAGCTCACCGTTAAATACCGGGCGCCCCGGACCTTTGTTCACGAACTGGTCGGCAGTCACCGTAACAACCAGCAAATCTCCAAGTTTGCGGGCGGCCTCGAGATGGCGAACATGGCCGAGATGCAAAAGGTCAAACGTCCCGTGAGCCTGCACCACGGCCTGACCGCTGCGGCGGCAGTGCTCCGCGATCGCCGCCACCTCCGCGATCGTCTTCACCTTATCGCGTGGACTAGCTGGCCGATCGAACGGTGGGCGGCGGACTAACGGTGTGACGTTTGCGTCCATGGCCGATCCCCGACATCACCCTCGTCATTATTGAGAAAGCGGAACCAGTCGCTGGTCGCCTCCGCGATGCGCGAGGCCGTCCAAACCGGGGCGTCACGCCAATAGTCAATGTTCTCACGCATCACGCGAACACCGTCCTCGAAGGGCACCTTGGGCTCCCAGCCAAGATCGTGCTGGATTTTGGAAATATCTGCCCAGGTGCAGTCAGGCTCTCCTGGGCGCTTCGGGATGTGAACTGCCGGCGGCGACCCCAAAAGGCGCACCAACTCATTTACACTGACCGGCCCCCCACTTCCAATATTATAAATTTCTCCGACTTTGTTACTTTTTGCGACGGTTAGCAGCGCATCGACCACGTCGCTGACGTAAGTAAAATCGCGCGTTTGCGACCCATCGCCAACAATTGTGAGCGGTTTACCCGCGAGCAACTGGGCCAAGAACACGCCAAATACAGCCCCGTAGGTTCCGCTGGTCCGAGCCCGGGGCCCGTAAACGTTAAAAAATCGGACCGAAACCGCAGGCAAGCGATAGACCTGCGCCCAGTGCATAACCAACTGCTCGCCCAGAAATTTGGTCAGAGCGTAGGGATAGCGCGGATCTGGTGGAGCGGTCTCCGGCGTGGGAAATTTCGACGGGATGCCGTAGCACGAGGAGGACGCAGCGTAGACAAATCTCTGGACGCCGTGCTGTCTTGCTGCTTCCAGGACGCAAAACGTTCCGTCAACGTTTGATTTAAAGTAGGCTTCCGGATCTTGAATCGACGGAACAATGTCAGCCCTTGCCGCGAGGTGATAAACGCAGGCGGCGCCTTCGCAGGCGGTCAAAACCGTGGCCTTATCTGCCACGTCGGCTTCAACAACTTCAAGCCGCGCATTCAACTCGTGATGCTCGAGATTTGCCCGCCGCCCGACCACAAAGCTGTCGAGAACTCGCACTGATCTGCCCTCGCTGAGCAGCCGGTCGACGAGGTGACTGCCGATAAAGCCAGCCCCTCCCGTTATGAGGTCGAATTCGGCCATCGTCCCCTACTACCCGTCGCCCTAGAGGCTACGGCACACCTTATGATTGCAAACCCGCATATGGAGGCCCTAGCATGCCTCTCTGATTGGCTCAATTTGTTACCAATACGGCGCTCGATTGGCCAACGCAGGACCAGTATGCGCAAGTCTTTCAGCTATTGCGCCTAGCATTCGATACCCTTTTGCGCCTAGCATTCGATACCCTTGAGAGACCACTACAAAACTAGCACAGCGGACGTACCAACGCTCACGGCGGCCTGGTTGCTGTCAGTGGAACGTTATCGCGACGTTCAAGAGCCTCCCTGGCGGTATTGTTTGGCGAGCGCTCGAACAGCGTGCTGTTGAGGTCCATTCAAAGTGCCGAATAAGTAATCATGGCATCCGAGCAGACATTCGCGAACCCGGATCCGGCGGAGCAGGCGAATACGATCGCCATAATGGTTCCAAATTATAATCATGCACGATTTCTCCCCGAATCGCTCTCGAGCATCGCCAAGCAAACTCGACCGCCCGATGAAGTGCTCATTATTGACGATGGCTCGCGTGACAATAGCGTCGACATCATCTCGAAGTTTCTGAAAGATCACCCAACGTGGCGGATGATAAGCCACCAAAATAACGGCGGCGTCGTTAAGCGGCTGAACGAAGGAATAGTTGCGGTTCGTTCCAAGTGGATAGCGTCGTTGGGTGCCGACGATCTACTTGATGCCCAATATCTAGAGCGCATCTCGCAAATGGCTGCTCGATATTCCTCTGCGGGGCTAATATGCGCCTGCGTGGAGATGTTCAGCGAAGGCAAACACCCAGAGCTCCGCCCCCCGATACTTCCCCGCAGCGCGGCCGGCTATGTGTCACCGGATCAATTCCGTCAGCTACTTCGTATTGGCGATAATTATTTTATCGGCACCACAACAACCTACCGACGGCAGACCATTTTAGACCTTGGCGGCTTTGATGAAACGCTCGGTTCTATTTGCGACGGATATCTGGCCCGCCAGATCGCGGCCCGCCATGGCTTTGGATTCGTACCCCAAGTTCTGGGGTATTGGAGAATCCATGGACAAAATTACTCGGTTTCAACGGCGACGGATCCCGCAGCGATCAAAAAGGGGATTCTGGCCGCGCGAACGGCGGTTGACCGTGAACCAGTTGGAACATTTCCGCCCAACTATGCGGACATACTTGACCGCAGGCTGCGCTTTGGCGGCTCCCGACTCATGGTACTAAATCGAAATAACTCACCCGCTAACCGCGCGGCTATCGTCAGCGAATTTTTGCAAGCTGGGAAAGTTGAACGAAATGCACTTCACGTTTTGGCTATGGCGGGTTGGATTGGGTCAATTATCAGCCTTGCATGGCTAACAATACGGCTTCGCCCCCTCTCGCTATGGGCACTAATCCGGCAATTACATTTGCGGAGATCTATTCTGGATGCTGCGAAAGCGCAGTGATATCTACCTCTATGAATTTTAGGAACTGTTTTGGGAAATAGCTCAAATCGAGGGACAAAGCACTCGGCCAGCCGCCCGCCGTTCAACACTTGAGATTTCTGATTATAGCTGTCAAAAGCAACGTCAAATCGAACATAATCCGAAACAGCGGCGGTTGGAATAAACCGCATGTCTGCGCGGCCTGAGCTTCAAATCAATTGCCTCTGGCGGCGGGCGACAGAAACCTTGTCATGCTAATCACAAATTTTAGACTAAAATACGCGCTCTACAAATTAGTTTGCGGCCTTTATCAGCTCGCCGATGTCGGGCGAGTTCATCCCGCACGCGAACGTTCGCTGCGCGCGCTTCAGCGTATCGTCGATTACATCGACCGCGCGATGCCCGATGCGCTGGGCTTCGACAGTCAGCGCGAGTCATCGAGTATCTCGTCTGCGATGCCGTCACGGTCGACGGACATTTCCTGGAATTTGGCGTCTTCACCGGCGGCACGATTCGCTTCATAGCGCGCCGAATTGGCGGCAAAACCATTCACGGCTTCGACAGCTTCGAGGGTCTGCCGGAGGCTTGGGGCGGTTTCAACCTCGGCGGCAAAGCCTTCGACGTTAAGGGCGGCTACCGCGCGTGCCGGCAAACGTCAGCTTCACCAAGGTTATTTTGACGCAAGCCTGCCGAAATGGCTGGCGGCAAATCCCGGGCCGATTGCCTTCATTCACGTCGATTGTGACCTCTACAGTTCGACGGCAAGACGATCTTCAACTTGACTGCACCGCCGGCTTAGTGCCAGGCACGGTCATCCTGTTCGATGAATACTTCAATTATCCCAAACTGGGAAAAGCACGAGTTCAAGGCCTTCCAGGAATTGGTCGCCGAACGGCAAGATCAAATACACCTATCTCGCGTTTGCGCGGCAGCAAGTCGCGGTGCGAATTGACTCAATCGGCGATGGATCAGAGCCGACATGATGCAGAGACTGTTTCCAGCCGACGTAACAATCGACGCCCGCCGCGGCACGCCTGCACCAACCGCAGGCCATCCTTGCGCCCGAACGGCAGGCACCGCTCGATCTCACAATCTTCATCTCGTGCTACAACGAAGCAAGACTTCATCATCTCCACGATCGAAACCGTGCGCGCAGCGCTCGCCGAGGTTGGCAGTCTCAGCTACGAGATCATCGTCATAGACGACTACTTCGCAGGATCGCTCGAACGAGATGGTAGCGAGCTACATTCCAGCACACATCCGACGAACGCATCTTGCTGCGGACCAACAAGAAGAATCGCGGCCTGGCGCAGAACTATCTTGACTGCGCCGTTTCTTGGAAAAGGCAAGTACTACAGCTTAATCTGCGGCGACGATGCCGAGCCGAAGGAGACGATGGTCGCCGTGTTCCGGGAGATTGGTCGGGCCGACATGATCATCCCGTACTACGTTACGAGCGGAGGGAAAGAGCCTGTATCGTCGACTGCTGTCTGACGTCTACACTGGGCTGGTCAACGTCATAAGTGGCTTTCGCCTGCATTACTATAATGGCCTCGCGGTTCACCTGCGCTACAATGTGATGCGTTGGCATCCCAACACACGCGGATTCGGTTTTCAGGCCGACATCATCTGCATGCTGCTCGACCAGGGTTTCACTTACAAAGAAGTACCTGTCGAAACCGTCGAACGACGCGTCAGCGGCTCATCCAACGCGCTGACATTCAAGAATATGCTGTCGGTTGCCCATACACTTGTTGATTTAATATTCCGCCGCCTCGGGAATCTCGTTTATCCAACCGCACCACGCGAGCATGACTGATCGATGCGGCGCCGTTAATGGCTCAAGACCTGTTGGCGCGACAAGAACGTCAGCATCGTACGTAGTTAAGCCCGTGAGCGACCATGTCAAACTCCGATGATAAGACGCGCGAACCTCAATACCAATTTCAGATTTCGCACGAGGCCGAGCACGGCCGGGCGAAATTGGGGATCATGACGAGCGCCTCCTGGCACAAGGATCCTCGGCGACTGCTTTTCCTACTTTCGCGCTACAAGTTCGTCGCGAAAATGCTGTCGGGCAAAGAGAAGAGTACTAGAAATCGGTTGCGGTGATGCCTTCGGCACACGCATGGTTATGCAGAATGTCCAGTCCATAAGCGCCGTCGATTTCGATCCGGTTTTCGTCAAGGACGTCAACGATAGAATGGATTCATCCTGGACTTTCGACTGCCGAGTGCATGACATGCTCGCCGGTCCAGTCGATGGATCTTTTGACGCTGCATATTCACTCGACGTTCTCGAGCATATTCAGCCTGCGGACGAAGACAAATTCATTAACAACATCATAAAATCTCTAACCGCGGATGCTGTGCTTATCCTCGGCATGCCATCTCTGCAGTCCCAGCCTTACGCGTCGCAGGAAAGCAAGGAAGGTCACGTCAACTGCAAGGACGAGCCAAACTTCAGGCAGTTGATGCTGCGATATTTCCACAACGTCTTTATGCTGTCGATGAATGACGAAGTCGTCCACACCGGTTTTCATCCGATGGCGCAATATTTGTTGGCGCTGTGTGTCGGACCGTTCGACCCCACAATAACTGCGAACAGAAATAGTCGACTTTGACCAATGCCAAATGACACTAAGTGCAAGAAATCCGCGGCTCGTAACCAGGAACAAAAGCCGATCAGCTTAGTATCTCCTGATCTTCGAACGCTCAAGCGCCGTTGGATGACTACGCAGCGTCCGGCTGATAGATAATGATCTTGCTGCCTTCAGTATCCAAACCGACATTCACTGCGACCAGTTTTTTCAAGCGCTCACGAACCTGATTGCGCTTCTCGGGGTCAACAACGAGTACCATGAAGCCGCCACCGCCGGCGCCCAAAAGCTTTCCGCCAATGGCGCCCGCGTCGCGCGCGCTCTCGTAGATCTCATCGATCTGTGAATTGGAAACGCTGTCGGCAAGCTCCCGCTTGAGCAACCATGACTGATGCATCAGTTCGCCAAGTTCCCGCAATGGAGTCCTTGGATTAAGCAGAATGTCAGCCGCGCTATCCACCAGACTTTTCATCATACGCAATTGGTTCTTGCGGTTATTGAAGTTTTGAATCTGGTCGTGGGCAAAATCCGTCGCGAAACGCTGAGAACCCGGTGAAGAAAAGCATCAAGGATTGCGACTTAGTTCGGTCAGCCGTGCAGGCGGAAGAATGAATGGATTGACGGAAAAATTTCCATCAGGATGGAAATCGATCCGATTAAAGCCGCCATACGCAGCCCAAATCTGATCCTGGCAGCCAACATCCTCCTTGAGGACGCTCTGCTCGATGCGGATGGCCTCGCGGCCGAGATCACGCTTCGAGATCATCCTGCCCTGGAGTGCATTGAGCGCGTTGAGCAAGCCAACCGTAAAGGAGCTGCTCGAACCCAACCCGGAACGTGCCGGCAAGTCGGCGTCGTGATGAATTTCAAGCCCTTCATCCATCCGCATGTCAGCCAGAACGCCGCGCACCGCCGGATGCTCGATTTCAGTAATATCTTTTACGAGTTCTACCTTGGAATAGACAATCTTCGACTTGTGCTCGAAGAAAGGCGGCAGACGACGCACGCTGATATAACAGTACTTGTCAATCGCCGTGCCGATCACCGCCCCACCATGTTCCTTGAACCAGGCCGGATAATCGGTACCGCCGCCGAACAAGAGAGATGCGAAACGGTGTACGGCTGATGATCACGCGGGGCTCCCGGTGGTGGCTGCCGATCACCTTCCCGGCGAGCGCAAGAGAGTCCGGTGTTCCAATATCGATAAACTTGAAGCGTCCCGTGAACGTATTGAACGAGCCGGCTGGCGCACGGCCGAATACGTCACGTTCCAGCGAGCTGGCATTTGCGGCCGCTATCTCATCCAGCACCGTTGCGGAAAACAAATAAACACCCGCACTCACAGCGCTCCTGCCGTGAAAATTCGGATCTTTCTCGACGAAGCCCTGAATGCGGCCCAGGCATCGATGATCAACTCGGCCATAACGACCGGCGTCGTCGACTTCCGTACAAAGCAGCGTAGCTTTCCGCTTTTGAACGTCGATGGTGCTCAACGAATTTGCACAAGTCTGCATCGACAAAGCTGTCACCATTCATGATCAGCACCGGATCTGTACGTAAATGCGACACGGGCAAAACGAACGGCTCCGGCAGTGCCAAGCGGCTCAGGCTCAATAACCATTTCAATGCAAGCCCATCGGTCGAGGACCGGATCCGCTTTAGGAAATTAACGATGGCCTCCGCATGATGGCCAAGGCCTAGAACGACACGTTTGGCGTCAAACCGACGTAACCATCCAGCAAGTACGACAAATACGGCTGCCCCGCGATCGGCGCCAAAAGCTTCGGCACTTTGCCCAGAACCGGCTCGATACGGGTACCCAGACCGCCCGCGATCACGAACACATCGAGATCTCGAAGGCAACGCCCGCTGCGCAAAGGATGAGGAGCCACGTGACTGTCAGAGCTCACGGCTCGCTCCGTTGCGCGACCATGACGGCACTAGAAGCTGGCGATCGTCGTAACGTCAACGCCATCACACACTTTGGAATTTCAAATTCGGTATTTTACTGGCTTTAAGGTGAATCGGCTTTCATGGTGAACAAGAAGCGGTCCCATTCGGCAATGGTTACCGCGGCTGATTCGGATCAGAGTCCATGCGATTAGATCACTTCGAGCTTCGGCAACGGCACAATGAATTTGCCGCCACGGCCTCGGAACACCTGGTTTTTATCGACGATCGGCTGAACGTAACGCCACGCGATAATAACCACATAATCTGTCTTGCGTTCGATCAGCGCCTCCGGGCTGAGCACCGGCAAATGCAAACCCGGCATGAGCGTGTTCTGCTTGCGGGCGTACTCATCAACCAGAAAATCAAGATAGTCGCCCAGGCCGAAATGATAAATCAGGGTCGTAGTCGTTGCGGAGGCACCGTAGCCGGCAATTTTTTTACCTTCGCTCTTGAGCCCATCAAGCAAGCTACGTAGTTCCGCTTTTGCCGCCTCGATACGCGCGGCAAATGCTTTGAACGTATCAATGCGGCCGAGACCTTTGCGTTCTTCTTCCGCCAGAAGATCACCGACCTCTTTGGTCACTTGACGAGGTCCGCCGGCGAGCTGAATAGTGTAGCGCAATGAACCGCCCTTGGTCGGCACGCGCTCCGCATCGATCAGTTCCATGCCGTGCCGCCGAAAGAAGGCCACCAGCGGCGTTACCGAAAAGCTCGAGAGGTGTTCGTGATAAATGAAGTCGAACACCATATTGTCGATAAGATCACCGAGATAATAAGACTTGAAGATGAAGACACCGTCGGGACCAAGCAAAGTCCGGATGTTGTCGGTAAACTCGCCAAGCTCATCAACATTGGCGTAGATATTATTAGCCGTAACGATAGCCGCGGCACCCCTTTCCTCGCGGATTTTCCGACTCAATTCCGCGGTGAAGAATTCCGGTAGCGTTTCCAGCCCGGCTTTGGTCGCTTCGCGTGCGATCTCGCGCGCCGGGTCGATCCCGAGCACAGTCATGCCGCGTTCCTTGAATGGGCGCAGTAATGTTCCATCGTTGCTGCCGAGATCGACCACCAATGCTCCGGACGGCGGCTTTATGCGATCGAGCACGCTGTTCGCATACCGCGTGAAGTGATCCACGAGGCCGAGTGAGCTTTGGGTTTCGTAGATATAGTCAACGTAGATCGAATCCGCTCGAATAACGTCGCAAAGCTGTGCGAAACCACAGTCATGACAAAGATAAAGATCGAGTGGATAGGTTTCCTGAACTACATCGCGCTTGCTCATCGGCACATAGGCGTCCGCCGGCGGCGTAGGCTCGTAATGTAGCGCGATATCGAGATTGCGCATGCCGCATAAGCGGCAGGTTTCACGATGGTAGTGTGTCGCGCTCATACCAGCCCCGCTTAACGTTCAATCACTTCCATTCAGTGGCCGCGGTGGGCGTGATACCGCTTACTCGCGTTCCGCTGCACTCCGCCCGTTAATGAGAGGCGCAGGGATATCCAGTAACTCACGGGCAAGCGATTCCTGCCATTGCAGCGAGACTCCGCCGTCGACGACGATATCCTGGCCGGTAACAAACGATGTTTGCTCACTGCACAGACAGCTGATGACTTGCGCAACCTCGCGTGCATGGCCAAACCGGCGCAGCGGTGTGATTTTGCGATACAGGTCGGAGAGCTTCCTGTCGCTTGTGAAGAATGCTTTTGATTCTTCCTTGAGTACGGTTCCTGGAGAAACACTGTTGACCCTGATACCAAAGGGTCCGAGCACGACGGCCCAATAACGCACCATATGACAAAGCGCCGCTTTCACCGCGTGATATTCAATCGGCAAATACGCGCCAACCTTCGTTGCAGCAATAGAGCTGACGATTACGATTGACTTTTCACCATCAGCAAATTGATCCTGCATCGCTTCTACAATTGTCTTGGTTGCTGTCAGGCTCGTTTCAATTTCGCCATCCCATGACTGTCCAGGTCCCCGAAAGCGCTGGAAAAAGACCAAGAAATTGATCTTGCCGGTGCGATTCACAATTTTGCCAAGGGTTACAGGCATCTCCTTATCAGTCACATCCGCGGCCCAATACTGAGCGCCAGCGTTGCTGACATCGGGCTCCGGGATATGACGCGCCGTCACAGAGACATTGTGGCCTTTGCGAACAAATTCATCGACCAGTTCCCGGCCGATGCCCCGCGTGCCGCCAATGACCAGAGAATGCGGCGTCTTCATATCAGATTTCCCTGCGGGCGATGCAACGGCCCGCGATTTCATCAATGAATGTATCGCTTAGACCTTGCTGACCTTTTGCACAATCGACTCGATAAAAATCTTTCCGCCTTTTGAGTCGTTGTAGTCAGGAGCCCAAGTCGCATGCTCTCTATCGCCAAGATCAAACGGACCGGTCGTGTTCTCCAGAAATACCAAAAGCTCGCTCTCGATCGACAGGCTGTGAAACTGTCCCGGCGGCATTCGATAAAAGAAAGGCCGCCCAGATGCGGGCGGCCCCATTTTAACGGTCTTCTCCACCGCACCCCGGTCGTCAAAGAAGACAATCTCTGCCGATCCTTCGAGGACGACGAATGTTTCCGACTTGCTCATATGCCGGTGTGGGACAACATATGTATCGCGATGACTGACGATCAACATATCATGCTGCTTAGCATCCGGAGAGAGATGTGCGCAGAACCGGGCGCGGCGCAGCGGTGACCTGGCGGCGGCCTGTTTCAAAAACGCAATGACTTCGGCATCGACCAATGGCGTCGGATAACGAGAATAATAGACGCCGTCTGCAACCTCCGAGAGATCGCCGATTTCAATGAGCTTTGGACCCGTTAACCGTGCATGGACAGAACGGTCCCCTATAGGTCTCCAGAAATAGCGATAGAGTTTCCCAGATATCCGGGACAGTTATATTAAATTTTGAGCGCAGCGCATTGGAGTCGAGCGTGGTATTGCGCGGCGTAGTGCCCTTCGGCATTCCTGCCGACATCGCGCTCACCGGCTTGACCAGACCTGGATCAGCGCCGAGCTCGTGCGCGAGATACCGAGCAACCTCGACATAGGGCGCGTCGTGTGGGCCGCTGAGTTGATAAACTCCCGGCAGCTTGCTTTCAGCAGCGTGCTGATTGCGGTGCTCGCGAACTCCAGGGGGACCGGTGCGACCTCATGTCAATAGAAGGCCTCGATGGGCTCCCCGCTCACAAGTGAGCGGATCCAGCTTTCGATCAGTGGAGAATTCGGCCCCAACACTTTTGACAGCCGCAAGATCGCAATTGGCGCACCACTTGCCATTCGCTTTTGAATAGCAGCCTCGACTCCACTTTCTGTCGTCCCGTATTCGCTGATCGGACAAAGTTGACCGATCAGCCGGGACAGTTGGCCGCTCGCCGTCGAATACCTGATTGGATGACAAGTAGAGAACGTAAATGCCTTCAGCGAAAAGCCTGTCGATCAGCTGCAATGACTGTCGTACATTGACCAACGCGGAAGCGACGGGATCGCTTGCACAATCGCGAAGCCGCGCGACCGAGAGGAAAATGCAGGCCGCCTTCGTACCGGTGGCGGGCTCCAGCCGTCGAGCGGGCTTAAGATGTCGAAATAAGGGCGATCCGGCGAAACAGTTCTCGGGGCGGCGAGTGGTCGCCGCTACGGTCATCCCCCTTGTTTGAGATTACGGTAGGCTGCCGCTCCGAGTTCCAAGTCACCGCCAAACAGAAGAAGCATCAGAAACGGACCTCGCTGCGAAAATCTGCAATTACAGAAATTAACCGAGCGACGCGACCTGAGCAACGCGATGGCCCGGCCATGATGCTTGTAAATCCCTATAAGGCTGGCTAAAACGCCGGCCTGTCTCTGCCTGGGCTGGCTGGATTCCGGGCGACCGTTTCAAAGTGCATCCAAATGGGGTCGGAGCGCGGGGTTTGACCTTCGCGTTTTGGTGTCCCCGACAACATGCCGCAGACGAGGAACTCGAATGGGACGAATGCTCAATATTGTGACGCCTTTGCACAAAGCCACCAAGCGCGATTACCTCGCCCGCATGGTGGACGACAAAGTCCATTGCATGATCAAGGCCAAGGAATACGAGTTCGATTATTGGGACGGCGATCGGCGATATGGCTATGGCGGCTATAAATTCATCGACGGCCGCTGGAAGCCGGTCGCTCAGGCGCTCATCGATATTTACGGCCTCGAAGAACGGCTCGAAGGTTCTGGATGTCGGCTGCGGCAAAGCATTTCTTCTCTACGAGATGAAGAAAATTCTGCCGCAGCTTGAAATCGCGGGCTTTGACATCTCACACCACGGGCTTGCCAGGCGCTCGACGAAATAAAGCCTTCCCTTTTCCGCTATCGCGCACAGGATCGCTATCCCTACGGAGACGACCATTTCGACCTGGTGATTTCACTTGGTACTTTGCATAACCTGCGTCTTTTCGAACTCGAGACGGCGGTCAAAGAGATCGAGCGGGTCGGCAAAAATAAATACATCATGGTCGAGGGCTATCGAAACGAGCTTGAGCAATTCAACCTCGAATGCTGGGCGCTGACAGCGGAGTCGATTCTACACACGTCGAATGGATTTGGCTTTACAACCACTTCGGCTACACCGGCGATTATGAGTTCATCTACTTCGAATAACGGGCACGTTCGATGAAAATTAAAGCACGCGAAAGCGGCAATCCTCGTGGAATCGCGCAAGCCGCTCATCATCGACGAGATCAAATTTCCGGACGAACTGAACGCCGGTCAGGTGCTGGTGAAGATCCTGTACAGCACGATCTGCGGCGCCCAGATCAACGAAATCGCAGGCGCCAAAGGTCCCGATAAATTCCTGCCTCACCTGCTCGGCCACGAAGCTTCCGGCCAGGTCGTCGAGACCGGCCCCGGCGTCACACACGTCAAACCTGGCGACACGGTCGTGCTGCATTGGCGCCCGAGTCTGGGAATCCAATGCCAGCCACCGGCTTACCAATGGCGCGGCGCAAAGCTCAACGCCGGCTGGGTGACCACCTTCAACGAATACGCCGTCGATATCGGAAAATCGCCTGACGGTGATCGGGGCCGACTACGATCTTAAGCTCGCGCCGCTGCTCGGCTGCGCCGTGACCACGGCGGCCGGCGTGATCAACAACGACGCCAAAGTGAAGATCGGCGAGTCGGTCGTTGTGTTTGGGGTCGGCGGCGTCGGCGTGAATGTCGTGCAATTCGCCGAACTCGCCGGCGCGAATCCGATTGTCGCGATCGATCTCGTCGAAAGCAAGCTCGCGATGGCAAAGGCGCGCGGCGCCACGCATTGCCTTGATGCCTCCAAAATTGCCGACATGGACGCGGAGATCCGCAAAATCGTCGGTCCGCAAGGACCGGACAAGGTCATCGAGACGACCGGCGCAAAGGCGGTGATCGAGCTCGCCTATAACCTGACCCATGCCGACGGCACTTGCGTTCTGGTCGGCGTCCCCAAGCGAAAAGGTCACGATCTACACGCTGCCGATTCACTTCAACAAAATCCTCACCGGATCGCATGGCGGCGACGCGGTGCCTCAGGTCGATATCCCTCGCCTGATCCGCCTGAACAAAGCGGGCCGGCTGTCGCTCGATGGCCTGATTACCCACGAATTTCCGCTCGACGACATCAATGAGGCGCTCGACGTTGTTCGCGGCGGCACAGCCGGCCGAGTTCTGCTGAAAGTCGCGATAGTCTGCGCAAATCACGGCTAGGCCGGTACGGCCAGTCTGTGCCGGCAAACCGCTACCCGATAGAGGCCCCGGTACGTCGCTCTCGCGCACGGCTTTTGCTTCAAAGTACTGCAGTTAATGGCTTTATTAGGTTCGCGTGTTAGGAAATCCGCAACACGCATATGTTGTGACGACGATGAGCAACTCGCCTTTAATTCCCGGTGATTATGTGCGGCGGCGCAGGCACGCGTCTGTGGCCGGTATCGCGCGAAAGCATGCCCAAGCAATTCGTCCCGCTGGTCGGCGAACAATCAACATTTCAGCAGCTTCTTGGCTTGCTGCGCGGCGACCCGATTTTCGGGCGGCCGATCGTCATCACCCACTCGGATTTCCGTTTCATAGTTGCCGAGCAAATGCGCGAATGCGGCGTCGAAGGTGACATCGTGCTGGAACCGGTACGCCGCGATTCAGCGATGGCTGTTGCGGTTGCGTCGATCATCGCCGCACAACGCGATCCTTCGGCAACCGTTCTCGTCCTCGCCGCCGATCACGTGGTGCGCGATCATGCGGCATTTGTGCAAGCCTGCCGTGAAGCAATTGCTGCGGCAGCAGAGGGCCGGATTGTCACCTTCGGCGTCACGCCGACGTTTCCGGCAACGAAATACGGCTATATCCGGCCCGGTGTCCGCGCTCAACGGCGCGGCGGCGTTCGCGGTAGAAGCGTTTGTCGAAAAGCCCGACGCTCAAACCGCTGGCCGCTACATCGCCGAAAGCTATCTCTGGAACAGCGGCAACTTCGTCTTTCGCGCCGACGTGATGCTCAACGAACTCGCGCAATTCGAACCTGAGATCGCTAAAGCAGCCGAGTTGGCCGTCGAGCGGCATGACGCGCGATCTCGATTTTTTCCGGTTGTCTGCGGAGGCATTTGCAGATGTGCCGAAGAAATCCTTCGACTATGCCGTCATGGAGCGCACCAATCGTGCGGCCGTCGTACCGATGGATTGCGGCTGGTCGGATATCGGAAGCTGGAGCGCTGTCTGGGACGTGCTGGAGCACGACGCCAACGGCAATACGTCAACCGGCCCGGTTGTGCTGCTGAACAGCCACAACAGTCTCGCACACTCGGATGATTCGATTCTCACCGCTGTGGTCGGACTCGATAATGTCGTCGTGGTCAGCACACCTGACGCAGTCCTGGTAACTGCGCAACATAGCGCCGAACAGGTGAAGGACCTCGTCGAGCAGCTCAAATCGCAAAATCGCGATCAGGCTGTCAGGCATCTGCGCGTCTATCGGCCGTGGGGATACTACCAGGGCATCGATGTCGGCTCGCGCCATCAGGTCAAGCGCATCGTGGTGAAGCCGAATGCCATGCTGTCGCTGCAGAAGCATTTTCACCGTTCCGAACATTGGGTGGTGGTCCGCGGCACGGCGGAAGTCACGATCGGCTCCGAGACGCGGACGATCCATGAAAATGAATCGACTTACATCCCGATCGGCGCCGTTCATCGGCTTGCCAATCCCGGCAAGATTCCGCTCGAACTGATCGAGGTCCAGGCCGGCAGCTATTTAGGCGAAGACGACATCGTCCGCCTGACCGACGAATACGGCCGGCAATAGCGGCCAAGATTTTTTCTTATCGCCATCAAATTGCTACAAAGCGGCAGGGCGCGCTGACAGCGCCTAAAGACTGGTCAATCTTGCATTAATTCGGTAATTGTATAATTGAAGGTCATGCAATGTCTGCCATGATGGTGTCGGGCCCGATGTGGCGATTCAGGACAGGCGTAGCTTTGCAAAATCTTTTTCGCGTGGTTCTTGTGCTCGCGATGGGTGCCCTGACGAGCGCCTGCTTTCAGCCGTTGTACGGTAACCGCACGATAGGCACGGAAGATTCAATTCGCGACAAGCTCGGTTCCGTTGACATTCCGGAGATAAAGGCTGCCAACGGAACTCCCGAAGCCCGACTCGCGGTTGCTGTCCGTAACGCGCTTGCTATTTGACCTCAATGGCGGACAAACGCCCGGTTCTCCGACCCACCGGCTTGTCATCACCCTGTCCGCAACGCGATCGACCGTTATCGTTGACGTGACCAGCGGCCGGCCGGACGCACAGGTTGAAGGCATTAATGCCACATTCACCCTGACCGAGATCGCAACCCAGAAGGTTGTCTTGTCGACGTCGACCTTCGCCCGCGCATCGTTCGATATTCCGGGCTCGGCGCAGCGATTTGCCCAACAGCGGGCCGCGCGTAATGCCGAAGATCGGGCGGTCGACGTCATCGCCCAGAATATCCGTAACAGGCTGGCATCCTACTTCGTAGCCGGAACTTAAGCGGCCAAACCGGCTTCTGACCGACCGCAACGGCGCCCCTTCACCGTCCCTAACCAGTACATTATGCGTGATGGTCATCCGGGATCTGCGATGGCCCCGGGCGCGCTGTCATACCCCAAAAACCGCGGCTTTTTAACGAATTCTTGTTTATATTCAATGGCCTTCGCCATGCCAAAGCCACTTTTCAAGGCCACCAATTAATCGGGGAAATTCAGCCTCGAAGACTGTGGACGCTTGGCCGCCCGGATATACGGCCGCTGGTTCGTTTGCGTTGTTGGCTGGGAGCACGCTGAGTGGTGCATCTTGGGGGTAGCCATCGTCCGCGCGTGCGGCGTCTATGGCGCTTCGCGGCTGCTTGGTGCGTGGCATTGGCCGCCATCGTTGCCGCATTCAGTTCACCCGCATTTAGCCAGGTATCGTCCGACACGCTGACGCCCGTCAGCCCACAGGTGCTCCTGCATTTTCCCCGTCGGCCGCCCCAGCCGAAGCCCCCCGCCGCCTCGCCGGATGCGCCAATGCTCGTTCAGGCGGATCAGATCAAATACGACTACCCGAACAATTCGGTTGCTGCCGTCGGTAACGTCCAGATCTATTTTCGCGGCTCTACGATCGAGGCGGACCAGGTTACCTACGATCAAAAAAACAAACGCCTGATTGCCGAGGGCAACGCCAGGCTGACCGAGCCGGACGGTCACATCACCTACGGTCAGGTCATCAATCTGACCGACGACTATCGCGATGGCTTCGTGGATTCGCTCCGGGTGGAGTCGGCAGACGATACGCGATTTGCCGCGGAGCGCGCCGATCGCACACAGGGCAACTTCACGGTTCTGCAAAACGGCGTTTATACCGCCTGCGAACCTTGCAAAGACGATCCGAACAAACCTCCGCTGTGGCAGGTCCACGCAGCGCGCATCATCCACGATCAGGGCGAGAAGATGCTCTACTTCGAGGATGCCACGATCGACTTCTTCGGGCTTCCGATGGCGTATTTTCCGTTCATGTCTACGCCGGATCCGACGGTAAAACGTAAAAGCGGTTTCCTCTACCCAATCCTCTCCTACGGCAAAGCCACGGGATATTCGATCGAAACGCCCTATTACTTCGCGCTTGCGCCCGATTACGATCTCACGATCTATCCGCGCTACATGACCCAGCAGGGTTTGTTGATGGAGGGCGAATGGAACCAGAGACTGGTCAACGGCTCGTACAGCATCCACGCTGCCGGAATATTCCAGCAGGATCCCGGTTTCTTTGCGTCTGAGTATGGTGCCGGCACTGAGGCGACCAAAAATTTCCGCGGTTCGATTCTTACCGCCGGCCAATTCGACATCACCGACAGATGGGTCTGGGGCTGGACCGGAGTTCTACGTAACCGATCCGACTTTCATCTCCGACTACGGCCTGGGCCGCTTTAACGGCAACAACCTCGATCCGTTCCGGACCGGCACCAGCGAGACCTCCGAAGGCGTGTCGCAGCTCTACCTCGCGGGACGCGGGGTGACCAGCTACTTCGACATCCGCTCGATCTACTACACTGGCTACTCCGAACTCGATCAACAGTCGCAGTTGCCGATTATTCATCCGGTTCTGGATTATTCAGCAGTGCTGCCGCAGCAGATTCTCGGCGGCGAATTGAGCTATAAGGTCAACCTCACCAGCTTGAGCCGCCAGCAAGCAAGCTTCGATCCGATCAACCTGACCGCGCAGAGCAGCATCTGCGCAAACGGCTCCGCGGAAACGGCGGATCCGGCGCTTCTCAACAAAAGCAACTGTCTGTTACGCGGTATCCCCGGAGACTATACGCGCGGCTCGGCCCAATTTGACTGGCGACGCACCGTCATCACTGACAGCGGGCTGTCGATCACGCCGTTCCTTCGGGTGCAGCGGCGATGTCGCGTCGCTAAACGTTTCCAATCAGCTCGGCGTGTCCAACTACATCACCCCCGGCGATTCCGAGCTTGCTCGCGTCATGCCGGTCGCGGGCACGGAATTCCGCTACCCGTTCATCGACACTCGAGCCGTGGGGAACCCAGACGATCGAGCCCATTGCCCAGCTCATTCTGCGTCCGAACGAAGCCGACATCGGCAAATTCCCCAACGAAGACGCTCAAAGCCTCGTCTTCGATGCCAGCAATCTTTTCCAGATCGACAAATTCTCCGGCTGGGACCGTGTCGAAGGCGGCAGCCGCGCTAACGTTGGTCTTGAATACACGGCGCAATTCAATCAGGCCGGCACCGTCAACGCTTTGTTCGGACAGTCTTACCAGCTGTTCGGTCAGAACTCGTTCATGGTGGGCGATATCACCAATACCGGCCTTGACAGCGGCCTCAACAAGACTGCGTCAGACTATGTCGCACGCGTCTCCTACCAGCCGAATTCGACCTACATGTTTACAGCTAACGCGCGCTTTGACGAGCAAACATTCGCAGTGCAGCGGCTGGAACTCGAGACACACGCTAACTTCGATCGCCTGGGCCTCAATTTCCTTTATGGCGACTATGCCGCTCAGCCGGACCTTGGCTTCCTTACGCGGCGCGAAGGTTTCGTTGCCGGGGCAAGTTACAAGCTCACCAGAAACTGGGTTTTGGTCGGAGCCGGCGGATACGATATCACTGCTCACCAGTTCAATTTTGCCCGTGTCGGCGTGGGCTATGTCGACGACTGCTTCATGCTCGCTCTCAACTACATCAGCAGCTACGCCTACAACGGCACATCGAGCCCCGTTGCCAACAATACCGTTATGTTCCAGCTGAGCCTGCGGACTTTGGGGCCGGATGCTTTGGGGCTAGCCGGCGCTTACTAGATCGACTTCGCTACGTGCCTGGATTACGCCGTCGATCGCTTGCGCTGATCGAAGCGGCGATCGAACACATGCTCGGCGATCCGGTTCTTGAGCATCTCGATCGAGCCACCAGCAATCATCCAGCCGCGGCTGCGGCGCATGCAATACTCGACCAGCGAGTCGCGCGAATAACCAAGCGCGCCCATGATCTGCATTGCCTCGCTGGCTACTTCGAAGCCGGCAAGGTTACACGCTGTCTTGGCGATGGCCGTCTCATAGGCCGAGGGTAAGCCACGATCGGCATTGGTGGCCGCTCGATAGAGCAGCAATTGCGCGCCCTCGAGCTTGACCGCCATGTCGGCGAACTTCCATTGCAGGCCCTGAAATTCGCACAACGGCCGGCCAAATTGCTCGCGCGTCGCCGCGTGGTTGCGTGCGGCATTGAAAGCGTAACGGCCACAGGCCAGCGCGCGCGAGCTGTTGCCGAGCCGTTCAACGTTGAAGCCGGCCATCTGCTTTTTGAAGCCGCCAGGCCCCAGCAGCACGTTCTCCGCCGGGATACGGCACTCCTCGAAATGCAGTTCGCTCCATTCCTCGCCGCTCATGAATTGCGATGGCGCGCCAATAGTGAATCCTGGCGTTCCGCGTTCGATCAGCACCGAACCGATACCGCCGACCCCGGGACCGAAACGCACGTAAACCAGAAATATCTGCGCTTCCGGGCTGAAGGTCGAAAATACCTTGCTGCCGTTGATAACGTAGTATGCGCCATCGGCCCTGGCGCTGGTCTTAAGATCAGTCACCGCCGAACCGGCATCAGGCTCGGTCATGCCGAGGCTCATAACCAGGCGGCCCGCCAGCAGTTCGCCGAGCCAGCGCTTCTTCTGGGCTTCAGTTGCGTATTCGGCAAAGGTGCGGACCGGACCAAAATTACCGAACTGCACAACATCCGCACTGCGAGGACAGACTGCGGCGACCTGTTCAATGGCAATCACGGCGTCCATCAGCGTTCCGCCCTGCCCACCATCGCTTTCCGGCAAGGCAATGCCCAGCAATCCCTGTTTCGCCATAAGTTGCGCGACGTCGTATGGGAATCCTGGATTGTGTGCTCGCTTGAGTGCGCCGGCCGCAAGATTTTCACGCGCGAAACGGCTGACCGATTCGGCAAACAGCTTCTGTTCGTCGGTGAATTCAAAATTCATGACGGCTGATCACTCCGCTTTGACGCCGGCCTTTGTGATGATGGCGCCCCATTTGGCCTGTTCGCTGGCTATGTCAGCCGCATATGCCTCCGGCGTGCCAGGCAAAGTCTCCGTGCCGTCAGCGGCGAAGCGCTGTCGGATGTCGTTATCTGCAAGAGCATTATTGAGCGCGGCATTCAGCCTGGCGATGGCCTCGGGCGGCGTGCCGGCCGGCGCGACCAGACCGTAATGCAATTCGGCTGCGTACCCGGGAAGGCCAGCCTCGGCCACGGTCGGCAATTCCGGAAACAGGGTGGAGCGTTTCGCTCCCGTCACCGCAATGGCCCGCAAATTTCCCTGGCGGACCTGACCGACGACGCTTGCCATCGGACAGAACATCAATGCCACCTGACCGCCAAGAAGATCGGTGACGGCAGGCGCCACACCCTTGTAGGGAATTGCATTGAGCCTGACGTTCGCCATGCTGGCAAAAAGCAGAGCAGCGAGATGCGTGCTCGTACCGGTGCCGGTCGAGGCAAAATCGATCCTTGCCCGGCTGGTTCCTGGCCAGCGCGATCAATTCCGCAATTGAGTGTACCGGAAGCGAAGGATTGACCAGCACGAAGTTCGAACTGGTGGCGATCAGACCGATCGGAGCAAAGTCCTTCTGCGGATCGTAGGCCGTGTCGGGATACAGCGCCGGATTGATAGCGAGCGAGCTGGTAGCGATCAGCAATGTGTAGCCATCGGGGGTGCTGCGGGCGACATCACGCGTGCCGATGGTGCTACCGGCACCGCCGCGATTCTCGACAACGATTTGCTGGCCAAGGCTCGCGCTCATCTTGGCAGCCACAAGGCGTGCAATCACGTCATTGCCGCCGCCCGCCGGATAAGGAACGACGAGCATGATCGGCCTCGACGGGTAGTCGGCCGCATAAATGGATTCGGCCGCGGCAATCATCGCCAGCGCGAAAAACACAATCGCCGCTGCAAAAAGGCTTCGTCGCTTCAGCAAGAGTTTAACGCCTAAAGTTTCTTGACGCCGGCCTGATCGATGATCTGTTTGAACAGATCGATCTCCTTGGTCACACGCGCCCACGCAGCATCAGCGCCCTTCACCCGCACCTGAAAGCCCGCCTTGATACAGCTTATCCTTCATTTCGGGCGTCGCCAAAACCTTGAGCGTCTCCCGTTTCCAGCCATTTGATGTCTTCGGGCGGTGTCTTCGCCGGCGCCAGCAGCACGGTGTCGATCGCAAAGACGAAGTCCTTGTAACCGGCTTCCTCCATGGTCGGCACGTCGGGCAATGTCGGGCCAGCGCGCATTCGCCGGTGACCGCCAGGCAGCGCAGCGTTCCTTGCTTGATGTGCGGCGCGGCAGGCGGCAGCGAGCCTGAACTCAGCTGCACGGTGCCGGCGCAGCAGCGCCTCGATGGCGTCGCCACCGCCCTTGAACACGACATCCTCCAGCTTCGGCAGCTTTTCGCGGATCTTCAGAAGCTTCCAGCTGCAGTTGCGACGTCGTGCCGATCGGCGGCGTCGCGCAATTGTATTTTTCCGGATTGCTGCGGGCGAGCGCGACAAAATCCTTGATCGTCTTTGCCGGAAGTTCGGAGCGAACCACGAACGTGTTCGGCGACGTCGCCAGTTCGCTGACGCCGACGAAATCCTTGAACGGATCGTATGGCAGCTGGTTGTAGAGCCCGTAATTCACCGAATAGGCATTGGTCGCCAGCAGAATGGTGTAACCGTCGGGATCGGAACGCGCGACATATTCCATGCCGATATTGCCGCCGGCGCCGCCCCGGTTTTCAACGATGAAGGTCTTTCCGGTCGACTGCTGAAGCGCGGCGGTGACCAGTCGGGCGACGATGTCGGAAGGCCCGCCGGGCGTATTGGCGACGACGAATTTGACCGGCCGATCCGGGTACGCCGCATAAGCCGAGCGAATACGCAAGATCGACGGTGCGGCTATGCCGACGGCAAGCGTACCCGCCGCCTTGACGAAACCACGCCGCGAAAGTCCGGGTAAATGAAGATTTTGTCATCGCGGTGTCCTATTTCACGCTGGCCGCCGCCTCGATGAACCAGGCTCGGATCGATCACGTTCTTGAAATCAAGTTCGCCGGTATAATTAAGACGACCATTTTCGCGATGAACCGCCTCCTGCTCGCGCAAACCCTTCTCGAACTTTCGAATGTCGAGGTTGGGATCGATTGCGTAAGGCGTGCTGTTTTCGACCGCATCGACCTTGAGGTCGGTCTGCTGAGCGATCGAAGCGGCAATCTTCGGATCTTTCAAATAAGCACCCTGCGCGTCGCGGGCGCCGCGCACCAGAGCGCGCAAAAAAGCCAATGCAGTTTGCGGCCTGTCATGCATGAACTTCGTCCCGAAGAATACAAAGGTGGTAATCGCGCCGGACGCGTCGCCGACATCCGCCTTGTCGAGGACCGCGACGCCCGCCATCTGCGCCGTGCTGGATAGCGGCTCGGGAAGCGACCCGGCATCGATCGCGCCGTTCTTGAAAGCCGCGAGCTGCTCGCCAAAACCCAGCGGCACGATATTGATATCCTTGATCGCTATCCCGTACTTCTTTGCCGTCACCGTAAAGAAATACTCGGTAATATCGCCGGGTGCATTGATCGCGACTTTGCGGCCGCGAAAATCCTTACCGCTGCGCACCGAGCCGTCGTCCCAAAGTGCTTTGCGGATCAGCGGCTGCGTCGCCATGACCGGCCCCTGATAACCCATTGACGCAACAACGCGCATATCGAAGCCGCGATATGCAGCGTTGAAGAAGCCCGCGGTCGCAGCCCCAATACTGACGTCGAGCTGCCCGGTCGCCAATGGCGCGATGGTGTCGAGCGCGCTGCGAACGTTCGAAGAGTTCGATCGCGAGATTCTCCTTTTCGAAGTAACCATTGGCGACAGCGATGTAATATGGCGCCTGTGCCAGAGCCCTGACGAGTTGTACGCGCACGGTTTGCGGCTCGGCCTGCGCCGTGGAACCGACCAACCCGAACAAAATCGCTGCAAGCGCGACGCGCCTGAACATGATCGATTCCCTCTTTGCCCGTTATTCAGGCTTGATACCGGCCGCGCGAATGACCGCCGACCATTTGGTTTCTTCACGGTCGATGACGGCGGCCTGCTCCTCAGGCGTCGTCGACTCGGGCTCCCCGCCTTCGTTGATGATACGTTTGCGAACCTCGTCGCTTGCCAGTGCGGCACGTAATTCCTTGTTGAGCCGATCAATGATCGGCCGCGGCGTACCGGCCGGCGCGAGCAGGCCGTAGGACAACGTCGCGTCGAATCCGGAAAGTCCGGATTCCGCAAGCGTCGGAAGCTGCGGCATCAGCGTGGAATGCTTTTGCGAGGTCACCGCAAGCGCCCGGATATAACCACCGTCGAGCGCAGCGCGCGACACCGGGATCGGATTGAAGCCGACCTTGACGAATCCGCCCATCATGTCGGTGATCAGCGGATTCGAGCCCTTTTCCGGAATTTGCTGAACGGTGACACCGGCTTGCTGTGCGAACAGAACGGACGCGAGGTAATTCACCGTTCCCGCACCGGGTGTCCCGACCTGGTATGGATCCTTCGAAGCCTTCATCAGAGCAATCAGTTCGGCGACGCTATGTGCCGGCACGTCCTTGTGGACGAGCAGCAATGCCGGCGCCGATGCAATCAAGCCGATCGGCGCAAGGTCCTTGCGGGGATCGTAGCCGACATTCTTGTAAAGATTCGGGCCGGTCGCGAGCGTCGAGGTATAGCCGAGGATGATCGTGTAACCGTCAGGCGTGGCGTGAGCGACCTCACGCGTACCGACGGTGCCGCTACCGCCAGCGTTGCGGTTCTCGATGACAATGCGCTGCCCGAGCGCCGTGCTCATCTTGTCGGCTACCGACCGAGCCATGATGTCGTTAGTGCCGCCGGGCGGCAGGGGAATGACGAGAACGATCGGACGGCTCGGATAATCATCCGCCGCGAGCGGCAGGGACCAGCCTAACGCTGCAAAAATAGCGGAAGCGGCAAGAAGCGCCGTCAGTCTCGCCAAATCGTCCTCCCCCAAGCAGGCAGCAGCTTTTTAGTTGCAGTGCCGACCGTTGCCAGCCGATATATTTAGCCTACCTTCTCGCCCGACACGCTGTCATTGTCCGTGTCACGCTGCCGCATCAAAGCGGACGCGGTGGCGCACTCGATGCCTAAGCGAGCTCGTGGCCCAGCGGCTAATCAATCTGCGGAATACCGGCCTTGATGATGATATCGCGATATTTGACGATCTCGTCGGCGATGAACTTCTTCGCCTGATCTGGCGGCAAATACATTGTCTCGGCGCCCTGTTGCTCAAAGCGCGTCGCGGACATTGGCATCGGCCACCGCTTCCTTCATCGCGGCGTTCAGCTTGGCGACAATCGGCGCCGGCGTGCCTTTGGGGGCGAGAAGCGAAAACCAGCCCGACTCGACGTAGTCCGGCAATCCTGCCTCCTTGGTGGTGGGTGTATCGGGCAAAACGGCGAGCCGATTGGCACCCGCAACGGCCAGAGCCTTCGCGCCCTTGGCCTGAATCGCCGAAGAAACATTCGGGTACCACTGGAAGCCGAGCTGCACCACGCCCGACATCAGGTCTGGCTGATACTGACCGATATTCTTGTAAGGAACGTGGGTAAGCTTCGTGCCGGTGAGCTGGCCGAAGAACTCGCCGGCAAGATGTTGCGAACTGCCGATGCCGACCGAGCCGAAATTCAGCTCGCCCGGATGACCTTTCGCGTAAGTAATGAGTTCCTGCAACGAGTTGATCGGCAGCTTGTCGGTCACTGCAACGACAATGGTGAAAGCCGCAAACGGAGAAATCGTTTCAAAGTCCTGCACCGGATCGTAGTCCAGATGCTTGTACAGCGTGACGTTGGCTGCGACAGGACCCGAACCGCCGCCGAGAAGCGTGTAACCGTCTGGCTTCTCCTTGGCGACATAGGCTGAGCCATTGTTACCACCTGCACCCGGCCGATTTTCGACGATAATCGGCTGACCAAGCGACCTGGACATCCGATCGAACAGGATCCGGCTGACGACGTCGCTTGCGCTGCCCGCAGCAAATGGAATCACGGCGGTGATCGAGCGAGATGGATAATCGTCCGCCGACGCCGCACCGCCAGCGAGTGCCGCAACTGCAAACGACATCACCAGCAGGAAGCGCCTGCTCCAAAAACTCATTGCTCGTTCCTTTGTAATCGCGAAACCCGACAAGCCTTAACTTCTAAAGTGCTTGTCCAGTCCTTGCCAGCCTTCGAAATAATCGTGCTGAAGTTCCGACGATTCTATCGCATAGCGTGTAAGGCGCATGGCGTAGCGGCTTTCGAACATGAACGCCATCGTGTCTTCGATCTTGTGTGGCTTAAGTTCAGCTTTCGTCGCTCGCTCCCAGCTTTCGGCGTCAGGGCCGTGCGCGGTCATGCAATTGTGCAGGCTGGCACCCCCCGGGAGAAATCCTTCCGCCTTGGCGTCGTAGGCGCCGTACAAGAGCCCCATGAATTCCGTCATGACGTTACGGTGGAACCACGGCGGACGGAACGTATCTTCGCCAACCAGCCAGCGCGGCGGAAAAATCACGAAATCGATATTGGCGGAGCCCGGTACATCGGACGGCGCGGTCAGAACGCTGTAGATCGACGGATCGGGATGATCGAAGCTCACCGTGCCGATCACCATGAAACGGGATAGATCATATTTGTACGGTGCAAAGTTGCCGTGCCACGCCACGACATTGAGCGGCGAATGACCCATCTCGGCCGCCCAGAGGTTGCCCTGGAATTTTGCCACCATCACGCAGGGCGACTTGGTGTCCTCATAGGCCGCTACCGGCGCCATGAAGTCGCGAACATTGGCGAGACCGTTCGAACCAAGCGGGCCCAACTCCGGAAGCCGCAATGCAACACCATAATTCTCGCAGATATATCCGCGGGATGGCCCGTCCGGCAGTTCGACGCGGAAACGGAGCCCGCGCGGGATAACAACAATTTCACCAGATAACGCTTCGATGATGCCAAGCTCGGTGACAAAACGCACACGGCCCTGCTGCGGCACGATCAGCATCTCGCCATCGGCGTTATAGAAGTAACGATCGGTCATGGAGCGATTGGCAGCGTAAAGGTGCACGCACATCCCTACCTGAGTCGCGACGTCGCCATTGCCGCCGATCGTTACGATGCCTTCGACAAAATCGGTCGGCTTTTTCGGAATCGGCAGCGGACTCCAGCGCAACTGTGTCGGTGTTGCGTCGACGTCGTTGAACGGCGCGCTGCGGATAAGACCATTGTCGACGCGCGCGTAAGGCCGATGCACAACTGATGGCTGGATACGGTAGGTCCAGGTTCGCCGGTTCTCGCTGCGCGCGGTTGTGAACGAGGTCCCCGAGATCAACTCAGCATAAAGGCCGTGGGGCGGATGTTGCGGCGAATTGCGCCCGACAGGAAGCGCACCGGGGATTGCTTCAGAGACGAAATTGTTACCGAAGCCGGATTGATACTGCAGCGCTGACGCAACGGACGAAGCCTTGGCACCGCCCTTGGGATCGGCTTTCCGGATCTTGGTGTCTTGCGTCATGGGACCTCCAAACCAGTCCTGTTTGAGGGCTTTTACATGCCCCTAATTGGTCACGAACGTAACTAATATCCGCTTTTCAGATCGTATGCGCAAGCACCTTGGAATAGTTCCAAGTTCTGGGGCAGGCATTGACGCTGTAATTCGCCTTAAGCGACGCGCCAGAAGGCAAGGATGAACGTGGGCGAAAAGCCGGCACGGCTCTCCCAGGAGCTAATGCCGACGTCGCCTCATTCTTGATAGTGAGTTTTCAGGCCGCGGCTATTGGGCCGGTGCCACGCCGCTTTATTGCCAGCGCAAGGATGCGATGTAGCAGGTCGGGATATTTGATGCCGTCGTGTTTGGCCGACAAGGCAAACTCCTCACCCTCGGCGATTTCAGGATTCGGATTGGCTTCAAGGAAGTAAGGCGTTCCGTCCGCGGAGAGCCGAAAATCGATCCGGGCATAGCCGTCGAGTTCAAGCGTCCGATAAATCCGCTTCGCCATGCTCTTGATACGAGCGACAACTTCCGGCGCCAGATTCTTTGCCGGGCCGTGCAGTATCTTTCGCCGTTCCTGGTAATCGGTGTCGTGCTTGACCTTCTCGGTAGCGATCGGCCAATCGCCGTCAGCCATATTGCCAAATGTCAGCTCCCATAACGGCAAAACCCGCAACCGGTCATTGCCAAGCACGCCGACATAGATTTCGCGGCCCTCGATATATTGCTCGACGATCGCGGGGGTGCCGATCCGCTCGTGGATGAAATTGACCCGCTCGATCAACTTCTCATCGGTGTCGACAACCGACGCTTGCGAAATACCGTAAGAGCCGTCCTCGTTGAGGCTCTTGACGATCAAAGGCAGCGCCAGACGCGATGGCCGTTTCACCTTGCGGCCGATCGGAAACACCGTGAACGCCGGCACCGGGATACGGTGATAGTGCACCAGCGTTTTTGCCAAATCCTTGCCACGCGCCAGCATCAGGCCGCGCGGATTGCAGCCGGTATAGGGAACGCGCATCAACTCGAGAAAGCTCGCGACGTTCTGATCGTAAATTGCCTCGCCGTGGAATTCCTCCAGCAGCGTCAGCACGACGTCCGGCTTCCACGTCTCGATTTCGTTGCGGATCGGTTTTAGTTCGTCGCTTACACCGAGCGGCTTTACCTCGTGACCGGCAGCACGCAACGTGGTCACGACGCCGTATTCGGTCTTCCATTCGTTGATTTGTTGTTCGGTATATCCCTTCAACGAATCCGGAGGGACGAGGTCCGGGTGAACGAGCACCAGGACACGAAGCCGTTTCATAGCCCGATCCACCGCTTCATAGCGCGATCCATCGCCGCTGCGACGGACCAAACAATGCATGCATGGTTTTTGCCGTCAACAAAACAGTGAACTCCATGACGAGTTCGCGCTCGGAACCGACCGCACGCAACTTCAGTTTGCGGCAGCGCGCGATCATATCATCGAGCACCGCATCAAAGGTTAATTGATATTCGCCAGTCCATTTGGCGACCAGCTCACGGACTCGCGTGCGATTGCGCCTGATAAACGATGCGGCCGTCTCGCGGTGGCCATGTTTTGGATCACGTGAGAACAATCGCAGCAGATCGCGATCGTAGGTCTTCGGCGGGTCGACCCGATAAAGCTTTCGTTTCTTCTTGTAGTACTCGCCGAGCGTTTCCCGGAATTTGCTGAGCGGATCGACCTTTTCGTGATTGGTCAGCAATGGCCGTTTGCCGGCAAGCTCTTCCATCAGCTTGTCGACGTACCGGAGCTTCTTCAGAGCGGGCCAGCCGATGTAGCGCGTGCGCCAGTCAGAACGCGGCCGCAGCCACACCGCAAAGGTCTCGGCGAAATCTTCATCGGGATGACTTTGTGCGTACCAGAGCCGCAGATGCTGAACATAATTCCGGCTGGCCGGATTGGGCATGTAGAAGCTAGGATAGCGCTTTGAGCTCGCGCCAAACAACTGCTGCCATTGCCGGCGCCTATGCAGCTTGTAGGCATGTTGCACAACGTGGCCGGCCTCATGCCGAAGGATGGCCATGCAAGAATTCCACGTGCCGCCTTCGACATCTAGGATCATCTTCTTTTCCAGTCGCATCAGCCGCGGATGGGCCAGGAAGAATGGAAAGGCGATGCCCGGCGTATCGTCCGCACTGAACCATTCGCTGGAAATCCAGGCGTGCGGTCGAACCGCGAGGTCCCGTTCGGCCAATTCGTCGTGAAGCGTGAGCAGGCAGTCCTCGAGCCAGGTGCCCTCGATCTTAACGTGGAGGTCCTTGAGACGGACTTTCAGCAGTTGCTCATCGGGCAGCGTGGCCCAGGCAAATTTGCTGCTCATATGGGGTTAATTCCGAAGCGAAGCGGTACCGCAATGGTGTCACGACAAGCCGTTGGCCACAACCGCAACGGTCCATCACCTGAAGGTTACAGCACGCCCAACGATGGTATAAACATCCGGAATTTAGGTCAAAAACGCGGACGAATAAGCTTCTGTAGTGCCGGAGTGCCGCAAACATGCAGGATAAAATCGTACCGGTTCTTGTTGTCGGTGGCGGGCCTGTTGGCCTGGCTCTCGCGGGCGATCTTGGATGGCGCGGAATCTCCTGCGTCCTGATCGAGCAGAGTGACGGTTCGATCTATCAGCCGCGCATGGACCTCGTCGGCATCCGCACCATGGAGTTTTGCCGGCGCTGGGGTCTCGTTCCTGCGGTCGAGGGTTCGCCCTACCCGCGCGACTACGCGCAAGACAATATCTATCTGACCAGCCTTACCGGTTATGAGCTTGGACGCGAACGCTTTCCCGGTATCGGCCAGGCGCCCCCGCCGAAGGAAAGTCCGCAACGGCGCGAGCGCTGTCCGCAAAACATGTTCGATCCGATTTTGCGTTCGTTCGCGGCGTCGCAAAAAACCGTCACCATGCGCTACCGCACGCGGCTCGTCTCATTCACGCAAAACGCTGATCAGGTCACTGCCGTTATCGAGAATGCTGAGACCGGCGCGCGCGACCAGATTTTGTCACATTATATTGTCGGCTGTGACGGCGCCCGAAGTCTGGTGCGCGAGACGCTTGGCATTGAGATGCACGGTAATCCGGTGCTGACCTACACCACCAATGTGATTTTCCGTTGCCCGCATCTGCTCTCGTTGCACGACAAGGGAAAAGCCTATCGGCACATCTTCATCGGCCCCGAAGGTACGTGGGCGACCATCGTTGCCATCAACGGACGCGATGAATGGCGCTTTTCCATCATCGGCGGTTCGGAGCAGCGCGAATACACTACGGAACAGATCAAGGCGGCGATACGGCGCGCGGTCGGCCGCGATTTCGAATTTGAAATTTTAAGCGTACTGCCGTGGACTCGGCGTGAACTGATTGCTGATTGCTACCGCAATGGCCACGGCTTCATTGCCGGAGACTCGGCCCATGTCATGTCCCCGACCGGCGGCTTTGGCATGAACACCGGCATCCAGGATGCCGCGGACCTGTCCTGGAAACTTGCCGCCTTCATCGAGGGCTGGGGCGGCGACGCGTTACTCGATTCCTATGGCATCGAGCGGCAGCCGATCGGTGCCCGGAATGTACAGGAAGCGAGCGGCAATCTGCGCCACATGCTTTCGGTGCCCGCTCACCCGGAACTGCTCGATGACACGGCACAGGGTGCAGTGACGCGGGAAAAAGTGGGACGGGAGTTTTCCGAAGCGATGCGCCGCGAATGGTTCACCCTCGGCGCACATCTTGGCTATCGCTACGAAGGCTCGCCGGTCTGCTGGCCGGATGGCTCCGAAGCGCCGCCAGACGATCCACGAAGCTATGCGCCAACGGCGCGGCCCGGACACCGGGCACCACACGCGTTCCTTGCCGATGGGCGCTCCACGCTCGACCTTTTCGGCCGCGGCTTTACCTTGCTGGGCTTCAATGCCAACGCCGGCGAGGCTGCACCTCTTCTTGACGCCGCGAAAGAACGGGAAGTGCCGCTGACCTTCATCGCAATCGACGATCCAGAAATCGCCTCGCTCTATCAGCGCAAGTTCGTGCTGGTACGGCCGGACGGCCATGTTGCATGGCGGAACGACACCATGCCGGAAGATGCGCTATGCATTATCGACGTCGTGCGCGGTGCGGCGGATCGGTGTAGCATGGAGCAAATTCGCAAGACGGCTTGAAATGACGGCTTGAATAGTGAGGAAAGCAATGCAGGTCCCTTCCCGAGACGATCTCGCAAAATCCGGCACCCTCGAAGATCTCTACGGCCAACTCGACAAGATCGGCATCGCGCCCGGCTGGGCAAAGCGGACGCCGTCGCTGTGGCCTTCGCCGCGAAAGAATTTCGTGCCGGCGCACTGGCGATACGAACAGGCGCGCGGCGCGCTCGATGCGGCGGGCCGCCTGATCAACACCGAACTCGCCGAGCGGCGCAACCTTACCCTGACCAATCCGGCCGCGACTGAAAGCGGCTATGGCACCCTTCGCACCATGGTCGCTGCGTATCAGATGATCATGCCGGGCGAATGGGCCCGTGCACATCGGCATACGCCGAATGCGCTGCGTCTGATTCTCGACTCCGAAGCCGGCACTTACACCGAAGTCGACGGCGTCAAAATCTCGATGGAGCCCGGCGACGTCCTGCTCACGCCGAACTGGTCAAGCCACGGTCATGGTAACGACAGCCGTTCCTGTGCCTATTGGCTCGACTTCCTGGACGTACCGCTGGTGCAACTGCTTGAGCCGATGTTCTTTGAGCCGGCGGAAGAAGACAAAACCCACGAGGCATTCGACAAGGCGCCACCGACCAAGAACTCGCCGTTTGTATTCCCGATCAGCGAAACGTTGAAACGCCTCGATGCGGCGGCCCCGGATCCATCGGGCCGGTTCGCCACCCAGGTACAACTCGGCAATCCAGCGATGGACACGATCGGCCTGTTCATGATGCGGCTAGCGCCGCGCACGAAAACCGCGCCATACAAGACGACAGCGAATAACGTCTACGCTGCGGTCAAAGGCTCCGGTGCGACGACAGTCGATGGCCAGCGTTTCGAATGGAGCCGCGGAGACGTCGTTGCCGCCCCGGCATGGTTGCCGCATTTCCACGAGGCAAGCGATGACGCATTGTTGTTGCGGGTTACCGATGCGCCGGTAATGGAGCGTCTGGGCTTCTATCGCGTCGAGGAGTCCGCTCCCGCCGCGCACTAGCCGTGGACCGCAAGACACGGATCGCAATCGTCGGCGCCGGCCTCGGCGGCTTGAGCGCTGCCGGATTTCTTCAGCGCGCGGGATTTACGGTTCGCGTCTTCGAGCAGGCGCCGGCGTTCTCCCGCATCGGAGCCGGCATCATCCTCAGTGCCAATGTCACCAAGGTGTTGCGACGTCTCGGCATCGAGGAAGCGCTCTGCGAGGCTGGCATCAGATCGCAGAGCTATGTCAGCCGTGCCTGGGACACTGGCAAGACGTTGTATGAAATTGTGTTCGATGCAGAAAAGGAGCGTCATTTTGGCGGTCCCTATGTGCACATTCATCGCGGCGATCTACATGCGGTGCTGGAACAGGGCGTGGCTCCCGGCACAATTGCGTTCGATCATCAGCTCGTCGGGTTCGAACAGACCAGCGAAGCGATCCGCCTGATCTTTGCCAACGGCGGCAGCGTCGAAGCCGATATCGCCATCGGCGGCGATGGCATCCGCTCCAAGGTCCGCGAATTTGTCGTCGATCGGGAGCCGCCGAACTATGTCGGCGCTGCTGCGTTCCGAGCCATCTTTCCGGCGGAACGATTGCGCGGTCTCTGGATTCCGGATTGCACCAAGTGGTGGGGACGCGACCGGCACTGCCTGCCTTACTATCTGACTGGCCGGCGCGACGAGGTTTATGCGATTGGCGTGGTCCCGGTTGCCAACTGGCAGGGCGATGAAGCCTCAGTCCCGGCCACGCGCGACCAATATCTGGCGGCATTTGCGGGCTTCCACCCGGACCTGCAACGCGTGCTGGAGGCCGTCGAGACCGTTAGTCTCTGGCCGATCTATGATCGCGAACGCAACGATTGCTGGAGCCGCGGAAGGGCGGTGCTGTTGGGCGATGCCTGTCATCCGATGCGCCCGTTCATGGCAGCCGGCGGTGCGATGGCTGTCGAGGACGGCGCTATCCTGAGCCGCTCTATCGCAACGTACGACGATCCCGCATCCGCGTTCCGGAACTATGAAGCAACGCGCATTTCCCGGGTCAGCGAAGTCCAGCGTATTTCCGTTGCCAATACCTGGATGGGTGGTCCAACCGATACCGATTGGTTCTATTGTTATGATGCCTGCACCGCACCGCTCGCCGCGCCGGATTGATACGCGTCATGTTCGAAGCCAAACCCGACCCCATGATTGCGCGAGACTTGATCGGATACGGCGAAAAGCCGCCGCATCCGCGCTGGCCCGCAGACGCATTGGTCGCGGTGAATTTCAATCTGAACGTCGAAGGCGGCGGTGAATCAACGCCTGCCAACGGCGACGGCGAATCCGAAGGCATGCTCAATGATATCGGCGTCGCCACAGTGCGCGGCCGCCGGGTGCCGCTGGTGGAATTGGTGTTTGAATATGGCAGCCGCCGCGGCGCCTGGCGTGTCCTGGAGGTGTTCCGCGAATTTGGCGTCAAGGCGAGCATCCTCGGAGTCGCCCGTGCGCTCGAGCAGAATCCCGAACTGGCGCGAGCTTTCGTCGCGCAAGGCCACGAAATTGTCAGTCATGGCTATCGCTGGATCGATTATGGCGCCGTAGCCGAGGAAGTCGAACGCAAGCACATTGCGCGCGCCGTTGAGATTCTGACGCAGCTAACCGGCACACGCCCGATCGGATGGATGACGGGCCGCCCGGGGCCAAACACGCGGCGACTCCTGGTCGAAGCCGGCGGCTTTCTCTACGACCGGGACTCACTTGCCGACGAACTGCCCTACTGGCTCAGAATCGATGGCAAAGCTCATCTCGTCATTCCGTATTCTTATGAAGCCAACGACAATCGCTTCAACGAGAACAGCGGCTTTTCAACGGGCGACGATTTTTTCAATTATATGCGCGACGCGTTCGATCTGCTTTATCGTGAGGGGCAGCGCGGCTCGCCCAAGCTGCTTTCCATCGGATTGCATGACCGCCTGATCGGACGGCCCGGCCGCTGCATGGGCCTGATCAAATTGCTCGAACATATCCGCAAGCAACACCGCGTCTGGTGCTGTACCGGCGCGGACATCGCCAATCATTGGCGCAAGGAATTTCCGCCGCCGAAACCATGATTCTCCACATCTACCGGGAGCTGGACCATGAAGCCGCCCAAACGCATCGTCGATATCTCGGTGCCGCTCGATAACGACACGGTGCTCGATCCGCCGTTCATGCGGCCGAAGATCGAGTATCGCAATCACGCCGAAACCGCCCCGCTGATGTGTGAAATTTTCCCGGGCTTGCGGGTGGAAGATCTGCCCGAAGGCGAAGGCTGGGCCATCGAGAACGTCCATATCGCGACCCATAACGGCACGCACATGGACGCGCCGTTCCATTTCCAGTCGAAGACCATCGACGGCAAGCCGATGATGACCATCGATCAGGTGCCGCTCGACTGGTTCTTCCATCCCGGCGTCAAACTCGACTTCCGAAGACTGCCCGACGGTCACGTCGTCAGCGCCGCCGAAGTCGAGGCCGAGCTCAATCGCATCGGCCACAAGCTCGAACCGTTCGACATCGTCCTGGTCAACACCCGGGCCGCGAGCTGCATGGGCACGGACGAGTACCTGACTGCCGGCATCGGCATGGGCCGCGAAGCGACGCTTTATTTGACGTCACGCGGCGTGCGGGTCTGCGGCATCGACGCGTGGGGTTGGGACGCGCCGTTCGCCCACATGCGCGAGCGCTGGCTCAAGACCCGCGACCCTTCGATCATCTGGGAAGGCCACAAGGCCGGCCGCGAAATCCCGTACTGCCACATGGAGAAGCTGTGCAATCTGGAGCAGCTTCCGGCCGATGGCTTCACCGTTGCGTGCTTCCCGCACAAGGTCAAAGGCGGCTCCGGGGGCTGGACCCGCGCCGTCGCGATGTTCGATTGAACGCGCGAAGTTAGACGGCGACTTTATTGAGAAAACTTTCGATCTCGGCGCGAAGATTGCCGACCGAGGTATCCACGGATTTCGACGCGTTGAGCACCGTCTCGGCCGCGGTCCGGGTGCCGATTGCAGCTTCGGAAACCTTGGTGAGCGCCGTCACGACAGTGCTGGTCCCGCCGGCAGCGTTTGCGGCATTGCGCGAAATTTCCGACGTCGCCGCGTTCTGCTCCAGGATGGAGGCAGCCGCACTCGCAGTGCGCGTGGATATCTCGTGCATGCTCTGCTCGATGCCGTGGACGGCTTCAACCGCGCTATTGGTCGATTGCTGAACCGCATCGATGTGACGTGCGATTTCTTCCGTAGCCTTCGCGGTCTCCACCGCGAGCGATTTGACCTCGTTGGCAACGACTGCGAAGCCACGGCCCGCGGTCCCGGCGCGCGCCGCCTCGATGGTAGCGTTCAGCGCCAGAAGATTGGTCTGACCGGCAATGTTGCGGATCAGCATGACGACGTCACCGATTTTCTGCGCGGCCTGAACCAGCCCTGCATATTGTCCATTCGTCGCTTTGGCGTTGTTCACCGCGGTGCCGACCAATTCGGTAGTCTGCGCAAGCTGCAAATTGATCTCGGAGATCGATGCCGACAGTTCCTCCGCGGAGCCTGCCACAAGGGAAACATTGGCCGAGGCCTCGTTGGATTCGCGCAACGCCCCTTCGGCGTGGCGGGTGGTCTCGTGCGAAGAGCCGATCAAGGCGTTCGCGGTCGACTTCATCGCAGTGGTCGAGTTGCTGACCTTGCTCAGCACCGCTTCGACACTTTCGCGGAATGAAGAGATCGCATTCTCGGTCAATACCCGGCGATTTTCCTGCGCCCGCATCGTTTCACGTTGCTGCTCGAGCTGCTGCCGCTCGGTAATATCCTCGTGCGTGGCAACCCACCCGCCATCCTTCATCGGTTGGCGGACGACGCGGATCAGCCGGCCATCGGATAGCTCGTCGACACGGCTCGAAATCTTTTCGGCGGAGTGCTTCTCCAGGGCTCCAAGTTTCTTGTTTACGGCCCCGGTGCTCTTTTCGCCCTTGAGGATGCCGTTCATGACCCGATGGGCGATGATAGCTTCGTGCGTTGCTCCGGCCTTGGCGAGTTCCGGCGGCAGGCGATACAGACTGGCGTAACGCTCATTGCAAATGACCAGACGCTTGTTGCCATCGAACATGCACAGCCCGTGCGTCATGTTCTCAAGCGCCGTATCGAAACGCTCGTTGATACGCTCGACCGACAACTGCCGGCGGATGCTGGCAACCATCGTTATGATTTCGAGGATCGTGACAATGCTGGCCGCGAGGAAGAAGAACAGGCGCCGCTGGTGATAATCAGCCAAAGTTTCATGGTCGGCGGGCAGCACGTACAGCAAGCCCACCCAGAAAATAGCAATGATGACCATGCCGACGATCGGCGCTGGCCGCATCAAAGCGCGCAGGTACTGGGCAAAACGTTGTGTCATTTTTAGCCGGGCGCTCAACGCCTTAATGCCTCAATTAGCGTTTGAATTTGGTTAAGGTTTCTACCCCGAGGACGTGCGGCGACCGGTTTACAGACCGTTAATTCCGGTCTTGCAATGCAAAATCCATTGCAACCAGCGCATGGGCTGCGGCCTGAAGCGGCGGCAAACCGGGTAGCCGTGGGTGCGGCGCTGTGAGAATATCACCATCCCGCCACACACTTAGCTTGTACCCCTCGCCATCATGAACGCAGGCATCGGATCGACGGTACGACGTAAGGAAGACGTGCGCCTCGTTACCGGCCACGGCTGCTACAGCGATGACTTCAACTTTCCCGGCCAGGTCTACAGCGCCGTGGTGCGTTCGCCGCATGCCCATGCGCTGATCCGATCGGTCGATACCAAGGCAGCCCGGGCCATGCCCGGGGTGCTCGCGGTATTGACCGGTGCCGACGTCGTAGCTGACGGGCTCAAACGGATCCCCCACCTCGCCGCACCAGGTACCGCTCCGGACATTGTCCTGCACAACCGCGACGGTTCCCCGGTGCCGGCTGCTCCCCACCATATTTTGTCGATCGATCGCGCTCGCCATGTCGGAGCGGCCGTCGCATTCGTCGTTGCCGAGACAGTCGCTCAGGCCAAGGATGCCGCCGAAACAGTCGTGGTCGACTACGAGCCGCTGCCGGCCGTGATCGATGCCAAAGACGCCGTCGAAACCGGCGCGCCGCGACTCTATGACGATCTGCCCAACATCATGATCGACGCTGAGGTCGGCGACGCCAAGGCGGTCGACGAGGTGTTCAGGCGCGCCGCTCACGTCACGCGGCTCGACACCTGGGTCAATCGCGTCACCGGCGTGCCGATGGAACCCCGCGCCGCAGTCGGAATCTACGATCCGGCAACGCAGCGTTACACGCTCTATGCCGGCTCCGGCGGCATCGTTCGCCAGAAGAAAGAGATTGCAGCGATCCTGGACGTGCCGTTTGAGTTCGTCCGCGTCATCGCCAAGGAGATCGGCGGCAATTTCGGCACCAAGAACAGCTTCTTCCCGGAGTTCGCTCTCGTCGTATGGGCGTCACGCCGCGTTGGACGGCCGGTCAAATGGACCTGTGATCGCAGCGAAGCATTCATCACCGACTATATGGGACGCGATCTGACAGTCTCCGCCGAACTTGCGCTCGACGCCGAGGGCCGATTTCTGGCGCTTCGCACCAAAAACCTCAGCAATGTCGGCGCGCACAGCGGCTCTTATGTGCCGCTGGTCAAGGGCGTCGGGCTGGCGACCTCGGGCTACCGCATCCCGGTTGCGCATATCAGCGCCCGCGCCGTGCTTTCGACCACGATGTGCACGACGCCCTATCGCAGCGCCGGGCGGCCGGAGGTCATCTATGTGATCGAGCGTTTGGTCGACAAGGCGGCGCAGGAGCACGGATTCGACCGTGTCGCGTTGCGCAAACGCAATCTCATTCCGCCCTCTGCATTCCCGTACAAGAATCCGCAAGGCATCATCTACGACAGCGGCACCTATCGCGTGGTGATGGACCGCGCGATGGAGCTCGGCGACTGGGCCGGCTTCAAAAAGCGACGCGCCGAAGCCCGCAAACGCAAACGGCTGCGCGGCATCGGTCTTTGCTCTTATCTGGAGACCACCGGCGGATATCCGCGCGAACGCGCCGATATCACGGTGCATCCACAAGGACGCGTCGATGTCGTGGTCGGCACGCTCTCCAGCGGCCAAAGCCACGAGACAACCTTCGCGCAATGCGTCGCCGAATGGCTCGGCGTACCGTTCGACGACGTCTTCATCAACGAAAGCGACACCGACATCGTGAAGGAAGGCGGCGGTTCGCACTCCGCCCGCTCGATGCGGCTTGCCGGCATTGTCATGGGCAATGCCTCCGACATGATCATCGACAAAGGGCAAGAAGATCGCCGCGCACATGCTCGAGACGGCAGAAGAAGATATCGCCTTCGCGGCTGGACGCTTCACCGTCAAAGGCACCGACCGGTCGGTCGGGCTTTACGACGTCGCGGCGGCGGCCGCAGATGGAAAGGCCGTACCGGAAGAATTGCGCGGTCCGCTCGACGCGACGTCAGACGAGACGATCAAGCAGCTTGGCTTTCCCGTACGGCGCCCATGTTTGCGAAGTCGAGATCGACCCGCAGACCGGCAAGCTCGACATCGTGCGCTACACCTGCGTGGACGATGTTGGCCAGGCCATCAATCCAATGGTCGTGGACGGTCAAACCCACGGCGGCGCGGCACAAGGCATCGGACAGGCGCTGTGGGAACTCTGCTCCTATGATGCCGAAGGACAGTTCTTGTCGGCGTCATTCATGGACTATGCCATGCCGCGCGCCGATACGTTGCCGTCATTCACCACCGATATCAGCGAAGTGTGGTCGCCGACCAACCGGCTTGGCGTCCGCGGCGCCGGTGAAGGCGGCACCACCGGCGCGCTCGGCGCCGTCGTCAATGCCGTCGTCGACGCACTTGCCGAGTTTGGCGTCACGCATATCGAAATGCCGGTGACGCCGGAACGCGTCTGGCGGGCGATCCACGATTCAAAGAAATAGCAATTGCAAGGAGTGATTATGGCCGACGTCCTGACCAAGCAAGATGGTCCGATCCTGCACGTGACATTGAATCAGCCGGACCGCGGCAACGCGGTTTCCGACGAGATGGTCGCAGAGCTCACCGGCATCATCGAAGGCGCCGAGAAGAATTCCAACATCGTCGTGCTGCGCGGCGCCGGCAAGGATTTCTGCATTGGGCGCGCGGTGATGGGATCGACGCCGAAGCAAGATCCGGATGCGCTCGAGCGCCGCAATTTCAGCGACGTGGTGTTCAACTGCTATGGCGCCATGCGCAATGCCAGAATCCCGATTATCGCCGTCGTGCAGGGCCGCGCGCTGGGTTTCGGCTGCGCCATCGCGGCGGCATGCGACATCACGCTGGCCAGCGACCAGGCTGTTTTTCAGGTGCCGGAAATGGCGCACAACATCCTGCCGACCATGGTGATGTCATCCTTTGTCGACCGCGTGCCGCGCAAGGCGATGAGCTATCTGGTCTATTCGCAGGCCGAAATCACGCCGGAGCGCGCGCTGAGCTTCGGCATCGTCAGCGACGTCGTGCCGGCGGCAAAACTCGATGCCGCCGTCGACACGCTGTGTGCCGCGATCCTGAAGGCGCCGCGGCCGGCGATCTACGGGGTCAAGGAATACGTCAAAACCGCGCCCGACATGGCGGTGTTCGGCGCGGTCGAGTTCGCGCGCAATCTGCACGCCACCGTCAATTCGTCGCACGAGATGCGGCGCAAACATTAGCGCGGACCTGACAGCAAATCTGCGTCTCGACGGCTCGCGGAGTGGACCGGAAGAGATATTTCGGATTTCGAAGCGTTGTGTTCGGCGAAAAAACCAATAGTGTGCAGCCGCGATGATAACAGTAGCAATCGATATCGGGGGGACATTCACCGACCTTGTCGGCTTCGACGACAAGGCCGGTCGATTTGTCGAGGCCAAGAGCCTCACGACGCCCCATGAACTCACGCAAGGCATCCTCGACTGCATCCGCAAGAGCGGTCTCGATGCGAGCGTCATTGGCGAACTGATCCACGGCTCGACGACGGCGATCAACACGCTGATCGAGCGCAAGGGCGCCAAGACCGGATTGATCGTCACCCGCGGCACCCGTGACGTCTACATTATCGGCCGCGGCAACCGGCCGGAGGCCTACAATCTGTTCTTCCACCGCCACGAGCCTCTGGTGCCGCGACACCTCACCCGCGAGGTGGAGGAGCGCATCATGGGCTCCGGTGAGGCCTTCAGGCCGTTGAACAAGGCGAGCGTCACCGAAGCGTGCCGCGCGCTGGCCGCGGAAGGCGTCGAAGCTGTCGCGGTCTGCCTCCTGCACGCCTACGCCAATCCCGAGCACGAACGTGTCGTCGGCCAGATGGTGAGGGAGGCGCTGCCGGATGCCTACCTTTCGCTGTCGCACGACATCTTGCGCGAGTATCGCGAGTTCGAACGCATGTCGACGACGGTGGTCAACGCCTATATCGGACCGAAGGTCGGCGGCTACGTGAAAAGCCTGCACGCCAGCCTGAGCGGCGTCGGCTTTCGCGGCAACCTCTCGATCATGCGCTCGAACGGCGGCGTCATGACGCCTGAGGTCGCCACCGAACGCCCGGTCGCCATGATGGAATCCGGTCCGGTCGGCGGCATCATCGCGTCGGCACGCGTCGGCGAGACGCTCGGCTTCGACAATGTGATCTCCTTCGACATGGGCGGCACCACCGCGAAAGCCAGTCTGGTGCGCGATGGCGAACCGACGCTGGCGCCCGGCTATTATGTCGGCGGCTATGCCAGCGGCCATCCGGTGATGCTGCCGATGATCGACGTCGTCGAAGTCGGCGCCGGCGGCGGCAGCATTGCCTGGATCGACGATGTCGGCGCGCTGAAGGTTGGCCCGCAAAGCGCCGGCGCCGATCCCGGACCGATCTGCTATCGCGGCGGCGGAACGGAGCCGACCATCACCGACGCCAATGTCGTGCTCGGACGTCTCGATCCGCACAATTTCCTCGGCGGCCAGATGGTCCTTGATGCCGATGGCGCCAAGGCCGGTATCGAGCAAAAGATCGCGAAGCCTCTGAAGCTCGATGCCGTCGCCGCAGCGCAGTCCATCGTCGACATCGCGATATCGAAAATGTCGCTCGCCGTGCGCGAAGTGTCGGTGGAAAAGGGTTACGACCCTCGCGACTTCGTGCTGGTTGCGTCCGGCGGCGCCGGTCCACTGCACGTCTGCGCCATCGCGCGCGAACTGCACATTCCGAAAGTGATCGTGCCGCTGTTTCCGTCGCACTTCTCCGCGCTCGGAATGCTGCTCGCAGACGAGCGTCACGATTTCACCCGCACCTTCTACTACGATCTTGCCAGCCTCGATTTCGCAGCGCTGACGAAAATCCACGACGAAATGGCTGCCGAGGCGAAGAAGAGCCTGCGGCATGCGCGGAGCGCGGAATTCAAGACCGAACTCGATCTGCGATACGTCGGTCAGGAATTCACGCTGTCGGTCCCGGTATCACGGGAGATGATTGCGCGCGGCGACCGGCAGAAAATCCGCAAGGCATTCGATGCGCTTTACGAGCACCGCTACGCCCACCATTCACCTGACGAGCCGGTGGAGATGGTCAACATCCGTCTCGCCGCGATCGGCAAGCGCTCGCGGCTGAAATTTCCCAAGGTCGCCGGCAAAGGCAGCAAAGCCGCGCGAAAGCGCAACGTATATCTGAGCGATGCGCGCAAGGCGGTTTCCTGCCCGATCTATCAGCGACACGATCTTGGCGCCGGTGCGCGCATCAAAGGCCCGGCGCTGATCGAAGAGCACGGTACGACGACTGTGCTGTTCGAGAAGGACAGTTGCGTCGTCGCAAAATCGGGCGAACTCCTGATCGACGTCGGAGGCGCAAAATGAGCAAGAAAGCCAAAAAAGCTTCAAACAAGAAGCCGGGCAAGAAGGCGCTCGACGCCGTCACGCTGGAAGTCATCCGTAACGCCTTGCCGGCCATCGCAAACGAGATGTCGGCCGATCTGCAGCGGACGTCGTACAATATGATGATCTACGAGGTGCGCGACTTCTGCACCTCGCTGGTCGACACCGAAGGTCAGCTTATTTCCCAGAATGTCGGCGGCGTGTCGCATTTCGTCGCCGATCTCGGCGTCATCGTCACCGATGCCATGAAGCGTTACGGCGCCAAGGGCTTCAAACCGGGCGACGTGATCATCACCAATCACCAGGCGGTCGCCGGCCAGCACCTCAACAACATCGTCATCTACATGCCGTACTTCTACAAAGGCGAACTGTTGATGTTCGCCATGGTGCGGGCGCACTGGATCGATGTCGGCGGCATGAGCACCGGCTTTGGCGCCGGTCCGAGCGTCGCCGATCCGTGGCTGGAAGGGCTGCAGCTCGATCAGCTCAAGATCTACGAAGCCGGCAAGGTGAACGAGACGCTGTATCGCGTGCTCAAGGACAACATCCGCTTTCCGGAATCGTCGCTTGGCGACATGAAATCGCAAATGGCGGCCTGCCGCCTGGCAATGCGCCGGCTAGATGAGCTGTTCGACAAATACGGCAAGGCGACGATCCTCAACGCCATCTCGCAGATCTTCGACGAGACCGAGCGCAAGTGCCGCAACGTCGTCGAAAAACTGAAAGACGGCGTCTACGAAGCCGGCTCTTTCCTCGACCACGATGGCGTCAAGCGCGACGAGCAGGTTCCAATTCACGCCAAGGTCACCATCGACCGCGGCAGCATGACGATCGACCTGTCGAAATGCTCCGGCGAGCGCAAGGCGGGCGTCAATTCGCGTACCTATGCCGCGGCACGCGTCGCCTACAAGGCGCTGACCGGACCGCTCGAACCGGTGAATGAAGGCTCATTCCGCGCACTCAAAGTCATTATTCCCGAAGGCAACATCATGATGGCGCGCTTCCCGGCGCCGATGGCTGGCTGGAGCGTGATCGTTCCGACCGTCGTCGACACCATCATTCGGGCGCTGGGTGACGCGATGCGCGATAAGGTGCCTGCTGGTCACCACGGACTGCTCGGCGGCTCGATCGTATTTTTCGGCATACACCCCAAGACCAAACGCCGCTTCGTCGTGCAAAGTATTGAAGGCGGCGGTTGGGGTGGCCGGCCGTTCGAGGATGGTGCTTCGGGCAGCGTCTCGGTCTGTCAGGGCGACGTACGCAACGCCTCGATCGAAGGTATTGAGCTGAAGTGTCCGGTCGTGGTGGAGAGCCGCGGGCTGCGCACCGACTCAGGCGGCGCCGGCAAATATCGCGGCGGCCTTGGCATAGATACCTGCGTGCGTAACCTGATCGACGGTCGCTGGAACTTCGATCATCCGCGGCGCGAGCTTTGCCCGCCTTGGGGGATCTGGGGCGGCAAGCCCGGCACCCACGGCGATTTCCTGCTGCGGCTGCCGGGTGAAAACGATTACCGTTCGATGGATGCTCCGCACTACCCCGTCCCGGTCAATTCCGAGGTTATCGTGCGTACCGGCGGCGGCGGCGGCTGGGGCAATCCGCTCGAACGCGATGCCGCCTCGGTGCGAAGCGATGTGGTCGAAGAATTCATCACCCGCGGCGTCGCCGAGGAGCAATATGGCGTCCTGCTCCGGGACGATTTGACGCTCGATGAGGCGGCGACCGACCAGCGGCGAAGTGCGCTAAGATCGGCCCCAAGATAAAACGCGCGGCATCTCCGGGAGGGAAACGATGAGGTTGGCGCTGTCGCTCATCGCGGCGGGAGCTTTTGTCACGGCCGCAACTTGCCCGGCTCCGGCGGCTGAACTTCTTCGCGTTGGCAATGCCGGGCGTGAATCCTTTTCGTTCACGCCTGCCAATATCGGCCAAGAGGCCGGTATTTTTGCCAAGCACGGTCTCAGCCTGGAGATCGCCGGCTTTGGCGGCGACGCCAAGCTGCAACAGGCGATGGCCGCGGATGCGGTCGATATCGGGCTTGGCTCCGGGCCCGGCATGGCTTTCATCGCCAAAGGCTCGCCGGTCAAAGGGATCGCCGCGATGGCCGGGCCGCCGCTGATCTTCGCTCTGGTCGTGCGCGCGGACGGCCCGATCAAGACGATCGGCGATCTCAAAGATCGCAAGGTTGCCATCTCTACCGTCGGCTCGGCGACAAATTGGCTGATGAACGAAGTCTCGCGCCAGCAAGGCTGGGGCTACGACGGTTTCAGCCAGGTCCCGATCGGAGAAAACGGTGCACGCGTGGCCGCGGTGAAATCCGGCGCTGTCGATGCCTGCGTGGTTGAGATCGGGACGGCGCTCAATTTCGCCGATCGCGGCGACGGCCGTATCCTGATGCGCTTTGGCGACGTGGCGAAGAATTTCCTCATGCACGTCATCTTCGCCACCGACAAAATCATTGCGCAGAAACCGGATCAGCTAAAAAGCTTTCTCCAGGGCTGGTTCGAGACCATTGCATTCATGCGCAAGAACAAGGCGAAGTCGGTTGCGATTGCCATGCAAGTGACTGGAACGGACGAAAAAACCACCAGCGGCATCTACGATGAGCTGATGCCGATGTTCACCGACGATGGCCACTTCCACTCCGAAAGCGCTTGCGGTATTAAGCCGCTCGTTCGTCGAGATGAAGACGCTTCCGTCGGAACCCGACATGAGCAAGCTTTATACCGAGGCGTTTCTGCCCAATAAGTAACATCCGGCGTTAGGGAGCGTTATGAGTTCTGTTCGCACGACACCGTTGCTCGCAGCCGCGTTTGTCTGCGTGTTTTGCGCGGCCCCGTCGCGTGCAAGCGAAACGCTGCGTGTTGGCAAGGCGGTACCTGAATCGTTCGCCTTTGTGCCGCTTGATATCGGCATCCATGAAGGCATCTACAAACGGGACGGCATCGACATTGAGGAGATCGCCTTCGCCGGCGACGCCAAGCTGCAACAGGCGATGGCCGCCGACAGTCTCGATATCGCGCTTGGCTCGGGACCCGCCATGGCCTTCATCGCCAAAGGCGCGCCAACCAAAGCGATCGCGGCGATGGGTGGCCCGCCCCTCGACCTCACGATCGTAGTGCGGCCGGACGGGCCAAAAACGGCAGCCGACCTCAAAGGCAAGAAGGTCAGCGTATCCACCGTTGGCGGACTGACCTATTGGCTGGTGAGCGAAACATCGCGGCAGCAAGGTTGGGGACCGAACGGTATCGACATCGCTCCGATGGGCAGCATGCCGCCGCAGATCATCGCGCTTGAACGCGGCGACATCGATGGCGTGGTGACGGATATATCAACGGCGCTGGAACTCGAAAAACTCGGCAAGGCGCGCATCCTCACGCGCTTCGGCCAGATCGTGAAAGACTTCCATGTCCACATCATCTACGCGACCGACAAGGTGATCGCGAGCAAGCCCGACGCGATCCGCGCATTCCTCAAAGGCTGGTTCGAGTCGATCGCATTCATGCGCAACCACAAGTCTGAGTCGGTCGCAATTGCTACACAGGTCATCGGCAAGGACGACAGCATCAACGGCAAGACCTATGATGAGCTGATGCCGATGTTCTCCGACAACGGCAGGTTCGATCAGAAGGCTCTCGAAACGCTTGCCAAGTCCTATGTCGAGCTGAAGGTGCTGCCGGCCGAGCCCGACATGACCAAGCTTTACACCGAAGCCTTTTTGCCGAAATGAACGGATGAGCCGAATGAGTAAGTCGCGATTGATAATCTGCACCGCCGCGATTCTTGGTCTGGCGCTCGCCGGAGGCGCGGCCAACGCAGAAACAACGCTCCGCCTCGGCAAGGCACAACCCAATCAGTTCGCGTTTGTGCCGGCCGACGTCGGCGTGGCTGCCGGCATATTCAAGAAGCACGGTATCAATCTCGAAATCAGCTCATTCGCCGGTGACGCCAAGGAGATGCAGGCGGTCGCTGCCGGCAGCATCGACGTCGCACTCGGCGGCGGGCCAGCCTTCGCAACGATCGTCAAGGGCGTCCCGATGAAGGCGGTGGCAGCAGAAGCCAACGCGCCAAACACGATCTTTCTGGTCGTCCTCAAGGATGGCCCGATCCAGTCGCCAGACGACCTCAAAGGCAAAACCGTCAGCGTTTCGACCGCCGGTTCGCTGACATACTGGCTGACGCAACAACTGTCACGCGCCCAGGGTTGGGGAGACAACGGCATCAAGATCGCGCCGCTTGGCGGTTCCGAGGCGCAAATTGCCGCGCTAAAAACACATCAGATCGACGGCGTGACCACCGACAACGTCACCGTTTACAAGTTCATGGAAACCGGCGATGGCCGGATTCTGGTCAAGTTCGGCGAGCGCATCAAAGGACTTCCACGTCCATGTCATCTACGCGGCGGATAGTCTGATTTCCGGAAACCCGGATGCCCTCAAAGCTTTTTTGGCAGGCTGGTTCGACACCATCGCCTATATGCGCGACCACCGGCAGGAAACGATCGACGTTGCCGTCAAGCAAACCGGCGTTTCTCCGGCGGTGGCCGCCGCAAGCTACGACGACACGATGCCGATCCTGAGCACGGACGGGCATTTCAGCCCGAAGGCGCTCGACGTGCTGGCAACGTCATTTGTCGATACGCAGGCCTTGCCCGAAAAGCCCGATATGTCGAAGCTTCTGACTGAAGCGTATTTGCCGAAATAAAGGTATTGTCGGCGGCGAGTAGTGTGGGGGGTGCAAATGTCTACCCGATGGGGAACGCGCTGCGTGGCGTTTGTCGCCGCCGTCGTGCTGATCGATCTGATCTCGTCCGCTTCAGGATTTGCCCAGACGACATTGCGTGTCGGCAAGGCTCAGGCGAAGCAGTTCGTCTTCCTGGCGGCCGACATTGGCGCCGACGCCGGCATATTCAAGAAGCATGGATTGGACCTCGACATCAGCACCTTCGGTGGCGATGCAAAGATGGTGCAGGCCTTGACCGCCGGCAGCCTCGACATCGCGCTTGGCGGCAGCCCCTCGTTTGCCGCGATCGTCAAAGGCGCACCGATGAAGGCCGTCGCAGTATTCAGTGGCGCACCGAACATCATCATGCTGACGGTGCTCAAGGATAGTCCGCTCAAGACCGCTCAGGACCTGAAGGGCCACACAGTCAGCGTTTCCGGCAACGGTTCACTGACCTTCTGGCTGACTCAGCAACTGTCGCGCCGTCTGGGCTGGGGCGACGATGGCATCAAAATCACGCCACTTGGCGCGTCTGAGGCGCAGATCGCCGCACTGATGACGCATCAGATCGATGGCACGACCACCGACAGCGTTACCGTCGAGAAATTCGTCGAGACCGGCAACGGACGCATTCTGGTGAATTTCGGCGAATATTTTCCCGATTTTGTTTCGAGTTGCATCTATGCCAGCACCGACCTGATTGCGAACAAGCCCGATGCGCTCCGGTCATTCCTGGCGGGGTGGTTCGAGACGATCGGCTATATGCGCGATCACAAGACCGGACATTGTCAGCGTCACCGCCAAACAGCTCGACATCTCGACAGCGGTGGCCAGCGCCATCTATGACGACACCATGCCGACGATGAGCCTGCAATGGCCGGTTCAATGCAAAGGCGCTGGACACGCTGGCCGACTCGTTCGTCGATACCAAACTCCTGCCGACGAAACCCGACATGTCCCAGCTGTACACGGAAGCGTATTTGTCGAAATGACGGCAGGTGATCTCGCAGTTCGCGTCAAGAGCGTCTCGCACCAGTTCGGTGAAGCTGGCGACGCGCAGCATGTGCGCGCGTTGCTCGATACATCGCTCGACATCAACCGCGGCGAATTGCTCTGCCTGATCGGTCCAAGCGGCTGCGGGAAGAGCACGCTGCTGAACGTTATCGGCGGACTGATGACGCCGACCGGCGGCAATGTCGAGGTCGCAGGCAAACCCGTGCGCGGGCCGATGCCGCACGATCTCGCCTTTGTGTTCCAGGAGAACGCGCTGTTTCCCTGGAGTACGGTGATCGAGAATGTGCGGCTCGGCATGCTGTTTCAGGGCGTGCCGAAATCCGAACACGACGCGCGCGCCCGGCAATCGCTCGAGGCTGTCGGCCTGACCGAATTCGCCAACCACTACCCCTCCCAGCTTTCCGGCGGGATGCGGCAACGCGCGGCGCTGGCTCGCGCGCTCGTCCCTGCAAACCGGCATTCTGCTGATGGACGAGCCGTTCGGCGCACTCGACGAACAGACCCGCATGATCCTCGGCGAGGATCTTTCCGTGCTGCTGTCGCGCACCGAAAAGACCATTGTTTTTGTCACCCATAGTCTGGGCGAGGCGGTGTTCCTCGCCGATCGCGTCGCCGTTTTCTCGGCACGGCCGGGTACGATCAAGAAAATCATTCACGTTGACGAGCCGCATCCCCGCAAGCCGGAGTTCGTGACCTCCGAGAAATTTACGGCGCTGCGCAACGAGCTCTACGAACTGTTGCACGATGAGATCCGCAAGACGGTTTCAGCTACGCGTGGCGGAAGCGCCTGATGGCGCGGCGCAACGAACAGGCACAAAGTGTCGGCAGCCGCCTGGTCCAGATCGGCTTTCTCGCCGGCGTGCTCGCGCTCTGGTATCTCGCGACTAACCGCTGGGGCGTCAATCGACTGTTGCTGCCGGACCCGGTGGCTGTCTGGTGGCAACTTCTGGACGTCTTGCGCAGCGGCGAATATCTGCCTGATCTGCGCGTCACACTGACCGAGCTTGCGGTGGCCTTCGTGCTCGCCATGACAAGCGGGACGATCGTTGGCTTCTTCGTCAGCCGCTCGCGTTACACCATCCGGGTCTTCGACCCGCTCTTTGCCGGCATCTACTCGATACCGATCATTCTGTTCCTGCCGTTGTATATTCTGTTTTTCGGTCTCGGCCCGGCGTCGAAAATCGCGCTCGGTACGACAATCAGTTTCTTCCCTATCGTGCTCGCCACCATTGCCGGCTTTGGCAATGTCGACCGGACACTCGTTACGGCAGCGCGGTCGATGGGGGCGTCTGACAGCCAGCTTTTCCGTTATGTCCTGGTGCCCGCGGCGCTTCCGGTGATCCTCTCGGGGCTGCGCATGGGATTCACGGTCGCGCTTCTCTCGATCATCGGCAGCGAAACCATCGCCTCGCTCGCCGGCCTCGGCCACCACATCGTTCAACTGGCCGAAGGCATGGATATGGCGCGCATGTTTGCCTACATCGCCTTCGTTGTGGTGATTGCGGCGGTTCTCAACAGCATTGTCTCCTATCTCGAGGCGCGCGGGAGGCGGTGGGCATGAGCGCCTTCCTGCTTCGGCATCCAGGCGTCGTCCGTCTCGGCGCCGTCGTGCTGATCCTGCTGATCTGGGAAATTGCTGCGCGCCGGTTCATCGATCCGATGTTCATCAGCCCGCCCTCGCGGGTGTTCGCCTCGCTCGGCGCGGTATGGAATACGACAGGCGTGCCGGCCGCGCTGCGGCTGACGTTCTTTGAGCTGGCGGTTGCCTTCGCTATCGCAGTTGTCATTGGTCTCGTGATCGGCCTCGCAGTCGGGTTGCATCCGTTCGCGCGGCGCAGCGTGACGCCGATCATTCTTCTGCTTTACGGCCTGCCGCAGATCACCATCCTGCCGATTTTCATCCTGTATTTCGGCATCGGCGCACCGTCAAAGATCGCATTCGGCGTAACCCACGGCATGTTTCCGATCATGGTGACCATCATTGCCGGCGTGCAGAATATGAAACCGATCCTGATGACGAGCGCTCGCTCCATGGGCGCAAGCCGCTGGCAAATTCTGCGCTGGGTGATCTTCCCGCACATGATCCCGAGCTTTTTTGCCGGCATGCGGCTCGGCATGAGCGGCGTGCTGCTCGGCGTGCTGCTGGCCGAGCTCTATGTTTCAACCGCCGGGATCGGTCATTTCACCACGATGTTCACGGAAAACTTCGATCCGACAAAGCTGTTCGGCCTCATTGCCATGCTCGCGGCGATGGCGATCGTTCTCAACGAAATCGTTCGCCGCACCGAGCTGCGGTTCGGCCGCTGGCGCTAGGAGACTTAAGAAAATGGCAAAACTGAAATTGACCGTCGCTTGCGGCGATTACGAAATCGTCCGCGCATTGAGCGAGGGCGCGGTACAGGCCGATGGTATCGAACTTGTTATGCTCACCGGCATGGGCTCGCGGGAGCGTCACTGGCGTATGGCGCGCAAGACCGAGTTCGACGTCTGCGAGATCAACATCGGCGGCTACTACATGGCGCGCGACCGCGGCGAGCCATTGACGGCGATCCCGGTCTTTCTGCATCGGCGGTTCCGCCACGGCTTCGTTTTCGTCAACGCCAAGTCCGGCATTCGCGAGCCGAAGGACCTGATCGGCAAGAAGATCGGCGGCACCAATTTCCAGCCCGCCTCCAATATCTGGATGCGCGGCATTCTTGAGCAGTATTACGGGGTCCCTCACCAGCAGTGCACCTGGGTTGTCGAACGCGAAGAGGATTTCGAGTTCACACCGCCCAAAGGCCTGAACATCGAGATGGCGCCCGCCGGCAAGCGGCTCGACGTCATGCTGGCCGAAGGTGAAATCCCGGCCATGCTGTCGCCGGACCTGCCGAAACTGTTTCAGCAAGGTGACAAGCGCATCGTTCGGCTGTTCCCGAACTACAAGGACATCGAGACCGAGTTCTTCAGGAACACCGGCATCTTCCCGATCATGCACGTCAACGCGGTGCGGCAGGAGATCATCGACAAGTATCCATGGGTCGCGACAAACCTGGTGAAAGCCTTCGATCAGGCAAAGGCCCTGGCCTATCGCCGCGTTGCCAATCCGCGCGTTGTTCCCCTCGCCTGGGTGAGGACCGCATGGGAAGAACAGCTTGAGGTCCTTGGACCCGACCCGTGGGTGTACGGGCTGGGTGACGCCAATCGCAAAAATCTCGAAACCGTGCTGCGCTATTGCCATCAACAGGGCTTGATCAGCCGTATGATGAAGCTCGATGAGCTGTTCGCCGATACCGATCTCGGTGATGCTGGCGGCGAAGACAACATTTAAAATGCCGGTAGGACCCCATGCCTGATGTGAAAGACGATCTCGCTTTCCGCTATTTTCCGGACAGCTATCGCTGGTCTATGGGACTTCTGATCTGCCTCTCCGCAGCGCCCTGGCTCGGCATCGAGATCGACGAGGTCAATCGCGTCGGACTAGCCCTCAAGGACAAGGTCGGCGACGACGACGCATGGTTCGAGGAATGGGCGCGCATGGGCGACAAGATTTCGGCGCGCGGCCGCGACGCCGAGCGCGCCGGCCATCGCCTTACCGCGGCGTCATGCTTCATGCGCGCCTGCCGTTATTACCAGACCGGCGAACGCTTCGTGCATCCGCGCTCGCAACACAGCATGGATATCTACGCCAAGTCGGTGGGCCTGTTTAAGGAAGCCGCGGCGATCCTGCGCCGCCCACAGGTCGAGTCCGTTGAAATCCCCTATGGCGACGCAAGCCTCCCCGGATTGCTGGTGCATCCCGATCCGGAAGTGACACGAGGCCGGCCGGCCCCCGCGATGGTTTATTTCGACGGCTTCGATGTCACCAAAGAACTGCAATACGGCTACGGCATTCCAGACCTCGCCGCGCGGGGCGTCGGCTGCCTGATTGTCGACGGACCCGGCAACGGTGAAAGCGTGCGGTTCCGCAATCTGCCGCTGATCGCCGAGACCGAGCGTTACGCCACGCCGGTCTACGAGTATTTGGCGGGACGCAGCGAGTTCGATCCGAAGCGGATCGGCGTGATGGCGCTAAGCCTCGGCGGTTACTACGCGCCGCGCGCCGGTTCGCTCGAGCAGCGCTTCGCTTGCTGCGTCGCCTGGGGCGCGATGTGGGATTTCCATGAAACATGGCGACGCCGGTTCGAGTTACTCGATTCGGGCAAGGTGCCGTCGCTTTCGGTGCCGCCGAAGCATCTGGAATGGGTGCTGGGCGTGGACGGCCGCGATGCTGCGATGAAAAAACTCGAAGGCTTCCGTCTCGACGGTATCGTGCAGAAGATGACCTGTCCGTTCCTGGTGATGCATGGCGAAGGCGACGAACAAATTCCCGTCGCGCTCGCGCAACGGCTTTATGAATCCTCGGGCTCGAAGCAAAAGACCCTCAAGGTGTTCACCCGCGAGGAAGGCGGCTTCCACCATTGCCAGGTCGATGACGTGACCATCGGCCTGCACTTCATGTTCGACTGGATCGCGGACGTGTTGAGCGCCGGCAACTAAGGAGCGCTTGAAATGGCAACCCACCGCCTGGAGGCTGGACCTGAAACGGTGCACTGGGGCTACTTCGACGCCAACCTGAAGCCGCTCATCACTGTCGATCCGGGCGATGAGGTTACTATCTCGACCGTTTCGGGACCGGCCAGTTCCCTGCCCGACAAGAATTCCGGGCTAACCGTACCGGACTCACTGCACCAAATTCACGCCAAGGTTCAGCCCAAGCTTGGCGGACCACACATCATGACCGGCCCTGTCGCTGTGCGCGGCGCGAAAGCCGGACAGGTGCTCGAGGTCCGCATCAAGGCGATCGATCTGCATTACGACTGGGGTTACAACATGATCCGCCCGCTCGGCGGCGCCCTGCCCGACGACTTCGACCGCATGCGCCAGATCCATATTCCGATGGATCGCAAGCGCATGGTCGGCAAGCTGCCGTGGGGGCTTGAACTGCCGCTCAAGCCGTTCTTCGGCGTCATGGTGGTGGCGCCGCCGCATGCGTGGGGCCCGGTATCCTCGCCGCCGCCGCGGCGCAACGGCGGCAACATGGACAACAAGGAACTGGTCGCCGGTACGACGCTCTATCTGCCGATCCATGTCGACGGCGCGCTGTTTTCGGTCGGCGACGGTCACGGCGTGCAAGGCGACGGCGAAGTCTGCATCACCGCGATCGAGACCGGCCTTGTCGGCACGTTCGAATTGCATGTGCGCAAGGACATGTCGCTGGAATGGCCGATGGCGGAAACGCCGACCCACGTCATGACCATGGCGTTCGATCCCGATCTCGACGACGCGGTGGTGATCGCGCTGCGCGACATGATCAAGCTGATTTGCGCACGCACCGGATTGTCGCGCGAAGACGCCTACACGCTGTGCAGCCTGGCGGCCGATCTGCGCGTCACGCAGGTGGTGAATGGCTCCAAGGGCATCCATGTGATGCTGGAGAAGGCGCACTTGTCGTTATGAACAGGCAGGCTTGAGAGGGTCGCTTAATGGCGGCAAACTGTTTGTCCGGGCTTATGAGGGGAGTGTGTGATGACGACGGCGCAAGCGGAACTTTCCCAATCCACCGATCGCGTCGGCTCCTCCGCGCGTAAGGCACTCGCCGCCTCCACCATCGGCTATGCGATGGACGGGTTCGACCTGCTCATCCTCGGCTTCATGCTGCGGGCCATTTCCGCCGAGTTGCATCTCACGCCGCCTCAAGCGGGCTCCCTCATCACCTGGACGCTGATCGGCGCGGTCGTCGGCGGCATCCTGTTCGGCATCCTCAGCGACTACTATGGCCGGGTGCGGGTCCTGACCTGGACCATCCTGCTGTTCGCGATATTCACCGGGCTCGGCGCCCTCGCCCAGGGTTACTGGGACCTGCTGGTCTACCGCACCATCGCCGGCCTCGGGCTTGGCGGGGAGTTCGGTATCGGCATGACTCTCGTTGCCGAGGCATGGCCGGCGAAGTATCGCGCCCGCGGCTGCACCTACGTGGCGCTCGGCTGGCAGGCCGGCGTGCTGATCGCCGCACTGGTCACGCCAATCTTGCTTCCAATCATCGGCTGGCGCGGCATGTTCATTGCCGGCCTCGTCCCTGGCCTTATCGCCTTCGCCGTTCGCTTCTATGTCGGCGAGCCGCAGATATTCCTCAATCAGGCCAAGCAGCGCCGCGCCGCGATGCCGCTCGGCGTGCTGGTGAAGGATGCCGAGACGCGCAACATCAGCCTCGGCATGCTGATCCTCTGCTCGGTACAAAACTTCGGCTACTACGGTTTGATGATCTGGCTGCCGAGCTATCTGTCGACACAGTTCCACTACACGCTGACGCAATCGGCGTTGTGGACCGCGGTCACCGTGCTCGGCATGGCGTTCGGCATTGTCGTGTTCGGCGAATTTGCCGATCGTGTCGGCCGCCGCCCTGCCCTCTTCACGTTCCAGGCCGGTGCGTTTCTGATGGTGCTGGTCTATTCGCAACTGACCGATGCGACCGCGCTCCTGATCGGCGGCGCCGTCATGGGCATATTCGTCAACGGCATGCTCGGCGGTTACGGCGCGTTGCTGTCCGAACTGTATCCGACCGAAGCCCGCGCCACCGCCGAGAACGTTCTGTTCAATCTCGGACGCGGCGTCGGCGGCTTTGGTCCGTTCGTGATCGGCGCGCTGGCGGTGTCCTATTCGTTTACGATAGCGATCGCGCTGCTGGCGACCATTTATCTGCTCGATATCGTCGCTACCGCTTTCCTCATCCCGGAGAAGCGCGGCGTTGCTCTTGAATAGGGCTGAAAAAGCCCCATTTTCCAAGTGGTAACGATGCGGTCTTGCAGTTGTTGTATCTCTTTGTGAAGCCGCTATAATTCCAAATTGCGTGCGGCGTTCCCGCATGAATTACAACAGTTTATGGTAGAACGGCCCGCCGTTACGGCGGGTCTTCTGCCTTTTGGGATTCCGGTTATGAACCGTTCCAATCGCACCGATCACATCCGGCTCACCTCACATCCCGAGCCTGGAGCGAAGCTGCAATTCCCCATCCACTGGGGCGCCAAGACAGCGCGCGAGCGCGGACCGATCATCGGCACCGTGTCGCGGCCGCAGGACCGCAACGTCATCGGCAGCCACGGCGGCTCGTACGCAGTCTATCGCGCGCTTGCGGTTTCCTCCGGCGCGCTCGATCCGATCCGCCGCCCCGACCTGACCAACACGTTTCCCGCAGCGACCATCGGCCCGTTTCCGCAATGGAGCGAACCGCAGCGTATCGTTTCGCTCGATCCCTGGGGCCATCTGGTCGCGGAGAATTTCAAGACCGAGATTGCCGAAGGCATCGATATCCGCCCGACGATCGCGATCACCCGCGCCCGTCTCGATCTTGCCGGAAATGCAGAGCGCGCTCGCCGCCGGCCGGCTGAAGAACGACGGCGACGTCGTGCACGACAACGGCAGCATTTCCGTGGTCAAGGTCGCCATCGATCCGGTCTGGTATCTGCCCGGCATCGCCGAGCGCTTCGGCACCACCGAAAACGATTTGCGCCGCGCGCTGTTCGAGCAGACCGCCGGCATGTTCCCCGAACTGGTGACCCGGCCCGACCTGCAGGTGTTTCTGCCGCCGATCGGCGGCGCGACGATCTATCTGTTCGGTGACGTGGCGAAACTGAACGATCCGCGCACGCAGATTACCTGCCGCGTCCACGATGAGTGCAATGGCTCGGACGTGTTCGGCTCGGATATCTGCACCTGCCGTCCGTATCTCATTCACGGCATCGAGGAATGCGCCCGTGCCGGCCAGACCGGCGGGCTCGGCATTATCATGTACAACCGCAAGGAAGGCCGGGCGCTCGGCGAGGTCACCAAGTTCCTTGTCTACAATGCGCGCAAGCGTCAGGAAGGCGGCGACGCGGCCGCGCAATATTTCGAGCGCACGGAGTGCGTCGCCGGTGTCCAGGACGCGCGCTTCCAGCAGTTGATGCCGGACCCCATACACTGGCTCGGCATCAAGCGCATCGATCGCTTCGTCTCGATGAGCGACATGAAGCACGACGCGCTGGTCAGTCAGGGCGTCGACATCGTCGAGCGCGTCGCGATCCCGGACGAGCTTGTTCCCGCCGATGCTCACGTCGAGATCGAGGCCAAGAAGGCAGCCGGCTACTACACGCCGCAACCGCAGAAGCCGCAGGACATCGCCGACACAGTCGGCCGTGACCTCACCAAGTACTAATCGAAGACCCGGAACCTGTTTGTGACGCCCGAAACGGCCGCCGCGTATTCGCTTTTGAACGCTCAGGCGGTTCGCGACCGTGCGAATCGGATGCTGGTGCTCGGGCTAGAAGAAAAGCTACCAAATTTTCGCGTAGACCTCACGCGACTTCCGGATGCTGCTGAGCGGACGCTGGCCGCAACGCTGAAAGCCTACCCATCGCTCGACGTGCCGTTTCATTCGCGCTGGCGGCATTTCGTTTTTGAGGGCGTGGATCGCTGGGCAGGCATCGACCACGCCACGACCTGGCCTAACACCGCTGCCCGCGCTCGCTCCGCATTCGACCTGGCGATCGTGAGCGTGTTGCTCGACGCCGGCGCTGGGCCGGAGTGGCGCTATCGCGATCCGACATCGGGAAAAGCCATCGGCCGGTCCGAAGGGCTGGCGCTGGCAAGCCTTGACATGTTTTCCAGCGGCGCATTCTCGTCAGATCGCGCCAAACCATTGCAGGCAGATGCTGAGGAGCTGATACGTTTGTCGGCCGAAGCCGTCCGCGAAGGTTTTCAGGTATACGGCCGCCAATCCGCTTGTCGGCGTCGAAGGCCGCACCGATCTGCTGCGCCGGCTGGGTGTCTGCGTTGCCGCAAATCCGGAAGTCTTCGGCCGCAACGACTTACCGCCGTCCCGGCGGTCTTTTCGATCATCTCGCCGCGCTGGCGACCGACAAGAAGCTTCCGGCGGCTACGATTCTGTCCGAGCTGCTGCGTCACTTCGGCCCGATCTGGCCATCGCGTCTGACACTTGGTGGCGTGCCGCTTGGCGACTGCTGGCGGCATCCCGGCGCTGACAACGGCGGACGCGACCAGCGAACTCGTGCCGCTGCACAAGCTTTCGCAGTGGCTGGCCTATTCGCTGATTGAGCCGCTGCAACGCGCCGGCATTACCGTCACCGACATCGACGGCCTGACTGGACTCGCGGAATATCGCAACGGCGGGCTGTTCGTCGATACCGGCGTTCTCGCATTTCGCGATCCGGCAGCGGCGGCACGTGAACACGATGTCGGCTCGGCGCTGGTCGTGGAATGGCGTGCATTGACGGTCGCCCTGCTCGACCGGCTGGCTGACATTGTTCGGCAGAATCTCAATATGGATGCGAAAACGCTTCCGCTCGCCAAAATCCTGGAAGGCGGAACGTGGGCGGCCGGCCGCGCCATTGCGCGCGAACTGCGGCCCGACGGCTCGCCGCCGGTCAAGGTCATCAGCGACGGCACGGTATTCTGAGTATCTGGAGGAATTCATGGAAGGCGTCACAGTCGTCGACCACCCGCTGGTCCAGCACAAGCTGACACTGCTTCGGGCTAAAGATATTTCGACGAAGTCATTCCGCGAACTCCTCAAGGAGCTCGGAATGCTGCTGTGCTACGAGGTCACGCGCGATCTGCCGCTGACCAAAGTCGAAATCGAAACGCCGATGGCGAGGATGATGTCGCCGCGCATCGCCGGAAAGAAGCTGGTTTTTGCGCCGATCCTGCGCGCCGGCGTGACGTTTGCCGAAGGCATGCTCGATCTCGTCCCCGCTGCACGCGTTGCCCATATCGGGCTTTATCGCGAGCCGGAGTCGTTCGTTGCCGTTGAATATTATTTCAAGGCGCCATCCGACCTGCACGAACGCCTCGTCATCGTCGTTTCGCCGGTCATTGCGACTGCAAACACAGCGACTGCCGCGATAGTTCGCCTCAAGGAACGCGGCGCGAAAGACATCAGGTTTGTGTCAGTACTGGCGGCGCCGGAAGGGTTGGAACGATTGCGCGGGCTCCACCCGGACGTCCACATCTGGACGGCGGCGATCGACGACGAACTCGACGAACGTGGATTTATTATCCCGGGCCTGGGCGACGCCGGCGACCGCGCTTACGGCACAAAATAGAGCACGATCCGGAAAAGCTTGCCCACGGACTTGATCCGTGGGTGGCAGCCGGTTTTCCGGAAAGATCTTGCTCCAAACGAGATCAGGCCGCGAGCAGCTTCTGCACTTCGTTCACCAGCTCGCGCAGATGGATCGGCTTCGACAACACCTTGGCGTGCTTGGGCGCACTGGAATCGGAGTTCAGCGCCACCGCGGCGAAACCGGTAATGAACATGATCTTGATGTCGGGATCGAGTTCGGCGGCCCGGCGGGCCAATTCGATGCCGTCCATCTCCGGCATGACGATATCCGTCAGCAGAAGCTCGAACGGCTCTTCCCGGAGCCGCTGGTAGGCGGATAGGCCGTTGTCATAGGAAATGACATCGAAACCGGCGTTTTGCAGCGCCTTGACCAGAAACCGGCGCATATCGACGTCGTCTTCCGCAAGCAGAATTTTGGACATCACCACTCGACCCCGGCCTACTGCCGGTCCCCTACATTTCCATAAGCCTGATAGCCGGTAAATATGAGGTGAAAGCCCGCCCTAAATCGACCTTGGCAACGCCAGGCAGCTATGGACAATAGCTCTTTGTACACCTACGGATCGATGTGCCGGGTCGCGAAATCTCAAAATAAAGCTCGCCAGGCGTCATGTTGGAAATCCAGGACGAATTCGACACTCCGTTCGAGGCGACCGAGCCGGTAGAATGCCGCGCGCCGGTACTATTCAATTCGCCGCACAGCGGCCGTGTCTATCCAAGAGATTTCCTGCAAACCTCGCGGCTCGACCTCGCCACGTTGCGGCGCTCCGAGGACAGCTTCGTCGATGACCTGATCGCCGGTGTCGTAGAGCGAGGCCATCCGATGATGCGGGCGCACTTCCCGCGCTGCTATGTCGACGTCAACCGCGAACCGTATGAACTTGACCCGCGGATGTTCGAGGGCCGGCTGCCCTCGTTTGCCAACACGCGCTCGATGCGAGTAGCCGGCGGCCTCGGCACCGTTGCGCGCGTCGTCGGCGACGCCCAGGAAATCTACGATCAGCGCATTTCGGTCGGCGAGGCGCTGCGCCGGATCGACAGCCTTTATAAGCCTTATCACCGCACCTTGCGGCGGCTTTTCATGAAGCTCCATCGCGATTTTGGCGCGGCAATGCTGGTCGATTGCCATTCGATGCCGTCAAGCACCGGCACGCGGGACGAGCGGCCGCGCGCTGACCTCGTGATCGGCGACCGCTATGGCACAAGCTGCGTGTCGATCGTCACCGAGACCATCGAGCAATGCATGCGCGGGTTCGGCTATGCGGTGAGCCGCAACAAGCCGTATGCAGGCGGTTTCATCACCGAGCACTACGGTAATCCGGCCACCGGGCTGCATGCGATCCAGATCGAGATCAACCGGGCACTCTATATGGACGAGCGCCGCTACGAGCGGTCGGATTCATTTGCACGCCTGGCGAACGAGTTCGAACTTTTGTCCGACCGTCTGGCCGAAATCCCGCTTGAAGAGTTGCGGCCCTATCGGGCGGCCGCCGAGTAGTTTCCGTTCTAAAACGCGACCGGACAGCTTCCGGCAAGAAAAAGGGCCGCTCACCTTGCGGGAGCGGCCCAAGTCTAGGGAGGAAACGCCCAAGGAGGGCGACGGTGGCAAGAGGCAAGCCTCTCGCTACCGCACTGCAGCAACATACACCGCGACGCACAAAACGCAAGCCTTGCTTACCTATTTTTCCCTGCGTTTTCCCGCCAAATAGCGCAAGGCAGCTTCCCAGCCAGCGACCAGCTTCATCAGACTTAAAATAATAAAGTGAGATCATAGGGTTATGGGACCAGAGTCGGCTGATTAAAATCACGGCAATTTGAGACTTGCCGCTTTCGCGGGCGCTGATGCTGTTTCCGGCAAGCCGTGGCACCCGGGCAACAGGCCGATTGCGGCAGTTCACACTCTCCGGTACTCGGAGCCAGAGGTTACCGCATGACGGCCATCGACTTTGCGGCGTTCGTGGACGAACTCGCCATGGTTTCCGGCGAGACCATCCGGCCGTTTTTCCGCAGCGCCCTGAGTGTCGAGAACAAAAGCCGGTCCGGCGGATTTGACCCGGTCACGGCAGCCGATCGCGCTGCCGAGATGGCCATGCGGTCGCTGATCAAGCGGACATTTCCCGAGCATGGCGTCGTTGGCGAGGAACTCGACGCCGACCGTCCCGATGCCGAATACGTCTGGGTGCTGGACCCGATCGACGGCACCAAATCCTTCATCTGCGGCATGCCGATGTGGGGAACCCTGATCGCGCTAACGCGGCGCGGCGAGCCCATTTACGGGATGATGCACCAGCCGTTCACCCGCGAGCATTTCACCGGTGACGGCAGGGGCGCGCACTATCGCGGACCGGCCGGAGAACGGGCATTGCGGGTCCGCAACTGCACCGCGCTGAGCGACGCGATCATGCTCACCACAAGCCCGCTATTGATGAAAGAACCAGACCGGCAGAGTTTTGCCCGCGTTGAAAACGTCGTGCGACTCTCGCGCTACGGCGGCGACTGCTACGCCTATTGTGTGCTTGCCGCCGGACAAGTCGATCTGATCATCGAGACCGAGCTCAAACCGCACGACGTGCTGGCGCTCATCCCCATCATCGAAGGTGCGGGCGGCATCATGACCACATGGGAGAACGGCTCACCGCACAAGGGCGGCCGTATCATTGCCGCGGGTGACAAGCGCGTACACGCGGAGGCGATGAAATTACTGAACGGCTAGCCGCCTCACCTTCCGCTCGTCCCCGCACAAGCGGGGACCCAGTTCTTTGCACCACGGACTGGATTTCCGCTTTCGCGGGAATGAGCGGGGTCAGAAGCCACTCAGAATAACGGCGTGCCGGGAACATAGGCGTCGAACGCCGCCCAAAATTGCGAGCGATAGCGATCCTGCTCCATCATTATTTCGTGCTTGGCGCCGGCCACGACAAGTTGCCTGCCAGCGCGCAACAGGCCGCCGAAATCTTCAATGGCTGCATTTGAAACCACCTGGTCGTTACCGGCGGCAATGAGCAATATCGGCTGGCGGATGCGTGCAGGATAGCTGCGCTCGCGCATCGTCCGCATCGCGCGGAAAGCGGCATCGGTCCACGCCACTGTCGGCGGCCCAAGCGCCAGCGCCGGCTCGGCTTCAAGGATCGCGGCATTACGGGCGTACCGCACCGGATCGGACGTCAGGATATTGTTGGCAAACGGGCGCGATTCCATGACACCGACTTCGCCCTTCGGCACATAGAGACTGCCGAACCCTGCGATCCGCATCGCCCGCACCATGATGCGTGCCGTCGGCGTTGCCGCAAACCCGGTAAGATCGATCAACGGCGCAGTCAGCACCATGCGATCGAACCAGCGGCGTCCTCGCGCGGCGGCGCGGATCAGCACAGTCGCACCGGTGGAATGACCGAGGGCAAATACCGGCGGCGGACAGTCAGGCAACACGACTTCGCGCACGAAGGTTTCGAGATCGAGGTCGTATTCGGCGAAATCGCGGACGTAACCCTTGTGCCGGTCGCTGAGTGCGCGATCGGACAATCCTTGCCCGCGCCAGTCCAGCGCCGCGACGGCAAAGCCGCGCGATCGCAGGTCACGAACGGTCTCGAAATATTTTTCGATCCATTCGCCGCGGCCCTGAAAGATGCAGACTGTGCCCTTGCGCCCCGCCGGCGGCTGCCAGCGCGCA
>CAVUCN010000002.1:0-856390 GCA_963739945.1 uncultured Alphaproteobacteria bacterium | reverse complement strand
AGTCATAAAATAAGCCGGACACTCCATCCGCTCCATGTCCGCTAAGGGCCACGAAGAGACAAAGCCGCGAGTTATGTCTATTCTGGAACTGCGCTTGTCAAAGCGTCGACTGAACTCGCACCCGGCCCACCCTTTGCTTCACGCCAACGATCTATCAAATAGCCCAAAGCCCCGTACACAACGGCCCAGCAAGCGCCGTTTATTAGATCGATCACCATATTTTCTTTCCAATCCACGACTGGATAAGAATTGAAAAGTCCCAAAGCTGAACCGATCTCCCACCCGGGAACACCATGTACGAGAGTCGACACGGTCCCCAACATCCCCGGCAGGAACCCAAGGGAAGACGCAAAATATAAACCGTATAAGCCAAGACTTGCTGGCGCGATAATTAGGCCGCAAGATATTCCCGCAGCAGTCCAACGTCTATTTGGCCGCACTCGTTTTGCGAAACGATAAACGGCAAATGGCAACAACAGTAGAATGGAGAGTCCGGCCAACATCTCGTGCCCTTCTTGCTTATTTAATCAACATGCATTTTCCCGACGTTTAACGACACCTATCAAATAGTAATGTTCGTCCATTCAATGTCGCTTATTGGCCGATTGTGTTGAAAAAGTCGGCGCTTGCGGCGCGGAGGTTCGCTGATTTCAGTCTTGGCGAGGGGACTGAACATCATGATGGGAGATCGGCATGTCGAGCAGGCGGCGTTGTTCTATGAGTTCTCGCTAGAGAGGCACGTTCCGGCCGATCATCTGCTGCGGTCGATCGACAGGTTTGTCGAACTCGACGACCTGAGGCGGGAGCTGGCGCCGTTCTACAGCGCGATCGGCCGGCCGTCGATCGATCCCGAGCTGATGATCCGGATGCTGATCGTCGGCTACTGCTTCGGCATCCGCTCGGAGCGGCGGCTGTGCGAGGAGGTCCACCTCAACCTGGCGTATCGCTGGTTCTGTCGGCTCGGGCTCGATGGCGAGGTGCCGGACCACTCGACCTTCTCGAAGAACCGGCATGGCCGCTTCCGCGAGAGCGATCTGCTGCGGCGGCTGTTCGAGACCGTCCTGCGGCGCTGCATCGACGAGGGCCTGGTCGGCGGCGAAGGCTTTGCCGTCGATGCCAGCCTGATCAAGGCCGACGCCAACCGGCAGAAGGGCGTCGAGGGCGCGCAGGGGTCTGCCGCCGGAGGCCACCGGCCGTGCGGTCGAGGAGTATCTCGCCGTGCTCGACGATGCGGCGTTCGGCGCTGCGACCGAGGTCACACCGAAGTTCATCTCACCGGCCGATCCGGCGGCGCGGTGGACCGGCGCGCATGGCGGACCGGCCTTCTTCGCCTATTCGACCAACTACCTGATCGATGTCGACAACGCGATCATCGTCGATGTCGAAGCGACGACGGCGATCCGTCAGGCCGAGGTTCTGGCGGCAAAGCGCATGATCGAGCGCTCGATGGAGCGCTTCGATCTCCACCCCGCCAGGCTGATCGGCGACACCGCCTACGGCTCGGCCGAGATGCTGAACTGGCTGGTCGCACGAGCAGCGGGATCGAGCCGCATGTGCCGTGTTCGACAAGTCGCGCGCACCGACGGCACCTTCTCGCGCGACGACTTCACCTACGACCACGAGCGCGACATCTACCTCTGCCCTGGCGGCAAGAACGCTGACGCACGACGGGAACGCGTCGTGAATGACGGCACGACGCTGCTCTACCGCGCGAGCAAGCGGATTGCGAGCCTGTCTCCTTGAAGCCGCGCTGCTGTCCGAAGGAGCCGGCCCGCAAGATGCCGCGCTCCATCCACGAAGGTGCTCGCGATCTGGCGCGCGACATCGCCAAGTCCGATGGCTAGGCCACCTCGCGACGACTAGCGCAAGAAGGTCGAGATGCTGTTCGCCCACCTCAAGCGCATCCTCAAGCTCGATCGACTTCGACTACGAGGGCCGACCGGCGCTCGCGATGAGTTCCTCCTCGCAGCCACCGCCCAGAACCTCCGCAAGCTCGCCAAGCTGATACCGCGACACAGACTAAAACCGGCCTGATGCCCGATTGCGTCGCCGAACTAACGTGCCGTCAAGCTCACCAACCAATCCGCATTCGACCTGATGCCGGACTTCTTCAACAAAATCGGTCAGAAGCGGACATGATGTGATCAATTTACGACGTCTGCTGTTGCCTCGAAAGCCGACATTGCTTTTGCTTTTATGAGTCCGCGCACTAGATTGAGAACATGGATTCCATGCTCGGGATTTCAAGCCTGCGGGGCGTAGCCCGCGTTCCGGAATGACGACAATGCGCTCCCTGCTCTTCCTGCCCACCGCTCGCCAGACCAATTGGCTGCTGGTCGTCGGATTCCTGTCGATCGGCGAGGCGCTTTACCTGCGCTACATGGCGATCGAGAACAATGTCGTCGCGCTCGGTTGCCAGGCCGGCCTCAATACCTGGCTGTGCGGCGCGTTTCGCCTGACCATCGTTCTCTTCACCTACGGCGTGTTCGGCGGCGTCGCGATCGCGGCGGCGCTGCTCAATCTGGCGCGGCCGTCGATCGTTCTGTTCTCGATTGCGCTCTCGGCGGCGTGCTTCGGCATCGTTCTGCACAACACCGATCTTTCCGCGCTCGCAGCGGCAATTCTTATTCTGAGCCTGGCGCGTCCCGCACCCGCGCCAGAGTAGCCGCAACGCTTAAGATGGCGGCGCAAAACCAGATCGCCTGCCAGTTCGCGAACGTCTCGTTCGGCATGATGTAGATGGCGCAAGCGGCCAGCACTGCTGCAGCGGCGGTCTCGGCAGTCGCACGCAGTCCGGAGCCGCGCACAGTGAATGTCAGGAGCAGAAACGGAACGGCTGCAGCCCCGAGCGGAGCGAATGTAAAGTCGCGATAGCGCGGGTCGAAAACCAGACCGAGCGCCTCCTGTAGCGACAAGCAGCGTGAGCAAGATGAATGTGACCGGCGAGCGCAATGCCGAGGGTGTCGCGCGGCTCACCTCTGCGGCCGACAAGGAAAGCGAAGGACGGCAAAGCGCGCCCGGCCGCACAGGCGGCGGCGCATACGATCGGTGCCGCGACCGCGATCACGACCAGCATAATCGAACGCAGCCAGCCGCCCACGCTGTAGCTCTCGATCGGCACCCGTTCGATCGCCCAGCCAAACGCCATCGCTGAGACAAATCCGACAGCCGTAACTCGCGGCCAAAGCTGCGGCGCCGAATTTTCGACCACGCCCCTTGAAATAAGCAGCGCCGAAGCTCAGCGCCGCGAGCACGATGCCGGCGAAGGCCAGCACCGCCCAGCGCGGATGATTGGACACCGTGCCGCCGAAAGTGAATTTCGGTCCTTGGGCGCGATCGTAGATGCCCCAGTAGCGTCCAGTCGAGCCTTCGAGCCAGCGCTTCCAGGGCTGATCGAACGCCTCAATCACATTGACCCGGAAATTCTCGCGTTTGCCCAGCGCCAGTGTTTCTTCGATCACACGCGCCTGGTTGACCGGCGACGGTAACGCGCCTTCCCGCATCCGGCCTTCGCTGGGCCAGCCGGTCTCGCCGATCATGATTTCCTTGTTCGGGATGGCGGCGGCCACGCGCTTGCGGATGGAATCGACATGCGCCGCCGCCTGCGAAGCCGGGATCGGAAAGTCTTCCCAGTACGGCAGGATATGAATGGTGACGAAGTCGACCGAGTTTTGCAGATCGGCATAGCGCAGCCAGAATTCCCAGACGTCGGCGTAAGTGACCGGCTGTGTGATCTTTGATTTCACTTCGCGAATGATCGCGCCGAGATCGGTCGCCGACATTTCTCCGCGCAACAGCACTTCATTGCCGACGATGACACCACGAATCACGTCGGGGAATTTCTTCGCCAACTCCACGGTCGTTGCGATCTGTGCACGGTTGCGGCTTGCCTTGTTGGAAAGCCACACGCCCTGAAAAACCTTCATGCCGTAGCGCTGCGCGATCTCGGCAACCTTATCCAGGCCGTTCTCGGTCGAGTAAGTCCGGACGCAATCCGTAAAACGCGACAGCAGCGCCAGGTCTTCGTCGATCTGCGCGGGCGGGATCATCGTGGTCTCGACCAGCGGATCCTGGCCGTCGCGAAACGGCGCATAGGATACGCAGTAGAGTTTCTCGCCCGGCTGCCAGCGGCGACGGCGGCAACTTCACCGGAGCGCCAAGCCACCACCACGCCGCGGCGATGGCGACCGCCGTCAGCGCGAAATAGACCAGCGGCCTGCCTGCCGCATATTGGTCGGGAAAACGTGACACACCCGTCGCATTAGCCGTGCGCGAAGATTGTGCCAAGCGGAACCACCCCGCGATGCCGTGTGCGCTGGACAAACGGACGGAGTTAGGCTGTTGTCACATCCGGCTGCACGGGGAATTGGCGACGCAACGGAACATCCCCGGAAAGCCCAGGAAACGCTTGTCTCATCGGCAAAACGCCCCAATAGCTCAAGACAAACCATGTTCTATCGAGTGTTTCGCGTAACGGCCTTCGTGTGTGCGGCGGTCTGGCTTGTTGCCCTTGCCGCCATGCCCGTCGCCCCTCAAGCTTTCGCCCAGAGCAGCGACGGCAAGCCTGCCGATCAGAGCCCAGCGCCTGCCGGTCAGGAACCGGCCAAAGACACCCAAAAAGTCGACGAATTTGCCGAAGCCCAGAAGGCGCTGGGTGGACCGGCAGGCAATCCCGAATGCGTCTGGCTCGGCCGGCGGGTCGTCAGCCTGCTGTGGCGCGACGACCTCGATACCGCCTTCCGCCATCTCGATCTCTACGACCGCTTCGGCTGCCCGAGCGGGCATATCCAGGCGAGCTTCCGCTGCCTGCTGCTGCATTCAAATTCGATCGATCCGAAGGCCGCCGACAGCTTGAACGGCAAGGTCCAGGCCTGCTGGCTCAATCCAAATTTGCAGGTATCCAGTACGCCGGCTCCTGCTCCGGCCCCCGCCGCAGCCGTTCCCAGCCCGACGACGACGCGCTAATTCGGACGCGCTAATTCGGACGCGCTAATCCGGCACCAGCCTTAACGGCCGTTCAGCTTCGCGGGTTGCTGAAAAGTAACGTAGCGACTTCAGCAGCTTTGTCTTGTTTTTGCCATGGGCGGGCGCTACTTGTTTGATTGCCGCTCGCAAGGTAGCCTCATCGCCTTACGACCATCATCGAACCTTGGGGACGGGTTCGGGCCTGTGTTTCCTTCGCCCCGCGTGGTTGATAGTCGATGCGCACCGTCGCTGCCGTGCTCGCGCTTGTAGCGTGCGTGCATGTTGGCCTGTGGGCACTCCTGCGAACGAAAGAAACGCCGCCTGATTTCAACGGGCAGCTCGCCAGCGTTTCTTACTCTCCGTTCGCGGATTCCTCGCATCCCGACACTGGCCAACGCCCGACGCCTGAGCAAATTCGCGCCGACCTGAAGGCGATAGCGCCCTACACGCATGCCATCCGCACCTATTCTGCGACCGGCGGCGCCGAGCTCGTTCCGCCGATCGCGGCCGAGTTCGGATTGAAGGTCACGGTCGGCGCCTGGATCGACAAGGATCAGGCCCGCAACGACCGTGAAATTCGCTCCGCGCTCGAGCTTGCCCGCCATAACAGCAACGTCAACGCCATCGTCGTCGGCAACGAAACCACGCTGCGCGCCGAGATGACCGTGCCCGAGCTGATCGACCTCATCCAGAAGGTGAAGCGGCAGAGCCCGGTGCCGGTCACTACCGGTGAAATCTGGACGGTCTGGATCGATCATCCGGAGCTGGCATCTTCCGTCGACTTCATCGCCGCGCACATCCTGCCGTACTGGGAAGGCTTCGACTCCTCCCATGCGGTGGATCACACCATCGAGTTCTACGACAAGTTGCGGCAGATGCATCCCGGCAAGCGCATCGTGATCGCCGAATTCGGCTGGCCAAGCGCGGGCTACAATTTCCATCAGGCCGAGCCGGGCCGCTTCGAACAGGCCATGGTGATCCGCGATTTCGTCAATCGCGCTCAAGCCTACGGTATCGACTACAACATCGTCGAAGCCATCGATCAGCCGTGGAAGACCATGGAAGGCGGCGTCGGCCCCTACTGGGGACTGTTCGACGCCTCCCGCCAGGCCAAGTTCGCCTGGACCGGTTCGATCACCGATCCCGATTACATCAAGCAGGCCGGCCTCGCCGTGCTGCTTGGCGTGCTGCTGTCACTACCGATCCTGGCCCTGAGCAGCGTCACCGTGGCGCAGGCGATGATGCTGGCAATTTCCGCCAACATGGTCGGCGCCTGGTTCACCGCTGTCGTCGCGTTCTGGAAGGGACACTACTTCGTGCCGGGCGCTGCCTTTGCTCTTGGGCTCGGCATCATCCTGCTGATCCCGCTGGTCGCCATCGCGATGGCCCGGCTAGAGGAGATTGCCGCGATCGCGTTCGGTCGCGGGCCGCGCCGGCTCGCGCTCTCCCCGCCGCTGGTGCCCGAGACCTACGCGCCGAAAGTGTCGATCCACGTTCCGGCCTGCCGCGAATCGCCGGAGATGCTGATCGCGACGCTCGATTCCGTCGCCAAGCTCGAATACCCGAATTTCGAATGCGTCGTCGTGATCAACAACACGCCGGATCCCGCGCTTTGCGAGCCTGTCGAAGCGCATTGCAAGCTGCTTGGCGAGCGCTTCAAGTTCATCAATGTCGAGAAGCTTTCCGGCTACAAGGCCGGCGCGCTGCGGATTGCGCTCCAGCACACCGCTGCGGACGCCGAAATCATCGGCAGCATCGACGCCGACTATGTGGTCCAGCCCGGCTGGCTGAAGGATCTGGTGCCACTGTTCTCCGATCCGCGCGTCGGCTTCGTGCAATCGCCGCAGGATCATCGCGACGGCGGTCAGTCAGTCATGCATACCGCGATGAACGCGGAGTATGCCGGCTTCTTCGACATCGGCATGGTGCAGCGGAACGAGGCCAACGCTATCGTCATGCACGGCACGATGGCGCTTATTCGCCGCGCGGCGCTGGAAGATGCCGGCAACTGGCCGACCGACACCATCGTTGAAGACACCGATCTCGGCCTGCACATTCTCGAGCGCGGCTGGGTGGCCCATTACACCAATCACCGCTATGGCCACGGCCTGCTGCCAGACACCTACGAAGCCTACAAGAAGCAGCGCCAACGCTGGGCGTTTGGCGGCTTCCAGCTGGTCCAGAAGCACTGGCGGCACATGCTGCCGGGCGCCACCGGCCTGTCACGCGATCAGAAACGCGAATACACCATCGGCTGGCTGAACTGGCTCGGCGCCGAGACTATCGGCGTCGTTGTCGCTCTTTTGAATATCCTTTGGGTGCCGGTGGTGGCGTTCGCCAATATCGCCGTGCCGGATCGCATCCTCACCATCCCGATCATTGCCTCGACCGCCGTCGCGGTTGCGCACTTCGTGGCGCTGTACCGTCTGCGTGTGCGGGCCACGCCCGGCCAGATGGTCGGTGCGGTTTGCGCCGCGATGTCGGTGCAGTGGACGGTCGCTCGGGCCGTCGGCATGGGCGTGCTGCAAGAGCACGTACCGTTCCTACGCACCGCCAAGGGCGGTGTCGCCCGCAAAGGTCCGGATTTCGCAGCGTTCTGGGAAGCCGTGATCGGCAGCCTGTTGATCGTCGGCGCGTTTACGTTGGTGATGACCAATTACAAGCAGGTGCGCGAGATCAATATTTTCGCATTCGTGCTGGTGGTGCAGAGCCTGCCGTTCCTGTCTGCGGTCGCGCTGGCGCTGATCGAAGGTACCCGCTTCAACTCGTTCGCCTTCTGGCACAGCGTCGAAGCCAGGATCGGGGCCAAGGTTGGCGAACTGCTGCCGCAGCGCCGTGTCATTACCCAGGCGATTGCAAATCAGGTGATCGCAGCAGAGCAGCCGACAGTACCGGCTGACAATCGGATCGAAGCGGCGCAGTAGAAGCGGCACAGTAATCGTCATTTCGGATCGCCAACGGCGCGGTCCCGGAATGACAAGAACTAGCCCGCCAGTGCTGTCTCCGCGAGCCGCACCCAGTACGACGTGCCGAGCGGGATCACTTCATCGTTGAAGTCGTAAGCCGGGTGATGCAGGCCGGCGCTGTCGCCGTTGCCGACGAAAATGAAAGCGCCCGGCCGCTCGTTGAGCATGAATGAGAAGTCTTCGGCCGCCATCCGAGGCGGCGTGTCGGTGTTGACCTTGTCCTTGCCGACGATTTCCCGCGCCACATCTGCCGCGAATTCGGTCTCCCGCTCGTGGTTCACCACGACCGGATAACCATTGGCGTAGGTCAGCTTGGCCTTGGCGCCGTAAAGCGCCGCCGTGCCTTCGACGATCATGTTGATGCGCTTTCGGAGCAGCTGCCGGGTTTCGTCATTCAATGCTCGCGCGGTGCCGCGCAGAATGGCGTGCTGCGGAATGACGTTATCCGTGTGTCCTGCCTGGAACATGCACACCGACACAACTGCACTGTCCAGCGGATCGACGTTACGCGACACGATCGACTGCAACTGGTTGATGATCTGGCAGCCGACCAGGATGGTATCGACCGCGAGGTGCGGCCGGGCGGCATGGCCGCCCTTGCCTTCAAGTTCAATCGTGATGTGGTCGGCGGACGCCATGACGGCGCCGGGACGGGTGGCGAATTGCCCGACCGGCAGGCCGGGATAATTGTGCATGCCGTAGACTTCATTGATGCCGAACCGGGTCATCAGGCCGTCTTTGACCATGGCCTCGCCGCCGGCGCCGCCCTCCTCGGCCGGCTGGAAAATCACCACGGCGGTGCCGGCGAAATTGCGGGTTTCGGCGAGATACTTGGCGGCGCCGAGCAGCATCGCGGTGTGGCCGTCATGGCCGCAGGCGTGCATCTTTCCCGGCACCGTGGATTTGTACGGCAGCCCGGTTTCCTCCTCGAGCGGCAGCGCATCCATGTCAGCGCGCATGCCGACGACCTTGTTGCCGGCTTTGCGGCCCTTGATGACGCCCACGACGCCGGTGCGGCCGATGCCGGGGACAACCTCGTCGCAGCCGAAGGCTTTCAGCTTTTCCGCCACCGAAGCCGCGGTCCGGTGCACGTCGTAAAGCAGTTCCGGATGCATATGCATTTCGCGCCGCCAGCCGGTGATCTCGGCGTGCAGATCGGCAATACGGTTGACGATGGGCATGGGACTGATCCTCGCGCAGGGGTCTACCCGGCTCTGTTGGGGCCAACCTAGCAAAACCGGCACAAAAAAGCGCGCAGGGGTGGTAATGCCAGGCGGATTTCAGTATCTCCCTGCCCAGCGAGCGCGTAGCTCAGTTGGTAGAGCACGTGACTTTTAATCACGGGGTCGAGGGTTCGAGCCCCTCCGCGCTCACCACTTTACGCCTTTATGCGCGCTGTATTATCCGGTCCGCCCGGATTACGCCGGTCATTACTGGGAAACCGCGACAGCCCTGCGCATTTTTGGCCGTAGCGCCTTGTCGGCCGATCGCCGCAACCGGCGGACGGCTTCGGTCGCCTCTTCGACATTATGGCTCGCATATCCGAGCCGCAGTCCCCTTTGCTTGTGCGGGGTAATCGCGAACGTCCGGGAGGGCAGAAACCGGACACCGCACGATGGAGCGTCTCTCTCGATCGTATCGAGCACTGCCGGGTCTCTGAATTTAACCCAGAACGCCAGGCCACCGTCGGGTACTTTGAAATCGATGGCGTCACCGAAGTTGTCTCGAAGCAACTGCGCAAAGGCGTTACGCCGCCGCAAATAGACCTGGAGCGCCTTGCGCGAATGACGGTGTAATTCGCCGGACTGGATAAGTTCTGCAACGGCGAGTTCGGTCGGCACATTGCCTTGACGGTCGATGATGACCGTCTCGTTAGCGAGGAGACGAATGACGTCTGGAGCCGCGGCGACATAGCCGATGCGAAGCCCAGGCAACAGCAACTTCGACATCGAGCCGACATAGATGGTGCGTCGCGGCGCGTAGCTGGCGATCGGCAACAGCGGCTGCTGTTCGAAATGAAACTCGTGATCGTAGTCATCCTCGATTATCGCGAGGCCAAACTGGCCGGCGATATCCAAAAGCCGCAGGCGCCGCTGCGGCGTCAGTGACACTGTGGTCGGAAATTGATGATGCGGAGTCAGGTAAAGCGCGCGGACTTTGTGCTGGCGGCAAAGGCTTTCGAGATCCTCGATATCCAACCCGTTCTCGTCGAGCTTGGCGCCGATGACGGTGGCGCCGGCGGCCCGAAACGCCTCCCACGCGGGCGAGTAGCTCAAAGCTTCCACCACAACGGTTTCGCCGGGCTGAACCAGGATTCTGGCGGCAAGGAAAATTGCCATTTGGCTTCCGCGGGTAATGCAAATGTTATCTGCGTTCGCCACGAGTCCGCGATGTGCGGTGAGCATGTTGGCGATGATCTCCCGCAGAATTGGCGATCCGCGGGGATCGCCGTATCCAAACCAGTTGCCGCGGGCTGCTTGATGCAATGCCGTACGGTAGGCGCGCGACAGGACATCGGGAGAGAGCAGCCGCGCATCGGGTGCGCCGTCATCGAATGTAAGAGCTGAATTCTCGACAAACGCGGGTAGCGGATCTGCGGCGGGATGGATTTTGAACTCGGGCGCTGCGCTCTCGTAGCCGATGTCGGACTGCGGGATCGGCAGAAGTTGCGGCGCCAATTCAGGCAGAGAATCCGACACCATGGTTCCGCGCGTGCCATCGGAAGCAAGCCAGCCCTGTGCGATCAAGTCGTCGTAGGCCAGGACGATGGTTTTGCGGTTGACGCCAAGGGTAACCGCAAGTTCCCGGCTGCTTGGCAGGAAGCTGCCCGGCGAGAGCCGGCCGCGCTGAATGTCGTGAATGAGTGCCTGGACGATCTGTTGGTATACCGGAAGGCTTCGCTCCCGATTGACCCGCTCGGCAAGGCTGATTTTCCAAGGTCGCAGCACTGGACCCCTCCATCAGTCATTGTTGGACCTTTTCCACGGTCCGTGGCGTCCCTAGGCTCGCGGCCCGGTACATGACAGAGCACCTTGCAAAGACCATGCCTCCGGCCGGCCGGGTCACGCTGAGCCGTAGCGGCAAGGTCTTTGCTGTTAATCAGAACGAAGCGATCCTCGAAGCGGCTTTACGGCAGGAGATTTGGCTGCCACATGCCTGCCGCGGCGGCACTTGCGGCAGTTGCCGGGCCATCGTTGTCTCCGGCGCCCTTATCTATGACAATGGACGATCCGTCCGAGGAGGCGGGCATACTACGTCGCGCCCAGAGGCGCTGTTATGCTGCGCCAAACTATTGGGCGACGTCACGCTCGACGTTGCCGAGCTCGACGCCAGGCCGACCGGCACGGTATTTCGCCGTCCGGCGCGTGTGATCGAAATCGTAAAGCCGTCGCGCGATGTCGCCATTGTGACGTTGCAGCCGCCGCCAACGGCAACGATCCGGTTTCGGCCCGGCCAATACATCTGCATTGTCGGCCAGGACGGCCGGCTGCATCCGTTTTCGATTGCCAATGCGCCCCGCAGCGACGGCACGCTTGAATTGCACGTCGGGCGCATCCCGAACGGACGTTTCACCTCGTTTGTCCATGAGGCGTTGCGTCCGCGCGACATTGTAAGGTTCGAAGGACCGTTCGGCGAATTTGGATTTTCCGACGCTGCGCAACGGCCGGCAATTCTGCTTGCAGGCGGCACCGGAATAGCGCCGATCAAGGCAATGCTTGAAGGACTCAAGCACGCAACGCCGAAGCGCGAACTTTATCTCTATTGGGGAAGCCGCCGGCCGGAAGGATTCTACGCTGCTGGAACGATTCCGGCTTTTGAATGCGTGCGCGTGACGCCGGTTCTATCCGAAACGCTCGAGGCCGACCGCTGGCCGGGGCGTATCGGGCCCGTACACCGCGCCGTGCTCGAGGACTTTCCCGACCTTTCATCCTTCGACGTCTATGCCTGCGGCAGCCCGAGCCTGATCGATGCGGCATTTTACGACTTCACTCATGTCGCCGCGCTGCCACCGGAACGCTTCTTCGACGACGCCTTCAATCACGCGGGGACCATTCGAGTGCTTGCCAAGACCGCAGGATAAGCCGGGACCATCAGGAGAAAGTGCGATGCCTAAAATCTCAGATCTCTTCGTTTATCCCGTCAAATCTTGTGCCGGTGTCCGAGTCGAAGACGTCGCGATCGTGCCGACCGGATTTGAGTTTGATCGTAACTGGATGGTGGTCGATGCCGACGGAATGTTTGTCACACAGCGGGAGTATCCGAAACTCGCGCTGGTGAAGCCGGAATTCGCCAATGGCGGTTTGGTCCTCACTGCGCCCGGCATGAAACCGCTACACGTATCGGCGAACGGAGCCGGCGCACCGGTCAGTATCACGCTGTTTGGCGAAAAGCATGAAGCGCTTTCGACGGACGCTGAAGCCGATGCATGGTTCAGCGATTACCTCGGCGGGCCATTCCAGCTCGCCAAATGCGATCCGAAAGTGCTGCGCAAGGGCGGCGTTCAATACCCGGAACGCGACGTGGCGCCTACCAGCTTTGTCGACAATTACGGAATACTCGTCATCTCGCAGGCCTCACACGCCGCATTGAATCAGAAACTTACGGAAGCGGTGCCGATGAACCGCTTCAGGCCGAACATCGTCGTCAGCGGCATCGACGAACACGAAGAAGACTATTTCACGCAGGCCCGGTGTGGTGAGGTTTCCCTGCGGTTCGTCAACCCGTGCTATCGCTGCAGCCTGACCTCGATCGATCAGAAGAGCGGCACACCGGGACTCGACGTGCTGCCGGTGCTCTCGACCTACCGCTATGACGACGCTGTCAAAGGTGTGAAATTCGGCGCCTATGCGGCCATCAGCGAAGGAATTGGCGCTCGCCTTCACGTCAATTCCGACCTCGATGTCGACTGGAATTTCTGATCCGAGCGCCGGTTAGCGCGCCGGTCGGAGCCGTCCAATTATCTCGTCCGGGCCTTACGGCCGGAGCGGGTCCGGTGTTCCTGACACCGGCAAATATATGATTCCAGTGCGGCTTTTGGATTTGGAGTTGCTCGCAAAAGCCAGCCGCAAGGAGAGCGGGAACTTCAAATCCGCCACGCCAGTGATTGGACCCCGCAGCATTTGAAAACTGGATGTGTTGACTGGTCCACGCGCACAGTAGCTTGCAGGCTCGACCTGCCGCACTGTGGTCTCGAGACCGGGCTCGGACGACGTCGAAGTGGCGCAGGACACGTCGTCACTCTAACGGAGCCTGGTCATGTCCAATTTCTCGCTAAAAGCAAACTGCCTCAACTCTTATGAGGTGCTGGCACAAGCTGTCGCGCTGATTTCCCCCACCATGACAGCGGCCCTGATCATCCCGGTGATGTATTCGAACACCGGAGATTGGAGCTGGATGTCCTACGCGTTGGGCACGTTCATGCTGCTGTTCGTCGCGTGGAACCTTAACCAGTTCGCGCGGCGGTCCACCGGGTCCGGATCGATGTACAGCTACATCTGCCGCGGTCTCGGTGTGACTGGTGGCGCGATCGGTGGCTGGTCGCTGATCTGGGCCTATCTCGGCATCTCGGTCGCCGGCGCAACCGGCTTTGCGGTTTTTGCCGATACGCTTCTCGGCATGGTGGGGCTGCATCTGCCGCCGGCGGTACTATTCGCGGTGTGCGTCGGAACCTCCTGGTACTGTGCCTGGAAAAACGTTCAGCTTTCCGCGCTGTTGATGCTGCTCTTCGAAGGCATCTCGATGGCCTTGATCCTGATACTGTGCGCGGTCGTTCTCTCCCAGCACCATTTTGCAATCGACAAGGCGCAATTCGACGTCAGCACGCTGCCCTGGTCCAGCGTCGGACTCGGCGTCGTGGTGGCGATCTTCAGCCTTGTCGGTTTCGAATGCGCCACAGCGTTCGGCGACGAAGCAAAGGATCCGCTCAAAACAATCCCGCGGGCCGTCATGCTGAGTCTCGTTTTATCGGGCGCCTTCTTCGTGTTCGTGACTTACGTGATGGTGCTCGGCACGCGCGGCTACTCGACCCCGCTCGACAAGATCGATACGCCGCTGAACGTGCTGGCGACGCTTGCCCACGTCGCACCGCTACAGATTCCATTGTCGCTTGGCGCAATGGTCAGCTTCTTCGCGCTTAATCTCTCGTGCATCAATGCCGGCGCGCGCATCATCTACGCGATGGGACGTCACGGCTTGTTCCACGAGGCGACTGCGGACGCCCACGCGACCAACGAGACGCCGCACATCGCCGTCACGACGATGTCGATCATCTCGTTTCTGCTACCGACGACCGCCGCGATTATCGGCGTCGCGCCGCTCGACATCTTCAACTATGCGGGCACGCTTGCGGCATTCGGCTTCATAACGCCGTATTGCCTCATCTCCGTGGCGGCGCCGGTCTATCTCAAACGGCTCGGTGAACAGCAACCGCGCGACCTTGTGATGTGCGCAGCGTCGCTGCTTCTGCTGATGATCCCGGCAGTCGGTAGCGTGGTTCCGATTCCCGATCCGCCGGTCAACTACTTCCCCTACGCCTATCTCGTCTACCTGGCGATCGGGATCGTGTGGATCCTTGCCTTCCGCGTCCGCAAGCCCTCGGCGCTCGGACAGATCCGCCAGGATCTCGAGAGTAACCACGCCCGCTTCAAGATCCAGGATGACATGCCGGCAATCCCGGACGCGAAGGCGGCGTGAACACCGACCGCGGGGCGCGGCGGCCTTCCCCCCAACGCGCCCCGTTGACATTGACCGTCATGGGCGGGATCTCCGGATCCCGTACATGACGGTCAGTGCTTGCAGACTGCAATGTTCAAGCCGGCGGGCGGACCGGAGAGTGTCAAACAAGTCTGCCTTGGGATCACATGAACGGAAAAGTCATTTCCCTGAACGTCGGCAAGCCGAGGCAGGTGACGTACCGAGGCCTGTCTTTCAGCACGGGAATCTTCAAGGAGCCGATCGACAAACCACTGACTTTGCAGAAACTGAATTTTGCCGGTGACGGTCAGGCCGATCTGTCGGCGCACGGTGGCATCGACAAGGCCGTCTATTGTTACCCGTCCGAACATTACGGCTATTGGCAACGTGAAATCGGCCGCAACCTGTTGCCCTGGGGTCAGTTCGGCGAAAACGTAACGACGGAAGGTCTGCTCGAGGACGCGCTTCGTATCGGTGACATCCTCCGGATGGGCACCGCTGTCGTGCAGGTCTCCGAGCCCCGGATTCCCTGTTACAAGCTGGTCATGCGGATGGACGCCGGCAGCGATTTTTCAGTCCGGTTTCTCGCCGCCAATCGAACGGGCTTTTACTGCCGGGTGCTGGAAGAAGGGTTGGTCGAGCAGTCGGATTCGATCGAGCTGCTGTCACGCGATCTCTCATCGCCGACAGTGAGAGACGTGATCGCAGCCACTCAATTTGAGTATCGAAAGCCGGCTGAGCTTCGCAAGGTCGTTCGGGCACGCGACATCTCGGCGAAGTGGCGATCCCGCGTGCGGCGAATGATCGATTCGGAGATGCGCCGGCAGGTGGAAGCGGACTCACCGGTGACACGTTCGTTGCAGGTCGAGAAGATACAATCCGAGGCCAGGGATGTGATTTCGATCTGGCTTCGGCCGGGCGATGGAGCGCCATTGTTCGATGCGTTGCCAGGCCAGTACCTGACCGTGGTCTGGCCCGACGGACTCAAACGCACTTACAGCCTGTCCGCTCTCCACGCCCCGCACCGCTGCCGTATCACGGTAAAACTGGTTTGTGACGCCGAAGGTGCACTGGGCGCGACGTCGGCGAGGATTGCGAAGCTTAAGGCAGGCGATCTGCTCGATATCGAGCGGCCACGCGGCAATTTCCATCCCGACCTCGACGATGACACACCGCTCGTATTGGCGGGTGCGGGCATCGGTGTGACGCCGATTATGAGCATGATCGAACGCGCCACCCGGTGCGGCCGGCGGGACGTGTTCGCGGGGTTCGGAATGCGACGGCCCGGCGAGCATACGCTGGCCAACGAGCTTCGGGAGCTATTGGCCGAGCGGCGTCGCTTTCAAGTCAGGTTGGCTTATTCGCAACTCAACGGAGCGCCGCCGGTCGAGGGACTGCCGGCGCCAAAACATGGACGGCTTGCCGCAAGCGATCTGCTGCCATACGCCGCCGCTCCGCTTGCCGAGATATTCCTTTGCGGCCCGGGAGAATTCATAAGACAAATGCATGACGGCCTGGTCGAAGCGGGCGTCAGCCCGCTGAACATTCGCTACGAGTCGTTCGGACCGTCGACGCTGTTGCCGGTGCGCGGCACATTGTCAGCGGATCCGGCGATGTCCTTCACGGTTGCCTTTGCGAGGAGTCACATGGAAACCGTCTGGTCGCCGTCTTCGGGAACGCTTTTGAACCTGGCGGAGGCTGCCGGAGTATCTCCAACATTTGGCTGCCGCGCTGGCAGTTGCGGCCTCTGCCGTACCGCGATTTTCGAAGGAAGCGTGAGCTATGTCGAGCCGATCGACGAGCCGGATGCCGGCTATGTGTTACCCTGCTGCGCCATCCCGCAGACTGACTGTCGGCTGGATCTCTAGTGTTTCCATTCAAACATTCGCGCCCCATTTCGGAAGACGCTTCCGTGCGAATATTTGAATCAAAGAACCACTAGCAATTACACTGTGCGCATCTGATCGACACGGAGCACACGATGAATCCGGCCCTTGCCTGGCTGCTGCTCGCGCTCGCCGCGGTGCTGGAGGCAGCGGGCGATGCGATCGTTCGGCTCGGCTTGCATCATCCCAATGGAGCGGGTCGGGCCGCCCTCTTTGTGGCTGGCGCCGCGGTCCTTGTTGGCCTATGGAACGATCGTCAACGCGCCACCTTGGGATTTCGGCAGGCTGCTGGGCGTCTACGTCACGCTGTTCTTTCTGGTTGCACAAATTGTCAATTTCACCGTTTTCGGCGTGCGCCCCGCCCTGCCGATTTACGTGGGTGGATCGCTGATCATTGCCGGCGGTCTGGTGATCACGCTTTGGCGCGCCTGATACAGCGCGTTTACCATCCAAAGTCCCCTTAGAAATCAGGGCCTTGGGCCTCTATCTCCGCTGCCGGACGGCGGGCACGCCCGCCGCTGCTGAAAAAAATTTGACCAATCGGGTGATCCAGCGCGAATTTCCAAGCGTAGCCCCGCCGGGGACCATGGTTGAAGATTTCGACGATCTCTCGTTTTCCGAGACTGGCTGCGAGGTCAGGGTCCAGGGCGAATGGACGTTGATCGAGCTATCGCAGGCCTTGAAGCTCGATCCGGTCCGCATCAAACGCTGTCCGGAGTGCCACGGCCAGGTTCGCCTCGTGAAAGCCAGCAGAGGCACCGCCGCACATTTCGAGCACTATGAGCGCCATACCGGATGTTCGTCAGGCGACTGCTTTGACGGCACGCCCCGCCCGCATCCAAAAGCTCTTAAGTAGATGCCTCGTCGCACACGCCTCATCCGCGCCAATCGAGGAACTGAACCGGAACTGCCGAATTAACTGGGAGTATTAGCGGAGCAGCAGATTTCATGAAGGCGTTGAACGCAGCGACGATGGCGGTGCTGTCACTACTTTTGCTGCATCCCGCCGCGGCGCAGCAGCCCGTCCGATCCTACCTCATCAACGTCGTCAACCTGGATATAGCTGCGCCGGACTTCGACAAGTTCATGGCTTCAGCCCGCGAAAATGCCGAAGCCTCGCTCAAGGACGACGGATGTCACGAATTCAATATGGGTCTTTCAAAAGACGATCGTCATCACGTCATGTTCTTCGAAGTCTACGATAACGCGGACGCTCTTGGGCATCATGAGCAGACCGAACACTTCAAAAAATACATGGCGGTAACCAAGGATATGGTCGTCAAGCGGGTAACCAGTCAATTCATGTCGGTGCCGCTGGATTTCAGCGGGAATACCAAATAGCGCGTTCCGTTTTTCGGCGTGAACCTGCCGTAAGCTGCCAGCTCCAACACACGAGGCTGCCCGATGATCGTTCCCGCAATTACTATCTACGTCGTACTGGTCTGGTTCTTGTGGGGGTTCTTTATGGCCCTTGGCTGGGCTGTCGGGACCTGGATAGCCGGTCAGCTTCTCACCGCGCGCTGGAGCAACCAGCGGTGACCTTCGCAACAACCGAGCTAGCCGGCAACTCTGGTGGAAGTTGAGGAACTGGCCGCCTGCATCGCGCGCCGTAGCGGCAGCAGCCGCTCCAGTCGTTCGCGATATTGCCGGTCGATCTCGTGCTTCTGTTCGGCTTGATGTCGGACCGGTTTGACCGTTTCAGAATCCGCACAGAACTCGCTGCAATAGAAGCGACCGTTCGCGCTCTTCCACGCGGTTTCGGGTTTTACGGCCTGGCGACAAGACGGACAGCGCATGAAATTGCCTCCTGTAACGACAATTTCAACACGCGAGCGTCAGAAAAGTTCCCTAAACGCCGGACTTGCCAGCTCTGCGGCCTGTTTCAGCGCGACGGATTGAACGCTGGCGCATCGTCGAACGACCTGCCAGCCGATGCGACCTGGCCGGCTGCGGCGTCGTGTTCCGAGGCGTCGTGCACTGAGGCTTGAGCGATGCCCCCAGACGAGCTCGACGGACCTTGGGTCTTTTGCGCTCGCCCGGCGACGACGTGGTTGTCTGACTTCACGGCAGGCGGCGTTGTCCCGACCGGATCCCGCGCATCGCGTTCTACGCTGCTGTTGCCGCGGTCGCTGGAATCGCCGTCATGGGAGGCGACGTGTGTCCGGGCGTGCCCGCCGGAGGAGTACCCGCCGTGATAGTGGCCCATCTGCAAAGCCATCGCGGTGCCGATGAGCCCGCCGATGTCGAAGGCCGCGGCTTTGGTCGACGTGAACGCCAGCGTCACTGTGGCAGACAGAACGACAGCGGCAGCGCCGCCGAGGACCTGTCGGGTGGTTTTGGTGCGGCGTTGAATGGCGGTTGTCATCGTTCCCCTCCCTGGCGCAATGCCAAAGCCGATGACCATCCTGGTTTTTTATCGCTGGTTTGCTGTGACCCGGATCACAATACCGCCCTTTGTTACAACCATTTGATTTTGCATAAGATTGCCTTGATGGTCGTCGGCTTTTAGGGTGCCACCAGCAAGAGGTTTTGGACACCGATGGCAGATCGCGACAAGCAAACCGGGAATCAACGCCGCTCGATGATCGCGCTTGGCGTTGTGGCGCTCATCTTCGTGATCGGCTGGCTGCTGGCGCGCGAACTCTACGCCGACAGCAAGATGGAAGACTGCTTGATGTCGGGCCGGACCAATTGCGCGCCGCTTAAAGATCGCTAGCGCTGGAACCATTGGCGCGGAATGGCGTTAGCCCCGCCTGCGCGCGCGAATTTCCACATCCGGCTTTCCACAGCCATGGGAGTTTCACGCTCGCGTCGTGGCAACGCCATAGAGACCGCGCACGCTGTCGCTCGATTGGGTGCAGTGAAGGGCGTCGAGGAGATCGACGATGATGGTCCAGTCCGTCCGCCAGATTTCAGTGTTCCAGGTGCGTTGCGGCCTCGCAATTGAGCCGGCCCAACTGCCCGCAATGCGGCAACACGTTGCTCGTTGCCGAGGAGTTCTTGTTCGACGCCAATGGCCGTATTGATCATGCTTGGTCGTGCGACGATTGCGGCAATGAGTTTGCAACCTCGATCCATCTGCAGCGTTGATCCACCAGTGGCGTTTGTCTGTGGTGGTGCGTGTACCGCCGTTCCCGGCGGGGTTCCGTCGATGGTCAAGCAGTCAGTAAAGGGCAATAATCCCCGCAACCGCGGTGTTTATTCCAATATCGCGGAACAATCCGCAAGGAGGGATGCCATGAGTTAAACAGCGATGCGTCAGACTTTTGTTCGCCGTTCTATACTGGGTTTTGGGTTGGGCGGCGCTGTTAGCGCGTTATTGCTCGGCCGCACCACGCCCAGCCACGCCGCAACGGTTACGTATAAAGCGACCATGAACGGTGCCACCGAAGTGCCGCCGAACACGACGACCGGCTCCGGCACCGTTACCGCTACGTTCGACCCGGCGACCAAGATGCTGACCTGGGACGGCAGCTTCTCCGGCCTTACCGGTCCGGCTACGGCCGCGCATTTCCACGGCCCCGCCGAAGCCGGCAAGAATGCCGGTGTTGCGGTCTGGATCTCGGAAAAAGGCACGCCGCTCTCCAGCCCGTTCAAGGGTTCGGCGACGCTGACCGACGGCCAGATTTCCGATCTGCAAAGCGGACTCTGGTACGCCAACGTTCACACCGCAGCTAATCCCGGTGGCGAACTGCGCGGTCAGATGGCGAAGGCTTAAATTCGCGCTGGTTTGTTGCGTCATTCCCAGCGACGAGAGTGAGTGACCCGCCGGTCCTGCGTATCATGGGGCCGGCGGGCTAATTTTTTGATTCGGCGCTACTGCATTCGCGATCACTGTTTTGGCGATCACTGTTTTGGCGATCACTGTTTTGGAATGTGTGCGCTGGCGATCACCTTTGCCCCACTTTTCGATGTCGCCGCGCATATGCGCATCGAGTTCCGCCGGCGTCGAAGCTTTGGTGTCGATGCCGAGATCGAGAGCGCGCTTCTTCAGGGCGGGATCGGACAACACATCATGCAGCGCCTTGTTCAGGGTCTGGATGATGGCATCCGGCGTCCCTGCCGGTGCGTAAAGCCCGTTCCACGCGGTCACGTCAAAGCCTGAAACGCCGGCTTCCTGCACTGTCGGAACGTTGGGCAGTTCCGGCGAACGCTTCGGGGCGCTGGTCGCAAGCGCCCGAGCCTGACCGTTATCCAGGGACGGTTTCAACGCCGCGTAAAAGTCGACCGCCATCTGGATGTCATTGCGCAGCAAGCCGACGACGACGTCTGGCGAACCCTTGAACGGCACCAGTTGGACGTCGATACCCGCCATCGATTTGAACAATTCCGCGGTCAGGTTTTGCGTGCTGCCGACATTGATAGTGCCAAGATTGAGCGTGCCGGGCTTGTCTTTTGCCGCCTTCAGGAAATCGCCCATTGTTTGATACGGCGATGAAGCATTGACGATGAAGTCGCAGGTGAAAGTGCCGATCGTCGAAATCGGCGTGAACTGCTTCACGGGGTCGTATGGCAGATGCTCGAACAGCGCCGCGCTGATGGCGTTGCCGTTGGTCAGCAGCATCAGCGTATAGCCGTCGGTACCGCCCTGTAGCGCTGCGCGTGCCGCAGCGATACCGCCAGCGCCGGGCATGTTTTCGATGACGAAATTTTGTCCAAGCTTGGTGCTCAGGGCTTCAGCAACCAGCCGCGATGTGACGTCGGCAACGCCGCCCGCACCAAATGGCAGGATCACGCGCACCGGATGATCGGGATATTTGGCCTGAGCGAGGATCGCGGGCGCCGCGAGGCCAGCGGAGGCGAACGCCAGCGTAAAAGCTGCAGTGCGGCGGGTTATGCCCGAACGGGAGGACGAAGGCTTCATCTGGAATGTCCTTGTTATTCGGCAACGGTTTAGCGGCATTTGTTGCCGCGGTATTGCGACATTACGTCCGCTCAGGCGCGGTCGCCTTTGGCGGCCCATTGCTCCAGCGTCTGCGCGCGAAAATCGTCGAAGCGGCCCGCGGCAATGGCGGCGCGAGTTCCCGCCATCAGGTCCTGGTAGTAATAAAGGTTGACGATCGAGAGTAGCGTGCCGCCGAGCGCCTCACCGGCGCGAAACAGATGATGCAGATAGGCGCGTGAAAATTCCCGCGCAGCAGGACAGTGACTTTCGGCGTCGAGCGGACGCGGATCCTCGGCGTGATGCGCGTTCTTGATGTTGATCGGCCCGAAACGGGTAAACGCTAATCCGTGCCGCCCGTTGCGGGTCGGCATCACGCAATCGAACATGTCGATGCCGCGCGCAACGGCTTCGAGCAGGTCGGCCGGCGTGCCGACGCCCATCAGATAATGCGGCTTGTCTTGTGGCAGCGCCGGCGTTGTCTCGGCAACCACCTTGAGCATCACCTCTTGCGGTTCGCCGACGGCGAGACCGCCGATCGCATAGCCGTCGAAGCCGATATTCACCAGCGCGCAGGCACTTTCCTTGCGTAGCGCCGGATCGTCGCCGCCCTGCACGATGCCGAACAACGCATGTCCGCGAGGCGCTTTCTCGAAGGCGTGCCTGGAGCGCTCCGCCCAGCGCAAGGAAAGCTGCATCGCGCGCTCGATATCGCCGCGCGCTGCCGGCAGCTTCACGCATTCGTCGAGTTGCATGGCGATGTCGGAACCGAGCAGGATCTGCACCTCCATCGCGCGTTCGGGCGTCAGTTCGACCATCGCGCCGTCGAGATGCGAACGGAAGGTGACGCCCTGCTCGGTGACTTTGCGCAGGCTTGAAAGCGACATCACCTGAAAGCCGCCGGAATCCGTCAGGATCGGATACGGCCAGCGCATGAAGGTATGCAAGCCGCCAAGCGCGGCGACCCGCTCGGCGGAAGGCCGCAACATCAGGTGATAGGTGTTGCCGAGCATGATATCGGCGCCGGAGGCTTTGACGTCGTCGTGGTGTACGCCCTTGATGGCCGCCTGCGTGCCGACCGGCATGAAGGCTGGTGTGCGCACAACCCCGTGCGGCGTCGTGATCTCGCCGGTCCGCGCCGCGCCGTCGGTTGCGATCAGTCGAAAGCTGAAACTCGCCGGCATTTACGATCGATACCTTTGGTAGCCGCCCGCGCTATCTTGTCCCTACACTCTGGTAGCGAATTGCAATAGCGTGAGCAAAGAGCTGCCAGCGGACCGTGCCGACGGTCCGCAAATTAACGGCGGCGTATATGCCTCCGGCGGGCTGCCCACTCAAAGCTTCCGATCGGCGCCGCGATTTACAGCCGGCGCCATAACCGTATCCGCGGGGCGAAAGCACGCGGACGACATGGAGCTGAGACATGGACCTCGTCAACGTTGCACTGGCGCTTATCTTTATCGCCATTATAGCGATCATACCCATTGGCTGCCGCATGACGCGCAGTCACGGCAAGCCGGGTGCGGCAGGCGGCGCGCATCATTGAGACGGTGCTGCACGTGACCACCCGGACTTAAACCCGGCGTTCCGATGCCGGGTGATCAAGACTGGGTTCTGTTTCGAAACAGCAAGCACGCATCGCCGTAAGAATAGAACCGGTAGCCGTGTTCAATGGCGTGCGCGTAGGCCTGCTTCATGGTGTCGAGGCCGCAGAGCGCCGACACCAGCATGAACAGCGTCGAGCGCGGTAGATGAAAATTAGTGAGCATGCCGTCGATTGCGCGAACCCGATAACCCGGCGTGATGAATAGCGCCGTTTCGCCGGCGAATGCCGACAACGTTCCGTCGTCCACCGCCGCGCTTTCCAGTAATCGCAGTGAAGTCGAACCGACCGCAATGATGCGGCCACCGCCGCGCCGCACCGCGTTGAGTGCTGCGGCAGTCTCGGCAGTGACCACGCCCAACTCGGCGTGCATCTGGTGATCCGCAGTGTCCTCGGATTTCACCGGCAGAAACGTTCCCGGTCCAACATGGAGCGTGACGCGATGCAGAACGATGCCGCGCTCACCGAGCGCCTGCACCATCCGATCGGTGAAATGCAGCCCTGCGGTCGGTGCGGCGACCGACCCGTCTTCGCGCGCAAACATGGTTTGATAATCGGCGCGGTCTTGCTCGTCGGGCGCGCGCCGTCCGGCGATGTAGGGCGGCAACGGCATGTCGCCGCGCTCTTCCAGGGCCTGATCGAGCACTGGGCCGTGGAACGCGAAGGCAAACGTCACCGCGCCGCCCTCGCCTTTTGCTTCCACCGTGGCGTCGAGCTGACCGAGAAAGCAGACACGGCCTTCGGTGCCGAAGCGCACCACGTCGCCAGCCTGCAATCGCTTCGCCGGACGCACCAGCGCGCGCCAGCGCGAGCCGTCGATCCGCTGCACCAGCGTCGCCTCGATCGCAGGCTCGGCGGTGCCGCGGCCGATACGGCGGCCATGCAGGCTCGCCGGCAGTACCCTGGTGTCGTTGACTACAAGCGTGTCGCCGGCCTTCAGCAGATCGGGCAGATCGCGAACGATGCGATCCTCGAGCGGCGCGCCCGGACGCACTACCAGCAACCGGGCAGAGTCGCGCGGCGATGCCGGCCGCAGCGCGATGCGGTCCTCAGGAAGTGCAAAGTCGAACAAGTTCGGTGCGCATATCCCTAGGCAATGGTGTTAGGCCGACGAGGCGGCGATCATGCTATTAAATGGCATATCGCAACCTTTGGGGCGGCAATCAACGTGGCGGCAAGCGCGGTCATTCAGGTCAAGCCCGGCATCGGCGATGTCATCTGGCATCTGCCGTTCATCCGCGCCATCGCCGCGGCCTCGCCGGGCAGCCAGGTGACGTTCCTGGCGCCAGCGACCAGCAACGCGCGCGAGCTGCTCGAGGAGGAACCGGGCGTCGCCGAGGTGCTCTATTTCGAGCACGGCGGCTCCGAGCTGCGGCGCGGGATCAATTTGCTGCGGCTGTCACAGCTTCTGAAGCGGAGCAATTTCCAAACCCTTTGGGTGCTCGACCGCACCATTCGCCCGGCGCTGGCGGCGTGGCTTGGCGGCGTGCCCGAGCGCATCGGTCTCGGGCTTGGGCCGCAGCGGCTGTTCATCACCAATCGCGGTATCGATCAGAAGCATTTCCACGATGAGCCGATCGACTGGCTGACCGCGCTGATGGCGGCAATGCAGGTGCCGTTAGGGTCGCGGGAGCCCGATTTGCCGGTTTCCGCCGACATCCTGCTGGAGATCGACGCCAAATTCGCCGCCGAGCCGCGGCCGTGGATTGTGCTTGGCATTGCCGCGTCCCATCCCGATAAAGATTGGCCCGAAGGCCATTGGGCGGAATTCGCCGCAACGCTGCGGCAGCGCACCAAGGGCTCGATTTTTCTAATTGGCGGGCCGCAGATTGCGGCGCGCGCGCAAGCGTTGATCACACGAACGCCGCGCGCGGCGCTGATCAATGCCTGCGATCTGAAACTGATGCAGTCGGTAGCGCTGCTCCGCCATACCGATCTCTTTATCGGGCCCAACTCCGGGCCGCTCAACCTTGCCGCGGCTTCCGGCACCGATGCCTTTGGGCTGTTCGGCAACACACCGGTGCTGAGCTATTCGAGGTTTATCCACGCCGTCGTGCCCGAAGGCGGCCCGTCGCCGGACGGCATGCTGCGCATCACGCCTGCACAGGTGCTGGATAGCATCACGCCGCGTCTGAACGGCCGGTAGCTATTTGACGTCGCCAGCGACCTGCATGCGGATGATCTTGTCCGGATCGCGTGGCGGCTCGCCGCGCTTGAGCTTGTCGACGATGTCCATGCCTTCGACCACCTCGCCGATCACGGTGTACTGGTTGTTGAGGAAGTGGCCTTCGTCGAACATGATGAAGAACTGGCTGTTGGCTGAATTGTTGCTGTGCCCCTTGCGCGCCATGCCGACGATGCCGCGGTCGAACGGCACCTTGGAGAATTCTGCCTTCAGGTCCGGATGTTTGGAACCGCCGGTACCGTTGCCGTGCTGACCGTCGCCGGTCTGCGCCATGAAGCCGTCGATGACGCGATGAAACGGCACGTTGTCGTAGAACTTGTCTCGCGCCAGCATCTTCAGCCGCTCGGCGTGCCCGGGCGCCACGTCGGTACGCAATGCAATGACGATGGTGCCCGGCGTGGTCTCGAGAATGAGCGTGTTTTCCGGATCTTTATGCGCGGCCATAGCTGTTTCCCTTGCTGAAATTGTTTGGTGCGCAACGCGAAACGCACCTTATGGTTCGATCGTCGCCTTTTTAACGAAATCCATCTTGCCGAATTCCTTCATCAGGTAGGCATTGCCTTCCTGCTGCAGGCGGCCCTGATCGGGACCTGAACCGCGCGGAGCGCCCTCGCCGTAACCGCTATAAAGCGCGTCCACGACGTTCATGCCCGAGGTGATCTGCCCGAACGGCGCAAAGCCCATGCCGTCCAGCCGGTTGTTGTCGCCGAAGTTGATGAAGACCTGCGTGGTGCGGGTGTTCGGACCGGCGGTCGCGAACGTGACCATGCCGCGGGTGTTGCTCTGCTTCACCGCATCGTCGCGGATGCGGGCCTCGCGCCACCGCGCGGAAAGGTTCGGATCGCCGTTGATGCCGAACTGCACCATGAAGCCGAGACACGACGCGGAAGAAGCGCACGTTGTCGAAGAAGCCGTTCTTGACCAGGTTGTAGAAGCGGTCGGCGCCGTTCGGCGCCCAGTCGCGATGCACCTCGATCACGAACGGGCCCTTGCTGGTATCGAATTTGGCCTTGTAGACCGGCGGCGCCTGCTCGGTGAGCGCCGCAGGATTGGCAAGCTGCTGGCTCATCGCCGGAGCCGCAACCACAAGCGCAAGCAGAATTGCAATCAGACGAACCATGTCATCTCCCGGATGGATTTTTCAGGCTTTGGCGAATTTCTTTTTCAGCCGCGCCGCAACCTGCGCCGGCACGAAGGCCGAGACGTCGCCGCCCATGGCCGCAATCTGGCGCACCAACGTGGCGGTGATCGGGCGTACCGCCGGTGACGCCGGCATGAATATCGTCTGCACCTTTGGCGCCATGGCTCGCGTTCATGCCGGCCATCTGCATTTCGTAGTCGAAGTCGGTGGCGTCGCGCACGCCACGGACCAGGATCGTAGCGCCCTCGCGTTGCGCCGCGGTGACGACCAGATCGGAGAACGTGGTGCAGGCGATGGTGCAGCCGGCCGCGCGTCCCAAAGGACCGCAGATTTCTTCCAGCATCGCCAGCCGCTCCTCGGCCGGGAACAGCGGCGTCTTGCCGGGATGAATGCCGACCGCCAGCACCAGCCGATCCGCGAGATGCACGGCGCCCCGGACCACGTCCAGATGGCCATTGGTGATGGGATCAAACGACCCGGCAAAGATCGCGGTGCGCGTCATGGCGGGCGGTCTAGCCCGCGCCTAAACGAACCGCAAGGCGGCTGTCGGCGGGTTCAGATCGGGAGTGCAGATTTTGGCCGCCGGTAGTGGAAAACCACCTCAAAAATCCCATTTCAACAGGCAATTCCGGCGTCTTTTCAATGTGTTGAAAGAATCTGCGAAAGTGTGATGGTTATCAAAGAACTAAAATCGAATTCGCGCGACACATGGCACAACAGGACAGCAACCAAATAGCTAACAAAGCGTTGCCGCTAAAGAAGACGGCAAAGGTTGCCAAACAGGGGCTGGTGCCATGCTCAAGACCCTTTACGCCATCATAGCGGCCGCGATCGTCGCCGCCTGTTTCGTGCTGTCTCCCGTTTTGTCACCGAGCGTCGAAGCCGGTGCGCCGGCGATCAACGGCAAGGCGGATCGGGCCGATACCCGCCCGCTCGGCGTGGACTGCTCGCAGCACGCCTGGCCGTACTACGAATCCTCGTGCCTGCGCGACACAGCAAACCGCCTCGCCCAGCCGCGTGACGTGCGCTTCATCCCGATGGACAGGAAGCAACGTCCGGCGGTCACCACCGCGGTGGCCTTGCGCTAACAGCCAGATTTCAGTTTGCCACGGTCCTGACAACGGACGGTGCCCTGCACCGTCCGTTTTTTCATTTGTTGGTCAGATCGAGCGCCTGAACGATTGGCGCCCATTTCCGGATCTCGGCGATCATCACCTTGGTCAGGTCTTCCGGCGTGCCGCCTTTCGGCACATTGCCGAGCCGGGCCAGCGCGGTTTTCGATTCGTCTGATCGCAGCCCGTCATTGATTGCTGCGTTGAGCTTTTCCACGATCTCAGGAGGCGGTACCGGCAGGCGCGAACAGTCCGGTCCAGCTCGTCGACAGCACCGCCGGATAACCGGCCTCCCCGATCGTCGGCACGTCGGGCAGTTCGGGGATTCGCTTTTCGCTTAACACCGCGAGCGCGCGCAGTTGTCCGGCCTGGATGTGCGGCAGCAGCGGGCTCGATGCTTCAAATGTCAGTTGCACGTGCCCGCCAATCACGTCCTGGATCGACAGCGCACCGCCGCGATATGGCACGTGGACCATGGTGATGCCGGCGTCCGCCTGGAACAGTTCGGCGGTGAGGTGCGGCACCGTGCCGGTGCCGGCGGAGCCGAAGCTCAGCTTTCCCGGGTTGGCCCTGGCATAGGCGACGAGATCGGCCACCGAGTGAAACGGCAGCGACGGATTGACCACAAGGATGACCGAACCTTCGGCATAAGGTGCAATCGGCACGAAGCTGTTGAGCGAGTCATAGCCGGGCTCCTTGTAGATCATCGGCGAAATGACCTGGCCGCTGGCGCTGCTCATCAACAGCGTGTAGCCGTCCGGCGCCGCTTCGGCGACGTCCTTCGAGCCGATGGTGTTGCCGGCGCCGCTGCGGTTTTCGACGAAGAATTTGCCGTGCAGACGCTCGCTCAAATCCGCGGCCATGACGCGGGTGACGAGATCGACCGTGCCGCCGGCCACCGTCGGCACGATGATCTTCACCGGCCGATCGGGATATGACTGCGCCTGTGCCGGGAGAATGCCGCAAAGGGCGATGATCGCGACGGCTAGAGCACGCCACCGGCATAGCGCAATCATTGTTTGTTCAGTCCCAGCGTGTTGACGATCGGCGACCATTTGTCGAGATCGCCCTTGATCACGGCGGTGAAATCCGCCGGCGTCCCGCCGAGCGGTTCGTTGCTCAGCCGCGCCAGCGCGATTTTCAGCTCTTCGGTTTTCAGGCTGGTGTTGATGCTGGCGTTAAGCTTGGCGATGATCGGCGCCGGCGTATGCGCGGGCGCGAGAAAGCCGGTCCAGCTCGTCGAGACGAAATTCGGAAAACCGCTCTCCACCATGGTCGGCACGTCCGGCAATTGCGGAATGCGCTTCGCCGTCGTCACGGCGAGCGCGCGCAGCCGCCCGGCCTCAATCAGCGGCAACAGCACACTGGTGCCTTCAAACGTCATCTGCACGTTGCCGGCGACGACGTCGTTGATCGACGGGCCGCCGCCCTTGTACGGCACGTGGACGATGTCGATGCCTGCCCTCGCCTTGAACATCTCGCCGATCAGGTGCGGCAGCACGCCGATGCCGCCCGACGAGAAGTTCACCTTGCCCGGATTGGCTTTGGCGTACGCGACCAGCTCCTGCACGGTCTTGGCCGGGACAGCCGGGTTGACCACGAGGATGTTGGAGCTCTCGCCGACCAGCGCGATCGGGTCGAAGCTCTTTATCGGGTCGTAGCCGGCGTCCGGATGCAGCAGCGGCGCGATCACAAGGCCGCTGGCGCTGGAATAGAGCAGCGTATAGCCGTCGGGCGCTGCCTCGGCCGCATCCTTCGAGCCGATAGTGTTGCCGGCACCGGCGCGGTTCTCGACGACGAAGGCCTTGCCGAGCGTGGTCTGGAGCGAGTTGGCCGCGATCCGGGCAATGACGTCCACCGGACCGCCGGGCGGCGTCGGCACGATCACTTTCACCGGGCGGTCGGGATAGTCTTCAGCGTGCGCGCGGCTGAACGGCCACAAGGCCGTCACGGCGGCGGCCAACAAAATCGCTCGGATCATCAGAGTCTCTCTCACCTGCTCGCACCGGTGCGGCGAAGGGCGGTTTAGCCGGGCAATTTTGGCTGAGGTAACGTCTTGTGTTGGCGGCGGCGGGTCGCGCCCGGACTTAGCTGCCGCGCAACAGTTCTCGTTGCTTGCGCATGGCGTCGACGACATCGGTATTAACATACAGAAGCCAATTACCGTTCATGTCGTAGGCATTGGCGACCTTCAGGGTGAAATCGGGATCGTAGACGCTCTCCAGCTGCCGGTCGGCTAACCCGGTCGGCGGTGGCGGCGAGAATTTGATCTGGAGCATCTCGCCGGGCTCAAACGGCTGCGTAAAGCCATAGTGAATGCCAGCGCGCGCCCACTCGTGCTTGCCTGAGGAAACCGCGGCGTCGAGATAGATACTCTGGATTGGTTGTTTGCTGCTGTTGTAAACTGAGAATTCGATGAATGGCTGATCGGCCACTTTACCGCGGTTCCAGTAATAACGCGGATTTTCAACGACAAAGGCGTCGAGCTGATGTTTGGCGCTCGCAGGCTGAAGGTCGGCGTAAGCAATGGCTTTGTCGAGATCGCTCGTGACGCGGTCGATGATCGCTGTGGCGCTCTTGCCGTTAATGCTCGATCTCATACGCGCAAGATAGACTTCCCGGGGAATCGTCCCGTCCAGCGTCGCTGCGTTGGTCAATCCATCCGCGCCCGGAAGCGGCACGGCCTGGTAGGCGAGGATATATCCGCCGGCCAGTGTCTGCAGCGCGATATCGAGTTTGTGTCTGATCGGCCGGACTGAGATCGCGCGGTGATGGCGTTGTAAGCTGCTTTGGTAGGCGATCAGGTTCGACGCATCGAATACCGGGCCATGATCACACGCCCCGAGCGTCATACAGGCAACAAAGGCAAAGGCTGCTCGCCACATGGCCGCGCTCCGGTCGCGCCGTTTCGATTGGTGCCGGAGATTAGGCGCGGCCGGTCAACAAATGGTTGTGCGCCGCCAGCCCTAGCGGGCTTCGCGCCAATCGCGGTAAATCAGACCTAAGTCGCGGGACCGACGCCCCGGAAAACATGAGTATTTTCGGTGATTTACCTCATCGACAACTATGACAGCTTCACCTTCAACCTGGTCCACTATTTCGGTGAACTCGGGGCAGAGGTCGAAGTGCGCCGTAACGACAAGGTGACGAGCGACGACGTGCTCGACGCCGACCCGGACGCTATTGTGCTGTCGCCCGGCCCCTGCACGCCCAAAGAAGCCGGCATCTGCCTCGATCTGATCGGCAAGGCGGCGGCGAAAATTCCGATCTTCGGCGTCTGCCTCGGCCACCAGGCGATCGGCGACGCATTCGGCGGCAAGGTGGTGCGCGCGCCGGTGCAGGTGCACGGCAAGCTCTCCGAGATCCGCCACAATGGCGCAAGCGTATTCCGCGGCATCAACGCGCCGTTCAAGGCAACGCGGTATCACTCGCTCGTCGTCGAACGCTCCTCAATGCCGGGCGAGCTGACCGTGACCGCCGACACCGACGACGGCGTGGTGATGGGGCTTGGCGCATACCAAGTTGCCCGTGCACGGCGTGCAGTTTCATCCCGAAAGCATTGCCTCCGAGCATGGGCATCTGATGCTGAAAAATTTTCTCGATCTCGCTGCGGCGTGGAATGAGTTCACCGGCCGGCGGCGATCTCGGGCAAAAACGCCGCTGCAAATGCGGGAACGGGTGAATTAGGGGCGAAGCGTGACAGCAGGATTTCAAGGCGATTGTCGGCAAGGTCGCAACCGGCGCGACGCTCGGCCGCGAGGAAGCCGCCACCGCTTTCGAGCAGATGATGTCCGGCGAAGCGACGCCCGTCGCAGATGGGTGCGCTGCTGATGGCGCTACGGGTACGCGGCGAAACCGTCGACGAGATCACCGGCGCGGTGTCGGCGATGCGCTCCAAGATGCTTCGCGTCATCGCGCCGCCCGATGCGATCGACGTGGTCGGCACCGGCGGCGACGCCTCAGGCTCCTTCAATATCTCGACCTGTGCGGCACTGATCGTGGCCGGCGCCGGCGTGCCGGTCGCCAAGCATGGCAACCGCGCGCTGTCGTCCAAATCCGGCGCCGCCGATGTGCTCGCCGCGCTCGGCGTCAATATCGACCTGACTCCCGAGAAGATCGGGCTGTGCATCCGCGAGGCCGGCATCGGCTTCATGTTCGCGCCGGCGCACCATCCGGCGACCAAGAATGTCGCGCCGACCCGCGTCGAGCTCGGCACCCGCACCATCTTCAATCTGCTCGGGCCGCTGTCCAATCCGGCCGGCGTGAAGCGGCAGATGGTCGGCGTGTTCTCAAAACAGTGGACCGAGCCGTTGGCGCAGGTGTTGAAGAACCTCGGTTCCGAAAGCGCCTGGGTCGTGCACGGCTCCGACGGCCTCGACGAAATCACCACGACCGGGCCGACCAGCGTGACCGCGCTGGAGAAAGGCACGATCCGCAGCTTCGAGATTTCGCCGGAAGACGTCGGACTGCCAAGAGTGAAGCCGGAAGCGTTGCGCGGCGCCGATGCCGCCACCAACGCCAAGGCGGTGCAGGACGTTCTCGAAGGCAAGAAGACGCCGCTCCGAGACGTCGCGCTGTTCAACGCCGCCGCCGCCCTTGTGGTGGCCGGCAAGGCTGCCGACATCAAGGCTGGCATCGGGATCGCTGCGCAGTCCGTCGACTCCGGCGAAGCCGAAGGCCGGCTCGACCGCCTGATCGTGGTGTCGAACGATGGCTGACATTCTGCAAAAGATTGCAGACTACAAGCGCAAGGAAATTGCCGAGGCCAAAAAGCAGCGGCCCTTCGCCGCGCTTGAGCGCCAGGCCGCCGCCGCCAGCGCGCCGCGCGGTTTTCTGCGCGCCATCGAGCGGCGGCTCAACGCCGGCGACTACGCGCTGATCGCCGAAGTGAAAAAGGCCAGCCCGTCACGCGGGCTCATCCGTGACGATTTCGATCCGCCGGCGCTGGCAAAAGCTTATGAGCAAGGCGGCGCGGCCTGCCTGTCGGTGCTGACCGATGCGCCGTCGTTTCAGGGCAGCCTCGATTATATGCGCGCCGCACGCGCCGCCGTTTCGCTGCCGGTGCTGCGCAAGGATTTCATGTACGACACTTATCAAGTGGCAGAAGCTCGTGCGTACGACGCCGATTGCATTCTCATCATCATGGCCTCGGTCGATGATGTCTGCGCCGCCGAACTTGAAGCGGCCGCCTTCGCGTACGGCATGGACGTGCTGGTCGAGGTTCATGACGAGAAGGAGCTGGCGCGGGCGCTGCGGCTGAAATCGCGACTTATCGGCATCAACAACCGCAATCTCAAGACCTTTGAGACCACGCTTACGACGTCGGAGCGGCTGGCGCGGCTGGTGCCATCCGATCGCATGATCGTCGGCGAGAGCGGCATCTTCACGCCGGACGATCTGGCGCGGCTTGGCAAGGCTGGCATTTCGACTTTCCTGGTCGGTGAAAGCCTGATGCGCGAGCGTGACGTGGCCGCGGCGACCCGCGCGCTACTCGCCCGCAAGCCTGCGCTTGCCTCAGCGAAGTAAGCACGTGGCGCAGCGCGGCAAAAAACTCACTCATTTGCGATCGAGCGGCGAAGCCAACATGGTCGACGTTTCGGCGAAGCATGAGACCGAGCGCGTCGCCGTCGCCGAAGGCTGCGTGGTGATGCAGGCCAAGACTCTCGATCTCGTGCGCAAGGGCGATGCCAAGAAGGGCGATGTGCTCGGTGTTGCTCGCGTTGCCGGCATCATGGCCGCCAAGCGCACCCATGAATTGATCCCGCTGTGTCATCCCCTGCCCGTCTCGCAGATCGAGGTCGAGGTCGAGCCCGATACCAAGCTTCCCGGGGTGCGGGTAAAGGCGCGGGTCAAGGTCTCCGGCAAGACCGGCGTCGAGATGGAAGCGCTCACCGCCGTGTCGGTCGCCTGCCTTACCATCTACGATATGGTCAAAGCCGTGGAGCGCGGCATGCGCATCGAGGGCATCCGGCTCATCGAAAAGAGCGGCGGCCGCAGCGGTCATTATCGCGCGAGGTAGTGCAGTGGCTTTACTCTCCGTCGCAGAAGCGCTCGAGCACGTATTGGCGCACGCCAAGCCGCTCGGCGCCGAAGAGGTGCCGCTGACCGAAGCCGACGGCCGGGTATTGGCTGTCGATCTGCAATCGCGACGCACCCAGCCGCCGGCCGATGTTTCGGCCATGGACGGTTATGCGGTGCGCGCCTGCGACGTGGCGGCAACGCCGGTGAAACTGAAAGTCATTGGCGAGGTTCCGGCCGGCAAGCCGTTTGCCGCCAAGGTCGGCCCCGGTGAAGCGGCGCGGATTTTCACCGGCGGCTTTGTGCCTGCCGGCGCCGATGTCGTCGTGGTGCAGGAACAGACCAAGCGCGAAGGCGATATCGTCGAAGTGGAGAAATCCACGGTTGCCGGGCGTCACGTCCGCCGCCAGGGCCTCGATTTCAAAGCCGGCGAAACGCTGTTCACCAAAGGCCACCAGCTGAAGGCGCGCGATCTCGCGCTGGTCGCCGGCATGAATTATCCGCGCGTGCCGGTGTACCGGAAGCCGAAGGTCGCGCTGTTCGCCACCGGCGACGAACTGGTGCCGCCGGGCACCGAGCCCGGCCCGGGCCAGATCGTGTACTCGAATGGTTTCGCGCTGGCCGCCCTGATCCGCAGCGAAGGCGCCGAATTTATCGACCTTGGCGTCGTTGCCGACCGGCTCGACGACACCATCGCCGCGGTGCGTCGCGCCCGCGACGCCGGCGCCGACATTCTGGTGACGACCGGCGGCGCATCGGTCGGCGACTACGACTTCGTCAATCGAGCGCTCGCCGCCGAAGGCGTCGATCTGTCGTTCTGGAAAATCGCGATGCGGCCCGGCCGCCCGCTGATGCACGGCCGGCTCGGCGAAATGGCCGTGCTCGGCGTACCTGGCAATCCGGTGTCGTCCTATGTCTGCGCGTTTTTGTTTCTGGTACCGCTCATTCGCAAGCTCACCGGCCGCGACGATCTCGTCGCGCCGGCGGAGAACGCGACGCTCGGCTGCGATCTGCCGGAGAACGACGAGCGCGCCGACTATCTGCGCTCGACCCTGACCAATGGCGCGAACGGCTATGTCGCGACACCGTTCCGCACCCAGGACAGTTCAATGATGGCGCCACTCGCGAAATCAGGATGCCTCGTCATCCGCGAACCATTCGCACCGCCCGCGAAAGCCGGGGACCGCTGCGTGATGGTGCGGCTCGACTGCTAGCAGTCGCATCACTCAAAAGAAAAAAGCCCGGGACTTGCGTCCCGGGCTTCACGTCCCCAACACTCCCCAGAATGTCAGTAGTAGGCGTTAGTGATAGTTGAAGCGGTAGACCAGTTCGGTGCCGATCTGCTGAACGTATTTGTTCATGTGCTCGCCGAAGCCATCGGAACGCCTGCAACGGTGTATCGGCAAATCCGCATGATTGATAGGTCGAAAACTTGTAGTCGCTGCGCAGGAAGAAGCCGGTCGGCAGCCACGGCGACAGTGAGGTTTCGGCGCCGCCGCCAAGGAACCACCCGTGATAGGTATGCGACAGGAAGCGTCGACGTTGGGGCGCCTGCGAAGCTGTTCATCGAGCTGAAGTGCGCTTGGGTGTATCCGCCAGACATGTAGGTCAGGAAATTCGGTGTCACGAGATAGCCGATGCGGCCGCCAACATCCCAAGAGCCGGTCTCTTTCTCATATCCACTGCTAACGACCAGCAAACGAGCTTTCAAACGCGCCCTTGAGGCTCATGAAGTCGTAGCCGCCGAGCACGCCGACGACGAAGTTGCCCAAGCCGCCGACCGGGAACTGATAGTCGCAGCCGCCACCAACCGTGCCGTAATAACCGCGGCCACCTGCGGTGTTGTTCGTGTCCGTGGACCGGAGCCCGGTACGGTCTTCGGCGTAGTGCGACTGATTCCACATGCCGTAGCCGCCACCGGCATCGAGATAGCAGCCGGTCCAGCTATAAACCGGCGCCGGCGCCGGGCGCGCCTTCATCGGCATCGACATATCCGCAGCCGACGCGGCGCCTGACGCATCGCCACCGCGTCGCCGTCGCAATCAGAATCTTCTTCATGGCTGAACCCCCAAATGAATCTCGTAGGAACTCTTGATTCCTGCGTTCACTATAACCCGGAAGCGCCGGAAATACTGTTGCACGGCAGCATCACCCACTCGGAATTCGACACGGTGTGGATCGACGGTTGTTCAACCTGGTCGCCGCCGGCATTCCGCGCGAGCCGATTCTGCTTTTGCCGAATTGATAGTTAGCCGGCGCTCGCAGACTCGGCCGCGAAGCCGGCGCTATCCCGTACCGCGCAAATCGTTTCCTGGAATCCTGCTGGTCGTATCCGGCATATCGCCGCGCAAATCTGCCGGACAGTCGCAAATATTTCGTGCTACGCCAGAAACTTAAGGTGACTCCCTCGCGTCGCACCGGCCGGCGACCGGCGGTTAAATTCGAGCGTTAAGCGCGCGTTTGCCGAACCGGTGGATTTCTTCACTTCAAATTAAATGGTTGCGGAACACATATGGAACGGATAGTGTCCGTTCATGATTTGTTTCGGCATTTTTAAGCCATTCGGGAGAGGAACGCCGATGTTGACTCGCAAGCAGGCCGAGCTCCTGCGCTTTATCCATGAGCGCCTCAAGGAAGCGGGCGTGCCCCCGTCCTTCGACGAGATGAAGGACGCGCTCGACCTGCGCTCCAAGTCCGGCATTCACCGTCTGATTACGGCGCTTGAGGAACGCGGCTTTATCCGCCGCCTGCCGAACCGCGCGCGCGCCATCGAAGTGATCAAGCTGCCGGAGTCGATCGCCCATGGCATCGTCGCTGGCCGGTCGCGCGGTTTCACGCCGAGCGTGATCGAAGGCAATCTCGGCCGTGTCCGCGGCAGCCCGGACGAAGACAACGGCCGCCCGGTCGCGGTACCGGTGATGGGCCGCATCGCTGCCGGCACGCCGATCGAAGCGATCCAGACCCGAAGCCACACCATCAACATGCCGCCGGAAATGCTCAGCGCCACCGGCGAACACTTCGCGCTCGAAGTGCGCGGCGACTCCATGATCGAGGCCGGCATTCTCGATGGCGACATCGCGCTGCTCAAGCGCATGGACGCCGCCGATACCGGCGACATCGTGGTCGCGCTGATCGACGATGAGGAAGCAACGCTCAAGCGGTTTCGCCGCCGCGGCGCTTCGATCGCGCTCGAACCCGCCAATCCGCAATACGAGGTCCGCATCCTGCCGCCCAATCGCGTGCGCGTGCAGGGCAAGCTGATCGGATTGTTCCGGCGGTACTGATCCGCCGCACCGTGTCCATTCTGTCATGCGTCCGCGAAAGCGGACGATCCAGTAAACACCGTCGCTGCAGTGAATACTGTGCATCCGTGCCTATCGGGATGCCCGGCACGCGGCTTGGGCATGACGCGCATGACGCTCTACTGATCCGCCTCGATATCCTCCGGCTGTGGCGTCGCATCGCGCGGCGCGGTTTGCGGCGCCGCGGTGACGATGCCGCGTTTGAGATCCGCGCTTCGGCTTTCTGCATCCGCTGCGGCGACCACGGCCGGTCGTAGTTCGATGGCCGCGCCGCCTCGATGGCAAAGCCTGAACCGTCACGCCGCAGCGCCAGCGCGCCGCGTTGCCGCAGCAATCGCGCGGCCGACCACCTGCGCCGCGCAATCCGGCGGCGGATCGCGCGTCGTGACGATCAGCGCGGCGCGGCGGCAGTCCTCCGCGAAAGCATCGGGCGCGAGATCGTAGGCAACCAGACGGCCGTCGCCGAGCTTGCCGATGCAGCCGGACGGATCGCAACTGATCCCCTCGCCCAGCGCCCGATCGTGATAGTCGCGCGCGTCGGCGTCGGCCGCGAGCCATTCCTTGATCGCAAACGTGTCGCCGCCGGTGTGATGAAACGCCAACAGCCGCTCGCGCCGCGCACCGCAAAAACCCGGCCATCGTCGGACACCAGCACATCGGGACGCGGCAGGCCGATCCACCAGACGATGCCGATCGCCGCGAGCAACACGCCCGCTCCAGCGCAGCGGCGTCTTGAACAGGCCGATGACCAGAAGCCCCGCTGTGGCCAACAGCAGCGGCCCGGTGCCGAAGCTGGTGACGTGGCCGACCGCGCCCGGCAGGCTCGCCACCCAGAGCGACACCCGGTCCATCCATTCGAGGCCGTAACCCATCTGCCGCCAGCACTCGGCATCGAAGCCGAACGGAATGGCGAGCAAGCCCAGCAATCCCCACGGCATCACCCAGGCCGAGACCACCGGCATCGCCAGCAGGTTTGCCAGCACGCCATAGGGCGCCAGGCGATGAAAGTGGAACGCCGCATACGGCGTCGTCGCGAAGCCGGCAACGAGCGACGCGATGGTCAGGCTGACGATCTCGTTGGTGCCCCACAGCGCGGCGCGCGTACCGAGCGAGCTGTCGGCGCCGGGGCGCAGCCGCGGCACGCCGCGATCGTAGGACGCGACCAGCGCCAGCGTCGCGGCAAACGACATCTGGAAACTCGGATGCACCACCGCCTGCGGCACGAACAGCAGCACCAGCAGCGCCGCCGCGGTCAGCGTGCGCAATGTCAGCGCCGGCCGGTCGAGCATCACGCCGATCAGCACGATAGCGATCATGAGATACGACCGCTGCGTGGCGACCTCCGCGCCCGAAAGCACGAGATAAAACGTCGTCGCGATCAGCGCGCCGAACGCCGCCCATTTCTTGACCGGAGCGCGATCGGCCAAGCCGGGGATCAGCGCCAGCAGCGCCCGGAACAGGAAGAACACCACGCCGGCGACCACCGCCATGTGATAGCCGGAGATCGCAAGTAAAAACGTAAGTAATTGAGGGGGTTTATGTTTATTGCAGTTGCTTCCGCAGAATTGGGACCTGGAAGCACCGCGGAAGCGGCACCGGACGGTTTACTACTTTATGGCTATTTTCAATGCCTACTTTCTGACCCGCCGGCCGAAGTAGCAAACGAAAGTAGTAAAAGAATGCGCGGCTGCGGGAGGTGAGCATTGACCAACGACATCGACGAACAAATTGCGAAGAAGCGCACGGCTACTGAAAAGAAGTGGCGAGCGAAGTTGGAATCCTTGGGCCCTGAGGTTGTTCGGCAGCGAGTAAGCGCAATGCTGCCGCCGACAAGCACGATGCCCTATCCCGAGCAGGATTTCGTGTTGCAGTGGCTGGCTCAAAAGAACCGCAACGCCAAAATGATGAGTGGTCTCGTAACGGGCGCGACACTGATTTTCGCCGCGATCGCAGCATGGCCAATCATTAGGGCATGGTTCGGCTGATCGCCCCAATCCCTAGCGGCTGGCGTTTCGGCGCAGCGTGCATACGCTCTCTTCATGAGCGGCGAGCCTGCTAATTTCAGTTTGCGCGATGCCGTCTATTGGGAATCGCGGCGGAAGCCGCAGCGCAGTCGGCCGGGCCCGCGCCCTACCCTCGGGCAATTGCAGCGCGGATCCGCCCCGTGGTGCTGGGTCTGGTGCGAGAATTGTCAGCACCATGCTCCGATTGCCTTTGCGCCGCTGGTCATCCGTTGGGGTACTGACACGTCGAGCGACAAGCTACGCCAATGTGCTCGCTGTACTGTGTGCGGCACCAAGGGCGCCATACTGCAACATCCGGGCTGGATGGGCGAGACGATCGGCTTTGAGCCTTGGCCGGTGCGGAAAGCCGATCAGCCTGATCCGGCCACTGCTGTGGACGAGGCCGCCAACTGAGGCTGGCTTATCTAAGCGCCGTCGATACTGACGTGAAAGTGGTTTTGAGCTTCGTGCCGAGACCTGAGATCACGGGAATGAGGGCGCACGCGATACCGGTCGCGATCAGGCCATACTCGATAGCGGTGGCCCCAGATTCGTCCTTGAGAAAGGCTCTGAGTTTCCCTGCCATGCCGGCAATGTATCCGGCAGGCCGTGAAACATTCGTAAAATTATAGGCTCAGAATTAGGACATTACTGTCCGTCCAACCTCGATCAGTGCAGCGCGATTAGCAGAGTCAAATGCGGCTGCCTGGAACCCGCTCGCGGGCCGCTGCCATGTCAGCGTGGATCGTAACGCCAATCGCTAGCGCGAGGCCAATACTCAGAATCATCAGTAACATGGGGCATCCCTCCCTATGTGAGCGAGGAAACGCCGTCGTGGCAGTTTTGTTCCTGACAAAAGGAGCGATCTGACAAATGAAATGGCAAAACGCCCCGCCTGGTCGACGCCCCTGCCCCGGCCAATCAACATCCCGCAGGTGATGACTTTGCGAGTTTCACCGACGGCTCACCTATTGGCCGGACCTGCGGCAAGCCCCGCGACTTGGTGGTCTAGCGTCCGAGCCGCGCTAGCTTAGTTAAGAGGATTAAGCTTCAGGGTCAGCTTTGCCCACACGATGTCTTCTGTCGGGTGGATCGTTCGTTGATCAAAGCTCGAAACAAAGCCATTGAAAGAAGAAAACTGTTGCAGGGTTCGGAGATCGACGTGCTCGTATTCTACACCCACTATCATGTCGAATGGCCGGCTCTTAAAGGCCATGAAGTCAGCGCCGCCTCCAGCGTACCAGCCATTAGCTGAATTGGGCGATGAAGAATCCGTCCCGCCATTTGTTGACACAACCCGGGATGCAATATTGCCCCTCGCACCGCCGCCAACTCCGTAAACCAGCCAATTTTGCCAAACCACGCCAAGCTTGGCGCCATAGGTGGTGACGTCGCCAACCTGAACTTGGCAAGTGCTACCGGTCCCAAACAAACACGGAAGACTGCCGGGCCCGGGCGACGGCACCGAAACGGCCCAATTGTCATTCCAGGGAGCGGATTTGCCGACTTCTCCACCGATCACCAGCCAGTTAAACTGTTGTTGGTAGCCGACATGCCCGGCAATACTGGCACTGGTACTAGACATGGAGAATGGTGGCCCGCCGAGACCAGGGATCGCATCATTGTAGAACCAGGTGTCATTAGTCCGCTGCCAACCGACACCTACATCGGCGTACAGTCCACTCCAGTCGGCAGAAACCACCGCGGCCGGCGCCGGCGCTTTGACCGCCATGTCGGCGGCGAATGCTGGCGCTGCGATCATCGACGCAAGTGCAGCGACGGCAATGATTTTCATGACGCCTCCAAGGGATTCTGGCTTACAGAATAAGCCAAGTAGAGACGAAAGAGTGTGACCTAACGGCCACAACCCTAAGTTATTTAAATGCGCATGCGCCCGAGTTGGTCGACGCCCCTGCCTCGTCCTTTGGTCACGGAAAATGTGGCTGGCCCCAGGAACCAAATAGCCGTCACGTCGTTCTCTGGTCGTCTGTCAGAGTGTTGAACTCATAAACCCCGGACGCGGCCCAGCCCGCCGCGCTCGGGGTTGTTTTTTGGGCAGGGCATTACGGGCCGATCACCGCATTTTTGAAATTTGGCCGATTCTCCGAGATCAGGATCAAACTCGAATTCGATGCCGAGAGCCCGGCGCGGAACTTCGAGCCCGACTGGAACAAGCCGCCGACCGCGCCGATGCTGGTAACCGTTTTGGTCCTGCGTGCTCAGAAATGCATATTCACGCCGGCTCTAAGAATGTTGTCGGTAAAATGAGCTGATCCGCCGACTCGTTGCGCCGGCTATAAAACGATCGGGAACGCTTGCGCTTATCGTGCCAAGGTTCATGTAGAGATATTCAACTTTCCAGGTCCACTTGCCGGCCAAGGCAGCTTCGACACCGCCGCCCACAGTCCAGCCCCCTTGCGTTGAAGACTTCGCTACGGTGATCGAACCCACGCCCGGGATTGTCGTAACTCCCGTAGCGCTCACGCCGCCGTAAGCCGCGCCGCCCGTGACATAGGCAAGCCAACTGCCCGAAGCGATGCCGACGCGTGCGCGCGTGGTACCGAACCAGGTCAATTTTTCAGTATCCGCTATCGTGCTACCGGCAATGATGCACCCTGCGACACTGCAAGCCGTGTTGTTGCTGCCGCGTTGTCCTGCGCCCTGAATGTCGGTTTCAAGACCCAAGACCCATGCGCCAGAACTGCCAGTTGTAACCGAGCTGACCGCCGCCGATCAGCCCGTCTAAATGCGTGGTGTCCGCACCCGCCGGCGTGGGAGGCGGAAAATCAGCGGTGAAGGTATTCCGCGATTGTCCCCAGCCGCCGCCGACGTTCAACCCGGCATACCAACCGGTCCAGCTATAAGCGGCAGCAGGAGCCGTAGGAGGAGCTTTGAGGGCCATGTCAGCTGCAAAAGCTGACGTTCCAACGATTGACACAAGAGCGGCGGCAACTGCGAGGCGCTTCATTTGACAAGCCCGATTTCTGAATTACAAGGCAGTAGAATATCGAATTTCTCCGTCCAGTACTGTCACCCAGAATCCACACCCCAAAGCTGATCATGTAAATTATGCCCTTCCGTCCGAGTTGGTCGCGGCCCCTGCCCCAGCCGATCACCATCCCCGACGTCGTGACGCTCAAGACGCTCGGCGACGTGCGCAAGCTGTTCAGTCACATTCCAAAAGAGCGGCGGGCGCTCTCGTCTTGGCAGCACGTCGAAAAGACGCTGCAAGCCTGCGCGCGCGGCGATGATCCGCAAATATCAGCGTCGCGCTACAACTCGTGCTGCAGGCCGAGCGCGTGCCCTATCAGGTCGGGTTGGGTGACCCATTTTAGCTTTAACACGCCGCCGCTCACAAAAAATTAAGGCTAGGGAGATCAAAGCTACGACAAGTGACGGAAGTCACTTCGCGCCGCCACCCTGCGGTATGGTGCGTCACGATGCAAATCCAGGAGGTCGCCATGACTGTAGCTGTGAAGAGGACCGGCGCGCGGCTCGTTCGATGGTTTGAGGAATTTCGTAGGAAAAACCGGCCCCCCTATAAATGGTACGAGCACGACCTTTTCGGCGGCTGACCGATTGAGCCTCCAACGATTGCCCCGCCCGCCTGAGCAATCCCTCTCAGGCGGGTTTTTCGTTGCGTGAGGAGGGCGAGCGCGGGCCGGCCCGGCGCCGTCTGTGTCAGGCCGAATTCATAACGTTTGTAGTAGAGCGTTTTAAACTCCGTTACTCTCTGCTGCAGGTTTTCCAAGGCGACTATCGAAGCGTCTACCGTCGGCTGTAATTTTTTGCCCGTTCAGAATCTCGACGCGAGAAACGTACAAAGTTAGGTCGCAGTTTCGCACCAAATCGTTGATGTACGGCTCCAAGTCTTTAAAGGCGCTGGCGAAGCGCACATCCGAGCTTTGGTCGGTCATGACTGCACCGCCTCTCGCGCAATCCGGTCTGCCACCGGAGCCGGGACAATGCCGAGGATGGAGCAAACGGACTCTACATAGCCACGTTCCTGCGCGTGGTAGTCCTCGTGATCGTCGGAAACGTCATCCCCACCCATTCGGAAAACGTCAGCGCGAAACGCGTGCGTCTGGACGGCCAGCCCGGCGAGCGTGGTCGGCTTGCATGCCAAAATCTCACTTGTGATTGGATAACGGCGATCAAGAATTTTGACTCCAGCGTTCCAGATCAGGATCGATCGAAACGTCGTTTGCATCTTCCCATCGGTCGAGCGGCCCGCTGCGGCAACCATTCCTCACTGCAGGAAACGAGATCAACCCTGAGCCGTAACAGTTCGGCGTCGGGATGGTTCGGGCCGACAGCGTCCGATGCGAGCGCCGAGATGGCGAGGGCCGGCAATGCGGCTACACTCGGTTACAAGACTGCGGCGGCTGATCGTAGACATGGCTTCTCTCTCCTCATGGTTCGGGATTGCCCCAACGCCAAGGCGGGAAGCCGCGCAGACTCGTGCCTATTTCTTGAATCGGTCGATCGACGGTCCCGCGAAGGCTGTCGTTGGCAAGTCCGGCGCGTTGTCAGAGCAGCGCGTCCGGGCGCTTACGATGATGCGCTTCGCGGCGAGTCCGCGTCAACGGGGTTATTCACAGGATTTGATGCGAACGCGAAACCCAATGGACGCCGCCGCATGTGAAACGCGGCAGGCTCTGGGTTTCCCAGCATGCGCCTGCTCGTTGCGATCGCGCATCTGCCTCGTAGCGCTTTACGTCGCCGAATTCGTCATCGGTTTGGCGGCGTGTCGTTCAGCGCCGTCCGCGACGTTGCTACCAGATCAGACATTTCTGACGCACTAATCGCCAGTCGCCGCTTGTCGCCGCGCTCTTGCAGATCCGAAGAAATCGGTTCGACTTGGAGCGAAGGACGAGGTCGGGGTCTCCAGGTGCCCGAACTGTGGCGCATCTACGAAGTCACGATCAGCCGCCTCCGAGCGATCAGGTCTCCGCGATTTGCTCAGTGTGCAACATCGGCAATGGCCGAGTGGAAGCGACACGGCGGTCCTCGTTCTGCGCTGAAAGAGTTCCGCAGTGAAACGGCAGCGTCGGGTGAGAAAAAAGAAAGCCAGTATCCATAGCGAGCCCGATGGAGGCGATGGCGGCAGCCGCGAGAATGATCCAGGTGGAAAAGCCTGTCCATGATTTCATCGGTAAGTCTCGACTGACAGACGATCACTGTGGCCACACACGCTCGGCTGAAAACCGCAGCGAGACAAGATCTCGAAACGCATGTCTCCGGTCTGTCATAGCACGGCGCCTCACCGATTCCGTACCGGTTTCGGTACTATAATCAGCTTCGACGAGGATATCTTCGGAACGGCGATCAGCGGCATGTCGAACTCGCTGATCGAAGAGCTTTCTGCTCGCTGTGATCGTTGCCTTTAACGGTTGCAGTCGTCGCGATTTCATACGGCGGTACTTCGAGCCGTGAGGTGTACAGCCACTTGAAGCAACGAAGGCATAAAATTCCTATAAGAATCGAAATGCTTCCGATCAAACGCTTCCGCTTCCAGATCAGAGTGCAGCCCGAATTGCGCCATTAAACGCACCAACAGCACGGAGGTGATCATCCTGAGCCACGGCGCGCCCCCAGCGCGCTGAAAATACGCTTCTAGGCTAGCGGCGCTTTGGATCGATGGCGAGTGTGCGCATCAACAAATTTCGATAATATCGACGGTAATTCAGCGAGGCCCGGCGGACGCAGTGCGGCTGATCTTTCACTGCTTCGTCAAATAGCTCCAGGCGACAAATGTCTTGCCGTTATACACACCGACCCACCCCCAACCCATCATGCTCCCCGATGCGACGGTGGTAATTGCGCCATCCGTGCAGCCGACGCCTTTGCGCGTGATCTTTTCAAGATAAAAGCTGTAGGTCCCCGATTGATTGACGCGCGTAAGCGTCCCTCCACATTTGAGGTTCGGGATAATCGGTCGTCCCGCCACTGCCGGAAAGCGTCATTCACAACGGTGTAGTTGGAAGTAACCGATATTTTGTTTGGCTGTCCCTTTCCAAACGTCCTGAGCATGGAGAGGGGTTGCAAATACCAGTGCAATCGCAAATCCAAGCAACACAGCGGTTGTTCTTCCCGTCATAGCCTGCTCCTCGAACGGCCAGCCCCACCAAATAAATCGAGCCGACGCTAATTGAATGCTGGTTGGTGCGCCAGCCGCTACGGCTTCAGCGTGCCAAAATAGACGTCGAGTGCGGCCTTGCCTAGCCGCCCGCCGCAACCTTGGCCCAGGTGTCACGCAGCCCGACCGTGCGGTTGAACACCGGCCGTTGCGGTGTTGGAGTCCTTGTCCGGGCAGAAATAGCCAAGCCGCTCGAATTGCACGGCGGCATCGGAATTGCCGCCGGCGAGCGACGGCTCGATGCGCGCATCCGCGATCACTTCAAGCGAGTTCGGATTAAGATCGGCGGCGAAATTGCCCGCGTCCGGATCGGGCTTGCTGAACAGCGGATTGTAAAGCCGCACTTCGGCGGCAACTGAATCCTGCGCCGAGACCCAGTGCATGGTTGCTTTGACCTTGCGGCCGTCGGGGGCGTTGCCGCCCCTGGTCGCGGGATCATAGGTGCAACGGAGCTCAACCACCTCCCCGGCTGCGTTCTTCTTCACCTCGCGGCAGGTGATGAAATAGGCGTAGCGCAGCCGCACTTCCGTGCCGGGCGACAGCCGGAAGAATTTCTTCGGCGGGTTCTCCATGAAGTCGTCGCGCTCGACGTAAAGCTCGCGGCCGAACCGGACGCGGCGCTTGCCGGCGGCCGGATCTTCCGGATGATTGACCGCCTCGACGTCCTCGCTCTGCCCTTCCGGATAATTCTCGATCACAACCTTGAGCGGCCGCAACACCGCCATCCGCCGCTGCGCGGTCTTGTTCAGGTGCTCGCGGATCGAAAATTCCAGCATGCCCATGTCGACCACGCTGTTGGCCTTGGCGACGCCGATGCGTTTGACGAAATCGCGGATCGCCTCCGGCGGCACGCCGCGGCGGCGCAGGCCGGCCAGCGTCGGCATCCGCGGATCGTCCCAGCCGCCGACATGGCCGCCGCGTACCAGCTCGGTGAGCACGCGCTTCGACAGCACGGTGTAGGTGAGATTGAGCCGCGCGAATTCGTACTGATGCGGATGCGACGGTACCGGCAGGTTGGCGAGGAACCAGTCGTAGAGCGGCCGGTGATCCTCGAATTCCAGCGTGCAGATCGAATGCGTGATGCCCTCGATGGCGTCGGACTGGCCGTGGGCGAAATCGTAGCTCGGATAGATGCTCCAGGTCTTGCCGGTGCGCGGATGCTCGGCATGCAGGATGCGGTAGAGCACCGGGTCGCGCAGGTTGATGTTGCCGGACGCCATGTCGATTTTGGCGCGCAGCACGCGCGCGCCGTTCGGAAATTCACCGGCGCGCATGCGGCGGAACAGGTCGAGATTTTCCTCGACCGAACGGTCGCGGAACGGGCTGTTCTTGCCGGGCTCGGTCAGCGTGCCGCGGGTGGCGCGCATCTCGTCCTGGGTCTGGTCGTCGACGTAGGCCTTGCCGGCGCGGATCAGATCCTCGGCCCAGCCGTAAAGCTGCTCGAAATAATCCGACGCGTGATAGAGATTCTTGCCCCAGTCGAAGCCGAGCCAGTGCACGTCGCGCTCGATGGCGTCGATGTACTCCTGCGACTCCTTCGTCGGGTTGGTGTCGTCGTAACGCAGATTGCAATGGCCGCGGAATTCTTCGGCAACGCCGAAGTTCAGGCAGATCGACTTGGCGTGGCCGATATGCAGATAGCCATTCGGCTCCGGCGGAAAGCGGGTGACGACGGTCTTGCGGCGTCCGGACTCCAGGTCCGCGCGCACGATGTCGCGAATGAAGTCCTGTCCCGCTTCTTTGGCCGGGGTCTCTGCAACCGTCATGACGCGATCGTTCCGTGCCTTGATTCTCAGGGATCAGGTGGCGACGGGCCCCGGATTGAACAAGTTGGCCTGCGGGGTCAAGTACCGATTGGCGGATGCGGGATGCGCAGCGAGAGCGGCGCACTTCAGCGCAGCAGATTGTCGATCGCGGTGTAGAGCTGGTCGGCGGTATAGGGTTTGGCAATGAACCCATTCCGTTCGACGAACATTGCTCGCATGCCGTCGGTCATCCCCTGGCCGGTGGTGTAGAGCACCGGGAGGCCGGGTATGCGTTTGGCAGCCTCCTGCGCCGCCGTCAGCCCGGCTTGTAAATCGCCGTGCAAGCCGAGATCGGTGAACAGCAGTTCCACCGTATGGTCGCCTTCCAGAAGCACCAGCGCCTGCTCCACGGTGCTGGCGGACAGCGTTGTATGGCCCCGATCCTGGATAATCGACTCTGCCAGAACGCGCACCTGCTCCTCGTCCTCGACGATCAACACAACAGCCATTGCCTGCCTCGCCGTGACCAACAGCAATACGGCTGGCCATGATTGGTTCCGGGCCCTGTCACCCTCGGAAGTTGAGCCGGACTGCCAGTTGTCGGTGGTTCGTCACGCTTTTTGCGACGACCGACCGGCGACTGTTTCGGAACCATATCCCGCCCCTGCGTTTAATGACGCATCCACGAGGTGCGCAAAGTGGTCGGAAACAGTCCAAGCGTCGGCGCGCGCCGAGGAATCTGGCCGCTTCAGGCTTTGAACTTCTTCATGGCCGACATGCAGGCCGGAATCGGCCCGTTTCTCGGCGTCTTTCTGCTCGCCCATGGCTGGCAAAGCGGCCTCATCGGCTCAGTGATGACCATCGGCGGCGTCGCCGGCATGGTGATGACCGGGCCGGCCGGCGCGCTGATCGACGCCACCTCGCATAAACGCAGCTACGTCGTCATTCCGGGGATCTGCACTGTTCTGGCTTCCGCCGTCATTCTGCTTTCGCAGCAGTTCTGGCTGGTGGCCGCTTCGCAGGTCGCAACCGCCATCGCCGGCGCGGCGATAGGACCGGCCGTCAATGGCATCACGCTCGGCCTCGTGCGCCAGGCCGGCTTCAACCGCCAGCTCGGTTATAACCAGGCCTTCAATCACGCCGGCAACGTTGTCGGGGCCGGATTATCCGGGCTGTTCGGGTTGGATATTCGGTCTGCCCGCCGTGTTCTGGCTAGCTGCCGTTTTCGGCATTTTGTCCATTGTCTCGGTGCTGACGATACCCGCCGACGCCATCGACAACCGCGCGGCACGCGGCTTGAAGGAAGGCGGGACTAACGACAAGGCGAGTGGTTTTCGTGTCCTGGTCGAGTGCAAGCCGCTCCTCGTGTTGGCGGCCGCGCTCGCCATGTTCCATCTTGGCAATGGAGCGATGCTGCCGCTCTACGGACTGGCAGTCGTCGCCGAGAAACATGGCGATCCCGCGAGCTTCGTCGCCATTACCATCGTGGTCGCTCAAAGCGTCATGGTCGTCGTCTCCCTGATCGCGATGCGGATAGCCGAGAAGGAAGGCCTGTGGCTGGTCATGCTCATCTCGTTCCTGGCACTGCCGATCCGCGGGTTGACGGCCGCTTTTTTTATCAGCCATTGGGGCGTGTATCCGGTGCAAATCCTCGACGGCATCGGCGCAGGCTTGCAAAGCGTCGCGGTCCCCGGCCTCGTGGCGCGCATTCTCAACGGCACCGGCAGGGTCAATGTCGGACAAGGCGCGGTCATGACGGTTCAAGGTCTTGGTGCATCGCTCAGCCCCGCCATTGGCGGCTGGATCGCTCAGGAGATCGGCTACAGCGCCATGTTCATGATTTTGGGCAGTTTCGCTCTGGGCTCGGTCGCGCTCTGGGTCGGCTTTGCGTCGATCCTCAAACCCGCCTGTGCGGCAACGCCAGCGCAGGGTGTCCCAACGCTGCCGCCGGTCGGAGCTGCCGCATGACCGCGACCGGTGCTGCAAATTGAACCGTGTTGATTGCCCCGCGTCTGATTTTCTGGACCTTGAATTCTCTGCACCATGGAAATGTCCCCTCACGTGATCACCTGGACAATCGCGGCGCTCGCCACCGCTGGCGTCATCGTACGCCCGTTCAATCTGCCCGAGGCGATCTGGGCGGTTTCGGGCGCGGTGCTGCTGGTCGCCATGGGGCTGCTTTCGCCGCAGGATGCGCTGACCGGCGTCGCCAAAGGAAGCGACGTTTATCTGTTCCTGTTCGGCATGATGCTGCTTGCCGAGATCGCGCGCGAGGAAGGACTGTTCGCCTGGCTGGCGGCGGTTGCAACCAGCCACGCCAAGGGCTCGGCGCGGCGGCTGTTCCTGTTGACCTACGGGGTCGGCACGGTTGTCACGATTTTTCTGTCGAACGACGCGACGGCGGTCGTGCTGACGCCGGCTGTCGCTGCTGCCGTTCATACCGCCAAGGCGAAGCAGCCGCTGCCTTATCTGCTGATCTGCGCCTTCATCGCCAATGCCGCATCGTTCGTGCTGCCGATTTCAAACCCGGCCAATCTCGTCATCTACGGCAGCCACATGCCGCCGCTGCTGCAATGGCTGCCGGCCTACGCGTTGCCCTCGGTGGTGTCGATCGCCGCGACCTATCTGCTGCTGCGGTGGACCCAGCGCGGCGCGCTCGGCCAGGAGATCGCAACGAACGTGCCGGTTCCGATCCTTTCGGGCGCGGGGAAGACTGCTGCGATCGGCATCGCGGTGACGGCGATCGTGCTCCTCGTCGCATCGGCGCTGGACGTCGCACTCGGGCTTCCCACCGCGATCGCGGGGACCGCGACTGCGGCGGTCGTTCTCCTTCGCGAGCGGAAGGGACCGTGGAATGTGGTGAAGGATATCTCGTGGGGTGTATTGCCGCTCGTCGCCGGGCTTTTTGTACTGGTCGAAGCGCTCGACAAGACCGGACTGATCGGGATGATCACGGCGCTCCTCCACGACGAAGCGCAGCGCTCCGTGGTCTGGTCCGCCTGGGGCGCCGGCATCGTCGTCGCTGTCGTCAGCAATCTCGTCAACAATCTGCCGACCGGTCTGATCGCCGGCAATGCGGTGCAAAGCGCTCACGTGCACGAGCAGATCACGCGCGCTGTTCTCATCGGCGTCGACCTCGGCCCTAATCTTTCGGTCACCGGCTCGCTCGCCACCATCCTGTGGCTCACGGCATTGCGCCGCGAGGGCCAGGCCATCGGCGCCGGCCCGTTCCTGAAGCTCGGCATCGTCGTGATGCCGCCAGCCCTGCTGCTCGCCATTGGAGCGGCATTGCTTTTCGGCTGACGTAAGCCGAAATAAACGATGACGGGCTTATGAACCGGTAAGAGCCGCTTAGTCTTCTTTTCTTTGCCGCTTGGTTTCTTTAAGCATTAGCTGTGCTACACGGGCACGTTTACGCGAGAACCTCGATCCCGCAATGACTGTCGTCACCCGCTTCGCCCCCTCGCCGACCGGCTTCCTCCATATCGGCGGCGCGCGCACCGCGCTGTTCAACTGGCTCTACGCGCGCGGGCGCGGCGGCAAGATGCTGCTGCGGATCGAGGACACCGACCGCGAGCGTTCGACCCAGGCCGCGATCGACGCCATCCTCGACGGACTGGCCTGGCTCGGCATCGCATGGGATGGCGACGTCATCTATCAGTTTTCCCGCGCCGCCCGGCACCGCGAGATCGCGGAGCAACTGCTGGCATCCGGCCGCGCGTATCATTGCTACGCGACGCCGGAGGAGCTCACGCAGATGCGCGAAGCGGCCCGCGCCGAGGGTCGCGCCAAGCTCTACAACGGCCTCTGGCGCGACCGCGATCCGCGCGAGGCGCCGCCCGGCCTCAAGCCGACGATCCGGCTGAAAGCGCCGCTGACCGGCGAGACGGTGGTCGAGGATCAGGTGCAAGGCCGCGTGGTCTGGCAGAACGAGAATCTCGACGACCTCGTGCTGCTGCGCTCCGACGGCACGCCGACCTACATGCTCGCCGTCGTGGTCGATGACCACGATATGGACGTGACCCACATTATCCGCGGCGACGATCACCTGACCAATGCCGCGCGGCAGACCCAGATCTATCAGGCGCTCGGCTGGACCGTGCCGGTGATGGCGCACATTCCGCTGATCCATGGGCCGGATGGTTCGAAGCTGTCGAAGCGGCACGGTGCGCTTGGCGCCGACGCCTATCGCGCCATGGGTTACCTGCCCGCGGCGCTGCGCAACTATCTGGTGCGGCTCGGCTGGAGCCACGGCGACCAGGAAATCTTTTCAACCGAGGAAATGGTCGCCGCGTTCGACCTGCCGCAGATCGGCCGGTCGCCGGCGCGCTTCGACATCGCCAAGCTGGAAAACCTCGACGGTCACTACATCCGGCAAAGCGGCGACGCGGAGCTGCTCAACGCGATCGAGAAGCTCTTGCCCTATCTGCCGGATGGCGCAGTCGTCGCCGCCAAACTTACACCCAAGCTCCGCGAGCAATGGCTGGCGGCGATGCCAAGCCTCAAGGAGCGTGCCAAAACCCTTCTTGATCTCATTGCCGGCGCTCACTTTCTGCTGGCAGACCGCCCGATCCCGCTCGACGAGAAAGCAACCGCCCTGCTGACCTCGGACGCCAAGGGGCTGCTGACCGAAATTCGCGCCGAACTGACCGCCGTTGAGCCGTGGACGCCAGAGGCGACCGAACAAGCGGTGCGTAACTTTGCCGAAAAGAAGGGTGCCAAGCTCGGCGCCGTGGCGCAGCCGCTGCGGGCGGCTCTGACCGGCCGCACCACCTCGCCCGGCATATTCGAGGTGCTCACCGTGCTGGGGAAAGCCGAGAGCCTGGCGCGGGTAGCGGATCAGGCCAGCCGTTGAAGAACCACTACCAACGGACTGCGGCCATGAGACTGCAACTACGGGATTACCGGTATGCAGGAGACGCTCGTGCGGGGCTGTCACACCCCTATTATCTTGCAGTGCACACCCTGTTACGGTACGGCAATAAGGCCGGATCGAGCATACCGCGCTGATGACTTAGACTGATGATTTGGGGCCGTTTAGGCCTGCGTGGAGCGGTTCGTTTTGGCTGTCAGACATCGAGGATACGATCATGGACGCTAAGGCCGGCGCCAACATCAAGACCGGTTCGCTGAACATCGGCGACAAAAGTTACGCATTCCCGATCTACGACGGGACGATCGGCCCCGAAGTAATCGACATCAGCAAGCTCTACTCCGAAGCCGGTATCTTCACCTACGATCCGGGCTTCACCTCGACCGGAAGCTGCGAGTCCAAGATCACCTACATCGACGGCGATGAAGGTGTGCTGCTTTATCGCGGCTATCCGATCGAAGAGCTGGCCGAGCATGGCGACTTCCTCGAGACTTGCTATCTGCTGCTTTACGGCGAATTGCCGACCAGCCAGCAAAAGGCCGACTTTGTCGATCGCGTGATCCATCACACGATGGTGCACGAGCAGATGAGCCGGTTCTTCCAGGGCTTCCGCCGCGACGCCCACCCGATGGCGGTGATGGTCGGCTCGGTTGGCGCACTATCGGCGTTCTATCACGACTCCACCGACATCACCGATCCGACACAGCGGATGATCGCCTCGATCCGCATGATCGCAAAAATGCCGACGCTGGCGGCGATGGCCTACAAATATTCGGTCGGCCAGCCGTTCGTGTATCCGGACAATTCTCTCGACTACGCCTCGAACTTCCTGCGCATGTGTTTCGCGGTGCCGTGCGAGCCCTACAAGGCCAATCCGGTGCTGGCCCGCGCCATGGACCGCATCTTCACCCTGCACGCCGACCACGAGCAGAACGCGTCGACCTCGACGGTGCGACAGGCCGGCTCGACTGGCGCCAATCCGTTCGCCTGTATCGCCGCCGGCATCGCCTGTCTGTGGGGCCCGGCGCACGGCGGCGCCAATGAAGCTGCGCTGAAAATGCTCGGCGAGATCGGCAGCGTCGATCGCATCCCCGAATACATCAAGCGGTCAAAGGATCCGAAGGACTCATTCCGCCTGATGGGCTTCGGCCACCGCGTCTACAAGAACTACGATCCGCGCGCCAAGATCATGCAGAAGACTTGCTACGAGGTCTTGAACGAGCTCGGCGTGAAGGACCCGCTGCTGGACGTCGCCATGGAGCTCGAGAAGATCGCGCTGCACGACGACTACTTCGTCTCGAAGAAGCTCTATCCGAACGTCGACTTCTATTCGGGCATCACGCTGCGCGCGATGGGCTTCCCGACCACGATGTTCACCGTGCTGTTTGCGCTGGCCCGCACCGTCGGCTGGATCGCGCAGTGGAAAGAGATGATCGAGGACCCACAGCAGAAGCTCTGCCGTCCGCGTCAGCTCTATACCGGCTCGCCGCGCCGCGACTATCAGCCGATGTCAAAGCGGAAGTAGTCAGGCGAGCAGCGACGGGCGCAACGATCGCAGCTATTCGCTATTCGTTTTTGCCGTCATACGCCCAGGTCAGGTAGGCGCCTGCCCAGGTAAAGCCGCCGCCGAAAGCCGCAAGGATCAGGCGGTCGCCGGCACGCAACATGCTTTCGTAGTCCCATAGCGACAGCGGAATCGTGGCCGCAGTGGTGTTGCCGTATTTGTGGATCGTGATCATCACGCGCGCCGCCGGCAATTTCATCCGTTCCGCGGTCGCTTCGATGATGCGCTTGTTGGCCTGGTGCGGCACCAGCCAGTCGATCTTGTCGCCGGTAAGCCCGTTGCGCTTCATCAATTCGGTAGCAACTTCCGCCATCCGCGCCACCGCGAACTTGTAGACCGCGGCGCCCTCCTGATGGACGTAATGCAGCCGCTTGGCCACCGTATCCGCGGTCGGCGGCATCCGGCTGCCGCCGGCTTTCTGATGCAGATGCGGCATACCCGCGCCGTCGGAATGTACCACCGTGTCGATAATGCCGTATTTGTCGCTGGGCTCGAGCAAAACGGCACCAGCGCCGTCGCCGAACAGCACGCAGGTCGCCCGATCGGTGTAGTCGATGATCGACGACATCTTGTCGGCCCCGACCACCACGATCTTTTTGAACTTCCCGGTTTCGATGAATTGCGAGGCGATGCTCAGCGCGTAGACGAAGCCCGAACATGCTGCCTGCACGTCGAAACTACCGATGCCGCGGATCCCGACCATATCGCAGACAAGATTGGCGCTGGACGGAAAGACAAAATCCGGTGTTGTTGTCGCGCAAATCAGAAGTTCGACGTCGCCGGGTGCGGTGCCAGTTTTCTTCAGCAGCCCGCGAACCGCCTCTGCGCCCATATGCGACGTGCCGAGGCCTCTCCCCTTGAGAATGCGCCGCTCTTTGATCCCGGTCCGTTCGACGATCCATTCGTCGCTGGTGTCGACCATCTGCGCCAGTTCGGCATTGCTCAGCACGTCGGGTGGCACATAGCCGAAAACGCCGGTGATTGCGGCGCGGATCGGAGCCTTTCGAACCGTTTTCCTGGCTTTGGTCACCGCGCCCGCTTCATTCGTTCTAGGTAGGGTGCGAAGTAGCAGGATGCACGGGGTAATGGTAGGGCTGCTGCGGCCAACCCGTTTAACGCCGGCCCTGCCGGGCGTAATCCAGCACGATATCGGCGGCCCTGGCGCTAGGCGCTTCGCCCCCGATCCCCATGATGGCGTCGAGCCGTGCGAAGGCTTCGATCTGGTTGCGGCGTTGTGGCGTGTCGGACAAGAGCGGTAACAGCACGTCGGCCAGCCGGTCTGGCGTGCATTCCTCCTGAAAAAGTTCAGGAATGATGTTTTCGCCCAGCACCAGATTGGCAAGGATGAAACTTTGCAGTTTTGCTGGAATGCCGAACCGCCGCGCCACAAAGGCTTCAATAGCAGTGACGCGATAGGCTCCAACCGTCGGCACGCCAGCAAGCGCCAGTTCCAGTGTCACGGTACCGGATGCGGCAAGAGCAGCCCGAGCATTGCGAAAAGCCGTCCATTTGTCCTTTTGGTCAACAACGATGCGGGGCACGATCGCCCAGTTCGCAACGGTATCGCGGACTAAATCAGCAAGATGGGGCACCGTCGGCAGCACCAATTCCAGTTGACCAGCACGTTTGGCAACATCGGCGATCGTTTCGCCAAAGACATCGATCATGCGTCGGATTTCAACGGACCTGCTTCCCGGCAATACCAGGACCAGCGGCGGATCTGCTGCGGCGACGCTTCGCTTCCTCGGCATTTGGGCGCAATTCGGCGATGCGCTCGGTCAGCGGATGGCCGACATAAACACAGGGTGGACCGCCCAGCCTGGCGTGGGCGGCCGGTTCGAACGGCAGGATCGCCATTACTTCGTCGACGTAGCTGCGCATGGCGCGCGCCCTGCCGGATCGCCAGGCCCAGACCGAAGGCGAGACATAGTCGATGATCGGAACCGAAGGCAGCCGCCGCCGTACGCGACGAGCGACGCGGTGTGTGAAATCGGGGCTGTCGATGATGACGAGAGCGTCGGGGCGTTTGGCAACGATGGCATCGGCCGTTTCACGAATGCTACGCAAGATCGTGGGCAGCCGCCGCGGAATAGCGACTAACCCAACGATGGAAAGATCTTCGATCGCAAAGGTGCTTGCGACGCCGGCGGCGGCCATGGCGTGCCCGCCGATGCCGGCAAAATCGAGCATCCCGGCATATCGCTGTTTGAGCGCCCTGACCAAAGCCCCTCCCAGCGCATCACCGGACTCTTCGCCGGCAACCAGATAAATCGAGAGTGCCCGCTGCGCCGGCGCACTCGTCATCGCGCGCCGCCTTCGGACACTCCGGCGACGAATATCTTTGCGCGGTCAGCCGCCGCGATCGTCTCGGCGGTTTCGGCAATGATGGTGCTCCCGGCGGTGACCGCGATGCCGGCCAGGCCGGCACGCGCCACGTTCTCGACAGTTCTCGGACCGATCGACGGCAGATCAAAGCGCCGGTCCTGGCCGGGCTTCGGCGCCTTTACCAGCACGCCAGTGCCCGAAGCCGCCGCAACACGGCCCTGACGTCGCATCTCGCCAATCCGCGCCAGCATGTTGTCGGTGCCTTCCGCCGCTTCCACGGCCAGAACCTGTTTGTTGGCAACAACGGCGGCCTGGCCGATATCGAACGGTCCAAGTGCACGGATCGTCTCCAGCCCGCGCGCAATGTCCGACCGATCGGTTTCAGACGGCTTATAGTGGCCAAGGACGCCGTCCGGGACAAAAACCTCCGGTGCCACTTCGTCGAGCCCGACAATCCGGAAACCGGCGTCTTCGGCTATGCTGACAAGGCCGCCAAGCAACCGATCATCACCCCCGCTGTAAGCGCGGATCAAACGTGGCATCAGCTTTATCGTCTGCCAGTCCAGGCGCACTTGCTTGATCGGCGGCCGCAGCAGCGAGCCGATCAACAACATGTCGTGACAATTTTCAGAACGGGCCAGACGGAAAAATCGCCCCACCTGACCGATGAAAATCCAATGGTGCGCATATTTTTCTATGACGCCAGGATTGGCCCACCCATTGAGGCCGAACATAATCGGCACTCTGCCTTGCCGCACGACCGCTTCAGCGACCGCAGCCGGAAAACTGCCGCCGCCGCAGATCATGGCAAGCGGGCGAGCTCCTTGGTCGGCGTCAGCCATTTGTCTGCCCGTCAAGCCGTCACATCACCGCGCGCATCGTTCCAGCGGCCGGCTCGTGGCCGCATCAGCGGGCGTTTACCGCCGGCGCGAATAAACGCAATGATCTTGCCGACCAACGGATCGCCCGAAAACTCGCGCTCAACCGCATCGATGCGTTCGGCGATCCGCCCTTCTGTGAAAAATAGCGAACGATAAGCGCGTCGCAATGTGCGCAGCTCGGCGCGGCTTACGCCGCGCCGCGTCAAGCCGACAACATTCAACCCGACCAGCGCTCCAGTCTGGCCGAGCACGAAGCCGAACGGAATGATGTCGTCACGCGCCGCCGACATCCCCGCCATCATCACGCCTTCGCCGATCCGCACGTATTGATGGATCGCAACGTGACCGCCAAGGAAGGTGGAATCTCCGACCGAGACGTGGCCGCCGAGCACTGTATTGTTGGCGAACATGACATCGTTGCCGATGTGGCAATCGTGACCGACATGCGAGCCGACCATGAAGAAGCATCGATCACCGACGCTGGTGACGCCCCCGCCGTCCTCGGTGCCGGTGTTCATGGTGACGCTTTCGCGGAGCTGACAATTCGCGCCGATGACGAGCTTGGTCGCGCCGCCGCGATAATGCACCGATTGCGGCGGTGTGCCGAGCGAGGTGAACGGGTAGACGACGGTGCCTTCACCGATCGTGGTTACGCCGGTGACGGTGACATGCGACAACAGCCGCGCGCCGTCTTTAAGTTCAACCTGCGGACCGACCAGGCAATACGGCCCGATTTCCACGCCAGCGCCAATGCGTGCGCCGTCAGCGATGCGCGCGGTCGAATCAATAACCATTTATGCCTCAGTGATCACCGCGCCGACTTCAGCCTCGGCGATCAGATTTCCTTCGACCTTGGCTTCGGCCCGGTACCACCACATGTTGCGGCGGTGAGCGATCTTTTTGACGTGATATTCGATGGTGTCGCCCGGCACAGCGGGTTTGCGAAATTTCGCTTTGTCGATAGTGAGGAAATAGAATAGCGATTTCGCTCTGCTTGCTGCATTCATTTGGCGCAAACACAGCACACCCGCGGTTTGCGCCATGCCTTCGATCAGCAGCACGCCGGGCATCACTGGATTATCCGGAAAATGGCCGGTGAACTGCGGCTCGTTGAAAGTGACGTTTTTGATGCCGATGCCCTGGTCGTCACCCTGAATGTTCTTGATACGATCGATCATCACAAAAGGATAACTGTGCGGCAGCAGCCGCAGGATCTCGCGGATGTCAGCGGCTTCCATGCTTTCGCTGCTCATTCCTCGTTCTCCCGCTTGCCGGAGCGGTCGCGTCGAGCGAGCCGCCGCAGCGCGGCCATGCCCCGCCACCATTCCCGTTGCGGCTGCGCCGGAAAGCCGACCCAGCGCGCCTTCGGCGGCACGTCCGAAATCACGCCGCTTTGGGAGCCGAGCATTGCACCGTTGCCGATCGTCAGATGATCGGCAACACCGACCTGGCCGCCGAGCACCGCGTAGTCGCCGACTTTCGCGCTGCCCGCTATGCCGGTCTGGGCTGCGATCAAACAATGCCGGCCGATCAGACAGTTGTGTGCGATCTGCACCAGATTGTCGATCTTGGTGCCTTCGCCGATGAAGGTATCGCGGGTGGATCCGCGATCGATCGCGGTGTTCGCCCCGATTTCCACGTTGTCCTGGATGATGACCCGGCGATTTTGCGGGATTTTCTGATGGCCTTGCGGACCCGGCAAATAGCCAAACCCGTCCTGGCCGATGCGCGCTCCGGGATGAATGATGACGCGATCGCCTATCAGGGCCGCGAGAATTGTTGCGTTGGCGCCAATCGCGCAATTGCGCCCGATGCAAACATCCGGCCCGACCACAGCGCCTGCGGCGATCACCGTACCGCTGCCGATCTCGGCATGCGGCCCGATGACGGCGAGCGGATCAACAATCACACCGGCCTCGAGCCGCGCCGACGGATGCACGTGCGCTTCGGCGCTGCGGCCGCGCTCGCCAAACAGCGACGTCGGAAACAACGCTTCAGGAAATAATGCGCGAGCGACAGCGACGAACGCCCGGTACGGCTGCTCGGTTACCAGCACCGCGATTCCCTGCGGCGCCAAGGCTTCGAACCTGGACGAGACAAAGCATGCGCCGGCACGAGTTGTCCCTATCGCTTCGGCATATTTGGAATTGTCGAGAAAACTGACATCCGAGGCGGTAGCAGTATCAAGCGGCGCAATATTTGCGATCCGCCGATCGAGCGGATCGCCCGGCCGCGGCTTGGCACGGGTGAGAGCCGCTATTTCCTCAATCGTCAACCCGCGCTCGGCGCGGAGCGTACTTGTTTTTCGCCCATCCATGACGATAGCCCGGCCGCGATCAGAAATGCGTTCCGCCGCCGAAGGCGAAGAATTGTTTGCGATCGTACCACTTGCTCAAAATCGGGTATGCGAAATCGAAGCGAAGCGGACCGAACGGCGAATCCCAGATGATGCTGGCGCCTGCCGACATACGCACGGACGGGTCATCCGCAAATTGCATGCCGCACTGGCAGACAAAGCTCGGGCCGTCGTTGGCGTTATCACACCATTGATTTCACCCGTTGCGGCATTGGTGGTTTCGCCCTTGTAGCCCCACACCGAACCGGCATCGACGAAGACGGCTCCTTTGAAGCCGGTATCCTTGGGAAGGAAATAGAACGGATACTGGAATTTCAAGGCTCGCGCCCCAAAAATTCGTGCCACCGATCGCGTCGTTTGACGTGCCGTTGGTGATATCGCGAGGGCCGATACCTGCCGGTGCAAAGCCGCGAACCAGATTGGGTCCCATCTTGAAGTCGTCGAGCATGCGGACTTCCTGTCCGCCCAGTCCGATCATGTTACCGGCTTGCAAATGAACAATGCCGATCAGGTCGGGAACGACTTCGTAGTAGGAGTGAAAGTCGACACTCGAACGCATGTAATCGACGTCGCCGCCAAGACCGGCAAAATCCTGACCGAAGGTCAACAACAGACCGTTGGTCGGATTTTTGTTGTTGTCGAGCGTGTTGTAGGTCATTCCATAGCCGGCGGCCGAGGTCAATGTTTGTCCGGCGGCAAGTTCAACGCGGACCGGAAGCGACGCCTGGCCGTAGGTCCAGCAATTCAGCACCAGCATAGACCAGGATAGGATGCATTGGGCGGGCCGCCACCCGACGCAGCGATCGCCGCCGGTGTAGCGAATGTCGTTAACGAAAATCCGGATTGATGTTGTTGCAGTCGTCCAGATAGGACGGCAGCGTAATCTTCTGCGTATAGAGCGAATAACGTAGCTGAACGCTGAAATCCTCGCGCAGCGGAATGCCGAATTTCAGCGTGCCGCCGAACGATTTCGTTCCGTACGACAGATAACTGTTCGGCAACGTCTGCTTGGCAAAGAGATCAATGCCGGCGCCGATGCGCTGGTCGAGGAAATACGGCTCGATGAAGTTGAGTTCCACGCCGCGGGTATATTCGCCGTAGGTCACCGCCGCCTTTGCGTAGCGGCCGGTGCCGAGCAGATTGCGCTCGGAGACAGATACCGTCGCCAGCCACCCTTCCGCCGTCGAGTAGCCGCCCATGATCGAGAAGTCGCCGGTCGATTGCTCATCGACGTCAATATTGATGACGACGCGGTCGGGCGCCGATCCCGGTTCATTGGTGATCTTCACATTCTTGAAGAATCCGAGGTTCTTGATCCGGCGCTCGGCGCGATCGATCAAAGCGCGATTGTATGGATCGCCTTCAGCGATATCGAGCTCGCGGCGGATAACGTAGTCGCGGGTGCGGATATTTCCCCGAACGTTGATGCGTTCGATATAGGCCCGCGTTCCTTCGTCGACGACATAAGCGAGCGAAATCGTTCTCGTTTGCGGATCGCGGTCGCCACGCGGTCGCACCGCAGCAAACGGATAGCCATGCCGTGCAACGTCGATCGTGACATCCTCGACCGTCTTTTCGACGGCTTCGCCGTTATAGATGTCACCCTGGTGCGTTTGCAGGATCGGCCGCAACGACTGCGAGTTGATGGCGCGCACATTGGACTGAACGTCAATCTTGCCGAAGTGGTAGATCGGCCCCTCTTCGATCTTGAAAGTAATAATGAAGCCCTTCTTGGCCGGGTCGTATTCGGCCGTGGCCGCGACCACCTGCACGTCGGCAAATCCGTGCTTGAGATAAAACCGCCGAATGAGGTCGCGATCCGCCTCGATACGGTCCGGATCGTAAACATCGGTGGTCTGCAGGAAGCTGAGGAAATTCGACTCAGCCGTCTTGATGACCTCTTTGAGTCGAAAATCGCTGTAGGACCTGTTGCCGACGAAAACGATGGATTTGACGCCGGTCTTTTCTCCCTCGTTGATGACGAAAATCAGATCCACACGATTGTTCGGGCGGTCGACGATCTGCGGGGTAACCGTCACGTCGAAACGGCCGCTGCGCTGATAGACTTCCATGATGCGCTGCGTATCGGCTTGCACCTTGGCCTTCGACAGCGAGTTCTCGTTCCTTGGACTGGATTTCCTGTTTGAGCTGCTCGTCTTTCAGGCGGTGATTGCCTTCAAAGGCAAGACGATCGATGACCGACGACTCCACCACGGTAACGACGATGCGACCACCGGCGCGGGAGATGTGCACATCCTGGAACATCCCGGTACCGTAAAGCGCCTTGAGCGCAGCATTGACCTCGGCGTCGCCGATATGCCCGCCGGGACCGGCCTTGAAATAGGAACGGATTGTATCCGCCTCGACGCGGCGGTTGCCCTCAACGACAATGGCGTCGGAGCTGGCGCTTGCCCCGGCCGGCGGCGCTGCATGCACCGCGCCGGCGGTAAAGCCAACGCACACAACCCCCAACAGCAGACCGGCTACGACCAGCCCCCGTCTCAGCCACCCACAAATCTTCATGCGCTACGCGCTCTCATTCCCCAAACCGCCGGCCCCTCAGGCGGAATACTGAGTCTCTCCCTCGCCTCGATCAGATTATCGTATTGAAAATGTTGGAATTTTACTAGAACCCCCGCACCCACGCGCTTTACCCCTTAGCTTTCCCCAACGCAGCAAATGCAACGGCAAAATGGCCAATCTACGACCTAGCTCAATCTAAGACGTGGCCAAGTGGACTATGTCATTGAACGTTGCAAATATCATCAGCATCAAGACAATCGCGAGACCGATCCGAAACCCGACTTCTTGGGCTCGTTCTGACAGCGGACGGCCCCGCACCGCCTCAACTGCATAGAACAAAAGGTGACCGCCATCGAGCAGCGGGATTGGGAACAGGTTCAAAAGCCCGATCGAGACCGACAGCACGGCGGCAAGATGGATAAGGGCGACAAAGCCCAAGGTTGCCACCTGCCCAGACATTTCCGCTATCCGAATGGGACCGCCGAGCTGATTGGCTGCCTCGCGCCCGATCACAACACCGCCAAGGTAACTCAGCGTCCGGTCGATGACGAACCAGGTCTCCTGCGCGCCCATCCACACTGCTTCAGGCGGCGAAACCGGCTGGAATTTAAGATCTTCCGGCGCCGTTGAGCGCCGGATGCCAAGCAGGCCGATCCGGCGAACGTTACCGAATATGTCTTTTTCTTCGCTGAGAGCTGGCGTAGCGGTCAGAGTGCGTTCGGCATCGCCACGCTTGACCGTGATCTGCAAAGCTTGGCCCGCACTCTCGCTGACGACGCGCTGCATGTCGGCAAAATCGGCAATGGCGTTGCCATTGATCGCGGTCACAAGGTCACCTGGCTGGAAGCCGGCCGTGGCAGCTGCACTATCGGCCTGCACCGAATCCACCCGGGCGCTCATTGTCTGCTTGCCGTAAAGCATGAAGACGCTGGCAAAAATCGCTATGGCCAAAAGGAAATTCGCCATCGGGCCCGCCACGACGATGGCTGCCCGTTTGGCAACAGATTGCCCGACAAAGCTCTGCGACTTCTCGCTTTCATCCATCGCTGCAAGGCGAGCGGTGTCTGGTGTACTTGCCGCACTGTCGTCGCCGAAGAATTTCACATAACCGCCGAGCGGGATGGCGGCGATTTTCCAGCGGGTGCCACGCCGGTCATTGAAGCCGACGATTTCGGGACCAAAACCGATCGAAAACACCAGAATTCGGACACCGCACCAGCGGGCGATCAGGAAGTGCCCCAATTCATGGAAGAACACGACAAGACTGAGGACGAACAGGAACGGCACGATATAGCCGAGGAACCCGTGCCCAAGCGCCTGCAAATGCGACAGAAAAACTATCCCCATGACGCTTGCCGTCCCCGTTACTTTGTGCCGCTACCGCTTATTAACGCTAGCAAGCCATTGCGGCAATTTCCGGCAGCAGGTCGGCGGCTAACCTTCTTGCATTATGGTCAATTTCGACCGCTTCGTCGGCGGACTGGGGCTCTTTCATCACACCGCGCCGCTCGGCAGCCTCAAGAGTGGCTTCGACCAGGGCCGGAATGCCGGTGAATCCGAGACGGCGCGCGACGAATTCCCGCACCGCAATCTCGTTGGCGGCATTGAGCACGGTCGGCGCCCCACCCCCGGTTGCAAGCGCCTTACGGGCAAGCGCAAGGGCCGGGAACCGCACCGGGTCAGGCTCCTCGAAGCTCAAAGTCGCGACCTTGGCGAGATCGAGCCGTGGCGCTGGCGTGGCCATACGCTCGGGCCAGCCCAGGCAATGCGAGATCGGTATGCGCATGTCGGGAGAGCCCAACTGGGCGATGACCGATCCGTCGCGGAATTCAACGAGGCCATGCACGACCGATTGCGGGTGCACGACGACATCAAGCTCGTCGGGCCGCAACGCGAAGAGATGATGCGCTTCGATCAATTCGAGGCCCTTGTTCATCAGCGTCGCGGAATCGATCGTAACCTTCGGACCCATGACCCACGTCGGGTGCTTGAGCGCCTGCTCCACGGTCACTTTGCTGATAGCGGCCCGCGACCAGGTACGAAACGGACCGCCTGACGCGGTGAGAATAACCCGGCGCACTTCTTCGCGGCGGCCCGAGGCAAGCGCCTGAAACACGGCGTTATGCTCGGAATCGACCGGCAACACAGTGGCGCCGGCGGCCGCGGCGCGGCGCATGAAAAGCGTGCCTGCGCAAACCAGGCACTCCTTGTTGGCAATTGCGACAGTCGCGCCGCGCTCGGCGGCAGCAAGCGTCGGCTTGAGGCTGGCAGCACCGGTAATCGCCGCCATCACCCACTCGGCGGGCCGTTGTGCGGCTTCGACCAAAGCATCGGCGCCGGCTGCGGCTTCTATCCCTGAGCCGGAAAGCTCGGCTTTGAGCTCGGCAAAAGACTGCGGATCACCGATTGCGGCGAAGCGCGCGCCAAGCTCGCGTGCAAGCTTCGCCAGCAACTTCGCATTACGGTTCGCGGTAATCGCCTCGACGCGATAGCGACCAGGCTCCCGCTGCAACAGATCGATTGTGCTCGATCCGATCGAGCCGGTGGCGCCAAGCAGCGTCACACTCCGCGGCACAGTCGTGAGACCGACTTTGCTCCGCGGCGCTATGTGCGACGCTGTATTCATCGGCACTACCATACCAACAGTCCCTGAGCTGGCGCGTCCGTTCCCTGACGCAATACTCCAATCAGAAGCGCTGCGAGAGCGGCGACCAGAAAGCCGTCGAGACGATCCATCAGTCCTCCATGACCGGGTATGAGCCCGCCGGCATCCTTGGCACCGAAGCGCCGTTTCACCGCGGACTCGAACAGGTCGCCAGCTTGCGTCAGGATCGAAAGCATCAAGGCAATGAGCCCTATCGTTGCAAGCCTTTCGATGCCGCTCGCATAGGCGACCAGGGTTCCGGCGACAACCCCCCCTATCAGACCCCCGACGACCCCGGCCCAGGTCTTTTTGGGGCTGACCTGCGGCCACAGTAGCGGACCGCCGATCGCACGTCCCGCGTAATAGGCAAAAATATCGGTCGCCCAGACGCTTAGAGCAACGAATAAAACTGCGGTGAGACCAAAAGAAGGGTCGCGCCTGAGCAACGAAGGCCCGATGAAAGCGATCCCGGCATAAACCACACCGGCAGCCGCCCAGAGTGGCGGATTGCGCGCTGGAAAGCGCGATGGCCACGCAGCCACGCCGACGCCCGCCAGAACCGCTCCGATAACGATCATTCCAGCCGCCGCCCCTGGCTCATCGAAGCCAGCAAGCAGGAGCGCCGCGGCCACGGCGGCAAATCCCGGCAACAGCACACGGGTATCGGCGTCGCCGACGACGAGCCGCGTCCACTCCCACAAGATGCCGGCCGCGGCAGCAGCGCAGAGGATAAAAAACACCCAGCCGCCGAGATAGACGCAGCCAAGCACGATCGGCGCCAGGATGACCGCCGAGACAATCCGCAACGTGAAATTGCTCATTCCGCCCAGTATCAATGAGAGCTTTCCACCTGCGCCGCTTTGGTCGCGCTGGTCAGGCGTGGTCACGATCCGGTCTGGGCAATCAGTCCGCCGAAACGGCGTTCGCGGCGGCTGTATTCGGCAATGGCCGCTTCAAGCGCAGCGCGATCGAAATCCGGCCAGTACGTCGGCACGAAAATCAGCTCGCTGTAAGCCGACTGCCACAACAGGAAGTTGGACAGCCGCTGCTCGCCGCTGGTGCGGATGATCACGTCCGGGTCCGGCAGATCCGGAGCATCGAGATGCTGCGTAAGAAGCTCCGGCGTGATGTCCTTGGCCGCGAGCTTGCCGTTCGCCACGTCCGCGGCGGCGCGGCGCGCTGCGCGGGCGATCTCCTGGCGCGCGCCGTAGTTGAACGCGACGACCAGCAGAAGACCGTCATTGTCGCGAGTCAGATCTTCCGCCTCTTCCAGCAAGGAACGAATATCGCGCGCAAGATCCTCACGTTCGCCAATGATGCGAACCCGAACGTTGCTCTTATGCAGTTCGGCAAGGTCATTGCGGATGAAGCGGCGCAACAGGCCCAACAGGTCCTGAATTTCAGAGGCCGGCCGCGACCAGTTCTCGGAGCTGAAGGAAAAGATCGTCAGGATGGAAATGCCAAGTTCGCCCGCGGCGCGCACGGTCTTGCGCAACGCTTCAACGCCCCGGCGGTGTCCCTCGACACGCGGCAAGCCGCGCGCGGCCGCCCAGCGCCCGTTGCCATCCATGATGATGGCGACGTGCCGCGGGACCTCAAAGCCGCCCGTTCCGCCCTGCAGCTTCTGTGTGATCTCGCCTTTCGCGCTCAAACCGTCATGATCTCCTTTTCCTTCCCCGCCAACATTTTCTCGACTTCGGCGATGGTGGAGTCTGTCGCTTTTTGGACGTCGCCCGACTGCCGGGTGTGATCGTCCTCGCTGATCTTGTGATCCTTCTCCATCTTCTTGAGAAGTTCGAGGCCATCACGGCGAACGTGGCGCACCGCCACGCGCGCAGCTTCGGCATATTTGTGCGCGACTTTGACGAGCTCCTTGCGCCGCTCCTCGTTGAGTTCCGGGATGCGCAGCTTGAGCACCTGGCCTTCAGTCGAAGGCGTCAGGCCGAGGTTTGCCGCCGAGATTGCCTTCTCCACCGCATGCACCATCGATTTGTCCCAGACCTGGACGTAAAGCAGCCGCGGTTCCGGCACGCTGATCGTGCCAAGCTGATTGAGCGGCATGTTATTGCCGTAGGCTTCCACCTGCACGTGATCGAGCAGCGCCGTCGATGCGCGGCCGGTACGCAGGCCGGACAGTTCCTGCTTGAGCGAGGAAATCGCTCCCTGCATGCGGCGCTTGAGGTCGTTCATGTCGAATGTCGTTGTTGCCATGGCGCCCTCCGTAATCGGCCCACCGGACCGGCATCAATCGGCCGCTTGTTCGCCCGGGCGAGGCTCAGCCGACGGTGGTGAAATGCCCTTTTCCGCGCAGGACGGTCTCGATGGCGCCCTGCTCCCGGATCGAAAACACGATGATAGGCATACGGTTTTCGCGGGCAAGCGCGAAGGCCGTCGCGTCCATGATTTTCAGGTTCTTTTCCAGCGCTTCCTGGTGGCTGATCCGCTCATACCGGGTAGCCTTCGGATCCTTTTTCGGATCCGCGCTGTAGACGCCATCGACATCCGTCGCTTTTAGAACCGCATCACAACCCATCTCGGCCGCGCGCAGGATCGCCGTGGTGTCGGTAGTGAAATACGGATTTCCCGTTCCGCCGGCGAACACGATGATGCGCTTGTCGTCGAGATGCCGGAGCGCGCGCTGGCGCTCGTATGTTTCGCAGACCTGCGGCATCGACAGCGCCGACATGGTGCGGGCGCCAACGCCTGCCCGCTCGATGGCGGCCTCCAGCACTAGGGCGTTCATCACCGTCGCCAGCATGCCCATGGAGTCGGCGGTCGGACGCGACAGGCCGCGCTCGGAAATCTGCGCCCCGCGCAACACGTTGCCGCCGCCGACGACGACGCCAAGCGCAATACCGAGCTTGTGCGCGGCGATCAGATCGGCGGCAAAACGGTCGATGGTCGGCTGGTGAATCCCGAACTTTTCCGGGCCGCTCAAGGCTTCGCCGGAGAGCTTTACGATCACCCGCCGATAGTTAGCCTGGTCCATGAGGATGATCCGCCCGGATTATCGCCGCCTGCCGATTCCCGCGGCAGGCGCGATAGGGCTATCGCATTTGCGACCGAAACCCAACAGCCGCAAACCCTTCAGTTGGTACCGGCAAGCGCCGCGACCTCGCCGCCGAAGTCGCCGGACGGCTTGTCGATGCCTTCGCCAAGAGCAAAGCGGACGAAACCGGTGACCTCGATCGGCCCGCCGACCTTGCCTTCAGCCTCTTTGATAGCCTGCGACACGCTTGCCTTGTTCTTTTCGTCGAAGATAAAGGCTTGATCGAGCAGGCAGACTTCCTTGTAGAAAGTCTTCAGCCCGGACTCGATGATTTTCTCGACGACGTTGGCTGGTTTGCCCACCGCCTTTGCGGCAATCACACCCTTCTCGCGTTCGACGGACGCCGCATCCAGTCCCGACGGATCGATGGCTTGCGGATTGGCGAACGAGATGTGCATTGCCAGCATCCGGCCGAACGCCTTCAACTCATCGGCATTTCCAGTCGACTCCAATGCGACCAGCACGCCGATCTTGCCCAGACCGTCGATCACCGAGCTATGCACATAACTGCCGACCACGCCTTTGCTAACCGAAATCTCGGCGGCCCGGCGCAAGGTCATGTTCTCGCCGATCTTGGCGATCGTGTCGGCGATAGAATCGGCAACGCTGATGCTGCCGGCTTTAGCTGCGAGGATCTTCTCGACATTGGTCCCGGCATCGAGCGCAACGTTGGCGATCATCTTCACCAGACCCTGAAACAAATCGTTTCGCGCGACGAAATCGGTCTCGGAATTGACCTCCACCACGATGCCCTTGGTGCCGCGGATCGCGACACCGACAAGGCCGTCGGCAGCAACACGGCCAGCCTTTTTGGCAGCCTTGGAGAGACCTTTCTTGCGCAGCCAGTCGACCGCGGCCTCAATATTGCCGTCGGTTTCGCTGAGCGCCGCCTTGCAGTCCATCATCCCGGCTCCGGTGGAATCCCGAAGCTCCTTCACCATGCTTGCGGTGATGTTCGCCATTGCAGTCAGTCCTTGTCTGTCGTCATTTCGTAAAGCGAAACGGCAAAGCAATCCTTGCGGGTCAAGGATTGCTTCGTTGCGTCCGTAACGACGGCGGGCCTTATTCGGCTTCGGCCGTCAGTTCCTTCGCCTTGGCAATCCAGCTGTCGACGCGGCCGGGCAATCCGACTTCTTCGCCGATATTATGTGCAGCCGTCGGCGACAGTCCTGCGATCTGCGAGTAGTGGAAGATGCCGAGATCGTTGAGCTGCTTTTCGATTGCCGGTGAAATACTCGGGAGTTTCTTGAGGTCGTCGGCTACGCCGCGCGGACCGGACAACTGCTCGAAACCGAGCTTGTTCTCCGGCGGCAGTTCCTCGGCAACGGTCGGCTCGGCTTGTGCGCCGACGTCGACGCCATGCGAACCCTGTGCCCGCGAGATGCCATCGATCGCAGCCTTCGCAACCAAATCGCAATACAGCGAAATGGCGCGGCTGGCATCGTCGTTGCCCGGAACGACGTAAGTGATGCCTTTCGGATCGCAATTGGTATCGACCACGGCGGCAACCGGCACGCCAAGCCGCTGCGCTTCCTTGATGGCGATGTCTTCCTTGTTGGTGTCGATCACGAACAGCAGGTCAGGCAGCCCGCCCATGTCCTTGATGCCGCCGAGCGCACGGTCGAGCTTGTCGCGCTCGCGTTGCAGCGTCAGCCGCTCTTTCTTGGTGTAGCCCTGCGCCTCGTTGGACGACAGCATTTCCTCGAGTTTGCGCAGCCGCTTGATCGAGTTGGACACGGTCTTCCAGTTGGTCAGCGTGCCGCCGAGCCAACGCGAATTGACGTAATACTGCGCCGACTTTTTCGCTGCTTCGGCAATCGCGTCCTGCGCCTGCCGCTTGGTGCCGACGAACAGGATGCGTCCGCCCTGCGCGACCGTATCGCTCACAGCCTGCAATGCCCGGTGCATCATCGGCACCGATTGCGTCAGATCGACGATGTGGATGTTGTTGCGGGTGCCGAAGATGTACTCGGACATCTTCGGATTCCAACGGTGGGCCTGATGGCCGAAGTGCACGCCAGCTTCCAAAAGCTGGCGCATGCTGAAGTCTGGCAGCGCCATTATGTATTCTCCGGTTGATCCGCCGCGGACCGAGAGCCCGACCTTATGGCCGGACACCGGACGGCTGTTTAAGGCCAAGGTCCGCGTGAGAGATGGCGCCTTATATAGGTATCGGCCCGGTTCAGGCAACCTGAACTTGAACTGCTGCCCCTTCCACCGTTCTCCGGCGCTGTGTAGCCTTAAAGCAATAAAGACAGGGCTTTTGGGAGAGATGTGATGACGATCGCACGGCGCGGCTTTCTCGGGCTTGGGGCAGCGGCCACCGCATTGGCCGCAATGCCGTGGCGATTATGGGCCGAATCGCTACCCCAGCCGGCCGGTCCATATCGTGACCGGCTATCCGGCCGGAGCGTCGCCCGACATCATTGCGCGGATTATTGCCGACGCCCTGTCGCGCCGTATCGGCCAGCAATTCATCGTCGATGACCGGCCCGGCGCCGGCAGCAATATCGGCACCGAAGTGGTCGCCCATGCCACACCGGACGGCTACACGCTGCTCATGACGGTGTCGACCAACGCGATCAACGCCACGCTCTACTCCAAGCTCAACTTCGACTTCATCAAGGACTTCACGCCCGTTGCCCGCATCGGAGTGACGCCGTTCGTCATCGTCGCCAATCCGGCGTTTCCGGCGAAGACGATTCCGGAACTCATCGCCTATTCCAAAGCTCATCCGGGCCAGGTCAATTTCGCGACCCAGGGCGTCGGCACCGGACCTCACGCCGCCGGCGAATTATTCAAGATGATGACCGGCGCCGATCTTGTTCACGTGCCGTACAAGGGCAATTTCAATGCGGACCTGCTCGGCGGCCAAGTACCGCTGAGCTTCGCGTCGATCGCAAGTGAAATGGAATTCGTTAAAGACGGCAGACTGCGCTGCATCGCCGTGACGACCGCCACGCGTTCAGATGCGCTGCCCGACGTTCCCGCCATCAACGAGTTTGTTCCAGGTTACGAAGCGGCCGGCTGGTATGGCATTTGCGCGCCGACCGGTACGTCCGACGGTGTCATTGCCAAGCTGGCCGAAGCCGTTGTCGCCGGCACCAACGAGGCCGACGTGACATCGAAATTGCTTGCCATCGGCATCGCGGTAAAGCCGATGAACACGCCGGACTTCGGCAAATTCATCGCCGACGAAACCGAGAAATGGGCCAAGGTCATCAAGTTCGCCGACATCAAGGTGGACTAGCCGGAACGACATAACAGCCTGTAGTCCCCGCATGCGGGTCACGCCGGCGCCAGCGCCGCCTCCTCGCGCACCACGTCGTTGACGAACAGCCAGGAGCGATCGACGAACGGCGGCGGCGAAGCCTGCCGGTTGTTGTTGAATTGCTCGCGCGATTTCAGCGTCACCCAGTCGGTCCGCGGCTTGCGTTCGGCGACGTAGGCTTTTAGCGCGCCTTCGATGTCGCCGGCGCTCCGGGAGAGACTGCGCGCCAGCACATAGCCGTCCTCGATGGCCATGTTGGCGCCCTGCGCCAGTGTCGGCATGGTCGGATGGGCGGCATCGCCGAGCAGCGTCACACGGCCGTCCGACCATTGCGGGATCGGATCGCGATCGTAGATGCCCCATTTGTAGACCTGCTCGACGTGGCGGAACATATCCAGCAGCGCCTCGTTCCAGCCGGACTTGGCGGCCATCAATTCCTCGCGGCTCGACGGCACCGACCAGGACTCTTCGACCCATTGTTCGGTGACATGGCCGCCGAAGATGTTGAGCTTGTCGCCTTTGGCGCCGATCGGATAGCAGATGACGTGGCCGTTCGGACCGATCCAGCCGAAATATTCGCCGTGCGGAATTGCGACCTCGCCGCCGGGGCCTACCTTGGTCGGCACGCATTCCATCGGCACGATGCATCGCCATGCCATCATTTCGGTGAAACGCGGCCGGTCTGCGCCGAAATGCTGGGCGCGAATGGCCGAGCGAATGCCATCAGCGCCAATGACGATATCGGCTTCTGCCGTTGAGCCATCGGCAAAGCGCGCCACGGCAGTGCCGCCGACGGTCTCGGCGCCGACGCAGTTGGCACCGAGGTGCAGCGGCGTGTCGCCGGTCGCGCGGCGCAGCATGTTGTGTAAATCGACCCGATGCGCCGACATGTAAGGCGCGCCGTATTTTTCCCGCGCCACCGCCTTCAGCGGCTGGCGGAAGCGCAGCCGGCCTTCATCCCAGGTGATCGACATGATGCTGAACGGCTCAAACGCGTTCCGCATTAATTCGTCTTCGAGCCCGAGCGCGCGCAATACCTTCACGCCGTTCGGCCCGATTTGCAGACCGGCGCCCGCTTCCTCCAGCTTGCTCGATCGCTCGAAGATTTCGACCTCAAACCCGCGCTGTCGCAGCGCCACGGCAGCGGCAAGGCCGCCAATGCCGGCGCCGATAATGATGATACGGAGTGGACGATTGACTGAATGCAAGGTCACGCCAGCGATTGTGGACTAAAGCGCTTCCACCGTCACCACGCCCGAGACCGCCTTTATCGCGCCGGCGATTTGCGGCGAGACCTTGAAACGGCCCGGCAGCTTGACCTCGACCTCGCTGCCATTGCCGAGCAACAGCACCATGCTGACCTCGCCGTCGGCCGGGTCGGCCCCGTTGCGCGCCGCTCCGCCGCGTTCCAGCCGCCGAACCAGACCGTCGATCGGCGCTTGATCGCGCAGGAATACGCGGAGCCCCTTCTGCGTCTTGGCGGCGGCATCGTCGAGCGGTTCGACCGACTGGATACGGGCGCGCACTTCCTCGGCCTGCACCTCGCCGGTGAGGAACATCAGCACCGCGGTTCCGGGCTCGAGCAGATCGCGATACTGCGCGAGGCCTTCGGCGAACAGCACCGCCTCGTAGTGCCCGCTCGGATCGGACAGCCCGATGATGCCCATCTTGCTGCCGGTTTTGGTGCGCCGTTCGGTACGCGAAACGACAGTGCCAGCGACCCTGCCGCCGCCGGCGCCGGCCTTCACGGCGCGCGAGAATTCCACCCAGGACTGCACGCGAAGCCGCTTGAGCGCCGCGGTGTAATCGTCGAGCGGATGACCGGTAAGGAAGAAGCCGATCGCATCGAATTCCTTCTGCAGGCGGTCGGCCGGCAGCCACGGCTCGACTACCGGCAGCATCAGCGGCTCTTTGGTGGTAGGCCCGGCGAACAATTCGTTCTGGCCAACCGTTGCGTTTTCATGGGCGCGCTGCGCCGCCGCCAACAGGATATCGACCGCGGAATAAGCCCGCGCCCGGTTCGGTTCGAGGGTGTCGAAGGCTCCTGACGCGCCGAGACTTTCCAGCACACGTTTGTTGACCGCACGCGGATTCATACGGCGGGCAAAGTCGGCGAGTTCGGTGAATGGCCCGTCATTGCGCGCCGCAATGATGCTCTCGACCGCTTGCCGGCCGACGCCGCGCAACGCCGCGAGCGCATAGTAGATTGTGTTGCCATCGACATCGAACTCGACGCCGGACCGGTTGATCGACGGCGGCTCGACCTTGATCGACAGCCGCTCCGCCTCGCCGCGGAATTCCGCAAGCTTGTCGGTATCGCCCATGTCGAGCGTCATCGAGGCGGCCAGGAATTCGACCGGATAATTCGCCTTCATGTAGGCGGTCTGATAGGTCAGCAGTGCGTAAGGTGCGGAGTGCGATTTGTTGAAGCCGTATTCGGCAAATTTTGCGCACGCCTCGAAGATCACCTCTGCATCGCCTTGCCCAATGCCACGTTCGACCGCCCCAGAAATGAAATCGCCGCGCTGCGATGCCATCTCCTTTTTGTCTTTCTTGCCCATGGCACGGCGCAGGATGTCGGCTTTGCCGAGGCTGTAGCCGGCGAGATCGCGGGCGATCTGCTGCACTTGCTCCTGATAGGTGATGATGCCGTAGGTCGGCTCGAGGATAGGCTGCAACTTGGGGTGCAGATAATCGGTTTTCTCGCGGCCGAGCTTGCGCGCGCAATAGGTCGGGATGTTTGCCATCGGCCCCGGCCGATACAGCGCAACCAGCACGATCAGGTCCTCGAAGCGGTCGGGGCGCATGTCGAGCAGCGCGCGTCGCATGCCCTGACTTTCCACCTGGAACACGCCGACTGTTTCGCCGCGGGCCAGCATCTCGTAAGTTTTCGTATCGTCAAGCGGGATCCGGGACAGGTCGAGCTCGATTCCGCGAATGCGGACGAGCTTCACGGCCTTGTCGAGTACGGTCAGCGTTTTCAGTCCAAGGAAGTCGAACTTCACCAGCCCTGCCGGTTCGACCCATTTCATATTGAACTGGGTGACCGGCATATCGGATTTGGGGTCACGGTAGAGTGGCACGAATTCATTGAGGGGCCGCTCACCGATCACGATGCCCGCGGCATGCGTCGAGGCGTGACGGTGCAGGCCCTCGAAGTCTTTGCGCGATATCGAAGGCACGGCTGACCACGACATCGCGGTCGCGCTCGGCCTGCAACCGCGGCTCGCTGTCAATTGCGCTTTTAAGCGAGACCGGAGCCGCCGGATTTTGCGGCACGAGCTTGCAGAGTTTGTCCACCTGCCCGTATGGCATTTGCAGTACGCGGCCGACGTCGCGCAGCACGCCGCGCGCCTGCAGAGTGCCAAAGGTGATGATCTGGGCAACACGATCGTGGCCATAGCGCTGCTGAACGTAGCGGATCACCTCGTCGCGGCGGTCCTGGCAGAAGTCGACGTCAAAATCCGGCATCGAAATGCGTTCGGGATTGAGGAAGCGCTCAAAGATCAGCCCGAAACGGATCGGATCGAGATCGGTAATGGTGAGCACGTAAGCGACCAGGGAACCGGCACCTGAGCCACGGCCCGGCCCGACCGGAATCCCTTGCGCCTTCGCCCACTGAATAAAGTCGGCGACGATCAGGAAGTAACCCGGATACTTCATCCGTTCGATGACACCGAGCTCATAATCGAGCCGTTGCTGGTAATCCTCGGCGGTTTGTCCCTGCGCCACGCCATGGACGGAGAGGCGCCGATCAAGTCCCGCGCGAGCTTGCCGCCGCAACTCGGCGGCCTCATCAACCGGCTCGGCCGCATCGCCGACGGTGAAACGCGGCAGGCTTGGGGTTTTCTGCGTGCGCGGACGAAAGGTGCAGCGTTCGGCAATCTCGATGGTGGCAGCGAGCGCTTCAGGCAAGTCGGCGAACAGCTCCGCCATCTCGGCGCGGCTTTTGAAGCGGTGCTCGGGAGTTAACTGCCGCCGTTCGCCGTCGGCAATCAGCCTGCCTTCGGCAATGCAGAGCAGCGCGTCATGGGCCTCATAATCCTCGCGCGTGGCAAAGAACGGCTCGTTGGTGGCGACCAGCGGTATTCCGCGGGCATAAGCAAGCTCGATCAGCGCCGGCTCGACGCTACGCTCCACAGGCATGCCGTGGCGCTGCAACTCGATGTAAAGCCGATCGCCAAACAAACTCTGCAACTGCTCGCAGCGCGATTGCGCAAGCGTGTTCTGTCCTCCGGCAATGGCGATATCGAGCGGTCCGTGCTGTCCGCCGGTCAGCGCGATCAGCCCTTCGCTTTCGCCGCTGAGCCAATCGAGCCTGATACGCGGCCGTTCTTGCGACGCGGTTTCGAGATAGGCACGCGAGCAAAGCCGCATCAGACTGCGGTAGCCGCCTTCGCGCGCGGCCAGAAGAACGATACGCGGCCAGACGTCGGCAATGGCCCCCGGCCGCACTTCCTGATCGCCGAACTCGACTGCGAGCGCACAGCCGATAATCGGCTGAACACCATAGCCGACCAGTTTCTCGGAAAATTCCAGCGCACCGAACATGTTGTCGGTGTCGGTCAGCGCCAGCGCCGGCTGGCGGTCTTTTTTGGCAAGCTCGGCAAGCCGCGCGATCGGCAGCGCGCCCTCCAGCAAAGAGTAGGACGAGTGCACGTGGAGGTGCACAAAGCCGAGTTCCGAGCGGCCTAGCTTGGCAGCCATATTGCTCCGCGCCTGCTATTGGCAAATCCAGATCCTGCAAATCCGGACCGGCGAGGATGAGCGATACCCGGCAGGGCTGTCCATCGTCGCGGTGCGGAGCCGACACGCCACGCACAGAAACTTTCGCCGCACGGTCCTCCCGCGGAACCCAGCCCTCCCCGGAACTTTGTTTCCTTGGAGTTTGCAGCATCTACCCGATCGGCGTCAGATGCTGATCCCGAGCACCTGCGCCCAAACCGCAACCGTTGCGAGAAACAGCGCCAGCGAAGCCAAAGCCATCGCCTCTTCAAACACTGACCGAACCATAACAACCTCCCCTTACGGACATGAACGAAGAGGGAACATAGTTCATGGTATGTTCTAGAGTCAAGACGAGGTAGTGGGGGTCAGTTTCAATCGTAAAGTTCACGGTTAACCGCGGCCCTAGGCCTGCCCCAGCGTCGGAGTATCCACCTACCGCAACATTCGCGGTTCCCATTCAGCTTCTGGCAACCCGATGCGACCTATCAGTGCAGCCGGCAGCCCAAGGTCTGAGGGGGCTGGCTTTGACTTTGCAGCCCCGGCCGAAATGGCCGGGGCTTTTTCTTATGCGCCTTCGGAATGTCCTAGCGCCGTCTGAATACGACTTTTGAATTGTGAACCAACTCAGCCAGATCGTCGTACAAAGTGCCGTCGGGGTTGATAACCTCGGACCGCCGTGGAGCCCGGCCTATACCGGCGCATTCTCGCCGCGCCGTAGCGGTACTCTGCGGTGCATATGCTTCTAACGAGGAGGAGGGTTCATGCGAAAACTCGGTATTACTTTATCAGCAGCAGCGTTCGTTCTCGGTTCGATGGTGCTTTCGGCCAACGCGCAAACCCAAAGCGCAGGCGCCAGCAGCATGCACGCGCTCAAGAACGCCACCCCGATCGTCACCCAGGCCGCGTGCCGCGGTTTTGGCCCCTATTGCGGGCCAGGCTGGGTTCGCCGGTGCGGCTATTGGGGCTGCCGCTGCGTGCCCTGCTACTAAGCCGCGCAGTGAACGCCTGATTGAGTTAATTCGAGGCCGCCTGCGGGCGGCCTCGTCATTTTTGACGGCATTTTTCTTTTCTGCGCCGGCGAATACGAACAGCGGTTCGAGCGTTTATGTCTAGGAACCGAGACACTCCGGGAGACTGGCTATGAGACACCTTTTGATCGCGCTTGGACTTGCCGCGGCTGGCATAGCTGCGGGCACCCCCGCTGACGCACAAAACTACCCCTGGTGCGAATACATCAGCGGCGGCATGGGCGGCGGCGGAAAGAATTGCGGCTTCGTCAGCTTCGAGCAGTGTATGGAAAGCGCACGCGGTAACGGCGGTGATTGCCGCGCCAACACGATGTATGAGCCGCCGGCCGGCGCAAGCCATACGACACGCAAGTCACGCAAAAGCAAGAATTCCTGACCGCGCAGGTCGATGCGCAGATTCTTGGTCGGTTCAGTCGAGCTCGACCACAAGTCCGTCGCGGATCGTCACCCGGCGATCCATTTGCGCGGCGATATCGAGATTGTGCGTAGCGATGATCGCGGCGAGGCCTGACGCGCGCACCAGTTGGCGCAGCGTTGAAAAGACGTGATCGGCGGTGCGAACATCGAGATTGCCGGTTGGCTCGTCGGCCAGGAGAATGCGCGGCGCGTTCGCCACTGCACGCGCGATCGCAACCCGCTGCTGCTCGCCGCCCGACAATTCCGCCGGCCGGTGTGTCAGCCGTTCTTTGAGCCCGAGATAGCTCAGCAGTTCAGCACTGCGAACGCGGGCTTCCTTGCGCGACAGGCCGCGCACCATCTGCGGCAGCATGACGTTCTCAAGCGCCGAGAACTCCGGCAGCAAATGATGGAATTGATAGACGAAGCCGATCTGGGTGCGCCGGATCCTGGTGCGCGCCGCATCGCTCAGGTTCGAGGTCGGCTCGCCGTCGATATAGACCTCGCCGGAATCCGGATGTTCAAGCAGCCCGGCGATATGCAGTAACGTCGATTTGCCGGACCCGGACGGCGCGATCAGTGCGACCAACTCGCCGCCCCATACCGCGAGCTCCGCGCCCTTGAGAATATCGAGGGTGGCCTCGCCCTGGCGGAAGTGACGGCTGGCGCCATGCAAAAAGATCAGCGGCTTCTCGTCGTCTTCGGCGGCAGCCGGGGTAGCCTCGGATATGGTGGTGGTATCGTCCATCAAGCCATTACTCGTAGCGTAGCGCTTCAACCGGATCGAGCCGCGCCGCCCGCCACGATGGATAGAGTGTTGCCAGAAGCGACAAACCGAGCGCCATCACCACGACGGCGGTAGTTTCGCGCACATCCATGTCGGCCGGCAGTTTGGAAAGGAAATAGAGTTCCGGCGAGAACAGTTCCGTATTGGTCAGCCACGAAATGAAGTGCCGGATCGATTCAATATTGAGGCAGATCACCGTGCCGAGCAAAAACCCGACCAGCGTGCCGACCACGCCGATTGAAGCGCCGGTGATCAGAAAGATTCGCATGATGGCGCCCTGAGACGCCCCCATCGTGCGCATGATGGCGATATCGCTGCCTTTGTCTTTCACCAGCATGATCATGCCGGAGACGATGTTGAGCGCCGCGACCAGCACGATCAGCGTCAGGATCAGGAACATCACGTTGCGCTCGACTTCGAGCGCATTGAAGAACGTGGCGTTACGCTGGCGCCAGTCGATCATGTAGATCGGGCGCGCCGCGGCCTCGGTGACAAGCTTGCGGAAAGTGTCGATATGATCGGGATCGTCGGTATAGACCTCGATCGCGGTAACGTCGCCGGCGCGATTGAAATAAGCCTGCGCTTCCGGCAGCGGCATGAACACGAAAGCAGCGTCGTATTCCGACATGCCAATCTCAAACACAGCGGCGATTTTGTAGGACTTGATGCGCGGCGTGGTGCCCATCGGCGTCACCGCACCACGAGGCGCTACCAGCGTCAGATTATCCCCTGCCCGCACCGAAAGCTGCTCGGCAAGCCGCGAGCCGATGGCCAGGCCCTGCCCTTGATCGAAGCCATCGAGCGTGCCCTGTTTGATGTTCTTGGCGACTGACGTGAGCTTGGTCAGGTCGGCGGAGCGGATGCCGCGTACCAGCACGCCCGACGCGTTGAACGGCGACGATGCCAGCGCCTGGCCTTCGACGATGGGAGCCGCCAGCCTTATACCCGGGATTTTGGAAACCCGGTCGGAGACCACTTCCCAATCGGTCAGCGGCGATTCCAGCGGCTGAATGAGCAGGTGGCCGTTGAGTCCCAAAATCTTGGTCAGCAGTTCCTGACGAAAGCCATTCATCACCGCCATGACGATGATCAAGGTCGCGACGCCGAGCATGATGCCAAGGAAGGAGAATCCGGCGATGACCGAAATGAATCCCTCTTTGCGCCGCGCCCGCAGATAGCGCAGCGACAGCATCCATTCGAACGCAGCAAAAGGATGGGTGCCGGTCAAATCGGCCATTCAGTCTGGGTCCCCGCGAGTACACGGAGTTTCACACGATTCTGGCAGTTTCAAGCCTGGAAACCGTGCCTGAGGTTGCGCCGCACACAGGCTATACAGGCTATGATGTCAGACGAACCACGGCGTCGGCCGGCGACATCAGCTCCCGAGAGCCGTCCAAGCGCTTTTTGACCTCGACTTTTCCCTCAGCGAGGCTCCGCGGCCCAACCAGAATTTGCCATGGCACTCCGATCAGGTCGGCAGTGGCAAATTTCACGCCGGGCCGCTCATCGAGATCGTGGTAGAGCGTGTCGACGCCCTTGGCTTGAAGTTCCGTATAAAGCTTTTCACAGGCCGCGTCGGTGTCGCTGCTGCCCTGCTTCAGGTTGAGAATCATGGCGCGGAATGGCGCCACCGGCTCCGGCCATTTGATGCCGGTGTCGTCGTGGAATGCCTCGATGATGGCGGCTACCAGCCGGCTCGGTCCAATGCCGTAAGAGCCACCATGGATTGGATGATCCGCGCCATCCGGCCCGGCCACCACCGCTTTCATCGGCTCGGAATATTTTGTGCCGAAATAGAAAATATGCCCGACCTCGATACCCCGGGCCGAGATCTTCTTGTCCTCCGGGAGCGCGGCAAAAGCCGCAGGGTCGTGTTTCTCGGAGGTCGCGGCATAGAGCGACGTCCATTTGTCGACGATTGCCTGCAGGCGGCCGACATGGGTGAAATCGACGTCGGCTCCCGGAACGTCAAAGTCGAGATAGTCCTTGTGGCAGAACACTTCGCTCTCGCCGGTCTCGGCCAGGATGATGAACTCGTGAGAGAGATTGCCGCCGATTGGGCCGCTCTCCGCCACCATTGGGACCGAACGTAACCCCATCCGCGCGAAGGTGCGCAGATAGGCGACGAACATGCGGTTATAGGCGTGTTTGGCACCCTCGAAATCCAGATCGAACGAATAGGCGTCCTTCATCAGGAACTCACGGCCGCGCATCACGCCGAACCGCGGCCGAACCTCGTCCCGGAACTTCCACTGGAGGTGATAGAGGTTGAGCGGCAGGTCCTTGTAGGAACGTACGTAAGAGCGAAAGATCGCCGTGATCATTTCCTCGTTGGTCGGCCCGTAGAGCATGTCGCGCTCGTGTCGATCCTTGATCCGCAGCATTTCCTTGCCGTAGGCTTCATATCGGCCGCTTTCGCGCCAAAGGTCGGCGGACTGGATGGTGGGCATCAAAAGCTCGACCGCTCCCGAGCGATCCTGCTCCTCGCGCACGATCTGACAAACTTTCTGCAGCACCCGCAGCCCAAGCGGCAGGAAAGCGTATATCCCGGCGGCCTCCTGGCGGATCATTCCCGCGCGCAACATCAGCCGGTGGGAGGCAATCTCGGCTTCCTTCGGGGTCTCGCGCAGGATGGGCAGGAAGTATCGGGACAGGCGCATGAAATCTCTTGAGGACTTGTGTTTCGCGGGATTCGTCTATTGGCGGCGACAGTGAAGCCGCAACGGCGGCGGAATTACAAGGCTGGTGCCGCCGGCGGCCAGGCACCGGTCGGAACTTGAAGTGGTATTTATTTGCTCCCGGCCGGGTTTGGCCTCGTGACAAAATAAAACGGATCAACTACGACTGTTGCCGCGATCCCGAGGCCACGCGAGCAATCGCGGGAACATCGGGGAAGCGGTCCAAGTCTTGGGAGGATCCCCCGACGCGCAACGCCCACCGCAACAGCGGCTGGAAGCGGAGATTCGACCAGAAATCGCGCAGATCAGGGTTTAGATTAGGATTCTCAAGCAGGGCCTTTGCCCTGCTTTTCTTTTGGCCTTGAAGGACGGGCAGCCGCCCAAGCGCCGTTTTGCCTCCGAACTCTGAGAAGACTGTTCCATCTCATTGATTAGGAGATAAATTCTGTGTCGCCGCTTTACCGGGCCGTGGGCATGTGCAGTCCGAACGGAGCCAAAAGGCGCTCCAGCGTTACCAGACGGTCGACGTAGACAACATAGCAGCCGGCAAACACCACCAGCGAAACCAGCGTCGTCCAGACCAGTTTTCGTTTCAGGTTCGGAATGGCCGGTGCGCCGGGATCAGTGCCGGGGCTGATCTCACCCTCCTCGTCCTGCCGGTGCACACCCCAGGGCAGCACGACGAACAGCATGATCCACCAGATCAGAAAAAAGATCGCGATACCGGTGGTGATGGGCATGGTTGGCTCTACGGGTTAGCTCTGTTCTAGTTCCACGAGCGTGCCGGAGAAATCCTTCGGGTGCAGGAACAGCACCGGCTTGCCATGCGCCCCGGTCTTCGGCTCGCCGTCGCCTAGCACGCGGGCGCCGGCTGCTTTCAGCGCGTCGCGGGCGGCGCGGATATCGTCCACCTCGTAGCAGACGTGATGCATGCCGCCGTCCGGGTTGCGCTCGATGAATTTTGCGATCGGCGAGCCTTCGCCCAGCGGCTCGAGTAATTCGATTTTGGTGTTCGGCAACGTAATAAAAACCGTGGTCACACCATGGTCCGGCTGCGGGACCGCGGCCGATACTTCCGCACCAAGAACGTCGCGATAGACCGCTGTAGCCTTGCCGAGATCGCGCACCGCGATCGCAACGTGATTGAGCCTGCCTATCATGTTCTTACCTCTCCTGCGTCCCAGCAGAGTTACATCCAGCGCGTAGCATTCATTGCCAGGTTGAAGGCTAAATTGCGTAGCATCTACAGTCGACCGAATTTAGCCTTCAACCGATCCCGAATCTTAAACCGGCAACACGTGGACGTGGCAGATCGGCCGCTTGTTCCAGCGCTCGCCGATAGCGCCGCGGACCGCCCTGCGCACCGCTTCCGCAACGCTGTCCGGATCGCGCCGCCGCGCCTTTGGCATAGACTCGAAGGCTTCCTCGACGGCATCGCGGGCGATCTCGGCCATCGAAGCGCCGGACGCATCGGTTTCCGGGATGCCGATCAGCTCGACTTCCGGATCGGCCAGCAGCACACCCTTCTCGCTCAGTGCCAGCGCCACCGAAATCACGCCGGCAAAGCTCAACCGCCGTCGCGCGGCAACCGAGCGGGATTCGGCGTTGACCAGCAACGAGCCGTCTTTGTAAAGCCGCCCGGATGGCACTTCGTCGATGATTTCCGCGCCATCGCCGCTAAGCCGCACCAGATCGCCGTTACCGCAAATCAGGACATGCGGCACGCCCGCGCTCCGCGCCAGCCCGGCATGCTCGGCCAAGTGCAGCGCTTCGCCATGCGCCGGGATCAGGATTTTCGGACGCACCCAACTGATCATGTCGAGCAGTTCAGCACGCCGCGGATGGCCGGAGACGTGGACCAGATGGGTGCGGTCGGTGATGACCTCGACCCCCTGGGATACAAGGCCGTTGATGACGCGGCCGACGGCCTTCTCGTTGCCGGGAATGGCGCGCGACGAGAAGATCACGCGGTCGCCCTTGGACAGCGTGACCTCGGGATGCTCGTCCTCAGCGATGCGGGAGAGCGCGGCGCGCGGCTCGCCCTGGCTGCCAGTGCACAGCGCCACCACCTTGTCGGGCGGCAAATAGCCATAGCTCTCGACGCTGCGGAAATCCTGCACACCGTCGAGATAGCCGGTCTCGCGGGCGACCTGTGCCACGCGCTCCATCGAGCGGCCGACAAGCACCACTTCGCGGTCCGCGGCGCGCGCGGCTTCGGCAACAGCGCGGACGCGCCCGACATGAGAGGCGAAGGTCGTCACTGCAACACGGCGCGGCGCGGTGCGGATCAGTTCGGCAAGCGTGCGCGCGACGTCGGACTCCGATGGCGACCGGCCCTCACGCACGGCGTTGGTGGAATCGCCGACCAGCGCCAGCACGCCCGCGTCGCCGAGCGCGCTCAGCCTGGCCTGATCGGTCGGTGCCCCGATGGTCGGGGTCGCATCGATCTTCCAGTCGCCGGTGTGCACAACGACACCGGCCGGGGTGCGGATCGCCAGCGCATTCGATTCCGGAATCGAGTGCGCGACATTGATGAATTCGACGCCAAACGGTCCGAGCGTCAGGTTGCCGCCAAGCGGCACGACCTTCACCGGAATTTGCGGCGCGCCAGGCTCCGACAACCGCTTGGCCTCGAACAGCGCTGCCGTGAACGGCGTCATGTAAAGCGGCACCTTGAGCCGCGGCCATAGATCGATCAGCGCGCCGATATGGTCCTCATGGCCGTGGGTGATGACGAGGCCGAGAATGTTCTTTCGTTCCTCAATGAGAAACCGGATGTCCGGCAGGATCAGATCGACACCGGGGAGTTGCTCTTCGGAAGCGAACGAGACACCGCAATCGACAATCAGCCATTGCCGGCGCCGCTGATCGCCAAAGCCATAGACCGAGAGATTCATCCCGATCTCGCCGATGCCGCCAAGCGGCACGAATACGAGGTCACCCTGCGCCATCAGTGCGTACCCCGCTCGCCCGCACCAACTGGAAAGACGTCGCCGGCTGTAATGGTCTGCATGGTGCCTTCTGCAAGCCGCAGCAGAAGCCGGCCATGCTCATCAATCGCTTCAAAGCGGCCGGTCAATTCACGGCCAGGCAACCTGACCCGAATATCGAGGCCCAATCCCTGCGCACGCGCGAGCCATTCGGTGCGGATGCCGGCAAAGCCCGTGCCGCGTTGCCATTGGGCAAGCCGCTGCGTCATGGTCCCGGAGAGTGTAAAAAACAAATCCTCGGCGGCAACGGCTGCGCCGGCGCTCGCGAGATCAGTAGCCGGATAATCCACCTCCGCTGGATGGTGCATGCAATTCACGCCGATCCCGATCGCGACGGCAAACCGCGAGTCTGCCACCTCGCTTTCAATCAGGATTCCGGCAAGTTTCTGCATCCCGCACAGAATGTCATTCGGCCATTTGAACGCAAGCTTGTCCCGTAACACAGCGGCACGGTCCGCAATCGCATCGTGAACGGCAAGCGCCGCCACGAACGAGAGTTCCGGAGCGCGCTCGGGCGCTGCCGGATCGCAAACCAGCAACGTCGCATAGAGATTGCCGGGCGTCGAAACCCATTCCTTGCCGTGACGGCCGCGGCCTGCGGTCTGCTGGCGCGCGGTGATCCAGAGCAATCCGGCATCCCCCGTCCGCGCACGCGCTAGCGCCTCGGTATTGGTCGATGACAGAGTTTCGTAGGCCGAGAGGCGAAACTTAACCGCGGCGGGATCGAGCTGCATCAAAACAAAGACTGCGCTGCCGCGCTTGCTGCGCTGACTAGCGGGCCCGGATAGAGAAAAAACAGGATGTTGAACAGGCCGCACACCGCGAGCACCACTTTCAGCTCGATCGGCATCGCCTGAAATCCTTCAGCCGCGTCGTCGAAATACATGGTCTTGATGATCATCAGATAGTAATACGCGCCCACCACGCTGGTCAGTACACCGATCATCGCAAGGATGTAGAGCCCGGCTTTGATCGCGGCGACGAACACGTAGAATTTGGCGAAAAAGCCCGCTAGCGGGGGTATGCCCGCCATCGAAAACAGCAGCATCGCCAGAAAAAACGCCGCGGTCGGATTGGTACGCGACAGGCCGGCGAGTTGATCGATCGACTCTATCATGCCGGATGAGCGCCGCATCGAAAGGATCACGGCGAAGACGCCGAGTGTCATGCTGACATAGATTGCGACATAGACCAGCACACCCTGTACGCCTTCCGGCGTACCGGCGGCGAGCCCGACCAGCGCAAAGCCCATGTGTCCGATCGACGAGTACGCCATCAGGCGTTTGATGTTGCGCTGGCCGATCGCCGCGAAGGAGCCAAGCGCCATCGAGGCGATGGCGACGAACACCACGATCTGCTGCCACTGCGAGGTGATGCCTGGGAACGCCACCACGGCGGCGCGCACGAACATCGCCATGCCGGCAACCTTGGGCGCGGCGGCAAAGAACGCCGTGACCGGCGTCGGCGCGCCTTCGTAGACGTCCGGCGTCCACATATGGAACGGAACCGCCGAGACCTTGAAGCAGAAACCGGCGAACAGGAAGACGATGCCGAAGATCAGGCCGACGCCGCCCTGCCCCGCGGCGGATGCGATGCCGCTGAACGAAACCGTGCCAGTAAAGCCGTACACCAGCGACGCGCCATAAAGCAGCATCCCCGACGACAGCGCACCGAGAACGAAATATTTCAGCCCGGCCTCGGTCGAGCGCAGATTATCGCGATGGCTCGCCGCGACGACGTAGAGCGGCAGGCTCATCAGTTCGAGGCCGAGATAAAGCGCGATGAGATCGGCGGCCGAGATCAGCAACATCATGCCGAGCGTCGAAAGCACGATCAGCACCGAATATTCGAAACGTTGCTGGTTCTCGCGCTTGGCGTAGTCGATCGACAGCACGATCGCCGTTGCCGAGCCGATCAGCGCCAGAATTTTCAGGAACCGTGCAAAGCCATCGACGACAAAGCTGCCATTGAAGCTGACCAGCTTGCCATGCGGCAGAAGGCAAATGATGACGCCGGCGGCAATCAGCAGCACGATCGCGCCGCCGTCGATCAACGGCACGACGCGCTGGTCGCGATACGCGCCGAGCATCAACAGCAGCATCGCGCCGATGCCCAGCACGATCTCCGGCAAGAGCGGCAGCAGCGTCGCGATATTCGGACCGGCGTTCATCGCTACCTCGCCATCGCCGCTTTGATCGGCTCGAGCGCGCGCTGATAACTGTCCATCAGCTGCGTCACCGAAGCCGCAGACAGATCAAGCACCGGCTTCGGATAGACGCCGAACACGATGGTCAGGATCACCAGCGGCGCCAGTATGATCATCTCGCGCCAGCCGATGTCGCGGATATTGAGCAGGGATGGCTTTTCCAGCTTGCCGAAGATGACCTTGCGATAGAGCCAGAGCGCGTAAGCGGCCGACAGGATGGTGCCGAGAGTTGCCAGCGCCGCCACCCAGGTGTTGACGCGGAACGTACCGATCAGCGACAGGAACTCGCCGACGAACCCTGATGTGCCCGGCAGACCGACATTCGCCATGGTGAACACCATGAAGGCGAAGGCATAGACCGGCATACGGTTGGCCAATCCGCCATAGGCGGCAATCTCGCGGGTATGCATGCGGTCGTAAACGACGCCGACGCAAAGGAACAGCGCGGCCGAAACGATGCCGTGGGAGATCATCTGGAAGATGCCACCGGCGATGCCCTGGGCCGTCATCGCGAAGATGCCCATGGTGACGAAACCCATATGCGCCACCGACGAATAGGCAATCAGCTTCTTCATGTCCTCCTGCACCAGCGCGACCAGCGAGGTGTAGACGATCGCGACGATCGACAGCGTATAGATCAGCGGAGCGAGATCGTGGGAAGCTTCCGGGAACATCGGCAGCGAGAAGCGCAGGAAGCCATAGCCGCCCATCTTCAGGAGGATCGCGGCGAGGATCACCGAGCCGGCCGTGGGCGCTTCCACGTGCGCGTCAGGCAGCCAGGTATGGACCGGCCACATCGGCATTTTGACGGCAAACGAGGCCAGGAACGCGAACCACGCCCAGGTCTGCAGCGTACGTGGGAACGTGTGGTGCAGCAGCGTCGGAATGTCGGTGGTACCCGCGCTCCAGTACATTGCCATGATGGCGAGCAGCATCAGCACCGAACCGAGCAGTGTGTAGAGGAAGAACTTGAAGCTGGCATAGACCCGGCGCGGACCGCCCCACACCCCGATGATCAGGAACATCGGGATCAGGCCGCCCTCGAAGAACAGGTAGAACAGCACCAGATCGAGAGCGCAGAACGTGCCCACCATCAGCGTTTCGAGAACGAGGAACGCAATCATGTATTCGCGCACGCGGGTCTGGATCGCGCTCCAGCTCGCGACGATGCAGATCGGCAGCAGCGCCGTGGTCAGGATCACGAACGGCAGCGAAATGCCGTCAACGCCCATCGAATAGGTGATGGCGCCGCCGAGCCACGGCCGTTTCTCCAGGAACTGGAAATCCGCGGAGCTCGGATCGAAGCGCCACAGCACGATCAGCGAAACCGCAAAGGTGATCAGCGTCGTCCACAACGCCGCCCAGCGCGCAGTGCGAATTCCAGCCTCATCCTCGTGCTGCGAAGGCGATGAACAGCGCGCCGAGCAGCGGCAGGAAGGTGACAACGGAAAGGATCGGCCAGCTCGTCATCCGTGCGGCCCTCCGAACATGAACCATGTAATGAAGGCCGCGACACCGATCAGCATGGCGAAGGCGTAGTGATAGAGATAGCCGGTTTGCAGGCGGACTACGTTGCGCGTCACGTCGAGCACCCACGCCGACACACCGTCAGGCCCAAAGCCGTCGATGACGAAGCCGTCGCCGCCCTTCCAGAACAGCCGGCCCAGCCACAGTGCGGGACGAACGAACAGGAAGTCGTAGATCTCGTCGAAGTACCATTTATTGAGCAGGAACTCGTAGAGCACCCGCTGGTCGCGTGCGAGCGAAACCGGCAGATCGGGCCGGCGGATATAGAACTGATAGGCCACCAGGAAGCCGATGATCATCATCACAGTCGGCGTCAACGACACTAGAGGCGACAGTTTTTCCATATCTTCGAGCACGTGATTGCCCGATCCGAATTTAAGCGCCTCGCGGAAGAAGCCTTCCACGCCCTCCCCGGTGAACAGTGAGAGGAACGGCCAGCCCGCGGCGATCGAGCCGAATGCGAGGACCGCTAGCGGGATCAGCATCACCTTCGGACTTTCATGGGCCGCATCGTAATGATGCTGATCGTGCGGCGTGCCATGGAACGTCTTGAAGATCAGCCGCCATGAATAGAACGATGTGAGCGCCGCCGCCGCGACCGTCATGAGGAAGGCGTAGCTCGCCATCGGATTGGTGCCGACAGCGGCGGCCTCGATGATCTTGTCCTTGGAGAAATAGCCGGCGGTCAGCGGAAAGCCGGTCAACGCCAGCGTGCCGATCACCATCACCGCGTACGTGAACGGGATCTTCCGCCACAGCCCGCCCATGTTGCGGATGTCCTGCTCGTGATGCATCGCCAGGATCACCGAGCCCGAGCCAAGGAACAGCAGCGCCTTGAAGAAGGCGTGAGTGAACAGGTGGAACATGCCGACCGAGTAGGCGCCGACACCCATCGCGACGAACATGTAGCCGAGCTGTGAGCAGGTCGAATAGGCGACGATGCGCTTGATGTCGTTCTGAACGAGACCGATGGTGGCGGCGAAAATCGCCGTGGTCGCACCGATGAAGGTGACGAACGCAGATGCGGTCGGGGCAAGCTCGAACAGCGGCGACAGCCGCGCCACCATGAACACGCCGGCGGTCACCATGGTCGCCGCATGGATCAGTGCCGACACCGGCGTCGGGCCCTCCATCGCATCCGGCAACCAGGTGTGCAGCAGGAATTGCGCCGACTTGCCCATGGCGCCCATGAACAGCAGCAGACAGACAACGGTCAGCGCGTCGAGATCCCAGCTCAGGAAATGGAAGCTCTTGCCGACAAGGCTCGGCGCCTGCGCAAAGATCGTGTCGAAGTCGACCGCGCCGGTGAGGTAGAACACCGAGAAAATGCCGAGCGAAAAACCGAAGTCGCCGACCCGGTTGACGATGAAGGCCTTGATCGCCGCGGCATTGGCCTCCGGCTTGTAGAACCAGAAGCCGATCAACAGGTAGCTCGCCAGTCCGACGCCTTCCCAGCCGAAGAACATCTGGATCAGGTTGTCCGCCGTCACCAGCATCAGCATGGCGAAGGTGAAAAACGACAGATAAGCGAAGAACCGCGGCTTGTAGGGATCCTCTTCCATGTAGCCGACGGAATAGATGTGAACGAGCGACGAAATCGTCGTCACCACGACCAGCATGACGGCGGTCAGCGAGTCGATGCGCAGCGCCCATTCCGAATGCAGGTCGCCGGAGGTGATGTAGCTGAACAGTGTGATGCGGGCGTCGTGGCCTTCGAGACCCACCTGGTAGAAGGCAAACCACGACAACACGCACGAGATCACCAGCAGCGTACAGGTCACCAGCTCGGCGAGACCCGAGCCTGCAGCCGACGGCTCGCTCGGCACGTCCTCATGGTGCGTTTCATGCGCTACGGCATGCGGCTCGTTCGGCGACGGCGCGGCGTGAGCGTGGGATTCGTCGACGTGTGCGGCGGCGTGACCGTCATCCGGCGACGGGTCCTGGCCGGGAAAACGATTGCGCGCGCCAAGCAGCGCGATCGCGCCGGCGACGATCGCTCCGATAAGCGGCAGAAGGACAATAGCCTGGTACATAAGCGCGCTAGCCCTTCATCAGATTGATGTCTTCGACCGCAATCGAGCCGCGATTGCGGAAGTAGGCAACGAGGATCGCAAGCCCGATCGCGGCTTCCGCCGCCGCGACCGTAAGCACCAGCAGCGCATAGACCTGGCCGACAATGTCCCCGAGGAAGGTCGAGAACGCGACGAGATTGACGTTGACCGCGAGCAGGATCAGCTCGATCGACATCAGGATGACGATGACGTTCTTGCGGTTGAGGAAGATACCGAGCACGCCGAGCGTGAACAGGATCGCGGCAACCGAAAGATAGTGGCCGAGCCCGATGATCATGACAGCCCCTGCCCCGACTTGACCTTGACGATGTCGATGGCGCTCGCGCGATTTCGCGCAACCTGGTCGGCGATGACCTGCCGGCGCACATTCGGCTTGTGCTGAAGCGTCAGCACGATGGCGCCGATCATGGCGACCAGCAGGATCACGCCGGCGGCCTGGAAGAAGAAGACGTAGCGCGTGTAAAGCACGAGGCCGAGCGCCTGCGTGTTGCTGATGTCGCTCGGCGTCGGGATCGGAGCTGTTGTCGCCACGTTCGGGCCAATTACCCAGGCGCCGACCACGATCAGCAACTCAGCCAGCAGCACCGCGCCGACCAGCGCGCCAATCGGCAGGTAAGTGAGGAAGCCCTGACGCAGCTCGGTGAAATCGACGTCGAGCATCATCACCACGAACAGGAACAGCACGGCGACGGCGCCGACATAGACAACGATCAGGATCATCGCCAGGAACTCGGCGCCCATCAGCATGAACAGACCCGCCGCGTTCACGAAGGCGAGGATGAGAAACAGCACCGAGTGCACCGGATTCTTCGAGACGATGACCATGACGGCCGACGCCACGCAGATCGCGGCAAAGAGATAAAAGAATATGGCGGTGACGATCATGGGCTAGCGCATCTCACCGGTACGGCGCATCGAGTTCGATGCTTTTGGCAATTTCACGCTCCCACCGATCGCCGTTCGCGAGCAGCCGCTCCTTGTCGTAGTAGAGTTCCTCGCGGGTTTCGGTGGCGAATTCGAAATTCGGTCCTTCAACGATGGCATCGACCGGACAGGCTTCCTGACATAGCCCGCAATAGATGCACTTCACCATGTCGATGTCGTAACGCGTGGTGCGCCGCGTGCCGTCATTACGGCGTGGCCCCGCCTCGATGGTGATGGCCTGTGCCGGGCAGATCGCCTCGCACAGTTTGCAGGCGATGCAGCGCTCCTCGCCGTTGGGGTAACGGCGCAGCGCGTGCTCACCGCGGAAGCGCGGTGACAGCGAACCTTTCTCGAAGGGATAATTCAGCGTTGCCTTTGGCCGGAAGAAGTAACGCATCGACAGAATAAAGGCCTGCGCGAACTCCTTGAGGAACAGGGAACGGGCGGCTTGATCGAGTTTCATGTCAGTACCTCCTGCCGCCTAAAACCTTGGATACATCGCGTTGCCGATCATGTATCCGGCCGTCGCAAGCACCGCGATGTCGATACCGAGGATAACGCGCCGCGCGATCGAGAGCTTTTCTTCGAAAGCCGTGCGCTGCTCCAGCGTCTGCGGCCCGCTCTGCGCGCGCAGCCGCGCTTCGAAAGCGCGAATAGCAGGGACGTAGATCGCGACGGCAACGGCCGTCCCGATCAGAGCGCCAAGCCAGGCCGGCAGCGAAAATTCCATAGCCCGCTCCCGTTTGCCCTGCCGCCGTCACTTTGGCGCCCACCCGGTGATCTGCAACACGCCCGCAACAATCACCACCATCGCCAGCGAGATCGGCAGGAACACTTTCCAGCCGAGCCGCATCAACTGATCGTAGCGATAGCGCGGCACGAAGGCCTTCACCATCGCGAACATGAAGAACACGAAAAAGGACTTGAGCACGAACCAGATCACGCCTGGCACCCACGTGAACGGCGGCACCAGCAGCGGCGGCAGCCAGCCGCCAAGGAACAGGATCGTGGCCATCGCGCACATCGTGCAGACGGCAACGTACTCGCCGAGCATGAACATCATGTACGGTGTCGAGCCGTACTCGACCATAAAGCCGGCAACCAGTTCCGACTCCGCTTCGACGAGGTCAAACGGTGGCCGATTGGTTTCGGCAAGCGCCGAGATGAAGAAGATCACCAGCATCGGCAACAGCGGCAACCAGTACCAGTTCAGGATGCTGAGCCACGGCACGCCGAGCGTCGTCGCGAGGCCGCGATTTTGCTGCGCCTCGACGATCGCAGTGAGATTGAGCGAACCGACGCAAAGCAGCACGGTGATGATGACGAAGCCGATGGAGACTTCGTAGGACACCATCTGCGCGGCGGACCGCAATGCGGCGAGGAACGGATATTTCGAGTTCGACGCCCAGCCGGCCATGATGACGCCGTACACGCCGAGCGACGAGATCGCGAAGATGTAGAGAATGCCGACATTGATGTTGGCGATAACCCATCCAGAACTCACCGGGATCACGGCCCAGGCGGCGAGCGCCAGAACGCAGGTCACCAGCGGCGCGAGCAGGAACACACCCTTGTTGGCGCCGGCCGGAATGACCGGCTCCTTGAGGATGAATTTGAGCAGGTCGGCGAACGACTGCAGCAGGCCCCACGGGCCGACCACGTTCGGGCCGCGCCGGATTTGCACCGCCGCCCAGATCTTGCGATCGGCGAGCAGAACATAGGCGACGGCGATCAACAGGACGACGAGGAGCAACAGGCTCTCCGCCACCATGATCACCAGCGGCCAGATGTAATCGGACCAGAGCTCGGCCATTCCCTGTCCTCTACTCCGCAGCCGTCATTGCCGGACGCCCGGCAGCGATCGCGGAACATTCCGCCATGATCGCGGAACACCGCGCGATGGCGTTGGTGAAGTAGAAATTATCGACGCTCGATTGCAGTGGCGCCTTGTCCGGCGTGCCGCCCAGCGCGGCGAGCTTCTTGATATCGCCGGCATCGCCAGGCGTTATTTCGCCAAGCCGCAACAGATGCGGATGCGCCTTGAAAACGGTTTGGCGCAACTGGCCGAGGGAATCGTAAGGCAGTTTCTTGCCGAGCACATCCGACAGCGCCCGCAGGATCGCCCAGTCCTCCCGCGCATCGCCCGGCGGGAAAGATGCGCGCGTCGCCAACTGCACGCGGCCTTCGGTGTTGACGTAGATCGCCGACTTTTCCGGATACGCCGCACCAGGGCAGCACGACGTCCGCGCGTGTCGCGCCGCGATCGCCCTGGGTGCCGATGTAGACCACGAACGCTCCCGGCGCGATGTCGATTTCGTCGGCACCGAGCAGGAACACAGCATCGAGCGTCCCGGATGTCGCCATCTGCCGGGTGTTCAAGCCGCCCTCGCCCGGCACGAAGCCGAGATCGAGCGCACCGACCCGCGACGCCGCGCTGTGCAGGACGCAGAAACCGTTCCAGCCGTCCTTGACGGCGCCGAGATCGACGGCGGCCTTGGCGGCAAGCGCTGCCATCGCCACGCCGTCACCGCGCGCAAATACTGCCGAACCGACCAGAACCATCGGCCGTTCCGCTTTGCGCATCGCGTCGGCGAAGGAGTGACGGGCAATATCGGCCAGAGTTTCGGCACCGGCGCCGAGATAATCGTAGCTGAAGGTCAGATCGGCCTTCGGCCCGATCATGCCGATCGGGAAATTGCCGGCACGCCAGCGCTTGCGAATGCGCGCGTTGAGGATCGCGGCTTCCTTGCGCGGATTGGACCCGACGATCAGCAGCGCGTCGGCAGCGTCAATGCCGGCGATCGTGGCGTTGAACAGGTAGCTCGCCCTGCCCCACTTCGGATCGATCGCGGAGCCGTCCTGCCGGCAATCCAGATTGGCGACGCCAAGCCGCGTCATCAAATCCTTCAGCGCGAAGACTTCCTCAACGCTGGCGAGGTCACCAACCAGCGCGCCGATGCGCTTCGGATTGGCGCGCGAAACTTTGCTGGCAATGACCTTGAACGCTTCGCTCCAGCTCGCCGGACGCAACTTACCGTTCTCGCGAACGTAGGGCTGATCGAGTCGCTGCGTGCGCAGACCGTCGACCACGTGCCGCGTCTTGTCGGAAATCCACTCTTCGTTGATGTCGTCGTTGGTGCGCGGCAGGATCCGCATCACTTCACGGCCACGCGTATCGATGCGGATGGCGCAGCCGAGTGCATCCATCACGTCGACGGATTCGGTCTTGTTGAGCTCCCACGGCCGCGCCGCGAACGCATAAGGCTTCGCCGTCAGCGCGCCGACCGGACAGATATCGACGACGTTGGCCTGCAACTCCGACGTCATCGCCGACTCGAGATACGTCGTGATCTCCATATCCTCGCCGCGGCCGATGGCGCCGAGCTCCGGCACGCCGGCCACTTCCGTCGCAAAACGCACGCAGCGGGTGCACTGGATGCAGCGGTTCATCGAGGTCTTGACCAGCGCGCCAAGATATTTGTCTTCGACCGCGCGCTTGTTCTCGTGGAAACGGCTCGAGCCGATGCCGTAAGCCATCGACTGATCCTGCAAATCGCACTCGCCGCCCTGGTCGCAGATCGGGCAATCGAGCGGGTGATTGATCAGCAGAAACTCCATCACGCCTTCGCGCGCCTTGCGCACCATCGGCGAACGCGTCGAGAGCACCTTGGGCGAGCCGTCCTTGTTCGGCATCAGGTCCTTTACCGCCATGGCGCAAGAGGCTTGCGGCTTCGGAACGCCGGCGACTTCGATCAAGCACATGCGGCAGTTGCCGGCGATCGAAAGCCGCTCGTGGAAGCAGAAACGCGGAATTTCGGCGCCCCCGGCTTCACACGCCTGGAGTAGCGTGTACTCCGGCGGGACATCGACCTCGTGACCGTCAACGATGATCTTGGTCATCTGTCGCTCACTCCGCCGCCACGGTGACCGGTTCGGAATGAGCGTTCGCGGTGTACTGGTCGATGCGCCGCTCGATCTCAGGCCGGAAATGCCGCAACAGTCCCTGCACCGGCCACGCCGCGCCGTCGCCGAATGCGCAGATGGTGTGGCCTTCGATCTGCGTCGTGACTTCCATCAGCATGTCGATTTCGCGCTTCTGCGCGTTGCCCTCGGCCATGCGCTCGAGCACGCGCCACATCCAGCCCATGCCTTCGCGGCACGGCGTGCACTGGCCGCAGCTTTCGTGTTTGTAAAAATACGAGATGCGCGCCATCGCTTTGACGATGTCCGCGGTCTTATCCATCACGATGACCGCGGCAGTACCGAGCGCCGATTTCTTGTCGCGGCAGCCGTCGAAATCCATCAACAGCGTATCGGCCTGATCGGGACCCGCGGGGACCAGCGGCATCGAAGAACCGCCCGGGATTACCGCCAGAAGATTGTCCCAGCCGCCCCGCACCCCACCCGCGTGTCTATCGATCAGTTCACGGAGCGGAATGCCCATCGTCTCTTCGACATTGCAAGGGCGCATGACGTGACCCGAAATGCAGAACAGCTTGGTGCCGGAGTTGTTCTGGCGGCCGATACCGGCAAACCACGCTGCGCCGCGCCGCATGATGTCCGGCACCTGCGCGATGGTCTCGACATTGTTCACAGTCGTCGGACAGCCGTAGAGCCCGACATTGGCCGGGAACGGCGGCTTCAGCCGCGGCTGGCCTTTCTTGCCTTCGAGGCTTTCAAGGAGCGCGGTTTCCTCGCCGCAAATGTAGGCGCCGGCGCCGTGATGGACGACGAGATCGAAATCCCAGCCGTGGATGTTGTTCTTGCCGATCAGCTTGGCGTCGTAGGCCTGCTGCACGGCAGCTTCGAGCCGCTCGCGCTCCCGAATGAACTCGCCACGGACGTAGATGTAGCAATGGTTCGCAGCCCATCGCGAAGCTTGCGATCAGGCAACCCTCGACCAGCAGGTGCGGATCGTTGCGCATGACCTCGCGGTCCTTGCACGTGCCCGGTTCGGACTCGTCGGCATTGATCACGAGGTAATGCGGACGTTCGCCGACCTGCTTCGGCATGAACGACCACTTCAGACCCGTCGGAAAGCCGGCGCCGCCGCGGCCGCGCTGCCCTGACGCTTTCATTTCGTTGATGACGCCGTCGCGGCCTTTTTCCAGAATGGCCTTGGTGCCGTCCCACGCGCCGCGCGCCCGAGCGCCTTCGAGGCCCCAGTCGCCCTGGCCGTAGAGATTTCTGAAGATGCGGTCCTTATCGGCGAGCATCGATCAAGCCTTGTCCAACAATGTCGTCTGCCCGCCGATCGGGGCCGAGTTCAACCGGTCAACCTGCGGACCCGGCTTCGGCGTCTTGCCAGCGGACATGTCGTTGATGATGTGCATGAGCAACTCCGCAGTGAGGTCTTCGTAGTAGTCGTAGTTGATCTGCACCATCGGAGCGTTCACACAGGCGCCGAGGCATTCGACCTCGGTCCACGAAAACAGGCCGTTGTCCGAAACGTGATCCTGCTCCCCGATCATCCTGCGGCAGACACTTTTCAGGTCTTCCGAACCGCGCAACATGCAAGGCGTGGTGCCGCAAAGCTGCACGTGGAATTTGCCGACCGGCGACAGGTTGAACATCGTGTAGAAGGTCGCGACTTCGAGCACGCGGATTTTCGGCATGCCGAGAAGTGCGGCGGTGGCCTCCATCGCCTTCTGCGGCAGCCAGCCACCGCACTGCTCCTGCGCCTTCCACAGGATCGGAATGACGGCGGACTGCTGGCGGCCCGGCGGATATTTCGCCATCCGCGCTTTCGCCCATTCGAGATTTTCCGGCGTGAACGCGAAACTCGGCGGCTGCTTTTCGGCGAGGCGGCGAACGCTCATCGGTCGACCTCGCCGAACACGATGTCGAGCGAGCCGAGCACGGCCGAGACGTCGGCCAGCATGTGGCCGCGGCACATAAAGTCCATGGCTTGCAGATGGGCAAATCCCGGCGCGCGGATTTTGCACTTGTAGGGTTTGTTGCTGCCGTCGGCGACGAGATAGACGCCGAACTCGCCCTTCGGCGCTTCAACGGCGGCATAGACCTCGCCCGTCGGCACCTTGAAGCCTTCGGTGTAGAGCTTGAAGTGATGGATCAGCCCTTCCATCGAGCGCTTCATGTCGGCGCGGCGCGGCGGCGAAATCTTGTGGTCGTCGACTACGACAATCCCCTGCCCGTCCGGCGCGTGCAGTTTCTCGATGCACTGCTTCATGATGCGGATCGATTGCCGCATCTCTTCCATGCGGATGCAGTAGCGATCGTAGTTGTCGCAGTTCTTGCCGATCGGAATATCGAAATCGAGTTCGGAATAGATCTCGTAAGGCTGCGACTTGCGCAAATCCCAAGCCGCGCCGGAGCCGCGCACCATCACGCCGGAGAAGCCGCGCGCCCAGGCGTCCTCAAGCGACACGATGCCGATATTGACGTTGCGCTGCTTGAAGATGCGGTTTTCGGTCAGCAACTCTTCAAGATCGTCGCAGACTTTCAGGAACGGATCGCAGAACGCCGCGATGTCGTCGATCAGCTTCGGCGGTAAATCCTGGTGCACGCCGCCGACGCGGAAATAGGCGGCGTGCATCCGCGAACCGGAAGCGCGCTCATAGAAACCCATGAGCTTTTCGCGCTCCTCGAAGCCCCAGAGCGGCGGGGTGAGCGCGCCGACGTCCATCGCCTGCGTCGTGACATTGAGAATGTGCGACAGCAGCCGGCCGATTTCCGAATAAAGCACGCGGATAATCTGCCCGCGCCGCGGTACAGCGATGTCGAGCAGCCTTTCGGCGGCGAGGCAGAACGCATGTTCCTGATTCATCGGCGCGACGTAATCGAGCCGGTCGAAATACGGGATCGCCTGCAGATAAGTCTTCTGCTCGATCAGCTTTTCAGTGCCGCGATGCAGCAGCCCGATATGCGGATCGACGCGCTCGACGACTTCGCCGTCGAGCTCCAGCACCAGGCGCAACACGCCGTGGGCGGCGGGATGCTGCGGTCCGAAATTGATCGTGAAATTGCGCTGCGGAGCAACGGTATCTGCCATCACGCCACCTGCGCAAGCTTTGCGGCCTTGGTCGCAAGGCGCGCATTGAATTTGTCCCACATCATCACGAAGCGCTCGTGCCGGCCTTCGCCGATCAGGTCGATGCCGTCATGCGCTTTCACTTTGAAGGTGATGCGTTGGCCGATGACCTCGGCGCATTCGACATCCACTGTCACGGTCATGCCCGGAAGTGTCGCCGCCAGGTGGCTGACATCGACATGCACACCGAGGCTGCCTTCGCCTGGGTCGAGATGCGGCGCCAGAAGCTGCGCACAGACCCATTCCATCAGGATGATCATGTTACCGGTCGCAAACACCTTCGGCATCGACGCGATCTCGGGCGCCTCCGGATAGGTGTAAGGCACCGTCTTGTTTTCCGGCACCTTGTAGGAAAAGCGGTGCGTCATTCCGGGCTCTGAGTGTCGGCTTCATCTCAAGACCCCTGCCCGCCGCTCTTCGCCTTCTCATCGCCGGGCAGCACATAGTCGGTGCCTTCCCACGGCGAGAGAAAATCGAAATTGCGGAATTCCTGCGCGAGCCGCACCGGTTCATAGACGACGCGCTTGAGCTCGTCGTCGTAGCGGACCTCGACAAACCCGGTCAGCGGAAAATCCTTGCGCAGCGGATGCCCTTCAAATCCGTAATCGGTGAGCAGTCGCCGCATGTCGGGATGACCGGTAAACACGATTCCGTAAAGGTCGTAAACTTCGCGCTCGAACCAGTCAGCGCCGGGAAAGACCTCGATGATCGAAGGCACCGGCGTGGCTTCGTCGGTCTCGGCTTTGATGCGGACACGCACATTCTGCTTCGGCGACAGCAGGTGATAGACCACATCGAAGCGCCGCTCGCGGCTCGGCCAATCAACCGCGGTGATATCGATCAGATTAATGAACTGGCAGTGCGCATCGTCGCGCAAAAAGCGCACGACCGAGACGATATCGGCCGCCCGAACAGTCACGTTCAACTCGTGATAGGCCACAATGTATCCCGTCACCGAGGCGCCAAGGCCACCAGTGATCGTCTTGCCGAGCGTATCGAGCGTCTCATCCATGATCAGCGTTCGATTGTCGCGGTCCGGCGGATTTTCTTTTGCAGAAGCAGCACGCCGTAGAGCAACGCCTCCGCGGTCGGCGGACAACCCGGCACATAGATATCGACCGGCACGATGCGATCGCAGCCGCGCACCACCGAGTAGGAATAGTGATAGTAGCCGCCGCCATTGGCGCACGATCCCATCGAGATCACGTAGCGCGGCTCCGGCATCTGGTCGTAGACCTTGCGCAGCGCCGGCGCCATTTTGTTGGTGAGCGTGCCGGCGACAATCATGACGTCCGACTGCCGCGGTGAAGCGCGCGGCGCAAAGCCGAAACGTTCGGCGTCATAGCGCGGCATCGACATCTGCATCATTTCGACGGCGCAGCAGGCGAGCCCGAAGGTCATCCACATCAGCGAGCCGGTGCGCGCCCAGGCGATCAGATCGTCGGCTGCCGCAACGAGGAAGCCTTTGTCGGAAAGCTCATGGTTGATGCCGGCGAAATACGGATCGTTCGCGCCCGCGGGTTTCGCGGCGTTCGGATCGATGATGGTCCGGTTCGGCGTGACGATGGCGGGTTCGCTCAATCCCATTCGAGCGCTCCCTTCTTCCATTCGTAGATAAACCCGATGGTCAGAACACCGAGAAAGATCATCATCGACCAGAAGCCGTAGACCCCGAGCTTTCCGAACGCGGCCGCCCACGGAAACAGGAAGCTCACCTCAAGATCGAAGATAATGAACAGGATGGCGACCAGATAGAAACGCACGTCGAATTTCATGCGCGCATCATCGAACGCGTTGAAGCCGCACTCATAAGCCGACAGCTTTTCCGGATCTGGCTGCTTGTAAGCGACCAGGAATGCGACGGTGAGCAACACAAGCCCGATCACCGTCGCGACGCCGATAAAGACGACGAGCGGCAAGTAGCCAAGCAAAAATTGACTCGTCGATTGGGTCATCGGAGCCCTTCTGGTTGGCCAGTATCGAACACGATTCCGAAACCGGAATGTGTCCGCATCGGCAAGGTTCCGCGAAGCACGATACCGCGCTGATTTGCCCCAAAATTCAGCGGATTCGCACTAACAACGGGGACTTTGCGACCCTTAGCGCAGTGCACAACAAGGTGCAAGGCGGACCTGTGTGTTAGCGGCGCATGCGGTCGCAATGCTACGATCACATGACAGTGTTTGCCGAGAGGAACGCGATGAACCGGTTTGTGGCGTCGAGAATCGGGCTTATGCCGGTCCTATTCGCCGCCGTGTTCGCAATTGTCCCGCCATCAATCGCTCCCGCCGGAGATTTCCCTGACCATCCGATCAAGCTGATCGTGCCATTTGGCCCGGGCGGGCCTCCGGATGTGTCGGCACGGCTGATCGGATCGTGGCTGTCGGATCACCTCGGGCCCGTCGTGGTCGAAAATCACGTCGGCGCCGGCGGCGGCCTTGCCGCGCGCGCGGTCGCCAGCTCGCCGCCAGACGGTTATACGCTGCTCGCAGCGACCGCCGGCTCGCTCGCGATCAGCCCGCAACTCTACAAAAATCCGGGATTTGACCCGATCAAGGATTTCGCGGCGGTCGCGCTAGTGTCGTCGGCGCCACTCGTTGTCGCGATCAATCCCAAGATTCCCGTAAACAGCGTCAAGGAATTGGTCGCCTATACCAAGGCCAATCCGGGCAAGCTGAACTACGGCGCCGTGATCGGAACGCCGCCACACATGGTCGGCGAAATGTTCAAGCATATTACCGGCGCCGACATCGTCTTCGTGCCGTACAAATCGGCCTCGCAGGCCGCCATCGATGTGCTGGCCGGTCAGATGAACATGACTTTCGAAGGCACCACCGCCATCGTTCCTCACGTCAAATCCGGCGAAGTGCGCGCGCTTGCGGTGACGAGCCCGAAGCGCATCCCCGAAATTCCCGATGTGCCGACGATGGATGAAATCGGTTATCTGGGCATGCCGCCGGATTCGTGGCAGGCCATCGTGGCGCCTGCCGGCACTCCGTCGGATATCATCGCCAGGATCAACAAGGCGGTGAACGACGGTTTGGCGACGCCGCAACTGCGGGACAAGATCATCGAGCTTGGCGGCACGCCGGAGCCGAAATCGGTGAAGGAATTTGCCGACTTCATTCCCGCTCAATACAAGCGCTGGGGCGAAGTCATTCGTATTACCGGCGTGAAGCTGGATCAATAGTCAGAGCAAGGAATGAAACAACATCCAATCGCCATGTCGCGGCGACATGCCGCTTTGCTTGCACTCGCGGCCGTCGCGACCCGCGTTTCCCCTGCCCGCGCCGACGATTATCCGTCACGTCCGGTAAAAATCATTGCGCCCTTTGGCGCCGGCGGGCCCACCGACGTCTACACCCGCTCCATCGCCAATGAATTGCAACAATCGCTGCACCAGACGTTCTTCATCGAAGACCATCCCGGCGCCGGCACCACACTCGGCACCGATCTCGTGGCTCATGCAGCACCGGACGGCTACACGCTGCTGATGGTGTCGGGCACGCAAACCGTCAACGAAACGCTCTACGCTCACAAGCCCTATCAGCTGATGCGCGATCTCGCGCCGGTCGCACCGCTGATGGAGACCAACCTCGTACTGGTGGTGCACCCATCAGTACCCGCGAACAATCTCGCCGAGCTGCTTGCTCTGGCGCGGGCGAAACCCGGAACCCTCAACTACGGATCGTCCGGTCCCGGGTCGAATTACCACATGGCCGCCGAGCTTCTTAAAAGCCTGACCGGCATCGATATCGTGCACGTGCCGTACAAGGGCTCGACCGGCATGCGCAGCGATATTTTGAGCGGACAAATCCAGATGTTGTTCGATTCGATTCCGACGATGGCCCCTACCATCAAATCCGGTATGGTCCGTGCGCTCGCGACCAGCGGCCAAAGCCGCTCGCCGATCCTGCCCGATGTGCCGACTTTCACCGAAGCTGGCGTACCTGGTTTTCAGGCGACGCTGTGGGTCGGCTTTATGGCGCCGAAGGCGACGCCACAGCCGATTCTCGATCTGCTCAACCGCACCATCAACGACATTCTCAAGCGCCCCGATATCAAGAATGCCTGGGAGCAACAGGGCGCGACGCCGATGGTGATGACGCAGCAGGAATTCGACGCCTTCATGGATGCCGAGATCGCAAAATGGGCTAAAGTCATCCAGGCCAACCACATCGCTCTCATCAATTAAGCAGTCACGATGAACGAAATGTCGAAACCGCAAGCCGCTATCAAAGGCCAGGACCACTGGACCACCAAGGACGGTGGCGTGAAACTTTTTCTGTTCGAAAAGTGTGCCGGCGATCCGGCCAAGACCGTTGGAACAGTCCTGTTCGTCCACGGTTCGTCGATGGCGGGACAGCCGACTTTCGATTTACAGGTGCCGGGCCGCCCGGATTCGTCGGTGATGGATTTCTTCGCCAGGCAGAATTACGACTGCTGGTGCGTCGATATGGAAGGCTACGGCCGCTCGGCCAAGGATCGCGACAACAACGCGCCGATCGCGCAAGGCGCCGACGATTGTTTCGCCGCCGCGACTTACATCCAGAAGCTGCGCGGCAAGCGCCCATTTCTTGTCTACGGCATTTCCTCGGGCGCGCTGCGCGCCGCCATGTTTGCGCAGCGTCACCCCGAGATGGTCGCACGGCTGGCGCTCGACGCCATGGTCTGGACCGGCGAAGGTTCGCCGACGCTCGCCGAACGCAAAAAGAAGCTGCCGGAATTCAGCGTCAAGAACCGCCGACCGATCGACAAGGCATTCATTCACTCGATCTTCGACCGCGACCATCCGGGAACGGCCGAGGAGAACGTCATCGACGCTTTCGCCGATGCCGTAACCGCGCTCGATGACTCGGTGCCGACCGGCACCTACGTCGACATGTGCTCGCGCCTGCCGGTCGTCGATCCGGAAAAGATCACGGTACCGACGCTGATCATGCGCGGCCAATGGGACGGCATCGCGAGCTTCGAAGATCTGGTTGCGTTCTTCGCCAAGCTGCCAAATCCGGACAAGCACTTCGCGGTAATGCCCGGCATCTCGCACGCGAGCTTTCAGCAGAAGAACTACGCGCTGGTCTTCCACATCCTGGCGAGCTTCTTTTCGCAGCCGGCGCCGATCTATCGGGGGTGAGCGCGCGTTCGATTCGCGCTAGACTGGCACCCAAGAACAGTAATTAGGGAGGCCAGCATGACAATCGAATTGCGGCGGCGCGCGCTGTTGCAGGCGGGCGCAGCGGTCGTCGGCGGAGCGGTGCTCCCCATCGCGGCGCGGGCGGAAGGCGGCACGGCCTACGAGTTTACAGTCAAAGATATCATCTATCACCGCGACGGCGATAAACAGCGCCTGGCCAGGCTCTATCAACCGGCCGGAACCGGACCCTTCCCCGCAGTCCTGCAAGTTCATGGCGGCGCGTGGAATAACAAGGATCGTACCGACGGCCAGAACGTGTCGCTCGATCTTGCGAAAGCGGGAATTGTCGTGCTCGCAATCGACTTCCGTAACGCACCCGAGGCGCCCTACCCCGCGTCGTTGCAGGACATCAACTACGGCATCCGCTGGCTCAAGGCCCACGCCGGCGACTTTGGCAGCAGCGCCGCACAAGTTGGCGCCTACGGTACATCGAGCGGCGGCCACCAGATCCTGCTCGCGGCGATCCGCCCCGACGATCCCCGCTATCGCGCTCTGCCGCTCGCAGAAGCGCCCGACGTGGATGCCAGGCTGGCCTTCGTGGTGTCGGGTTGGGGCGTGCTGTTTCCGCTGGAGCGTTACACGCTCGCCAAGGCCAAAGGCGACGCCGAGCTTGCCAAAGGCCACGATATTTTCTTCGGCAATGAGGAAACCCAGATCGAGGCGACGCCGGCCCTCATTATCGAACGCGGCGAGAAGGTCTATCTACCAGCGGCTCTGGTGTTTCAGGGCACGCAGGACCAATGGACAACCGTCGATCTCGCGCAGCGCTTTATCGACGATTACCGCAAGGCTGGCGGCAGCGTGGATCTGCTCCTCCTCGAAGGCGCACGTCACACCTTCCTCAACGAGCATCCGTTCGAGCCCAATTCGGTGAAGGCGCTCGACACCATGATCGCGTTCATCAAGGCGCATGGATCGCAGCGCCGCGCGGCACGATGATCGCATCGCGCACTGATCTGATTGAACTGGAACCGAAGCACGGGAGCCGACATGCCATACACGCTTGAGGAATTCTGCGCCGATCTTTCCGCGACGCTCAAGAGTAAACACGAGAGCGGCCTGCCCGACGTTGCACAAAAGCTTTCGCAACTTCTGTCCAATCCGGCGTTCGTCAGCGAGACGTTCTCGGAGGACACGGCGATCGGCCGCCGCGAGCTATGGCACGATCCGGAAACCGATGTTTACGTGCTGGCGCATGTGCAGGATGGTCCAAAGGCCGGCAAGCCGCACAGCCACGGCGCCTCATGGGCGATCTATGGAACCGCACGCGGCGTGACCGAAATGACCGAATGGCGGAGGGTTAATGCTGCCGGCGAGGAAGGCGCGGTTCTGGAAAAGGCCAAGGAGTACGCCCTTGGCCCAGGCCAGACACAGGCCTATCCATCGGGCGTTATCCACTCCACCGCCCACCCGCAAAAGGCCTGGGTGATCCGGATCACCGGCACCGACCTCGACGCGATACCGCGCTATCGCTTCCATGCCACAACCGACAAAATCCTCGAGCGTGCGTGAGCGTTTCACGCGGCTAAATGACCTCTAAGCATTTGATAATTCGTTTGAAATGGCGGGAGCGACGGGACTCGAACCCGCGACCTTCGGCGTGACAGGCCGACGCTCTAACCAACTGAGCTACGCCCCCGCGGGCGCGGACGGCACTTAAGGCCCAAGCTGCGGCAAGTCAAGGATTTCGGCCAAAATCAAGGATTTCGGGCCGCCTTAGGCGCGCCACAGAGTGTTCGCAGAACCACCAATGTGCACGAAAACATCGGTGGAATCGGCAAAACAAGCATGGTCAGCCTCTGCCGAATTGTCTAACTGCAACCAAGTAAGCGGTGCATTTCGCGCAAAACCGCTTCATCGAGGAGGGTCTAATGGCAGTAGCTAAAGCAACGACAGTCACATTGAAGCATCTTGCGGCAAGCATTGCGGAGGACAACGAACTCTCCAAGAAGCAGGCCGAAGCAATTCTTGGCGGATTGGTTGGCAATATCGTGAAGCACCTCAAGAAGGGCGAGCGCATTCGCATTGGCGGCCTCGGAATTCTCGTTGTGAGGAAGCGCGCCGCGCGCATGGGCCGCAATCCTGCAACCGGCGAGGCCATCCAGATCAAGGCCAGCAAGAAAGTCGCGTTCCGCGCCTCGAAGGAACTCAAAGAAGCGATCTGACGGATCGCGAGCCCCTTCCGGGCCGCAGACCCGGGCCCGAGAAGCGGGTCCAACAGCGATCACCGCCCGTTTGCTGCGCTATGTGTTGCAGCAAGCGGGCGGTATCATTTTGAGGTGCTTGTAACCTCCCGCAAAAGTTGCGCTTGTACGCAAAGACTTGCGCGCCAAGGTTTCAAGGCGATAAATCGCGATACGGGCGGTTAGCTCAGTTGGTAGAGCGTCTGCTTTACACGCAGAATGTCGGCGGTTCGAGTCCGTCACCGCCCACCACTCGATAATGCCGATCAAGGTTCCCGATGTAGCAATTAGGTATCAGCGGGGAAAAAAGACTCGTGCGTGAACGCCCGCGGCCTGACACCACGCGAAAAAGTGTGAGATAGTTTTCTCATCGGAAATGGCGGGCGGGATGCCCTTGGGGGAGAGCCGGGTATGTTTAGTGCACGCGTCTTGACTATCGCTCTTGTGCTGACCGTGGGTCCAGCAGCGCTGGCGCAATTGCCGCCGCAGCCTGCGCCTCCGAAGGGCGCACCCAGTCTTGGAGCTGGCACCGATCAGGAGCGCGCGGCTTGCCATCCCGATGTGATGAAATATTGCAAGCAATTCTTGCACGACAATGGCCAGGACGACGTGTTTGGAATCCTCGGTTGCCTGCAATCCAACAGGCCGAAAATCAGCAACGCTTGTCAGCAGGTGCTGGCCAGCCACGGTCAATGAAGCGCGGCTAAGCCGGCTTTCTCTCTCAATTGCCCTAGTGCGTCTCGCCGGCTTCGGCAGGTTCGGTGCTATCAACTTCGGCTACCCGCGCCACGTGCTCGGCTAGCCGCACCCATGACTGCGCCAAGGTCAGCCACAGCGCCTTGTCGCTTTCGGCCTGCGATTGCCGCGCCATCGCCACGCATTCTTCCGCGTATTTGCGATGATCCTGAATTGTCCCCATGACACACCACCCTACTGACGCAACACATCGATAATTCGATGCAAATTGGAGCGATCAAGTACGGCGCTAGCTCGATGTTGGAATGGCCGAAAATAGGCAATTCCGACGCCGCAAAATTAACCTTGACTACGGGACGATCAAAATCGGCGTAAAATCGCTAGCAGCCGGAAATTCCTTGCAAAATTATTGTCTTACACATGCACCAGCGTTCTAGCTGCACTGCAACAAACCCAATTTTGCAGCGCGGTATCCACGCCTATATCGGTTCCATGATTCCGGCTCACGCCGGGGAAGGAACCAAAACCATGCTGTTGTCCCTCATCCACTACCTGCAAGCCTGGAAGCGCTATGGCGCGGCGGTGCGGGAACTCTCGAACCTCAACGACCGGGAATTATCCGATATCGGGATCACCCGTTCGGATATCCCTCGGCTGGCCTGGGAACACGCGCACGCCTGATTAGCGGGGCCCTCATCGCCTTCAAGTCAGCGCCCGCCTCGTGCGGGCGCTGGCTTTTTGAGAGGCCTTTACGACGTGGGCTCCATGCCCTTCGCCTTGATGATCGGCAGCGCGTGAGGGCCGCCGAGGAACTTCACGAACGCGGCCGCTGTTGCCGCATCTTTTGCTGTAGCGCTGACCCCCGCAGAATAGACGGTGAAATTCTGGATTTCCGTCGGCAGCGGCCCGACCAGCACGGCACCCTTCACAGGCAAAATTTCGCTGATCTGGTGGACACCGATTTCAGCTTCGCCGTCAGCGATACGCGTGGCGACGGCGCCGCCATGGATCAGCACTGCCTTGGCATTGACCGCATCCGCGATGCCAAGCCGATCGAGCAGTTTTCCGACATAGATGCCGCTCGATCCCCCAGCCTCAGGATCGATATAGGCAACCGACTTTGCGGCCAGCAGCGCTTTCTTGAACGCTTCCACCGTGCTGATGTCGGGTAGCGGCGTCCCTTCTTTGACCACCACACCGACGCCCGTTCTTGCGAGATTGACTCCACTTCCCGTGACGATCTTGCCGGCTTTGCTGAGACCGTCGATCGCTTCCGGTGTCAGCACCGCAACGTCGAATTCTTCCTGTTCGCTTTTGATCAGCTGCAAATGCTGACCTACGGTCTGGTAGGTCACCGCGACGGTGTTGGCGCTCTCGGCCTGATATTGCGCGATCAGCGCGTTCAAGACCTGTTTGAAAGCGCCACCGCTGATCACTTTAATTTCGGCGGCTTTGGCGGACTGTGGAGTGGAAGCCATCGCGACTGTCAAAATGGTTGCGAGGATGATCGATCGAAGCTGCTGCATGATTACTGGCCTTGCTGCACCGTAAAGGCAGGCCGCGACGCACGAAAGCTGCCGTTGGCGATGCCATCCATGCCATGCTAACCGGACGCTATGCCGGTCCTCGCCCTCATCGACGCTGCCCCGCTCCTGCCGGTTCGTGGCGGATTGATCGGTCTCGATCTCGGCACAAAAACGATAGGCGTCGCTGTGAGCGATCCGGAACGCCGCGTGGCGACACCTGTCGAGACCGTCACGCGCAAACGCTTCACGCTTGATGCCGCAAGACTGATCGAACTCGCGACCGAACGACGCGCCATAGGCTTTGTACTCGGGCTGCCGATCAATATGGACGGTACGGAAGGCGCGCGCGCCCAGTCAACGCGCGCGTTCGCCCGCAATTTTGCCAATCTAACCGAACTTCCGATCGCGCTTTGGGACGAGCGGCTCTCGACCGCCGCCGTCGAGCGCGAACTGATCGCGGCCGATGTCAGCCGCGTCAAACGCAAAGCCGTCATCGACCAGCATGCCGCGGCGTTTATCCTTCAGGGCGCGCTCGACCGTTTGCGCAATACGTCGGCCTGACGCGCCCTGGAAGTGCCTGCAAGCTATCGGCTAGCAACCGCTAATGTCTCCCCTGCCGCAGCTTCGACGTCCACGCCATGGGCTGTCATATCCGTAACCGTAGTAAGCCGGACCCGGATCGACGACTACGGCGCCAGGGGCATAGTCGTAATAGCCGCCGCCATATCCGTATGGCCCGTAGCCGTACTGCGTATTTGCGGCCGCAGCGGCTGCGCCTAGCGCAAACCCGGCCACGCCTGCGCCAATCGCGGCGCCAGGACCCCAGTGGCCATGACCGCCCCAATGCGGGCCGGCCGAGCTGGCCGTCACACCTGCGAGCGATAGTGCCCCGGCTAGCCCTGCGACCGCAGTGCTATATTTGAGAGTTTTGAACGTCATAAATTGCCTCCTGGTGCCGCGAAACTGCGCACCTGTTGATTGGAATTCAAACGAACCGCAGGCCGGCTGGTTCCGCGCTGCGCCCAAGGCATGTGTCGCGCTCGCACGCGCGGTCGAAGGGCAGAGCATTTTCAAATTATCGTGTTCTGCACTGCCTCACATTTCGGGCAAAGCGCGTTGCACCAGCAATTTGATGACTGAGTTGTCCAGATCTGCCGCACCGTAAATGACGCCGTGCCGATTAACGGCTCGCGTTTTTGTGAATGCATCGGCAACTATAGCGGGCGCGCTAGCCCGGAGTGCAGCCGCGCAAGCCATTATCGCAAGATGCCCGACCAGCGCGCGGGCGTTGTTTTCATTTGCTTCCAAGGTGAGCGGAGCTACGCCGGCATCGCGCGCCAATGCGGCAACGAGATCGGCTCCGCCCTCTCCCTTGAGAGCGCGAAGCACATCGAGGCACATGACGTTCCCCGAGCCTTCCCAAATCGCGTTGACCGGTGACTCGCGATACAACCGCGGCAACAGGCTCTCTTCGACGTAGCCATCGCCGCCGAGGCACTCCATTGCCTCGAAGACAAAGCCGGGCGCGAGCTTGCAGATCCAGTATTTTGCCACCGGCGTCAGCAGCCGTGCATAAGCAGCTTCACGCGGATCGGTGACGGCCAGATCAAGCGCACGCGACAGCCGCATCACGAATGCCACCGCACCTTCGACCTCCAGCGCCAGGTCGGCGAGCACCGCGCGCATCATCGACTGGTCAGAGAGGCGTTTGCCGAACACCTGACGATGGCGGCAGTGGTGTAGTGCCTGGACCAGCGCCATCCGCATCAACCCAGCAGACGCTACGGCACAGTCGAGCCTAGTCAATTGCACCATCTGCAAGATCGTGCGAAGGCCGGCGCCCTCGTCGCCGACGCGCCAGGCAAATGCATCGGTGAATTCAACTTCGCTCGATGCATTCGAGCGATTGCCAAGTTTGTCTTTCAACCGCTGAAAGCGCAGCGCATTGACCGAGCCGTCGGGGCGGAAACGCGGCAGCAGAAAGCACGTGAGACCGCCGGGAGCTTGAGCAAGCACGAGGAACGCGTCGCTCATCGGCGCCGAGAAGAACCATTTGTGGCCGACAATCGTGTAGGCGTCACCCGAGGGCGTAGCGGTCGTGGTGTTGGCGCGCACGTCGGTGCCGCCCTGCTTTTCGGTCATTCCCATGCCGAGCGTCATGCCCGACTTTTCGCTCCACGGCCGAAACGTCGCGTCATAGCTTCGCGTGGTGATTTTGGGCACGACCTGTGCTGCCAGCGCCGGCTCAACAGCCAGCGCCGCGACCGATGCCCGCGTCATCGTGATCGGGCAGAGGTGTCCGGTTTCGACCTGCCCGGCCATGTAAAAACGTGCCGACCGCAAAACTTCCGCAGGCGCAGCTGCGCGCGTGCCTGCACTGGTCCATATCGACGCGTGAAGTCCCGCCGTAACGCTCTGCGTCATGAACTGGTGATAGGCGGGATGAAACTCGACCGTGTCGCGGCGAAAGCCCTTGGCATCGAAGGTCGCAAGCTTGGGCGGATTTTCATTGGCGCGGCGGCCCAACGCGAACATCTCCGCGGTACCCCACTGCCTGCCGAATGCCGAGAGTTCCGCCGCGTTCGCGCCTGCTCCGTTTGCAGCGACAGCTTCTGTAAGCGGCGTATCGCTCGTGAACAGATCAACGTCTTCGTAAGGCGGGGATTGGTTGAAAACCTCGTGGGTATCGAAGCGCGAGCGCGTGGGCATTGCGATTCCCTCGGCGATTCCCCTCTACCGAAGCCTACCACGGCCACACCGACGTTTTCCGGTGCATCGCTTGGCGAATAAGGCTCGGCGGGCTTGCCGGACCGTGCGAATTGGGCCTATAGCACCGCTTTAATGACCAAAACCCGGCCGCTGACCCGCCACATCACTTCGATCAACGACCTGACCAATGCGGAGATCGAAACGGTCTTCGAGGTCGCCCAGGAGTTTTTGAAGGAACTCGCCGACCCAAAGATCCACTACAGGATCGGACGCAGCACCAATGTGGCGTCCAAATCCATCCTGGCGAGCCTGTTTTACGAACCCTCGACGCGCACGCGACTCTCATTCGAGAGCGCCATGCTCCGGCTTGGCGGCGCCAACATTACCAGCGCTGATCCGGCGGTAAGCTCCGCCGCAAAGGGCGAAAGCCTCGCCGATACCATTCGCGTCATCTCCAACTACGCCGACATCGTTGTGATCCGCCATCCACGCGACGGCGCTGCACGGCTCGCAGCCGAATATGCGCAGGTGCCAGTCATCAACGGCGGTGACGGCAGCCACGAGCATCCAACCCAAACCTTGTGCGATCTGTTCACGCTGCTTTCGAAGAAAAAGACGCTCAAGAACATGAAGGTTGCAATTTCAGGCGATCTCAAAGGCAGCCGCACCATACATTCATTCGTCTATGCGCTGGCCCGTTTCGGGGCGACCATCGATCCCCTCCCCGCGCCCGGCATGGAGTTGCCCGAACATGTCGATCGCCGGCTGCGCGAAGAGTTCAACTGCCGCATGGTTTCCAAGGAGTCCGGCCTGGCAAAAAGCGGCTCACTTGACGCGCTCTACGTCACCGCCGACCAGCCGCACCAATTGTCGCTCATTCCCGATCCGATCGACTATGTACCGCTGCTGCAAAAGAAGATCGACGCGGTTTATGTCACCCGTTTCCAGAAAGAGCGCTGGGCCGAAAAAGATCGGCCCTATCCGAAGATCGACGCAAAAGCTCTGGGCGAGGCGAAGTTTTCCGACGCAAGCGTTATGCACCCGTTGCCGCGCGTCAACGAGCTTGATCCCTCTTTCGACAGCGACCGGCGCGCGGTCTACTTCCAGCAGGCCGCCTATGGCGTGCCGATCCGCATGGCCCTGATTTCATTGCTGCTGCACCTGCACAAGAACAGGACAATACGCGAATTCGAAAGCGGCTTTGCCAAGTCAAAACATCCGATTTACGTTCAATCGATCGGCGTCGGGCTGCATTGCGACAATCCGAATTGTATCACCGCCGATCCCTCCGAGCGGCAATACGCAGCCAATAAATTCTATGTGGTTGAGGAGGAACTCGCCGCAGCATTGCACGCTTCGTTGCGTCTATTGCGAAAAAGACGTAAGCGCCGAAACTATGGGCAGCTTAGTTGTCGGCGACACGGCCAAACATACTTATAGCGACGGACTAGGCGCGCTGGTTCGTGGTTCGGCGGCGGACCGGCTCCGCCATTTCGTTATTCTTCGCAACGCCAAGGATGCTGCGAAGGCAGGATTTGTGTCGCGAGCGCCGCGAACCAGAGCGCGTGTCAGCTGATCGCGAGTAGCTGAAACAGATGCCTCAGCTTCTGGAATACACAATAGCTCTCGCCTTCGGTTACCTGTGCGGCTCAATTCCGTTCGGCGTATTGCTGACACGTCTCGCCGGCGCCCCCGATCTGCGCTCCGTCGGTTCCGGCAATATCGGCGCGACCAACGTTTTGCGAACCGGGAGAAAAGGCCTCGCTGCGGCTACGCTGTTGGGCGACATGCTCAAGGGCTCTGTTGCCGTCGTCGTAGGCCTTTACTACGGCGAGAGCCTCGCCATTGCCGCAGCGCTCGGCGCCTTTCTCGGTCATCTGTTTCCGATCTGGCTCAAATTCAGGGGTGGCAAAGGCGTTGCGACCTATATCGGCTTGCTGCTCGGCTTTGGTGCCTGGCTCGCGTTGTTAGCTTTCTGCATTCTCTGGCTCGTGGTCGCCGCCGTAACCCGCTACTCGTCGCTCGCTGCTTTGCTTGCGAGCGCCGTCACGCCCGCCGTTCTGTGGTGGACGGGTGAAGGCGGCCGGGCGGAATTGTTTCTGGCTTTGACCGTCCTGCTCTGGATCATGCACCGCGCCAATATCATGCGCTTGCTCGACGGCACCGAAAGCAGGATCGGGAGAAAAACGGCCTGAGCTGCGGCTCAGCCGACCGCCGCCGACACGCGAGCCGGCGCACCGTGCGTGTGCGGAATCTTGTCGGCAAAGACTTCGACAAAATGATCGGTCTCGCCGGTAGTCGTTGCCGGCCGCAATGCCTCGTCCATGTAACTATGCGAGGAAGGATCTGCGACCACGCGCGCCAGGATGCGGCGATAGCGCCACATCAGCAGCAGCCATTGCGATACAATCTTCAAGAAATCGGCGGAGCGCCACGCGCTGAAAGCCAGCGGACTGAGAACCGGCATGCCGTGGCGCCGCTGCGTGCGGAGTTTGCGGCGCAGGAAGCCGAATTGCAGCGGGTGTACGCCTTCGATGCGCGCCGAACCGGAAAAGATCGTGAGTGAATCCAGCAGTTTCCGCCGGCCGATGCCGGACACGATGGCGCGGCGAATGATCGTCTCCACGTGTGCATCGGAGTAATAACGCGTCCATGCATCAGCATAGACCTTCATCCATTCCTGTTTCGACATCAGTGGATGTCCGGTGCAGGCGTGCTCAAGGTCGTATTTGTTCATATCGGGGTCCATCGGTACCCCGCGCATTGCCAACTTCTTGTGATCTTCCGATCCGGGCAGCGGCGTCAGATAGAAGAACTCGAGAATATCGACCGGCAGTTCCTTTTTGATGATCTCAATGTCGCGCGCGATTGTCTCCGGCGTATCGGTCGGGAAGCCCAGAATATACCCCGCATAGGTCATGACCTTCTGCGCGCGCCAGGCGAGCAGCATTTCGCGGTATTCCCAGATCTTGTTCTGGCGCTTCTTTGCTCCCATCAGGGATTCGGGATTGATATTCTCAAGCCCGAGGAAGATCGCAGTGCAGCCGGCACGCGCGGCCTTTTCGATAAAATTGGGAATCCGGTGACACAGCGTGTCGACTTGGATCAGCAGCTTGATATTGAAGTTCTGCCGTTCGCGCAGATCGATCAGCCGGTCGAGAATGGGCTCCCAATTGCGATTGCGCGCGAAATTATCGTCGGTGATGAAAAACCGCGTGACGTTCTGCGCCGCATTGGCACGCACGATCGCTTCGACGTCGTCAGGCGTGCGATAGCGCGATTTGCGGCCTTGCACGTTGATGATGGTGCAGAAGCTGCATTGAAATGGGCAGCCGCGGCCGGCGTCGAAGCTCGAATAATGGCCGGCAACCCGGGTAACGACCTCGCGCGGCAGGATCGGATAGACCGCCGCCGCCATCTCCGGAAGATCATTGAGATAGTTGTAGATCGGCTTTGCCGTACCGGCCGCAACGTCGCGCAACACTTCGTCCATCCGGCCCTCGGCCTCGCCGGCGAACAGGTGGATGCCGAGATCGAGTGCTTCCTGAATATACGACGGCTGGTCTGGCAGCATCGAGATACAGCCGCTGATGTGGAAGCCGCCCATAACCACCGGCATGCCCAACGCGCGGAATTGACGGCCGAGATCGATTGCGCGCGGATACTGGTTCGATTGAACGCCGACCAACCCAACCATTCCGCCGCCGCCGGCGCGAATGCGCTCGGCAACATCTTTCGCATCGATGATGGTGTTGCACTCGTCGCAGGCTTCGATTTCGATATCGACATCGGGGCCCAGCACGCGATCGCGGGCACACACCTCGAGCAGGCCATAAACGCTGGCAAGGCTGTTCGACGGCAACGTCGAACGCCACCATTGGATGACGTAGCCGTCCTGGTCGTAGTGTGACGGTTTGATCAGGACAACTCTAAACACGCGCTTGGTCAGGACTTCCCCCAATGCGGAACTTTCCGTGACAGAATTTGGCCTGCAGGCAGCGACTGTGCGGGTTCGGTGGCGGTTTTGCAACAAATTCCTTAGGCACTCGCCGCTCCGTATCGAGGGTTGTAGGCTGTGGCGGGTCATTGAGACGGCAAAATCGCCGGGGGCGTGGTGAGTAAACAGGAAAAAGGCGTTCGTCTCAGCGACGAGCAACGGCTCGACTGGCTATGTCTCATCCGCAGCCAGAACGTCGGACCGCGCGGTATTATGGCGCAAACGCCGGCGTTTGCGCCATAATACCGGGACCGCGCACATTTCGCGCGCTCATCAATCACTTTGGCGGTGCGCGGGCAGCGCTCGACGCACTGCCGTCGCTGGCTCGCCGCGGCGGCAGCGGCTCAGGGCCGAAGATCTGTTCTCGCGGACAGGCGGAGCGCGAAATCGCAGCCGCTCGCAAGCTTGGCGCAACGTTCATTGGCCTTGGTGAACCGGAATATCCGCTGCGGCTGCAAATGATCGATGACGCACCGCCGCTGATCGCGATACGGGGCAACCACGCCGCGCTGGCCATGCCAACCGTCGCAATCGTTGGATCGCGCAATGCGTCCGCCGCCGGTTTGAAGATGGCGCAAATCATTGGCCAGGGCTTGAGTGAAGCGGGTTTCGCCACGGCGTCAGGACTGGCGCGCGGCATCGATGCCGCGGCACATCGTTCAAGTCTTGCGACTGGAACGATTGCTGTCCTCGCCGGCGGCCATGATCACATCTATCCGCCGGAGCATGAGGAACTGCTTGAAGCGATCTTGCCAAACGGCATCGCCATTACCGAAATGCCTTTCGGCTGGGAGCCGCGGGCGCGGGATTTTCCCCGCCGCAATCGCCTGATTTCGGGACTGGCGCTTGGCGTCGTCATCGTCGAGGCCGCCAAACGGTCCGGCTCATTGATCACGGCGCGGCTCGCACTCGAACAAGGCCGCGAAGTTTTTGTCGTGCCGGGCTCGCCGCTCGATCCCCGCGCGGAAGGTACCAATAGCCTCCTCAAGCAAGGCGCGACGCCCGTGACCGAGGCCGCAGATATTGTTTCCGTACTGCAACCGATCATGGGTATCGAGATGCCAGCGCGGGAGCCGGAGCAAGACGATGACGTCACGGGACGCGACCTTGAGCCGGCTGCCGATGAACGAAGTCGCGTTGTGAGCCTACTAAGCCCGACGCCGGTCTCGATCGACGATCTGGTACGGCTGTCCAAAACTTCGCCACGGGTCGTGCGTATGATTCTACTGGAGCTCGAAATTGCCGGACGCCTGGAACGCCACGGCGGCGGGCTGGTTTCGCTGATCTGAAGGCGGCATGGCTGATTTTATCAGGCTAATCACACAGTACGCCTTTGCGGTACTCGCTCTCGCAATCATTCTAGTGGGAGACGCGAGAAGCGACTCTTTCGACGCATTCATCGCCGCGCTTTGGCGCGATGCGCAGTCCCAAGGCATCACGCGGGCTACTTTCGACGCCGGCCTCGCCGGCGTGACGCCAGACGCGCGGGTGACCGGTGCAATGCTGCGCGCGCCGGAATACGGCAAGCCCTTCGGCGTCTACGTCAACGCGATGGTGTCGCCATCACGGCTTGGCGATGCCACGCGCAAGTCGGCGCAATGGACCGATACGCTGCGCGCCGTCGAGAAGAAATTCGGTGTGCCCGTGCCAATCCTGGTCAGCATCTGGGGCGTCGAATCCTCTTTTGGTGAGGCCCAGGACCATTGGGACGTATTCCGGTCTTTGGCGACCCTGGCCCAGGCACATTTCCAGGAACCGTTCTTTCGCGACGAACTGCTCAGTGCGTTCAGGATCCTTCAGTCGAACAATATCCCGCGCCGCCAGTTTCTCGGGTCGTATGCCGGCGCGATGGGTCAAGCCCAGTTCATGCCGTCGAGCTTCCTGAAATACGCGGTCGATTTCGACGGCGACGGCCGCGCCGACATCTGGACCGACGTGCCCGATGTGCTCGCCTCGATTGCCAATTACCTGCAGAAATCCGGTTGGCAATCCGGCCTGCCATGGGGCTTCGAGGTCATCGTGCCGCCCGGCTTCGACTACCAAACCAGCCGTGGCTTGTTCCGCGATTGGGTGAAGCGCGGCTTCAAGCGCGCTGACGGCAGCGAGATACCGATTAACGGCGACGCGATCCTGTTTTTTCCGAGCGGCACAAGTGGACCGGCGTTCCTGGTCACGCAGAATTTTGTCGTGCTCAAGACTTACAACAATTCCGACGCCTATGCGCTCTCGGTCGCACATCTCGCCGATCGGCTCTATGGCCTGGGACCGATCCGCGCAGCATGGCCGGCAAACGACTTCCAGCCGTCGCGCACTGAGCGGATCGCGCTGCAACGAAAGCTGGCGGCGCTGGGTTACAAGGTCACAGACTTTGACGGTCATATCGATTTCGATTTGCGTGACGATATCCGGGCCATGCAGCAGAAGTTCGGAATGATCCAGGACGGCTATCCGAGCCGCGCTTTTCTTGACCGTATCAGTGTGAGTGCGCGCTGACTGTTGCAGCTTTATTGCGGTTGGTTTCGCCGGACCAGGGCAAGCGTCGCGGTCGTCGAAGCCCTTGGACACCTCGTTCGCTTCTATTCGAGCCATATCGAGAATGTAGCCAAGCGCTTCCAGACCATTGGCGCGGGCAAGCTGCCCAAGCTCCCCACTGAGAGCCCCTATATAAAGAGCAACCGCAGCCGGATATTCGACCGTGTTGGTATCATCAATGTCTTCCGAGTTCAGGCACAGGAAGCACCGTATACATTAACGATAGTATTTACAATATTACAACCTATAGGAGCATAAGCCAGCCAAGGCCTTTAGCGTTTCCGAGACACTTTTAGGCTTTAGCTGTCGGGGTGGGTTCCAGCGTAACGATTTGACAGGCGGGTTCGCATTACCCATGTTCCCGGCGGCCCGGTCGCCGTAGGCGGGGCGGTCGAACCCCTGAAAACTTAGTTTATTCAAAGGCTTCCATGCAGCTTGTACTCGTAGAATTGCCCGCCAAGGCAAAAACGATCAATAAGTATCTGGGCCGCGACTACGAGGTCATGGCCTCCTTTGGCCATGTGCGAGACCTGCCGCCGAAGTCCGGATCGGTCGATCCCGACGCCAATTTCCGCATGCTTTGGGAGGTCGACCCCAAGGCGCAGAAGCGGCTCAACGACATCGCCCGCGCCGTCAAAGGCGCCGACAAGCTGATCCTCGCCACCGACCCGGATCGCGAAGGCGAAGCCATCTCCTGGCACGTGCTCCAGGTGCTCAAGGAAAAGAAGGCACTGAGCGGCCAGCCGGTCGAACGTGTCGTGTTCAACGCCATCACCAAGCAGGCGGTGACCGAGGCGATGAAGCATCCCCGCGCCATCGACCAGGCGCTGGTTGACGCCTATCTCGCCCGCCGGGCGCTGGACTATCTCGTCGGCTTCACGCTTTCGCCGGTGCTGTGGCGCAAGCTGCCGGGTGCCCGCTCCGCGGGCCGTGTGCAATCGGTCGCGCTGCGGCTGGTCTGCGACCGCGAACTCGAGATCGAAAAATTCGTCCGTCAGGAATACTGGTCGCTGGTCGCAACGCTGGCGACGCCGCGTCAGGAAACCTTCGAGGCACGCCTCGTCGGCGCCGACGGCAAGAAGCTGCAGCGTCTGGACATCGGTTCCGGCGCGGAAGCGGAGAACTTCAAGCAGGCGCTTGAAACCGCGGCGTTCACCGTCGTTTCGGTCGAGGCGAAGCCGGTCAAGCGTAACCCCTACCCGCCCTTCACCACGTCGACGTTGCAGCAGGAAGCCAGCCGCAAGCTCGGCTTTGCCCCGTCGCACACCATGCGCGTGGCGCAGCGTTTGTACGAAGGCGTCGATATCGGCGGCGAGACCATCGGTCTCATCACCTATATGCGAACCGATGGCGTGCAGATCGCCGAAGAAGCGATCCAGGCGACGCGTAGCCAGATCGAAGCGGACTACGGACGCAACTATGTGCCGAGTTCGCCGCGCCGCTACGAGACCAAAGCAAAGAACGCGCAGGAAGCCCACGAAGCCATCCGACCGACCGAACTTTCGCGCCGGCCGCGCGATGTCAAAAGCTATCTCGATGCCGATCAGGCCAAGCTTTATGAACTGATCTGGTTGCGCACCATCGCCAGCCAGATGGAGTCAGCCGAACTCGAACGCACCACGGTCGACATCACCGCCAATGTGGCGAGCCGCGTGCTTGATCTGCGCGCCACTGGCACCGTGGTGAAATTCGACGGCTTCCTGACGCTTTACCAGGAAAGCAACGACGAAGACTCCGAGCGACGAGGATTTCCGCCGGCTGCCGGAGATGAGCCAGGGCGAGAAACTTGCCAAACGTTCGATCGCCGCGGACCAGCATTTCACCGAACCGCCGCCGCGCTATTCCGAAGCGTCGCTGGTAAAGCGCATGGAGGAGCTCGGCATCGGCCGGCCTTCGACCTACGCCTCGATCCTGCAGGTGCTCAGGGACCGCAAATATGTACGCATCGACAAGCGTCGGCTGGTTCCCGAGGACCGCGGCCGGGTGGTCGTGGCATTTCTCGAGAGCTTCTTTGCGAAATACGTCGAGTACGACTTCACCGCCGGCCTCGAGGAACAGCTCGACCTCGTATCCAACAGCGAAATGGCGTGGCGCGACCTATTGCGCGATTTCTGGAAGGGTTTCATCGGCGCGATCGACGAGACCAAGGACCTGAAAATCTCGAATGTGATCGACGCGCTCAACGAGCTGCTGTCGCAACATCTGTTCCCGCCGCGCGAAGACGGTAGCGATCCGCGCGTATGCCCGACCTGCGGCACCGGACAGCTTTCGCTCAAGCTGTCCCGGTTCGGCGCCTTCATCGGCTGCTCGAACTATCCGGAATGCAAGCACATCAGCTTCGTTGAACGGCAGCGCCGGCGAGGTTTCCAATCGCAAGCTCGGCGATGACCCGGCGACCGGGCTTGAAATCAGCGTGCGCAGCGGCCGCTTCGGTCCCTATCTGCAACTCGGCGAAGGCAAGGACGGCGAAAAGCCGAAGCGCGCCAGCCTGCCGAAGGGCGTTGCGCCGGACGAGATGGACCTTGCGCGCGCGATTGCGCTGCTCTCGCTGCCGCGCGAAGTCGGCATTCATCCGGAAGACGGCGAGCCGATCAAAGCCGGCATCGGCCGTTACGGGCCTTACGTGCAGCACGGCAAGACCTACGCCAATCTTGAGGACGGCGACGAAGTCTTTCACATCGGCCTCAATCGCGCGGTGACGCTGATCGCGGAGAAAAGCGCCAAGCCGTCGAAGGGCCGCCGCTTCGGCGCCGATCCGGGACGGGCGCTTGGCGACCATCCGACCAAAGGCGGTCCGGTCGTGGCCAAGAACGGCCGCTACGGCCCCTATGTCAGCCACAACGGCGTCAACGCGACGCTGCCGGCCGACAAGACGCCTGAGAACGTTACGCTCGAGGAAGCTGTCGCGCTGATCGACGCACGGGCCGGCAGCAGCCCGGCGCCGCACGCGCGGCCGCGCAAGGCCAAGCGGCCCTCGCCGGGCACGGCGCGGGTGGTCAAGGCACCGAGCAAGCGGCCGGGTGCTCGCGCCGGCAAACGGCCACCAAAGGCGACACAAGCTGCCGAGTAGGTTGTTCGCAGGCCACCGGCCAAGAGAGAAACGCGGCCAAGGTGAGCGGCCAATGAAACCGAGCCGCCTGCCCTCGAAAGAGGAGCTTATTGCCTTCATTCGCGACCGCAGCGGCAAGGTCGGCACGCGCGAGATTGCACGCGCGTTCGGCGCCAAGAACCTGGATCGTGCTGCCCTGAACCGCATGTTGCGAGAACTCGCCGACAGAAGGCGAGATCGACCGTCAGCGCAAGAAGCTGCATCACGCCGGCACACTGCCTCCCGTCGTGCTCGCCGATATCACCGGCCGCGATTCCGACGGCGACCTCATCGCGCGCCCGACCGAATGGGATGAAGCTGCGAACGGCAAGCCGCCGGTCATTCACGTCACACACGCCGCGCCGTGCCCGCCCCGGTGAAGTTGCCGGCGTCGGCGACCGCGCCCTGATCCGCATCGAACAATCGCACGACGCCGAAACTACCGGGCGCGTCATCAAACTTGTCGACCGGGCCAAGCATCGCGTGCTTGGAATATTCCGCTCTCTGCCGAGCGGCGGCGGCCGCCTGGTGCCGATCGACAAGAAGCAGCTCGGTCGGGAGCTTGGAATTCCCGAGGGCCGAACAGCAGGAGCCACCGACGGTGACCTCGTCGCCGTCGAAGTCTCGCGCAGTGGCCGAACTCGGTCTGCCAATGGGCTCGGTCATTGAACGACTAGGCTCCATCAAGACCGAACATGCAGTCAGCCTGATCGCCATCCACGCCCACGACATTCCTCACGTGTTTCCGCACGCAGTGATGGAAGAAGCCGCAGCTGCGCAACCGGCAACCCTGGCCGGCCGCGAAGATTGGCGTGACGTTCCATTCGTCACAATCGATCCCCCCGACGCCAAGGACCACGACGACGCCGTCCACGCGACGCCGGATACCGACCCGCGCAATCCCGGCGGCCACGTCGTCAGCGTCGCCATAGCCGACGTGTCGCATTACGTGCGGCCGGGATCGGCGCTCGACCGCGAGGCGCTTCGCCGCGGCAACTCGGTCTATTTCCCCGACCGGGTCGTGCCGATGCTGCCGGAGCGCATTTCCAACGATCTGTGCTCGTTGCGGCCGCTTGAGGATCGCCCGGCCCTCGCCGTGCGCATGATCATCGGCGCTGACGGCCGCAAGCGCTCGCACACATTCCATCGCGTGATGATCCGCTCTGCCGCGAAGCTGCACTATGAGCAGGCACAAATGGCCGTCTCCGGCCGCACCGACGAAACCACAGGCCGGATCCGGGAGAAAATTCTCGAACCGCTCTACGCCGCCTACAAAGCCGTCGGCCGTGCGCGCGACGAGCGCTCCCCGCTCGACCTCGACATTCCGGAACGCAAAATCCTGCTCAAGCCGGACGGGACCGTCGATCGCGTGATCGTCCCGCAGCGGCTGGATTCGCACCGGCTGATCGAAGAATTCATGATCCTCGCCAACGTCGCGGCAGCGGAAACCTGCGAACGGGCGCGGGTGCCGCTGATCTATCGCGTGCACGACGACCCGACGCCGGAAAAGCTCAATGCGTTGCGCGAATTTCTTACGACACTCGATATTTCGCTGCCGAAGGGCGGCGCGTTGCGCCCGGAAGGGTTCAACACCATTCTTGCCCGCGTCAAAGGCCGCGACGTCGAGCGGCTGGTCAACGAAGTCGTGCTGCGCAGCCAGGCGCAAGCCGAGTACTCAGCCGAAAACTTCGGGCACTTCGGACTGAACCTGCGCCGCTACGCGCATTTCACCTCCCCGATCCGCCGCTACGCCGACCTGATCGTGCACCGCGCCCTGATCCGGGCGCTCAAACTCGGATCGGACGGATTGCCGGACACGACTGATTTGCCGGCGCTTACCGAAGTTGCCGCGACGATTTCGGTCACGGAGCGCCGCGCCATGAAGGCGGAACGCGAAACTGCCGATCGCCTGATCGCGCACTTCCTCGCCGATCGGATCGGAGCAACGTTCAGCGGGCATATTTCAGGTGTCACCCGGGCCGGCCTGTTCGTCGAGCTCGACGACACTGGCGCCGATGGGTTCATCCCGGCACGCCTGATCGGCGACGAGTATTATCGCTTCAACGAGGCAAGCCGGTCATTTGTCGGCAACTCGGAGACGCATCGGCTCGGCGATCCCGTCACGGTCGAACTGGTCGAAGCCGCGCCGGTCGCCGGCGCCTTGCGTTTCAAGCTTGTGCGCCATGCGGGCGATGGACGCCAAAAGACTGGACAGCCGCCGCGGGGACGGCAGAAATTCCAGCGCGGTCAGAAACGTCGCCGCCGGAACTAGGATCCAAGTATGAGTGATGAGAGAAGTGGAGATCCGGCAGTCGGAGGCGGCACTGCGGCCGACAGAACCGATCGGCTGACCAAGACCATCCGCGATCAGTCGTTTCCGAACGTGAAGCCGCGCGACTCCGCGACGCTGATCCTGATCGATCGCGCCGAAAGCGTGCCGAAGGTATTGCTCGGCCGCCGCCATGAGCGTCACCGCTTCATGCCGGGCAAGTTCGTCTTCCCCGGCGGCCGCATCGAGCCCACCGATCGCAAAATGACAAGTGCCGCCGCATTGAACGAACGGCACGTCGCTCGCCTGATGTCGCGCGTCAAACGGCCGAGCGCCGCCAAGGCGGCGAGCTTCGCACTCGCTGCGATCCGCGAAACTTACGAAGAGACCGGATTGATGCTCGGTGTTCCGAGCAAGGACCCGATCCCGACGCCAGCCGGCGCGTGGGAAGCCTTTGCCGAAGCCGGCATCGTCCCCGATCTCAGCCGGGTTCACTTCATCGCCCGCGCCATCACGCCGCCGAACCGCAACCGGCGCTTCGACAGCCGCTTCTTCGCCGCCGAAGTTTCGGCGATTGCGCACCGGGCGGACGGATTTGTCGGCCCGGACAAGGAACTGGTCGAACTGGTCTGGCTGCCGATCACCGAGGCGCGCCAGCTCGATATGCCCGGAATCACCGCAATTGCGCTCGAAGAGCTGCAGGACCGGATGGCTTCCGACATGAGTTACGACCATCCGGCGCCGCTTTATCGGATGCTGCACAAGAAATTCGTGCGGCAAGTCCTTTGACTACAGGTGTTTTTCGTTTTTCCGGGATTTCTTGACTTTGCCGCTTTGCTGACTAGGTTGCGGTCCAAGAGCATCCGGCATACCGAGGTTTTCAATGGCCAAGAGCGTCACCATCAAGGTCAAGCTGGTTTCCAGCGCCGACACCGGCTTCTATTACGTCACGCGCAAGAACTCGCGCACCATGACCGACAAGCTGAAGAAGAAGAAATACGATCCGATCGCGAAGAAGCACGTCGAATTCACCGAGTACAAGATCAAGTAAGATCGCGCCTGTTGCGGTCACACGGGGCGCCTGCGGGCGCCCTTTTTATTTGGGACCGGGCAATCTTTCAGGAAATGGTGGCCGGCCGGAAACGGTGTTATGAGGAGGCCACTCGTCACCGCTCCCGGGCCGGCCGAACCCCACGGACCCAGGAGATGCGGCGGACCTGAGCACCCCGTAGGGTTATCACGCAGATTGAAGATTTCCGCGGCATCTTCAGCAGCGCGGCGATCAGCTTCGCATTCAGCAGATTTGTCGCGTGAAAAAGGCTAGCGGAACGCGGAGCGGAATCAACAAACAAAGCGCCGCCAGCGCGACAGATCGCGCATCAACCTCAACAATTGCGATTAACGAGAACGGTAAATCGACCGGCGCTCAAGCGGCGTCGGGCACAACGCGGTTGCGACCGTCGCGTTTGGCGCGATAAAGCGCCTGGTCGGCCCGCTTGAGCAAGCCGCGGCATTGTCGTCCTTGCCGCGTAGCGCGGCGATGCCGATCGAGATCGTGACCGGGATGGCTTGCTTGCCCTGCTGGATCGGGAACGGTTCGGACGCGATCCGCCGGCGCAAGCGCTCCGCCACCATCGCCGCGACCGCCATGTCGGTTTCCGGCATAACCAGGACGAACTCCTCGCCGCCATACCGGCAAGCGAGATCGATGCCACGGATCGAACGCTTGATGCGCAGCGCGAAGTCACGAAGCACATCGTCGCCGGCATCATGGCCGTGCGTATCGTTGATGGCCTTGAAGTAGTCGATATCGATCACCAGCGTCGCCAGCGGCTTGTTGCGCGTAGCCGCCTGCTCCACCAGCGTTGCCAGATGGCTCTCCATGTATCGGCGATTGAACAGGCCGGTCAGGCCATCGGTAATCGCCATCTCGATAGACAGCTGCACATTGTCGCGCAGCCGCTCGGTGTAGCGGCGCTTGCGCACCTGGCTGCGCGTCCGCGCCAGCAATTCATTCTTGTCGATCGGACGCATCAGGAAATCGTTCACGCCAATTTCGAGGCCTCGCACCATGCGTGCGTTGTTATCAGGCTCGGTGAGCGCGAGGATCGGCACGTTGCGCGTGCGCTCGAGCGAACGGACCTGGCTGCACAGCCGAAGCGCGTCGAAATTTTCCAAGCCGAGCGATACGATCACCAGGTCGTAGTTGCCGTCGGCGGCATGAAACAGCGCGTGGCTCGGATCGGAGTTGACCTCGACGTGATGCTCTTTGCCGAGCATGTCGGCAATGCGCTCGTAGGACGATTTCCGGTCGTCGACGATCAATACCCGGCCGCCGCGTCCGGTATCCGCCAGCGCTTCCCGTTCCGGAGATTCAATGCCGATGTCGCGCGAAGTCAGAGCGCGCATCCGCAGCTCGTCGGTGACCATTTTGAGCCGCGCCAGAGAGCGCACCCGCGCGATCAGCGCGAGCTCCGGGATCGGCTTGGTCAGGAAATCGTCAGCACCTGCCTCGAGACCGCGCACCTTGTCGGACGGCTGATCGAGCGCCGTCACCATGACAATCGGAATGTGATGGGTTTTGGAACTGGTCTTGAGTCGCCGGCACACCTCGAAGCCGTCCATGTCGGGCATCATGACATCGAGCAGAACGAGATCGCATTCGGACCGTTCGCAGACCGCGAGCGCCTCGGCGCCGTTCATCGCGGTGATGACGTCGAAGTATTCCGCCGTCAGCCGCGCTTCGAGCAGCTTCACGTTGGCAGGAACGTCATCGACGACGAGAACCCGGGCGGTCATTGCGGGCTTCCCAGAAAATGGCGGATGGTCTCGATGAATTTCCCGACGGAGATCGGCTTCGACAGATAGGCCTCGCAGCCGCCCTCGCGAATGCGCTCTTCATCGCCCTTCATGGCAAAAGCAGTGACGGCGACGACCGGGATGCGCCGCAGTTCCTGATCGTCCTTCAGCCATTTGGTGACCTCGAGGCCCGACACCTCCGGAAGCTGAATATCCATCAGGATCAGGTCGGGGCGGTGCTTGCGCGCCAGATCGAGCGCCTCGATGCCGTTGCGCGTGCCAACCGTGGCATAACCGTGGGCTTCCAACAGATCGTGGAAGAGCTTCATATTGAGCTCATTGTCCTCCACAATCAGGACAGTCTTGGCCATCCCCGTTCCTTCGGCTGCCCCAGGCCCAATACCGACGGCGGCGCACGCAGGATCATCCAACCGCGCGACCGCCGTTACGTTTCAAGCTAGTTCCGATTCATTACGGAAAGGCAAACAGAGGCCCATGAAGTCGCGCTCATCGCGCTCGCGAGAAGCGGCAGAAACCTTGGCGATTCAGGCGCTTGCCTTTCTCGCCGAGGAACCGGATAGGCTTGCGGGCTTTCTTGGCGCAACCGGATTGACGCCGGACCGGATCCGCGAGTCGGCCAGGCAGCCTGACTTTCTCATTGGGGTGCTGGAGCATATGCTTGCAGACGAGTCTCTTCTGGTGGCCTTCGCCGACAGCGCCGGCGTCAATCCGGCCGATATTGCGCGGGCACGTGGCGCTTTCGGCGGCTCTTGGGAACGCGACTTGCCCTGAAGACTTGCGCTGAAAAAGGTTCGCGCCGTGAGTGTCAGCTTTTGCCGCGACTGCCTCGCCGACGCCCCAGCGCAGGCTGCGCGCTGTCAGGCCTGCGGCTCACCTCGCCTTGCCGGGCATGCCGAGCTGGATGCGCTGTCTATCGCGCATGTCGATTGTGACGCGTTTTACGCCACAATCGAGAAGCGCGACGACCCGTCGCTCGCCGCCGAGCCGGTCATCGTCGGCGGCGGCAAGCGGGGCGTTGTCGCCACCGCCTGCTATGTCGCCCGTACCTTCGGGGTGAAATCCGCGATACCGATGTTCGAGGCTTTGCGGCTCTGTCCCCACGCCAAAGTAGTCCGGCCAAATATGGAAAAATACGCCAAGGCCGGACGTGAGGTGCGCCAGCTCATGTTTGCTCTCACGCCATTGGTCGAGCCATTGTCGATCGACGAGGCGTTCCTCGACCTGAGCGGGACCGCACGTCTGCACGGCATGTCACCGGCCAAAGCACTGGCCCGGTTCGCCGCCGAGGTGGAAAAACAACTGCGCATCACCGTATCGATCGGGCTTTCCTGCAACAAATTCCTGGCCAAGATCGCTTCCGATCTCGACAAACCGCGCGGCTTTGCCGTGCTCGGGACGAGTGAAGCGGCGGCCTTTCTTGCGCCCAAACCGGTCAGTTTCATTTACGGCGTCGGCAAGGCCAGCGCCGCGCGATATGCCGCCGACGGGTTTCATCGCATCGCCGACTTGCAACGGGTCAGCGAAATCGACCTCAGCCGCCGCTATGGCGAAGAAGGCAGCCGGCTGGCGCGGCTGGCCCGCGGCCTTGATGGGCGCACGGTGAGCGCCGATCGCGAGACCAAGAGCGTATCGTCGGAAACCACCTTTGAGACTGACATTTCGGGGTTCCGCTCGCTTGAACGCATCCTGTGGAACCTGACCGAGGAGGTTTCGGCGCGTCTCAAGACCAAGGAGCTCGCCGGCTCAACCGTCACGCTGAAGCTCAAGACCGCCGATTTCAAAATCCGTACCCGCGCACGCTCCCTGGAAGTCCCCGACGCAATTGGCACAACGCATATTCGCCGCAGCGCGCGGGCTCCTGGAACGCGAGAGCGATGGCACACGATACCGGCTGCTTGGCGTTGGCGTCAGCGCCATCGTCGATGCGCACGAAGCCGACCCCGCCGATCTGGTCGATGGACGCGCCGCTCAGGCCGAGCATGCGGTGGATCAGGTGCGCGCCCGGTTCGGCAACGAGGCGGTGGTCAGAGGCCTGGCGTTTGATCGGCCCGAAAAACCTTAACTGTCGACCGGGCAATATTCGAATTGCAGCTATACGACGACGCCGGAAAACAGCTCTGGAGCATCTTAAGGTGCCGAATTGGCTCATACGCGCATTGCTGGCGCTTCGTTCAATTGGCGCGCTTTTCAACTATAGCCGTCACTAGCTAAGGCTGTCGCCACCGACGGTCCTAGAAGGCCCTGATCCGTCATCGAGACTCGTAGATTGGCGTGGTTAGGCGTGTTCAAGGACAAGGTTTCGGCTCTTTGAATTCCAGCGAAACCAGCTTCCCGGCAGCCACGAAATCGTTGTAGTCAAGCGTCAGCGCGCGCGAAATTCCGTTGTCGTAAAGCTCGAAGCTGATCGCATAAGCCGGCGTCTGCTCGGAGCTTTCCTGATTCTTGGTGCTGTCGAAATAGCTGATCGTCACCGGCCAGCGCGGCACGCCGGCAAGCTTGGGCTCATCTGCCGCAACGTCGTCGTGAGGCCGTTCATTCGGCGCAAGCTTGCGGCCGATCACCGTGAGGGTGTTGAAGACCTTATCCCCGGATTCCGAGCCATCGTAGACTGGAAAGTTCAGGACGTTGTTGCCGGCGCGGGCCGCCTTGATCGCCCGCATCATATGTTCGGTTGGAAATACAACCTGCGAATCCAGTCTGAAGCTTTTCTCTTCCGGCTTCATCAGGCTGACCGCAGTCTCGGTCGCATTGTGCTCGGCGTGGCCTTGAACGCTTTCCGTCAAGTTTTCGTCGACATAGTTTTCCGAGGAAATCTTGAAAGTCCTGGCGTCGGCAGATTCCCAAGTCGTCGAGCGCAGGTCGCTGGTGGACCCTTTGCCTTCGCCTGAATCAAGTGCCGACGCCTGGCGAAACTCCAGCGAGTAGCCTTCGCAGGCGTTGCCGCTGAAATCGTAAACAATACGCCCGCTGACGCCGGCAATTTGCGAATTGCCGCGGGTCTCACTCAGCGACAGATCGTAAATCGCCCGGTGCGGCACCAGAACAACCGGCGCGTCTTCCGCGCCTGCGCCGCAGCAAGGCGCAAAGAACGACAATACCAGCGTAACGACGGCGACCCGCATTTTGACCGCTTGATGCACAGCCATCAATCCCTCTCGCTTTGCGCGCTTTCGGAATCGCCCCGCCCTGTGGTTTTTCCCCTGCACTTGCATGGTTCTTTAGCCGTCCGAATTGCGGCGAAGATAGGGACCCCGCCGAGCGCCCGCAACGGCAACAAAATCGTACAAACACGCCATTTTGCACGGTCTATGCCTATAGCTTGCATGGTCCGTGCCAATCGGCGAAGAAATAGCTTCCGAAACGGGCGCAACAGGTTCGGAGGACAGCAATGGCCGGTGCTGCGGAAGCCAAATTGAAGGAGCTGGGCATCACGCTCAAAGAGCCCGCCAAGCCGATTGCGAACTACGTGCCGTACGTGCGTACCGGCAACCTGCTGACCGTCTCGGGGCAGATTTGCTTCGATGGCGACGGCAAGCTCGTCGCCACCGGGCAACTGGGTGCGGGCGTATCGATCCAAGACGGGCAAAAAGCGGCGCGCGCCTGCGCCATCAGCCTCATCAATCAGGTCAAAGCGGCGATCGGCGACCTCGACAAGGTCAGGCAGGTGGTGCGGCTCGGCGGCTTCATCAATTCCACTGCCGGTTTCACTGAAGGACCGAAAGTGATGAACGGCGCCTCCGACATCATGGTTGCGGTATTCGGCGACAAGGGCAAACACGCCCGTTCGACTGTTGGCGTTTCGGCGCTTCCGGCCAACGCCGCCGTCGAGGTCGAGGGCACATTCGAGGTATCGTAAGACGGTGTGGCAACACCTCGATTGGCTGATTGCGCGTCCGATCGCTCATCGTGGGCTGCACGACGCCGATCATGGCGTGATCGAAAACACGCCGTCCGCGGTGCGCGCCGCCATCGCCGCTAACTACGGCATCGAAGTCGACGTACAGATCACGGCCGATGGCGAAGCCATGGTGCATCACGACGATGTGCTGGGCCGCCTGACCGAAGGTGAAGGCCGGCTCGACCAGCTCACGGCGGCCGAGCTCAAGACCGTTCCGTTTCGCGGCACCAACGATCGGATGATGACGCTCGGCGATCTCTGCGATCTCGTCGGCGGGCGCGTCACCATGCTCGTCGAGCTCAAGAGCCGCTTCGACGGCGATGTCCGCCTACCCGCCCGCGTGGCCGCGGTTCTTGCAAATTATCGTGGCCCGGTTGCGCCGATGTCCTTCGATCCAACTCAGCTAGCGCATCTGCAGCAGATCAACCCTGCTCTTGCTGCGCGGGATCATTGCCGCCAAATACCGGCCGCACCCATATTGGGACCTGATGCCGCCCTGGATGCGGCTTGGCATGGGTTATCTGGTGACGGCATTGACCGCGCGACCGCAATTCGTGGCTTATTCGATCGCCGACCTGCCGGCCCTGGCGCCTTTGTTCGCGCGGCACGTTTTAAGCATGCCGCTGCTGACCTGGGCGGTGCGGACACCGGCCGAACGGCAACGCGCCACCCGCTGGGCCGATCAGATGATTTTTGAGGGCTTTCGGCCATGAGCGAGGCCCAAGGAGCGACGGCCCAATGAACGAGGCCCAATGAGCGAGGCCCAAGACGGCCGGTCTGGCACCAATAAAAGCGCCGGCGGCGATGCCGCTACGGAGCTTCGCATTCAGGCGCTGCGCGCCATCAATGAACTCGGTGCCGACGCATGGAACGACTGCGCCAATCCGGGCTGGGATTCTGCCAACAAAATCAACCCCGCAAGCGAAACATCTCAAGCAACTGATAAGGCCCCCGATGGGGTCGTCCGGGCCCAGAAAGCTGTTGAGCAGCAACACTTCAATCCGTTCATTTCATATGCGTTTTTGTCGGCGCTGGAGGACTCAGGCTCGGTCGGCAGCCGCACCGGGTGGCAGGCGCAACACCTCGTGGTCACCGCACTTGATGGCCAGTTGCTTGGCGCCGCCCCCTGCTACGTCAAAAGCCATTCTCGCGGCGAATACGTTTTCGACCGTGGCTGGGCCGAGGCCTACGAGCGCGCCGGCGGCAACTACTATCCGAAGCTCCAGGTCGCAGTACCCTTCACGCCGGCGACCGGTCGGCGGCTGCTTGTACCTCCGGGTCCGCATGCCGACATTGCGCGCCAAGGACTCGCGGCAGGTTTGATCGAGCTTTGCCGGATCGGCGACGCATCAGGCGTTCACGTCACTTTCGCTACCGAGAGCCGAATGCGACCTGCTTGGCCAGCGCGGCTTCCTGCAGCGCACCGATCAGCAATTTCACTGGGCGAATTCGAACTACGCGACATTTGACGACTTTCTTGGCGCGCTATCGGCGCGCAAGCGCAAAACCATCAAGCGCGAACGGCGCGACGCACTGGCAAACGACATAACCGTTCACTGGCTCACCGGCGATGCGTTGACGGAAAGCATCTGGGACGCTTTTTTCGAGTTCTACATGGAGACCGGCTCGCGCAAATGGGGCCGGCCCTACCTGACGCGCTCGTTCTACTCGCTGGTCGGCGAGCGGATGCGCGATCAAATCCTGCTGGTCATGGCGAAGCGCGCCGGACGCTGGATTGCCGGTGCGATCAATTTCATCGGCTCGAACACCCTGTTTGGCCGGCATTGGGGCGCCGTTGAGAACCACCCGTTCCTGCATTTCGAGCTTTGCTATTATCAGGCCATCGACTACGCGATCGCCCATAAGCTCGATTTCGTCGAAGCCGGTGCGCAGGGCGAGCACAAGATCGCCCGCGGCTACATGCCCAAGACCACGCATTCGGCGCATTATATCGCCGACCCCGGCCTGCGCCGCGCCATTGCCGACTATCTGGTGCGCGAGCGGGCTTATGTGGAAGCAGCGGGAACCGAGCTTGCAACCCTTGCCCCGTACCGCAAAGACCTGGTTCTCGACGAAGAATGATTTTCACGATCGCAGCGGGAGATTGCGATGCCGAGTTACGACAACAACAACATCTTTGCCAAAATTCTGCGCGGCGATCTGCCGGCGCATAAGGTCTTCGAGGACGACAAGGTCTTTTCGTTTCTCGACATCATGCCGCGGGCGACGGGCCACACGCTGGTGATCCCCAAAGCGCCTGTCCGGACCTTTCTCGACATTGCACCGGACGATCTCGCGCATCTCATCAAGGCAACGCAGACGATCGCGCGGGCCGCGGTAAAGGTATTTGAAGCAGACGGCCTGACCATCCAGCAGTTCAACGAGCCCGCCGGCGGCCAGGTGGTGTTCCACCTGCACATGCACGTTATCCCGCGAAAGACCGGGGTCGCGCTCAAGCCGCCGGCAAGTTTCAAGGAGGAGCCGAGCGTGCTGTCGGATCAGGCGTTGCGGCTGGCCGCCGCGCTCAAGGGCGACTAACCCAACCGGCCGCGGGACACGCGCTCGATCTCGGCGCGGACCAGCCGTTCGACGACGCCTGGAAGATTGTCGTCGAGCCACGATTTCAGCATCGGCCGCAACATTTCCCGGACCAGGTCTTCAAGCGTACGGGCATTCTGGACCAGCACCGTTTGCGCCAGTGTATTGAAAGCGGAATCGACCGCAGCGCTGGTCGCGCTCGACAGCAGCTGGGCGGACAATTCACCCGCGGGCCGTTGCGGCACAGCCGGCCGTTCTGCGGCTTCCTCGTAGCTGACGTCGAAACTGCCATCGATCGTGCGAAAAGCGGGACCGGACATTGGGCTTGGCTCCGGGTTGGGCTCCGGACTTGGTGCAGGCTGCACCGCCGAAGCCATCGACTCGGTCAAATCGAGAATGTCGGCAGACTGGTCCGCAACGGACGCACTTGCGGACTTCGGCCTCGACTTCCGGTGCGGCTGAGAGGATTAGGATCCGGAACACGCGGCGCTGGACTAGGCGGCGGTGCCGGCGGAGCGGGGCGCTTCGGAGCCGGCGGCGACCGCACCGCCTCATCCGGCTTCTGAGCCGATTTACGTGGCATCGTCATCGGCGATGATCCGCCGAATGGAGGCGAGAATCTCCTCCATGGACGGTTCTTGCGATTTCGCCGGCTGCGTCATCCGCGCTTCCTCGCCTACTCGCTAAAATCCCAAGCGCCTGTCGCCGCGGGTCCAAATGCTCTGGGCCGCAGCGCGGCAAGCGAATCATGAGAGCCAAGTATGGAACGCGGTGACCAATTATGTCATGCCGATAATCGTCCGCAAACAGCGACCTGTGGACACGACTAGCGCGCCGACGTTACCAGAACCTGTTATCTTCCGTCCGGAATGCGCACGCCGATCCACGCATCGCGCACTTGCTGGTAATGCACCTGCGGATCGTAGATCGTCACGTTAAGCCCGAGCCGCTGCATCGACAGCCCGCCGACCGCCGCAAGCAAGGTGTATGACGCAACGACGCGATCGTGCTGGGCGGTTACCAGCGCGACCCGCGCGTTGACCAGTTCCTGCTGGGCGTTGAGCACGTCGAGCGTGGTGCGCTGGCCGACGCGAGCCTCCTCGCGCACGCCGTTCAAGGCAATCTCCGCGGCATTGACTTGCGCCGTCGTCGACTCGATTTCCGCCTTGGTGGCGTCGAGCTGGCCCCAGCTCTGCACCACGGTTTCGCGTGCCTGATCGCGATTGACGTCAAGACTGAGGCGTTGCTGACCCAAGAGTTCCTTGTTCTGCCGGATCAGCGAATACTCCGCGCCGCCCTGATAGAGCGGAACCGTCAGCGTTCCGACCACCGACGCAAGCGTCTGCTTGTTGACGTTGTAGAGCGGGTCCCAGTTCTTCGATGCGCTTGCGGTCACGGAGAGGTTTGGATAGAGCGCACCTTCGCTGACTTTCACGGCAAGGGCTGCGACATCGACACCGTACATCGCAGCCAGCACCGACGGGCTTTGCTGTTCGCCCTGCTCTACCGCGAGCTTGAGCACAGGCCGGCGAAAACCGGTCGACCGGCGTACCGGGGGCAAGCTTTCCGGCATCGACACCGATGACTTGCCGATAAACGGCGACAGACGTCACTTCGTTCGATTGTGCGCTGAGCAACTGCGAGCGCCCGGCGGCAAGCCGGGACTCCGCCTGGGCCACGTCGGTGCGGGTCACCTCACCGACATTGAAGCGGTCGCGCGTTTGCTTGAGCTGTTCGGTCAGCACTTCGACGTTGCTGCGATTGAGCGCGAGGATCGCCTGGTCGCGCAACAAATTCATGTAAGCGGTCGCGGCGTTGAGCAGGACTTGCTGTTCGGTCACGCGCAACGTTTCACGCGCGCCCATGACCTGACTCTCGGACTGCCGGACTTTGTTGGAAGTTTGCAACCCGTTGTAGAGCGTCTGCGTCGCGCTGAACCCGACACCGCGCTGCGCAAACGAATCTTCGAGATTCGTATAGTTGACGGAATTGGGGAAAACCGACTGATTGACGGAGTGCGATATCGAGCTGGCGTAGTCGTAACCGCCATTGGCGGTGACGGTCAGTTTCGGACGATAACCTGAAAGCGCCTGCGGAACGTTCTCGTCGATCGATCGCAACTGCGCAGCGCTGCGAGTTCAGCGACGGATTGTTTTGGTAAGACTGGACCAAAGCCCATTCGAGCGTGTCCGCGGCCGCACTCCCGCTCCATAGAGCGAGAGTTGCGCTCGCAACAGCGAGGCTTGCAAAGGGCCCAAAATGAGCCCGCAGCCGTCGACCGCTCAACAACCTGCTCACCGCTTCCCCTGCCCCGCTTCACCGCCCCGCGCGAGACGCCCATAATCTCAATGGACTACGCTTCCGCCACTATGACCCCGCGGACGGAATGTAACAGCCTACATTAGGCAGGCCTGCCCGGTGGCGAAACCCCTATGCCGGGGATAACGGATAGATTTCGGGACATTGGCGCAAAATGGCCACAGGTACCGTCGGCCCCTGCAATTGAAGAGGCTCAATAAACGGGTGAATACGCGCGAGTTGCGATCAGAAGACGAAGGCAGGAATCGCTTCGAAGCCGGGCAGGAGGGCGGCCGCAGCATCGAAGATCGGGCGGCCGGCCAGTTGCCCCTCTATAAGCCGATAAATCATCGCCTTCCCCATCGATCCGCGGCCGAAAACGCAGGCCAGGCGTCCGTCCGGCTTCAATTGCCGGCCAAGAGCTTCCGGAACGACTTCGGTGGCGCCGTTGAGCAGAATCACATCGTAGGGTGCGGCGCCGGGCCAGCCGGCTGACAATGGTCCCACGGCTCCCACAATGTTGCCCTCGGCGGTTGCGAATGACTGCCTGGCCTGCCCGGCCAGCGCCTCACTTTGTTCGAGTGCCACGACCGAGCCGGCAAGCCGCGCCAGCACGGCCGAGGAATAGCCGGTCGCGCAGGCGACATCGAGCACGTGGTCGGTGCTGCGGATCCGCAACGCCTGAATCAACTTGGCCAGCACCATCGGTTTGAGCAGTGCGCGGCCCTCACCGAGAGGCAGGTCAGTATCGACATAGGCCTGCGCCGCCACAGCGGCCGGCACGAAGCGCTCGCGCGGCACTGCCAGCATCGCCCCGATGAGGTCGAGATCGGTGACGTCGGCGGTGCGGATTTGCCCGTCCACCATCATGCGGCGCGCCGCAACCGTGTCGAACATGAGCCGAAGTCCGTTTTTCTACCGACCCGCGTTTTGCGGCACGGTCCGGTAAAACGCAAGTGCGACAGGGCTATTTCACAAGGAGCAAGGCAGCCACCCGTGAGCCTGCGATGAAAAGTTAAGACCTGTCGGGCTAGCGTTGCTGCCAGGGGGGCGTTCCTCTATAGAGCAGGACGATTTGGCGGCGGGTTTCGGCCCGCACTGCCGCTTTTAATGGCCACGTGGCGGAGTGGTTACGCAACGGTCTGCAAAACCGTGTACCCCGGTTCAATTCCGGGCGTGGCCTCCACTTCTTGCTCGCGATTGACGGTCTCGCCCCAGCTTTGGAAGCGCGCGGACCGGTTCCCATATTGAACCCCCATCCCCGCGAATTAAGGGCAGTCGGCGCTTTCAAAGCCCGAGCGGCTTTGTTATACGCGACGCGCGCACGCAAGCTGCTGCTGTTCCCCGGTAGCTCAGTGGTAGAGCAACCGGCTGTTAACCGGTTGGTCGCTGGTTCGAATCCGGCCCGGGGAGCCAAATATCATTGAAGTTACAAGATTTTTTGGCGCAGCGCTGAGTTTACCCACAAGGCTACCCCCAAACCAAGCTTGACCGCATTTTGCCGACACCCACTTAACGATCCTCAGGTGGCACTCGCGGCCGGGGGTCGGATGGTTCGCTGCCGTTGGGGTCAAAATGGCAAACGATTACTTGCACACGATTACCCAATACGACGTTCCGCCTGAAAGGCGAACGGCACTTAAGTAGTATCGGGACAAGCGATGTCTCTGGCTTTCGTGGATCAATGAAGATGAGCAGCACGCCATCTGGCAGGTGCTGTCGTCAATGGTATGGACAGACGCCTCCTTCAAGCTGCTCTCCCACTTTGCAGAGGGCGACGAGAGCAATGCCTTGAGCAACACATTGCTAGGCCAGGCGCTGATTGATGGCCACGTCGCCAATCAGGTTTTGGCGATCCGCAGGCTGGTCGACGATCGCAATGCCGATGTCATCTCGATCCGCCGACTGCTCAAAGACATACGCCGTAACTTCGCTCTGTTCACTCGCGAAAATTTTGTCTGCTTCGATGGTCTGCCCTACGACTACGATACGGTCCAACGAAAGGAAATGATGGAACGTGCCGGCACGGGACCGTTCTGGGGACAAACATCAGGGCCGGGCGCACATGGCGCTTCGCGCATGGCGCACGAGCAATTCGATCGGCTGGCCGGCGTCCGCCCGGAAGATCGACGGAGAGAAGATCGGCTACCTCCGTCGCTTTTGACAACGATTGAGGGTTGGCTTGATGGCTGCGGCGCCGACGAACTGGCCAAGTGGAGCCACGCCTATCTTGCCCACGCCGGTGGCCCGGAATCGAGGAAGAGAATTGCCGACTTGATGGTGACGGCGAACAAGATCACCGATGCGATCAAGGCGCTGACGCGCGTAACCGAGGCGATCTCGGCATGGTTGCTCTTTGCCGGCGGCCGATCGAATAGCTTGATGCCGGTTGCACAATTCAATCCGCTTGAGAAATTGGACCGCCCGATCATGAAGGCAGGGCAGGAAGACACTGCCCATCGCCTTTGGGATCAGCTCGGCAAGGAGCGGGATCGGTATCTCGATGACGTCGACGCTGAATTGCTCGGGACTCCGAAGGAGGTGACTGACGAACCAAGAGCCGCCTATGTAAGCGCACTTATAGAGGCCGCGGCTGCAGGTGACGACAATCGTATGGATCAACTTTGCGACGAAGAGGCAAAGGCGGTTATACGGGACCTACGGATTGAAGCGGACACCGCAACTCCACTAGGACCAACATCGCGCCCGCGTTAGGTCACATATGTGCACACGTTATTTTCACGGAGGAAACAAAGGATTACGCGTTGGCGAATATCTCCTTCCGCCCGCAACGACAAAAGCCCTGTCCACCTCCGATCTGGTCGACACGCGCGGCAATCACCGAACTGACCGAGTATATGTGACGACCGTCTACACGGATGCGCAGATGTACGCGGCGCCCAACAGAAAACCGGTGGTGTACGAAGTTGAACCCGAAGGCAGTCTTGAGGATGATCCGGACAACACGCTCTCGGGCCGGTCTTACGCTTGCGAAAAAGCTAAGATCATTTCAATTCACAAGGTGCCCGGAAAGGTCGTCAAAAGAGTCAGACAAGTTGCGCACAGCAAAGGTCGATGACGACCCGCAAAGGGGCTATCAGAGAGTGACGGCGTGAAGCTGACAAAAATAGACGCGGCTTAGTCCAACCGCTTCAGCAAGAGCCCTAGCGTTTGCTCTGATCGCTAAACGCGGGTTATCGAAGAGGCTACCCCGGCCGATCACTATTCCCCGAGCGACGACGCTTGAAACGCTTGCCGCCGTCCGAAAACTGCTCGATCGCATTCCGAATGAGCGGCGTGAGCTCTTTACCTGGCAGCACGTCGAAAAGACGCTGCGAGCCTGCACCCGCGGCGAGGATTCGGCGAATATCTGCGCCGCGCTTCAAATCGTGTTTCAGCCGAGCGCGTGCCGTATAAGATGCAGTCAGATGCCTAACGGCGCTCGGAATAAGCGAAAGAAAACAAAATGCCTGAAGAGATCGAATATCGCGATTATCGGTTAGAAATTCTTCCTTACGGCGCGAGGTACAAGATATTTATCCACCCTCCCGGCGGCGGACTGGCCTGCACCCGGTTTGGTTGACACCCGCCTAAGCTAATCCCGCCTGCATTTCGAACTCCACTGGACTCAGATACCCGATCGTCGAGTGCCGGCGTTTCGGATTATAGAAGCATTCAATGTAGTCGAACACGTCAGCCCTGGCATCATCGCGGGTCCGATAAGTTTTGCGGGCTGTGCGCTCGGTCTTCAGCGAGGAGAAGAAGCTCTCCATCGCTGCATTGTCCCAGACGTTGCCCGAGCGGCTCATCGAACAGACGACGCCGTGATCGGCCATCAGCTTCTGGAACTGCTCGCTGGTGTACTGGCTACCACGATCGGAGTGATGCAACAGCGCATCGGGCTTGCCGCGTCGCCAGATCGCCATCACCAGGGCATCGGTCACGAGCTGGGCCGTCATCTCAGCACTCATCGACCAGCCGACCACGCGGCGTGAGAACAGATCAATGACGGCGGCCACATAGAGCCAACCTTCCGCAGTCCACACATAGGTGAAGTCGGCGATCCATTTGCGGTTCGGAGCAGGCGCCTCGAAGCTGCGATCGAGCACGTTAGGAGCGACGGCGGCGATCTGCCGCTCACCCAGATCGGGCGGCAGTCGCCGCCGGCGCGGACGGGCTTTGAGAGCCTGTAATCGCATCAATCGCTCGATCCGATGCAGACCGCATGCAATTCCTTCCGCCAGCATGTCACGCCAAACCCGCCTGGCGCCGTAGGTTCGATCGCTGGCGAGGAAGCTTGAGCGAACCTTCGCGCCCAACTCTTCGTCGCTTCGGCTGCGCCGACTGCGCGGCCGTGTCAGCCACGCATAGAAGCCACCCCGCGAGACACCGAGCGCCTCGCACAACCATCCCGCCGGCCAAACCCCCCGGTGCTTCGCAATGAATCCGAACTTCACGTTGATTCCTTCGCGAAGTAGGCCGCGGCTTTTTTTAGTATGTCGCGCTCGGCCTTCAGCTTGATGACCTCGCGCTTGAGCCGCGCGATCTCCAGCTGCTCGGGCTTCAGTTGGCCCTGGCCCGGGAACGCATGCTGCGGATCGTCCGCAAAAGCCTTCACCCAACTGCGCAACTGCGTCGGGTGTACCTTCAGGTCTTCGGATGCCTGAGCATACGAGACCCCGCGATCTCTGATCAGCCGCACGGCCTCAAGCTTGAACTCTCGCGTAAACCTTCGCCTCTCCATGATCCACCTCCGGTCCAATCAAAACACCTAACTCGGTGTCTTCGGAACCGGGTGCAGGCCAGAACTCGACGTTCCGACCACCCCGTTTTGCGAGGTCAAAGCAGATCTTCCCTCCATCATAGAGCAAGCCAAAGCTGGAGTAGACCAATGGATCCAGAAAATTGCCGATAAACGAAATTCCTAGCTCTGCAGAAACTATGACGACGTTTTCCTGATCTTCGGATGCCGCCACGATGTTTAAACAGTAGCATAACCGCGCTGTAGTCCTAAGCTCCGTTCGAGCAGATGGGCGGAAGCACCGTCCGCCTCCGGGCCTTATATGATTGAGTTTTTGCTGGAATACGCTCCGCACCCCCAAGCTACCCGCAACGCGAAAGCAAATTGCATGATCTGATCCCGTGCTTTGCACGCTGCCATCCGAACCTTGGATCACGATCCGTCGCTTGTGAACAGCGATGAGAGTACGAATGTGGTACTCTGGCTGCGCACGCCTGAAGCCAGGCAAGTGTCAACCTATGGTCGCTCGGCGCCACCACTATGTGCCGTAGTGTTACTTATTTGAGCTATCGGATACATTTAGAGGATGTGTCCAATGAAAATATTTAATGACCACGAAAGAGCACGTGCAATCGAACGCACGTACAAGGTCGCCGAAGGGATCTATTTGATTGGTACTCTGGAAACCGGCGTAACCGTATACAAACAACAGGTCCGAGCCCATAACCTCACTTGGGCCTTGTGGGAGCTTTCAAATCGTGAAAGTCCACCGAGGAAGATTGCGATAATCGGCGGCGGCATCACTGGACTCACCGCCACTGCCTGTATCTTGTCATTGTTCCCGACCTCCCGAGTAACGATTTTTGAAAAGCGGTGGTCCTTCTGCCCTCTTCAACTGGGATGCGACACTCGCTGGCTACATCCCAAAATATACGATTGGCCAGAGTACGGAAGCCGAGCACCCACCGCACAGTTGCCGGTTTTGAACTGGAGTGAAGGGCGCGCCTCCGATGTCGTTAGAAATATCATTCAAGGATTCAGCTCTTACTGCTTGCCGAATAAAGAACGACTGACCATCTACATTGGCCTCACACATTTTCGGATCGCAGCGCAACAGAGATCAATTCAATGGATGGGTCGCAAAGTTTCTACTGATGGCACATTTTCTCCCAACGCGCTCGCCGAAGGAGCGGCTGACAACTTCGACCTAATAATTCTTGCTCCAGGATATGGCTTGGAAGCCTCTAGGCCGCACTACTGGCAGAACGACCAACTCTCACAGCCAATACTAAATGGAGAACGCAGGCCCTATTTGATATCGGGATATGGAGATGGTGCCTTAGTAGATCTCTGTCGGCTCACGATCAGCGGATTCCGACAGGACACCATCCTGAAGGATTTGTTCGGAAGAACTTTGGAGAGTGTCGAATCGGACCTGCTTGAAAAGCGAAATAGAACGCTAGCCGACGCGCAACAGTCCAATTTCGATTTCTTCAGCACCGAAGCAGCGTCAATCACGGAAACAGCAAAGCAGCAACTGGGCAGAAAAATTCGACAAGACACCGCCGTCACCATGCATCTCGCAGGTCGAAAGGAGTTGAACCGCTCTTTGCAACATGTTCTTGACTCCAAAAGCTCATTCCTAAATAAGCTTCTGCTCTTCCTACTTTACGGATCCGGTGCTTTTACGACGAGCTTCTCTCCTCTAGAGCAAACTCAGCGGGAGCAACGCTTTTCCGAAATCGAATATAATCTGTCGTCACGGACCACCATCGGTAGAGCACATTCTCCAGCTCTTCGTTGATCCAGACGCGGTGCAACCACAGTTTTCGAAAATCAAGGCGCGCCAAAGGGCGGATCGGCTTTGGGCGCCAGCGTTTTCCCTCCGCCAGGAGCACGGCCATGACTGATCATAAGCACCCAGAGCCCGTTCCTTACGCGTCACAATTCGCCGTGCTTCCGTTTCTTGCGGGAATAGAAGGTTATATCAAACAGCAAACGGATATGCCGTTTCGCCTCACTATGCATCGGATAACGACCTGGGAATCACAAGGTCATTTTCAACAGGTATGCACGTATTTTGGAACTGGACCGAAGGATCAGAGCACAGTCGGGCGGATGCTCCCCGTCACCACCGGTATTATCGGAAAGGCCTTCGAAGAAAAGAAAATAGCTAGAACAAAAGAATACGCTACCGCTGCTGATCTAATAGCCGACTTGAAAATGGATATGACGGAGAACAATCAGCCGGGGAATCCCGAAAAGATACCACCCTAATATCTTGCCATACCTTTCATTGGCGTCCAAAATGAAGTCGGTCCTGGTGCTATACGCCGATTCCGCGACGTTCAATTTTTTCGCCGATAACAAAGTCGTCAATACCATTTGCGCTATGTGTCACGGATTTAGCGCATTGTTTGACTGGCTTCAGGAGAGTGATGTTCTTCCCACGATACAGAATTTTCCCCTCGCGAAAGGCACCCCACTTAAGCGCGCGCCGACTGTTTATCGCCGATTGCAAGAGGTACTAGATATTCCAGTTCCGAAATTTAAGACGATCGCGGCGTTCAATTATGAAGTGACAGTTCCCTGAGGAAATCCTGACCGGATTCCCTTGAACGCAGTCGTCCTCGTTGCCGCTCGGTAAATCAACTCTTTCCGGTTGTAGCACCCCGCGCTAAGGTTCAGGCGCGGGTATGGGGAAAATGCCGAAAAAGCGTCACCGCCGGGCGAAACCCGGCAAGAAGAGCGCAAATGCGCGCGCGCCAGAGTCGCTGCTGAAATATAGCATTCGGCGGCATTTCACGCGCCTCGGCTTTATCAAGGCGGAGGACGGCAGTCTGCTGCTGCCGGGCGTCGAGAAGCATACCATTCGAACGCTGCATGCGCAGCAGCGCGCGGAGCGCCTCGGGGAAAGCGAAGAGTTTCTCGAAGGCGCGCTGCCGAAAGCGCTGCCCTCCTTCGCGAACGGATGGGAAATCGATCCAACGAAAATTCAACTCCGGCTCATCCGCGTCCATAGCAAGACGAAGGAGAGTGACCTCTTTCGGGTCGCGTCGCTAACCTGGTCGGTGCCGGTATCGGCCGGCTACGGCCGGCGCCTCCGTTATCTCGTTTGGGATGATCATCATCGGCGCCTTGTGGGGCTGATTGCGCTCGGCGATCCCGTTTTCAACCTGTCGGTCCGCGACAATCTGATCGGCTGGGACGCCGCGACGCGCAGCAAGCGTCTGGTCCGGATGCTAGATGCGTATGTTCTTGGTGCGGTGCCGCCCTATAACATGCTTCTCTGCGGCAAGGCCGTCGCCTGCCTCCTGCGCTCGCGCGAAGTGTTCGAGGATTTCCGCAAGACCTACGGCGGAACGATCGGCATCATTTCGAAGAAGCAGAAACGTGCCAATCTGCTCGCAGTCACAACAACCTCATCCATGGGCCGTTCGTCCGTCTACAACCGCCTGACGCTTGGCGGGCAAAGATATTTCGAGCCAATCGGTTACACGGTCGGATGGGGACACTTTCATATCACCGACCGGGTGTTCGCGGCGATCCGGCGCTATTTGCGTCTCAAGAGAGACCCTTACGCAAACAATCACAAGTTCGGCCAGGGCCCCAACTGGCGCCTGCGAACGATCCGCCGCGGGCTCGATGTGCTTAATATCGGCCAGTCGGTTCTGCGGCATGGAATCCAGCGCGAAGTCTTTATTTGTCCGTTCGGCGCGAACGCGCTCGACATTTTGAAAAGCGGCAAGGGCAAGCTCGATACCTCGACGCTGCTCACGGTGCGCGAGATTTCCGATCTGGCGCGCGAACGTTGGATCGTGCCGCGCGCCGCGCGGCGTCCCGAGTACAAGGCGTGGGATCGTCAGGGCATTCCGGATTTGATCAACGGGGTCGCGCCCCGGCCGTAAGGAGAAAATCCGCGGCCGCATAGGAATTTAAGGCGGAAGGCATGCTGCTTGAAACGCAAGCCCGGTTGGAAAGGCATTTCGACGCCTTGTCGCGCGAGCGTCTGCCGCACCGCTTTCCGGTCTATGCGATCGAGCACGGCCTCGAAAGCGCCGAGATCGATACGATCCGGCGCGCCCTCTGCGACGAACTCGTGGTGGCGCGACATCTCATCTCAAAACACTGGCTGCTCTGGATCGTCGTCGCGGCCGAAATCGGTTACACCTATGACGGCGACGAATACTGGCAGTCGTTCGCGGCGGAAATTCCGGAATGGCGCGCTTACGGCAGCCGGGACACCGTCCGCAACTGGTTCAAGACGTTTAGGAAGCGCTTTTCCGGTTTCACGCCTTCCGGGCGGTGGGCGCAGCACTTCTCGATCATTGCCTGGCCGATCACGCATTCGATCCTGCCGCGTTATCTGCAAGCGCAGTTCGCACGGCATTTGCTACAAGTTGCGGCACGATCTTGCAGAAACGAGCTACGGCGGCATCGATCAGCTCGGCGAATTGCTGAACGAGCGTTACGACGGTCACTCGTCGCGTTTTGAAAACTTCCTTCAACAGACGGCGCTAACGGCGCGGCTCGTTCTCGCCATGCGGGATGAGGACGTGCAGGACGCGATTGCGCCGATCAACCGGCCTACCCTCGCGCGGATTATCGGGGACCTAGAAGAGAAAAGCGCCTCGCGCGGCTATTTGCGCGACGCGCGCCGAGTTCTGCGTGAAGCGCGCCTCAAGGCCCGAAGCGGCCTCGCCGGCACGCGGGGATCAGTGGCGGTAGGCGGCGGAGTTGCAGCCCCGCGCGGCATGCGGCTCATTGCCAAACGGTCTTCGGATGGATCGTGGGGCGTCGGCGTGGCGATGCCGGATGCCTCAGCGCTCTTGAAGCAGCACCGCCTGGGCGTTGGCTTCCTTGATCAGCATCGCATGCGTTTCGCCGACCGGCCGAGTGGATGGATGCCCGGCCGCGCGCTTCTCTCGTATACCGGACGCGAACACATCCTCAGCCGTTTCCCGGAAAGCCCGGCGGCGCCGATCGTTGAACTGGAAGGTGCCAAGCCTCAAGCGCGCCCGTTCCTCGACGACATGAAACTCTCGCGGCGATCGCCCTGGCTGCTGCGCGTTCATGAGGACGGCGTCGCGCGGGAGGTGCTCGGCAACCACGTCCGCGTCAGCGAAGCTTATCTGATCGCGATGAACGGCCCGGTCGCGCCTGAACTCGCCGCGGCGCTCAAGCTTGAGGCCGCTACGTGCCGGACCGCGGGCCTCACGCTTTATCTCTTGGAGCCGCCGAAATCCGCGACGCCGCAATTCATTCAAGCGCTAGGAAAACTCGATTTCGGCTACGCGCTGCGGGCGAAAGTCGAACCCATCGGCCTCGTGCCGCGCTGGGATGCCGTGGGCGGCGGCTCGGTCTGGCTGCCGAGCGAGGACATACTGCTGCGGATTTCGGCGGATTTCGACGTGGCAGAATACACCGTGAGCCGGAACGCCGAACCGCCGACGCATTTTACGCGGGAAGACACGGGGGCGCTGATCGTTTCCCTCGGCAAACTGCCGCTCGGCCGCCATCGGGTCGAGATCGGGGCAGCGCCGAAAAGGGGAGCGGCGCTGACGGTCGCCCCGGAAACGATCGCCGTCGAGGTAAGGGCGCCGCTTCCCTGGCAGACGGCGATCGCCGGTCGCGCCGGCATCCGCGCCGTTGTTGAGCCCGCGAACGCGCGACTTGAAGCGCTGATCGAAGGCAAAGCGGTCGTGACCTTGCACGGTCCGGCGGAGCGGGCAGCCATGGTTGATGTCCGTCTTTTCGGCGCGAGCGGTCATCTCACCGAGAGAATGGACATCGGCCGGATCATCCTGCCCGCGTCGCCAAAAGCGATGACGGATTGCATCCAGAAACTCGCGAAGGAGCCTCTCTCGGAAAAACTTCATTCGGCGGCGCGGGTCGAACTTGCCTTTGGCTTCGAAGAACTCGGCGCGGCGGTCCTCGCCTTCGATCATAAAATCCACCCGCTGCGCTGGAAGCTGGAGATCGCGGGCGGACGCCACATGGTCCGGCTGATCGACGAAACCGGCAGCGCGCAAGCGGTACTAGTTGATCGTTTCGATCTTTGCGCGCCGGACAAGCGTATTGAGCTTGAGGCGCAAGCTTGTCTCGCCGGCGTTACGGTCGAGCCGCCCGGTGCCCTCTTCGCCGCGCGCTACGACGGTAAGCGATACGCCGCAATCGCAAGCGTGCCGCCGGCTGGCCCCGTGCATGCGTTTGCCGACCTCGGCTTTCCCATTACCTTCGCAACGCCCGAGGAACTCATCGCGACGCATCATGCGACTCCTGTTCGCGGTGCGGAACTGGCAACGGTCGCGCATGATGGGACCTCTGGTACCTGTGCGCCGCGCGCGCGTCGTCGGCGCTCTCAAACAAAAAATCAAACAAGCGGTATGCGGCGCGCCGTGGGCGGACCGCGCCGCGCGGTTCGTCGAGGGCCGAGGCGTCACGATCGAAGAGCTTCAGCGCGAGGTCGGCGGATCGCCGGGCTTCGCCTCGCGCATGCGCTCGACGCCCTGGAAGTGGTTTCCGGACAGCGCCGAGACCCGCGCGGAATTTTGCCATTACGCGAAGTTTTATAACGTGTCGAAGGACGCCGAGCTGTGCGACCTTGCGTTGCGTCTGGCGTTTCATCCAGCGAGCATTCGCCTTGACGATCCCCAAAAGGGCGCCGAGATATTCAAGCGCCTCGGCGAAGCGCCGGTGCTGGCGCGCGGCGCGTTCTTCGCGAAACTCGCGAGCAACGTGCCAAGCACAACGGACGCCGAAACGCATGCGGAGGCCGGGTAATGATCCCTGCCCTCTCGCCGCGCGATGCTCTCGGAAGCATCATCCGGTCCTTGCGCCTTCCCGCGTCCTTCACGGAAAGCGTGAGCGATGAGCTGATCGCGCAAAGCCTGCGGCGCGCGGTTTATATCGAGGCGCCTTGTCCGCCTTACGCGCTGGCGCGCGCGACGCGGGAGGCGCTGGGGGGCCTCGACATCCCGGACGAGACGCTCGAAAGCCGCATCGAGAACGTCATGGAATCGCTCATCGCTTACGGCGATATCCTTGAGATGCGGGCCACTGGCGAGGATCGGTGGGAGTGTGACGAGGCGCTGGAATTGCGGTCGGCGCCCCCAGCCTTCGTTGTGCGCAAGAATAAATCGGTCGTGCTGCTGGGCGTCGCCGGCGATGAGATTACGCCGCTGCCGGGCGATTGGGACGCGCGCATTCAGTATCGCGGCGCGCTTCGGATCGTAACCTTCGAGGCAAACGAAGACGCGCGCGCGCTCTTGCGCGAGATGGGCCTCTTCGAACTGGCGGAGCCGGTCTGGTTGCGCCAGCCGCCACGCGAAACGCCCGCCGCTCATCTCAAGGCGTGGCGCGACCGTCTCGCGGCCGAACCGCCATCGGCGCCGATCGAAGGACTTCAAATCCTCGATACCCGAAAGCCGCCGACTTACTATCGCGGGCGGTGGACGGAACCGCGGTCCTCGAACGAGAGGTTCTTCATCGCGCGGCGGCCCCAACGCTACGGCGCGCCGCGCTGGTGCATCGTCGATCTGGACCGGGGCGCCGTCGGAAAATTCAAGGATTTGTTTTCGCCCGGCGACCGGATTCGCCCGTGCGATCTCGCCTGGCGCCTTCAGGCGGCGCTTGATGCGGAAGCGGGCACCCCGCAACTCTATCGGTGTTTCACGACGCGTGGCACGACGCGGATCACCGTCTATTCGCCGCTCCCGTGCTGGGCAGAGCGCCGTCTTGCGATCGTGGGTGACAAGGTAAAACCGGAGAACGGCCTCTACGCCTTCGACATGCCGGCGGGTGCGGCGGCGGCCGAGACCGGATTCCTGTGCGAGATGCTGTGGATGGCCGAGCGCGCGGGCGGCGGCGCCGGGGGGACCCCATGAACGCGACGGTCCAGCAAACAATCGATGAGTTGCGCCGGACGCTCACGGAATACCTGGAGGCGACCTATCACGTCGGGCATCCGGCGATCATCGCCCAGCGCCGGCGACTCCTGGAACGGGTAGGCGGCATTTTTCAGGTGCCGTATCTGGAATCGACGCCGCGCTACGTCACGGGCGAGCGCTATGAGCGCATGACCGCACTCCCGGAGGCGGCGCGCGAGGCTCTGGTCCGTCTATCCAACGCGGACGACGGAAAGCCCGTGATCTTCAATCCGCCCTACATCCATCAGGCCGAGGCCTTGGAAGAAATTCTGGCGCGCGCGACGGAATCTGATGGTCATGACGGGAACGGGTTCGGGCAAAACCGAGTCCTTCCTGCTCCCCATTTTGGGAAAACTCGCGATCGAGGCAAAAACGGCGCCGCAGGCGTTTCGGGACCACAGCGCGATGCGCGCAATCGTGCTTTACCCGATGAACGCGCTGGTCAATGACCAGTTGGGACGGCTGCGGCTCCTGTTCGGCCATCCGCGTGTGATCTCGCTGTTCGAAGAATGGGCCGACCGGCCGGCCCGTTTCGCGCGCTACACGAGCCGCACGCCTTATGCCGGCGTGCGCACGCCGAAGAAGGACGGCAACCGGCTGTCCTCGGTCGGCGATTTTTTTGCCGCGATCGAAAACGCCGCACGCCGGCATGCCGATGGCGAGCCGCGGGTGCCGGACGAAGATGCCCGCGCGGCCAGCCTTCTCGACCGCTTGCAGAAGAAAGGAAAATGGCCGGCAAAGGAAAGCATCTCGGCGTGGTTCGGGAGGCCCGGCACGGCCTGGCGGGACCGCAACGGCGAATACAAGCGCGCCGTCCTTCAGCCGAACGATGCCGAACTCCTGACGCGGAGCGAGATTCAGGAAAATCCGCCGGACCTCCTGATCACGAACTACTCGATGCTAGAATACATGATGATGCGACCGATCGAGCGGCCCATCTTCGATAAGACCCGCGAGTGGCTGGAGGCCTATCCCCGCGAGAAGATCCTCGTCGTTCTGGACGAAGCACATCTTTATCGGGGCGCGCAGGGCGCCGAAGTCGGCCTTCTCTTGCGGCGGCTGCGCGAAAGGCTTGGGGTGGGCCCGGAGCGCTTTCAGGTTATCTGCGCGACCGCGAGCTTCAGCGAGGAAGGTCAGCGAACGGCGGGAAATTTCGGCGCGCAACTGGCAGGCGTACCCCCGGAAAGTTTTACCCCGGTGACGGGACGGCTCGCGGCGCGCGCGCCCTCTGCGCCCGGTTCGGCGCCGGACGCTGCGGCTCTCGCCTCCGTCGATCTTGCGCAATTCTACGCAAGCGACGCCACGGTACAGAGCGAGGCCGTCCGCCCGTTTCTCGCCTATCGCGGGATAGCGCCGGGCGGCGACAACGGAACGAACCTCTTCGAAGCGCTGAAGGATTTCCCGCCGCTCAACCTTCTGATCAACGAAACGATGAAAGCAGCGCTTCCCCTGGAGGCGCTTAAGGCGCTCATCTTTCCCGGTATCGCCAACGATGTCGCCGAACGGGCGGTCGGAGCGTTGCTGGCGCTTGCGAGCCGCGCGCGGCGCGCGACGGACGATCCGAGCCTCCTGCCCTGCCGCATACATACGTTCTTTCGCGGGCTTCCCGGCCTTTGGGTGTGCATGGACCCGGACTGTCCGGCCGTTCCCGCGAACGAACGCGGCGGGCCGGCGGGAAACCTGTACGGCCAGCCGCAGGAACGCTGCGCCTGCGGCGCGCCGGTCCTCGAATTTTTCACCTGCCGGTATTGCGGCGCGTCTTACGCGCGCGCCTACACAAACGATGTCGCCGATCCGCGCGCGATCTGGGCCAATCCCGGCGAACGCCTCCTGACCGGGGCCGGTCTCTTCGAGACGCTCCAGCCACTCGATCTGCTTCTGGAAGAGCCACCCGCGCCCGATCGCGGCCGGCCGGCCACCTATGATCTCAGGAGCGGACGCCTAAACCCCGAACGGCAAAGCGATAAGTCGCGTACCGTCTACCTCCGGCCGGACGCCGAAGAGGCCGTCGACGATGAGGAAGACGGGGGTCACGCGCATCCCGGCGAGTTCGCGCCCTGCGCCTGCTGCAAGCGCCGTTACACGTTCGGCCGCTCCAGCGTGCAGGATCATCAGACGAAGGGCGACCAGCCCTTCGAAGCGCTGCTTGCGACGCAAATCCGCATCCAGCCGCCGGGACCGCAACCCGCTTCGACCTTCGCGCCGCTGCGCGGCCGGAAGGTTTTGATTTTTTCGGATTCGCGGCAGATGGCGGCCCGCCTCGCGCCGACGCTGCAAAACTTCTCCCTCAACGACACGATCCGCGCGCTACTGCCTGTCGGCTATCGCATGCTCGAAGCCGATCCGCAACTCGCACCTTCGCTCTCGCTCAATCAGGCGTTCCTCGCGGTCGTGGTCGCGGCGCACCGTTTCGGGGTTCGCGTGCGGCCCGAACTTGATCAGAGCGAATCCATGCCGGAGATCGAAGGCGTGCCGATCGGCGAAGCGCCCACGGGAGCGCAGTTGATCCCGCTTTTGACCGCGCGCTGCCCGGCCAATCTCATGCGCGGGATCGTCGATGCGATTGAGGATAACGGCCGCGGCCTCGAACCGCTTGCGATCGCCTCGCTGCGCGAGACGGCGCGCCTGACCCCGCGGCTGACCGGCTTGCCGCCGCTGCCGGGCCTCGCGGAAGATGACGCCTCGAAACTCGCCCTCGGCCGGGCATGGCTGCGCTTCTGGGCGGACGGGCCCGGCATCTGGTTCGCGGATATGCCGCCCGCCTGGTGGACAACCGAAGTCGGAACGCATGGGAGCGGCGACTTCAAAGCGATGGAGCGGGTGCTCGGAACGAAAGAGGCGCGACGTCTCTTCAAGAGAGATTGGCTTCCGCGTCTTCTTCCCCTCTTCACCGAACGTCTCGCGGACGGCGGCACGCGCCTTTTGGCTGGCAACCTTGCGCTCGAGATCGGCGGCGCGTGGCAGCGTTGCCCGACCTGCAAATCGGTCCATCGGCCGATACCGAACGTTACGGTTTGCGTCGATTGCGGTGCTGCGGGCGTGGAAGCCTTCGATCCCGAGAGGGATGAGGTGTTCATAGCTAGGCGCGGGTTTTACCGCGCGCCGGTGGCGGAAGCGCTCGCGCGGAGCGAGCCGCATTTCATTTCGCTGATCGCGGCGGAACATACGGCGCAACTCAACGCCGCGCAGCCCGAGGATGTGTTTTCGCAGGCGGAGAAGCACGAGGTCCGGTTTCAGGACATCGATCTCGCCTGGAAAGATACGGATGCGCGCGATCCGGCGATCGACGTTCTCTCAAGCACGACGACGATGGAAGTCGGCATCGACATCGGCGAGCTGTCGGGCGTCGCTCTGCGCAACATGCCTCCGACGCGCGCGAATTATCAGCAGCGCGCGGGACGCGCCGGCCGGCGCGGCAACGCGGTCGCCACCGTCGTCGCCTTCGGCAGTTCGGACAGCCATGACGATCATTATTTCGTCGCTCCCGACGAAATGATCCGAGGGCCGGTCGTCGATCCGCGCCTCACCCTCGAAAATCCCGACATCGCGCGGCGGCATCTCCGTGCCTATCTGCTTCAGCGTTACCACGAAGCGCGAATACCGGGCGTCGATCCGCAGGCCGACCCGAACCTCTTTTCCGTGCTCGGCAAAGTGCGCGATTTTCGGGACGGCACGGGCGTCCTCAACCGGCGGGATTTCGAAGGCTGGCTAAGGGACAATGAAGACGAACTGGCGCGCCGGGTGGACGGCTGGCTGCCGCACGAGTTGGAGCCCGGCGACCGGACGGCTCTGATCGCCAACATGATCCCCGATATTCTGGCGAAGGTTGACGAGGCCATCGGGCGGGCGCCGCAAAGGGACGGCGAGGACGGCGGCGACGGCGCGGAGCCGGACGCTGCGGAGGGCCAGGCGGGCGAAGGAGAGGATTTCGACGAGGAGACGGAGTTCGTCGATCCCTCGGCCGACAAGCTTCTCGACCGGCTGCTCTATTGGGGCGTACTGCCCCGCTATGCCTTTCCGACCGACGTGGCGCCGTTTTACGTTTTCAACCGGGCGCTTTCGACCGGCTTCCGTCCGAAGATGGAATTTGCACCCTCGCAGGGTCTCAACATCGCGCTCTCGCAATACGCGCCCAACAAACAAATCTGGATCAGGGGCAAGCAATACACCTCGAAGGCGATCTACTCGCCGTTCCGTCACGACCGCCGCGATGCGTGGGGACGGCGGCGCCTCTATTTCGAATGCAGCCGGTGCGGCCACGCGAAAACGGAAACTTATGACGAAAGCCGCCGCAACGCGGTCGTCGCATGCGAAGCCTGCCGCGGGCCGGCGACCTTCGGACCCGCCAAACCGTGGTTCCGGCCGCCAGGTTTCGCGCACCCAATCGACAAGGAGCCGGTCTCGACGCCCGATGTACCCAATGAAACTGCATACGCGACGCGCGCCAAGCTAATCATGCCGACGCCGGCCCCGGAAACCGGATGGCTCAGGATCGGCGAGCGCGTGCGCGCCTTTCCGACGCGGAAGGAATTGCTCGTCTCAAACACCGGGCCGGATAGCGACGGCTACAGCTATTGCGTGGCGTGCGGCCGGATCGAAACCGCGGTCGATGCGGAAGTGAACCTGCATCAGCCGCACAGCCGCCCTTATCCGACGGACGACACCGAACCCTGTCCCGGCCGCGTGAGCGGTCATGTCGTGCTCGGTACGGATTTCATAACGGATATCGCGCTGTTTTCGCTGCCGCTCGATCCGCCGTTTGTGGCCTTCCCGGGCAACGACGAAACGGCGTCGGCGCTTCGCACGATTTGCGAGGCGGTCGCGAAAGCCGCTTGCCGCCTTCTCCAGATCGAGGCGGGTGAGATTCTCGCCGAATACCGGCCGGCGCTCACGGACGCCGGCGCGATCGGCCATGAGGTGGAAATATTCGTCTATGACACGCTGGCGGGCGGCGCGGGCTTTTCGCCGCAACTGGCCACCCAGGGGGAGCAACTCTTTGTGGAAGCGTTAAACATCCTCACGGGCTGCCCGGCGCCCTGCGATACCTCCTGCTATCGGTGTCTGCGCAGCTATCGCAACAAGATCGAGCATCGTTTGCTCGATCGAAAGCTAGGCGAGCAACTCCTGCGGCACGCGCTCTATGGCGGCTACGCGGACTATCCCGCGGATCGAGCAGAAGCCTCACTGGGACTGCTCTACGCCGATCTCGAACGGAATCTTCCGAAAGGCTTCGTCGCAAGCCGCAACGCGCTGCGTGAGGCGGGCTCGCGCGAGACGACGGTGCCGATCGTGATAGCCCGCCAAGGCGGCGGCAACGAAACATGGATCGATTTAAGCTCACCGATCGCACCCGGCGTGCCGGTCTCCGCAACACTAAGGGAGCCCGGTGTCACCGGGCGCGTTCTCTGCATCGATGATCTTTTGATCCGGCGCAACCTGCCGCGCGCGGTCGAGACGGTGCGGGACGGGCTTCGCTAGGAATCGCTCTCAGAATAAGCATGGGTCGCACGGCGGTGGAGGGGCGGCCCTCGCGATAAGCCCTCGCCACCGCCGCTCTGAGCCGCGTTGTGGGTAACGCGGGGATAGAGTTCCTTGCCGCTGGTATTGTCGAGCAAGAATAAAGCAAAAGGGCGGAAGATCCAGTCGCGGCAACACCTACCCGCCGATAGACAGTCCTGGGTAGACGCGGGGTAGTACCAGCCCAATCGGAATTTCTGTTGGCGTCTCAAAGCCCGGAGGCGGACGTTATGTTCCGGCCGGAAACGCTCACTACCTCTTATCAGAATCTGTGGCGGCCAGATGTCAACGGCCCGCATGTTCGAACTCAATCGGTGCTGTGATGTTGAAATTCTTGCAGCACATTGCTCCAGAGGAAATTGTCTCGGCTTACGCTTGACTCCTCATCGTCGATGTCAAAATGAAGTACTTGGATCCTGCTGTCATCCTCGGAATCAACACATCCGGTTGATCCGGCACAAAGCACAACGTGACCTTTGACGTCTGTTCTAGTTGCGAGATGGGTGTGGCCACAGAGCGTAGCCATCACGCCCGCAGCAATAGCTGCGTCCGTGAAGTTGGCGTAGTCGTTAAGTTGAAGGCTATAGCCGCAATCAAATGGAGCAAAATGAATGACCCAAACCAACTTAATATTGGGATACACCTCTTTTAGATAGAAGGTTCTATCTACGAGTTCATCGAGTGCGTCCGCCGTTACGCGACCTTGTCCGTATACGGCATAAGCCTTATCCGTCGCATCACTCCGGGACTGAAGACAAAAATCGGCATACAAAAACCCTATGTATCGTCCTTGCTTTCTGCGAACCCAGTATCCGACGCCGTTCTTGTAATTGCGCATCAATCCACCAAACTGAAAGGCAAAATTTGCACAGTTTGGAGTAGCGGCAACATCTCTGTATTTGTCGTGATTGCCGGGGATAACGTATACCGGCCGACGAGCCGCCGCGAGAGTTGGGGTTCCTCTTTCCGTTTCATAGCCATCGGTTGCGTCATCCATAACGAAAGATCGCGCCACTAACAGATCGCTCATCATGCCGGTGGTCGCCAAATCACCGGTGTAGATTATCCCGTCTACGGACCTGCGCTCTAAGCAAAACTGCGCCGCCCCGCCCACAACATCTGGAAAATAACTTGCGGGCTTGGCGAACGAAAGAAAACTTTGAGTCCGCGCGGCTCCGATCAAGGTATCGAGCCTGGTCTTTCCAAGGCGCTGCATTAGAACGATTGCATTGCGCCGCACTGGATCAATACAGAAATGCGTATCCGACAAATGAATGTAGCTGAATTCGCGGCAATAATCACTCGACCTCTTCTGACTCCACAAAACTTGGGTCGACAACAAAGTTTTTCTGTTTCAACACATAAACAAGGTCGCCCGCTGCCCCAAGTTGAACAGCGCCCCACGCACCTGCAATTATCGTCCCCGACTTAAGTGCGGAGACGAGTTCTTCTTTCAACATAGTGAGAAATTCTGATGATCTCGAAGGAAGAATAAAAAACCGATCGCACAGTTGGATTTGAAAACTCGGCGTGAAACTGTCGCCTGCTGTAATATGCATGTTCGAGTTTTTTGTGCGATAGCGCAGCCGCTGCGCAGCGGCCCCCAAAAGCGATAATAGGGTCTTTGCAAACTCCTGCTGCGCTTCTACTCGATCTCGAGCCACAGCTATTCCAACTGCTGAAACCCCAGCCTCACTAGCTAAAGCCAGAACGCTTTCAATCCATATTTCAACCAAGGCTTTGCTCGGAGAGAAAGTTCCTTTCAAAGGCAGATTTTCTTGTATTTCGTCCTCGGCAGACACAAGAAAATCAACTACGTCGCGTAAGGCAAAGCTTGGCTCAAGCACTATACCTGCAGCGTCCGGCTCTTTCTGTGTGCGAGCGACTGCTCTGTTCCAGGCCTCATCTATCTTGAGGCGGAAAATCTCATGAGAGACTTCCATATACTTGTGAGCAAGCCATTTAGGGTGTTGGCGTCCCTTGCCCTGAACCTCAGCATCAACAATCAATCGCGTAATCTGACGCTGTTCCGCAGGCATTCGGTCCAACGAAAGGGTCTCGGCACGATTTAAACCGATCCGCACGAGCGCCGCGATGGACGCTGGCGCTGCGGTTGGCAGCATGCGATCTGCGCTCAGAGAAGCGTTTCGCGGAGCGACGCGCACTACAACTACGGCCCCTCGGTCTTCAATAGCGTTGTTATCAGCTTCCCAACCGTGCCAGCGGTACATGCGCCTAATAAATGATCTCGGTACTGACCAATCATCGTCAGCGGCGTTAGCGAAGTGATCCGTCGGCTCAACGACCGGGAAAAAGCTAAATTGTTGGTTGGAATCCACCATGGCACTATGCCACGATTCTTTTTGAAATCATCGGATCGTTCTTGATGATTTCAAACTTTTTTTGCACGTCTTTTACTGCCTCAAGAAGCTTTTCTAACGCTCGCTCGTCTAACTGGAAGACGAATAGTTCCTCGTCGTCGTCACCATCCTCAGTTCGGATTCTGAACTGCACGATGGGCACGAACTCAGAAATGCTAGTCCGATCTGACGTAATATTAGGTCTCAAATCCAAGAAAGATGAAAAGCCGATCGCGTTGGGCAGAAAACCTTTGGAGAGTCTGCCAACTTTGTCGCGTTTTTCAGCGCTCTCATTGTAGGAAAGAAGTTTCGTCAAGCGGTCGGTAAGTTTGGCTGCCGCTGCCTGATCGTCTTTTTTGACTTCGATCGAGGTCAGAAGCTCTGTAATCAAGAGGGGCAGTGTCCTCTCATCTGTCGCCCTCCCGCGAACCTCACGGTAGAGGTATTGGAGAGCGCTAAGAAGATAGCGAAGAAGCCCGGCATCCTTCCCAATATTTTTAGCGACAGCCTCAGAGCGCTCTATGGAACTATCAAATGCTCCAACAGACTGCGTTTCTTTTGCAAACGCATCGAACTCTTGGTCACTGAAAGACCCAAGTTCCTCCAATACCTCTTGCAACGACAGAGGCGGAAATAAACGCGTAGCGGCTGGCATTTCTAACCCTATGTGGGCACAAACCCCACCAATTGCACCCTAGCAACAGCCCTTGGCCGAGAAACGAGGACTGTTTCCAATGCCTAGGACCGGCTCCCGTAGAATAGAGAGCCTGACGCGTTTGACAATCCTGTGGCGGAGAGGCTTTACGGCCACCGCAAGCAATTTTTCTAGGCGCATTTCCCGAAACGGCACACATAAAAGGAGGCAGCCCTGTTACCCTGACTTAACGTTATCATTGACTTAGCCTTGGCTCCGAAGCGCGCCCTATAGAAACACTCGTAAGCAGATCGGGATCGAATGATTGAAAGCCTCACGATTTATTAGATCCTGAAATTGCGGCGACGACCGCTGCATTTGGCGTGACGGGTCCCCGGTTGGGGGCTGTTTCCGGCCGGCTCCGGCACGAGCGACGTCGACGCCAAAAAAAGGACAAGGCACTAGCGGCCTAAACGGCGAAAGGCTTTGACTCAATCGATGACACAAGATGCCGTTCTTTCGGTTATCTGTTGCGAGCGTTTCCAATCGGCGCGGCCGAGTCTGACCCACAGCCGCATCTCGCGAACGCCAATGACGCACTGCGGTAGCTTCATTCGATGGTCTTCCCGATCGTTTCGAAATCGCCGATATTTGATCCTTACCGCCTCCACAGACTAATGTACCTTTTGCCAATAAGGCGTCGGTCAATAAGACGCTGATTGTTGAACTACGGGGAGATGTTCGTGCTTAAAAGAGTGCAAGTAAGTCGCGTCGGATCTAAAGGCTCTAAGCAGAAGCTGAAAAGCTCAAATTCTAAGAAGCGTACAACTGCGAGACGATCAGCGGTTTTCAAGTCCGCCAGTTGGTATGGGAACGCCGCAATGTCGATTGGGGTTAGCGCAAAAGCGTAAACTCCTATCCCTCAAATTGAAGGTCTGTGACGTAACGACAATACGTTGTCGCCGCCGCAATGCGGCGATTTGCTCGCGTTCGGGGAAGAAGCGGACATAGCGCAACCAGTGCAAATTGGTCGCTCGTGACCCGAGACGGTCGCGCCAACTGATCGCGTTCGTACCCGCAATCAAGGATAGTCCGGCCGCGCTTGCGTTGGGGTATCGCTGCGGTTCATGACCCGGATTTGCAAGGCGACAACTCGTTGACCAGCTACAAGCAATTCAAGCTGAAGCCACCTGCCTTGCGAACCTTCTCCCGGATCGCCATCGGGCCGCGAGGCTAACTATCTTCCCCCCTTTTTCAATAACCGCGCGGTGTGGTTCGCGAGTAATGACTTCGCGCCAGCAACATCAACGGCTTGCCGGAGTTGCATGCTAAATCGTCGTTAGCGAGATGGTCGTTCGCCGAACTTACATTTTTAATATAAAAGTCGTTGTCCCGTTAGGTCGATGGAAACGCTGAGGGCGCAACCGGCCGGCTGATCGGCAACTCTGTGATTTCGATCACGAACCTCGGTTGGACACGCGCCTAACTTCCGCGGCGTGCGCGGTGCGCGACAGTTGGCATACAACATGAAGAGGCAAATATGGCTTTGGTAATAGCTGCTCTCTTTGCTTTCGCACTCATCGTAGTAGGCACGTTCGTACTGACCGATAACACGCCGGCGCATCCTCAACGTTGATATCGGTTCCCGACCGTTTCCAAGTGGCCTGCCGCGGTGGCTGCGCTTCCGCGCTTCCTCAAATCTCTATACTGAGCACCGTTAGCGACACCGTTCCTAGGGCCCGGACTCCGGTGACTGAAAAACACAGGGTCTCGGTCAACTGCCATTGAGTTTTATTAGATTTGTATTTGGACTAGGCGACAGCGGGAAACAGCCGGGAAACCGATCAGGCTTCGCGCCAATGATCGGGAATGAGTTTGTTTGGCAGATGTCGATAAAGGCTACGTGCACAGTATGACCGTTATTTTTTGCCCAGGTGATCGCTTCTTGCTGAGTTTTGAAATTCACAAGTTCCTGATGGTTTCCATTTTCTACAACGAAATCTTCAATGGCCGCGAGGATCGGCCTATCCGGAACCGGGAGCCGACCGCGGGCCTGCCTATCCAAAAAACGTGTCGCCTACGGCAACGACCGGGATCGCGGCAACACCCGCCCGCCGACAAACGGTCGTGGGTAGACGCGGGGTAGTATCCGACCAAACGAAATTTCCCTTTGCATCTCAAGGTCCAGAGGCGGACGTTATCTCCGCCCTGCTCCTCGGTCGAAAGCCATTCCAGATTGAGTTGATGCATGATGCCGCTGCCCGGCGGGATCAATCGGATATTGGAGAAGGCACCGGCGCACCATTTCAAGAATTCGAACCGCTCACGATTGCGCTCAATCTCGATCTTTTCATTGAGAGCCATTGCGTCAGGCCGACCGCCATGCACAGCAATCAATGCGTGGTCGCAGACAAAGTCGATCGGAATTCTCGGGTTAACTCGACTGGGATCATAACCTCGCCTCGCGGTCGCGTCGCGCAGCGATGCCAGATCGGTCATCAAAGGGACACCGGTAAAGTCCTGCAGCAGTAAGCGGGTCGGTCGAAAGTCCAGACTGCCGCGCCGCGGGCGGTCGGCGAGAGCAGAGAGATCTAGCGCGGCCGGGTCGACAGCGTGGCGCAGCGAGCATTCGAGTAGGATTTTTAGCGTCAGCGGGAGCCGGGCCGCTGCGCACAGACCAAGAGCTTCGGCGCGTTCCAAGCTGATGTATTGGATACGACCGTCGGTTCCGTGAAGGGGCGCGAGCAGCGGTGTAAATGGCAAGCGTGCAGCCATCGCCTCACCGAACCAGTTTTGGGAATTGCCGCATTATGTTCGCCCTAAGCTACGGACTAGCATCGTAACGGCGCAGAGTAACATACGGGCGGGGAACCGCGTGCCGCCTGCCGCGCTTCATTGAGCCTGCGGATGTCTGAAACGGGTCAATCCCGGAGTTGGCGCGGAAGCTGGGCGCCTAAAAGCGGACACCAACGCGATCAGTCGGCGCGACCGTTCTGGGCCAGGAACCGACGTCGCGCCGGATGCCTCCACCTGCTATAGTCCACGCTGGGAAAACTCATTTAGCCGTAGAGAAGAGGTGTATGGCTGGAGACTATACGACACCCAAAGAGGACGCGCTGGAGGCGGAAAACGCCGGTCTCCGGCAAATGCTGGCACAAGCAGGCATAGACGCTTCGCAGTTGCTGGCAAAAGCTGGAATTGAGGCCACGGAACAAGAGGCTGCCGCGCGTTTGCAACGCCTGCTGCTGGAGGAGTTGCATCATCGCGTGAAGAATACGCTTGCGACGGTAATGGCGATTACCTCGCAAAGCCTGAAGAACGCGACAAGCATGGAGCAAGGACGGGAAGCCATTGCGCACCGGCTAATTGCATTAGGCCGGGCACATGATTTGCTCCTGCAAACAAGCTGGACCAGTGCGAGCCTTCCCATAATCGTGCGCGCCGCCATCGGACCCTTTGATACGCCCGGTGCAGAACGATTTACCCTTCAAGTGGCCGCGATCGATGTTGGCCCGGCTGCGGTCCTGTCACTCGCCTTGGCACTCAATGAACTGTGCACGAATGCGGTTAAGTTCGGTGCGCTGTCCAAAGCTGAGGGTCACGTCGAAATTACATCGGTCCTTGATGAAAAGGAGCAGCGTTTCAAACTGATCTGGGCCGAGAAGGGCGGCCCGGCTGTCAAAGAACCGACCAAACGTGGTTTTGGGACGCAGCTCGTCGAGCGCAGCTTGGCCAGACTACTCCATGGCGATGCTCGATTGCGGTTCGAGCCCTCAGGCGTCATATGCGAATTCGATTTTCCTCTTGCCGCTTTGCGGCGCGCCAGCGGCGGCGCCCCAGAACCCATAACTGGTCGCTCATAGCGGGGACGCACGCCCGGCTTTTTTTACAAGACAAGTTGCGAGCCACAGGTCCGTTGTGGGTCAATCAGTGCACAATCACTGCATATGAACGGTGACCTAACGTCTGCTGTTCATCCAATTACCGACATCGACGAGTACTCCTACCGAATGTCGAAAAGGGCCAGGAGCCGACGTAGGCATGCATGGCTATTCTGCAACGTGAGCGGCGCGAGACAATATTGATGCAGGGATCGTTACATTGAGAGTCCGTGCGGCGCGAAGGTTTGCGCCCAATTCGAAGTCGGTAGGCTCGCCGATTGGTAGGTCACCTGCGTTCGCGCCTTTGAGGATTTGGTCGATCAAGGACGCACTCCGGTGGAACAGCATCGAGAGGTCAGGCCCATAGTTCAGCAAGCCTCCCGCTTCGGTAATCTCCCTAAAGGGTGACACTACCGGAATCCGGTATTCGAGTGACAGATCACCTATGCGGCCAGCGTTGTCGAGCGCCATTGGATCTGACAGTGGCAATATCGCGTCAGCTTTCTGCCCACTCGCAATCTTGAATGCATGCGCGATCTCTTCGTTGACGGCAAAATCCAGCACGAGCATCTCGAAGCCTAGTTCGGAGGCTGCCGTTCGAGATGCTTCGACTTGAAGATTTAGAGCAGAATTCGCCGAGTGGCGAAGTAAAGCAACCCGCCGGGCCGCGGGTATGCACTCGCGCACCAGATTAAGTCGTGGCTGGCTTTGCAGGCGTGACATGGTGGCCATTCCAGTAATGTTACCGCCAGGCCGCTCGATGCTGGTGACGAGACCAGTCTCTACGGGATCAGAGCCGAGCGGAAACACAATGGGGATCGTGCGCGCCGCCGCCTTCGCGGCATGGATCGCCGGTGGCGTTGCGGGCATGATGATGTCTACCTCATGCTCAACGAGTTCTGTGGCAAGTTGCGGCAAGCGTTCAAACCTCCCATCCGCGTAGCGCCAGACGAATTCGATGTTCTTGCCCTCGACATAGCCAAGCTCTCCGAGCCCACGTCTAAGTGCATCCCACCAATCCCGCATGCCTTCCTCGGTAACGGGACTAAGGACGCCGATCCGGGGCATGCGCTTTGGCATTTGTCCTCCGACACACGGCCAGCTTGCCGCCTCAGCTTGGTTTGGCTCGACGTCAAGTCGTTGCAACGCGCATCATAGAATATTCGGCCAAGAATGGCCCAGCAAATGTCTCCTTCGGGTCAATCACTGCATATGAAAGGTGGCCTAACGTCTTCTGTTCATCCAGCTACCGACATCGTCGAGCGCCCCTGCAGAATGTCGAAAAGGGCCAACTCCGCACCTCGCGGTCAACGCGGGAGTCTGCGGCCGCCGCCTGTTCTTTTTAATAACTCGGTCAGATACTACGTGGAGCGTTAGCCGAACCGGAGAAAGCGCTCATGGTCGAACCTCAAATTCGCTACGACGATGGAGTCGGATACGAACGGTATATGGGGTACTGGAGCCGACTTGCGGGCGAGACCTTCCTCGATTGGCTCGCACCGCCTCCAGGTTTGCGATGGATCGATATCGGCTGTGGGACTGGCGCCTTTACCGAACTGCTCGTTAAACGGTGCGCGCCAGCTGCGGTCCAAGGGATCGATCCGTCGGAGGCGCAGCTTGGTTTTGCGCGCACTCGGTCCGCAGCGCCCATGGTGGCGTTTCGCCAGGGCGATGCCATGAGTCTTCCATTCTCTGATCGTAGGTTCGATGCAGCCACTATGGCGCTGGTGATATTCTTCGTTCCCGATCCGGCCAAAGGCGTCGCAGAGATGGTGCGGGTGATTTGCCCGGGTGGCATGGTCGCGACCTATGCGTGGGATATGTTGGGTGGCGGATTTCCTCTGGACCCGATCCAGGCCGAAATGCGCGCGATGGGCCTTAATCCTGTGCTCCCCCCGAGTTCCTATGCATCTCGGATGGAAGCCTTGCGGAGCTTGTGGACAGGTGCAGGCCTTGATGCGATCGAGACGCGAGAGATTACAGTGAGTCGAACATTTTCTGATTTCGATGACTTCTGGACGGTCGGCCTGCTGGCAGCGAGTATTCGACCGATGATAGCCGCAATGGCTTCTAACGAGGTCGAACGGCTCAAATCGCGGGTACAAGCGCGCCTGTCGGCGGATGCCACCGGCCGCATCACCTACTCTGCACGCGCCAACGCGATAAAGGGCCGCGTGCCAAAGTAACCGCGCAAGCTGGTGTGGGTCAGTTCCGACTGAGACGAAGCCGTGAGCCGCTTCGATGATGTCCGCTCTATTTCCAAAAGCCGACTAAACATCTTCGTCGCCTCGAAATGTCGGGCCAACACGGACATCTGTACGCTTACTACATAGACCGTTTCGCTCAGAAATTTGATCAAGGGTGAGACGCAAAAGCCCTGCTTTTGAGCGGCCCTGCAATTTCACGAGCGCAATCGCGAAAGGCTTTGGCCAACGGACTGAGAGTGCGATTCTTGACTGTGACAATATCAACTGTGATTTTGTGAGGCGGTATCGCTACGGGCAGGACCTTCAAACCGACCTGAGCACCGCTGGAAGCCACCACGGTCCAATTCAAAAGTCCGACGAAACGGCCGGTTGCTATCAGGCTAGTCGTTAGCTGATGTGATAACGTTGAGATGCTCGGCTCGGGCGCTTTAAGGCCATGGGCACGAAAGATTTCCGCGATGTATGGGCCTGCCACGCTATTGGAGGGCGGCAAAATCCACGGCTCATTGACGAGCTCGGCTAACTCTATGTTTTTTCGCGTCGCCCAAATGCTCTCCGATCCGGCGACGGCGACGAGCGAGTCGTCGAACAAACGTTCGAGCTCCAGATCGTCTTCCAATCGAGCCATTCTCACGCGCCCAATCAGCAACTCCACATTGCGGCCGCGCAGCTCGTGGAACTGGAGCATGGAGGTGTTGGCGTGAATGACTTGGAGGTTTACGCGGGGAAACTTTCGCAGAAAGCCCTCCGTGATCGAAGGAATGATTCCAGCAATCTCAACTTCGGGAAAACCGACTCGTAGATCGCCAGAGTCTGGATTTGTCAGAAACTGAAGCTGCCGAAGTCCCTGGCGCATTTCGTCGAAGACGATATTTCCGCAGTTGAGCAGCACTTTGCCGTAAGCAGTCAGCTCTACACCCTGAGAATGTCTATCGAATAGTCGGACGCCCAAAGAGTGTTCGAGATCGCTGATGGTTTTTGAAACGACGGGATGCGAGATTGCGAGGCGTGCAGCCGCCTTGGACATGCTGCCGCACTCGGCGACGGCGAGCAGCACATGAAGGTCTCGCAAACGAATGCGGTTACCGATGCGATCCGTCCACTCCACGCCGGATTAGCCTCTAAGCTACAGGGGGATCGTGAAATCCGTCTTCCCAACTATAGCGCTGAAGCCCAACATCACAACCGGGAGTAATCTAATTCGCGGAATGCCAAAGACCCGCAGTGCTGGAGGAGGATTTCTTATGTGGAGCAATAGGATCGGCCCGCTCTTAGCGGCTGTTGCTGCCGCGGTGCTTGCCTCGGGCGGCGCCAATGCACAATCGGATTATCCAAACCGGGCAATCAAAATTGTCGTGCCCAGCCCGCCGGGGCCAACGCTAGATAGCCTTCCGCGACTGATTGCAGGTCATCTCAGCGATCGATGGAAGGTACCAGTCATCGTCGAAAATATCCCCGGCGCGGCACAAAACCTTGGTGCAGAAGCGGTCGCGAAGGCGGATCCCGACGGCTACACAATATTGGCGGCGCCAAAGGGACCGCTCACCATGAGTCAGTACGAATTTACAAAACTCAATTTCGATCCTAACGCTTTCGTGCCTGTCTCAGTTTTCGCTTCTCAGCCAACGGTGCTCGTCGCTAGCACCAAAACATCCTTCGACACACTTCCGGCCATGATCGCTTACGCCAAGGCAAACCCGAGTTGCGTCAACTATGGCTCGCCAGGAACGGGTGGCTCGATGCAGTTGATGGTCGAGATTCTCGACAGGGACGAGAACATCCAGATGACTCATGTACCTTATAAGGGCGTTGCGCCCGCTGAGGCCGATCTGCTTGCAGGGCACATCGACGTCATGTTTGACCCGCTGGGCAGCGCGTTGCCCTATATCAAGGATGGAAAATTCAAGGCGCTAGGTATCAGCAGCAAATCCCGTATTCTGGAATTGCCCGACGTGCCTACAATCGCTGAGGTGATACCAGACTACGTTTACGCCGAATGGTTCGCGTTTGTTGCGCCTCCACACACGAGCCCTGATATTGCGACCAAGTTTTCACAAGCAGTAGCCGAGACTTTGCGTTTGCCGGATGTAGCCCAGCGGTTCCATGACCTTTCAGTCACTCCCGTTGGATCGTCGCCAAGCGAGACCGCCGTACTTCTGAAAAAAGAATCCGACGGCTGGCGAACAGCCATAGCGCAATTAGGAGTCAAAATGGACTGAGCCAGTAATCTTCGCTCTCCGGCATGTCACAATTAACTGACAGGGAGAATGAGGTGTCTCAGCTGATAAAGTGCCAAACAACTCCTCGGACGGATCGCGTTATTGACGAATACTTCGCCGCGGTGGCGATCATCATTTTACTGATTGTCGTGCAGGCGATGTTTATCGCCAAACATCCTGTCACGCTCAACGCAGCCGCCGCGCACGCCGCAATCGGTGTGACGGCGCCGTAGGTGGTAGCTACCGACCACACTTCCCCCGGGGCCTTGCGAGTCTCCCCGGCGACGACGCCGAGTGCGGGCGTCTACCCAACCCACCGCTTGGTAGGCAGGTCGGGTAAATAAGCGCGCTGATGCGTCGAAGTCTGCTCTGGGTCACTCGCGACTGGCATCAGCCGGCGTCACGGCTGTCTCAGGTCCGCTTTGCTCCGATCACGACCAAATAATCCGCATCGCTCGAAATGACGTTTCGGGCCAGAACCGGGCCTTGCGTATTTCGAAGTTTAGGGTGTGTCTCCAGCGGACCATTTGGGATGGTCAAGCCGTTTGGATCATCCCTAGATTCGGCAAACGCTTCTCTTCAGGCTTCGCATCGTGATTATGCGCGTCGCACAGTTGCTCGCTTTGCCGAGCCGCCGCGCTTTGGCTGGGCTGGCTGTGAGACTGGAAATACCTCGCGCATGTGCGCGGCAAGCGACTCACAAAAGTCTCGCGCGTATGGCGGGAGCGCGCGGCGTTTGTCCCAGAGAGCTGCTAGCGGCTCGCGTAACGGTTTACCCCGATGCATTATGCGGACGACGCGCAGATGGTGTCGATGCGTTGGTAGCATCGAGGGCACGATCGCAACGCCGTGTCCGGCCTCCGCAAGCGCCAGTAAAGCCTGCGGCGACCGACTCTCAACAAAAATATCGGGTTTAAGCCCTGCGAGGCGGCAGGCGGCATCGAATGTGCCGCGAACCACGGAGCTAGAGTCCAGGAGCAGGAGCGGGTAAGGCGCAAGTTTGGCTATGTCGATGTTTCCGGCGGTTCCAAGCGCGAGTTTCGCATGGCTGGCGGCAAAAAACTCCATCGGAGGCAGCGAATAACTATCGAAGGGGTGATCGTCGGTTTGTATCGTCTGCATCAGGCAGACGCTAAGATTGACGTCGCCGCGTTCCAATTTGTCTAGCAGGCTTTGACCCACTGCTTCGACCAGCTTGATTTGCACACTCGGCCGGCGGTCGGCGTATCGATGCAAGAATGCAGAAAACACGCCTTCCATCGTTTGCGGTGTGACCGCAACCTTTAGGATGCCGGTGTCGGCTCGCCGCAGCCGTTGAGCGCGCTCACTCAACGAACCGACTGCACCAAAGACAGCGCGGCAATCGCCCAGCAATTGCTCGCCCTCGCCGGTCAAGATCAGGCGACGGCGAATCCGATCGAACAGCCTGAGCCCTAGTTCTTCCTCAAGCTCCATGATCTGGCGCGACAACGCGGGCTGGGCAATTCGCAGCCGCAGCGACGCCTTCGAGACAGTTCCCTGCTCGGCAACGGTGAGAAAGGTTCGCAAATGCCGAAGATCCATGGGCTATGAGTTTATGCCCGTTCGGCATGGAGGAGTAGATCAATTATGTATTGGATTTCTCGAAAGTTACTTCGCATGCTGCGGAAAGCGTCGCGCGTCTGGCCGTAAAGCCGGCATCGCCTTTGGCGCCGTACGCTGACATTTTGGGAGGAACGCCTTGCAACTCCCTCATCGACGACAATTCCTCCATCTGGCCGCGAGCGTCGTCGCGCTCCCGGCCGCATCCCGGATCGCGTGGGCGGATGCATATCCGTCCCGTCCGGTGCATTTGCTCGTCGGCTATGCCCCAGGCGGCACCATCGACATCGTGGCGCGATTGACCGGACAATGGCTATCGAAGCACCTCGGTCAATCGTTCGTCATTGAGAACCGTCCAGGAGCCGGCACCAATATCGCGACAGAAGCCGTCGTCAGGTCATCGCCTGACGGCTACACACTTCTCGCTGCCGCCCTCAGCACAAATACGATCAATCAGTCGCTCTATACCAATCTCAGTTTCGACTTCATGCGCGACATTGCGATGGTTGCCGGCATTAGTGAATCACCCCTTGTCCTGGAAGTGAATCCCTCTCTCCCGGTCAATTCCGTTCCCGAACTGATCGCCTACGCCAAGGCTAATCCGAACAAGATCAGCCTGGCGTCCTTTGGGTCCGGCACAATCTCGCACGTGGCTGGAGAGCTGTTCAAAAGAACGGCAGGCGTCGAAATGTTGCATGTGCCATATCGCGGTTCAGCGCCCATGCTGACCGACCTCATGGGCGGTCAAATACTGGCAGCCATTGATGCTCTGCCGGCATCCATCGAGTACATCAAAACCGGAAAATTGCGTGCGCTCGCTGTTACGGCCGCAACACGTTCGCAGGCATTGCCAGACATTCCAACGCTAGCCGAATTCTTCCCAGGATTCGAAGCCACATCTTCGGTCGCGATCGGCGCTCCGAAAAACACGCCTCGTGAGATCATCGATAAACTCAACAACGTGATCGATACGAGCCTTGCCGACCCCGAATTCACTGCTCGCCTTCTTGACTTGGGTGCCACAACCTTTAGGGCGTCGCCTGCTGACCTCGACCGGCTGGTCGTCGAGCAATCCGAGAAATGGGCCAAATTGATCAGGGCAGCGAACATCAAGCCCGAGTGATTTCCCCAATATTCCATCGTTCCCTTTAGCCGATTTCGGAGCTCATTGTCCGCTATGGGTCAGTCGCGACAGGCATCAACCGGCGTCGGGGCGATCTCAGGTCCGCTTTGCTCCCGATAACGACCCAATAATGCGCGTCGCTTGAAATGACGTGATGGGCCAACAAGCGACATGCGACTGGCGGTTTGATATGAAAAAGGCCGCCGACTGAGGCGGCTTACCGTGCTACGTTGTTAAATGGATTGGCAGCAGATCATCCCAGTTGTCATCGTGGCTGCCTTGGGCGCGTTCGTGTTGATGACGCTCTATAAGGGCCGTGCCAACTGAGGCGACCTGCCTCTTTGATGCCCGGATATCCCGCCTGCGTTCAAGGAACTTGCCCAACCTCAGGCAGTGACGGTAAATCGCCCCGTGGAGGGATGCCATGACCGTCACGGTAACCGAGGCAGAGCCGAACATTTTCCCGTCAGTCGATCTGGTTGATGCAAGGCGCAACGGCGCTGAGATCGAGGTCGTGTTGGTGACTCGTATTGAAGGGCGTCCGGTTCGGGTTCGCGTAAGGCTAGAGCAAGCGATGGCGCAATCTCTGGCCAACAAAATCAAAGGGACAACGACTGCGTAGATCAAAAAGGACCAACGCCACATTTTAACAGGGACCATTCATCGGTTGTGGGGGTCAAACGGACCAACGCTCCCCGCGTGCGAGAATAACGGAGCGGCATTTGGTTGCGAAGGGCCAATCCCTCCCATCCAGAAACAGAACCTTACCGTTTGGCCGCTCGAAGACTAGGATTAGTGACGAACACCAACGCGGGAGCTGGGTGGGATGAAAACCACGGTGCTGATCGTGGGCGGCGGGCCGGTGGGGCTGACGCTGGCGATGGATTTGGCCTGGCGAGGCATCGATGTCGTCGTCGCCGAGCGCCGGCCTCCCAACGACCCCCCAAACGTGAAGTGCGGCCAGATCGGCGCTCGGTCGATGGAGATTTTCCGGCGGCTTGGCTTGGCCGATAAGCTGCGCGGCATCGGGTTGCCTGCGGACTATCCCAACGACGTCGTCTCTGCGACGAGCGTCACCGGCATCGAGTTCTCCCGCGTACTCATCCCGGCGCGCGGCGCGCGTGGGACGCCTGCCGCAGCCGGGCCGGACACTATCTGGCCGACGCCCGAGCACACGCATCGCTGTAACCAGATGTTCTTCGAGCCGGTGCTGTTCGCACACGCTGCGGAGCAGCCGCTTATCCGCATCCTACATCGCACCGAGATCACGGACTTCGCTCAGGGCGCGCAGGGTGTGACCGCGAGCGCCGTCGATCTTGACGTCGGCACGCGCTCGACGATCGAATGTGACTACCTCGTCGGATGCGACGGGGCGAGCTCGTTCGTGCGCAAGTCAATCGGCTCCGAGTTTGTTGGCGTACCGCTGCTGCAGTACGCACAATCGTTCCACATCCGGGCGCCGCGGCTCAGGAGCCTGCTGCCCGGCAAGCCGGCCTGGCTCTACTTCTCGCTCAATCCGCGCCGCTGCGGCGTGACGATGGCCGTCGACGGTCGGGAGACCTGGAATTTGCAGAATTTCTCCTATCCCGGAGAAACCGGGCTGGATCATCTCGATCGGGACTGGGTGATACGCTCCATTCTCGGCATCGGGCCGGAGGTCGAGTACGAGGTCTTGTCCCAGGAGAATTGGGTCGCTCGCCGGCTCGTGGCGAGCAAATTCCGTGACCGGCGCGTGTTCATCTGCGGCGATGCTGCGCACGTTTGGATGCCGCTCGGCGGCTTCGGCATGAGTGCCGGCATTGCGGATGCCGCCAATCTCGCCTGGAAACTCGCTGGCCTCCATCACGGCTGGGCCACGCCCGAGATTCTCGATGCTTACGAGGCTGAGCGCCAGCCGATCACAGACCAGGCCTCGCGCATTATCTCCGACGTCGGACGCCAGGTGATGATGCAACGAAGCGAGTTGTCGCCGGACATTGAACGCCTGGATACAATCGGCGAGGCTGCGCGTGCCGCCGCTGGACAGTTGGCCTACGCGCTCGACGCGGAGCAGCAATGTTGCGAGGGCCTCAACTTCGGCTACTTCTACGACCGATCGCGGATCATCGCCTACGACGAGGAGCAAGCGCCCTCCTATACGATGAGTACGTTCACCTCGGCCACGGTGCCGGGCTGCCGCGTCCCCCACGTCTGGATCGAAGAGCAGCATTCGCTCTACGACGCGATGGGACCGGATTATACCTTGCTGCGCCTCGATCCCGCGGCGCGCGTCGATGGCATCGTCACGGCGGCCACGCAGCGCGGCCTTCCGCTCGTCGTTCTTGATGTGAATTCGCCTGGGGCATCCAACCTTTATCGCCACAAGCTCGTACTGGTGCGTCCAGACCAACACGTCGCTTGGCGAGGCGACGCAGCGCCCGCCGACCCGCTTGACCTCGTCGATCTGGTGCGCGGCGCCAGGCGGGCATCGTCGGCGTGAGAGATCGAGTGAATTGTTTGATGCGGCAACTCGCCCGGAACGCTCGTGCCGGATGTCGCATAAGGGTCAATCGCGACCGAGGTTAAACCAACTACCGGTCATCGAACGCCCGTTATGCCCCCGACAGCGATCTAATGAACTTATTGCCGGTGAAAGACGCGATGGGTTCGTTCTCATATGAAAGAGACCGTCAACTGAGACGGCCTCCGGAACCGGAAAGTGGATCATGTCCCCAACGGTCTCTGCCCTACTGTGGAACACCGGGAACAGCGTAGTTGCGGAATTTGGCGTACTTCTCGCCCACCTTCTTGAGCTCTTGGTACTCAGGGGAGTTTAGCCATGTTTGTATTTGCTGGAGGTCGTCGAACACGAATATGGCCACTCGGGATTTAGGTGGTTCGCCCACAAATGTTGTCGCGTCTCCCGCCGCTAGATAGCGGCCCCCATTGGCTTTGATCATATCACGAGCGTGCGCAGCATATTCTTTGAGATAGCTCTGCACGTCACTAATTTCGTTCTCAACGACGAAATAGACAGGCGGCTTGGCTTGCGCGTGAAGGCCTTGAAATCGCAAGCGCACCGACCGTAACGCCTGCGAACATCGATAATGCCACTGTGTATCGGGTTTTCATGATTACTCCCTGCGGGCGCATCATCGCGTCGCAGGGAACATAGTAATTTAGGCCACGCCGGAGTTCTACTCAGAACCAAGAGGGCCACTCCGATTTTTAGATTATTCCGTCGCCGCGAACCGACGTTAAGGACCAATTTCGGACTGTTCACGAACGCGATTGCCAAGGCGATTGACCGAAATACTCGGTCAGGAAATCAAGGAATGCCTTAACTCGCGGTGTGCGTTGCCGGCCGGCCTGGTGAAGCACCCAAAGTGGAAAGCTTTCCCGTTCCTGCCAGTCCTCCAATAATGGCACAAGCAATCCATCCCGGATTGCCTGCGCCACGATGATATCACCGAAGCGAACGATACCAGCCCCAGCGATCGCGAGCTTAAAAAGCATATGCGCGCTATCCGCGGCAGCGGGTCCGCTGACCTCAACGCGAACGGTTTGGCCGCTCGCGACGAATTGCCAAGTTTGGGAGCCCGGGATGTGACTCAGTGTCAGACAGGCGTGCTGAGCGAGCTCAGATGGATGAACCGGCCGGCCGTGCCGCGCTAGATACGCAGGACTGGCACATACGATCTGCGTCAGGTTAGCAATCTTGCGCGCGACCAATGAGGATTTGCCGAGCAAGCCTACCTGCAACGCGATGTCTATGTTGTCACCAACGGGGTGGATCTCGCGGTTCGTCACCACGAATTCGAAAGTAATGCGAGGATGGCGTGCCAGAAAGTTTGGAAGCGCGGCTGCGAGATGATCGACTGCGAAGGTCGGAAAGAGATGAACCCGTAGATGCCCCTGCGGTCTTCGCGACCCCGACGCAACCTCCGCCTCCGCTGCCTCAATCGCGTCGAAAATCTTTCGAGACCGGTCGAGAAATAGTTCGCCTTCAGCAGTCAGCGCGAGGCGGCGAGTGGTCCGCATTACGAGGCGCACGCCAAGGCGCGTCTCGAGTTCGGGTTATAAGCTTTGAGACTGCGGATGGCGAAAGACTTAGATCCTCGGCTGCCGCAGCGAAGCTTCCGCGCTCGATCGCGCGCCTGAAGACGGCCATTTCTCCGGCGACATTGCCCTCCATTCGTGAACTCCATTCACGAGTGATGCCGATTCATTGCTGATTATTTGGATTGGGTAAACTGGCAAAATCACAGAAAGGACAGGTTGGAGGCGTCGGGATGAAAGAATGGTTGGTAGGCCTGGCTATCGCAGCGTCAGCGCTGGGGCTTGCGGCATCGACACTTAATGCCTCAGCTCCTGTCGGAGGAAGCCTTGTCGGAACGTGGGAGTGGGTTTCGGTCGACAACACCTTGCCCGACGGTACGCGAACGCAGCCATTCGGCCCGAAGCCGGGCGGCTACCTGATCTTTGGCGCGGACGACCGATTCTTCTGGCTGATCACGAGGCCGGGCCGCGCAAAGTTCGCAAGTGGCCGGCGCGATCAAGGGACACCAGACGAGAACAAGGCCACCGTGCACGGAAGTCTTGCGTATTGTGGGACCTATTCGGTCGATAACGAGACATTGGTCATGCGGATCGAGGCCAGCACCTATCCTAACGAGGAAGGTGCCGAACAACGACGCGCGTTTGCGCTAAGCGGTGACCAACTGACATGGAAAAATCCGACCGTGTCGACCGGCGCATCCGGCGTCGCCACATTGCAACGCTTGCGCTGAGGCTAGCGGGAAATACCAGCATGGCAATGTCGCGCCGAACTCAGCGACGAGGTTGATGGAATGCTCTCCGATCGGGGGATTAAAGTGCGCATCGATGGTCTAGGCGTACGTGAATTCGCAGGATCGCGCTTGATTTTCGCGACATTCATCGCAGATGAAGGAAAAATGGTCCCGCGTCGCGAAGGGGGTCGAGACAAATCCGGATTAAGTGAATGTCCGCATCGGGTCATTCAGTACCGAGACTGTCCGAGCTCCGCGCCGTCCAACGTCCGCTGTGCGCCCAACAGCGACCATTTTATTTTGACCTCGCGAAATGTCGCGAAGGGCCAACAACTGCCTCCCGCACTGCAACGGTTTCGTATAGCATTCACGGAAAGCTGCCAGCGGGAGATGCCGAAATCCCGATCATTTCAATTAGCAGCGAGGGTGCTGTCGGCGAGCGTCCCAGCTTCATCATCAGATATTAAGCGTGTTGCGCGCACGCGACGAACCGGGGGCATCATGAAAGTTCCTCGCCGAGCATTTCTCAATCTGGCCGCGGCTACAGCCGCGCTCCCGACTGTGTCCCGGATCGCGAGGGCGCAAACCTATCCGGCGCGGCCGGTGCACTTGATCGTCGGCCTCCCGGCCGGATCCACGCCCGACATCCTTGCGCGCCTTGTCGGTCAATCGCTATCGGAACGGCTCGGTCAGCCATTCGTCATTGAAAACCGACCGGGCGCCGGTGGCAACCTCGGCACCGAAGTCGCCGTGAGAGCGCCGCCGGATGGCTACACGCTCCTCTTGGTCCTTTCGGCCTATGCGGTCAATGCGACGCTCTACGACAACCTCAGCTTCAATTTTCTCCGCGACATCGCACCAGTCGCGAGTATCGCCGACACTCCTTTTGTCATCGTGGTCAATCCATCGGTTCCGACCAAGACGATTCCCGAGTTCATCGCCTACGCCAAGGCCAATCCGGGCAAGCTCAACATGGCCTCGAGCGGCAACGGCACCTTGCCTCATCTCTGCGGTGAACTGTTCAAAATGATGACCGGCGTTGACCTGGTTCACGTCCCGTATCGCGGCAGTTTTTATCCCGATCTGCTAGGCGGAAGTGTGCAGGTAGCGTTTAGCCCGATAGTTTCGTCGATCGACTACATTCGAACGGGCAAGCTGCGCGCCCTTGCGGTGACCACCGCGATGCGTCAGGAGGTTTTGTCGGATATCCCGACCGTGGCCGACTTCGTGCCGGGCTACGAAGCGAGCGCCGTCAACGGGATAGGAGCCCCGAGAGCCACGCCCACGGAGATCGTCGACAAACTCAACAAGGAGATAAATGCGGTTCTCGCCGATCCTAAGATCAAGGACCGGCTTGCCGACATCGGTGCCTCGGTGCTTGTGGGCTCGCCCGCCGATTACGGCAAACTCATCGCGGAAGAAACGGAGAAGTGGGGCAAGGTGATCAAGTTCGCGAACATCAGGCCGGACTGAGCCGAGACACCCGGCCGATATTCCGTAACACCCGTTAGGCGAATGTCGCTTGCGTGCGGGGGCCAGCATCAAGGGCGCATGAACCTTTCGCAGTGCGTCATTTGACGGCGGCCAAACGCCGAGTTGGGTCATTCAGTACCGAGGCAGTCCGAGCTCAGCGTCGCCCGATGTCCGCTATGGCGCCAATAGCGATCAAACATTCGCAGCGGCGCAATTGGTCGCGATGGGCCATAACCAGACAGACGCTCAAGGGATTGGCTCTACAAAATACAGCCCTTCGGTCGCCATTACCGCGTCATAGCGTCCTTGCGGATCAAGGTCTTTATTCATCGGTCCCAGCTTGGCGAGTGCGGACATCGGGATCGTATATTTGAAATCGGGACCCACCCAGTCTTGGCCTGCATACCATGACGGCGGCATCGCCGACGGGCGCTTTCTCCGGAGAGATTGTCAGGGTTCGCTGCCCGACCGAGGCATAGGTCGCAATAGCGATGCCATCGGCGAAGCAGGCGCACGGCGACGCGTCGCTGTCCTGATAGACCACCAACAGTTCGCGTGGCTTAGCGTGCAGCCGGTTAGTGGCGTCTAGCCCGATCTTGATACCGAGCGGGATAAATGAGCCGAACCCGCCATGGATGCGGGTCCCGAGCGCGATCCATTCCTCAGGCGTTTCGGCGCTAACACCGGTCGCGCAGAGCAACGCGCCAACTATAGCGATATGACGAATGCTGATCATCTTCTTACCGTATACCAGACTGTCAAACGCATCCAGCGTGGTATGATGATTTATTGATATCGTCATACTCTCGAATAGACTGGCGTCCTTGGGGGAACAGAGACAGTGTTGCGTCGATTTGTGTTGGCATCATTGGTTTTCGGAAGCCTTTGCACGGGCACTAGGGCACAGACGCCGACAGCACCATCCACCGGAAACCCGCCGGATTCCTCACCGGCAGCCACGCCTCCGGCGGCGCAGCAACCCGGGACAACCACACTTCCCGCGATAACGATTGCCGCTACGAGACGGCTGAAGCCCAAGCCCGTGCCCGGGAAGAAACCCCAAGCCGCGCAAACTGCCACGCCTGCTCCGCCATCGGTTTATCAAACCGGAGCCGCCAATGTGGCCGGTGGAAGTCCCGTCGTACCGCAAATGGCAAGCCAGACGGTCATCTCCGGCGCAGAACTCAACGCGCGTCCGGTAGCGGAACCAGCCCAAATCCTCGAAGCGGCACCCGGCCTCGCCGTCGTTCAGCATTCAGGCTCAGGCAAAGCAAACCAATATTACCTTCGCGGCTACAATCTCGACCACGGCACCGATATGGCTACGTTCTGGGACGATGTGCCGATCAATTTGCCCACCAACGCGCATGGTCAGGGCTACACTGACTTGAATTTCCGAATTCCGGAAACGGTCAGCGGATTGGAAGTTCGCAAAGGGCCGTATTGGGCTGACGTCGGCGATTTCGACAACGCTGGCGCTCTGAATATCTCGCTCAGGGACAGCGTCGAACACAATATTCAATCAGTGACGCTTGGCAGCTTCGGCTACACCAGATTTCTCGACCTCGGCTCGACAAAGATCGGCGACGGTTCGCTGCTGTATGCCGGTGAATTTAATAGCTACAACGGCCCGTGGACGACCTCGGAGGATGTGCGCAAGTTCAACGGTCTTTTGCGTTACACGCAAGGCACCGCGACCGACGGTTTCTCGGTCACCGCAGTTGGTTATTCCAACAATTGGAATTCCACCGATCAGGTCGCGCTGCGCGCCATTACCACCGGGCAGATTGGCCTTTTCGGCGATATCGATCCGACCGACGGCGGCGACACCAGCCGCTTCATGCTGTCAACAAGGTTCGCACACACAGACGACTTCGGCATGTGGAAAGCCAATGCCTATGTTGCCAAATACACGCTCAATCTCTTCAACAATTTCGGCTGGTTCACCAACAATCCGACTCTTGGCGACCAATTCCACCAGTCCGATGATCGTGTCTATGGCGGCGGGGCTGTATCGCGCACATTCAACGGCACTGTGTTCGACTTGCCGAGCGAGACGGTGTTAGGCCTACAGACCCGTTACGATGACATTGACGTGGGCCTGACCAACACATTCCAACGTCAGTTTCTTTCAGCCACCCTGCTCGACCACGTGAATGAGGGCAACGCCGGAGTTTATGCACAGAACACGACCCATTGGACTGACTGGTGGCGGACAGTAGTCGGGTTACGCGAGGATTATTTTACGGCGTCGGTCAATTCGACCTTGCAGCAGGCGAACTCCGGAAATCCGAAGGCCGCAATCACCAGCCCGAAGTTCATGACCGTGTTCGGCCCATTCGACAAGACCGAATTCTTTTTCGGCGCAGGATACGGCTATCACAGCAACGACGCCCGGGGCGTGACAACCACGGAGGTGCCCGGCGATCCAACGACGCCGCAGGCTCAACCGCCATTTCTGGTACGAACCGCTGGCTCCGAGGTTGGCGTACGCACAAAGATCATTCCCCATCTGGATAGCTCGGTCAGCCTATTCTATCTGCATCAGGACTTGGAGTTGTTCTTCGACGGCGACACCGGGACTTCGATGGCTGGTCCGCCCGAGCTTGCGCACCGGAATTGAAATCACCAACGATTACCAGCCGGTTTCTTGGATGCACGTTGACGCCGATTTGGCGCTCACACGCGCACGTTACGTTGCGTTCGATAGTGGACAGGAACAGCTATACGAGTCGCTTGCCGGATTTCCGGAAGCACAGATCGGCAACGCGCCCGGAAACCTTGTTCCAGAAGCGCCGTGGATGGTTGCATCTGCGGGCATCACACTGGGTAAACCGACTGGATGGTTTGGTACGCTGCGTTGGCGCTACATCAGTTCACGACCGCTCACCGAGGATGACGTGTTCCAGTCGCCTCCGGTCAACACGATCAATGCCCGCGTCGGCTACCAGTTCGCCAATGGCTGGCACATCCAGCTTGACGCGCTCAATCTTCTGAATTCGACCAGCTATAACGCCAGTTACGCGTACGGCGCACTGCTGCATTCCGACAGCTTGTTCGCCAGATGCTTTCCGGTGCAGACCGTACCCGCTGCGGTCTGCCAAGCCGGTTTTATGGACTACTCGGTTCATCCGCTAGAGCCGCTGGCACTTCAGATCACACTCGCTGGTCCAATCGACGCAATCGACGTTCCAGCCATGACGTCAGAATTAAAGCGCGCGATCCCGGCGTTTAGGCCTGCGGCACCGAACTACAACTGGACGGGATTTTATGTCGGCGCTGACGTGAGCGCCCGTTGGCTCAACAACGCCAGCACTTCCACGGATAGCGCGACCGGCACACCATTCCCCGCATTGAGCGACAATGCCTCGCAATGGGGCGGTGGCATCCAACTCGGCTTCGATTACATGCTGCCATCGCGCCTTGTCGTCGGCGTGGCTGCCAGCATGTCGTCCGGCGGCTCTCGGACACTGATGATTTCGGATCGGTCTGGCACCAGCGCCAATCAGACAACCGTCTTTGACAGCGAAACCATTCGCGGACGGATCGGATACGCCGCCGACAAGACTTTGTTTTACGCAACAGGCGGCTTTGCGTGGTCCAACGATCAGTTTATCCGAACCCAATTAACCGGCACGCTGAACAATGCGACCGCTGGCTCCGACGATGCCGTCAACAAAGGGCAGCTCGGATGGACGGCTGGCGGCGGCATTGCCTACGCCGTAGCTCAACAATGGGAGGTGTCTGCCGAATATCGTTATACAAGCTTTGGAATGTCGACGATTTCGTTCCCGCTTTCGCAATTGACGGCGACCTCGGCCATCAATTTGAGCGAGCTACGGTTGGGCGTAAATTATAAATTCGTCTTGGACCAATAGCTGAAAACAGCGAATGTCCCTTTTGGGTCAGTCTCGACTGGGACGAAGCGGTGAGTTGGGTCAGTGATGTCCGCTCTATTTCCTTAAGCGACCAAGTTTCTTGATCACGCGAAGTATAGTGAAGGGCCGCTAGCGATTGTCAGCGCCGGGCCGCCAAGGGCAACACGCACACGATCCCTTAGAGCGCCCTTGCTGGTACGCAAGGTGTTGGGGCAATCTCGTTCGTTGACGCTGAACGAGAGAACATGGGGGCGGCCATGAAAGTTTCCGTAGGCCGACGAGACTTGCTGCGCTTGGCAGGCGCCAGCACGATAACGTCGTTGTTTTCGCGCTTAGGTTGGGCAACCGATTATCCATCACGACCGGTGCACGTGTTGGTTGGTTTTCCGCCGGGTGGGACTGCAGATATTGCCGCGCGCCTGATTAGCCAAGCCCTATCGGATCATTTAGGCCAGCAATTTGTCGTCGAAAATCGACCGGGTGCGGCCTCAAACCTTGCGGCCGAAGCCGTTGCACGCGCTACGCCCGATGGCTATGTTCTCCTTGCCGCAGCGGCGACGAACAGCGTCAATGCTTCGCTCTATACAAATCTTCCATTTAGTTTGACGCGTGATTTCGCGATGGTCGCTGGCGTTACACAAACACCGCTGGTTCTGGTGGTGTCACCCTCCTTGAACATCTCGAAAGTCACTGATTTCATCACGTACGCAAAAGCTAATCCTGGCAAAGTTACGATGGCGTCTTTCGGCACCGGGACAATTTCTCACGTGGCTGAAGAGTTGTTTAAAATAAATGCCGGGATCCAGACACTTCATGTACCCTATCGGGGCTCTGCGCCGATGATCACTGCTCTCTTGGGTGATCAGGTCCAGGCAGCGATCGATAATTTGCCAACCTCCATCGAGTACATAAAATCCGGAAAGCTTCGTGCCCTCGCGGTAACCAGCAAAGCACGTTCGCAGGCATTTCCCGATGTTCCGTCGCTCAGCGAATTTCAGCCGGGGTTCGACGTAAGTGGGTGGACCGGGATTGCTGCGCCCAAGGCATCGCCTGCCAGTGTTGTCGAAGTGCTCAATGTGGCAGTCAACAAAGCTCTTGCTGATCCCGATATTGTATCTCGGATCGGTCAATTAGGCGGATCAGCGTTTTCAATCTCGCCTGTAGCGCTAGACAAGTTCGTAGCCGAAGAAGTCACCAAATGGGATGAGGTCATTAAAGCGGCGAACATCAAGCCCGAGTGACTTTCTCCGCCAGCAAGCCGACCGCACCAATGTCCGATTTGGGTCAAACTCGACCGAAGCTAAACCGTTTGCCGACCGCGCAATGTCCGTTGTGCCTCTGACAGCGACCTAATCATTCCGTCGCAGAGAATGTCAGTTCAGGGCCATCAGGCGACATCCAACGAAAATCCCCTGCGGTGCGTTTGATTCACTGCGACACGGCCTCACATTCTATTTCCAGAAGAAGTCGGGGCTCGGCAAGCCCGCCACAACGACAGTGGTTCGGGCAGGATATTTCCCTTCAAGGAAATAAGTCGCGTATATCCGGTTCATATCATCGAAATCAGCGCTGCGCGTCAGCATAACGTTGGTTTTCACACCGATCCCAACTCGTCCCGGCCGATTTCAGAGTAGCGAGGATATTTTCCATAACTTGCTTCATTTGTGCCGGGAAATCGCCGACAGCTATCTTCCCGTCCTTATATGCGGGTGTCCCCGAAACAAAGATCAAATTGCCCACTTTGACAGCTGAAGAAACTGGAATGCCGCGCACTGGTTTTCCGAAGTATTCCAGCTGTTGTGCTCTGCTTTCGCTCGGTAGCGCCAACACGGCCAACGCAAATCCCGCAGTCCGGACAAGCTTTATCATGGTCATCTCCTATTCACGCCGTGGTTCCTGCGACGAATTATTTCAGAAAACGACGATGATCCGTAAGGCTTGCCCGCGCTGTCCGAGTTGGGTCACGTGTGGACGGCGCCTTGGCAAGACATTCTGACGTTGCTGCAGCATCGGTCGGGTGCGTCACGTGTCCGGCCTGTTGATGCGGCGGGTATGGCCGCTGGCCCTAATGCTCTGCGCGGATCGGGTGCCAATCCATCACACGCATTCAAGTATGCGTTCACCCAAGCGGGTTCTCCCGATCCCGGAAGCGACCGTACTGCATTACGTCGTCATGTCCTCGCCAATTGGTTTTGCCTCTATTGGGCGTCTGTCATGCGACCGTCAACAACTTCGGCTTCTGCTGTATCTGTCGCCGTGGACCATGATGGCCCAGGCCATACGCGCGATCTTGTTGGCCAGGGCGACAGCAGCGACCTTGATCGGCCGACGTTCCATGATGTGCGTGAGCCACAGCCGTTTCGTACGATGTTGTCTCCGTATCGGATGACAGCGATGTCTCCACTTGGGAATTGGTTTGCCGCGATGCCCATGTGGCGGCAACAGCTTACCCGAGTTGAGCCATCACTTGTCTGCCTGCCGAAGCACGGCTGCCGGCTCGTAGGGCTTGTCATGAAACAGCATGCTCAATGGGAGCTGGTGAGGCCGCGGCCGGCCGACGTCACGATGATGGGGACGCTGGGCGATCGCTCGGCGACCTGAGGGCCAAATCTGACCCGCTCATCGAGCCGGGCATGCTTACGTCCGTGAAAAGCAGCCTGATCTCGGCGTTTGTTTCGAAGAAACCCAGGGCCTCGTCGGCGTTTTCGGCCTCAAGCACCCGGTAGCCCGCATCCTCGAACATATAGGATGCGCCCATTCGTTCGAATACGTCGTCATCGACGACCACAACGAGCGCGTTGGGGAGGATATCAATCACAGGCGGCAACAAAGGATGATCACAATCGTTCCATAACTTATTCGACCGTCCCAGCACATGGTGCTGGCCGGTTTTGAAAGTGGTCTATTTGTACAGATTCTCTTCCGGACCGGCCTCAGATTAAGCGCGGCGATGCTAGCGGGGGAGAATCGTGGCAATTCGCAGAACGACAAACACAAAGAGTACGCGCGTTTCGCCGAACATTGTTTGCAAATGGTGACGGCAGCAACCGATCAGAAATCTCGCGCTATTCAACGTGAAATGGCGGCGGAATGGCTAAGACTGGCGGATGCCGTTCGGCGCCCTTCAAAACGGGCTCAAATGCAAATGGGGTGAGGCCGTCCGCCTTCGAGGCCGTTATCAGGGCCTAGCTATTGCGCCCACTTAGTGCAGTCGAGGCAGAAATTGACTGACCATGTGCGAAAAGTCGCAGCGGCGCAGGACAAGGACAAAGACAGCGAAACTGTCCGCCGCACTATTCTTGTTGCTGCTTGGCTCTAACATCGCAAGTGCTGCCGATGCGATGAAGCCCAACGACATCAAGACGATGTTCTTTGACGGACAGCCGTTCACCTCCGCTACAACCAGTGGGACCAAGTTCAAGATGACCTTTACGCCTGACGGGAAGACCCTGCGTGAAGCAATCGGGTCTAGCCTCCCCGCAAGGTCAGGTACTTGGAGGCTCGATGCTGCCGGCTTTTGTACTAGTTGGGACCGCGCCAAAGCGAACTGTTTCACCGTTGTTCCAATGAGTGACGCCAGATGGTCGGTGCAGCGCGTGGCTACGACAATCGCTGTTACGGCGGCAGTCTGGTCAAAATAGCGGTGGCAATGGGCGTCCGCTCTGATCGCGAATTGTTTCCGACTGACAAAAATGAAAACAGTTGAACGCGCCGAACGCAGTCACTGGGCTAGGTGCTCGACGGTCGCTGGGCACCTCCGCCAGTCAAGAGAGTGCAGTAGGCAAAGAGCGTTGACGGACGTGTCGGGAATGTCTGCTCATGGCCCTTCGCGTCGTTTCGCGGCATCGCATCAATTCGGTCGTTTTCGGAGTGAAGCAGACATTCAGCGAGCCGCAGTCAACTGGCCCGGTTTATAAGTACGCGCCCTAATACGCGAAGCGGATGTCTTTTCAAGACTATCGGAAGACCCGATTACACAGCGATTAGAGCCTGGAACGATGATCACGGTAGTTCGTAACGACCAGGGCTGGACGTTGGTCGCTAGAGACGGAAATGCTCTCGGTTATGTTCTCAATAATACAATCACGCCCCTGCATTTAACTCAACGGCTTCGCTTCGATCTTAAAGGACCCTCGAAAATCCAGAACCGCACCATGTCTTTTTGGGCGTCGGGGAGCTGGACGTTCGCAGCGGCTTTTAACGTGCAGCATGCCTCGGTTCGTAGGAAACAGACCCGTTTTGCCAAACGGATTTCAGGGGCGCCAGCCGCTAGTAATAGTTTACTGCTCGGCAGCCACCAGATGTAGGTCCTGAAGTCGAAGCAACATAGCCATCACACGTTCAAATTTCCTATCAAGATGGACTTCGTAGCGGGCAAGGCCCTCTAACTGATCGGGTTCCAGTGCCTCGCCGAACGCTTGATCTTGAATAAGGTCCGAACTTTCCAATTCTTGCCGTCGGCCCAAGTTCCGCATCATCTCCTCTCGCAGAAAGCCTTGAAGACCAGGAGCGTCTGCGGAATAAAGAGCGTCAACATCGAAAGACATCAATTCCAGCCTCTTTGACGTGGTGACCTCCGCCCAACGCTTCCGGACACACTCCTGCAGAGCACCAAGGGCCGCATCGTATGAATTTCTCTTGCCGAATTCCAATAACTCGAGAGCTTTTAAGAGCATGCCATGCTCGTCCTTATTTTGACTCGAGCCCGCTTATTCTATCAGTCGCACGTTTTTCAGTTTCCAGATGGACGAGCGCCGCCTGGATAGTCTGTTTATCGGGCGCTTTCGCAAGCCTTCGACGAAATACCGCAGCTTCGGCCAGCCGCAACCGTCGCTTACGCCACAGGATTCCGGCCACCTCTTCGACCAGGTGCTCCTGGGTGGGTCCCTGAGGAGAGTGCTCAGCCACCAAAGCGACGACGAGGGCTTCGTATTGTTCGGCGTCCTCCCAGGGCAGCACCGTGTGACGCGATAAGATGCCGTGACGCAGCGCATTGAAACGCGTCATCTCATAGCTCTCGGAAATGTTCGGCTGTGTGGATGTTGCTTGTTCTGTCATTACGTTTTCCTATTTTCAGCCGAAAGTGTTGGGCTGGACATTAGCCTTTTGGTCGATGCGCCGCGCAGTACCACCGACCGAGTCGGCCACCACCGAGATGAACTCCAACGCCGAATGCGCCCCATGCGCCACACTCGACGCAGAAATGCAGCAAAATCGCGCCCCTTCTTTCCACACGGCCGCGTCGTGCGGCGCAAGGCATCTCGTATCCAGGCTCCCCCCCAGCTGGGGGCGCGACCCGTTGGAACCAACCAGACGGCGCAACGAGATTGGCTTTGGAAGCGGCGTGGTTTTCTGTGCCGTCCGAGAAGTCCGCAGGTCTCGCGTGAGAAACGAGCGTTGCCTGGAGTTCGGTCTTTGCTTGTCGAATGCGACAAATGAGGTTCGCAGGAACTGCAGTGGCCCCGGCTCGTAGAATTAGATGGTCGCCTGAGAGTTCGATCATCGCACCGATCAGGGCAAGGTCGTCGAGGAGATCCCTGACAGTGCTCATATTGCCGCCTCGGCGCCTGGTGGCAGATCGCAATCGATAATGTCCTCAGTGGAGTCTCTACCTACATCACCGGCAACAGTCGCTGGACCGCTAACGTTTCGCGCACGTTGAGCGATGTGGGTATCACGTACATCATTTGCACCGCACCAATCACCGGAAGACTGCGTGGTCTCGACATGGTCGCCGAAGGATGTAGGTGATGCAGGTTCGTCGTCCTGCGAGTTTGCTTCGCCACACGATATTGAGGAGATCGTATTATCCTCCTCCTTCTTATCATTTAGAGACAGAGAAGCCGGCCCACCTACACCAACACCAATAGTAACAGTCATGCCGTTTCTGGTGCGGCGCTCGTCAATGGGAATGCCGTTAGCCCGTAGAGCGGGAGCGATACGGCGAAGATGTTCGCCAAGGCGAGCGGGATGTTTTGGCCAGCCTGGTCCCCTCCGGGTCTCGACATCCACTATTTCGTTAAGGCGCACGTGGAGGGCAGAAACCAATCCGGTGAAGCCGTTTTCGCGCTCAACCATGCTGCGAATTGTGACAGCGACCGGGTCGAGGTCCGCCATCATCACTGTGGCGCTGCGCATATTCCGGCGCAGAGCATCAAGCGCCGAGCCGGCCGGCCAGCCGAGACCACCCTCCGCTGCAAGCGCGAGCAATGCGAAATCGGCCATTCGAAGGGATGTGCTATCATCAGGTAAACTAACAAGTGGGAGACTGCGCAGTGCCGCTGAAAGTGCGTCCAGCAACGCGCCCAGAATGTTGGGTCCCGCGACAGAGAAGTCTTTCCACAGATCTGCCTCCGTACGCCGCCGGCGCATTGGCGTAAGCCGGACGAAGATTGCCCGTGATGCGAGATCGCCACGCGATACAATGTCCGGAATGCCGTTGACGATGATCGGCCGCTGGGCGGCGAAGGCCGCCGTGTCGTCGTTCGTGTAGAACATACGACCCCCGATGTCTCCGCCAGTCGCAAGACGGCACAAGCTGTCAGCTAGTTCGCCCGACATCTTGGACAGGTTGTCGAAGGCAAGGACGTGATTGTTCTTTGCCGCCGCGATAAGGTCTCGGTCTTCGCGCGGCGGCTGCATGATGTCATCCCCACAAGGGTCAACCAGACGTCGCAGAATCCGTGCCGCAAAGGATTTTCCCGTTCCCTGCTCGCCCGAGAATGCCAGAATTGGGTATGGACCTTTAGGTCGCAACGCCGCGAGTAACCAAAGTACTGTGAGACGCCATTCATCGTCGCCATTGATCGGCAGGAAGTCGCGAAGGGCTGCGAGGAAACCGTTGGACTTTGGCTGCGGCAAGGATCGGGTCCGCCGGGTCCGCAAGATTGGAACAGCCGGCGTCGACACGATGCGCCAACCTTCCGGCGTGACTTCCACCGCATCCCAGTTCGGACTTCCGAGATCGATATACAGAGTGCTTTCCATTGCGCCGACGCGGAGAGGCGCCATCTTGACTTTGCCACTCGCCGTTGCCGCTGCCTCGCAGGCCGATAATGCATCCTCTACGGCATTCTTGCTGAATGATCCTGGGCGCACCCGCCCCGCGATTTCGGACCGGAACGCTCGCCCCGCCTCGACGATCAGCCAATCGCGAAATCCCAGATCCCGTACTTTGTGGTGCTCGCGATGGTTTCCCACCGGCACCGTCGCGTAAGCGATCCCATCAGGACAACGCCAGAACTCAGCACGGTCTGCGGTGTAGAGAAGCTTATCGCGCTGGGGTGGCCCTTTTTCACGCAACTCCCTATCGGTGTGGCTGGGCGTCTGCTCGTTGGCCGCTGCGTTAAGCTCGACGGGTTCTGCCTCTGCCAACAGCAAGCCAAGATCATTCACAGTGACCCCGCACGGGAGGGGATCGGCGAGATCCCATTTCGGTGGGAAGCTTTGTGGCACCTGAACGATGGCTGCAGTCGCGCCTGCCGCAAGCGCCAACTGCGCAACCTCGCTCGCATACGCACGGCCGGCATCGTCATTGTCCGGCCAGACGATAACCTGTCGTCCTGCCAGGGAATCAAATGATGAAAGATGCGACGCCTTTGCCCCGCCCATTGTTGTGGTCGCTTCGTAGTCGGGGAAGAGTTCGACGGCGCGGTCAGCTTTCTTCTCGCCTTCCGTGATGATCGTGGGTTTGTGTGGGAAGGCTGCTAGGTGAGGCAATCGATAGAGCGGTCGCGGCGCTGGAACGCCGCAAGAGCGCCAAGCGCGGTAATTTGTTTTCTCGTTTTCCACCAAGCAGAACGCGACTGGCATCACCTCCTTACCGGCCTTACCCTCCGCCTCAAAATCGAAGCGCACGATGTAGGCAACGACCGCACCATCAGCTTGACGGTACGCCCAGCGACCAGTCGGCTCACCGTGCTTCGGATGTCGGAAGTTGAATGCAGGAGCGTCGGCCGGCACTGGAATGATCGGCGTCTTGGTGGGAATTGTCTTCGTCGTATTGTTTGGGCCCGTGTACTCGTCCCGAGCGAGCGGCGCGAACATTGCAGCCTCAGCCATGTCTAATTCCCAGCATGTTTGAGAGCTGCCGCGCCGCGTCTATCTGGCTGCAATTTGCAAGATACGCCGCCAGCGACACCGGATCGCCTCCACCGATACCCGTCAACGCAAAATCCGCCCACCGGCCGGATGTGAGATTGACCTTGAAAGATCCGATATGTTCATCGCGACGACGAGGATTGCGGGCGATGTATTCGTGGCCAATCACTTGGCCATCCTTCAACCACCGGCAACAAAGACTCTTCAACTGCGCCAGCGCTATCTTGTTGATGCGTTCGAAATCGACGTGCGTCGAATTATGTAATTTGTTCATCAAAGCGCCACTTATGCAGCTTTGATCAACGACTCAAGCGAAGCGTAAAGTATGAGTTGCCTTCTGCCGATCGCGACTGTCTTCAGCTTGCCTTGCTTGATCAGTTCGTAAATCGTTGTGTTGCCAAGACCTGTGATTTCGCGCGCGGTTTTAACGGTCACGGAAATCGGCTTGGCGCTCGTCGGCTCGCTCATTCGCTTCGCACATCCCATCAATTCGCCGAACCGTGGCGAGCGACAAGGAATGCAGACGTTTATTCACACAGGCAACGACCAAGTAGGACAAAACGACACGACTGCTAGATTTTCTATTTGTCTCGCTAGAGTTTCAAAAGTGACATGCCCGGCTTTTTCACTTCGCCGGCTATCCATTTCTTAATGAAGTGTTTTGCCATTCTGTCAGTTAGTCCGGCTTGAGGCATATAAGGTTGCAAGGCGTCGATCAGAAATCCTCTTAGGTGCTTCGTGTTTTTAACTGGGAGACCGCATTCGCTTTGCCAAACCATCACGAGTCTGGCTCTCCAGATGTCGAGTTTTGGTTTTGCCGCATTCGAGAGACCCTTCACAAGCAATGCATTTTCTTCGTCATCAGTAATCCTACGCCCAAGGTCTGCCGCAAGATGAGCGAGCACTGGAACCATCTGTCGATACATTTCCCAGGGATCGTATGGCTCCTTATGGTCATCAGGTGGGGCTCCGAAAAAATTGGAAATCTCATTGCGAAATTGCTGAACTTTTTTAAGGAAACGGCGTTTTGTTTCCGCAAGTCGGTGGTAATCGGCGCGTGAAAAATATAATTCGCCGCCAAACTCGGCGAACCATCCTGATGAATATGCCGCATCATCGACCAGCGCACGAACGGACGCCTCGTTCAGCGATGGCTTCTTGCACGACGCAGCGCGGACGCGCTTCCAGACGACGGCCCATTCATCATCGGACAGTTTGTCGAAATGCTCCCCATCCCGTTTCCAATCGTAGGTCTCGGGATCGAAGCCAGCGGCCCAACCAAGGCCTGACGCGCGCCACTCGCGCCACTGCGCGCGCTTCTTTTCAATTGCGCGCTGCTGAGGAGTGAGCTTCTTACTCGCCTGGACCTTAGAGGATGCGGGCATCACGACCATCACTTACCGTCGGAATGCTTTGATCTTAGTACATTGCTAGCTGGTGCGTGACCTGCTCCCCTTAAACGCCCTCGATTTTGGGTAGAGTCCGTTCCTTCAGGAGACGGACATGCGCAAGAGCAGATTTACCGAAGAGCAGATCATCGGGGTACTGAAGGAGCACGCCGCCGGATTATCGGCTGGCGATGCGTGCCGGAAATACGGCATCAGCGATGCCACGTTCTATTCGCAGCGGCGAGCTTGCCGCCTGGTCGGCCTGCACCCGAAGACCTATCGCTATGCGCCAAAGAGGTCTGGCGACGAAGAGCTGCGCAGGCGACTGCGCGAGCTGGCATCGCAGAGGCGTCGGTTCGGCTATCGGCGTCTCGGTCTGATGCTGAAGCGTCAGGGCATCAGGCTGAACGCCAAGAAGCTCTACCGGCTCTACAAAGAAGAACGGCTGACCGTGCGTAAGCGCGGTGGTCGCAAGCGAGCTCTCGGAACCCGGGCGCCGATGGCAGTGCCGCAGGGTCGCAATCTGCGTTGGTCGCTCGACTTCGTGGCTGACACGCTGGTCAGCGGCCGGCGCTTCCGTATCCTGACGCTGGTCGATGACTTCACCAGGGAATGCCTCGGCCTGGTGGTGGACACATCGCTCACCGGCCTGCGGGTCGCCCGCGAACTCGATCGGATCGCCGAACTGCGCGGCTATCCCGGTATGATCGTCAGTGACAACGGGACCGAGTTGACCTCAAACGCCATCCTCGCCTGGCAGCAGCAGCGTGGCGTCGAATGGCACTACATCGCACCAGGCAAACCGATGCAGAATGGCTTCGTCGAGAGCTTCAACGGCCGCCTGCGCGACGAGTGCCTCAACGAACACCTGTTCGCCAACCTCAAAGAGGCGCGCGAGATCATCGAAGAATGGAGGACCGACTACAACACCAACCGACCGCACTCGAGCCTCAACGGGCTCACACCAACCGAGTTCGCAGCACGCCCCACTCAGGGGCAAAACCGGAACAGACTCTCCTTATGAACGAGGGCAAGTTGGGGAGCAGGTCATGCGGCATAGGCTCTCCAGGAGTTACCCTCGCCGTGTCGAAGTTCGATCTTAGCTTCGGCCCTGCGCGATCGAAACGACCTCGCCCGCAGTATTGCCATCGATGTAATACGCGGCCCGTGCGCTCATTAAGTAGGGAGTCGCCCGATTGTGACGGCATTTCTGGGCCAGTGGTCACAACGTCAGGCCGATCGCAACGCGACCACCACGTCCTTACCGGCAGCTTCGTGCAGAGACATGCAGAACGCCGCCCATGCATCCATAAGCTTGCGCCGCTTCTCGAGAACGGTGCTGCGGGCATAAGCGGCCTCGATCTTGTCGCCGCTAGCATGAGCAAGTGCCGCCTCGGAAACGTAGTTCTCAAATCGAGTGCGGTCGCGGCACCAATCCTTGAAGGTCGACCGGAAGCCGTGCACGGTCACATGGCCGTAGCCCATTCGATCCAGCACCATCAGCATCGCCATGTTGCTGAGATGCTTGTCAGGATGAGACGGGCTCGGGAACAGATAGCTTCCACTGGCGCCATCGAGGAGCCTGCATCGCGCGGTCGCACAGCGGGACCAAGTGCTCCCTTTTGAGCTTCATGTGCTCTGCCGGCGCAGTCCAAAGCTTCTCCCGCTTATTGAATTCGGCCGGCCGGGCCAAGAAGCACTTCCTCGGTGCGCGCGGCCGTCAGAATCGTAAATTCAAGCGCACGCGCCGCGATGCCGTCGTGCTTGCGTAGCTTTTCCATGAAGGCCGGCAATTCGGCATAGGGCAGCGCCGGATGGTGCGTGACCTTCCGCACTTCCGACAGCTTCGGGCAGCAACTGATCGAGATTGTCGCGCCAGCGGGCCGGATTCTCTCCTTCCCGGTAGTTGTTGACCTTCGCCCAGCCAAGAATCTTTTCGATGCGTCCACGCACCCTGCCCGCCGTCTCTGGCTTGGTACGTCCAAATCGGCTCGAGCACTCGGTGCATATGGCCGACGTCGATGTCCCGCGACCGCCAAGTTTGCCCAAGATCGGCTCGGCATAGGTTGCGATCGTCGTCCCCCATTGCGCGGCGTGCTTCGCGTTCCTCAGGCCCTTGCTTCGCATCGCGATATATTGGGCTGCGCCTCCTTGAACGTGATGGATTGCGTGCTCGCGAGTGCCGCGGCGGCCCGGGCCTGGGCTCGGTGCTCGATCGGGTCGACGTGATCGTCAAGCAGCCTGTGGCACTCGGCCGCCTTTCGCCGGGCATCGGCAAGGCTGACCTTGCGGAGCGAGCCCAAGCCCCATCTCGCGGGCTTTGCCGCGCAAGCGAATACCGAAGGAGCCATGACTTCGCGTTCGTTGCCGGTGACCTGCAAATAGAGGCCGGCGCCGTCGGGTACATGCCGGGCGTCTTGACTTTCTGCACCTTGGTAGCGGTGAGCTGATTGACGGTCTGTGCCACGTTTCTACCCCCGATCTACCCACAACCGTACCGCGGATACTGGCGAACAGCAACGAATTAGAATGAATAGAAAGTCCGATAGAAGGCGGCTTTATCGTGTTGTTTTCGGTCGAATGCGAACGGGTGCGAATAAGGTTTTGGCGGAGGCCCGGGGAGCCATTAGCCACTGATCCGCCTGCCCTGCGCGGGTTTCATCCGATCCACGATATCAAACAGCCATGCGTGGCATGTTGAAGTTGTCATTGCGAGCGCAGCGAAGCAATCCAGCGTTCAATGAACCAATTTACTGCAAGGTAACCACGCTCAAGCATCATTGCGGCATCCTGCTGCAGAGTCTTGAGCCGTGGCCTACATTTTGCCGCGTGCCGTTGTCGTGCTCATAGCGTGGAGCACGACCTGCCTGATCATGAATACCTTCACGAACGTTGCCCCGCTGATTTTCTATGTGGCGGGCGGCGTCTGGTCGCTGGTTGGCCTGGTGTGCTTCGGCTACATGCACAGCCTGCGCGGTGAGGCCGAGAGGGAACCCGCGCCGTCACTGGTGCGCATCCAAACTTCAGCCGAATAGCGAACGCCGGTCCGCCGTCAGGCTCGCCCGGCGCGGTTCCAGCCGCGGATGCGGTCGCCGTAGACCTCAAATCCCGCAGAGGTCACGATCACGGTATCTTCGAGCTTGATGAAGCCGCGTTGCGGATGTTTCAGCGTGGTCTCCACCGAGATGACCATGCCGGTTTCGAGGGGGCGTTCGGCGTCATAGGCGTCATAGGGAACCGGTCCCGTACTGGTCAGACGCGGTGCTTCGTGACTCACCAGCCCCATGCCGTGCGCGAGAAATTCGATGTGGTTGTGCAGTTTCGATTTTTGCAGCGGTACGTTCGCGGCGGCATAGATTTCCTTGCCGAGCGCGCCCGGACGGATCGGCTTCATCGAAGCCTGCTCGATGGCCTCGATCTCCGCTAACAAATCGACGAGTTCCGGATCCGGCTCGCCGATCACTCCCATGCGGCACACGTCGCCGATATAGCCGTGATAATTGCCGCCGGAATCGAGCGACAGCACATCGCCTTTGTTTTGCCAGCGCTGATCCGAGGGTGCGCGGTTGAGGCTCGGCCCTGCGGTGATCAGGCAATAATCGAAGGTGAGACCGCGCGAGGTTTCCTCGCGGCGCAGCGCTTCGGTCAATTCGTTCTTGGTGGCGCCGGGACCGTGGTTCTTAAACACCGCTTCCATGGAGTCGATCACCGCATCGGAGGCGATGCGCAACAGTGCAAGTTCTTCCGGCGTCTTGATCGCCCGCACCCGCTCCAGCAGGAACAGCGCATCCTTGTACTCGGCATTCGGAAACGCCTTCCGCAACACGGCGGCGGAGTCGAGCGGGATAAAGGCGGTCTCGATACCGATGCGCTTCGCGCCCGGCGCGAGCTTGCGCACATACTCGACGGCCTTTTCCATGACGTCGACAGCGCCGGAGCTCTTGGTGTTGATCTCTGCCACCCAGAACGGCTTCACCTCGTTCTGAAACCCTTCCATGCGGTGGCCAAAGAAACCGGCCTTCTGCGCCTCGCCCTTGGCATAGACGAAAACCGGCAGGTAGCGGCTCAACCCCATCGCATCCATGGATTCAAAAAAGAACGCGCGGTGACCGCCGAGCAGGTATTGGACATTATGCTTCGATGTCGCGACCAGGACATCTATTCCGGTTTCATCCATCAAACGATCGAGCCGCGCGGTGTCGAATGGGGCAGTCTGAGGTCGCTTGGTGACGTCGAGCATGATCGGTCTCCTGAGGGCTGGCATTCGGGTGGTTGGCAAAGCCTATCAAATCCGGGAGCGCCGATGAACCGGCTTGAGTAGTGCGGGTGAACCGGCGCGTCTCTCCCGAAACCCGGCCTCGGCCCGTCGGTTGGGCTACCTCCGAGACCGCAGTGCACCAAAAATCTAGCCCGCAACTTTCGATTGAAGATGGCGATATTTATGCAGAAATTTACGCGGACGAATGGCCCATTTATCCGGCAACCATAGAAGGTGAATTTCTTTTCATCTTCCGGAAAGATACTCGCGCCGCTATAGAGTAAACAGTAAAAGGGGGCGCGCGCGACACAATAAGCGGTATGAAGGCCGCACAGCGCACTACAGAGGGAAGCCCGTGGAATGAACTTGAGCCGTACGGGCGGTTTGGGCCGCTGCGGAATGTTGCTCGCGGCAGGCGTGGTAGTCTTTGCCGTTGGTGGTTTGGTTTATTGGTATTGGTCGCAAGGTCCCGATCCGGCGCGCGCAGCCCGGCCGCGAGCTACTGTGCCGGTCAGTATCGCCACCGCCTCCCGCCAGGACGTACCGATTTATCTGACCGGCCTCGGTACAGTGCAGGCACTGTACACCGTTGCCATCCACGCCCAGGTCGACGGCAAATTACAGGAAGTTTTCTTCAAGGAGGGCCAGCGCGTCAAAAAAGGCGACGTGCTCGCCAAGATCGATCCGCGTCTCTATCAAGCCGCCCTCGATCAGGCCAAGGCGCGTAAAGCGCAGGATGACGCCGCTCTCGTCGCGGCGCAAAAAGATTTGGCCCGCTTTCAGACGCTCGTTCTGAAAAATGCCGAAACTCAGCAAAACCTCGATCTGCAACAGGCCAAAGTCGATCAAGGCAAAGCCGCGATCGATGCCGATATTGCCGCGATCGAAACTGCGCAAACCAATTTTGATTACACCGATATCAAGGCGACGACCGATGGCCGCATGGGCGTGCGCATGGTCGATCCGGGCAATATCGTCCATGCCAGCGACCAGGGCGCGATCGCCATATTGACACAAACGGAACCTACCGCCGTCCTGTTCACTCTGCCGGCACAGACACTGGAAGACGTCCGCGCCGCAATGGCGAATGGCGACGTTCCGGTTGCCGCGTATGACCGCGATAACGTGCGTCCGATCAGCAACGGCAACCTCTCGACCATTGATAATCTTATTGATCAGGCGACCGCGACCTATCGCCTGAAAGCCATGTTCGCGAACAACGACGAAAAATTATGGCCCGGTGAATTCGTCAATGCACGAATTCTGCTCGGCACGAAGAAAGATGTGCTCGTAATACCGCCGCTCGCCGTACAGCGCGGTCCGCACGGACTGTTCACCTGGGTCGTAAAGCCGGACAACACCGTCGAACCGCGGCCAATCCAGACCAGCACCACAACCGGCGACCGCACCATCGTGACGTCTGGCGTATCGGACGGCGACCGCGTCGTGACCGACGGCCAATATAAACTTCAGACCAACGCACCCGTTACCATCACGAAGACGCCGACCGCGGCCGCGCAGGGCGATGCATCGTGAGCATTTCCGAACCTTTTATCCGCCGGCCGATCGCGACCACGCTGTTGATGGCGGCGCTGGCGTTCGTCGGCATTGTCTCGTTCCCGTTCCTGCCCGTTGCACCGTTGCCGCAGGTCGATTTCCCGACCATCCAGATCACCACCACATGGAGCGGCGCGAGCGCCGAAACCATGGCAACGTCGGTTGCAGCTCCGCTCGAGCTTCAATTCGGTCAGATCGCCGGTATTAGCCAGATGACGTCGCAGAGCTCGCTCGGCGCGTCGACCATCGTCATCCAGTTCGATCTTGAGCGGAACATCGATTCCGCGGCGCAAGACGTCCAGGCCGCGATAACCGTTGCAACCAAGCAGTTGCCGCAGTCGCTGAGCACGCCGCCCGCTTACAAAAAGGTCAATCCGGCCGACACGCCGGTGCTGCTGCTGTCCGTGCATTCGGACACCATTCCGATCACCGATGTCGACGATTACGCGAACATCTTTCTCGCGCAGCAGATTTCGCAGGTCACCGGCGTGGCGCAAGTCTCCGTGTTCGGCGACCAGACGCCCTCGATCCGCGTTCAAGTGGATCCTGCTAAACTCGCCGCCAACGGTCTCACGCTCGAGGAGATCCGCGGCATCCTCGTAAGCTCGACGACCAACGCCGCCAAAGGCAACATCAACGGCGACCAGATCAGTTTCACGATCGCCACCAACGATCAGATCACCAACGCCGACAAGTTCAACGACGTCATCATCGCCTACCGGAACGGCGCCCCCATCAGGGTCCGCGATGTCGGGCAGGCCGTAGGCGCACCCATCGACCGCACCGTTATCGCCTACCAGAATAATAAAGAAGGCGTCATTCTGGCCGTCTTCAAGCAGCCAGGCGCCAATGTCATCGACACCGTCGACCAGATCAAGGCTCAAATCCCGTCATTGACGGCGCGGATCCCGCCGGCGATCAAGGTCGAAACCATTCTTGATCGCACAGTCACCATCCGCGCATCGGTTGCCGACGTCGAATTCACGCTGGTCCTCACCATCGGCCTCGTCGTGATGGTGATCCTGCTGTTCCTGCGCAATTTCTGGGCGACGCTTATTCCAAGCGTTACTGTGCCGCTCGCGATCTCCGGCTCTTTCGCCGCGATGTATCTGATGCATTTCAGCATCGACAATCTGTCGCTGATGGCGCTCACCATTGCTGTTGGCTTCGTGGTCGACGACGCCATCGTCGTCGTCGAAAACATCTATCGTCACGTCGAACATGGCGAGCCGCCGTTCACCGCTGCGTTGAAAGGTTCGCGCGAAATCGGCTTCACGGTCGTGTCGATCTCGTGCTCGCTGATCGCGGTGTTTATCCCGCTGCTGCTGATGAGCGGCATTATCGGCCGCCTGTTCCGTGAATTTGCGCTTACGGTGACCGCGTCGATCGCGGTTTCGGCACTCGTCTCACTGACGCTTGCCCCGATGATGTGCTCGCGTTTCATGAAGCGCGAAACCGAAGCCCACGGCCGTGTTTACCAGTTTATTGAGCGCGGCTTCACCGCCTTGATCAATTTTTATACGCGCACGCTCGACATTGTGCTGCGCCACCAGTTTATCACGCTGTGCGTGTTCTTCGGGACCATGGCGCTGACCCTCATCATGGCGATCATGATCCCGAAAGGCTTTTTTCCAATACAGGATACCGGCCTGGTCCAGGGGTTCGGCGAAGCCGCACAGCCGACTTCGCCGCATGAAATGATGCGCCTGATGCAAAATCTGGGCGATGTCCTTCTCAAGGACCCCGACATCGAGTCGTTCGGCGTCGCAGACTGGCAGCACCGGAAGCGCGCAGTCGGCGAACACTGGCCGCTTTTTCATCACGCTCAAGCCGCGCGACGATCGTGTGCTGAGCGCTTCGCAGATCATTGACCGGTTGCGGCCGCAGCTTGCGAAAGTCCAGGGCGCCGCCCTGTTCCTGCAGGCCGCCCAGGACATCAACGTCGGCGCACGTATCGCCCGCGGCAGCTTCCAGTACACCTTGCAGGACACGAACATTGACGAACTGAACGAGTGGTCGCAAAAGCTCCTTGAAAAACTCAAGACGCTGCCGCAACTCGCCGACGTTACCAGCGACCTTTTAGCCAATGCACCGCGGCTTCAGATCACCATCAACCGCGATCAAGCATCCCGCTTCGGAATTTCGGCGCAAGCAATCGACGATACCCTCAATGACGCATTCGGGCAGCGCCAGATCACTCAGTATTTTACGCAGCTGAAGACCTATTTTATCGTCCTCGAAATCCTGCCAGAACTGCAAAAAGACCTGTCGACGCTCGATAGGCTTTACGTGAAATCACCGCTCACCGGCGGCGCGGTACCGTTGTCGGCTCTCGTCAACGTCGACAGCAACGGCGTCGGTCCGCTGCTGATTTCCCACCAGAGCCAGTTTCCTGCCGTGACGATAACGTTCAACCTGATGCCCGGCGTCGCGCTCGGACAGGCGGTAGAGGCTGTCAATCAGGCTTCGCGCGAAGTCGGCATGCCGGCGGCAATCATTCCGACCTTCCAGGGCAACGCCCAGGCGTTTCAGACCTCGTTGCGCAGCGAGCCAGCGCTGATCGGAGCCGCGCTTATCGTCGTCTACATCATCCTCGGCATACTCTATGAAAGCTTCATCCATCCGCTGACGATCCTTTCGACGCTGCCGTCCGCTGGCGTCGGCGCACTCCTCGCCTTGAGTCTCGGCCACATGGACCTTTCGGTCATCGGCATCATCGGCATCATTCTGCTGATCGGCATCGTCAAAAAGAACGGCATCATGCTCGTCGACTTTGCCATCGCCGCCGAGCGCGAACGTCACGCCAAGCCGCTCGATGCCATCCGGGAAGCATGCCTGTTGCGTTTCCGGCCGATCCTGATGACGACCGCCGCAGCGATGCTCGCCGGTATTCCGCTCGCCGTCGGCACCGGCGCGGGTTCGGAGATGCGCCAGCCGCTGGGCTACGCCATGGTCGGCGGCCTTGCCGTCAGCCAGGTGCTGACGCTGTACACCACGCCGGTCGTTTATCTCTATCTGGATCGCCTGCAGGCATGGCTTTTCGGATCAAAGCAAGGGCCGCTTGAGGAGCAGGAAGAGCCGGTTCACGCCGTCGCTGCGGAATAAGCGGCTGTTCCCACTAAGCGCTAGTACGCGCCACTAAGGCCAAAGCTCCGCGCTCGCGATCCTTGCACCTTGGACCATCGCATCAAGCTTCGCCCACATGATGCTCGGGTGTACGCGCCGATAGAATGGCCCCTGCGCAAAGCCGCAATCGGTTCCGGCAATCACGTTTTCGCGGCCGACCAGTTTGGCAAGCCGGACGATACGCTCGGCCACGAGTTCCGGATGCTCCACCACGTTGGTGGCGTGGCTGATGACGCCGGGTATGAGCACTTTGCCTTCCGGCAGCTTCGGCGCTCTCCCAAACCCGCCATTCATGCTCGTGCCGCGGATTGGCACCCTCCAGAACGAAGGCGCCGACCTTCATGCTCAGGATGACATCGACGACATCCTTTAGCGGCACATCGGTAGTGTGCGGCCCCGGCCAGCTGCCCCAGCAAACGTGATAGCGAATGCGCTCCGGCGGCAGCCCGGCAATCGCGTGGTTGAGCACCTCGACCTGCAACGCCAGCCATTTGCGATAGTCGGCAAAGCTCGCAGGCGGCACCATACGGTCGTAAGTGACGGCGAACCGCGCATCGTCCAGCTGCAACACAAAACCGGCGTCGATGATCATCTTGTATTCGGTGTGCATCGCCGCACCGATCGCGCGTATCAGCTCTTCATCGCTTTTGTAATATTCGTTCTTGCGATCCGGGATCACGCTCGCGGGCGCAGCAACCGGCAGAAATGCTTCAGTGACTTTGACGTCTTTGAGTGCGGCCTTGAAATTGTCGATGTCGCGCTTGAGTTCCTCCTGCCCGGTATAGGCAATCGGACCGGTGCATACGGCCTCTGTGGTCGTCGCCACATTTTCGCGCGCATCCAGCTCGGCATAAAACTCGGCGAACTTTTCGCGATCGAGACCGCGCGTGAACGGATTGGCTCCGGCCTTGATCGGCCGCCGCTCGAAACCGCTCAGACGCTCGAGCACATATTGCGACCAGGAAATCGATTTGCCGAATTCGCCGTCGCTGATGACGTCGACGCCGACCTCGGCCTGCTTGTGCACGACGTCAGAGACCGCATCCGCAAGGCATTTGTCATAAGCCACCACGTCGTACGGTTTTCCGGCCTGTTTGGCGCGCAGAAATTCCTGCAACGCCGATGGCCGGATCAGGCTGCCAACATGGGTCGTCAGGATACGGTCGGTACTACGCTTCATCGGTCCCCTCGCAGCGGTTCGGCCCGATGCTATTACAGCACCGCACGAACTCCGCAATGGCATGCAACGGTTTGATCCGGCTATTTAAAATGGGCGGTATCCCATCTCGCGCCCATTGCTTCAGCGCAGTAGTGTGATCGCCCAAGCACGCGCAACAGTGCACCTACAAGGAGGCTCATCATGATCACATTCACGCGGCGTTCGCTGGCCTTGCTCCCGGCGATAGCTCCGCTTCTTTCAAGCAGTTTGGCGCGCGCAATGGATCTCAATCCGGCCGCCCTCGCCTTCAAATTGCCGGACCAGATTCCATGGTCGGCACCGACGCCGTCAGGCTCACAGAATGCAGTGTTGGCCGGCGATCCGGCCAAAGAAGGCCTCTACGTTGTCATGAACAAATGGCTGGCGGGAAATCACTTCAGCCACCCGCATTTCCATCCGCACGATCGTTTCATAACCGTGTTGAAGGGCACATGGTGGGTGGGCACGGGCACCAAGTTCGATCCGGACGGCACTATGGCCATGCCGGCAGGCACGTTCGTGACGCATTACGGCCAGCAAGTGCACTTCGACGGCGCCAAGACCGAAGACGCAGTGCTCTTGATCGTCGGCGAGGGACCGGGGACTTCGACACCGGCCGAGGTGAAATAGTGCGCGGATTGACGCGCTTTACACCGCCGACCTACGCCGCAGACTTAGCCGCGGAGGTACGTCGCGCCGCAGCGCGCCTGACGCGGTCGAGGATCAACTCGATCGATGCGATTTCGACGCGATTGCGGCCATTGTCCTTGGCGCGATAGAGCGCGTGATCGGCCTGGGCCAGCAATGCCGACAGATCGAGTACGGCGTCGTAGCTGATCACCATGCCGATGCTGACAGTGGCAGCCACCGGCCTGCCTTCAACCTCGCGTGCCGCGTCGGCGAATGACGAGCGGATCTCCTCAGCCACGGCCAACGCCCGCTCCCGCGTGGCATTGACCAGCAATACGGCGAACTCTTCGCCGCCGAGGCGGCCGAACATATCGAGACGGTGCATACAGGTACTGCCGATCTCGGCAAATAGTTGCAGCACGCGATCGCCTACGGCGTGTCCGAAACGATCGTTGATCGTCTTGAAATGATCGAGATCGAGCAACAGCACCGCAGTCGGGCGCGGATCGTTCAGTTGCCGCTTTAGTTGCGCTTCACCATCCTCCAGGAAGGCGCGGCGATTGGCGATGCCGGTCAACGGATCGATCAGCGAAGCGGTTTTATAGCGATGCTCGGTCCGTTCCTTGGCCATCGCCAGCAGGATGAATGCGATCGAGATCGTAAACAGCAACGCCTCGAAGCTGAGAACGGTCATCCACACGCTGTCATATATGTGGTTGCCGGTAGAACGCCACGGCAACATGTCGCCGAACGGCGTCCGCAGCAGGTAAAGCGAGCCGTGCGCAAACAGCATAAAAATCGCCGGCCAGCGTGACACCAGCTGCTCGCTGCGGCCACGCCAGAATTCATAGGCTGTGGCCCAGGTATAGGCCGTGATAATGCCGGAACTGACGAGTACCCGCAGATTCCACGAATTTCCGATGCCCGGTGCGTGGCACAACACCAGCCAAAGCGCCGCACCGCCGAACATCAGAATCCAGTTTGGCTTGCGGTGATCAAACTGGCGCGCGCCATTCCAAGTAAAGGCGAATGACGTAAAGAGGACTGTGTTGGCAAGGTCGATGGAAATAAAATCGGGAACGGAGCCGTACAAACCGAACAGCGCGATGGAAGCCGCGCGCAACAAGTCGGCAAAGCCCCACCAGGCTACGGCGTAAATAGCGGTGTTCTGAACCCAGACAAACAGCAGCAGCAATCCGAGGATTGCTTCAACGTAAATCGTCACCAGAAAGAGGGTGTTGACGTCGAGAATCATTGTGCGCAATCGACCAGGTCAAATACGGCAGGCAAAAGCTGGCAGCCCTTTTACGAAAGGCATAACGGGGCGGCTGGAAAGAATGGATGAATGCAGCGGCCCGTTCGCGGGCCTTAACAAGCTATGGTTTGCGCATACTTTCCAATAATGACGCGTTTGTTCCCGTCTTGTTTCGGGATACTTGGTCATCTAGGGTCGCGCGCTCAGGAAAGTGACGGTGATGCAGGCAAAAGACGGGGTCATTGAGGCGATCGGCAATACGCCATTGATTAAGCTTGAGCGCGTTTCGGCCGAGACCGGCTGCACCATTCTCGGCAAGGCCGAGTTCATGAATCCGGGCCAGTCGGTCAAGGACCGCGCCGCGCTGTTCATTATTCAGGATGCTGTGAAAAGAGGCGAACTGCGCCCGGGCGGCGTTATCGTCGAAGGCACTGCCGGCAATACCGGTATCGGGCTGGCACTCGTCGGCAATGCCATGGGCTTTCGCTCGGTGATCGTCATCCCCGAAACCCAGAGCCAGGAGAAAAAGGACACGCTGCGGTTATGCGGCGCCGAACTGATCGAAGTACCCGCGGTCCCCTACTCCAACCCTAACAACTACGTAAAACTTTCCGGCCGCGTAGCCGCGCAAGTGGCAAAGACCGAAAAGAACGGCGCGATCTGGGCCAACCAGTTCGATAACGTCGCCAACCGGCAGGGCCATATCGAAACCACCGGACCGGAAATCTGGAACCAGACCGACGGCAAGGTCGACGGCTTCGTCTGTGCTGTCGGTAGCGGTGGCACGCTGGCCGGTGTCGGCATGGCGCTTAAGGCGCGCAGTGGCGCCGTGCGCATCGCGCTCGCCGACCCGATGGGGGCCGCGCTTTACAGCTACTACACAACCGGCAAGCTAAAATCGGAAGGCTCTTCGATCACCGAAGGCATTGGGCAAGGTCGCATCACCAAGAATCTTGAAAATGCTCCAATCGATACCGCGTTTCAGATTCCGGACGCCGAGGCATTGCCGATCATCTTCGATCTTCTGGAGCATGAAGGTCTGTGTGTCGGTGGTTCGTCGGGCATCAATATTGCGGGTGCGGTTCGTCTGGCCAAAGAGCTCGGACCAGGCCACATCATCGTGACAATCCTCGCCGACTACGGCACCCGCTATCAGTCGAAGCTGTTCAACCCGCATTTCCTGCGCGAAAAGAGCTTGCCGGTGCCGGACTGGCTCGAACGCAAATCGACCATCAAAGTCCCTTACGAATGAACCTCCCCGCCCCCGCGAGCGTTATTGATTGAGTGTAATCATGCTAAGGCCCGATAACGCTTCCGCTTCGCCGCCGAAGAGCCGCTGGTTTGTATCAACCGACTGGCTTGCCGAGCATCTCAAAGACCGCAATGTCGTCGTGGTCGACGGCTCGTATCTTGTGCTGCAAAAGCGCGATGCGCGTGCCGAATATCTCAAGGAGCATATTCCCGGCGCGGGGTTCTTCGACGTCGATACCGTCGCTGATCATTCGACCGAACTGCCGCACATGTTGCCGGGGCCGACGCAATTTGGCGAGGCCGCCGGCGCACTCGGCATCGGCAACGATACGACTGTCGTGATCTACGACAGCGTCGGTCTTTATTCGGCGCCGCGGGTGTGGTGGACGTTTCGCATATTCGGCGCCAAGAACGTCTACATCCTCGATGGCGGTCTGCCGAAATGGAAAGCCGAGAACCGGCCGCTCGAAGCCGGCGAAGGCAAACGCACGCCGCAGAAATTCAATGCCGAAATGAATGTCGGCGCCGTCGCCACGCTAGCCGACGTGCGCATGGCGGTCACCGACAAGAGCGTGCAGATCGTCGATGCCCGCTCCGCCGAGCGGTTCAGCGGCAAGGCTGCCGAGCCGCGGCCCGGCCTGCGATCCGGCCGCATGCCAGGTTCTTTCAACGTGCCGTTCGACCGTGTGCTCGATGGCGGCACGCTGGCATCCCGCGACCGCATCGAAGCGGCGTTCGAAGACGCCGGCGTCGATCTCAACAAGCCGATTTTCACGTCGTGCGGCTCCGGGATGACCGCTGCAATCCTGACCTTCGCCCTGGATTCAATCGGCAGAACCGCCAAAGGTCTGTACGACGGCTCGTGGACTGAATGGGGCGCCCGGCCCGATCTTCCCATCGAGCGAGGCTAAGTCTTGCCGGCCAGCGTTTTACGCAGCACATGCGGCGACGATAGAAGAAATATTTGTCAGGCGTGAACCCGGCAGTAATTCTTGCTATAATTCGGCATCATGATCTTCCGTCAGCTCTTTGACAGCACGTCCGGGACCTACACCTACCTGATCGCCAGCCGGCACGGCGGCGAGGCGCTGATCATCGATCCGGTCATCGAACGGGTTGACCGTTACCTTCAGCTGGTGCGTGAACTCGACCTCAAACTGGTCAAGGCGGTCGATACGCATCTGCACGCCGATCACATCACCGGGCTTGGCGCGCTACGCGACCGGACCCATTGCATCACCGTGATGGGCGAGAACACCAAAGCCGACGTGGTCTCGATGCGCGTTGCCGAAGGCGATCACGTCGAAATCGAGGGTCTGCGGCTCGACGTGTTGTTTACACCCGGCCACACCGACGATTCCTACTCCTTCCTGTACGGCGACCGCATCTTCACCGGCGACACCCTGCTGATCCGTGGAACCGGCCGTACCGACTTCCAGAACGGCGACCCGCGGGCGCAATACGATTCGATCTTCAACAAGCTGTTGAAGCTGCCGGACGAGACGCTGGTTTATCCCGCCCACGACTACAAGGGCGAGACGGTGTCGACCATCGGCGAGGAGAAGCTTTTCAATCCGCGGCTCAAGGTCAAATCGGTCGACGAATACATCGGCCTGATGAACAATCTCCATCTGCCCAATCCAAAGATGATGGATGTCGCGGTGCCGGCCAACATGCACGTTGGCCTGCATCAGGAAATCATCGCCAGCAAAGGCTGGGCGCTCACCGCCGCCGAGGCCATGGCGCTGCCCGGCCGTTCCGACATTGCCCTCGTCGATCTGCGTGAAAAAAGCGAGCGCGAGAAGCATGGCGTCATTCCGGGTTCGCTGCACGCGCCCTACCCCGACTTGCCGCAAAACATCGGCCCCGGCGGCATGCTGCACGAACTCGCCGCCGCGACCGGCAAACGGATCGTGTTCTATTGTGCGTTCGGCGAGCGCTCGGCGATGGCTGTACAGGCGGCGCAAGACGCCGGCCTCAACACCGCCTGCCATATCCAGGGCGGCATCGCCGCCTGGAAAAAGGCTAACGGCCCCATCACGCACTGAGTAGAAATCAAAATGCGAAAGCCGCAGGCGGGTGTGGCCTGCGGCTTCCGCTTTTGGCGCGCACTGCGGGGAGGCGAGAAAAACAGTGCGCGCCCGGTAATCGCAATCAACTAGAGCTTCGAGTCCTGATCGTCGTTGCTCATGTTGTGCATGCCGCCACGACCATTCTGACCAAAGTGCCGGTAACCCCAGCCCTGACCGTCATCCTTGGCCGTCCTGACCGAAGTGGCGGCGGCCCCAGCCGGGACCATCCTGGCCGCCCTGATCCGCCGCCTTGTCCGTCCTGGCCGAAGCGCTGATGGCCCCCGCCCTGACCGTTTTGACCACCGTCATTCATGGCGTGCCGGTGTTCATGCGGCCGCAGGATGCGCGCCAGCATCGTGAAGCGGGCCTTCTGCGCATCATTGAGGCTTTGGTAGAGCGGTGCTCCGGCGTCAGCGATCTGCTTGAGCGCGGCGCCACGCTTGGTCATTGCGTCCGCCCGGTGTGACATCCGGTCGAACGGGCTCGTCGCATTGGCATTTGGGGCTTGTGTCCCCTGCGCCGCCGCCTGGCGAGCCTGGATACGCTGCACACGCAACTGAACCATATTGCGCAGAGCCTGCTCGAACGACGGCCAGTTCTTTGCCTGGTCGGGAGTGAGTTCGAGGCCGGCCTTCAGCGCCGCAATTCGCGCATCGGCGAACGCAGCAGCATCATCGGCACTGAGATGACGGTGCTGGTGCTCGGCGCGGGGACCGCCGTTGCCGAAACCACCATGGCCGTCAAAACGCTGCTGGGCATACACGTAGGTAGAACCGGCGATGGCGAGAGCTGCCGTCGCGGCAATCACTGGCTTGAGCATGTCATCCTCCACAGATGTCGGGTGTGTAGATAATGGACCCGGACTGTGGCGGTTCAAGTTAAGCTTTGTACAGACAAAGCAATCGTGAGGATTACAGCTTTGTAATCTTGGGCAAAATCTTGGCGTACTGAAAGTAATAATGAAGTACTTGTTTGTATAAACCCATGCTGACATAACAACAACTTGAACGAACGCCGCTTCAGCGCAAAATCTGCTGTAGAAAAAGTTTGGTGCGCTCGTGTTGTGGCGCAGTGAAAAAGCCTTCCGGTTTATTGATCTCGACGATCTGTCCGTCGTCCATGAAGATGATCCGGTCGGCAACCTGCCGGGCAAATCCCATCTCGTGTGAGACGACGAGCATGGTGATGCCGTCGGAAGCCAGCGCGACCATGGTGTCGAGAACTTCCTTGACCATCTCCGGGTCCAGCGACGACGTCGGTTCGTCAAACAACATGATGTTTGGATTCATGCAAAGTGCGCGCGCGATCGCGACGCGCTGCTGCTGGCCGCCGGACAAGGTGGCCGGATATTTCTGCGCCTGCTCCGGAATCTTGACCCGCTCCAGAAATTTCATGGCCAGCGCCTCGGCATCCTGTTTCGGCATACGGCGCACCCAGATCGGCGCCAGCGTGCAGTTCTCCATCACAGTCAGATGGGGAAACAGATTGAACTGCTGAAATACCATGCCGACGTCGCGCCGCACCGCGACGATCTGCTTGGGATTGTCGGTCAGTTCGATACCGTCAACGATGACGCGGCCGGCCTGCCAATCTTCCAGCCGATTGACGCAACGAAGCATCGTCGATTTGCCGCCGCCGGACGGGCCGCAAATGACGATACGCTCGCCGCGCATGACCTTCAGGTCGATGTCGCGAAGCACGTGGAAATCGCCGTACCACTTGTTCAGTCCGATGATTTCGACCGCCACTTCGGGGCGTTGGCTGCCGAGTTCGTCTGGATTTTGGGGATCTTGTGCCATCAACGCCCTCTTCGTCCCGAGCGGCGGGCCAGACGGAGCTCAACGCGCTGGGCGTAGCGCGACATGCTGTAACAGCAGACAAAATAGAACATCGCGGCGAAAACGTAACCGGTGACGGAGACGATCGGGCTGGCCCAGTTGGGGTCGCCGCGCGCGGCTTCGACCGTGCGCAGGAAATCGAAAATACCGACCACGAAAACCAGCGATGTATCCTTGAAAAGTGCAATGAATGTGTTGACGATATTCGGCAGCGTCACCCGCAACGCCTGCGGCAGGATCACGAGCGCCATCATCCGCCAAAACGATAATCCCAGCGCGCTGGCCGCTTCGTATTGTCCGCGCGGAATGGAGTTAAGGCCAGCGCGCACCACCTCGGCCATATAGGCCGAAGCGAACATCGCCACGCCGATCCAGGCGCGCACGAACTTGTCCGGAGCCAGATATTCGGGAACGAAAAGCGGCAGCATCACGCTTGCCATGAACAGCACGGTAATCAGCGGCACACCGCGCACGAACTCGATGAAGGATACCGAGAGAACCCGGACAACGGGAATTTTCGAGCGCCGCCCCAACGCCAGCAGCATGCCGAGTGGCAGTGAAACCACGATACCGATGGTCGCCAGCACGACCGTCACCAGAATTCCGCCCCACAGGTCGGTCGAAATCCGTGATACGCCGATCGAAACGACCCCGCGCAGCAGGATGAACGACAGGATCGGCAGCGCGATAAAGAAATAGACCGCGCCCAGCCCCCGGCGCGGCGCCGACAGCCACAGCATCCAGACAATGCCGAACGCCAGCGCGATGAAGAACAGGTCAACCCGCCAGCGTTCGCCGAGCGGATAAAATCCATAGACGAAATAGGAAAACCAGACGCGGATAAACGCCCAGCACGCGCCCGGTTCTGGATTGTCCGGCGACGCGAGGCACGCGGTTCGATCGGACCCCGACCATGTCGCATCGACGATCAGAAACCTGATCAACGGCGGCACGATCCACGCGATCAGAAGCAGGCAAAGCAGCGTCAAAACGCAATTGAGCGGCGACGAGAACAGATTCGCGCGCAGCCAGCCGACGACGCCGGATCGGGTCGGCGGCGGCGGCAAGCGTTCCGCCGGCGTCATGCGCAAAAAATGCTGTGAGGTGTCGGCAGCAGCAACCATCGCCGTCACCGTTCTACGAGGGCAACCGAACGCCCGTAGAGGTTCATCAAGAACGACGTGACCAGGCTGATGGAAAGATACACAGCCATCGTGATCGCGATGACCTCGACCGCCTGCCCCGTTATGTTCAGAACGCTGCCGGCAAAAACCTGCACGAGATCGGGATAGCCGATTGCCACCGCAAGCGAGGAATTCTTGGTCAGGTTGAGGTACTGGTTGGTCAGCGGCGGCACGATCACGCGCATCGCCTGCGGCACCACGATCAAGCGCAGCGTCGTCGACGAGCGCAGGCCCAGAGCCTGCGCGGCCTCGACCTGACCCGCTGAAACAGACAACACACCCGCACGTACCACTTCGGCGATGAACGCAGCGGTATAGACCGACAAAGCAATCAACAGCGCGGCGAACTCGGGAAGGATTTCGAGGCCGCCGCGGACATTGAAGCGGCCCAGGTCGGGATTATGAAACGACAGCGGGAAGCGAAACAGCACAAAGGCAACGAGCGGCAGACCGACAATTGCAGCCGAGCGTCGGCCAAAGCGTGCGCGCCTGTTTGCCGGTCACGCTCCTGTAACCGGCGCGCCCGAACGTACAGCACGATCGCGGCGACAACGCCAATCAGGAACGCGATGAGTACGGCGTCAAAACGTTCGCCGAATTCAGGGCGCGGCAGGAACAGTCCGCGATTGTTCAAATAGCCGCCGAACGGCAACGCGACGCTGCCGCGCAACTCCGGCAACGATTTCAGAACGGCGTTGTACCAGAACAGGATTTGCAGCAGCAGCGGAATGTTGCGGATCAGCTCGACATAACCGCCGGCAAGCCGTGCGACCAGCCAATTACGCGACAGCCGCGCCAGCCCGACGATGAAGCCGAGGATCGTTGCCAGCACGATACCGAGCGCGGACACCAGCAAGGTGTTGAGCAAACCGACCCAGAACGCGCGGCCGAAGGTCGATGCGCTCGATGAATAACTCGATCAGCGTCTGGCTGATATCGAAACCGGCCGTGTTGTTCCAGAAACCAAAGCCGTGCGCGATATTGGCGCGCGCGAGATTGTCGGCCGCGTTGTAAGCGGCGGCGCCGGCAAGCGCGACGACGATCAGAATAAGCGCCGCTTGCAGCGCGATGCTGCGGATCAAGGCCCCATGCCGCTGCGGCGGCCGAACGACATCAGTCATCGGCACTCACCGGGCCGGCCCGCAGCGCCGGCGGGCAGTCAAAGCGCAAACCTAGCGAACTGGAATGCCGTATTGCAGGCCGCCCTTGGTCCACAGCGCGTTAATGCCGCGCGCGATCTTCAAGGGCGAGCCTTGACCGACGGTGTTCTCGAAGCTCTCGCCGTAGTTGCCGATCGACTTGATGATCCGCACGGCCCAGTCGTTGGTGAGGCCGAGCGCTTCGCCGAACTGGCCCTCGACGCCGAGCAGACGCCGGATTTCCGGATTTGCCGATTTCATCTGGTCGTCGAGATTGGCTTTGCTTACGCCGAGCTCCTCGGCATCGACCATGGCGTAATGAACCCACCGCACCAGATCTTCCCACGCATCGTCGCCCTGGCGCACGGCCGGACTCAGCGGCTCCTTGGAAATGATCTCGGGCAAGATGATGTTATCGTTCGGATTGCTCAGCAGCACGCGCTCACCGTAAAGGCCGGAAGAGTTCGTCGTGTAAGAGTTGCAGCGGCCGCTGTCGTAGGCTTTGATCGCTTCGTCGGCGGTCGCGAAGGTCACCGATTTGAGCGACATGTGATTGGAGCGGAAGAAATCGGCGAGATTGAGCTCGGTCGTGGTGCCCTGCTGCACGCAGACCGATGCGTCGTTGAGCTCAAGCGCGGAACTGACCTTCAGCGCCTTGTGCACCATGAAGCCCTGGCCGTCGTAGTAATGGACTGCCGCAAAATCGACGCCGAGCGTCGTGTCGCGGGACATCGTCCAGGTCGTGTTACGCGACAAAACGTCGATATCCCCGGACTGAAGCGCGGTGAAACGATTTGCCGCCGTCAAGGGGTACGAATTTGACCTTGGTCGGGTCGTTGAAAATGGCCGCGGCGATCGCGCGGCAGAAATCGACGTCGAATCCCGTCCAGTTGCCTTGTGGGTCAGGCATGCCAAATCCGGCGAGAGTGCCGTTTGCACCGCATACAAGCTGGCCGCGGTCCTTGACCGCCTTGAGCGTCTGCGCGCTGGCCGCCTGGGCCGCGAACACGAACATCGTTGCAATAGCGAATGCCGTAGCTAAACGTTTCATGATCAGGCCTTTCAGCATGAATGGCGCGCCAGAACCCCAATGCCGCGGCACGCGCAGAGGAACCACATCTGAGAACGATCACGCTGCAAGGTCAAGGGGTTGACGACCGCGCAGGTTGCCAAGGTAACGGCGTAATGATCGGCGAATACAGCACCTAAGAGACACCGGTATGAACGACAATACAAGCGGCCACCGTTCTCCGCCGGCGCAACAGCGCCACGCCGATACGCGCCTGGTCACAGCAGGACGCGATCCCAAGTCCCAACACGGCTTCGTCAACCCGCCGGTTTACCACGCCTCGACCGTGCTCTACCCGACGGCTGAGGATTTTGTCGCCCATCGTTCCCGTTACCAATCCGACCACGGAAGCGCTCGAACTTGCGCTGCAAGACCTCGAAGGTCCGAACTGCGCCGGGGTGTCGTTGCTACCGTCCGGACTCGCCGCCATCTCGACGGCGCTGCTGTCGGTTGTGAAGGGCGGCGACCACATCCTGGTCACCGACAGCGCCTATGGCCCGACCCGCAATTATTGCGAAGGCATTCTCAAAAGGCTCGGCGTCACCACCAGCTATTTCGATCCCCTCGCGGGAGCAGAGATTGCCGAGCTGTTCCGGCCAAATACCACCGCCATTTATCTGGAATCTCCCGGCTCACTAAGCTTCGAGATACAGGACACCACTGTGATCGCGAAAGTCGCCCATGAAAAAGGCGCGATCGTCCTGATGGACAATACCTGGGCCACGCCGCTCTACTATCGGCCGCTGGACCATGGGGTCGATCTCGCGATCCAGGCCGGCACTAAATATATCGGCGGCCATTCCGACGTAATGCTCGGTACCGTTTCAGCCAACAGCGCGACAGTCGCGAGCCTGAAGGACACCGTTGACTTGAGCGGCCTGTGCGAAGGCCCGGACGACGTCTATCTCGGGCTACGCGGACTGCGCACGCTTTCGGTTCGGCTTGAGCGGCATTTCAAATCCGGTCTCGCGATTAGCCGCTGGCTCGAGCAGCGTCCGGAAGTGCTACGGATGCTGCATCCGGCCTTAGAGAGTAATTCGGGCTACACTCTCTGGAAGCGCGATTTCACCGGCGCATCGGGATTGTTCAGCATAGTGCTCAAGCCGGTGCCACAGAAAGCAGTTTACGCATTCCTCGACACATTGGAGCTGTTCGGCATCGGTGTGTCCTGGGGCGGCTATGAGAGCCTGGCTACTCCGTTCGATTGCTCGGCAGCACGCACCGCGACGCAATGGCAGCCCGGCGGACCGACTGTACGCTTCCACATCGGTCTTGAGGCCGTTGAGGATTTGACCACGGATCTCGAACGCGGCTTTGCCGCGCTCGCCGCTGCGGCGCGCTGATCTTCAGGCTGCCGCAGCCGTCTGCCTTCGTTCGTGCAAGACGAAATAAAGATTGCGCAAGTACACGAACACGCCGAATGCCTGCCCAGCGATGAACACCGGGTCCTTGCGGTACAGCGCATAGACCAACAGCAGCAAGCCGCCGCCAATTGAGAACCACCAGAACGCCAGCGGAATGACGCTGCGCCCCGCCCGCTCCGACGCGAGCCACTGCACTAGAAAGCGCATGGTGAACAGGCCCTGCGCCGCAAAGCCCAGCACGACCCACCAATCGAGATTTGTGACGAAGACGTCGTGCAAATAGCCGCCGACCACGTGCGCCAGATCAACGAGCAAGGGTCACCTCCTGCGCGTCCGGGACGCGTTTCTTGCGGCGAATAAGCCACCACACTCCGGCGAGGTCGAGAATGCCGATCCATAGCCGGTCAAAAAAACCGTAGTTCGATGTGCCGTGCCGCCGCGAGCGATCGATAACGTCGACATAGCCGATCTCGAATCCTTCGCGCCGTATCAGTGCCGGCAAGAAACGGTGCAATCCGTCAAAGTACGGCAGCGCCAGAAAGACCTCGCGGCGGAACGCCTTCAGGCCGCAGCCAGTATCACGCGTACCGTCTTTAAGCACTGCGCTGCGTACCGCATTGGCGATACGCGATTGTAATTTTTTGAAACCGGTGTCCTTGCGGCCAAGGCGCTGTCCGGCCACAAGACCGCATCGCGCTCCGCCCGTCTCAAGCGCAGAAATCAGCGCCGGGATGAATGCTGGATCGTTCTGGCCGTCGCCGTCGAGCGTTACGACAACCGGAGCACGCGCCGCAGCAACACCGGTGCGCACCGCAGCCGACTGGCCGCAGGATTGCGCGTGCCGGATTTGCCGGAGGCATGAATACTGCGCCATCAGCCCGCGCAGCTCGTCTTCAGTCGTGTCCAGGGAGCCGTCATTGACATAAACGATCTCGAACGCGCGCCCCTGCAGCGCCGTGGCAATCTCGGCGATCAGTGGCGCGACATTACCGGCTTCGTTGCGCACCGGCACGACCACGGAGATGGCGGGATCGGGCCCGTTGCTCAGCGACATGCGGACAGCTTCTAAAGCCCATCCGGCATGGGTTCAACTAGGCGGAATCTGTGGCTTTTCGACGGGCTTTCGTCCCAAGAGACTCTCGCGAACGGCCGCGACGACCTGATTGAACGGTGGTCCTGCAAAGGCGTGCAGATCGATCGGCGAAAACAACAACCGGCGGGAAGCAAACCAGCGGCGCATCAATTCCGCGCCAACCACCCCCACCAGCGCACCGGCGATCACATCGCTCGGATGATGCGCATTTACGACGACCCGGCTGAACATGATGATCGCGGCATAGATCCACAAAATGCCGCGTGCGCGCGGCCAGACAGCCCCGATCGCAATCGCGACGGACGCCGCAGTTGCGGAGTGGCCGGATGGCATGCTGGCGTATTCAGGTTTCCAGACAAACGGCACGTAGGCGAACGGGTCATCATGGCCGCCGACATAGGGCCGGGCGCGGCCGATCAGACCTTTGACCAAAGTGACGAACAGCCCCGGAATCGCGATGGCCAGAAACAGGAATCCAAATCGCACGGTAAGCATCGCCAGCACTGCTCGTGTCCCCCGCGACAACGTCCGCGACGTCACTGCCGCCAGGAACAACAACACGAAGCCGAATGGAAACAGAAACCAGCCGGAAAGCCCGTAGTCGGTGATCTGCTCAAAGAGCTCGTTGAACCACTGCGGCAATCCGAGCGCCCAGGCACTGGCTGCCGCGTCGATAGTGAACATCGACGCGACAATCGCGACCAGCGCCACGGCGATTGCCACGAACACGCCGAGGTTCGGCGGAGCAAGTCTCACCTTTGGCGGACGGCATAATACGCGCCACCATTGCGCAAGATTGCTCAGCACGTTACGCGGCCGTTTGCGCGGTCATCTCGCGCTTGCGCGGTCATGGCGCGTTTGCGGATTGAAACACCGCGATGCTGATCCGCTGGCCCCGGCTGATGTTGTAGCCCTCGACATTGGGCGCCCGTTCATAGCGAAGGCCAATCGCCTCGGCACGGAGCGCGAAAGTACGTTCCTGATGCACTTCGATAAAGGCGAAGCGGCAGGAGCCTTGCAAGAGGAAGTCAGCCGCGCTGGACGCATCGGTCAAACGGGTGTCGGTTCCGGCAAGAAACACAAGGCTCGGCTCTTCATAACCGGCGCTGGCTGCAACGGGATCCTTGCAATTTGCGTTGTGCAGAATTTTGGCCAAGGTCACGCTCGGAAATACCGGCTTGAGCCAGGGCAGCGTTATGGAAAACACGCCGATTGCCAAAAGTATGCCGCTCGCTGTTGCGCGCAACATCGACAGTTCGGCGCCGTCGGGCTCGTAAAGCAGCCACGCGAACAGGCCACAAACGATTGCCAGCGCGAAAAATGGCCAGGCCGGGATCGCTGGATCGCGGGCGAGAATGATTGCCAGTGTGACCGTGGCGACGCTGATCAGGATTGGTCCGATAAACCACCACACCGCGCCGCGCACCAGCCAGAGCCAGCGCGACAAAACCTTTGATTCAACGGCGCCGGCAATGAGAATGGCAATCGCCGGATAGAGCGGCAGCACATAGTGCGGCAGCTTGGTCACGACCAGTTCGAAAACGATCCAGGAAGGCACCAGCCACGCCAGCAGGAATTTGGCCGCTGGCTCGCGGCGCACCGCCCATACCGCGGGCGCAGCCAGCGGTGCGAGGATCGAGCCGGGGTAAAACGTCACGAAGAACAGCAGGAAGTAGAGGCCGGGCGGCGCACCGTGCGTTTCCTGCCCGCTGGCAAGCTTCGAAAGCATGTCATGACCGACGGACCCGACAAGAAACGCGTTCCCGACCCGGGCATAAATCAGCACGAACCACGGCAGTACGATCAGCAGCAGCCAGACGAGTCCCGTCAGCGGACGGAGCGCCAGCAGCCAACGGCCCGATCGCTCCATGACCGACAGGATCACCGCCGGAATACCGACGATCATCAGGTTGACCGGACCTTTGATGAGAATGCCGACGGCAAGCGCGGTCCAAAACACCAGTGGCAACAGCCACCCGAACCGTTCCCGTCCTGCATCGCGCGGCGACCTGTATGCGCGCGCCAGAATGCTCATCGCAGTGACAATAGTGAACAACAACATGGCGTCGGTTTTGGCGAGCCTCGCCTCCCCCGCGAGAAGCGTCGAGGTCGCCATCATGAGCGCGGCCAGGAAGGCACCGCGACGGCTGACGAACGCCAGCGCGCACCAGTAAGTCGCCAGCACCGCGCCGACCGCGCCGATCAACGACGGAATCCGATAAAGCCAGATCGTCGTTTGCGCGTCGCGCACGCCTAAAGCCTCTGCGGTCTTCACCGCAGCGGCCTGCAGCCAATAGATGCCGACCGGCTTCCGGTAGCGGACATCGTCCTGATAGCGGATGTCGACGTAGTCGCCGGTCTCGATCATCTGCTTTGTCGCTTGCGCGAAATAAGCCTCGTCGCGATCGACCGGCGGGATCTGAAAAAACCCGGGCAGGAACAGGCACAGCGAAATCAGCAGCAGCACGCCTGCCGCCCGCCGATGCGACACCGCGACAAATTCAAAAAGCAAGCCGAGGCCTTTGGCCGGCCAGGGAAATGCCGCGCTGCTCGTACTCATGCTGTGCCGTTAAGCCCTCAACACGGCGACCATAGAGAAATCCCCGACGCCGGGAAAGCGCCGGAGGCTCCAGAGCCGCCCCAGAAATCTATTGAGCAGGGGCCGCTATTGGCTTGTTTTGACAAGGAGAAACAGAACATCCAACGCTGACAGTCCGGACAATTCCGCGCAGCGTCGAACCGTCGTCCACTCGCACCGTGACGCTATCCATACCACCTGCGGAGTCGATCACCGTAACGCGGGAAAATCCTGGCCCGTCCGGCTTGAAGGACAAAGTCCCCTGGGTCCCCTGGCCGGATTTTTCGACGGGAACCCCGTTCACTAGAACGGTCAGCGGCGCGACAGCGCCCGTGACCTTCAACGGCACCGTGTCGAGCCCGCCATCGGCCATACCATGGGCCATATCAAGCCGCGCGCCGTCGGGCGGATACAGAATATGGAGCGACGCCTGTGCCGCCTCGCCGCCAAAACGGCCTGACTGGAAATGCTTGAGCGGCGCCGGCAGTTTTGCGCTTGTCGTCACCAGCACACCCTTCGGCGCGCGCGGCAATGCTGCCGGAGCACCGAGACGGGCAAACGCATCGAACAGAATTGGTGCGGCGGCCTGACGTCCGACGAGACCCGGTACCGGCGCGCCATCCGGACGGCCGACCCAGACGCCGATCGTGTGCTTGCCGTCGAAGCCGATCGACCAAGCATCGCGATAGCCGTAGCTGGTGCCGGTCTTGTAGGCGATGCGGCCCGCGACGCCATTTTCCGGCGGCGGCGAGCCGAGCAACACATTGTCGACATACCATGCAGCGACCGGATCCATCAGACGCTTCGCTTGCGGCGCTGCGCTCGTGGTTTGCTCGCTGAGCGGCAACGTCGTCCCAAGCCTCGCCAGCCCGGCATAGAGCATGACGAGATCGGACAGCTTTATACCGGCGCCACCAAGCCCGATCGCGAGCCCGGGCGCCTCTCCTGCCGGCAGCACCAGCGATGCTCCGGCCTGCGAGATTTGAGCGGTAAGACGATTTGGACCGACCATATCGAGCACCGCAATCGCCGGAACGTTGAGCGATTGTTGCAGCGCCTTGCGTACAGTCACCGTGCCCCGGAACGTGGAGTTGAAGTCTTTCGGCGCATAGCCGTTGTAGCTCACCGGCCGGTCATCAATCAGCGTTTCGGGATGGATGAAACCATCCTCGAAACCAAGGCCGTAGATGAAAGGCTTCAGCGTCGAGCCCGGCGACCGTAGCGCCTGAGTCATATCGACCTGCCCCGCGCGGCGGGGATCGAAATAATCCGGTGATCCGATGCGCGCCAGAATCTCTCCGGTCGCATTGTCCACCGCCAGGATGGCCAACGACACACCGGGACCCAGCGTGGTCACCAAAGCCCGCTCACGGTCGCGCGCCAGTGCTTCGAGATTCTTCTGGATGGCGGCGTCGATCGTCAAACGATGCTCGCGCTCATCCGGCGATCTAGCCACCGCGTGATCTGAAGCGTGTGGGGCGAGCAACGGCATCGCATAACGGGCGGATGGGGAAGCCTCGGCCTTGGCCAGCGCGATCTCGTCGGCAGGCACCATGCCGGTCGCAGCAAAACGGTCGAGCACGCGGTCGCGCGCGGCGCGCGCGACATCCGGCGCACGATCGGGCCGGCGCAGCTCCGGCGACTGCGGCAGCGCGACCAGAAGCGCGGCTTCGCCGAGCGTAAGCTTCTTCGGCTCCTTGCCGAAATAGGCCAGCGACGCGGCGCGGATGCCTTCGATATTCCCGCCATACGGCGCGAGATCGAGGTAGAGCGCGAGCACCTGATCCTTGGTCAGCGCACGCTCGATCTCGATCGCGCGCACGATCTGGCGAAGCTTCGCGGAGAACGTCCGGCTGCTGCGCGGCTCAAGCAGCCGTGCGACCTGCATGGTCAGCGTCGAGCCGCCAGACTCGATATGCCCGGTGCTGACGAGCTGAAAAGCAGCGCGCAACATCGCCAGCGGATCGACGCCGTGATGATTGCGGAACCGCTTGTCCTCATAAGCGAACAACACGTCGAAGAAACGCGGGTCGACGGCGCCAACCGTCTCAGGCAATCGCCAGCGGCCCTCACTGGTTGCGTAAGCGCGCAACAGCCGCCCGTTGCGATCGAGCACCGTCGCCGAGAAATCGAGGTTCTTGCCAAGCGGCGTCGGCCCGAGCGATTTCACCCACCACGCCAGGCCGCCGCCCGCCGTCAAGACGACGAGCAATGCAGCGGCGATGACGTGGCGTATTCGCATTACTTGCCGCTCGTCACTTCGACATTGCCGGTTTCGCTGCGGCCGTAGCGGTCCGGCCTGTACATGTCCTCGACGCTGGCCTGCGGGCGGATGTATTGGCCCGGCGACACCGCGCGCACGACATAAGCCACCGTAAACACCGCAGCATCGCCGCGCTTGCGGTCGAACGCCGCGGTGAACCGGTCGTCGCGGAATTCGGTATTGACCGGCTCGACCGCGTCGGTGATCCACGGCAGCGTTCCGGTATCGCCCGACGAAACCAGGTGCGGATTGTCGATCTCGAAACCAGCCGGAAGATAATCGGCGACGATGATCCGGCCGAACTGTGGCTGGGATTCGGTGATCTTCAACACCACCACCAGTTTGGTGTTCTGCTTGACGTGCGCCGGATCGACCGCATCGCCATCGAGCGTGAAGGTCTGCCGCTCAATTTTGAAGCCGTTCGAAGCCGCGGGTTCCGGCGTCACCGGCGCGCCGCTAACGGTAACGACCGCCTGCACGTCCGTGCCACCCTGGTTGGTGACACGAACCGGGTCTCTAAGATCACCGGCACGGATTGTCCGGTAAACTGGCTTTTGCGTCGCACTGCCGTTGATGTCCAACGAGAGGTTGGCCGCATCTTTCGCCATCGCGCTGGCCGCGAGCAGCAGCCATGCGTCCTCCTGGGTCGACGTCGGACGCAATTGGGCCCGCGCGGCCTCAACACGCTGGACCGCTGCTTGCACAGTGGCAGGCGCAGCGCCGCCTTCGGACGCAAGCGTCACGATCGCCGCCGCATCGCGCAGCGTCGAACCGTAGTCTACTCCATAGGCGAAATCGTCCGGCTTGGTGCCAAGCGCCGAAAGCGCCGCGGCGTAGACCTTCTCGGCCCGCGCCCGGTCACCCATCAGCGCCAGCGCTGCGGCCACCTGCGCCTTCGCAATCGGCGTCGTCAGAGTGTCGAGTCGCGCGTCGGAGAGATAACGCAGATCGCCAATCGGCGCCGCACCGTTGCGCGCCAGCACATAGAGCGCATAGGCGAGACCCGTACCGCCGTCCTTGGTCGGCTCGGTGGTCGACGAAACGACGTTGCGCAACCGGTCAAGCGCGAGCTTGAAACCGGCCTCCGGGACTGCGAATTTCTTCTCCCGCGCGCGGGTGAGAAAATCCGTGACGTACGAGTCGAGCCAGAGATCGTCACCGCCGACTCCCCACAGCCCGAAAGAGCCGGTCGAGTCCTGCCGCGTCAGCAGCGCCTCGATCGATTCACGGACGCGCTGATCGGCATTGCTGTTGAGCGCAAGGTTCGCTTCGCTCGCGAGTTCGCTCATATACAGCAATGGTAGTGCGCGGCTCGTGATCTGCTCCGAGCACCGGTACGGATAACGGTCGAGCGCCGCCAGCAGGCTGGCGGCATCGAGCGCCGCCGAAGAGCCGACCGAGATCGAGACAGCCCCGGTGCCCGGCACAAGATCAGCGAACATATCGTTCGACACCGTCAGGCTGTCACCCTTGGCGAGCGACTTGATGGTACGGCGTGCGAGAATTTGCGCCGGCGGCCTCACCGCCAGCGTGTAGCTGCGTTCGAGCGCGAAGCCCGCCGGACCGTTCACGCTGATTTTGATGATACCGTTTCCGGCAGCGCTCGCGGTAATCGGCACGATTAGCGCGCCACGCTCCTTGGCCTTCAATGGCAGAGTTTGCGTCGCGCCGGCGCCGGCCACGACTGCGTCCGCGGTGGTTACGGCAACAGTATAGTTGCCCGCCTGCCCTTCGACATTGTCGAGATCGAGATGTACCGACGAACGGTCGCCGGGCAGCAGAAAGCGCGGCAGCGTTGCCGTCAGCACCACCGGATCGCGCACGGTCACGTCGGTCGTTGCCTGGCCGGTCTTGTCCTTGCTCCAGGCCACGGCCATGATTCGTGCGGTGCCGGCAAAATCCGGAATATCGAACGATACCTGCGCAGTACCGTCCGCTCCGATATTGACGATGCCCGAGAACAGTGCCATCGGCGGCCCGCTGGGCGGATTGCCCTGCAATTGCGCGCCTTCGTCACCGCCGGTGCGGATCTGACCGCGTGTGCCTTGCATGCCGTCGATCAGGTTGCCGTAGAGGTCGCGGATGTCCGCTGACAACGCGCGCTGCCCAAGGTAGTAGTCGCTGGCCGACGGCGGTTTGTAGTTCGTCAGGTTGAGGATGCCGACATCGACGGCGGCGACGGTTACCCTCGCTTCCTCGCCCGCTTTCAATCCGTCGATTTTGATCGGGATTTGCAGCGCCGAGTTCGGCCGGAGCAGCGCCGGCGCTTTCATATTGACAGTCAGCGTCCTCGCTGCGCGATCGATCGAAAACCACTGCACACCGATAGCGCGGCCCGGCATCCTCTGTGACGGCTCGTCCAGCGGACGGCGCAGCGTTGCGACGATATAGGCGCCAGTACCCCAATCGGAGCCAACCGGAACCTTCACTTGCGTAACGCCGGCCTGTTTAATGTCCGTCGTCTGGCTTGCCAGCAGCTTGTTGCCGATCACATTGATCGTCAGCTTGCCGGCAGTACGTGTGGTCACCGCAACCGTCATCGTATCGCCGGGCCGGTACTCGCTCTTGTCGAGTGCGGTTTCCAGCATGTCGGGCGTATCGGCACTGGCGTCAACGTACCAGCCGGAGTCGAACGCGGCCGAGCTGGTCGTGCCGTTCGCGCCGGGGCTCGAAACATTGAACTGGTAGCGGCCGAAAGTCACCGGCAGGGAAATGCGGCCTGGCTTGTCCGGCGTCGCATCGACGTTGCCGTCAGCGACGCGCGTTGTGGTTTTGACCGGCTCGAAATGCCACTCATTGTCGCGCTTGTAGAACTGGTAATGCGTGCTGATGCGCAGCAACTCGTAGTGCAGCCCGCTTTGTGCAATCGCAGCACCATTCGGCGCGACCATCGCGACGTCGAACGCCGCGTTGGCGCCGTCGCCGAGCGAGCGGCCGCTGAACAGCGGCTTGATGCCGATCATGTTGGCGCCCGCCGTAACCGGCAGCGTCACCGTGTGTTCCACCGCCCGTCCGCCAGGCTCGGCCATGCGCACGACGATTTTGGCCTCAAGCGGCCGCGTGCTCGACGGCAGCTTGTCGATAGCCACGCTGAAGCTGGCTTTGCCGGAATCGTCAGTCGTCGGCAGATCGTCGAGCGGCTGCTGCACCGCCTGGATGTCTTCGTCGGCGAGGCCAAATTGATAGCCGGGGAAGCCAGTCCGCTCCTTAGCCACACCGATCGTCATGTCTCCTTCAAGATCGAGACCCGATGCAGGGGCGCCATAAAGGAATCGGCCAGCGACGTTGAAAGAGGCCGGAGACTTTTGCGAAACGGTGCTGCTGGTCGCGTTCAGATCGAACTCGATCCGATCCGGAACGTAGTCTTCAACCAGGAACGTCGTCTCGCCGACCGGCGGGCGCTTTGGGTCAGTAAACGCGCGGACATGCCAGGTGCCTGTCGGAGCGGAGGCTGCCAGTGGCAGCGTAAGCGCGTGTCCACCGAGGCCCTGATCCTGCACTAGCGTGCGCTGATATTCGACGCCGTCCGGACGCGCCACGACAAATGTCAGCGGCACGTTGAGCGCCGCGGCACCTTGCGCATCGCGCAGCAGGCCGGTGACGTAGGCCGTCTCGCCGGAGCGGTAGACGCCGCGCTCGGCATAAACAAACGCATCAAGCCCGTTCGGCGCGGGGCGGCCGGACACGCCGCGATCGGTCAGGTCAAAGGCTGTCGATGTAAGACTGAGGAACGCGTAGTCGCCGCCCTTGGCGTCGGTCGCCGCAAGCAGCGCCGGAGCCGCGGCCCCTTCGCCCTTGGCGAGACCGGCTTCGAACAGCACGTGACCGCTGGAATCGGTCTTGCGCGTCGCCAGCACTTCGTTGCCGCGCGAAATAAGCTGCACATCGACGCCGTTCTTCGCGTCCGTCGTCGCCAGCGAATTGACGAAAACATGGATGCCGTCGTTGCCGGAGAACGACGAAAGCCCGAGATCGGAAACAATGAACCACTGGGTCGCGAGCGAATCGTAGTTGTCGGCACCTTTCATTTCCTTCGGCTGCGCCACCATGACGTAGACGCCGGGCTTCAGATCGCCAACCGTCTGGTCGACCGGGAATGCTGTGGTCACATCCTGATTGAGCGGCGAATTATCGACCGCAAGCTCACCCTGCCAGACCGGCAGGCCACCGGAGTTCTTCAGATTGTCGATGTCATAGGGCGCAAGACTGCGCTGAAAATCGGTCTGACCGAAGCGCGCGCCCTCGATGGTATCGATAAGGTTGCGATCGCTGATGCGATAGATTTCGACGGCGACCGTTTTCGAATTGACGCTGATGACCGGAATACCGCGCTGGCCGGTCCGCGGCAGCACATAATTGGTCGTGGAAAAATGCACGGCCGGACGGCGGTCGCGCACGTAAATCGTGAAGTCTCTGGTCTGCGACAGCGTTTCGTGCACGACCGATGGCAAGCCCGCGCGCAGCGTCACCGTATAATCGCTGCCGTGCTGCAGCCCTTCGACGCAAAGCTGCTTTTCCGCCGTGGACAGCGCCAGCTTGTCGGTGCCGGCCAGAACGACGAATGGCGAGAAATCGGTGCGCGCCAGCAGATCTTCCGAGAACTGGAAGCAGGCCCGCGGCGAGGCCGCATCGGCGTCGATGGTATAATCGAGTACCCGGAAGCCGTATTGGTCGCGCAACCGTTCATACTGAGCGCGGATGTCGGCCGTTTCGCGCAATTCCAGCGACAGCCGGAGCGCATCCAGCGCCGGGCGCCAAATCTGGCGCTGACTCATGACGGTACCGAGCAACGCCAGGCTGTCGGCTTCTTCATTGCGATTCGCCGTGCGCTGGTAGGCGACGTAGGCGGCGGTCGACGCCTTTTCCAACAGTGCCGCCTTCTCATCGTTATTGGTCGGGCGGATTTGCATGATGGTCCGGGCAAGCCGTAACCACGTCGTTGCGTCGTTTGGCTGCGCGGCGACGATCTGGCCAAGCAGCGACATGCCGTTGCGGAAATCGTTCTTGGCGAAAGCTGCGTCCGCATCCTTGCGTATTTGCGCGACCGGTTTGGTCGCGGCGCCGGCATCGGACTTGATCTTGGCTTCGAGCTGGATCGCGCTGTCGGCGAGGTCGTCGTTGGTGAATGCCTTGTCGGCTGCATGCGCCGAAAAAGATGCAATAGTCAGCAACGCAGCCGCGACCGCTGCCGCAAAGCTGGCGCGAAAAAGCGCAGACATCGGTGGAATCCTCCCAAGGGTCATGATTTGACCCCGTTTCGCCGAGTGGAAGCAAAGATCATGTCGAAGCCGTGACCGAACGCGCGTTTGAAAACTAAACATTTTGCAACCTCGCGGCCGCAACCCAAAACGGTGGCGCGCAGCATAGACTACCGGCGCGCGCCGCGGCGGCCTCGGGTGCCCGGTTTAGTTGCCCTGGTGCGGAAAAACGTTCACAGCGAAGTGCCCGGCGCGGCGCAATAGACCGCGCGTTGTGGGATAAGATTCTGTATGCTGGCGAACATACGGCCCCGTAGCTCAGGGGATAGAGCAACAGCCTTCTAAGCTGAAGGTCGGAGGTTCGAATCCTCCCGGGGTCGCCAATAGTTTCAATGGCTTAAAGGGAGAGCGTCACCCAATGAAAGCGGCTTACCTCGAAAAATTTGGCGGGCCTGAAGTACTGCGGTACGGCGACCTGCCCGATCCTGTTGCCGGACCTGGCGAAGTCGTCGTCGATGTCCATGCCGCGACCGTTAACGCCGCCGACTGGAAGTTTCGCGCCGGCGACTACGCGCGCCATGCCAATGTGAAATTTCCCCAGATTCCGGGCCGGGATTTTTCCGGCGTGGTCAGTGCTGTTGGCGACGGCGCCGATCTCAAGGTCGGTGACGCGGTGTTCGGCGTGATCGCCGCCGGCAAGGAAGGCACTTATTGCGAAAAGGTCGTGATCAAAGCCGACCTCGTCGGCAAAAAACCGGACTCGCTGTCACATATTAATGCGGCAGCGCTCGCGCTCACCGGATTGACGGCGATCAATGCCATCGAGGACACGCTGAAACTTCAGCGCGGCGAAACCATCCTGATTCAGGGCGGCGCCGGCGGCGTGGCCGGTTTCGGCATTCAGTTTGCAAAACATCTCGGTGCGAAGGTGATCACGACAACCAGCGCTGCAAATATCGACTACGTGAAAAGCCTCGGCGCCGATCAGGCCATCGACTACAACGCGCAGAATTTCACGCGGGTTGTCAGCGGCTGCGATGCGGTGTTCGATACAGTCGGCGGCGACGTGGCCAAACAATCGTTTGCCGTGCTCAAGCCGGGCGGCCGGGCCGCCTTCATCGCCTCGGGTATGGAAGCGCCAAAACCCGATCGCAGCGATGTCACCGCGCTTCGGCCGCCGGTACCGCGCTCCCGCAAGGCGATGGAGCGTGTCGCAGAACTCTTCGTGGCCGGCGCGATCAGGCCCCCGGAGGTGAAACTCTACAAACTCTCACAGGCCGCCGAAGCTCATGAGTTGAGCCAGTCACGCCACTTCCGCGGCAAGCTGGTTTTTCAGGTCCGGTAAGTCCGCATCAGGTCGGCGCCGGGTCGAACCCGGCGTCGTACTCGTCGCTGCAAAACGGCCCGCCTTGATACCAGTCGGCGATCAGGTCCGGCGCTATATCCTTTTGCGCCGCCAGCGCCTCCGCGGCAAAGTCTTCACCCTTGCCGCTCGGCCGGTAGCCGTAGCGATACGCGGCCTCGTTATCCCACCAGCTCCGCTCATTGTGTGAGGCTCCGAAGAAAATTTCGTTGCGCAGATCGGGGTGTTCGAGACCGATGCGGATCAGTTGCACCAGGTCGTCGGGACTGACCCAGATCGCGAGCCGGCGCCGATCGACTGGTGCATCGGCAAAATTGCCGATGCGGATGCACGTCACGCGTAGCCCGTGCTTATAGGCGTAAAGCGCACCGATGGCCTCGCCGAACGCCTTGCTCAAACCGTAACGCGAATCGGGCCGGACCGGTTCGTCGGTGCCGATCCTGCGCTGCCGCGGATAAAAGCCGACAGCGTGGTTCGAGGAGGCAAAGACGACCCGCTGCACTTTCTTCCGTCGCGCCGCCTCAAAAAGATTATAGCAGCCGACGATATTGGCGCGCAGGATGCGTTCCCAGGATTGTTCGACCGACTCGCCGCCAAGGTGAACAATGCCGTCGACGCCATCCATGAGCTTCTCGACCTGGGCGAGATCGGCGAGGTCCGCCTGTACAAAACTCTGGTGGCTGGCCATGTCGATTGGTCGGCGAATGTCGCTCCAGCGAATGTTCGGATAGACCCCGTCGAGCAGCGTCCGTAGCCGCGTGCCGATGCCGCCGGCAGCACCCGTAACCAGTACAGTCCGCATATCTCACCCAGTCTTTTGCGAATGCGCTGTGGCCGCCGCTGGAGCGGCGCCGATTTCAATGGCCAGTTTTTGGTAGCGCTTCCGGCTGTCCACAAGATGACGCCGCATCGCCGCGCGCGCTGCCGTGGCCGCACCGCCGCGAATGGCGTCAACGATTTCCAGATGTTCATCTTGAATGCGCTGAAGATAAGCCCGCTGATCTTCAATGCGACCCTTGCGGATGCTTTGTCTCGGTATGATGAAGCGTCCAAGATATTCCAGAAAACGTTTGAATTGAGCGTTGCCGGTGGCATCCGCGATACTGCAATGAAATGAAAAGTCTTCATCCACCGCCGGCTCGCCACGCCTGACAGCGCCTTCGACCCGTCGGTAGGCTCCCAGAATTCTTTTTATGTCAGCCGCATTATGGCGCTCCGCCGCCAGACCTGCGGCTTCGATTTCGACACCGGCGCGCAACTCCATGACCTCCAGCGCTTCGCGCAGCGAATTCAACTCGTCGACTTCGATACGGAACGGCCGGCGAGCATGCTCCGCAACAAACGCTCCGACCCCGTGCCGGACAACAACGAGACGATCGGCGCGAAGGCACGCCACCGCTTCGCGCACCACCGTCCGGCTGACGCCGGTTGTGTTCATCATTTCCTTTTCTGTCGGAAGCTTTGATCCCGGCGCCAGTCGGCCCCCGGTAATATCGGCGGAAATGCGGGCGACCAGTTGCTCGGTGAGGCCGCGCGGCGGCGCGAGCGGGCCGAAGGTCGGCGGCTGTAAATTTCTGGCGGCCAAACTTGACACTCTTTTCTTATCTGGTCATCGTATGACCTGATAACTATCACCCAATACGGCGGCGTTCAACGTGCTCGATAGCGCCGCATCAAAGACAGATTTTGGGGACCCGAGGAGGAAATAATGGATCGGCGCACATTCATTCGTCTCGGCGCAGGCACCGCCGCAGTCGGCTTTGCCGGAAATTTCAGCCACCAGGCCCTCGCGCAACAGAAGCTCGCGCTCAAGGCATCCGATGTTCACCCTGAAGGCTACCCGACCGTCGCTGCGGTCGAGAGTCTGGGCAAAAAACTCGAGGCCGCCACCAATGGACGGCTCAGCGTCCAGATGTATGCCGCGATGCAGCTTGGTGGTGAAAAGGAAGCCATCGAACAAGCGCAGGTTGGTGCGATCCAGTTCGCGCGCGTCTCAGTCGGCACGCTCGGACCGGTGATCGACGACCTCAACGTGTTCAACCTGCCGTTCCTGTTTCGCAACACCGGCCACATGCAGAAAATCGTCGATGGCGATATTGGAACGGAACTGCTCGATAAAGTCACCGACAACGACAAAGCGGGCCTTGTCGCCCTGAGCTGGATGGATGCCGGCGCCCGCAGCGTCTACACGATCAAAAAGCCGGTTCGCACCATTGCCGATCTCAAGGGCCTGAAGATCCGGGTGATCGGCAATCCGATGTTTGTCGATATGATGAATGCGCTTGGCGGCAATGGCGTCGCCATGGGCTACGATCAGGTATTCAGCGCGCTGCAAACCGGCGTGGTCGACGGCGCCGAAAATAATCCGCCGAGCTACGTGTTCGACAATCACTACACGGTCGCGAAGTACTACACCCTGACCCAACACCTCATCGTACCGGAAGTCCTGGTGTTCTCGCGCAAGACCTGGGACGGCTTGAGCAAAGACGATCAGGCACTTTTGAAAAAACTTGGCCGCGAGGCGCAGCTCGAAGAGCGCGAGCTTTGGACCAAATATGAAACTTCGGCGATGGAAAAGGCCAAGGCTGCCGGCAACGAGATTATTGAAATTGCCGACAAGAAGCCGTTCCAGGATGCGGTGAAACCGGTTTGGGACAAGTACGGGCCGAAATACGCTGCCATGATCAAACGCATCCAGGACGTTTCGTAACCGGCAGCCCGCCCTTCCCGCCCCGGAATCAACGATGGCGCATCTCTATCGCACGCTGATGGACGCGCTCTATTTAGCTTGCATCGCCGTTGCTGGCGCAGCGCTGGTTCTGATTTCGGCCGTGATCCCCTGGGCGGTGTTCACCCGCTATGTGCTCAACAGCGCCGCGTCCTGGCCGGAGCCGGCCGCGGTCCTGCTAACTATTGTCGTGACCTTCATCGGCGCGGCAGCGTGCTATCGGCGCCGGCTGCACATGAACGTCTCGTTTTTCGTACTGAAATTTCCTCCCCGCTTCGCATGTTCGCAGAACTTCTGGCCGAGCTTCTGGTCGCAACGATGGCGCTATTCATGGTCGTCTACGGCGAAAGGCTGGTCGCCGCGACCTGGTACAACTCGATCGCCGATTTCCCGTTTCTGTCGGTCGGCGTGACCTATCTGCCGATCCCGGTCGGCGGCGCGATCCTTCTGCTGTTCGTCATCGAGCGGCTTGCGCTTGGCATGCCGCCCGATCCGGACGCTGCAAGCCAACATCTTCACTGAACCGGCCTACCGACCCATGGACGTCGCCGTTCTCCTGATCACGATGTTCTTCTGCTTCTTTATCGGCGTGCCGATCGCCTATTCGCTAGCGCTGGCGGCGATCGCCGGTGCGCTGTGGATCGGCATCCCGCTTGAGGCGGTGATGCTGAAGATATCCGATGGCGTCAGCAAGGTGGCGATGCTGACCATCCCGTTCTTTGTGCTGGCTGGCGCCATCATGGCTGAAGGCGGAATGGCGCGCCGTCTTGTGGCCTTCGCCGATGTGCTTGTGGGCTTTACGCGCGTACGCGGTGGCCTGTCCGTGGTCAACGTCATGGCCACGACCTTTCTCAGCGGCATTTCCGGCTCGGCCGTCGCCGACACCTCCGCCATCGGCTCGGTCATGATCCCGCAAATGGAAAAGGCGGGTTACCCCCGTGTCTTTGCCACCAACGTCACGATCACGGCCTCAGTGCAGGCGTTGCTTGTGCCCCCCAGTCATAACGCGGTGATCTATTCGCTCGCCACCGGCGGAACGATTTCCATCATCAGTTTGTTCATGGCCGGCGTTGTGCCAGGCCTTTTGCTCGGCTTCTCACTGGTCGTACTTTGCCTCGTCATCGCCTATCGCGACGGTCACCCGCGAGGCCAGAGCGTGCCACTTCGCGAAGCCGGCAAGATCACACTCGACGCGCTGTGGGGTCTGATCACGCTCGCCATCATTCTCGGCGGCATCCTCGGCGGTGTGTTCACCGCGATCGAAGCCGGCGCCGTGGCCTGCGTGTGGGCGTTTCTGGTGACGATGTTCATCTATCGCGACTACCGCTGGCGCGACCTTCCGGCACTGGTCCACCGCACGCTGCGCACCGTGGCGATGGTGCTCACCCTGATCGCATGCGCATCGAGCGTCGGCTATGTGATGGCGCTGACGCAAATGCCGGCGAAGATCACGGCGTTCTTCCTGACGATCTCAAGCGACAAATACGTCATTCTGCTGCTGGTCAATGTGATGCTGCTGGTGCTCGGCTGCCTGCTCGACATGGCGCCGTCGATTCTGATCTGCACACCGATCCTGCTGCCGGTGATGATGAATTTCGGCGTCAATCCGGTGCACTTCGGCATTATCATGATGCTCAATCTCGGCATCGGCCTGTGTCATCCACCGGTCGGCGCGATCCTTTTTGTCGGCTGCGCAGTCGGCAAGACAACAATCGAAGAGGTCATGCGCAAGATCTGGCCGTTCTACGGCGTCATGCTCGTGGTGCTGCTTCTGGTCACATACTTCCCGGTGATTTCGCTTTGGCTGCCACACGCGCTCGGCCTATAATCACAGGTCTGCGCCAATGTTTGTGCCACAAAGCTGGTGAATCGCTTCGGAATGTCGTCAGTCGTCGAGAACGGCGCCGATACGCGCGCCTCTGAAAAATCGAGCTGGACGTCACTCAGCGATCATCTCCGTTCCGGGTATCGCCCTGATATAGACGGCCTTCGAGCCATCGCCGTTCTCGCGGTGATTGCCTACCATTTTCATATCGGACCGGTACCGGGCGGTTTCACCGGTGTCGATATTTTCTTTGTCATTTCCGGTTACCTGATAACCGGAAACATTGTCACAAAGCTCGATGCTAGCGAGTTCAGCTATCTGGATTTCTATCAGCGCCGCATCAGACGAATCTTTCCGGCACTGTTGGCTGTTCTTCTATTTACCCTTGCAGCAGGCCTTTCAGTTTTTGGAGAGGATGAAGCGTTTCGCGTCGGAGCGACTTCACCTTTTTCGGAGTTGTATCGAAGCGTCATCATGGGCGCCGGCTTCGTCACCAATTTCGCAATGCTGCGAGCCGGAAACTATTTTTCCCAGACCGCAACCGTCCAGCCACTGCTACATCTCTGGTCTCTCGCCATAGAAGAGCAATTCTACGTTGTTTGGCCGCTGCTTTTGTACGGAGTTCACGCCCTGAAGCTGCGGTATCTTCCTGTTGTTGTTGCAATCGCGACAATATCCTTCGCCACGAATATTGCGACGGTTCACAGCGATCCGACGCTCGCCTTTTACTCCACTCTGTCACGCGCATGGGAATTGATGCTCGGCGCCATGCTGGCCTGCCCAGCCGCGTCTCTCCACGCACGCATTCCAATGAGCGGAGATGCGCGGTCAGCACTCGGCCTGACACTGATCTTTGTAGGCTTGTTCGCAATCAACACCACGACCGCATTTCCCGGCTGGGCCGCGCTGTTGCCAACCATGGGTACGTTGCTTGCAATTTCGGCGGGAGAAGAAGCCGTCGGTAATCGGCATGTCCTCGCGGCGAGGCCAACGGTGTGGATTGGATTGATCAGCTATCCGCTCTACCTCTGGCACTGGCCAGCCCTTCTTTTGTTCGACAGGTATTCCGCGAGCTTTTCCCCCGTCTCATTCGAGCGGCCGCTTGCAAAGGCGGCACGCTTGCTTGTGTCTTTGCCGTGAGCTGGCTGACATTTCGCTACATCGAGGTTCCCTTCAGGTTCGGAAAACGGCGTGCACCGATTTATGCCGGAGCTCTTCTGTTGTGATCGGCGTGGTTGGCGCGCTGTCAGAAGTTGCACTCAAGACGCAGTGGTCACCTGTCAATCTCTCGCCTTATCAGCGCGAAACCCTCTCGTTGTTGACCAAAGTCTCGCAGATGAAGGACTCTAGACGAATTGTACGGCGAACGACCCTGCTTCAAATATCATCAAGCGATACCGCTGCCTTATTCCTGCGCAATGACTGTCTCGCAATCAATTATCCCGGCGCTAAGACGGTTTTCCTGATCGGCGATTCTCACTCCGCCTCGCTGGCTTTAGGCCTTCGTCCCTTGCTGAAGCGAGAGCAAAGTAAATTTTCTTCAGGTAAGCACAGGATTTTGCGAGCCCACTAACAACAACGACGATGTCTATGCGTGTGACGACATCAATAAGCTGGTTGCACGCACGATCTCCGAACTGAAACCGGACGTCGTTATCTTTGACTCATTCTGGCTTACGGCATCGCAACCGCCGTATTTCATTGGGAGAGGCAATTATTTCGCCGCTCTCCTCGCCAAACTGACGGATATCCAAAACAGCGGAGTCAAAAAAATCATTGTCATCGGGGAGATTCCGACATGGGACCCATCGTTGCCGGAAGTTCTCGCCCACAACTTCGTACGCAATATCCTGGCAATCCCACAACGAACCTTCGAGGGAATCAATCAGGATTCGCTGCGCATGGACGCTAAAATGAAAGCGCTCGAATATCCTCCAGGGGTGACATATCTCTCACTGAAGGACTTGTTGTGCGACGCAACGGGTGCCTGACCGCGATAGGGCCCGATCTCGAAAAGGACATGACGGTTTGGGATTACGGCCATCTGACGCCGGCGGCATCCTCATTTGTCGTCCGCTCGCTGATCGTGCCGGCTTTGATCGATGACCGGCCACGCAACTAGCTAATCCAAGCTGGATCAAGGCGTTAAACTCGGATCTCCAAACCGGCCGTGTCAACAGCGGTCGGCATTTTCATCGACGCGATCGGCGTTCTCACGTCTGCCCATTTGTTCCGAGCAAAGTGGGCAAAAAGCCGCAAAAGAACCGGCCTATTGCACAAAAGGTCTACTAGCCGCCTTACCGCGATCAGAGTATGTTTTCCTACGCGCCAGCAAAAAATAGAACAACCATTGGCGGCCCCAACGGAGGAAACGATGGAATCTGTTCTGAAAACTCGCCCGTCTCGCCGCAATCTTTTGAAATCCGCCGCGCTTGGTTCGGTCGCGGCTATCGCTGCACCGTATGTCAAGGATAGCTACGCCGCTGGTTCGCTATCGCTCGGCGTATGGGACCACTGGGTTCCCGGCGCCAACAACACGCTGACCAAGCTTTGCAACGAGTGGGGCACAAAGAACAATTGCGAAGTAAAGATCGACTACATCACCTCCCAGGGTGAGAAAGACAAACTGACCGCGGCCGCCGAAGCGCAAGCCGGCACCGGTCACGACATCATGTCTCATCGCGACTGGAACATCCGCATTCATCAGAATGTGCTAGAGCCGATGGACGACATCGTCAGTCAGCTGACGTCGAAATACGGCACGATCAGCCCGGTTGCCGAATATCTTGCCAAGATCAAAGGCACGTGGCGCGGTATTCCGACCACAGTCGGCAGTCAGGTGAAGCCGTGCTGCTCGCGCATCAGCCTGTTCAAACAGCATGCCGGTATCGACGTCACCGATCTGTTCCCGGCAGACGAGTCGAAATGGGACAAGGCAAAGACCGACACCTGGACCTGGGACACCTATCTGACCGCAGCCCAAAAACTCCACGCTGCCGGATTCCCGGTCGGCTTGCCGATGGGTCAGACCAGCGACGCGGTCGACTGGGTGGGCGCGCTCTACAACTCGTTCGGTGTGGTGCTGGTCGACGCCAAGGACAACATCAAGGTCAACTCCGACGAGACGCGTGCTGCGCTGGAGTACCTGAAGAAGCTGATGGCGGTGAACCCGCCGGAAGTTTACGCTTGGGACGACGCCGGCAATAATCGCTGGCTGATTTCGGGCAAGGGTTCGAACATCATGAACCCGCCAAGCGCCTGGGCAGTGGCCAAGCGTGACAACCCAAGCGTCGCCGCGGACTGCTGGACGCATCCGATGCCGAAAGGCCCGAAGGGTCGTTTCGTCGGCCAGCTACCGCAGTTCTACGGATTGTGGAGCTTCTCCAAGAACAAGTCTGCGGCCAAAGACCTACTGCTCTACATCTCGCAGAAGGAAGTCAGCCGCCCAACTGGTGCAGGCTTCGTTCGGCTACGATCTGCCGTCGTTCAAGACCATGTACGACTCTGCCGACGTGGCAGACCGTCGAGCCGCCAGTCGGCACCGTCTACGGCTACCCGCCGCGCGGCGACGAGCTGACGTCAATCGCGGGCTCGCCGGCGCGATCCGAAGTCGGCGCCCAGATCTACAACCAAGCGATCAATACCGTCATGGTCGCCAAAGTCACGCAAGGCAACGAGAAGATCGACGACGTGATCAAATGGGCCGAGAACGAACTCGAAGGCACCTTGCGCGCTTAGCTCACTATTATTTGCCGACATTGCACATGCTGGCCTTGGGGGGCCGGCATGTGCCTGACGCGATGGGAGGCTGATCCGAAAGGATCAGTGGCGTGAAATGGCAGACACGGTCCAGACATGGTCTCCCGCGCTGCAAGGCGCCGGCGCGCGCTCATCCACGAGCCAGAATCTGCGGCTGTTCTTGCGCCGGCGCTCGACCATCGCCTTCCTGATGTGTCTGCCGTTGATCCTCATCATCACCTGCCTCGTCATCTATCCGGCGTTCTATTCGATCTATCTGTCGATGCTGAACAAGGCGCAGACGCGCTTCATCGGGCTCGACAATTTCAGATTTCTGCTGTCGCGCGACGTGTTTCGAATGGTGGTGGAGCAGACCGCGATTTTCGCGCTCAGCGCGGTGTTCTTCAAGGCGTTGATCGGACTGATCACCGCGCATCTCATCAACAACTTGCCGGCCAAGGGCCAGCGCAAATGGCGCGGGATGCTCCTCGTGCCGTGGGTTATCCCGCTGGCGCTGTCGTCGCTCGGCTGGTGGTGGCTTTTCGATCCGACCCACTCCGCCTTGAACTATGTTCTCGAAAGCCTCGGTTACGATCAGGTGCCATGGCTGAGCAACCCCTATTGGGCCCGGTTCTCCGTCATCCTGGTCAACGTCTGGTACGGCGCGCCGTTCTTCCTGATCATGTATCTGGCGGCGCTCAAATCGGTGCCGGAGCAACTCTACGAAGCTGCCTCTATCGACGGCGCCAGTGCCTGGCAAAAATTCGTACACATCACGCTGCCGATGATGCGCAACATCATCGCCATCACCGTGCTGTTCTCGCTGATCGTCACATTCGCCAATTTCGACATCGTACAGATCATGACGGCGGGCGGCCCGCGCAACATGACGCATGTGTTCGCCACCTACTCGTTCATGCTCGGCATCCGCTCCGGCGACCTGCCGCTTGGCGCCGCAACTTCGCTGTTCATGTTACCGATCCTTGGTATCGCTGCGGTCCTGATCCTGCGCGGCGTTCGCAAGCGCGGCAGGGAGATCGGATGAGTACGGCCGCAGTCACCGCGCCGACCGGACGAAGCGTCAACCCGCGCGGCAGCCTTAGCCGCAACCGGCGCTGGGCGCTGATAACCTCTTACGTATTCCTGGTCATCTTCGCGATCTTCTTCCTGATCCCGCCCTACTACATGGTCGTCACCGCACTCAAGAGCGACGCCGAAGTGGCGCACATGGCGACCAATCCGTGGATCATTGCCGACGGCGTCACGCTCGATCAGTTCAGGATTTTGCTGACGCAAACCGACTTCCTGACCTTCTTCAAGAACACCGTCATCGTAACCGTCAGCGTCGTCGCAATCACCATGGTCGTGAGCGTGCTCGCGGCCTTCTCGCTCGGCCGCATGAAATTCTGGGGATCGAGCATCCTGGCGACTGGCATTTTCCTGACCTACCTCGTCCCCGACACGCTGCTGTTCATCCCACTGTTCCAGATCGTCAAAGCGGTCGGGCTACTCAACTCCTACTGGGGGATGATCCTGGTCTATCCGACGTTGACGGTGCCGTTCTGCACCTGGATCATGATCGGCTACTTCCAGTCCATCCCGAAGGAGCTTGACGAGGCGGCGCTGATCGACGGCGCGGGCCACATGCAGATGCTGACCAAGATTTTCATCCCGGTGGCGCTGCCCGGCATCATCGCCGCGATGATCTTCGCCTTCACCGTATCGTGGGCGGCATTCGTCTATCCGATGGCGTTCCTTTATTCCGCGGACCAGCAGGTGCTCACGGTCGGCACCGTGACGAGCCTAATCCGCGGCGACGTTTACAAATGGGGAATGCTGATGGCCGGCGCGCTGATGGCGGCCGCGCCTCCCCTCGTGATCTACGCGTTCCTGATGGACTACTACATCGCGGGCCTGACCGCGGGCGCAACGAAGGGCTGATAAAGGATTCAAGCATGGCGGACGTCGCGTTGCGTAATGTGGTCAAGCGGTACGACGACATGGAAGTCGTCCGCAATATCAGCCTCGATATTCCCGACAATGAATTCGTCGTGCTGGTCGGCCCGTCCGGCTGCGGCAAATCGACGACGCTGCGGATGATCGCCGGCCTCGAGGAGATCAGCGGCGGCGACATCTATATCGACGGCGCATGTCGTCAACGACCTGCCGCCGAAAGACCGCGACATCGCGATGGTGTTTCAGAACTATGCGCTCTATCCGCACATGTCGGTGTTCGAGAACATGTCGTTCGGGCTTCGGCTGCGTAAATTTCCCAAGGAGGAAATCAAAAAGCGCGTGGATCACGCCGCGCGCATCCTCGACATCACCGAGCTGCTCGACCGCAAGCCCAAGGCCCTTTCCGGCGGCCAGCGCCAGCGCGTCGCCATGGGCCGCGCCATCGTGCGCAATCCGAAGGTGTTCCTGTTCGACGAGCCGCTGTCGAACCTTGACGCCAAGCTGCGCGTGCAGATGCGCACCGAGATCAAGCGCGTGCACCAGATGGTCAAGACGACGACGATCTACGTCACCCACGACCAGGTCGAGGCGATGACGCTCGCCGACCGCGTCGTGGTCATGAACAACGGCGTGATCGAGCAGATCGCATCGCCGCAGGAACTCTACCATCATCCGAAAACAAAATTCGTCGCCGGCTTTATCGGCTCACCGGCCATGAACTTCCTGCGCTGCCGCGTCGAGCAGAACGGCGTCGGTATGCGCGTGCGGCTGTCCGATAACGTGAGCTTGCCGATTCCGGAATCGAAATCCGGCCCCTGCAAGTCCGCGATCGGCAAGGAATTGCTGTTCGGACTGCGGCCGGAACACATCACCGAGACGGCGGCGGGACGATCAGCAGGGTCAGTTCGCCGCGAAGCTCGATGTCGTCGAGCCGATGGGCATGGAAACGATGGTGTATTTCACCATCGACGGCCAAGAGGTCTGCGGCCGCGTCGATCCGGGCAGCGCCACCGGACCGGGCGAGCCGATGAAGCTCTGCGCCAACATGGATCATATGCACCTGATCGATCCGCAAAGCGGCGCGGTGCTTTAGCTTCTTACTGGATATCGCAAAATAAAAACGCCGGGGCAGCAACGCCCCGGCGCTATGCTTTTTAAGGTTTTCGGCTTACTTCGCGTCGTATTCCGCCGAAATGTCCTTGCCGGTGTAGTCCGGCATCATCGCGGCCGAAATCAGGCTGATCACCGGCACACGCCGCGATGTAGATCGCGATTGCATAGCCGGATGTGATAGGTGGCAAACAGCGCAGGTCGCGATGAGCGGCGCCGGACCGCCGGCGATGATCGACGCGAGCTGATAGCCGAGCGAGGCGCCGCTATAGCGCAGGCGCGGCGTAAACGACTCCGCGATCAGCGCCGCCTGCGGTCCGTACTGCATGTCGTGCGGAATGAGCGACAGCACGATGGCGATGAAGACCAGCACCGGGATCGCCGTATCCACCATGCCGAAGTACAGGAAGCCGAACAGGCCCATGGCGACGACGCCGATCAGGTACATCTTCTTGCGCCCGATCTTATCGGAGATGTGACCGGAGAGCGGGATGGTGAAGAACGACACGCAGGCCGCCGCCATCACCGCACTGAAGGATGAAGTTTCGATCCATCTTCAGCGTGCCGACCGCATAGGCGAAGACGAATGCGGTGAAGACGTAGAACGGCGCCTGTTCCGACATCCGCAGCAGTGCCGACAGGATGATTTCCTTCGGCTGCTTTTTGATGACTTCGAGAATCGGAGCCTTCTCGACCTTGTCTTCGTCGAGGAGTTTCTGGAATACCGGCGTCTCGAGAATGCCGAGCCGGATCCACAGGCCAACGCCGACCAGGATAATCGAGAGCGCGAACGGTACGCGCCAGCCCCAAGTCAGGAAGTCAGTCGCCGGCCCAGGCAGCTGAAAGCAAGGAACTGCGAAAGTTCGACAGCAGCAAGCCCGCAGGGCACGCCGAATTGCGGCCAGGCCGCCACGAGCCCGCGTTGGTTCTGCGTGCGCGACCATTCCATCGCCAGCAGCACCGAACCGCCCCACTCGCCGCCGACGCCAATGCCTTGGATCGTCCGCAGGACGGTCAGCATAATCGCGCCCCAGATGCCGATGTCCGCGTAGGTCGGTACAAAGGCGATGGCGAAGGTCGCAAGACCCATGCACAACAGCGTGGCGATCAGCGTCGCCTTGCGGCCAATGCGATCGCCGTAATGGCCGAAAATCGCCGCGCCTATTGGCCGTGCCGACAAAGCCGATGAAATAGGTTCCGAAAGCGAGAAGCGTCGCCGACAGCGGGTCCTGGTTCGGAAAGTAGAGCTTGCCGAACACCAGTCCGGCCGCGGTGCCGTAAAGAAAAAAGTCGTACCATTCGATCGCCGTGCCGACTGTCGACGCGATGACAGCTTTGCGAAGCTGTGCGCTGTGTTCGCTATCGGACAGTGTCCCCGCCGTCGTTGCCATAGCCATTTGGCTAGCCTCCCCTTTGCGTTTCCTCACGTTTTCAGAGCTGACGTCTTGGCGTCACGTCTCTGTCGCGAACGATACTGCAAGGGACCGTCAGTGGCTATAGACCTTAAGTCGTGGGGGCGAATGGGAATTTCGGAACCGGCGCACCGGCTCCGGGCAGCGCCTATTGGCTGGGCTTGTTTGACGCCGTCACCGTGACCGGCGTGTCGCGATATTCGGCCGCGAACAGGCGCTTGAGGTTGTCGACCTTCGGCAGATCGTTGATCACGATGTACGGATAGTTCGGGTGCAGCACCAGGAAGTCCTGGTGATAGTCCTCGGCCGGCGTAGAAGCCGTTCAGCGGCTCCAGCTTGGTGACGATCGGTGCCTTGAAGACGTGCGGCCTGATCGAGCTGCGCGATATAGGCCTCGGCAACCCGCTTCTGCTCGTCATCGGCGAAGAAGATGGCGGACCGGTATGACGGGCCGCTGTCAGGTCCCTGATAGTTCAGCTCGGTCGGATTGTGGGCGACCGAAAAATAGATCTGCAAAATCTTGCCGTATGAAATCTGCCTCGGATCGTAGGTCACCTGCACCGACTCGGCGTGACCTGTCGTTTCCGTACCGACCATCTGGTAATGCGCCGTCTCCTTCTTGCCCCCCGGAATAACCGGACATCGCCTGGGTAACGCCCTTGGTGTGCTCAAACACGCCCTGAACGCCCCAGAAGCAGCCGCCCGCCAGCACGACCGTCTCAAGCGTCGCCGGAGCGTGCCGTTCTCGTCTACGGCCGGAGGGGAATGACCACGGCCGGTTCCGCAGCCCGCGCCAATCCGCTTCCAAGTCCGACGAGTGGAATTGCCAGCGCCGCGCCGATACCCGTCCATTTGCTGAAAGCCATTGGTCTCCTCCGCGTCTATTTGTGCAGAACTTGTAAGATAGATAGCGTCACACGTACCAATCACAATTGGCACGGCGCGGCCTCGCTCCAAGCTCACGAGATCGTGTCTACTCGACCGTCTGATAGCCGCGAATGACGCGCTCCGAGCCGTAGCCCCAATAATTCCGCAGCGTATCCGGTCCCCACACTTTTCGGATATTGCGGCCGGTCCTGGTGCCAGGGCCGCGGATCGAAATAGCCGAGCGACTCGTCCTTCATCAGATCCATCTCGCAGAAGAACTCGACGCGGACCTTGTCGGCGTTGCGATGATAGATCGCGATATTGTGGCCGATGATGTGACGTCCCGGCCCCCACACCAGATGGATGTCGTGCCTGGCAAGCGTCTCAGCCGCCCGCTGGATCTCCGCCCAGTCCTTGACCTCGAAGGCGATGTGATGAAGCTGCGGCTCGGCGTCGTAGACGAAATTCACCGTATGGTGGTCGCTGTTACAGCGCAGGAACGCGAAATCGTCGGCGCGCCAGTCCGAAACGCGAAAGCCCAGCACGTCGCAATAGAACTTCACGATCTTCTGCACGTTGTCGACCCGATAGGCCACATGCCCGAGCTTCAGCGGCGCAATGCCCGCCGTGCCGCCATCGTCCTTGGCGAAGGCATAGTCGGAAAAAATCTCGATCCGGGTGCCCTTCGGGTCGGTGAACACCACCGCCTCGGCGACACCCGGAGAAATCCCGTTGGCGCGCTGGCATTTGACGCCGTCCTGCGTCAGCCCGCGCTCGACATCCTTGAGATCGGTCCCCGGCGCGACCTGCAAAGACAGCGCCGAGAGTGCATTGATTCCGCCGGGCTCCAGCGCCACGGCTTCCAGCCCAAGCCTGGAGGCGAGATAGGCGCGGTCCTTGCCGCGCTCGACCAGCGTCAATCCGATCACGTCGGTGTAATAGGCGATCTGCCGCTCGATATCGGGCGAGGTCAGCGTGGCATGGCCGAGACGTTTGACGCTGATCACCGTTATCCTCCTGACGCCGCCCGCGGCGCGGGCGCACTCTCCTGCCGGTTTGGCGTAACGGCTTACGGGCCGCCTGAGGCCGAGGTTTTCGCGCAGCGTCTTACCCTCGTATTCAGTGCGGAACAGTCCGCGCCGCTGCAATTCCGGAATGACCAGCTCGACAAAATCGTCGAGCCCGCCGGGCAGAAACGGCGGCATGATGTTGAAGCCGTCGCAGCCGTCGTTGCGGAACCATTCTTCCATATAATCGGCGATGGTCTGCGGCGAGCCGCGCACGACCGCCTTGGCGCGCGCGCCGGCCACCCGCGTCGCGACCTGCCGGATCGTCAGATTTTCGCGCCGCGCCATCGTCGTGACCTGCTCGAAAATCTGCAAACTCGCGTTCGAGCGCGGCAGAGTTTTCCGGCAGCGGTCCGTCGAAGGGATATGGCGACAGATCGACATTGCCGAGCACCATCGACAGGATTTCCCGGGCGACGATCGGATGAATGAGCGAATTGAGCCGCTCGTAATTCTCCTCCGCCTCCGCGTCGGTGCGTCCGATGACGCAGCTCAGGCCGGGCATGATTTTCATTTCATCCGGCGAGCGGCCGTAGGCCGGCAAGCCGACCCTTCAGCGTCGTGTAGAATTTCTGCGCCGCCTCGAGGGTCAGCGGCGCGCAAAAGATCACTTCGGCGAACTCCGCGGCGACGCCGATCATGTCGTCGGAGCCGCCGGCCTGCACGATCACCGGATGCCCCTGCGGGCTGCGCGGGATATTCAGCGCGCCCAGCACCGAGAAATGCTCCCCCCGGTGATTGAGATCGTGCAGCTTGTCGGAATGGAAGAACTGGCCGGTGTCCTTGTCGCGGACGAAGGCGTCGTCGTCCCAGGTATCCCATAAGCCCGAGCACCACACGGGCAAACTCGCGGGCGCGCTCGTAACGTTCGCCATGTTCGTAATGCTTTTCGCGGCTGAAATTGCGGGCTTCGTTTTCCTGCCCGGACGTCACCAGATTCCAGCCGGCCCGGCCGTCGCTCAGATGATCGAGCGAAGCGAATTTTCGCGCGACATGGAACGGCTCGTTGTAACTCGTCGAAGCGGTCGCAACGAGACCGATATGGCTGGTGTGGGTGGCGAGCGCCGACAGCAGCGTGATCGGCTCGAAATTGGCGATGTATTGCGCCGAGCGGCTCAACGCTTCCATATGCGCCTGCCGCACGCCGAGATTGTCGGCGAGGAACACCATGTCGAACTTGCCGCGCTCGGCAGTGCGGGTGATTTCGAGATAGTGCTGGAAATTGATGCCGGCATCCGCCTGCGCGCGCGGATGCCGCCAGGACGCCACGTGATGCCCGGTCGGATTGAAGAAGGCGCCGAGCCGCATCTGACCTTTGCCGCTCATCGCCTTCCCCTGCCCGACGTCGGCGCGCTATTGCGAGCGCGTACCGCTATTGAGAAGCGGAATATCGCTCACGGCTTTCGGCGCCGGCAGCGATTGCAGATAGGCATAGATATCCGTCAGGTCGGCATCGGAGAGGACCTGCGTGCGGAACGGCGGCATCGCGCCGTTTGTCGTGTGCACGAACGAGATAAAGGCATCGAGCGGCAATTCCGTCCGCGCGATGACCTTGCCGTTTGAAGTCGCAACCGAACCCTGGCCGTTATAGTCGTGACACTGCCAGCAGCCGTTTTTGAGAAAGGCAGCCTTGCCCTTCGCAGCGTCGCCATCGGCAAGCGCGACGCCCTGACCGGCAACGCTTACGGCAACGGCGACAAGCAACGACGCCACGAACAGACGTACAAAGTGCATGTAACATTCTCCTAGCGGGGCTGCGTGACGACGTTGACGAGCGCCGGCTGGCCGTCTTTGACCGCGGCGACAGCTTCCTTGATCGCGGGGCCAAGATCGGCGGGATCGGTGACCGGACCCTTCGCCCACCACCCCATCGACTTCGCCAGGTCGTGATAGGCGATGTCGGGATTCATGATGCTGGTGCCGATCGGCGCGATATCGTTGCCGATATTGGCGACGCGATTGCGGAAGTTGGACATGCGCTGAATGTGCATGACTTCCTGATGGTAACCGCGGTTGTTGTGCATTACCGCCAGCAACGGAATCTTGTGCCGTGCCGCCGTCCAGAGCACGCCGGGCGCGTACATCAAATCGCCGTCGGACTGAATCGAGACCGAGAAGCGGCCGAGATCGCGGTTGCCGAGAGCCGCGCCGATCGAGCCGGGCGCGCCGTAGCCGACGCCGTAGCCGCCGGATGCACCGAGCCACTGGTAATGCTTCTCCATCGGCCATAACCGGTTGGCCCAATTGCTGGTATTGCCCGCGGTGGAAACCAGCGACCAATCGAAGTCTTTGACCTGCGCGTAGGTCTCCATCAGGAGGCGCGCAGTACTGATCGGCTGCGCGTCCCAGGCGATCGCCGCAGCCTGCTTGGTGTTTTCGAGACCTTTTGCATGCGCCTGTTTGATGCCGTCGCCACGCTTGGTCATCGCGTCTTTGCGATCATTGGGGATCGCCGACTTTAAGGCGTCGATCAGCGAAGGCAGTGTTGCTTCAGCATCGCCCGGCATCGAAATGTCGATGCTCTGGAAGCGCTGGAAGTCCTGATAGTTTGATTTGGTCAGCGTATCGACCGAACTAATGCTGATCAGCTTGGTGCCGGGCTTGATCTTGCTGACGTTCTTGCCGACGCCTTCGGCGTCGTTGTCGACGAAGCCGTTCACTGTCGCCCAGAAGTCGGAAAGCTCCATGCCAATAATGACATCGGCCTGGTTGATCACGGTCGCTGGCCGGCTGAGCGGATGGGTATTCGGGAAATTCATCCGGTTGCCCTGATCGACCACCGGCGCCTGCAACAGCTCGGCAAGCTCGACGAGAAGCCTGACACCCTCCTGTGTGCGCGCCGCGCGATCGACAACAATCACCGGACGCTCGGCGCTGGCGAGGAGACGCGCAGCTTCCCTTACCGCTGCCATGTCACCCGACGGCGGTGACGCGGCGAAGAATTTCGGGATGTACAGCGGCTGGCCGTAGTCGCGGACCGGCTCGGTTTGCAGTCCGCCGTCGAGCGACATCATCACCGGGCCATACGGAGGCGTCGTCGCGATCTTGTACATGCGCACGAACGACTGCGCGAAAGCCTGTGCCGAAACCGGATTGTCGTCCCACTTCGTATAATCACGGACGATCACGTTAATGTCTTGACCTGAGTGGAAAGTCGGCACACCGGGCGCCCGGTGTGCCGCGTCGAGGTCATTGCCACCAAGCACCAACACCGGCACGCGGTCGCACCAGGCGTTGTAAACCGCCATGGTCGCGTGCTGCAGACCGACAACCCCGTGAACCAGGGTCATCAGCGGCTTGCCGGTTGCCTTGAAATAGCCGTGGCACATGCCAACCGCGGATTCCTCATGCATACAGGTGAGGAACTCCGGCATCGTGTTCTTGCCGTAGTTGATCAGCGACTCGTGGATCCCGCGATAGCTCGAAGCCGGGTTGGCCGGCAGGTACTTGATGTCGAGCGACTTGATGACATCGACCATAAAATCCGAACCGGGCCGGCCGCTTTCGCCCTGCGGCATCGGCGGGTTGCCGGCTTCATTGGCGGCGACATAGGCGTTCGGCGGCAAGGCCGAGGGCGTCCGCGGCGGCGAATCCAGCATAGGCTGCGTGGCTGCGTTGGCGGGCGCTATAGCCCCGGTCGCGCCCGCAACAGCGGCAGCGGTGAGAAACTTTCGGCGGTCGAGTTTAGGGCTGGAGTTCTTCCTGGACATCATTCCTCTCCCGTTGAGACTATCGACCGCGCGGTCGGCGGCGAAGCAGTTGGCCGGCAAACTAGCATAATGGTCGGCCTGTCACAGTGGGGAGATACCGCGCGGAATTTAGGGGTGACATGCGCAAACGCCGTGAACTCACGACTTGTTATGGCCTGTTCGCAGGTTCTGGCAGCACGCGCTACCGTCACTGAAACCAGCAGTTAACAAATTTCCACCAATGTTTTGCGCAATCTCCTCGTTGGCGCCTGGAATTGGCAATGAGCGCGGCTCCGGCGCAACTAGCGGACAAATCAGCGGCTACGCCGCCTCAAGCGGATTCTCCTGCCGGACTGCCGCTTTGTTATGTGGTCGACGCAGACCGCAGCACGCGGCACTTTTTGTCGCTGATCCTTCATGGCGCCGGTCTCGACTCACAGGAGTTTCCGGACGGCCGGGCCGTCAGCACGGCGGTCAGCCAGCGCGCGCCGGATATCGTCTTCCTGAACATTCCGCTTGAATCGGCGGACGCGATCGAATGTGTACTGGCGCTCAGCCGGATCGGCTACCGCGGTCACGTGCAGCTTATGAGCAACCGCGGTTCGGCAGTGCTCGCCCATGTCAAAAGCATCGGCGACCAGAACCGTTTACAGATGCTGACGGTACTGAAGAAGCCGTTCGAGACCAACGCAATCTTGAAGATCCTTCAGGACCTCAAACTTGGCGAGCCGCGCGCACTCGCCGGCCGCGTCGATATAGATGAGGCGCTTGAGAAGAAATGGTTCGAGTTTTGGTATCAGCCGAAAATCGATCTGCGCAAAAAGCAGCTGGTAGGAGTTGAGGCTTTCGCGCGGGTGCGCCATCCAACCAGCGGCGTCCTGATGCCGAGCGCGTTCATACCGGGCGCCCGTGATGCCAGTATCGCCGCCTTGTCCGAATTAGCCTTGGCTCAGGCACTGTCTGCCAGCATCAATTTCGCCAAACTTGGCGTGAACCTACGCCTCTCCGTAAACATCCCTCTCAATGTGCTGGCGAAGGTACCGATTGCCGATATCGTCAAAAGCTATCGGCCAAAATTCGAAAGATGGCCGGGCCTTACGATCGATATTCCCGAAGACCAGATTATTGCCGCACCGGATCAGGCGGCGGAAATTGCAAAGCAGCTACAGCCGCTCGAGGTCGGCCTCGCCGTTGACGATTTTGGCCGCGGCCATGCCTCTCTGGCACGGCTGAAAGAGCTGCCGTTTGCCGAATTCAAGCTCGATCGAGCTCTGGTGACCGACGCCGGCTCCGACAAGGCCAATGCACCGTTGTGCAAAACCGTGATCGACTTCGCGCATGGTCTCGGCAGCATTGCCGTCGCGGTAGGAATTGAAAAAGCTTCGGCAGCGCTTGCTTTGGTTGCGATGGGTTGTGACTACGGCCAGGGCTTTCTGCTCGGACAGCCGATGCCGGAAGAACGCTTCGTGTCGTTGCTGCGGCAGCGTACCGTCGCACCCAAGAAGCCAGCCGGACAGGCCACGGCGTAATGCACGGACGTTTAATGCGTCCAGGGACTGCGTCGCGTGAATGAGAAATTGTCGGAGTAGGAGATTCGCGCGCGCTGTGACGGCTTGGTTTCGAACACCTGGTAGGCAATACCGTTTCGCTGGCAATAGGCGATCGCTTCTTCCCTGGTGTCGAACGACAGCCGCACCTGTTGCTTCATGTCGCCCGAACTCGTCCAGCCCATCAACGGCTCGACCGTACGCGGCTGCTCCGGCTCAAAGTCGAGCGTCCATTCCTTGGTCTTTGCCGTACCGGACTGCATAGCGGTGCGCGCTGGTTTGTAGATCCGGGCGGTCATTGTGCTTCCGTGGGTTGCCTTCGGTACAATCGCGGTTTGTCAGAATAGCCTTGAGCAGATTCAAAGGGTTAGTGGTCGGGGCAGCAGGATTTGAACCTGCGACCTGTAGTACCCAAAACTACCGCGCTACCAGGCTGCGCCATACCCCGCCGGTCGCGGCTCTGGATACATCGTTCGCCGGTTACCAGCAAGCCAAGTAGCCTAGGCCGCCAACACTCAACGGCTATTGCCGAAAATCGGATTGATCACCTTGTCGCCCGGCTTGATGCCAAGCTCACGCGACGTGCCGGCGATGACTTCGAGCACGGCCCGTACCGGAGGACCCGACGGAATCAGGTCGTCCGACATCGGCTTGGCGCTCTCGGCGATGTGCATGATGCGGCCATCGCTGCGGATGAAAATCAGGTCGAGCGAAATATAGGTGTTGTGCATCCAGAACGAGACCGGCTGATCGTTGAAAAAATCGAACAGCATGCCCTGCCCTTGCGGCAACTCCTTGCGGAACATCAGGCCGCGTTCGCGCTCCTGCTCGGTCGTCGCGAGCTCCACATTGAACGCGTGCACACCTGAAGCGCTGACGATCTCGAGCGTGCCTTGTCCGGCGGCGCGTGCCTGGCCGTGAGCATGTCAGCAGAACGCCGGCGACGATCAGCAGCGCCGCAGCGAACCGCGCCAGAACGGCACGCATGCCTTCGATTCGAATTGAAGCAAAATTCAGTGCGAGGTGAGACCGACCGGCCCACTTTCGGGACGAACCTCGGCGGCCATCAATCCCTTCGGGCCGGGTCCGAAGCGAACCAGCACGAACTGGCCGGGACGCAGCTCGGTCATGCCGAAGCGGCGCAACGTCTCCATGTGGACGAATATGTCCGCAGTTCCGTCGCCCCTTGTCACAAACCCGAAACCACGAAGCCGATTGAACCATTTGACCTGTGCCCGTTCGAGACCGCTTGTAGGGGTCACAGTAACATGGGTCCGCGGCGGCGGCATCTGTGCCGGATGGATCGCCGTCGATTCATCCATGGAGATGACGCGGAAAGCCTGCAAGCCCTTCGGCCGCGCCAGCACTTCGCAGACGATGCGCGCGCCTTCATAAGCCGTCTGGTAGCCGTCACGGCGCAGGCAAGTGACGTGCAGCAGCACATCGGCCATGCCACTGTCCGGAATGATGAAGCCATAACCCTTGGCAACATCAAACCACTTGATGACTCCGGATACCTCAATGACTGTCCCCGCCGTCTCATCATTGAGATCGACATCGGGTCCAAGTCCCGGGTGTAGTGATTTTGGTTCGATCCCGTCCGACGCCATGACGCCGAGGCCGCCGCTCTTGGTGCTGACGCCCATGTGGGCGATTCACGAATCTCTTGAATCGAAGATAACACTCGGCATCGAGTGGGGAAGGACAAAAATGCAACACTTGATGAAAAGCCGCACACCCTGTGTACAAAGTCGCGTCAATGCACGATGAAAGGCTCGAGCACCGTGCCGATGTCCTGGCGCACGACGAGATCGGCAATGTCGTCGAACTCTGTTGGCTCACGATTGATGATGACGAGTCGAGAGCCGTTGCGCTTCGCCATCAACGGGAAGCCGGCAGCGGGCCAAACCAAGAGCGACGAACCGATCGCCAGAAACAAATCGCAAGTCAGTGCAAGGTCCTGGGCACGTTGCATTGCGGCATCGGGCATCGCCTGACCGAACGAAATTGTCGCGGTCTTGATGTAGCCGCCGCATGTGCAATCCGGAGCGCAACCGTTGGCTTCGTCCATCCGCTGACGCACCAAGGACAGTTCGTAATGCTTTCCGCAGTCGAGGCAGGAGGCATAGGTCGTATTGCCATGTAACTCGACAACATCCTGCGGGGAAAACCCCGACGCCTGATGCAGATTATCGATGTTCTGGGTAATAAGGGCCGGAACTTTGCCAACGCGGTAGAGGCTCGCCAGAGCCCGATGGCCCCGTCCCGGCTGGGCGCCGCCGAACTCGTCGGCCATCGCAAAACGGCGCCGCCAGGACTCGTTGCGCGCCTCCTGGCTCGCCATGAACTCGTCAAACGGTATCGGCTTATTCTTGGTCCACAATCCGCCCGGCGAGCGGAAGTCGGGGATGCCGCATTCCGTCGAGATGCCGGCGCCGGTAAACGGCACCACGACTTTGGCGCTGCCGACCAGGTCATTCAGGCTGGCGATCGCCGAATTGAGATCGGGCGCAATCATCTTACTAACCCCGGGCGCGTTGTCCTACAGTGAGCTTATTCCGGCGAAAACAGTGAGACCCCATCATGCGGTATCTGCACACTATGTTGCGCGTGCGCAATCTCGACGCAGCGCTCGACTTCTATTGCAAGGGGCTGGGCCTGACCGAGGTTCGCCGGCGGGTCGACGAGAAGAATAAATTCACTCTGGTGTTCCTGGCTGCACCTTCCGACGACGAACTGGTCGCCAAGGGCCCGGCGACCCGTCAGGCCCCGCTGGTCGAGCTAACCTATAACTGGAACACCGAGGACTACGGCGAGGCCCGCTACTTTGGCCACCTCGCCTACGAGGTCGACGACATTTATGCGCTATGCGAGCGGCTGATGAAGGCCGGTATCGTCATCAACCGGCCGCCGCGTGACGGCAACATGGCCTTCGTACGGTCACCGGACAAACAGTCCATAGAGCTGTTGCAAAAGGGCAGCCCGCTGCCACCCAAGGAACCATGGATTTCCATGCCCAACACCGGGAATTGGTAGCCGCTAGTCAGTAACCGCTCTGGCGGTTGCCTGCCGCCAGCAACCACTTTATATGTCGCGCCCATTCACGGTCGCGCGTATCTGAGCTTTTAGCGCCCTTCGTCTAGCGGCCTAGGACACCGCCCTTTCACGGCGGTAACACGGGTTCGATTCCCGTAGGGCGCGCCAATACCTCCGATGATCACGATCCAGTCCTAGACGCGTCGTCCGAGGCCCTGCCGTGGAACGGACGGTCACTTAACGGTTTATTAATTAGTCTGGATCAATAATCTTGACTTGCTCTTCATAGGGCTACGAGCGGAATCGCTACCGCGGATGTACCGGGGCGGTTCCGTTTTCTATTTCAGCCTGCTTTCGCTGATCCCATACCGGCATCGCGCCGGTCGAGCCGACCAAGTCAACGGAGCTAGGGTGCCACGGGCACCGAATAACTAGCTGTCGTTTCGTTGACCCAATCGCCGCCGACGTGGCCACCAATATAATTGCCTTCCCACATGCCGTGCGGTTCCTTGCCACCGGGCGAGAACAGCCAGTTGACGCCGAAAGTCAAAACACCGTGCAACACCGTACTGAAATCAGTTTTGAGTGCTGTCCCGGAGAGATCGGTCTCGATCCCGTAGACCACTACGCAAGGCCCTTCACGCAATTTTCCGGTAGGGCGCGCCACCGCACCTCACGTGCTAATGTGCCTTGCATGAAACTCGACACGATTGGCTCTAACGCCATGCACGGCCTGGGCGCCACAATGCTGCTGGCACTGTTCGTGACGGGCGCTCACGCGCAGACATTGACCGATCCCAATCCGCATTCAAACCCCGCAACCCGCCACAGCGAAAGCAACGGCGGCGAAGCACTGAAGGCCTGCCCGGAATATGGCGCCGGTTTCTATCGGGTCGATGGCACGGATACTTGCGTCAAGATCGGCGGTTTCGTCGACGCGGGCGTCAGCTCTCGCCGCTGACATTCGCAAAAAATTTTGACAAATTGTTTGGATCCAATGGAACCCCGTTTGCTGCAATGCAACGGCGCGCCGAATTCGCAAAATTTCCGCGCGCGTGAGCGAAAACGGTCACTTGGATGCCACAGATCGCAGCTACCTTGGCTAGGCACGGGACGCGGGGTGATTCAGGAAGGAAGAATCATGGCTCTGCATGCTGAGGCTGACGCTGGAACCCGGCTCGCCACACACAGCAAGAACAATTGTCCGCAATGCAGTGCGTCGCTGCTTGCGCCCAGTTGGTCAGAGCATCTCAGCGAACGCTGCGTCCGGCACACCTGGTCGTGCGAGGCTTGCGGCTACGAATTCGAGACCGCCGTATTCTTTCCTGCATTTGACAAGGCCGCCGCATAGGTGTGCCGCCGGCCGTTGAAGTCCTCGATCACGGCGCAATCATCGCTGAGATAACGCGGACCGATCGGCGACTTGCCATATCCGCCAGGAATATCGAGCACGTAATTCGGCTGGCACAGCCCTGAGTAGCGGCCGTGCAATTCCCGCATCAACTCCTGGCCTTCCGCGATACCGGTGCGCAGATGCGCCGTGCCCGGCGCGAGATCGCCCTGGTGCAGATAGTAGGGCTTGATCCGGCACTCGACCAATTTCCGCATCAGCGCGCCGAGTGTCTCCGCATCGTCATTGACGCCGCGCAGCAGCACCGACTGTGACAGCATCGGGATTCCAGCGTCGACGAAGCGCGCGCATGCGGCGCGCACTTTGGCTGTGAGTTCGCGTGGGTGATTGGCGTGCAGAACGACAAACGTCGCTTTGTTCCGCGCGCGCAGCGCCCGCACCACCGCCGGCGTGATGCGATCCGGCGCCGCGACCGGCACCCGCGTATGCACCCGGATCACTTTGACGTGGCGGATCGCGTCGAGCTGCGCAACAACATCCTTCAAACGGCGCGCCGAGAGCACCAGCGGATCGCCGCCAGTCAGAATGACCTCCCAGATTTCCGGATGATGGCGGATGTAATCGATCGCTGCATCGAGCGCCTTCGGCGAAAGTGCCCCCTGCCCCGGACCGACCATCTCGCGTCGGAAACAGAACCGGCAATACACCGCGCAGGCATTGACGAGCTTGAGCAACACGCGGTCGGGATAGCGGTGCACGATGCCTTCGACCGGGCTGTGCGCGTCGTCCCCGATCGGATCGCGGTCCTCTTCCGGCGCAATCACAAGTTCCCGCGCGTCGGGAACGAACTGCCGCGCGATCGGGTCATTCGGATCGGCAGAATCGACCAGATCGGCAACGTCCGGCGTGATCGCTACGGCATAGCGCGCCGCGACCTGTTCCATCGCCCGCAGCCGCTCGCCATCGGCGAGATTTGCGCGGACCAGATCGTCAGGCGTGCGCAGGCGTCTTGCGGGCGGTTGCAGACCGGGTGGTCGCGGACAAGTCGGTTGCAGACATGGCTGTTGCGGACATGGACGGCCTCGATTCAGGGGGACAAGCCCCTTATGCTTGAAGCATCTGTTTTGTAGCAAGACCGGCCCATATGGGGCCAATGTCGAAGTGGTGAGGAAACACACAATGAAAAACTATATGGACGGCGGGGAAGCGATCCTGGAGGCATTCCGCAAACTCAAGATCGATTACATCCTGGCGTCGCCCGGTTCGGAATGGTCGCCGGTTTGGGAAGCGTTGGTGCGGCAGAAAACCGGCAACCATGCCGGTCCCACTTACATCGATTGCTGGCACGAGACGCTCGCCGTCAACATGGCGACCGGCTACACGCTGATGACCGGCCGGCCGCAAGCCGTGCTCATTCACGCCGGCGTCGGCCTCCTGCAAGGCAGCATGGGCGTGCACGGCGCATTGCAGTCCGAAGTGCCGATGATCGTGATGTCAGGTGAGTCGACCTCGCTCGGCGAAGACCCCGACCTGCCCATCGAGCAGCAGTGGTATGGCGGCCTGAGCGTTGGCGGTATCGAGCGCTTTGTGGAAAACATTACCAAGCAGGCGCGGCCGGTCACGAGCCCGTTCACGCTGTATGAGCAAATCATTCGCGCCGGCGAAATGGCACAGCGCACCCCGCGCGGGCCGATCTACCTCAATGTCGCGCTCGAGCACATGCTGCATGACTGGACGCCGCCGGAGAACGACCGCGACGTGCCATTTGCGCCGAAAGTCGAGCCGCATCCAAGCGAAGTCGCGAAGGTTGCCGAGCTGCTGCTGAAAGCGAAAAACCCGGTGGTCGTCGCCGAGCAATCAGGCCGAGACCCGGCCGCGTTCAAGGCGCTAGTCGAGCTTGCCGACACTTTGGCAATCCCGGTGATGTGGGGCCGCGTCGCGAACTTCGCCAATTTCCCGACCGACCATCCACTCTATCTCGGCGTTGCCAGCTACGAGCATCTGAAAGATTCCGATCTCGTTCTGCTGGTTGGCGGCCGAGCACCCTGGTATCCGCCGCACACCAAGCCGACCAAAGGCAAGATTGTCGCGATCAACGACAATCAGTTCAAAGGTCATATGATCTACCAGAGCCTGCACGCAGACGCGTATCTCGAAGGTGATATCGCCTCCGCGCTCCAGGCGCTCACCACTGCCGCACGCGCAGGCAAGGTCGATGCGGAAGCCGTCAAGGCGCGGCGCGGAAAATGGCAAGCCGAGCACGACAAGTTCGCCGCCGGACTCAAATCCGAAAAGGCCAAGGCAACCAGCAACGGCAAAGGCATCGATCCCTTGTCGCTGATCTCAACACTCGCCGACGTGATGCCGAAAGACACCATCTATGTCGACGAAACGATCCTGCACGGGCCGATGCTGCGCCAGCACCTGCCGTTCACGACGCCACAGAGCTTCTTCCGCGGTTTTGGCGGGCTCGGCCAGGGTCTCGGTACCGCTCTCGGCGTCAAGCTTGCGGCAAAGCAACGGCCGGTCGCGCTGCTCGTCGGTGACGGCGGCTTCCTCTACAACCCGGTGATCCAGGCGCTTGGCGCAACCAAGCAGCACGATCTCCCAATCCTGATCGTCATTTTCAATAACAAGGGCTACATGGCGATGCAGAAGGGGCACGTCCATCACTACCCGGACGGTGCCGCCGAAAACGCCAAGATGCATCTCGGCTCGCAGCTAAAGGGCTTCGACTACAACGAACTCGCCGCGCATTTCGGCCTGCACGGCGAACGTGTCGAAGACCCGACCAAGCTTAAAGCCGCGATCGAGAATGGGCTGAAGAAAGTTCAGGAAGGCACGACTGCGATCCTCAACGTGATGGTCAGTAAGTAAGCGGATTCCAGATCACCTGGTCGATGCGCGTGGCGCCGGTCGCGAGCATCACCAGGCGATCGAGCCCGAGCGCGATGCCGCTTGCTTGCGGCATCTGTGCCAGCGCCGCGAGAAAGTCCTCGTCGATCGGATAACGCTCGCCGTAGAGGCGCTGTTTCTCGGACATTTCCTGTTCGAGGCGGCGGCGCTGCTCGACTGCGTCAGTCAGTTCGCCAAAGCCATTGGCGAGCTCGACGCCGCACACATAAAGCTCGAACCGTTCGGCGATACGCGGATCGCTCGACGGCTTGGCGAGCGCGGCCTGCACTGACGGATATTCGTCAAGGATCGTGGCGCAACCTATGCCGAGCTGGCTTTCGACCCGCTCAACCAGCACCCGGCTGAAAATGTCGCCCCACGTATCGTCATCGGCGATGCGGATGCCGGACGCTCCAGCTGCCTGCGCAAGAAGCACGCGATCCGGTTTGCCGTCCGGCAGTGTCGCCAGCAGATCGATATCTGCAAATTTCGTGAATGCGTCGGCGACCGTCAACCGCTGCGGCGTTGCAAATGGATCCGCGGTTCGGCCGCGAAAGCGCAATTGCGTCGTACCCGCCGCGTGAGCGGCTTGCGCCAGCAGCGCCGCGCAGTCGTCCATCAGCACCTGATACGGCGCGCCGGCGCGATACCATTCAACCATCGTGAACTCGGGATGATGCAACGCGCCGCGCTCGCGATTGCGGAACACTTTGGCGAACTCGACAATGCGCAGCTCACCGGCCGCCAGAAGCTTCTTGCAGGCGAACTCGGGCGACGTACGCAGATAGAGCGGCTGGCCCGTTCCGTCGGGAGCCAACAGCGTGGTCGCAAACGCATGCAGGTGGGTCTCGTTGCCAGGCGACGCCTGCATCACCCCGGTCTCGACCTCAATGAACCCTTGCTCCGCGAACCAGGAGCGCAGCGCCGCAACAACACGCCCCCGCGCCAGCAGCGCCGGCCGCCGGTCGGCGTGGACGTGAGGGGCCCAAAAGGGCGAGGAACCGGGCTTATCAGCGGCCATAACCTTGTTCGCGGGCATTAGAGAAAATATCTGGCGCGGGGACGGAAGATCGGTATGTTGCGCCCAAATCCCGCCCATAGTCCCGCCCATGTGTCCTGCCATGGAATTTAAGACTTCGAACTTAAGGATTTTGTCCCGTGAAAGTCATCGCTAGCTCGCTCCGAAAAGGCAATATCGTCGATATCGACGGCAAACTCGGGGTCATCGTTACGGTCGAAAGCATCCATCCGGGCAAGGGTACGCCGGTGACCCAGATGGACGTCCGCCGCATTGCCGACGGCGTGAAAGTGGCGCTGCGCTACAAGACCACCGATCAGGTCGAACGAGCCTTTGTCGAGGACAACAAGTTTCAGTTCATGTACCAGGACGCCGAAGGCTTTCATTTCATGAATATGGAGAACTACGATCAGGTCGCCCTCAACACAGATATCGTCGGCGATCAGTCTGCTTATCTGCAGCCCGAGATGGAAGTGGTCATCAGCCTTCATGAGGGCAATCCCGTCGCGATCGAGTTGCCGCAGAAGGTGATCCTCGAAGTGACCGAAACCGAGCCGACGGTGAAGGGCCAGACCGCGGCTTCGTCTTACAAGCCCGCAGTGCTTTCGAACGGCGTGCGCACCATGGTGCCGGCATTCGTCGGTACCGGAACCAAGATCGTGGTCATGACTGCCGACGGCAGCTACGTCGAGCGCTCGAAAGAGTGAGGCGGCGAATTTTACGCCGCAGTCTGAACGTCCATTCATTTCCGGCACCTTAAACGTCAAATTCTCTTGAACGAAGCTGCCACTTCGCACCGGCACCGCTTGGCAGGATGCACGTTGATAGCGATAGTGCATCGTTCAAGCTTGGACTCTGCCTGTGTCGCGCACTGCTTCATCGCTCCGGTCTGCACTTAGCCGCTTCGTCACCGCAGCAATGGCCTGTGCCGTGCTTTTTGTCTCGGCGCATGTCGCGTTGAGCGAGTCCTGCAAGCCGCGCCACCCGCTGCCGACCATTAACCTGAAGAGCATGGGCGCGTGCGATTTCAATTTCGATGCACTCGCCTATCGCGGCACGCCGGAAGAACAGGCCAGGTGCCTGATGCGCGGCGAAGACCAATCGCGCAATCTCGGTCCGCCGCTTGTGAATTTTCCCGAGGCGCTGGCGAGTCGCGTCGGCCGCGACAGCGGCCTGCCGACACGCGAGAAACTGAGCGCATACCTGTCCAAGCAGGATCTTGAATGGAGTTTTGCCGCCAATCTCTGGCAACCGGTTTCGCACGCGGAAGATAACAATCCCGAAGCGCCGGCAGCGACCTACTTCGTCATTCACGACACCAGCGGGCCGAATTTCGGCCATCGCGATTTCCCCGACGACATCGACAGCACCGGGAAGATCAACAATCTGAATAATTTCGTCTGCTCCGACGGCTGGGGCATCGCGCATGTCGTTATCAATCGCGCCGGCGACATGCTGCTCAATCACGATTTCGCAACGCCGTGGCGTGAGACCAAATTCGAACGCGCCGTTGATTTCGTCGGTACGTTGAAGGGCCTCTTCCTTCACGTCGAGATGATCCAGCCCCGGCGCAGCGCTCCCGGGCACAGCCGCTACAACGATGCGCAGCCGCCGAACCCGGCATTCACCACCGCGCAATACGAACGGCTGGCGTTGCTCTACACCATCGCCAGCGTGCGCGCTGGCCGCTGGCTCATTCCGGCCTACCACGCTGCGATCGATGCCGGCATTCGCGATGGCCACGACGATCCAATGGGCTTCGACGCGGACAGCTTCGGCAGCAGCCTGAGCTTGCTGATTGAAAAGCTGCGTGGCCCCGAAGCGGCGCAGGCCGCGCGTCAGTGAAGCAACCGCGCCAATGCGGTCATTGTTTCAGATAATCATTTCCGGGCTGGCGGCCTTCATCATCGCGTCGTCCGCGATGGCTGACGACAGCGCAGCGCCAATGAAAGCGCCGCAAATAACCATCAGCAACATCGACTGGGACGCCGCGCGCAAGGCGGCATTGGATTTCGTTTCATCTGCGTCAGACGATGACAAAATCAATCCCCTGGCAAAACTCAACGCCGACACCGGCAAGCTGTTTGCGCAGATCGGAACGAGCCCCGTTCCGGTCCTGCTGCCGTTCGATACCACCGCCTATCTGCACGACGTCGTCGAGGGTAGCGTTGGCGACAGGAGCAAATATCTTTCCGGCTTTAGTGCAGTGCTATTTTTTCCGGGGCCTTCCGGCTACGACGCCGTGCTGTCGATGCGTCCGGACACACCGGGCCTCGGCCTGACCTACGCCAAACCTGTGGAGGTAGAGATCACCGGCGCTGCGTTTGTCTACGAACTCGATGGTCCTTCATCCGCCGCCGGTGAGGCCGTGCCGCAGCTCGACACGCAGTTCCCGGGCATTCGTCGCTCTCTGATCGAGAGCCACCTTCGCTACACGTTTATCCGTTTCGGCGTGCCGTATGCCGTCGCGATTGCGTGCTTCGACGGCCCCGCGGGTTCGCGCCGCCTGTCGTGCCGCGAGGCGGACAAGGTGGCACTGCGCTTTCTCCAAGCCCTCAATCTTGCCGGCGGTGCCCCTACAACCTGGACAGCGAGTGCGACGCCGCGAACCATCGACCGGCCCGAGCAAGTTTCGCCAGACTTTACCTATTTCGCGGCGGGCGACCTCATTCCCGGCACCGGCGTTCACGGAAAGCCCGGTCGCACCGACAACGCCGTCTACGCCAAAATTCATTTTCCGATCGCACAAGCGCCCGACTTTGCCGTCTCTCAGTCGTTCATGAACTGGGGCAATTGCGATCTTACCGGCCGTGTCGCGCTGGGTGGCGGCGGCGCCAACAAGGAAGCCTATCACTGCAAGGTCAACGACAAACCGCTGGTCAACGACGAAGCGACGAACTTTGCTTATCCGTGGCGCGATAATTTCTGCGAGCACCGCACTTACGAAGTCAGCCAGTGCCCCGGGGGCATGGGCCATCAGGGCCAGGATATTCGGCCGAGCTTTTGCTTCGAACGCGACCCGGCCGCCGGCCGCTGCGAGCCCTACCAGGAAGACGTCGTCGCGGCGAGCGATGGCGTTCTGATCCGCGATCGCGGCGACCTCGCGCTCTATCTGCTCGTCGACAAGCCCGGCGAGCACATCCGCTTCCGCTACCTGCATATGAGCCCGGAAATGCTTGATGCAGCCGGCATGCTCACCGGCCGCCATGTCGTCGAAGGCGAAGTACTCGGTTCAGTCGGCAGTTACGGCACGTCCGAGCGGGGTACCAGCTATCATCTGCATTTCGATGCACAGGTACCGACGCATTCCGGCTGGGTGTTCATCAACCCATACATGACGCTGGTCGGAGCCTACGAGCGGCTGATCGGCGGGCGCGGCCAGGTCGTCAACGATGCGATGTTCGCGCCACCCGCGCCGAGTGTCGCCACCACACCTGCGCCTGCCGAGAGCGCGGCCGCCGCCCCTGCGACAGAAGCACCCAAAGCTGCCGAGCCCGCCAAATCGCCCGTGCCCGGTGCTATCGTCGCACCTGAACAAGAATCAGCGGCGAGCAAGCAGGCTAAGATTGCGAGCGAAAACAAAACCGCCGAACATTGCACGACGGTCGTGCATCGCGGGCATCGCCGGCGCGTTTGCAGCAGCGATGATACCGCAGCGCACGGAAGCGAAGGCCGAAACATTCGAGCAGTGGATAGCAGCATTCCGGAGCAAAGCCGTCGCGCGCGGCATCGCGGACGATACGTACACGCGCGTCATGGTGGGGATCCATCCTGACACCACCGGGCTCGATGGTCGGCTCATGGGCCGGCGCCATGGGGCACACGCAGTGGATGCCGGAAGTCTGGCTGAATGTTGGAATAGACTATGACGGTGATGGCAAAATCCTGCCCTATGGGCCGCCCGACGATGCGCTGGGCACGACCGCGCGTTTCTTTGTCGAGCGTGGCGGCTATCGTCGCGGCGAGCACTGGGGCTGCGAAGTAAGGATGTCCAGTGCTCACGCCAACGGCTCGAAGAGCTACACGGCGTGGCAGGCTCTCGGGGTAACGCGCGCCGATGGCCAGCCCTTTCCGCAACCAAACGCTACCGCGAAGCCATGGATACCCATGCCGGGCGGGCCAGCCTTCCTGCTCGGGCAGAATTTCTATGCCGCTAAAAGCTGCAACCCGTCGATGGCCTATCCGCTGGGGCTGGTCCATCTCGGCGACCGCGTTACCGGTGGCGCGCCTTTCGTGCAGGCTTTTCCGGACAGCGAACGGGCGGCCTCGCTTGCCGAAATCCAGGAGATCCAGCGCCGGCTCACCGCGCTCGGCTTCGATACCGGCGGCGCCGACGGCAGGATCGGCGGTGCGACCACGGCGGCGGTGCAAAACTTCCAGCGCAAGACCGGAATTACGCCGGCCGACGGCTATCCTGGCGTGGGACTTCTCGCCCGGTTGCGCCAAGGCTCATGATCCGGTTGGATGCGGCCCCACCACTTTCCCTAAGCCCGTAGTACGAGGAAATGCCCAGATGACGCCGCCCCAATCCGCGACCGCACGCGCCAATGCAGCCGACCCCGCAGTCGCGGGTGTCGAACGCCCGAAATCTCTTACCAGCGCGAACGCACCCGGCTTTGGCTCGGACGTCATTGCCGACGCGCTCCGTTCTCTGGATATCCCCTATATCGCCCTGACGCCGGGCGCGAGCTATCGCGGCCTGCACGACAGCATCGTCAACTATCTCGGCAATTCCGCGCCGCAGATGTTGCTTTGCCTGCATGAGGAAGCCGCCGTCGCGATTGCGCACGGCTATGCCAAGGTGACCGGCAAGGCGATGGCCGCCGCGGTGCACTCGAACGTCGGCCTCATGCACGCATCAATGGCCATGTTCAACGCCTGGTGCGACCGCATGCCGATGGTCGTGCTTGGCGCGACCGGCCCGGTCGATGCCGCGAAGCGCCGACCATGGATCGACTGGATCCACAGCGCACGCGACCAAGGCGCGCTGGTCCGCGAATACACCAAGTGGGACGATCAACCGGCGTCTCCCGCCGCCGCGCGTGAAGCGATCCTGCGCGGCACTTGGATTTCCAACACCGCGCCGCAAGGCCCGGTCTACATCAATTTCGACGCCGAATTGCAGGAGATGAAAGTCTCCGATCAGTTGCCGGACATCGACGTCGCGCGCTACATGCCGCCGGTCGATACCGCGGCTCCCGCCGAACTCATTCGCAAAGCAGCGGCGATGCTCAAAGACGCCAAGCAGGTGCTGATCCTCGCCGGCCGTGCTTCACGCGGCGTCGAGGCGTGGAACGCCCGTGTCGCGCTCGCCGAAGCGCTCAACGCGCGTGTGGTTACCGACCTCAAGATCGGCGCGAGCTTCCCGACCGATCATCCGCTTTACGTCGGGGCACCGCGCGCCATCGCACCGGAAAGCGTCGAGGGTCTTAAGAACGTCGATGTGGTGCTTAGCCTCGATTGGGTCGATCTCGCCGGGGCGATGCGTTACGCCGGGCCGAATCCATCGGCGAAAGTAATCCAGATTTCGCTCGACCATCGCATCCACAATGGCTGGAGCATGGATCACCAGGCCTTGCCGCCGGTCGATCTCCTGCTTTCTGCCGATCCCGATCTGGTGGTGCCGGAACTGGTCAAGGAAATTGGCAAGAGCTCCAAGCCGCATGCGATGCCGACCGCTCGCACAATGTCGGATAAAGAGCCCGCCGGCTTCACCAACGAGACCGTCGCCCGTGCACTGCGCAAGGTCCTCAAGGACCGGTCCGTTTCGCTCTTACACCTTCCATTGTCTTGGGATGACACTTGGGCAACGTTCAAGCATCCGCTCGACTATGTCGGCTCCGACGGCGGTGGCGGCGTTGGCGGCGGCCCGGGAATTTCGGTTGGCGCGGCGCTGGCGCTCAAAGGCTCCGGCCGTCTGCCGATCTCAATCGGCGGCGACGGCGACTTCCTCATGGGCGTCACTGCGGTCTGGACCGCCGTGCACTACAAGATCCCGCTGCTGTTCGTGATATGCAACAACCGCTCGTTCTATAACGACGAACTGCATCAGGAGCGGATGGCGCGGATGCGCAATCGCCCGGTCGAAAACAAGTGGATCGGCCAGCGCATGTCGGACCCCGAGGTCGATCTTGCCGCCATGGGCCGTGCCCAGGGCGCCGTCGGCTTCGGCCCGATCACCAAACCGGCCGATCTCCCGGCGGCACTGGAGAAAGCGATTGCCGAAGTCGATGCCGGCCGCGTTGCCGTCGTCGATGTGCGGGTCGAGCCCGGCTACACCGCCGTCATGACCCAGGCCATGACCCGCGCCGGAAACTGACAGCACACCATGGCGGTCGCCTCGACGAGCACTCGCGTGACGCCGCTGCCGCAGAGCTGGAAGCGGCAACGCGCTGCTCGTCGTTGACAATATTGCCATGCACTTTCACACCGGCGAAGGCGGTGTAAGCGCGCTCGACGATGTTTCGTTCACGGTAGGCTCAGGCGAATTCCTGGCGGTGATCGGACCGTCCGGCTGCGGCAAATCGACTCTGTTCAACATCATCGGCGGCCTGCTCGGCGGCTACGATGGCAAGGTCGCGGTCGCGGGCGAGAAGGTCTCCGGGCCGCATCCCGCGATCGGCATGGTGTTCCAGGAGGAGTCGACGTTCCCTTGGCGCAATGTCGTCGACAACGTCGCCTTCCCGCTCGAGATCGCCGGCATGGCCAAGCGCGAGCGCATCGAGCGCGCCCGGCATTTCGTCTCGATGGTCGGTCTCGACGGTTTCGAGAAACGCTACCCGTCCGAACTCTCCGGCGGCATGCGCCAGCGCGTCTCGATGGCGCGCACGCTCGCATCCGAGCCGAAGATTTTGCTAATGGACGAACCGTTCGCCGCACTCGACGAGCAGACCCGGCTCCTGCTCGGCGACAAGGTGTTACAAATCCAGCAACAGCTCCAGCAGACCATGCTGCTGATCACCCACAACATCACCGAAGCCGTGCAGCTTGCCGACCGGATTCTGGTGATGACCTACCGTCCCGGCCGCGTGAAGCGCATGGTCGAGATCAAGCTGCCGCGGCCGCGCACGTCCGAAATCGTGTCGAGCGAAGCCTTCGGCCGTTACGTGGCGCAAATCTGGGCCGACCTGCGCGAAGAAGCGAGCCGTGGAATGAACGACGACGAGTCGCGCAAGCTGCTCGCATAAGAATACTGAACCGGGAGGAACAACGATGGCCCTGTTTTCCTGCGGCTGCTGCACCAGCCGGCGCGGGTTTCTCGCCAGCGGACTGGCCGCGGCAACAGCGCTCGCGGCTCCGCGCGTTCATGCGCAGGCTGCCAAGCCCGCCGTCAAAACGCATCGACATGCATCACCACTTCCTGCCGCCCGGAATACATGAAGGCGGAGCATGAGCGGCTTAGCGGTTACACCCACGGCGGCGTTTCGACCAATCAGTTACTGAGCTGGGACGCCAGCAAGTCGATCGAGGTGATGGACGCCAACAACATCGCCGTTGCCATCGTCTCGCAAACGACACCCGGCGTGTGGTTTGGCGATGTCGCCGGCGGCCGGCACGCGGCGCGGATCTGGAACGATTACGCCGCCGAGCAGATCAAGAAATATCCCGGCCGTTACGGGCTGTTTGCGCCAATTCCGCTGCCGGATACCGAGGGCAGCCTGAAGGAAATCGAATACGCGCTCGATACGCTCAAAGCCGACGGCATCGGCATCGTCAGCACCTATGACGGCAAGTATCTGGGCGACGCAGCTTTTGCGCCGGTGTTTTCGGAACTCAACCGCCGCAAGGCGCTGGTCTACGTGCATCCCACGGTCGCGGCGTGTTGCGGCAGTGTTTTACCGGGCGTGATCCCGCAGGCGATCGAATTCCCGTTCGACACCACGCGCACCATCGCCAGCCTGATCATCAACGGCGCGCTGATGAAGTACCCGGACATCCGTTTCATCTTCTCCCACGGTGGCGGCGTGACGCCGATGCTCGCAGGGCGCATGTCGGAAACGCTGGGTCATCGGCCGAATTCAGCGGAAGTGACGCCGAACGGCGTCGGGGCCGAGTTGCGCAAGCTCTATTACGACACCGCAAGCGCCACCGCGCCGGGCGCGATGGCGGCGTTGCGCGTCATGGCCGATCCGAGCCGCATCCTGTTCGGCACCGACTACCCGTTCGTGAAAGCGGCCGCCGAGGTCAAGGAACTGGAGGAAACCCGGTTCTCCGACAGCGAACGCGAGGCAATCGATCGCGGCAATGCTCTGGCGCTGCTGCCGCGGCTGCGGGCGTCGTGATGGATACGCCCGGCACACGGCGCTTCCTGCCGACCGCCGTCGGGCTGGGCTCTATGGTCCTGATTCTGGCCGTCGTCGAACTCTTCATTCGCATCGGCCTGATCAACCGGTTCATCGTCCCCCTGCCCTCCGAAGTCATCGCCAGCTTCGGACGGGTGATTACCGAAGAGAACATCCCGCATCGCTTTCTGGTGACCGCGTGGGAATGCCTCGCCTCCGGCCTGCTGCTCACCGTCTTCGGCGTCGCCATCGGCGTGCTGCTGCACCGGGTCAAGCTGTTTCGGCTCGCCTGCGAAACCTGGGTCGCGGCCTTCGCATCCGCACCGCTGGTTCTCGCCTACCCGCTGTTCCTGGTTTTGTTCGGCCGCAGCTCGCTGACCATCATCATGCTCGCCTTCATTTCCGGACTTTCGCCGGTCATCCTCAAGACCATCGAGGGCCTCTCCGGAACGCGGCGGGTGCTGATCAATGTCGGATTGAGCTTCAAGCTCACGCCGGCACAGCAATTCTGGAAGATCTATTTTCCGTCGGCGCTGCCGACGATCTTTGTCGGCATCCGGCTCGGGCTGATCTTCGCGCTGATCAACGTGGTCGGCGTCGAGTTCCTGATCAATTTCGGCGGGCTTGGCCAGCTCATCAACGACCTCGCCGAGCGCTACGATCTTCCGGGCGTCTACGCCTCAATCTGCTTTGTGATCCTGGTCAGTGTCGTGTTCTTCATGACGACGGAAAGGGCCGAGCGATGGCTAACGCCAGCCAGGTAGCGCGGACAAGCGCAACGCCGTGGGTCTCCGCCGTCACGATGGTGCGTGTCGTCATCGTGCTGTCGGTGCTGGTGATCTGGCAGCTCATGGCGATCTCCGGGCTGTTCTACAGCGACGTCGTCCCGACCTTGCAGAAGATCGGCGCCGCGCTGGTCAAGCTTCTGTCGCACCAGGATTTCTACTGGAACCTCTGGTTCACCCTCGATGAAATTGCCATCGGCTTGTCGATCGGCGGCGTCACCGGCTTGATCGCAGGCCTCATCGTCGGCGCCAACAAATTCATCGCCAAGGCGTTCGAGCCCTACCTCTACTATCTCGGCCCGACGCCGAAGATCATTTTCTTTCCGGTGATGATCATGTGGTTCGGCGCCGGCGCCGGATCGAAGATCGCCATGGGCGCGGTGTCGTGCTTCTTTCCCGATCGCGCTCAACGTCGCCGCGGGCATGCGCCAGATCGATCAGATCCTGATCAAGGTCGGCGAGAGCTTCCGCGCCAATCCCTGGCAGATGGCGACGAAAATCTACCTGCCGGCCATGCGCCATCCGATCATCAACGGACTTCGGCTCGGCCTTGGCGTCGCGCTGGTCGGGACGCTGCTTGCGGAAACCAAGATCTCCAACCGCGGCATCGGCTTCCTGGTGATCCAGGCCTACGCCAACTTCGACATGCCGGGCATGTACGCCATCCTGATCGTGCTGTTCGTGCTGGCGATCGGCGCCAATACCCTGGTCGCCCGGCTCGGCGGCCTCGACGACATCAAGCAGAGGTAATTCCGGAAAATCCCGGTTCACTTCGGCCGCCGAATAGCGCACCATAGACGCGGGAGATGTCCCGTCCGCTCCAATAACGAACCGGACAGCGTCGAAGGACGCCGATCCGTCAGGGAGTGATCCATGAGGAAACGCAAGGGCGGCGGCGCGCCGCCGCTTGAACCTGTCGCCGGCAATGGCCTGCTGCACCGTCGCGCGCTGCTTCGCGGCGGCGCAATGGTTGCAGGCGCACTCGGCACCGGCGCTTCGCTGAACGGCGCCGCGGCCGAACCGCTCACCGAGCCCGAGTGGAGCTCGTATCCCGGCGAAGTGACGCCGGTCCTGCAGAAGCCGTCGCGCTTTGAGGCCGCGGTCGTTCGCACGCTGAGCAATCCCAAAGGGCGAGCCGCGAACCCAGCACGCGCGCGCGCCGTTGCAGATGCTCAACGGCACGATCACGCCGAACTCGCTGCACTTCACCATCCTGCATTCCGGCATCCCCGATATCGATCCGGCGCAGCACCGGCTGGTGATCCACGGCATGGTCAAGCAGCCGCTGGAATTCACCGTCGATGCGCTGATGCGCTACCCGATGGTGACCCGGAAGCATTTCGTCGAATGCGGCGGCAACAGCGCGCCGATGTTCTCGCCGGAACCGATCCAGGCGCCGCTGCAGGCGCTGCACGGCCTCGTCTCCTGCGCCGAATGGACCGGCGTGCCGCTCTCGATCCTGCTCGACGAGGCCGGCGCCGATCCGAAGGCGACATGGATGCTTGCCGAAGGCGCGGACTCGCTTGCGGTCAGCCGCAGCGTGCCGATGAAGAAGGCCTATGACGACGCCATCGTCGCGCTCTACCAGAACGGCGAACGCATCATGCCCGGTAACGGCTATCCGATGCGCCTGTTGTTGCCCGGCTACGAAGGCAACATGAACACCAAGTTCCTGCGCCGGATCAAAGTGGTCGATCAGCCGGCGATGACCTACTACGAGTCGCGCAACTACTCGCCGCTGTTGCCGGACGGCAAGGCCTACAAGTTCTATTTCGTCTGCGAGGTGAAATCGTTCATCACCCAGCCGTCGTTCGGAACGAGCCTGAAGGGTCCGGGCTTCTACGAAATCTCCGGCATCGCCTATTCCGGCACCGGCCGCATCAACAAGGTCATGGTGTCCGCCGACGGCGGCAAGAGCTGGGGCGAAGCCGCTGTCGAAGGCCCGGCCAGCCCGCAAGCGTTCACCCGCTTCACCATGCCCTGGCGCTGGGACGGCCAGCCGGCAGTTCTGACCAGCCGCGCCTGGGACGATTCAGGCGCCGTGCAGCCGTTGCGCGCCGACTTCGTCGCCGTGCGCGGCCAGGCCAACAAGGTGCCGAACGTGCTCGGTTTCCCGAACCAGCACTACAACAGCCTCACCGCCTGGGGCATCGAGAGCAGCGGGGAGATCAAGCATGTCTACGCTTAAGCGCTTCACCCTCGCGCTATGCGGCGCGCTGGCCTGCGGATCGATCGCTGTCGGCGGCGGAACTCGCCTCACCTCGGCAAGCCGATCTCCGGAAGCCGATATCAAGGCGTGGGACATCAGCGTCCTGCCCGACGGCACCAATCTGCCGCCGGGCAGCGGCAACGCCGCGCAAGGCGCAAAGGTGTTCGTCGATCATGGCTGCAATCAATGCCACGGCGACGGCGGCAAAGGCGGATCGAGCAATATGCTGGTCGGCAATCCGCCGCTGACCAAGGACGGCATCGCCTCGAACAAGACCATTGCCAATTTCTGGGCCTATCCGACGACGCTGTTCGATTATGTCCGCCGCGCCATGCCGTGGCCGACACCGCACACGCTCACCGACGACGAGGTCTACGCGATCTGCGCCTATCTGTTCGCGGCCAACGAGCTTATCCCGCCCGACCAGGTGATGAACGCGCAAACCCTGCCCAAGGTGAAGATGCCGAACCACGACAACTTCATCATCAAGTTCCCGGACAGGATTTAGGCGAACGCACGTGCTAAACGCTGAACGTCTCGTAGGTCGACGGGTGGAACATCTCGTCGACCGACACCCGGCGTGACGACAGGCCTTCGCGGTGATGCTGCTCGAGGAAATAGTCGAGCACCTTGCGGTTCGGACCGACGCCGTAGGACCAGAAATCGTCGCCCATCAGATCGCGCGCTTCCTTCAGGCGCTCCTCGACGAACGGCAGCGTGGCCTTGGTCGCCGACGTGTCCGACAGCTTTTCCAGCCCGACCTGCTTCGACTGCTCGAAGGCCTTGTAAACCGCGCTCGGCAGCCACGGATGCTTCTCGGCAAGCTCGCGGCGGATGCCGAGCACGTGCATGATCGGGAAGAAGCCGGTGCGCTTGTAATAGTCCTTCGCCACCGCGACCGGATCGGGAAACAGCCAGCCGATATTCGGATGGCCCTTCTCCACCAGCGTCGGCGGCCGCGGCGCGATAAAGCCGTCGATCTCGCCCTCTGCCAGCAGCGCCGAAATTGTCTTGCCTTCCGGCGCATTGTCGAGCCGCACGCCCGGCGGCAGGCTGATCGTGATCTTTTCCGGCCGGCCGGCATGCTCGATGCCGCCGCGGATCCAGTGGATGTCCGAGCGCTTCACGCCGTAATCGTCTTCGAGGAACGACCGCGCCCAGACGTTCGCCGTGAGCTGATATTCCGGCACGCCGACTTTGCGGCCCTTGAGGTCCTGCGGCTTCTTGATCCGGTCGGTGCGCACATAGATCGAGGTGTGGCGGAAGGCGCGCGAGACGAAAGCCGGCACCGCGATATAGGGGCAATTGCCCTGCGCGGTTTTCACCGTGTAGCTCGACATCGACAGTTCGCAGATGTCGAACTCGGCGGCGCGGAACGCGCGGAAGAAAATCTCCTCCGGCACGAGTTGCATGAACACCGGATCGACGCCGTCGATCTGGACGGCGCCGTCGATCAGCGCGCGGGTGCGGTCATAGGGGCCAACGGCGACGGAAAGATTGAGATTGGGCATTGCACATCCTTTGGGCAGGCCAATCAATTAGCCGCCCGGATGGTGCTTTGCCAAGGTGTTCTGGAGGCCTGCACCGCGAGGGCGCAAGTCAACGGGCGCCTAGGAAACGGTGATCGCCTGCTCTGCCGTCGTCACCGTGCCGTCGTCATCGGTCCAGGAAAACGCGAACGTGCCGCTCTCCTGCACCTGAACGGTGAACTCGAAATACGGATTGGCGGCGATCGCCGGCTCAAGATCGGCGCGGAACACTTCGTGCCCGCCGAAGGTGCAGACGAACGCGTTGATGATCTTGCGCGGGATCGGCTTGCCGCTGTCATCCTTGCGCAAGCCGGTTTCCATCGGGTGCGACACCAGCGTCTTGATCTGGATGATGTCGCCCTTTTTCGCCGTCTCAGGGATGCGAAGTCTCGGTTTGTCGGCCATGGCTGTTTCTCTTCTCTTAGCCGCCGCAACCGCCGACGGTCACCTTGACCATGCGGCGGTCCATATAAAGCTTGCCGGTCGAAGTCTTGGCGAGAACGATGACGTTCTCGGTCGAATTGAGCCGGATGCGGGTTGCCACTTCGGCGCGGCCCGCCATCGGCGTCAGATGGAATTTGACGATGCCTGGAAACGGATTGCCGTCGGCGATGACGCGGATTTCGCTGACATAGTCGTCGGCCTTCATCGCGCTATCGACCTTGATCGACAGCGGAACGGTGTTGCCGTTCTCGGCGATCTCCGGAAGATCGATGGAAATCTTGCCGCCTTCCGTCGCCTTGCCGCCGGTGAACTTGTTGATCTCGGCGGCCGCCTCGTCCGGCGTCGCCATCAGCGGATCGACGGCCACGAGAGTGAGTGTCAGGCCGGCGCCAAGCAGCAGCGCGTTACGGCGGGTTATCGATGACATTGGGAAAACTCCGTATCTGCACGGAAATAGCATGGATTACTGCTAATTCAAGAGTAATGAGCCCATGTTCGTAAACGGATCAGCGTCGAACGGCTATTCTGTAGAATATTCTTCTACAAAAGCCCATTGAGCGCTTGGGACGCTCATCGTCCCGCGAACGGCTCGGCCGGCGCGATATCGGTCAGTTTGAACTGCACCCGCTCCTCGCCCTGCCAGCGATCGAGCGAAAACGTGCCCGCCGCGTGGATGTGCCGGCCGCGATTGTTCTTCAGCTCCGTTCCGAGTTTCTGTCCCGCCGCCCGGAATGCGATGGCGTTCACCGTCGCAGCCGTCGGCAGATTTGAGCCGCACGCGCATGTGCGCCTGCCCGACCTCGTCGGCGTAAGTCACGGTGTGCGACGGCAGCGCAATGGTCGGCTCCGGATTGCCGGAGCCGAACGGGCCGGCGCGTTCGATCATCGTGACCAGATCGGTGTTGGCGCCGGCCGCGCTCACCGCGCCGTCGATCATCAGTCCCTGAGCACGGCGCGCGACCTGCACATCGGGCGCGAGTGCACTTTCCAGAAAAGCCCGCAGCTCCGCGAGCGCACCCTTCTTCATGGTCACGCCGGCCGCCATCGCATGACCGCCGCCCTTGATCAGCAGACCCTCCGTAACCGCGCGCCGCACCGCACGTCCGATATCGACGCCGGCAATCGAGCGGCCGGAGCCGGTACCGACACCGCCGGGCTCGAGTGCAATGGCAAACGCCGGCCGGCTGAACTTTTCCTTCAGCCGCGCCGCGACCAGACCGACCACGCCGGGATGCCAGCCTTCCGCCGCCGTCACCACCACCGAGCCTTTGTCCTCGATGCCGAGCGCCGCCATCGCCTCGGCTTCGGCCTGCGCCACGGTCTGCAGCTCGATCACCTGCCGCTCGCGATTGAGCCGGTCGAGTTCCGCGGCGATCTTCGCCGCCTCGATCGGATCGTCTTCCATCAGCAAGCGCGCGCCGAGATCGGCGCGGCCGATACGGCCGCCGGCATTGATGCGCGGACCGAGCAGAAAACCGAGATGCCAGGCTTCCGGCGGGCCCGACAGCCGCGCGACGTCCATCAGGCTGACATGACCGGGCCGATCGCGCCGCCGCAGTGCGATCAGCCCCTTGGCGACAAAGGCGCGGTTGAGCCCGATCAGCGGCACGACATCGGCGACGGTGCCGAGCGCGACGTCGTCGAGCAGCGACAGCAGATCGAGTTCCGGCCGCTCCGCGGTCCAGAAACCGCGCGACCGCAGCAGCCGGTTCACGGCAACGACGGTCATGAACACCAGTCCGACCGCGGCGAGATGACCGAGCCCGGAAAGATCGTCGCGCCGGTTCGGATTGACGATGGCGTCCGCGGGCGGCAGCGCCTCGTCGGCCTGATGATGATCGATCACCACCACATCCATGCCGCGCGACTTCGCCTCTGCCAGCGGCTCGATGCTGGTGGTGCCGCAATCGACCGTCACCAGCAGCGTCGCGCCGCGCGCCGCAAGCGCCCGCACCGCTTCGACGTTCGGGCCGTAGCCTTCAAACAGCCGGTCCGGAATGTGGACGATCGGATCGAGGCCGCAATGCCGCAGAAAGCGGGCCAGCAAGGCCGACGACGCCGCACCATCGACGTCATAATCGCCGAAAATCGCTACGCTTTCGCCGCGCGTGACGGCGGCGGCAATACGCTCGGCCGCCTCCGGCATCGCCGTGAGCACATTCGGATCGGGCATCGAGCGCTTGATGGTCGGATCGAGAAACGCCTCGACCGCGTCAACCTCGATGTTGCGGCCGGCGATAATGCGCGCCAGCAATTCGGGCAGATCGTGCCGCTGCGCAATCGCCAGCGCGCGCGCCGACCCGCGCTCGTCGAGCCGGTCGCGCCACGCGCGGCCGGTCGCCGAGTTTTCGACGCCGAGGAACAGGCGATTCTCTGCCATAGGCCGATTTTACACTGTCATGCTCCGCGACCGTTAGGCGCGAGCTCCGGAAACCATAAGTCCGTTCAAGCGCAGATTGCGCGAAGCGGTTAGCGGACTCCGGACTTGCCGCTCCGCGCAATTCGGAACGACGGTGACTACTTGACCGGACGCACTCAGATTAAGTGAACTTGTCGAGCTTGCGGTGCTCGGCAATGATGCGGCGCACCGTGCCGTTGGCGGAGCGCATCACCACCGTTTCGGTCTCGATGAAGCCGGCGGCAAACCGGACGCCGCGCAGCATCGGGCCGTCGGTCACGCCGGTCGCAGCAAACAGACAGTCGCCGCGCACCATGTCCTCGATCAGATACTTCTTGCGCGGATCCTTGATGCCCATCTTGCTGACGCGCTCGCGCTTCTCGTCGGTATCGACGATGAGACGGGTTTGCATCTGGCCGCCGATGCAGCGCAGCGCCGCCGCCGCCAGCACGCCCTCCGGCGCGCCGCCGATACCGAGATAGATATCGATGCCGGTCTTGTCCGGCTCGGCGGTGTGAATGACGCCGGCGACATCGCCGTCGCTGATCAGGCTCACGGCGGCGCCGACCTTGCGCACCGCGGCGATGATGTCGGCATGACGCGGCCGATCGAGGATCATCGCGGTGATTTCTTGCGGCTTCACGCCCTTGGCTTTCGCGAGCGAAAGAATGTTTTCGTCTGCCGGCGCATCGAGGTCGACGGTGTCTTTCGGCAGACCCGGACCGATCGCGATCTTGTCCATGTAGATGTCCGGCGCGTGCAGCATCGCGCCATCGTCGGCCATCGCCAGCGTCGCAATGGCGCCCGGCATGTTCTTGGCGCACAGCGTCGTGCCTTCGAGCGGATCGACGGCGATATCGACCTTGGGGCCGGACTTGGTGCCGACCTTCTCGCCGATGAACAGCATCGGCGCTTCGTCCATCTCGCCCTCGCCGATCACCACGGTGCCGTCGATCGGCAGACCGCCGAGCTCGCGGCGCATGGCATCGACCGCCGCCTGATCGGACATCTTCTCGGCACCGCGTCCGCGCAGCCGCGCCGCCGCCACCGCGGCTCGTTCGGTTACCCGCGCGATCTCGATCGACAATGCGCGTTCCAAAATCGGATTCGACGCCATTCTTTTTTCCCTGCCAATCGCGCGTTAGTTTTTCTCGATCCGGATCACTTGCGGCCGGCCGGAGATTACACCGTCGCGGCGCACAGCGACGAGAGCCTTGTGCACAGCATCCTCACTTGTCGCATAAGTAATCATGATGACAGGCACCGGCTCGCCAGACTTGCCCGGTTGCGCGCCCTGAACGTCGTGGCGCTGCACGATCGACTCCAGCGAAATCTTCTGCTGCGCGAGCCGCCGCGCAATGGTCGCGGCAGAACCCGGCCGGTCGCGCGCCAGCAGCCGGATGTAGTAGCCGCCCTCGTGATGCTGCATCGGCGCCTTGCGCACCGCGGTCATGCGCGCCGCCGGGCGGCCGAACGGCGGCGTGCGCACGCCGCAGGCGATATCGGCAAGATCGGACACCACGGCAGAAGCCGTCGCCATGCCGCCCGCGCCCGGACCGACCAGCGTGATCGGCGCCAGTCCGTCCGCATCGACGGTGACCGCGTTGGTCACGCCCATGACCTGCGCGATCGCCGAGTCCTTCGGCACCATGGTCGGATGCACGCGTTGCTCGATACCGGCATCGGTTTTCACAGCGACGCCGAGTAATTTGACGCGATAGCCGAGCTGATTGGCGGCATCGAGATCGGCCAGCGTGATCGAGGAAATGCCCTCGACGTAGATCGCTTTCGGATCGAGCTTGGTGCCGAAGGCAAGACTCGCGAGGATCGAAAGCTTCTGCGCCGTGTCATGGCCTTCGATGTCGAACGACGGATCGGCTTCGGCGTAACCAAGCCGTTGCGCATCGCGCAGGCAATCGTCGAACGCAAGCCGCTCCTGCTCCATCCGCGACAGGATGTAGTTACAGGTGCCGTTGAGGATGCCGTAGATGCGTGTGAAGGAATTGCCGCCAAGTCCTTCGCGCAACGTCTTGACGATCGGAATACCGGCGCACACCGACGCCTCGAAGTTGAGCGCAACCCGATGCCGCTCGGCTGCACTTGCGAGCTTCTGACCGTGCGCGGCCAGCATCGCCTTGTTGGCGGTCACCACCGGCTTGCCGGAAGCGAGCGCGGTTTCCACGGCGCGCTTTGCCGGGTCGCCTGCGCCGCCCATCAACTCGACAAAGACATCGATTGCCGAATCGCGCGCCAAGGCAACCGGGTCGGTATGCCAGTGAAAATCTTTCAGATTGATGCCGCGCTTCTTGCCGCGCGAGCGCGCACTGACGGCGACGACCTCGATCGGCCGGCCGCAGCGCGCAGCAAGCTTGTCGCGGCCCCGATGCAAAAGCTCGACCACGGCCGAGCCAACAGTGCCCAGACCGGCAAGACCGACTTTCAGCGGCTTAGCCATTAGCGTCGCCAAGTAACGTAGCCAGGTTGGGGAAAGCGGCGCGCGACTAACGGCGCGTCGCCAACGGCACGACGTTGTGCAGCATTTCCGGGGCGGTTTCAAGAAACCGCCGGATATTGCGGGCGGCCTGACGGATACGCTGCTCGTTCTCCACAAGCGCGATGCGCACGTGGCCCTCGCCGTATTCGCCGAAGCCCGCGCCGGGCGACACCGCAACGCCTGCCTTCTCGACCAAAAGCGTCGAGAACTCGACGCTGCCGAGCGGCTGGAACGGTTCGGGGATCGGCGCCCAGGCGAACATCGAAGCCGCCGGCGGCGGCACGTTCCAGCCAGCGCGGCCGAACGAATTCGACCAGTGCATCGCGCCGCTTCCGGTAAACCGAGCGCATTTCGACGATGCAGTCGTCAGGACCGTTCAGAGCCGCGGTCGCCGCCACCTGGATCGGCGTAAAGGCGCCGTAATCGAGATAAGACTTCACCCGCGCCAGCGCCGCGATCAGGCGCTCGTTACCGACCGCGAAGCCGATGCGCCATCCCGGCATCGAATAGGTTTTCGACATCGAGGTGAATTCGACCGCCACATCCATCGCACCTGGCACTTGCAGGATCGACGGCGGCGGATTGTCGTCGAAATACACTTCCGAATAGGCCAGGTCGGACAGCACGAGGAGGCTGTGCTTCTTCGCGAAACGCGACCAGGTCGCGATAGAAATCAAGATTGGCGATGCACGCCGTCGGGTTGGACGGATAGCAAACCACGACCGCAATCGGTTTCGGGATCGAGTGCAGCACCGCGCGCTCAAGCGCCTCGAAGAATTGCGCTCCGATGTCGACCGGCACCGAGCGAATCGCGCCGCCGGCCATGCAGGAAGCCGAACACATGAATCGGATAGGTCGGGTTCGGCACGATGATAACGTCGCCCGGCGCGGTGATCGCTTGCGCGACGTTGGCGAAGCCTTCCTTCGAGCCGAGCGTCGTAACGATCTGCGTCTCGGGATTGAGCTTCACGCCGAACCGGCGTCCGTAATAGGCGGCTTGGGCGCGGCGCAGTCCCGGAATGCCCTTCGACGACGAGTAGCGATCGGTGCGCGGCCTGCCGATGGTCTCTTTAAGCTTCTCAATGACATGGGCGGGCGTCGGCAAGTCGGGATTGCCCATGCCGAGGTCGATGATGTCGGCGCCGCCGTTACGAGCCGACTGCTTTGGCACGATTGACGGTTTCGAAGACGTAAGGCGGCAGCCTGCGAATGCGGTAAAATTCTTCCATGGATAGCCCCGGAGCCAATCGGCTCGACGTTTATTCTAACAACCTGAATTGTAACCTAGAAACGGACTTTTATCACTGCCGGACAGTATTACTGCCCAGTCGCGGCACCAGCGCTTCGCGTGGTGCCGGTGGTAGCCGGTGCGCTGGCCTGCTGGGCGCCCTGGACATCTGCACTCAGCTTGGTCCGGTCGGAAATCAAGGCGTCCGTAGCTTGCTTGAGCTCGTCAGCGCTCATCGGCTGTTCGGCACGAGGCGCCGGCGGGGCAAGGACGGACGGAAAAGTCGACTGATATTCGCGTGATCTGCGAGCAGCCGCCGACCATCGCGGCTGCGGCGGAAATCGCCACAGCCACAACAGCCAATTGGTCGTAACGGCACGTTTCCGCACCCCATCCCCCAGCCATTCCAACGAACCGGAATCGATGCCCAATCAAACGCGAGCATCCGATCCAATATCCAGCAAACCTTACGAACTCAATACCTTCACAGGATCTGCTGCTAACCCGTCTTAGCCTGTGAACTACAAGTCCAATATGTCGAAACAAGGACCTTGCTGCGGCGCGGCAAAACCTCGCCGCTTTCAGCCTATACCCCGCACTGCATAGATTTCTTACGCTGCATCGCCGTCCAAAGCACCTCCGGGATTGTAATTCCGGCTGCGCAAACTGCTGTCAGGGAATGCTTATAAAGATGCCTTGCGTGCACCGCCGGAGCAGTCCATTTCTGAACCAAGAGCCGGATCGATCCAGCCAGTTCGACTTAAACCATGGCTGCTATTGAGGAACGCCAGTTGAGAGCTCCGTCGCAAGAACCGATGAAGATCGGCGGCGTCGACGTCGAGGAGTTTTCGCGCAACCTGGCGCGGCTCATCGAGGAAAGCGGCCGCGCGCTGGCTGCTTACCTCAAGCCGCGCGAACAAGGGCGGAATTCCAGCGAGCTTGCCGAGGAGATCACCGAGGTCGCGAAAACCCTCGGACAGGTCGCGGAATACTGGATGGAGGACCCGCAGCGCGCGCTCGAGGTGCAGAGCCGGCTCGGCAAGGCCTATCTCGATCTTTGGGCGTCGGCCGCCAGGCGGCTTTCCGGCGAAGACGCCGCCCCCTTCATCGCGCCGGAAAAGAACGACAAGCGCTTCAACGATCCGGAGTGGTCGTCGAACCAATTCTACGATTTCCTCAAGCAGGCCTACCTGCTGTCGTCGAAATGGGCCAACCAGCTCGTCACCGACGCCGCCGGCCTCGACCCGCATGTCAGGCAGAAGGCCGAGTTCTACATGCGGCAGATTTCCAATGCCGTGTCGCCGTCGAACTTCGTGCTGACCAATCCGGAATTGATGCGCGAGACGCTGCTCAGCAACGCCGACAATCTGGTACGCGGCATGCGCATGCTCGCCGAAGACATCGAGAGCGGCGGCGGCGACCTGAAAATCCGCCAGTCGGACTCCTCGATGTTCGAAGTCGGACGCAACCTAGCGACCACGCCGGGCAAGGTCATCTTCCAGAACGAGCTGATGCAGCTCATCCAGTACGCACCCACGACCGCGACCGTGCTCAAGCGGCCGTTGCTGATCGTGCCGCCCTGGATCAACAAGTTCTACGTGCTCGATCTGACGCCGGAAAAATCGTTCATCAGATGGTGCGTCGATCAGGGCATCACGGTGTTCGTCATCTCCTGGGTCAATCCCGACGCGCATCTCGCCAAAAAGAGCTTCAACGAGTACATGCGCGAAGGCCCGATTGCGGCACTCGACGCGATCAAGCAAGCGACCGGCGAAGACAAGGTTCACACCGTCGGTTACTGCGTCGGCGGCACGCTGCTTTCGATTACGCTCGCTTACACCGCCGCAAACAAGGACGATCGTATTGCCTCGGCAACCTTGTTCGCCTCGCAGGTCGATTTCACCCACGCCGGCGATCTGAAGGTCTTCGTCGACGAGGAACAGATCGCGACGCTCGAGCACAAAATGGCCGAGAAGGGTTTCCTCGAAGCCGGCTCGATGGCGACCGTGTTCAATATGCTGCGCTCGAACGACCTGATCTGGCCCTACGTCATCAACAATTACCTGAAGGGCAAAGCACCGTTCCCATTCGACCTTCTGTACTGGAATTCCGACGCCACGCGGATGCCGGCGGCCAATCATTCGTTCTACCTGCGCAACTGCTACCTCGATAACAAGCTGTCGAAAGGCCAGATGACGATCGATGGCCAACCGATCAATCTGAAAAACGTGACCATCCCGATCTACAATCTGGCGACGCGGGAAGATCACATCGCGCCGCCGAAATCGGTGCTGCTCGGCTGCAAGTTCTTCGGCGGCCCGGTGAAATTCGTGATGGCCGGCTCCGGACACATCGCCGGCGTCGTCAATCCGCCAGCCAAGAACAAGTATCAGTACTGGACCGGGCCAAAACCGCGCAACGCCGACCTCGACGGCTGGATGGAAAAGGCCAAGGAATATCCGGGCTCCTGGTGGCCGGACTGGCTGGTCTGGCTGACCCGGCAAAGCCCGACCGAAGTGCCCGCACGCATACCCGGCGAAGGCCCGCTCAAGGCGATCGAGGATGCGCCCGGCTCTTATGTGCGGGCGCGGGATTGAGACTGCCCGGCCAAGCCCCTTCCAAGCCCGCGAGATAGCTGCAATTCTCCTGCGGATTCGACGATCGATCCGGGGGAGCTATCGACATGTCGCACGAACTGTTTTGGCTGGTCATGACCACGGCCATGACCGGATTGATGTGGGTGCCTTACATCCTCGACCGCATCATGGTTCGCGGCCTGATGGGTGCGATGGCAAACCCGGGCCCGAACGACCAACCGCAATCGCCATGGGCGCAGCGGCTGATGGCGGCGCACGTCAACGCCGTCGAGAACCTCGTGATCTTTGCGCCGCTGGTGCTGGCGACGCAGGATCTCAACGTCAACCTCGCGACGGCGGGGACGACATTCGCCTGCCAGCTCTATTTCTGGTCGCGGCTGGTGCACGTCATCGTTTACACGCTCGGCCTGCCGGTGCTGCGCACGCTGGCGTTCGTCGGCGGTTTCGTCGCGCAGGTGCATGCTGGCGCTGGCGCTGTTCAAGTTCGCGTGACCGCTTACGGAAACATCGCAACCTGATCGACACCCATCGTCTCCGGGAAGCCGAGCATGACATTCATGTTCTGCACCGCCTGACCGGAGGCGCCCTTGGTCAGGTTGTCGAGCGCCGAGACAGATGATGGCGCGACCCTTGATGCGGTCGCTGGCGACACCGATGAACGTCATGTTGGAACCGCGCACGTGCCGGGTCTGCGGCAGCTTGCCGAACGGCAGCACGTGAACGAACGGCTCGCTTCGCGTAAGCCTTCGCCAATACCGCGTGCAGGTCTTCAGGCGTTGCTTTCACACCCCGCACGTAAATCGTTGAAAGAATTCCTCTATTCATCGGCACCAGATGCGGCGTGAAGGTGACGATGACCTCGCGCCCCGCGGCCTTGGAGAACTCCTGATCGAGCTCCGACATGTGGCGGTGGTGACCGACGCCGTAGGCGTGGAACCCCTCCGACACTTCCGAGAACAGCATCTCTTCTTTCGCCGCCCTGCCCGCGCCGGTCATGCCCGATTTGGCATCGACGACGATCTCGTCCGGATCGATGGCCTTGGCCTTCAACAGCGGAATGAGCGGAAGCTGGGCGCACGTCGTGTAACAGCCCGGATTGGCGACCAGCCGCGCCTTCCTGATCTCGTCCCGATAAATTTCCGTCAGCCCGTAGACCGCTTCCTTCTGCAGTTCGGTCGCGTGATGGGCGTGGCCGTACCAGTACGCGTAGGCCTCCGGATCCGACAGCCGGAAATCCGCGGAGAGATCGACCACCTTGGTGTTCGGCGCTTTCGCCACGAGATCGGCGATCACGGTTTGCGTCGTGCCGTGCGGCAGCGCGCAGAACGCGAGATCAAGCCCGGCCTGCTTCCAGTCGATGCCTTCGATCGACGTCAGGATCGGCAGGTCGTACGGCGCGAACTGCGGGAACACTTCCGACATCGGCTTGCCGGCGCGCCGGTCGGCGGTCAGCAGCACGATCTCGACCCGCGGATGCCGGATCAACAGCCGCAGCAGTTCCGCCCCGGTGTAGCCGGAGGCGCCGAGAATTCCGATTTTCGCTTTCGCAGACATGGCTCAACCTTTTGGCTTGAGAAACTCTCAGGCCGACTCCGCAGGCACGATATCAAGTGAAAGGTGCCGCGGAACCGGCGGCACGGCGGGGTTTGCTACACGCGAACGCGCGCCCGTGCCGTATCGCAGATGCGACGGCGGCGGCGCGAGGTGTTTCCGGTCACAAACAAACCCGTTCATGGCGCGGCGATATAGGGCCGGTTCCGCGAACCGTCAATCTGATGATGGTTTGCCGGACAAGTGGCATAGTCTGGCGGAATTGAAGTGATTCGCTGCGCTCGATGGCGCGCCCCATATCACCCTGCCATGAAGAACCTTGGAATAACCCGTGGGAAAAGCTGCAAAATCTTCTAAAGCACCGGATCTGTTCGGAGGCGCCGAAGGCCGGCGCGGCGCCTCCGCGCGCCGCAGCGCCCCTGCTCCGCGCAACAGTAGCGGCGAGAGCGGCTACACCGCCAAGCACATCGAGGTGCTCGAAGGCCTCGAGCCGGTGCGCCGCCGCCCCGGCATGTATATCGGCGGCACCGACGAGAAGGCGCTGCATCACCTGTTCGCCGAAGTCATCGACAACGCCATGGACGAGGCGCTGGCCGGCCACGCCGACTGGATCGATGTCGAAATGGAAGCCGATGGCTTTATCAGCGTGACCGACAACGGCCGCGGCATGCCGGTCGACCTGCATCCGAAATTCAAGAACAAGTCGGCGCTCGAAGTAATCATGTGCACGCTGCACGCCGGCGGCAAATTCGACTCCGAGGTCTACGAGACCTCCGGCGGTCTGCACGGTGTCGGCGTGTCGGTGACGAACGCGCTGTCGGAACGCATGGAGGTCGAGGTCGCGCGCGGCCAGAAGCTCTATCGGATGGTCTTCGAGCGCGGCAAGCCGAAGGGCAAATTGCAGGATGCCGGCAAAGCGCCGAACCGGCGCGGCACCAAGGTTCGTTTCCGGCCCGATCCGCAAATCTTCGGCAACAACGCGCACTTCAAGGCCGAGCGCGTGTTCAAGATGACGCGCTCCAAGGCGTATCTGTTCGGCGGTGTCGAAATCCGCTGGTCCTGCGCCAAGGAGCTGCTGAAGGGCGTCGAGGACGTTCCCGAGAAAGCCACCTTCCATTTCGAGGACGGGCTGAAGGACTATCTCTCGACCACGCTGATCGGCGCGACTTTGATACATCCGGACATCTTTTCCGGCAGTTCCGGAAAGACCGGCGCCCACGGCGGCGCGCAATGGGCGGTCGTCTGGACCGCGGACGCGGACGGTTTTCTTAATTCCTACTGCAACACCATCCCGACACCCGATGGCGGCACCCACGAATCCGGTTTGCGCACGGCGCTGCTGCGCGGCCTCAAAGATCATGCCGAGCGCCTCAATCAGGGCAAACGCGCCGCCGCGATTACGTCCGAGGACGTGATGGTCGGCGCCGGCGCCATGCTTTCCGTGTTCATCCGCGAGCCGGAATTCCAGGGCCAGACCAAAGACCGTCTTGCCACTGCCGAGGCGCAGAAGATCGTCGAGCAAGCCATCAAGGACCCGTTTGACCACTGGCTTGCCGGCAATCCGCTGCAAGCCAACAAGCTGCTCGATTTCGTCGCCGAGCGCGCCGAGGAACGCGTCCGCCGCCGCCAGGAAAAGGACATCGCGCGCAAGAGCGCGGTGCGCAAGCTCCGCCTCCCCGGCAAGCTCGCCGATTGCACCCGCACCGCTGCCGATGGCGCCGAGCTGTTCGTGGTCGAGGGCGACAGCGCCGGCGGCTCGGCGAAGCAGGCGCGCGATCGCGCGACGCAGGCGGTGCTGCCGCTGCGCGGCAAGATCCTCAACGTCGCCTCGGCCGGCAAGGACAAGCTGGCGCAGAACCAGCAGCTCGCCGATCTGGTGCAAGCGCTCGGCTGCGGCACCGGCGCGCATTATCGCGACGCCGACCTGCGCTACGACCGTATCATCATCATGACCGACGCCGACGTCGACGGCGCTCATATCGCCTCGCTGCTGATCACGTTTTTCTACCGGCAGATGCGCGAATTGATCGACAAGGGCCATCTCTACCTCGCTGTGCCCCCGCTCTACCGGCTGTCTCACGGCGGCAAGAATTTCTACGCCCGCAACGACAAGCACCGCGACGAAATCCTGAAAAAAGAATTCCACGCCAACGCCAAGGTCGAGATCAGCCGCTTCAAAGGTCTCGGTGAAATGATGGCCGCTCAGCTCAAAGAGACCACCATGGACCCGAAGAAGCGCACCCTGCTCCAGGTCACGCTGGTGGCCGACGAACAAAAAGCCACCGAGAAGTCTGTCGAACGGCTGATGGGCACAAAACCCGAGGCACGCTTCGAATTCATCCAGGAACGCGCTGAGTTTGCCGACGAGGCTGCGCTGGACGTGTAAAGCCGTTCCCGCGATGCACCTGCATCCGGGTTTTTGTTCAAGCGGTACGAAAGCTCGCCCCGAAAGCACGTGGGGCCACGTTGTTTGCTTCCCTGACGAGGGAAGCGGAGCGCCGAATGGCGCACCTGGAGACTGCCAGGCACAGTCGGGAAGCTGCACCCGTTACCAGGTACAGCCGCGGCCCTCATGACAAGGGCCGCTCGCCTTTCGGCGCTCCTCTGCGGATTGAAGGGAGTTGCCTCCCTACCCCGGCCCGGGTCGCGCTTCCTGGAATCGCCGGATGCAAACGGATGAACGATCCTCTCCGACGCCAGTGCAGCAGGCACCCTGCAGTCCGATCACGTGCCGGACGGGCTGATGCCCAAGCCGTCTGCAAATAAGAATGACAAACTCCTATCCGCAGAACCCGCACCCGCTCCGTCAGTCGAGGTCAACCGGTTGACGTCCCTCACGATGAGCGAGCTGCCGCCATAAGGCTGATCGCAAACCCGGAGTCAAACCACTTCGAATTGTGCAGTGAAATCGTGACGTTAGCGATCTTGATTTTTCTGGAGCAGTGGCCGCATTGCGCAAAAAACTTCGAAACAAAGAATCATCGCACAAAATCAATAAGTTGCGTGCGTACTGCTGCGAACATTGCAAATATTTCAGAACTTCGCCTGCAAGGAAAGATGGCGGTTCAACCTAAGCAGTCCGCTGGACGAACGTCGCAGTGATTTCGCAAACTGACAGACGTTCTAGTGGTGGTTTTTATCGCTGCCGATGCTTTTGACTGCCGTCGGCTTGGGGCCACTTGGAACGACAGTGCGAATGGTCGGCCTGATTGTCGGCTTGATTGTCGGCGTGACTATCGTCGTCTTCTTCAGATTTTGTTGCTTGATTGGCTCAAGCTCCTTGTTGCCTTGTATTGGCTTGATCACTTCGCCTGTCGGCTTGATGGTTGGAGCGAGCGTCGGCGCCAATGTCGGCTTGATCGTTGGCGTGAGCGTAGGCTCGATCGTCGGCTTAATGGTCGGAGCGAGCGTCGGCGCCAATGTTGGTTTGATCGTTGGCGTGAGCGTAGGCTCGATCGTCGGCTTAATGGTCGGAGCGAGCGTCGGCGCCAATGTAGGCTTGATCGTTGGCGTGAGCGTAGGCTCGATCGTCGGCTTGATGGTTGGAGCGAGCGTCGGCGCCAATGTCGGCTTGATCGTTGGCGTGAGCGTAGGCTCGATCGTCGGCTTGATGGTTGGAGCGAGCGTCGGCGCCAATGTTGGTTTGATCGTTGGCAAAAGCGTTGGCGCCAGCGTCGGTTTGATCGTCGGCGTTAGAGTTGGCTCAAGAGTTGGCTTAATGGTCGGAGCGAGCGTCGGTGCCAATGTCGGTTTGATCGTCGGCAAAAGCGTTGGCGCCAGCGTCGGTTTGATCGTTGGTTTGATCGTCGGCAGGATTGTCGGCGGTACCGTTGGTTTCAACGTTGGCAGAAGCGTCGGTTTGATCGTCGGCGAGAGCGTCGGCTTTAACGTCGGCAGGATTGTCGGCGGCAGCGTTGGCTTCAGCGTCGGCTTTAACGTCGGCAAAATGGTCGGCTTGAGCGTAGGCAATATCGTGGGTGGCACAGTCGGGGGTACCGTAGGCGGTACAGTCGGAGGAAATGGCGGCCCTGGTGGCGGAAAATACGGGAAGCCGCCTGGTCCACCCCAGCCAAGACCGGGGTCGGCAAACTGGCCGCAAATATACCAACCGGGTCCATTCCAGCCGCCATTCTCATAGTGGCAGTAGCGAGCCTCGCCGATCCAATAGTATTCCGGCTCCGGATAGCTGCCGTAGACCGGCGGGCTCGGAGTCGGAGGCGGATAGAAGATCCAGCCTTGCGAAGCATATTCCTGACATTGCGCCAGAACGAGTTGTGTGCCCGGTCCAATGTCGCCGGCGACAGTAACGCACTGGCCGCCAGGACCGCCGGAATTCGAGATCGCGTAAATGTCGGGATTGCCACTGAACGGCAAAAGATACCAAACCTGCTGGTCGGTGCCGTTGCACTGGTTCAACAGCGCCGGGCTGCCTTCGTCCGGCGGCACGGCATCGAGGCAAAATCCGCCGACAGTCAAATTGCCATTGTCGTTGGCTCCGAAGACCTGCTGCGGCGCCCCGGTGCAGCTGGCGATCTCTAACTGATTGCCGGCCACGTATTGGCCTTGCGGCACATCCATGCACCAAGCGGCGTTCGGCGTAGACAACACCAACTCGAACGTGACGAAGTTTTGCTGTGCTTGGGCGTATGTGGCGCTGTTCGTCAGCACGAGTGCTAAAAGAGCGACGGCAGCCGCGAGCCAATGTCTGACGCCTGTCCCGCCTGCACGGCCTGAAAAAATCGATCGGCTGATCGCCTTCGTCGCCCCAAACATGTCGCCGCCCGCACCCAACACTATGGGTTCAGCGCAATGCTACGTCTATCACCGCTCGGAGTCGATGGTCGCTGGCTGTTTAATTCGGTCAACACCAAGGTACCGTGCGCAACTACGCTATTGCTCCCCGGCTTCTCATCGCCGTGAGATCGATTTTATGAAACTTTATTTGACGATGAGATTTCGATAGCATCCTCCGTCAAGCGTTGAAGGATCGCACGCGGATCGAACGGATGTGAATTCGGCAGGAGCGGTTGTGATTTCAGCGTCATGGCGGCAACGCCTCACCTACCTGCTGATGTCGTTGGTGGTCGCATGGCATAGCCTCGCGATGATGGTTTCTCCGGCACCGAACGACAGCACTCTGGTGCAGTCGCTCCGGTACGTTTTTCATCCCTATCTCGAGCTGTTTCGCCTGGAAACGCCATGGGGGTTTTTTGCGCCGGTCGGCAAGCACGCCCAATTTCGCTACGTCATTGAAGACGCCGCTGGAAATGCCCAGACCTTCGTACCGGCCGAGGAGCCGAGCCAATCGTTGGCGCACTACGCATGGTGGCGCGAGTTCAAGTATCTGTTTGACGGAGTTATGGCGAACCCCGAATTCCGCGGCGATTCCGCCGCGGTGTTGCTCTGCCGAAAGCATGCCACCGTCAACCCGGTTGCAGTTACACTTCTGGAAGTCGCGGAACAAAACTATCGGCCGCAGGATGAAATTCTCGGCAAGCTGCCCCTCGGTCCGCAATTTGTCGCTGTCATTCCGCTTCGGCGCGTTGCATGTCCGGACCGCTCCGCGCTGCCCGCGCGCTCCGATATTTCCTCGTCACGCCCGCCATCATGACATTTTCAATCGACGGCTCCTCCTTTCCGACCGCTCCGTCGCATACGGCGCCGATCGAGCCTACCAAACTTGACGCGTTGGAGCGGAAGCCTGAAATCCGCGCCACGCCGCTCCTGGCGAGGCTCGCGCGCTTCAGCCGCAAAAGGCTTGCCGCAATCGAGCGGACATGGACGTCGATCTGGTTCCAGGACAGCCCGACGACGCCATTGGAAATTGTCCGCATCGGCATCGGTGCGGCAGTCCTTTTCCATTTCACGATGGCGAGCCCCTTTTTGTTCGATCTATGGGGGGACAACGGGTGGATGCCGCCCAATTATGCTCACGTCTATATCCAGGCCCCGTGGATGCAGTCGGTATTCTTCTATTTCAACGCGCCGTGGCAGTGGGTCGCCTTCCACGCCCTCTTTTTGTTGTGCTGCGCCGCTTTCACGGTCGGCTGGCGGACATCATGGGTGAAGTGGGTAGTACTGCTTGGCCAGATTTCTTATGACCATCGCAACCTGACTATCGTCTATGGCGCCGACAGCATTATCGCGTGCCTGCTTTTCATTCTTTGCCTGGCGCCGGTCGGGCGCGCGATCAGTCTCGATCGCGTGCGAGCAGTGCGCGCGGCGAAACGCGGCAACCTCGCCGCCAATCTCCCGCCCGATACCAGCCCGTGGGCGGGCGCCTGCATACGGCTCATTCAGATCCAGATGGCCCTTCTGTTTTTTTACAGTGCGACGGACAAGCTGCGGGTCGACGAATGGTGGAGCGGCGATGCGATCTGGTTGGCGGCCAGCACGTACGAATTTTACAATCCAAGGCTTTTGCATTTTCTGGCGCAGTACTACTGGCTGGTCAATGTCGCGACCTACACCACGCTTCTGATCGAACTCTCCTTTCCGTTTTTGATCTGGCAGCGCACCACGCGGCCCTATTTGCTGTCGAGCGCCGTCTTCCTTCATCTTATGTTCGGCGTCGTTTTGCGCCTGGTCTACTTCTCTTTCGTCATGACCGTGGGGCACATGGGTTTCTTGTATCCCGATTGGTTGCATCGCCTCGGCGCCTGGTGGAAGCGCAAGACCGGCGACATGGAAATGATATATGACGGCGACTGTGGATTTTGTGTGCGCTCCATGGCGTGGTTCCTTGCCTTTGACGGCTTGGCCCAGATCAAGATCCGCGATTTCCGTGCTGATCCGTCGCCTGTGGTCAGCAGCGCGAGGCTCGAGAAGGCGCTCTACGCCGTCGTGCCAGATAAGCGCGCGTTGGCCGGCTTCGAGGCCTACCGCTATATCGTGTTGCGCGTTCCGGGCCTATGGTGGCTGGTACCCTTCTTCTATGTTCCGGGACTCAGCCGTTTATTCGGTCATCCGATCTACAACTGGATCGCCGCACATCGCAGCCGGCTGTCGGCGATAGGCAAATAGAGTGGAGAGCAACGCAATGCGCATCATATTGTTTCCGCTCACTGCGGCCGCGCTTCTCGCGGCTGCCAACTCGGAAGCGCTATCCGAGGTCAAGCTGGTTTCCTATCCAACGGTCAGGGTAAGAGTAGCGGAGGCCTATTCGCCGGACGCCGCATTTCAAAAGATGCAAATCGCGTTCGCGCAGGCGGTCGCTGCAAAAGACAGTCAAGCCATGCTCGCTCTTGTCGGCCCCACCTTCCTGTGGATGTCGCGTGGCGACCTGAACGACCAGTTCGATTTCGGACGTGGCGCGACGGATAATTTTTCAACAGTGTTCGGGTTCGGCACACCCGCTGGCGGCGGGGCAGCGAACGGCCCGCTCTGGGAGATTCTGGCCAGCTTTGCCGGCGATCAGACCTTCTACCGAGCAACCAACTCGCTGGTGTGCGGACCAACAAGCGCCAGCGTCGTCGATAGCGACGACTTCAACAGCGCAAAAAAGAGAATAGGCGCCGATGAAACCGTCGAGTGGTATTTCACGACGGCCGACGTCGTGACCGTCAGCACGCCGACCGATGCCGGAACGCCGATTGGACATACCGGACAGGTTGCGCTGCCGGTAATAAGTGTGTCGCCACAGGCCAAAGACGGAGAGGCAAAACCGGCGATTACGCACCTGCAGGTGCTGTTGCCTTCGGGCAAAAGCGGCTGGATTCCAATCTCCGCCGCAATTCCTCTCGCGACCGACCGCCTGTGCTACGCGCTCACCGCCAATGGCGACTGGAAATTTGCCGCCTTCGATCAAGGCGAATAGTGCGCAGCAGCCTGCATTCCGAGTCCACGAGTACCGGTCTCGAAATCACTGCTTCTGAAAAAGCTTGTCGGTCGCTTCAATCAGATTGATTTCCGGATGCGCGGCGCAGTATTCGCCGAGCTTCTTCGCCTTGACGACCAGTTCATCGGTGTCGATCACCGGCGGCTCGTTTTCTTCCTTATAGTAGCCGTCGAGCCAGGCGAGGATAACGCCGACATCTTCCTTGCTTGCATTCATGAACTTGTTGCAGCTCCACGCCGCAAGGTCGATGTCCTCGGCAAGAGCAGGCGTGCCGAGCAACAGCGCAACGGCGAGCGAGACTGAGGCTTTCATGCGATTCCCCTACCGCTCCACAAGCTGTCGCGCAATTAGGGTGCAGTAAAGGCCGCACCAGTTGCTACGCCGGCGTCGACCAATGCAGCCGGCGAAATGGAAGCGCTGCTCAGGGGAAAACTGTCCACCCGAGCTCCGCTTGCCGGAAATCCGGGTCTACAATGTCAGCAGGTTGCGTAAACAGGATCATCGCAGCGGACGGAGAAACTCATGAAAGTATCCAGGCTGTGTTTCCTTGCTGCGGTTCTCGCGGCCATTGCTGGAATGCTCTGGGGTCTTCACATGGCGATTTCAGACAACCACGCCGCGATGCCCGCCCACGCTCACCTCAACCTGCTCGGATGGGTCTCGCTGTTTTTGTTCGGCATCTTCTATCGTTTGCATCCCTCCCTCGAAACCGCGAAGGTTGCTCTGGTCCAAGCGTGGGTTTGGATCATCGGAACCATCATCATGGCAATCGGCGTCGGCCTGGTATCAACCGGCACCACCAGTGCAGAGCCGATTGCCGCGGTGGGATCGCTGATCGTGCTGTTCGGTATGCTTCTGTTTGGCTGGATCGTCGTTCGCGCCGAGTAGCGCGAACATCTGCGATCCGCACACAAAACGTCCGGGCAACCTGCCCGGCGCAGTCCGAGCCGCTACTTCAACATATCCATTGCACGCTTGAGGCTTTCGCGCATGCGGTTGAACGCCACCGACAGCGACGAAATCTCGTCCGTGCCCGGCTTGACGTAGACCTCGACGTTTTCCTCGCCGAGGCTGACGGCATCGGCAGCCGCCGATACTCTCCTGACCGGCACAATCACCACGTAATGCAGCAACAGATTGAGGATCACAAAGATCAACGCGAATATGCCGAGCAGTGTGCCGAGGAACGCTACATAGGCGTTGTGCGCGGCTTTGAGCGGCACCGCCATCGGCACCGACACAAACTGGGCCCCGACCGTCTCGTTCAATTTCCAGCCAAAGCCGTTATTGCTGCCGTATGTTTGAATGAGCGCGGCCGGCGCTACCCCCGGCGTGTCATGGCAGAGCAGGCAGGCCTGGTCGGTGATCGTCACCGGGCGCGCCAGATTGAGTGTCGGCCCGAGCGGCGTGCTGCGCTCGACCACCATTTCCGCGTTGCTGGCGTCCTCGCGGAACCCGCGGATGATATCGGCTTCCCAATCTTGCGCGCGGTCGTTGAGGTTAGTCGGATTGAGCGCGGGCTCACGGTAGGTGTAGCCGGCGAATGCGGCCTGAACGTCCTTGAAATTGGTCTGCGCCGCGAAGGCTGGCACCGTCTCGGCAACGAACTTGCCGTTGGCCTGCATCGGCAACAGCGGCACCAGATCGTCGGCGGTGTATTTGCGGATGGCGTTGGCGGCCGTCATCATGATCCGGGCATTTTGCATCACCACATCGCGGGCGTCGCTGATGAACATGCGATGCAGCACGGCGGCGGCAATGGCGAAGCCGATGCCGAAGGCCACGAGGATCGCGATATTGAATTTGGCCCGAAGACCCATCGTATGAAGACCCATCGAATGAAGCTCCATTCCACAATTCCTGGCCGGAAATCCGCCTGGTCACCCCCGTTGCCGCCCTTATATCACGCCATAAGCGGCTGTACGGCGGCGGCTTATATGAGCTGAAACGCCCATAAATTGAACGCCTTGCCAGCGCCCGCGCAACGCAGCTAACGTCCGCGCCACAAGAGAAAGTCTTTACGAGCAAACCTTGGCTGCTTCCCACATCTTCATCTGCTTTTCCTCGAAAGACGAGGCAATCGCCCGCGGTGTGGTTGCGTTTCTCGAAAGCGCGGGCCTGAAGTGCTGGATATCGCTGCGCGATGTCCAGCCCGGCGAGAACTATCAGGAATCCATCGTCCGGGCGATTGAAGCCGCCCAGGGCATCGTCTTCCTGTTCTCGGAATCGTCCAACCTGTCCGGCGAGATCAGAAAAGAACTGTCGATCGGCGGCAGCATCAACGTGCCGGTCTTCCCGCTGCGACTCTCACCGGTCGCGCCGACCGGCGCACTGCGCTACGAGCTCGCGACCCGGCAATACATCGACATTTTCCCCGAATCGGGAGGCCGCGCTCGCGAAGCTCGCTGCGACCATCAAACAAGTGATCGAGAATCCGGGAGCCGAGGAAAGCGCGGCACCAGCCGCGCCACGTAGTGCGCAGCCTTCGCGCGAACCGCTTGTCGCCATCGGCAGCAAGCAGTTTGAAGCGATCCGCGCGCTACTCGCCCGCCATATCGGACCGATCGCGAAGGTACTGGTCGAGAAAGCGGCAAAGGAAGCAGGCACACCAGACGAATTCTGCGAACGGCTCGGGGCCAATGTCACTGCCCAGCCCGATCGCGCGGCCTTCGTGCAGGCCGTCAAGGCGCAGCTCGCGGCGAAGTCCTAGCGGTTCAACTCAGAGAGATTTAGGCTTTTTTACTTTTGAGCACATTGGCTCGCGTACTCGCGGGCGCTTTCTTCTTCGATTTGTTTTGATTGTAATCGACAGCGGCCCGCACGAGAGTCTTTAAGGGCACGCTCATCGATTTTGTCGCTTTCATGGATATCGATGGCGCGCCTCATGTTGCCTTCGAGGCTGGAGTTGAACAGGCCTGCAGGGTCCTTGAGCGAAGCGCCGTGGGCGAACGTCAGCTTCACGACGGCCTTATACGTCTCGCCGGTACAGATGATGCCGGCGTGCTCCCACACCGGAACGCCTCTCCACTTCCACTCCTCGATAACGTCGGGGCAGGATTCTTTGATGAGAGCACGCACCCGGGCGAGCGTCTTGCCACGCCAATCGCCGAGTTCCTTGATCCTGCCGTCGATCAGCCGCGGGGGAGAATGTCCCTCTTTTGCTCTCGGCGTAGCGCTCTTGCCCTCTTTCATGGTTGTTGCCTTCTTCACGGTTGCCGCAAGCTGCTGCGTCCTCTAGCGGTATAGGGCAGCACAAACATGTACAGACCTGTAAACAGCATAAGGAACAGCGGGGGCAGTGGCGAATAGACCACCCAGGCAGGAGGTTGCCCAAATGCCATCCCGACGAAGTTAGCAATAACCGTAAGCGTAAAGACAATTGACAACCAGCGGTGAAGCTGACAAATCCAATTGTTCCAGTTCAATGGGACCTCCCTTTGAAGACGAACAGAAGCGTGGAAGGCGGCGCGTTCAGTCTGCGCGCGCCAAAACCTGCTCCAGCTTCGCGAGGAACTGCGGCCAACCCATCCTGGCGCCGCCGTGGGCCTGCTTCTGATCCGACCGGAAGCCTGACTGTTCCATACGCAAGTGCGTCCCCGTGCTCGTCGGCGTGAGCGTAAAGGTCACTACGCTCTTCACATCGAATGCCGGGTTGTCGTTCGTTGAGCCCCAAGTATAGGACAGCATCTTGTTGGGCTCGGCGGCCAGAACCTCGCAGTCCAGCGCACCGTTCGGCAGATAGTCGGCGCGAAATCTGAAACGGTGGCCTACCACAGGACTGAGATCGTTCTTCATCAGCCACTCCTCGACCAGGTGCGGTTGCGTGAGCGCACGCCAGAGCTTTTCCGGCGGAAAAGGCAGCTCCCGTTCGACAACGACGGAAAGCGTTTCGGCCGCGGGTTTGTTCATTGGTCCATCCTTTTCAGGAGATCCTCGAGGCGATCGAACCGGTTTTGCCAGAAGCCGGCCATCTGGCTGGTCCAGTCGAGTAGCGGAGCAAGCGCGCGGAGCTGGGCGCTGTAATGCGTCTCGCGGCCTTCATGGCGGTCGCGCACCAGCCCGGCCTGTTTGAGGACGCCAAGATGCTTTGAGACAGCCGGCTGCGAGACCTTGGCCCGCGCCGTCAGCGCCCCGACCGTTTGTTCTCCGTTGCGGCACAGCCGCTCGAAGATGGCCCGCCGGGTCGGGTCGGCGAGCGTTCGAAACAGCACATCGTGAGCGTTTGGCATTCGCAATCCATAACCCGTTGATTATGGATTGACGTATAACTTCCGGGTTATGCATCAGTCAAGCCGGAACCGCTCGGGCTTTCAGGGACCGGCTATTCCTCGAATTTCAGATTGGCGGCTTTGACGACGTCGCCGAATTTGACAACGTCGGCCCGGATGATCTTGGCAAACTCATCGGGCGTCGCGCCGCCGGGATTGACCGCCATCGCCTTGAGCTTCTGCGCCACTCCGGGATCAGCAATCGCTTCGCCGAAAGCCTTTTGCAGCTTGGCGATGATGGCCGGCGGCATTTTGGATGAAGCGAAGACTCCGCTCCAAAGCTGCACGGTGACGTCCGGGAAGCCGGACTTCCACCATGGTCGGCACGTCCGGCAGTTCTTCCGCACGCACCTTCCCGGTTACCGCGATGGCCTTCACCTTGCCGCCCTTGACCTGCGGAATCGTCGGCGGGCCGTCGGCGATCGTCATCGCAGACTGGCCCTGGATGACGGCAAGATTCATTTCATTGCTGCTCTTGTAGGGGATCATCGTGCCGGGCATGCCGGATCTCAGCTTCAAAAGCTCCGTCGTGATGGTGAAAGCAGTCGACGAGCTTGCGTAGTTGGCCTTGTCGGGATGCTGCTTCATCCACTCGATGAACTCCTTGAGATTCTTTGACGGATTATCCTCGCCGATGACCATGATCAGCGGGAAGTTCGCGATCATCGCGATCGGAACGAAATCCCTGGTCGGTGAATATTTCAGATCCGGATAAATCGCCTCTGCAATTGCCATGGCACCGCTCGGCCCGACGAAAAGGCTGTAACCGTCGGCGGGCTGTTGCAGCGTGTACTCAGGCGCGAGGCGTCCGCCAGCGCCGGGCTTGTTTTCGACCACGACGGTCTGACCGAGGATCTGCGAAGCCTTGTCGGCGACAAGGCGCGCGAAAATGTCATTGCCGCCGCCGGCGGCAAAGCCGACGTAAAGATGGATCGGCCGGCTGGGATAATCGTTTTGTGCGTTTGCCGGCGCGGTCGCCGAAACCAGAAGCGCCGCCGCCGCAAGCAGCAGTCCACGCCCAAAGTCACGCTTTCGCATTTATCGTTCTCCATCCCTATGTTCTTCACCGTTAGCATAGTCGACGTTCCCTGCCCTGCACCAAGTGCCGCACCTGGGGAATGCGCGAGTGTGACGTTCTCCTGACGCTGCATCGAGAAAAAGTGAGTGATCTGATTAACTTAGTGCGGCGCAACAGGCGTTTGCCGGTTGACTTTCAGGCGTTCGCGCTTATGTTCCGCGTCAACTGAGGCAGATTCGGCCGCCCTGCGTCCTTCCTCAAGTTCCCATTTTCAATCATCGCGGGTGGCTTTGAGGGTTCATGTCGTTTTCCCATCTCGGCTTGTCCGAAAAGGTTCTCGCTGCCGTCGCAGCGTCCGGTTACAAAACTCCCACTCCCATTCAAGATCAGGCAATTCCCCACGTGCTCGCGCGGCGCGACGTGCTTGGCATCGCGCAAACCGGCACCGGCAAGACCGCAGCGTTCGTGTTGCCGATGCTGACCATGCTGGAGCAAGGCCGCGCCCGGGCGCGGATGCCGCGTACGCTCATTCTCGAACCGACGCGCGAACTCGCGGCGCAGGTCGAGGAGAGCTTCGTCAAATACGGCGCCAATCACAACAAACTCAACGTCGCGCTGATCATCGGCGGCGTGTCGTTCGACGATCAAGACACAAAATTGATGCGCGGCGTCGATGTACTGATCGCGACGCCCGGCCGCCTGCTCGACCACTTCGAGCGCGGACGCCTGCTGTTGACCGGCGTCGAGCTTCTCGTCATCGACGAAGCCGACCGCATGCTCGACATGGGTTTCATCCCGGACATCGAGCGCATCTGCAAGCTGGTACCGTTCACCCGCCAGACGCTGTTCTTCACCGCGACCATGCCGACGGAAATCCGGCGCATCACCGAGCAGTTCCTGCACAATCCGGTGCGCGTCGAGGTTTCGAAGCCCGCCACCACACTCGCCACCACCACCCAGCTTCTTGTCCGTTCGGGCCGCGAGCCTTTCGACAAGCGCGAGACGCTGCGCCAGCTGATCCGCTCCGCCGAGGGGATGAAGAACGCCATCGTCTTCTGCAACCGCAAGCGCGACGTTGCGACCCTGTATCGATCGCTGCTGCGTCATGGTTTCTCGGTCCTCGCGCTCCACGGAGATATGGATCAATCCGCGCGCACAGCGGCGCTCGACCAGTTCCGCAAAGGCGAAGTCACGCTGCTGGTCGCGTCCGACGTTGCCGCGCGCGGTCTCGACATTCCCGACGTCAGCCACGTCTATAATTTCGACGTACCGGTCCACGCCGATGACTATGTGCATCGTATCGGCCGTACCGGCCGCGCCGGACGTTCAGGCCAGGCTCTCACCATTGTCGCCGGATCGAACGACGTAAAGGCTGTTGCCGCGATCGAGAAGCTGACCGGACAAACAATTCCATACATGGATAAAACTCCGGACGATCGCGCGGCGCAGGCCGAGAGCGGTGAACGTCCCGTTGACTCGCCACGCCGTCACCAATCACGGCGTGAACCAACCCGCCGCCGTCAGGAACAACGCGAAGAACCTCGGCAAGAATCCCAGCAGAATCTCGCCAAGAACCCCGCCAAGAACGGCCGCAAGCGCATCGCCAGACACAACCGCAGCAACAACCGCGTCACCAGCAGCCGGCTCCCGCTCCCGTTGCGCGTATTGACGAGGCGCGTTCGCGCCGTGCTCCGCAACCGCCACGCAACGACGACGGCGACGCTTCGCATTTGCCGGCGTTTCTGTTGCGCCCGGTGACGCTCAAGGCCTGACGCTCCAATAGCTTTGCTGCGTTTTTAAGCGCTTCTTGCGTCAGGTTTTTCCTTACCTATAACCATATTTAACCTGTCCTTCATCGCTCATCTCCTAGCTTTCAGGCGGGAATTGCGTCGGCTGCCGTGAAAAATTTTTTGAAATTGGCAGTGCAATCGGAGAGGACAGATGGGCGTGCCCCGCGACGAGCACGAAAGAACAATTGCATTCGCTGAAATCGCGCTCGGCCAGATTCGCGCGCTCGCCCAATCCGCTTCGCCCCGCAACTACGAGATCTGGTACAACTACGCGACCGGCTACAATCCCGAGCTCAATCAACTGATCAATCGGACGATCGAGGAAAAGGGCTCGCTTACGGAAGCCGACCTCGAACACATCTACTCCACATATCTCGCAGCCAGTCGGACGAACGACCGTATCGACGTCGTCAACGGCCGCATGCTCGACGAGGTGGCGCACGTCCTCGACACCATCAAATCGGCGGCGGGCTCGGCCACGAGCTATTCCAAGAACCTTGCCGATGCGACGAAAAGCCTGTCCGGCGCCGAGGACAGCGAAGGGCTACGCGGCATCATCGAACGGCTGGTTGCCGGCACCAGGGAGATGGAAGCCAATAACAAGAAACTCGAAACGCGCCTTTCCGCATCGAAACAGGAAATCGAGCAGTTGCAGCAAAACCTGCAGGCGGTGCGAACCGAAAGCATGACCGATCCGCTGACCACGCTGGCGAACCGCAAGTTCTTCGACCAGTCACTCGCCAGGGCCATTGCCGACACCAAGAACAGGAACGAGCCGCTGTCGCTGTTGATGTGCGACGTCGATCACTTCAAGAAGTTCAACGATACCTATGGCCATCTGACCGGCGACCAGGTGCTGCGTCTGGTTGCGCTGGCGGCCAAAAATAATGTCAAGGGCAAAGACGTCGCCGCGCGCTACGGCGGAGAGGAATTCGTCGTCGCCCTGCCGAACACAACGCTGCAGTCGGCGATTACGGTCGCCGACCACATCCGCCGTGCGGTGATGACCAAAGAGCTGGTGAAGCGCTCGACCGGCGAAAAACTCGGCCGCGTCACTATTTCGATCGGCGCCGCCGCGCTGCAGCCAAGCGATACGGCACTGACGCTGATCGAGCGGGCCGACCAATGCCTCTACGCTGCCAAGCGCAGTGGCCGCAACCGCGTGATTTGCGAGACCGATCCCGAAGCCAAACCCGTTGTCGCGCGGGTCGCGTAACTCTCACTCAACGCATCGTTTCGGTCGAATTCAGTGCCCGCGTCACCGGTTTCACCCAAGGCGTCGATCATGTCGATGTCACGGTTAAAACCGCAGCCGGCACAAAGACTGTTTCAGGTTCATGGCTGATCGGCTGCGACGGCGGCCGCTCCACTGTGCGCAAGGGGAAAAGAACGAAGCGGTGCGCGAGCGCAACAATACCGCGTTGCGGGCCACCGCCGCCGATCCGGCGGCGCATCGTGCTTATCTGTTGCGGGCTTCGCTGATCGACAGCGTGCGCAAGGCAAAAACTTAGCCGGTTCAGTGCTCGGTGGCCGGCTCGATCTGCACCGATTCACCGCAGCCACAGGCCGCGGTCTGGTTCGGATTGTTGAAGGTGAACTGGGCGGAGAGTTTCTGCACCTTGTAGTCCATCTCGGTGCCGAGCAGGAACAGCACGGCTTTCGGATCGACCAGAATGCGCACGCCCTTGTCCTCGATCACCTCGTCGAGCGGATCGACCTTGTCGGCATACTCCATGAAATAGCTCATGCCGGCGCAGCCACCGTTCTTCACACCGACGCGGACCGCTGCAATCGGATGGTCGGCATTCGACATTACCGCCTTGATGCGGTCAGCGGCGGCTTCGGTAAGCCGCATCACCTGAGGTCTCGGCCGTGGAGTGGCCATTGCTTTCATCTCCTAAAGTCGTCGCCTTTGACTTTTTCTAAGTCGAATCTACTCACGACCTCACGTCATGTAATGTCGCTGCTCCAATGCCGCACAACTGCGTGCGCAACTCACCACATATTCAATGTCGTGCGCGCCTCGTCCGACATCCGGCTCTGGTCCCATGGCGGATCCCACACGATATTGACCTTGGCCTCGCGCACACCAGGAACGCCTGCCACTGCATTCTCGACCTGTCCCGGTAATTCGCCCGCGGCCGGGCAATTCGGCGTTGTCAGCGTCATATCGATGTTGACCATGTGAGTCGTCGTCGATATCGACCTTATAGATCAGGCCGAGTTCGTAGATGTCGGCCGGTATTTCCGGGTCAAAGACGGTCTTGAGCGCCCCGACGATCTCGTCGGTCAACCGGGACATCTCCTCCGGCGGGATGTTGGACGGCTTTTCGCCGACATTCGCAGGCGTGCCCGGTGCGGTTTCGGTTTTGATTTCGTCACTCATGAGAAAAAACCCTGCGCCTTGACCAGGCCTGCGCAAGGCAATCGATCTCCCCGCGCGTGTTGTACATCGCAAACGAGGCACGGCAGGTAGCCGTCACGCCGAAGCGCGACAACAGCGGCATCACGCAATGCGTGCCCGCCCGCACCGCCACACCGGAACGATCGATGATGGTCGCGACATCGTGCGGATGCGCGCCCTTTATCTCAAACGAAACGATCGGCCCCTTGTTCCTCGCCGTGCCGATAATGCGCAGCGAGTTGATCTCGCGGAGCCGCTCGTGGGCATAGCGCATCAGATCGTTCTCGTGTTCGCGGATGCGCGGCTTGCCGATCGAATTCACATAGTCGATCGCGGCGCCGAGACCGATGGCCTGCACGATCGACGGCGTTCCGGCCTCGAATTTGTGCGGCGGCTCGCCGTAAAGCACCCGATCCTCGAACACCTCGCGGATCATCTCGCCACCGCCGTTGAACGGCGGCATCGGCGTTGAGATGCTCGTATTTGCCGTACAGCACGCCGATTCCGGTCGGGCCATAAACCTTGTGGCCGGTGAAGGCATAGAAATCGCAATCGATATCCTGCACATCGACGTCGAGATGCACCGCGCCCTGCGCACCGTCGACCAGCACCGGAATGCCGCGGGCGTGCGCGATCCGCACCACCTCCTTGCACCGGCACCTGGGTGCCGAGCATGTTCGACATCTGCGTGATCGCGACCATTTTGGTGCGCGGCGACAGAAGCTTTTCGAATTCGTCGATGAGGAAATTGCCCTCGTCGTCGACCGGCGCCCATTTGATCACCGCGCCCTGCCGCTCGCGCAGGAAATGCCACGGCACGATGTTGGAATGGTGCTCCATGATCGAAAGCACGATCTCGTCGCCCGGCTTGATGCGCTCGCGGCCGAACGTATAGGCGACAAGATTGACCGCTTCGGTGGCGTTGCGGGTAAAGATGATCTCTTCCTTGCGCTTCGCGTTGACGAAGCTCGCCACCTTCTCGCGCGCGCCTTCGTAAGCCTCCGTCGCTTCATTGGCGAGGTAATGCAGGCCGCGGTGCACGTTGGCGTATTGCGTCGTGTAGGCCCGATGCATACGGTCGAGCACCGCTTGCGGTTTCTGCGCCGAGGCTGCGTTATCGAGATAGACCAGCGGCTTGCCGTAAACCTCGGTCGCCAGGATCGGAAAATCCTTGCGGATGCGGTTCACGTCGTAGGCACCGTTTGTCTTCGCGTCTGCCATATTTACTTCGGCCATATCATTTACTTCGGCCATGTCATTTACTTCGGCCATGTCAGCCTCGCGCCTTCAGCCACGTGACGACGCTGTCCATCAGCGCCTCGCGCAGGCCGGCATGTTCGATGCCCTCGATCGCCTCGCCCAGAAACGCCTGGATCAGCAGCGCCTCGGCTTCCGCCGCCGGAATACCGCGCGCCATCAGGTAGAACTTCAGCTCATCGTCGAGCGCACCGGCAGTCGCCCCGTGACCGCACTGCACGTCGTCGGCATAGATCTCAAGCTCCGGCTTGTGATCCATCTCGGCGCGCTCGGAGAGCAACAGCCCCTGGGTCATCATTTTGGCGTCGGTCTTCTGTGCGCCCGGCCGGACGATAATCTGGCCCTGGAATACACCGTGCGCTTCGTCGTCGAGCACGGCCTTGAACATTTCGCGGCTCTGGCAGCCGGGCGCATTGTGATTGACGACCAGCGTCGAGTCGGCGTGCTGCTTGCCCTTCAGCAGCGTCGCGCCACGGATGCCGGCAACGGTGTCCTCGCCGTCGAATTTAAGGAACAGCTGGTTGCGCACCACCGCGCCACCGGCGGTGAACGTGAAGGTGTTAAAGCGCGCATGCGCGCCGATCGCGGCCGCCAGCGTCGAGACGTGCAGCGCTTCCGCGCCCTCCCCGATGAGCTTGACGTGATCGACATGAGCTTCGTCGCCGACGAAAATTTCGACCGCGGCATTGACCTGATAATCGCTGCCGGCCGGCCCCTCGTGGCTCTCGATCAGCATGGCGCGCGCGCCCTTCTCGACGACAACAAGCGAGCGCGTGAAAGTCGCCGCGGGCTTTGTCCGATGACGACGAAAAGCAGATGGATCGGCCGACCGGTCGTCGAGCCTGCGGCAACGCGGATCACTGCGCCATCGCCCATCAGCGCGGTATTGAGCGCCACCGCGACATCGGTCGCCGGTGCAAGCTTGCCGAGATGCGTCGGCCAAAATCCGGATCGCCGGCGGCCAGAGCATCGGCGAGCGAACTGATCGAAAGCCCCTCTTCCAGGTTCGAGTATCCGACAATTCCGGAACGAACGCGCCATCGACAAAGACCAGACGCCGGGTTTCAACGTCGCCGACCAGCGCGCCCGCCGTTTTCGCGTTTGCTCTGGCCTTTGCATCGGGCGGCGCCGCAAGCGGCTTGGCGTCGCGCATCAATGCGCGCAGATCGGTGTACTTCCACTCTTCGACGCGGCGGTGCGGCAGGCCTTGCCTGGCGAACACGTCAAAGGCCGCCGCGCGCTGCGCGGCAATCGCCTTGTCGCCCGGCAGCCGGCCGCGCGCCTGCGCAAACTCCTGCGCCAGCGCCGTCTCGGCCGCGGTCTTGAGGGGGACGACTTCGACGTTCACGCCGGAACCTCTTCCTGATACTCGGCATAACCGCGCGCCTCGAGCTCGAGCGCCAAATCCTTGCCGCCGGTCTTGACGATGCGGCCCTTCGACAGCACGTGCACCACATCGGGCACGATGTAATCGAGCAGCCGCTGATAGTGAGTGATGACGACAAAGGCGTTGTTCGGCGACTTCAGCCGGTTGACGCCTTCGGAAACGATCTTGAGCGCGTCGATATCGAGTCCGGAATCGGTCTCGTCGAGCACCGCGAGGCGCGGCTCGAGCAGCGCCATCTGCAATATCTCGTTGCGTTTCTTCTCGCCGCCGGAGAAGCCGACATTCACGGCCCGGCGCAGCATTTCCGGGGCGATCCCGAGCTTGCCGGCGAGATCGCGGACCTTCTTGAGGAACTCCGGCGTCGAGAACTCCGGTTCTCGCCGCGCTTCTTGCGTTGCGCGTTGAGTGCGGTGCGCAGGAACGTCATGGTCGCGACGCCTGGAATTTCCAGCGGATATTGAAATGCCAGGAACAGACCCGCGGCGGCGCGCTCGTCAGGCCCCATCTCAAAGATGTTCTTGCCGTTGAACAGGACTTCGCCCGCGGTCGGCGTGTAGTCGGCCTTGCCGGCGAGCACATAGGCGAGCGTCGATTTGCCGGAGCCGTTCGGGCCCATGATGGCATGCACCTCGCCGGCATTCACCGTGAGGTCGACACCTTTGAGAATAGGCTTGCCGTCGATTTCGACGTGCAGGTTTCTTATTTCAAGCAACGCCATCAATTTGCCTTTCCAGAACTCTCGAAATTCATCGGCCGCGGCTGCGGTGCTCACGGACGAAATATTCATTGGGAAGAATTTCACCGGTGAACCCGTCTTGCGCGGCGCGCGCCCTGGCTGCCCGCATCTCGGCGGGCGTGCAGCGGTAACCGCAAATCTTCCAGGCCAGTTCGGCCGTGCGCCTGAGCGAAAATTCGATCTGGGCGTTGTGCATATAGACGACCCGGTATTCTTCCCCGTGAACGCTGACATTGTAGAAAGCGCCGTGGTGATTGCGGAACGTGACGATCGGCGGATGGCCTTCCTGTAAAATCTCACGCTCGAGCTCGGCAGCGATCGCGTCCACGCATTCGCGCAGCAACAGTAAGCGACGGCGGCATGTCGTCGGTCGCCTGCAATCGCGCTTCGAGTTCCGGCACTTCCAGCCAATGCGCCATCTGAACCGAGCTGGCCGTTGTCAGCCAACGCTGCCCTCCAGTGAAACCGCAATCAGCTTCTGCGCCTCGACCGCGAATTCCATCGGAAGCTGCTGCAGCACATCCTTGACGAAGCCGTTGACGACGAGCGCGGTCGCCTCCTCCGCCGACAGGCCGCGCTGCCGGCAGTAGAACAGAATATCTTCCGAGATTTTCGAGGTGGTGGCTTCGTGCTCGAACACGGTCGAGGAATTCTTGGCCTCGATATAGGGCACGGTATGCGCGCCGCATTTGTTGCCGATCAGGAGCGAGTCGCAATTGGTGAAGTTGCGCGCGCTTGTCGCGGCGCTGCGATGCGCAGTGACGAGGCCGCGATAGGTATTGTTGGAGTGGCCGGCGGCGATGCCCTTGGAGATGATGCGGCTCGTGGTGTTGCGGCCGAGATGCAGCATCTTGGTGCCGGAATCGACCTGCTGATAGCCGTTGGAGATGGCGATCGAATAGAATTCGCCGCGCGAATTGTCGCCGCGCAGGATGCAGCTCGGATACTTCCAGGTAATCGCCGAGCCGGTCTCCACCTGGGTCCAGGAGATCTTGGCGTTCTTGCCGCGGCAATCGCCGCGCTTGGTGACGAAATTGTAGATGCCGCCGCTTGCCCTGCGCGTCGCCCGGATACCAGTTCTGGATCGTCGAATATTTGATCTCGGCGTCGTCGAGCGCCACGAGCTCGACCACCGCGGCGTGAAGCTGGTTTTCGTCGCGCATCGGCGCGGTGCAGCCTTCGAGATAGCTCACATAGGAGCCCTTGTCGGCGATGATCAGCGTGCGCTCGAACTGTCCGGTATTCTTTTCATTGATGCGGAAATAGGTCGACAGTTCCATCGGGCAGCGCACGCCGGGCGGCACATAGACGAACGAGCCGTCGGAAAACACCGCCGAGTTGAGCGTGGCGAAGAAGTTGTCGCTGACCGGCACCACCGAGCCGAGATATTTCTTCACCAGTTCGGGATGCTTATGGACCGCTTCCGAGATCGGCATGAACAGCACGCCGGCCTTGGCCAGCTCGGCCTGAAACGTGGTGGCGACCGAAACCGAATCGAACACCGCATCGACCGCGACGCGCCTTGAGCCGCTCTCCTCGCCATCCGCGCCGGCGTCATCGGCGACCTTTTGGATGCCGAGCAGCGCTTCGCGCTCGCGCAACGGAATGCCGAGCTTTTCGTAAGTGCGCAAAATCTCGGGATCGATCTCGTCGAGCGATTTCGGCCCGTCCTTCTTCTTCGGCGCGGAGTAATAATACAGGTCCTGATAATCGATCGGGCCGTACTCGACCTTGGCCCATTTCGGCTCGCGCATGGTCAGCCAGCGCTTGTAGGCATCAAGCCGCCACGCCAGCATCCATTCCGGCTCGTTCTTCTTGGCCGAGATGAAACGGACCGTGTCTTCCGAAAGACCCTTCGGGGCCTTGTCGGATTCGATCACCGTCTCGAAGCCGTACTTGTATTGGTCAACGTCAATGCGCCGGACCTGATCGACGGTCTCTTGCACTGCCGGCATTTGTCCCTCCGCTCACGGCTTCAAGGGCCGCGGGTTGGATTAAGTCGGTATGGTCAGGTGGGCCTTACGTCTCTGGTCACCTATCTTGAGAGTGCTTGAACGATTCAAAACACCCCGAAATCATATCGGTTAAACAGCCAGTTAGGCTGCCATCCCTGCGTTCGCCCTTAGATAGTGCAGTTGCGAGCTTTCTCCAAGCGTTGAGGAGCCTTTCGACGTCGGTTTCCGTCGTGGTCCAGCCGAGGCTGACCCTGACCGCCCCGCGCAGTAGCGCGGAGAAACCCCCATGGCTGCAAGGACATGCGACGGCTGCACTTTTCCCGACGAACAGGCGGCCCCTGACGACACCGCAATCCCCTCAAGATCGAAGGCGATCACCGCGGTCTCGGCCTTTAACCCTTCGACGGCAAAAAGCGTCGTATTCGGCAGCCGGTCGGCCGCCGGAGCCGAAAACCACCGCCTGCGGCGCGATCGCCTTGAGGCCGGCCTCCAGCTTGTCCCGAAGCGACCGCATCCGGTCGGCCTCGGCGGCGAGGCTCTTCGCGGGCGGCGGCCGCGGCCGCCCCGAAAGCGGCGATCCCGGCGACATTTTCGGTGCCGGCGCGCATCCCGCGCTCCTGGCCGCCGCCGCGGATCAGCGGGTCGGCGATATGGATATCCTCGCTGCGGCGAACCAGCGCGCCAACGCCCTTGGCGCCGCCGATCTTGTGCGCCGAAAGCGTGATGAAATCGGCGTCGAGCGCGCCGATATCGACCGGAATCCGCCCCGCGGCCTGCACCGCATCGACATGCAACAGGCCGCCAGCCTCGTGAACGATCGCGGCGGCTTCGGCGACCGGCTGCAACACGCCGGTCTCGTTGTTGGCGAGCATGATCGAAACCAGCGGCCGCGATGCGCCGCCGACGGCCTCTTTCAGCGCCGCGAGATCGACGCGGCCCTCGGCATCGACCGGCAGATCCGCAATCGCGTCACGCGGAAACCGCCCGCCTGCCCGCACCGACGAGTGCTCGACGGCAGACATCAGAAGCTTGCCGCGCGGCTGCCGCTCGCTGCGCGTCTCGATCGCCGGCGTCAGCGCCAGCATGTTGGCCTCGGTTCCGCTCGACGTGAAAAACACGTCGGCGGGCCGCGCCGCCACCAAAGCCGCCACCTGCTCGCGCGCCTGTTCCACGACGTGGCGCGCCGCACGGCCTTCGGCGTGCACCGAAGACGGATTGCCGCCGAGCGAAAGCGCCGCCTGCAACGCCGAAGCGGCCTCCGGCCGCAGCGGGGTCGTCGCATTCCAGTCGAAATAGCTGCGATCCGGCATGGTTTCGGCGTTTCGTAATGCTTGCTTTTTGTCCCCCGGCCTGTGCTAGAAGTCGCCACCCCATGTTGGGCGCGAAAGCATCTTGCCGGTTCCAAAATCTGAAATACTTATAGAGGCTTAAGAGCGTATACCGGCTGCGTCAAGCGCGCCCGATTCTGCCGGTTAACCCGCGCCATAGCGATCGAGGTTTCACAAAAATGCCCGAGGTCATCTTCACGGGTCCCGCCGGCCGCATCGAAGGCCGCTACCATCCGGCGCAGCAAAAGAATGCGCCGATCGGCATCGTGCTGCATCCGCATCCGCAATTCGGCGGCACGATGAACCATCCGATCGTGTATCAGATCTACTACGCCTTCGTGCATCGCGGCTTCTCGGCGCTGCGTTTCAACTTCCGCGGCGTCGGCCGCAGCCAGGGCGGCTTCGATCACGGCATCGGCGAATTGTCGGACGCCGCATCGGCGCTCGATTGGGCGCAGACCATCAATCCCGAAGCGCGCGCCTGCTGGATCGCCGGCTTCTCGTTCGGCGCCTGGATCGGCATGCAGCTTCTGATGCGCCGTCCGGAAATCGAAGGCTTCATCTCGATTGCGCCGCCGGCAAACCTCTACGACTTCTCGTTCCTCGCGCCCTGCCCGTCGTCGGGCCTGATCATCCATGGCGACAAGGACGCCGTGGTGCCGCCGCGCGACGTCACCACGCTGGTCGAGAAGCTGAAGACGCAAAAGGGCATCGTCATCGAGCAAAAAGTCGTGCCCGGCGCCAACCACTTCTTCGACGCCAAGATCGAGCCGCTGATGACCTCGATCGGCCAGTATCTCGACAAGCGCCTCGGCAAAAACGGACGGCCGGCGACCGCGGCCTGAAATAACGCGCACTGAATTCCGTCTTTACGTCGGCGGCACGCGTGCAAGCGGGCGTGCGACCGTTGCGCCCTTGCATTACCCCTGCCCCGGTCGTTCAATGCCGGCCAATAGAGTTCCAGGGGGAAATCCATGCACCACAACCGCTTAGCCAGCGCCATTTTTGCGACTGCAATCCTGGCAGTCGGCATCGGCAGCGCGCTTGCGGAGGACACCGTCAAGATCGGCCTCGTCATGCCGATGACCGGGACGCTCGGACCGGCCGGTCAGGAAGCCGTCGCCGGCGCGAAACTTTACATGGCGCAGCACGGCGACACCGTCGCCGGCAAGAAGATCGAGCTTATCGTTCGCGACGACGGCACCGTGCCCGACACCGGCAAGCGGCTGGCGCAAGAGCTGATCGTCAACGAGAAGGTGCAATTCATCGGCGCCGGCAGCACGCCGACCGCGCTGTCGATGGCGCCGATCGTGACCGAAGGCAAAGTGCCGGGCGTCATCATGATCTCCGGCACGTCGGTCGCGACCGAACGCTCGCCCTACTACGTGCGCACGATCGTTCACGCTCGGTCAGCAGTCCGGCATCATCGCCGACTGGGCGACCAAGAACGGCAGCAAGAAAGCGGTGATGGTGCTGACCGACTGGGCGCCGGGCGCGGAAGCCGCCAAGGTCTTCGAGCAGAGTTTCACCAAGGGTGGCGGCCAGGTCCTCGACACCCTGAAAGTGCCGCTCGCCAATCCGGACTTCGCGCCATTCCTGCAACGCGCCCGCGATTTGCAGCCCGACACACTGTTCGTGTTCGTGCCGGCAAGCCAGGCCGGCGTGTTCGCCCGGCAATTCGCCGAGCGCGGTCTCGACAAGTCCGGCATCAAGCTGGTCGGGCCCGGCGACATCGTCGACGACAACGACCTGCCCGGCAGCGGCGACGCACTGCTCGGCGTCGTCACCGCCGGCTTCTATTCCGCGGCGCACCAGTCGGACATGAACAAGAAGTACGTCGCCGACTATGCCGCGGCGACCGGCGGCAAGCGCGCCAACTTCATCTCGGTTGGCGGCTGGGACGGCATGCATCTGATTTATGAGACGCTGAAGAAGACCAACGGCAACACCGATCCCGACACCGTTCTCGCCGCGATGAAAGGCATGAGCTGGGAAAGCCCGCGCGGGCCGGTCTCGATCGATCCGCAAACCCGCGACATCGTGCAGAACGTCTATATCCGCAAGGTCGAGAAGAAGGACGACGGCCAGCCGTGGTCGATCGAATTCGCCACTTTCGAAGCGGTGAAGGATCCGCTTCACCCCGCATCGAACTAACCCGAAAGAGGGAACGCTCAATGAATTACAAGCATTTTATTGCCGGCGGTCTGGCGATCGCCGCCACTGCATTCGGCGCCGACGGCGCGCTGGCGCAGGACGTCGTGAAGATCGGCATCGTGACGCCGATGACCGGAACGTCCGGCGCGGTCGGCCGCGAAATCTCCGCCGCCGTGAACCTGTACATGGCGCAGCACGGCAACACCGTTGCCGGCAAGAAGATCGAAGTGATCATTCGCGACGACGGCAGCGTTCCCGACAACGCCAAGCGCATTGCGCAGGAAATGGTGGTCAACGATCACGTCGCCTTTCTCGGCGCCAGCCTGACGCCGAGCGCGATGTCGATGGCGCCGATTTCCGCCGAAGGCAAAGTGCCGACCGTGGTCATGGTGTCGGGCACCTCGGTGGTGACCGAACGCTCGCCCTACTACGTGCGCACGAGTTTCACGCTCGGCCAGCAATCCGGCATCATCGCCGACTGGGCGATCAAGAACGGCAGCAAGAAAGCGGTCGCGGTGCTGTCCGACTGGGCGCCGGGCGCCGAAGCCGGCAAGGTCTTCGAGGCAAGCTTCACCAAGGGCGGCGGCCAGGTGCTCGAAACGCTCAAGGTGCCGCTCGCCAATCCGGACTTCGCGCCGTTCCTGCAGCGCGCCGCCGACCTGCATCCCGACACGCTGTTCGTGTTCGTGCCCGCCGGACAGGCCGGCACCTTCGCACGGCAGTTTGCCGAGCGCGGCCTCGACAAGTCCGGCATCAAGCTGATCGGTCCGGGCGACATCACCGACGACGACGACCTGCCGACCACCGGCGACACCCTGCTCGGCGTCGTCACCGCCGGCATCTATTCCGCCGCGCATCCGTCGGCGCTCAACAAGGAATATGTCGCCGCCTACCAGAAGGCGACCGGCCACCGCGCCAACTTCATCTCGGTCGGCGGCTATGACGGCATGCACCTGATCTACGAGGCGCTGAAGAAGACCGGCGGCAAGACCGATGCCGACGCCATTCTCGCCGCCATGAAGGGCATGAGCTGGGAAAGCCCGCGCGGTCCGATCTCGATCGATCCGGAGACCCGCGACATCATCCAGAACGTCTACATCCGCAAGGTGGAGAAGAAAGAGGACGGCCAGCCGTGGGCGGTCGAATTCTCGACCTTCGAAGCGGTGAAGGACCCGCTGAAGCAGGCGGCGGCGAAATAGTCCGCTTCCGATAAGCACTGGCAAATCGAGAGCCGCCATCGCCGTGCGATGGCGGCTTTTTCATTGCCGATTCAGCGACAGACGCAGCCGCGGTTGAAACGCGCGCCGGACCTGTTACACCAGCGGCGCCGCCGGGAGCCGCGGTTTTGACTGCCGAACTGACATGAGCGCCTACAAATCCGACTTTCTCAACGTCCTCGCCACCCGGGGATTTATCCATCAGGTCTCGGAACCCGAGGCGCTGGATGCGCTCGCCTGCAAGTCGGTCGTCACCGCCTATATCGGCTTCGACTGCACCGCCCCTTCCCTGCATGTCGGCTCGCTGCTGCCGATCATGATGCTGCACTGGATGCAGCAGACCGGCCATCGTCCGATTGCGCTTGATGGGCGGCGGCACCACGCGCGTCGGCGATCCGTCCGGCAAGGACGAAAGCCGCAGGCTGCTCACCGATCAGATCATCAACGACAATCTGAAAAGCATCCGCCAGATCTTCTCGCGGTTCCTGCGCTTCGGTGACGGCAAGAACGACGCGGTGATGGCCAACAACGCCGACTGGCTCAACACGCTCAACTACATCGACTTCCTGCGCGACATCGGCCGCCACTTCTCGATCAACCGGATGCTGACCTTCGATTCCGTCAAGCTCCGGCTCGAGCGCCAGCAGGAACTGTCGTTCCTCGAATTCAACTACATGATCCTGCAGGCCTACGATTTCGTCGAACTGAACCGGCGCTACGGCTGCGTGCTGCAAATGGGCGGCTCGGATCAGTGGGGCAACATCGTCAACGGCATCGATCTCGGCCGCCGCACCAACAACGCGCAGCTCTTCGCGCTGACCTCGCCGCTGCTCACCACCTCGTCCGGCGCCAAGATGGGCAAGACCGCGGCGGGCGCGGTGTGGCTCGATGCGGCGCAGGTGAGCCCGTACGACTACTGGCAATACTGGCGCAACACCGAGGATGCCGACGTGGCGCGCTTCCTGAAGCTGTTCACGGTGCTGCCGCTCGACGAAATCGAGCGGCTGGCCGCGCTCAAGGGCGCCGAGATCAACGAAGCGAAGAAGATGCTCGCCACCGAGGCGACCGCGCTGGTCCACGGCAAGGCCGCGGCGGAGGAAGCCGCAGGCACCGCGCGCACGACCTTCGAGGAAGGCGGCCTCGGTGCAAGCCTGCCAAGCGTCGACGTGCCGCGCGCCGAACTGAAAGCCGGCCTCGGTGTCCTTGCCGCTTTCGTCAAAGCCGGCCTTGCAACGTCGAACGGCGAAGTGCGCCGCGCCATCGCCAACAACGCCATCCTGGTCAACGACGTTCGCGTCACCAGCGACAAGGCCACGATCGGTGAGGTCGACGTCACCGCGGAGGGCGTGGTGAAGCTCTCACTCGGCCGCAAGCGTCACGTCCTGCTGAAGCCGGTGTGACGTTTACTGATTGCCGTTGCTATCGGCTGACGGATACGACTGATTGCCATCGGGTATTCGAACACTTTGCGCAACAGTCCCGGCGCCAGCGCCGATACCGGATTGATGTGCAGAACCGGATTGCCCGGTTTACCCACCACCTCGTAGGTGATTCCGATCAGGCCTTCCTTCTCGCCGCCGAGGAACAGACCGACGATCGGCAACTGGCCAAGCAGATTGTTCGCACCGTAAAGCGGCACCAGCGTGCCACGCATATCGCAACTCATCGTGCGTGTAATCGACCAGACCGTCGATGGTGGCGCCGAGCAGCGGGCCGCGCACCACGCCGTCGCGCATTATCACGCGTCCCGGCGATTTATCGAAATCGACCTTCATGCTCGAGAACTGCATGTTGTTGCGCTGGGCGTAGTCGGCGTTCGACGAGACCGCCTGCTGCAACTGCGCCTCGTCATGAATGGAGAAATCGCGCACCGTAAGGGTGCCGCGCTGCAGCGGATTTTCCGCCGACGGCGCTTCCATCGCCATCACCATCTGGCCGCCAGACATGCGCGCGTAGACATCGGTGAAGCGGAACAGCGCGCCGCCGTCGTTTGTCGTCAAGACAACGGCCTGCCGCCCGCCCGGCCGGCCGCCGCGCAGGTCGCCGGTCAGGCCGGCATCGTGTCCGATCTTGGCGGAAAGACCGAAGCTGCGGATTTCGCCGGCCCGGCGCGACATCTTCAGATCGAAATTGCGCACCGCTTCGCCATTGAAACCGACAACCGCGCCGAGCTTCATGTCGAGGTCGATGTCGATGGTCTTCTGCTTGCCTTGCGGTGGATTAGCCGGCCCGCCGCTCACGGTCTTGATAAAGCCGCGCCCGTCATAAACGTCGCCGCGCATCACGATCTTCAACGCGCCATCCGAAGCGCGATCGACCTTGAGGCTCGACGTATCGCCGTCGGAGAAACCGAACGATGGAAAGTTGGCCGACAAAAGCTCGCCGGAACCGTCGAGTTCGATTGATCCTTTGACGCCGCTGCCGGCTCCTTCGATCGTCAGATCGTCGATCCGCGTCGACTGCGGCTTGGTGGTGAGCGTAAACGTCGCCCGCGCCGGCTTGCCGGCAGGCTTGACCCATCCAGGCAGGTAGCCGCTGATCTGCGCCGGCGTCAGATCGGCTTCGATGGAGAAGCGGCCGTCGCGATCCGGGCCATTGCCGACGCGCCCGGTGAGCCGGATTGGAATGGAGCCACCGATCGAATTCGACGGATCGATGCCAAAATTATTACGTGCATTCTCGTCAAGCATGCCGGTCAAGCTGACATCGGCGTCGCTGTCGCCCCTCGCCTTGCGGTATTCGAGGCTGGCCGGCGTGCCGCCGATCTTGACGTCACCCTTGAGCGCAAAGCCCTGATTGTTGGCTACGACTTTGAGCGCCGCCGCGTCGACACGCTGTCCCATGATCAGTTTGTCGGCGGAGAAATTCGTCGCGTCGACCGAGATTTGATATTGCGTCGAACCGGGCGGCAGGTCGGATCGCAGCGGCATGCCAAGCTGGACCTGCGCACTCATCGTTCCGCGCGTCGTCGCCGGATCGAACGGTACGCCGGAGGCGTCGCGCAGCCGGTCCATGGCCAACAATTCGGCCGCCGCCTGCACCGGCCCGTCCATTTTGAGCTTAACCCGCGCCGGCGGCGCGTGTGGCGCCGTATCGGGCACTTCGAACTGACCAGCCGAAAGCATGAGCTTGCGTCCGCTTGGCAAATCGGCGATTGCCTTGTTCACCGAGATGACGGCGTCACGTCCGACGATATGGACATTGAGATCGGCGTCATGAAGCTCCGGCAAGCCCTCCACCGGCTGGATCACGCAATTGCTGGCCTGGGCATCGATCGAGAGGCCGTCATCCGGCACCGGCGGGCCGTCGGCCTTTAGCGTCTCGAACGGCGCATTCACGGCGATCACGACGCGTTCGACCGTGCCGCTCTTCAGATGGGCAAGGAACCAGTCGCGCACCTTCGGCGTGACAAACACCGGCCATATGCGCTTGAGCGACTCTGCCGGCATTTTCGTCGCGGCAACTCCGGCAACCAGACGGAAATCGCCGTTGGCCGGCTCCGCCCTGCCCGATATCGCAACGCCGATATCGCCATTGCCGACGTCACCGTTATCGATCACCAGAACTTTCTTGCTCGCGTCATAGCGGCCTGTCACGGCGATGCGGTTGAGGACCAATGCATCGCCCGCATTGGCTGACGGGTTGAGCACGATAGAGCCGCCGCCGACCCGGAACGCCCAGGTGCCGCCGATCTGATCGGGTGCGTGCAGCTGTCCCATCAGCGTCATGCGGTTTTGCCCGGAAATGATCTGAAGCGGCATCGTCAGCACGCGGCTGGCGGCGTCCCAGTCGAGCTTGATTTCGGCGCGATCAAGATCGATACGGCCATCGTCGCCGCTGCTGAAGAAACCGGCGTCTGCAACGATCCGCCCGGTCAAGCTCTGCGGCACGCCGTCAGCACCGATCTCGCCGCGCAGGCTCGCCGACAACGGCAGGTTCGTATCCATGTTGCCGTCGCCGACGCGCCCGGCCAGAAGCAGATCGCTCGCAGCTACGCGGCGGCCCTCAAGTGCGATGCTGTGCGCGCCGTTGCGGGTCGGCTTGATCGACGCCGTCAGCCCCCACGGACGCGCAGAATTCTCGGAACCAACGGTGACCACGACGCCGCCGCCACGCGGACGCTCTACACTCAGTGTAATGTCGCGAAAGGCCCACTGCTTGCCGGTGCGCTCGTCATCGACGGTGACGTTGCCGTCCTTCAAACCGAGTTCACGAAGATCGTGTCCGTCGAGGCCGCTCTCACCGATGCCGTCGATCCAGTTCAGCAGCGCGGCAAAGATATCGCTGGTCGGGCGCGGTGCCGCCACCGCTGGCGATCCGGCCGAAGGGACCGCCGCGGGCGCCGCTCCAGTTAAGGAACCGGCCGCGAGCGGCGCCTGCGCAGTTGCGATCGGGTGCTTGTCGGCGCCGGCGAATACCGTGACGTCGCCATTACGCTCGATGCGGACCGCCATCTCGGCGCCGACCAGATTGAGGCTTTCGGCGCGCATGCGCCCGCTAAACAAGCTCATGCTGGAGACGTGGACTTCAGCCTTCGGGGCGCTGGCGACCACCGTGCCATCGGGATCGCGCACGACGATATCGCGAATGCGCACCGCAGCGCCGCCGTTGGCGGTTCGCTCGATCTGGGTACCGCCGACGTGGACTTTATGGTCTTTGCCGAAGTTCTCTTCGATCGCGGAGACGAGCCAGGGCGTGGCTACATCGAACTGGATCGGGCCGCTCGATAAGCGCCACAAAAGTCCGAGCACGCCAGCCAGCAAGATACTCGCGACAATGGCGCTGCCGATCCCGACCCTGCGGATCAGGAGCCGGTGCCGCGACAGCAGCCGGCGATAAGCCGCAGCATACGGATTGCTGCTGACGCGCTGAACGCGCGTATCCATCGGCCTGGGGCCCGGCCGGCGCGTATGCGCGCCCGACTCCCAACGTGGAAGCGCAGCGTTCTGCCTTTCCTGATTAGTCATGCCCCCTCGGGCGTCCCCTCGACCGTGGCGCTGTCAGAACGTATCGCAGCTTATCGTCATGCTAACCGGCACATCCCATGGGGTCGATAGAATCGACCACCCCCGCCGGTCCGCGTATTCTGCCGGCATAGAATGCCCCTCGGAAAGCGTCGAAAGGAAGGCGTATGGCCCGCAAGTCCCGATCCACCCGGAAAGTTGCCACGAAGAAACCCGTAAAAGCCAAGGCTAAGACAGCCAAGAGCAAGACCGCCAAGTTCAAGACGGCGACAGCCAAGACCAAGACGGCAGCAGCCAGCGAGGAGCCAGCCGGCAAGCTTCGCACTGGCTCGAATGCGCCCGCTTTCAGCCTGCCCCGCGACGGCGGCGGAACCGTCTCCCTGGCCGATTTCGCCGGGCAAAAGCTTGCGCTCTATTTCTACCCGCGCGCCGACACTACCGGTTGCACCAAGGAAGCCATCGACTTCTCGCAGCTGCAAAACGCCTTCGCCAAGGCGAATACGCAGGTCCTCGGAGTTTCCGCAGATCCGGTGCCGGCGCAGGACAAGTTCAAAGCCAAATACAAGCTCGGTATCGCGCTCGCCTCTGACGAAAAGCACCGCATGCTGGAAGCTTACGGTGTTTGGCAGGAAAAGTCGCTATATGGCCGGAAGTTCATGGGAATCGTACGCTCGACCGTTTTGATCGGACCCGACCAGCGCATCGCGCGAATTTGGCCGAAGGTCTTCGTCGATGGCCACGCCGAGGAGGTATTGGCTGCCGCCAAAGCCTTGTGATTGTTGCGGAAGTATTTACCGAAGGCAGCAAAATCGTTGCCGCAATTTGCCGAATGTTAACCATAAACGGTGCAGGTTCCCCGCCCGGGATTGCCGGTCATTGCGATGACCGGCGCTGGTGGGAGCGTCAATGTCGCAGTGGTCGGCGTCTTCGTCGCAACGAGTGGCTCGTGCCCAGCACTACGCATGGGACGACGCGCGCGGTTCGCGGCCGCGTGCCCCTGCCTCGGCTGCAAGTCCAAATTCCAAACAGTCTTCGGCCAAGAGCGGCGGCGCCGGCTACACAATCGCGCACCGCGGCCGGCAAATCCGTTTTGGTCCGGTCGCATTCTGGATCGTCGTCGGCACCGTCGTGATCCTGGCAGGCTGGTCGGCGACCACCGCCACCTATTTCGCTTTCAGTGACGACGTCATCAAAGGCGTCCTCGCGCGGCAGGCCGGGCAGCAATACGCCTACGAAGATCGCATCGCCGAGTTGCGGGCGCAGATCGACCGCACCATGAGCCGGCAACTGCTCGATCAGGAACAGTTCGAGCAGAAACTCAATGACCTCCTGCGCCGGCAGGCGGCGCTTGAATCGCGCGCGACGGCGCTCGGCGGCATCACCGACCCGGCAACCACCGGATCGATCAAGCAAAGCAACACCGATACGGCAGTGAAAGCATCGCCGATCGGCGACTCGATGCTGCGGCCGCAGAGGCTCGACCGCGGCACTTACCTCGAACCGTCAAACGCACCGGGCAATCGCGGCAACGGCAAAGACGCCGATATCGCCACCAAGTTCAGCCGCATCGAGGCATCGATCGATCGCGTCGATCACCGACAGGTCACGGCGCTGACGCAAATGCAGGATCGCTACGAAAGCAAGGCGCGCAGGATGCGCAGCATACTTGCAGAACTCGGGCTGAAGACCGATGCGCCTCCGCCTGGAGCTGTTGGCGGGCCGTTTGTTCCGGTCAAGCTGCCGGTGGCGGGCCAAAGCTTCGAGCGCGCGGTCACGCAGGTGAGCGTGGCGCGCGCTTATGCCGACAAGCTGAGCGCGACAGTTCTGGCAATACCGTTGCGAGCACCGGTAACGGGCGATATCGACGAAACCTCGCCGTTCGGCGTCCGCGTCGATCCGTTCCAGCACGTGCCGGCGATGCACACCGGTATCGATTTCCGCGGCACGATGGGCGAACCCATCCACGTCACGGCCGGGGGCACGGTAACCTCGGCAGGCTGGAGCGGCGGCTACGGCAATATGATCGAGGTCGATCACGGCAACGGGCTTGCGACCCGTTATGGCCATCTTTCGGCAATCGACGTCAGAGTCGGTCAGATCGTTCGCATCGGTCAGGTAATCGGTCGCCTCGGCTCGACCGGCCGTTCAACCGGGCCGCATGTACACTATGAAACGCGCGTGAACGGCGAGGCCGTCAATCCGGCGAAATTCCTCAACGCCGGATTGGAGCTGTTCGGCGGATAACAGCTTACTCGACGTCCTCGACCTTATCCGGAGCGGTTCCGAACGCCTTTTGCGCCAGCGCCGCTTCGGTGAACTGATCGATGTCGCCATCGAGCACGCCGGCGGTGTTGGAGGTCGAAACTCCGGTGCGCAGATCCTTCACCATCTGGTACGGCTGCAAAACGTAGGACCGGATCTGGTGGCCCCAGCCGATATCGGTTTTCGCGGCCTGGTCGGCAGCGGCCTTTTCCTCGCGCTTCTTCAGTTCAAGTTCGTAGAGTTTTGCGCGCAGCATCTGCCAGGCACGGGCGCGGTTGCGGTGCTGTGAGCGGTCTTCCTGACAGACCACAGCAATATTGGTCGGAATATGCGTCAGCCGGATCGCCGATTCTGTCTTGTTGACGTGCTGGCCTCCGGCGCCGCCGGAGCGCATCGTGTCGGTGCGCACATCGGACTCGTTGATGTCGATTTTGATCGTGTCATCGACGACCGGATAAACGTTCACGCTGGCGAACGAGGTATGACGGCGCGCATTGGAGTCAAATGGCGAAATCCGCACCAGCCGGTGTACGCCATTCTCCGTCTTGAGCCAGCCATAGGCGTTGCGGCCCTTGATCTCGATCGTCGCCGATTTGATGCCGGCCTCTTCGCCCCGGGTTTCTTCGATGAAATCGACCTTGAAACCGCGATGATCCGCCCAGCGCGTGTACATGCGCAATAACATTGAGGCCCAATCCTGGCTCTCCGTGCCGCCGGCGCCGGCATGGACTTCAAGATAGGTATTGTTGTTGTCGGCTTCGCCCGACAGCAACGCTTCAAGCTCGCGGCGGGCTACTTCGGTCTTGAGCTGGCGCAAGGCCGCTTCTGCGTCAGCGACGACGCTCTGGTCTTTTTCGGCCTCGCCCAGATCGATCAGCGCGACCTGATCGTCGAGTTCCCGGTCGATACGGCTCAACGCGTTGAGGTTGTCGTCGAGTGCCGTGCGCTCCTGCATCATGCGGCTGGCGCGCTGCGGGTCGTTCCAAAGATTGGGATCCTCGGCCTGGCGGTTCAGCTCGGCAAGCCGGACGCGCGCCTTGTCGACGTCAAAGATGCCTCCTCAGCAGTCCGGCGGACTGCTTGATCTCGTCGACGATGGTCGAAATTTCAGCGCGCATGGTTTTGCTCCGGTCCGCTATGTAATGGGTTGCGGCTTGGCACGCAACGCGCGGCAAACGGGCGCGACAACGCAGGTCGATTGACCGACCGAGGGTGTTATAATGCCTGCAGGGCACAGTGCCCGGAGTACAACAAGGATGACCCAGCCGGCAGACGACCTCGCCGCCGACGGCGCAGCAGTCGTTCCGGGATTTCTGTCCCCGGCCGACGCCGCCGATCTGCGCCGCACTGTCGTCGATATTTATGCTTTCATGGGCTCCTGCCAGCACATTTCAAACCGGCTGCTCGACCATCATTTTCACCTTTGGCATGGCATCTGGCTGCGTCCGCTGCCGGCATTTTTGCGCAAGGCGCGTCCGGATCTCGCCCAGCGCTACGAGCGCTCGCTCGGCCTGATCGAGACACAGGTCGAACGCCTGTTCGGGCCCGGTTGGCGGTTTTTTCCCAAGCGTTCCTATTTTCGCAAGCATATCGGCATGGTGCAAAAAGTACCCTGGCACATCGATGCCGATGCCGCCTCGATCTATCGGGTCGCGGGCTCCGCCATTAATGTCTGGATGCCGCTCGACATGGTCGGCACCGATTTGCCATCGCTCGATTACGTGCCGCGCTCGCATGCGGTCATGCGTACCGTGCCGATGCTTGCCGGGAACGATAAATATCGCGACGACGCGTTTGTCAGCGGTATCGGTACACCCGCGACGCCGCAGCTTACGCCGGGCGACGCGCTGATTTTCGACCAATTCGTCCTGCACCGCACGCAACAGACCGGTTCGGAGAAAACGGTTCGGACCGCGTGCGAATTCCGATTCGTGCGCCATTCCGCCCCGACCTTGCACGGCTTGAGCGGATGGCTCCGCTATAGCTGGAACGTGCTGTTTTCGCCGCGCGGATATTTCGCAGCCCGGGCCAAGACGTTCCTCGGCCTGAAATAGGCTTGTCGAAGCGGACAACTCAGCAAGGACGCTCAGGCATCTGATGGCGTTGCACTGAGCCCGGCCGGAGTCGGACCGTAGGCTTCGCCAGAACCGACGGCGTCATGGTCGACTTGCCCGCCAGCCTGGCGCCGGAGCCATTTACGTGCCGGCACCTCGTAGTACGAGTAGAGCAATAAGGAAATGCAGATCGTGATTGCCATTAGGGCGGCCAGCACGACGAACTTATAGAGATCGCCGTGTCCGTCATCCACGTTCAACTTGACGGCGGAGATGAGCACAAGCGAATGCACAAGATATATCGAGTAACTCGCCTCACCGAGTGCGATCACTGGCCGCAACGTCAAAAGCCGCGATCCCAGTGTGCGGTAACGCGCCGCGCAAAAGACCAAAATTGCGATAGCGGGCGCCATCGCAAAATTCTGACTCATTTTCCTGAAGATGTTCATCGGCACATGCGGGCTATAGTTCGCGTAGTTGATCGCCAGCAGTCCAAGTATCGAACAAAATAAGATAACGCCGCCGAGAATATTCTCTCGCCGTGTGACCGGGCAGCGATCTACGCATGCATAAAGCTGCGCCGTTAAGGCCCCGAGGACAAACTCACCGAGCCGCAGGTAGGGTGACAAATAGAGCAACCAGTGCACGAAAGAATCGTTCGGGTTCTGCGATGCCGCTATCGGGCCGAAATGACCGACCGCCCAAGCCTCGATTCCAGCCGATCGGTCATAGAGGTAGATGGCAAAGTTCATCCACAGCGCGCACCACAGAAAGATAACGAACGCAACCAGCGTCGATGTCCTTGCGCGCAGGATGAGCCATGCCGCAAAAGGATAGATCACATAGAAAAACCACTCAGTGCTGATTGACCACGTCGGCGGAGAGCCACCGCGAATGGCAATTATCAACGAACTATCGCCAACAACCTTGTAGATCCAGCTCTGAATCGAAAACAGAAAATAGGGTAGCGCCTGGAGCAAAGGTTTGATGCTCTCGGGATGGCCCGTCCAATATGCAACCGTCCTTTGGCTTACGGCCACATATACGCCCAACATCAAAAGAAAAAGCGGATATAGTCGCGCGAAACGCGCCCAAAAAACAAACCTACGCCGCGCAATCCACCGCCGGTAACCAATGCAGCGTAGTTGTAGTGAATAACAAAACCGCTGAGCACAAAGAACAACGTCATTCCGAATCCGGATGCCGTCGTAAGCCAAAAAAGAGGGCCCGTAACCGGATCGTCTCCCGTTATTGTCTACGGAGACCCCATGAGCGATAAGAACGGAGAAGGCGGCCGCGAACCGTAACCCGGTCAGCGCCGGTATTTCGCGGGCGCCGGACCGGGTCACGCTGCGTGATGATCTCCTGAGCCAATCGCTGTCGGTCACAGCACTGCGCGCGACCAAAACATATTCAGTAAAGACCGCCGGTGCTGGAGCGCACCGCACCGGCCGCAGCGTCCGGCGGCACCGAGGTGTCGATCGGCTTGCCATTCGCCGTGTCCGTTCCGATGACCGAGTAATTGTCGGGAGGCGCGGTGCCGGGCTTGAACGCTTCGAGAATGACGTTGCCATCGCCAGGCCCGGCGCGCATGCCGGTCTTGGCATTGACGCGGATCAGCTTGATGCCTGGCGGCACGCGGAACGGAATCGGCGGCTTGTCGGCGAGCGCGACCTTGAGGAAGTCCTTGACGATCGGCGCCGCGAGATGGCCGCCAGTCGCGAGACGCCCGATGTGGCGAGGCTTGTCGTAGCCCATGTACACGCCGCAGACGATGTCCGGCGAAAAGCCGATGAACCAGACGTCTTTCTCGTCGTTGGTGGTGCCGGTCTTGCCGGCGATCGGCTTGCCGACTTCCCTGACCACGGTCGCGGTGCCGCGCTGCACCACGCCTTCCATCAGCGAAGTGATCTGATAGGCGGTCATCGGATCGATCACCTGCTCGCGATGGTCGACCAGCGTCGGTTCCGCATTGTTATCCCACTTGCTGGCATCGCAGCCCTGGCAGTCACGCTTGTCGTGCTTGAAGATGGTGTGGCCGTAGCGATCCTGGATGCGGTCGATCAGCGTCGGGATCACGCGCCGCCCGCCATTATCAAACATCGAATACGCGGTGACCATGCGCATCACCGTCGTCTCGCCGGCACCGAGCGCGTAGGACAGATATGGCGGCAACTCGTCATAGACACCGAAGCGCTTGGCGTATTCGGCAATCAGCGGCATGCCGATGTCCTGCGCCAGCCGCACCGTCATCACGTTGCGCGACTGCTCCAGGCCGAACCGGAGCGTTGACGGGCCAAAGAACTTGCCGCCGTAATTTTCCGGCTTCCAGATACCGCTGCCGCCGGCGCCGGTATCGATTTCAATCGGCGCATCCATGACGATGGTCGAGGGCGTGTAGCCGTTGTCCAGCGCCGCGGCATAAACGATCGGTTTGAACGAAGAGCCCGGTTGCCGCAGCGCCTGTGTCGCGCGGTTGAACTGGCTTTGATCGAACGAGAAGCCGCCGACCATGGCGAGCACGCGTCCGGTGCGCGGGTCCATCGCCACCATGCCGCCGGAAATTTCCGGAATCTGGCGCAGCCGGTACTTGCCCTGATCCGCCATCGGTTCGACGTAGATGACATCGCCGGGCGACAACACTTGCGCAACAGTCTGTATCGGCTTGGTCCCGTTCGGGGGCTTTGCCCACTTCACGCCGTCGAGCTGTATGGTTCCGGTCTGGCGATCCTTGATGACGTTGCCGCCCGGATCCCGCCCCGGCTGCAGACCAATGCGGGCCGACTGGTCGGCCACTTCCAGCACGACCGCCATGTGCCACGGATCGATATCCGACAGCGATTTGACCTCGGCGAGTTTCAGGCCCCAGTCGCCGGAAATATCGATTTTGGTGACGGGGCCGCGAAAACCGGTGCTTTCATCGAAATTGACCAGGCCGTTGACCATCGCCTGGCGCGCCATGCTCTGGATCTTCGGATCGAGCGTGGTCCGTACCGAGAGCCCGCCCTCATAGAGCTTCTTCTCACCGTAGTTGTCGAAGATGTAGCGGCGGACTTCCTCAGTGAAATATTCAGCGGCGAAGATGTGCGCGCCGGTCGGGCGTACCGTGATCTCAAGCGGCTGCTTCTTGGCCTGCTCGGCATCAGCCGAGGTGATGTAACCGTCCTCGGCCATGCGATCGATCACGTAATTGCGGCGCGCGATCGCCTCATCCTTGCGGCGGAACGGATTGTAGTTGTTCGGGCCCTTGGGCAACGCCGCAAGATAGGCGGCCTGCGCGATCGTCAACTCGTGGACCGACTTGTCGAAGTACAGCAGCGACGCCGCGGCGACGCCGTAAGCGCCGAAGCCGAGATAGATTTCATTGAGATAGAGTTCGAGGATTTTATCCTTCGAGTAGGTCTTCTCGATCCGCAGCGCCAGCAGCGCTTCCTTGATCTTGCGCTCGAACGAGACTTCGTTGGTCAGCAGGAAGTTCTTGGCGACCTGCTGGGTGATCGTCGAGGCGCCCTGCGGGCGGCGGCCGGTGCCGTAATTTTCGATAAAGAGAAGACCGGCGCGCGCGATGCCGGAAAAGTCGATGCCTGGGTGCTGATAGAAATTCTTGTCCTCGGCGGCGACGAAGGCATTGGTCACCAGCTTCGGGATCGCCTGGATCGGCAGATAGAGACGGCGCTGGTTGGCGTATTCGGCAAGCAACGAGCCGTCCGCGGCGTGGACCCGCGTCATAACCGGCGGCTCATAATCCTGAAGCTGAGAATAGTCCGGCAAGTCTTTGGAGTAATGCCACAACAGACCCGCGACGCCGACCACGCCGACGATGAATACGACCGAACCCGCCGCAAACAGGAAGCCGAGCAGTCTCAGCACAAATCTCATTGATAACATTCCGCCGTGGCTCGGCCGGCTCCCGCGCCATGCCGATTCACCCTTCGCCGCGCCCAGTTTGGCAGTTTTAGCGCCCGACCGCCACAGAACCATTGAGCTACGCTGTCGTCGCTCGGGTTTTTGTTCAAACTGAGGCTACTTCATCGGGCTTAATTCGCACCGGCACGAGTGCCGGCGACGTGAGTGGTAAAATAGCCATCGATGGCATGAGCGACTGCCTCGGTCGTCCGATCACGCCAAGTATCCGACAACAGCGAAGCCAAATCTTGCTTGTTCGATACATAGCCGAGTTCCACCAGCACCGAAGGCACGTCAGGTGCGCGCAGAACGCGAAATCCCGCCGACTTCAGCGGCTTCTTGTAGAGCCGCGTAGCGCCCTTCAAGTCGTCCACAAGTTTGTGAGCGAATTGCAGTGAGTAGGTCTTGGTTTCGCGCTGGGCGAGATCGAGCAGGATACCAGCAACGTCATCGGGTTCGTCCCTGAGATCGACACCGGCAATGACGTCGGCCTTGTTCTCCTGCTCGGCGAGCCGTTCGGATTCAGGGTCGGTCGCGGTATCGGACAACGTATAGATCGTCGCACCCTGAGCATCGCCCTCCTTCTTCGGCAGCGAATCGGCGTGAATGGAGACAAACAGCGACGCGCCGGCGTTACGCGCGATGCGCACGCGATCTGGCAACGGTATGAAAGTATCGTCCGAGCGCGTCATCAAGACACGGTATTTGCCGGCCTTCTCGATGCGATCCCGCAGCCGGTGCGCGAAATCGAGGACAATACCTTTCTCCAGTTCCCCGGCGGGCCCTTTGGTTCCGTTGTCGATGCCGCCGTGGCCTGGGTCCAGTGCCACCAGCGGGCGCGTGTCGCTCTTGTTAGCCCCGGACGGCCCAGACGACGCCGTGTCAGCCGGAGTTGCTTTGCTCTCAAGTGCGATTTTCTTGAGGAAGCTTTCGCGATCCGTTGGCGCCAGTTCGAGCACCATACGGGCCGGGGCGCCTTCGGTCGGGTCGACGACAAAAGCCTTGTCGATACGCACCGGCTTGGCGAGATCGAACACGATCCGGGAACCGCCCGGCATCATCAACCCATAGCGGAATGCCTTGATCAGGCCTCGGCCGGTTTCGCCCGCTTTCGGAGCAAGCTGAAACGTCACCTCGGGGATATCGATGACCACCCGATACGGGTCGGCAAGCATGAATGCGTGCAGCTCGATCTTGCGGCTCAAGTCCATGACGAAGCGGGTCTGCGAATCGTCACCGCCAAGCCGTACCTCCGTCGCCACTGGGTATGAGTCGGTCGCGGGAGGTGTCGCCGGACGCTCCGCAGCACAAGCAAAGCTGGCGGACATGGCGCCGAGGAAAGCCCAGATCGCGGCCCGGACATGCATCGGCTTGAACCCCATCGCGACCATTTTATCCCTAAGGATAGGCGGTTAAACGAATCTTAATCCTTAAAGGCCGTCTATTGGAAACCACGGAAAGTGATTGAAATCAGACAGAATTCAGATGCTACTTGCCAATTCACGGTCCGGGGCTTTAAGAAGAATGTGCTGACGGTGACAGGTTCCGGTTGTGTCGCGTTAGGGCATCCGGCGAACGCTAGTCGAAGGCCAGCCCCCAGAGTGGCTCCCCAAGAAAAGGACGGGACCCAGGGCGGATCAAGCTTTCGAGCCCCCTTCGGCGCCGAAACGCGCAGACGAAGGCGGACCAGCGAGCAAAGCCAATTCCCTTTAGGAAAAGGACAGCCGGAACCCCGTGCGTGACGGGTATCCCAGCAGCTACATGCTGCAGGAGCGCGTGTCGCGCCGATACCGTGAGCGATCGAAAGAAATTGCGGCGGCTACGCCGTCGCCCTCATCGCGGTTTGGAGTTCATGTTCAACACGCAGGTCTTCCCACAAATCTTCCAAAGGGAAGTCGAGGTTCGGATGTATTTGCGCGGCGCGTTTGCCGGCTTTGCAAACAACATCGGCTGCGTTTCAGGAATCCAATCCGTTCCCTTCACCGACAATTGGGCTGGCACCCGTTCCTTATCGCCGATACGGCGTGGAGCGGACGGCAGGCCGCCCTTCGTGAGATTGCCTAATGGCCAACAAAATGCTCATCGACGCGACCCATCCCGAGGAGACCCGGGTGGTTGTACTGCGCGGCAACCGCGTCGAGGAATTCGACTTCGAGTCCGCACACCGTAAACAGCTCCGTGGCAACATTTACCTGGCGAAGGTGACGCGCGTTGAGCCGTCACTGCAAGCCGCGTTTGTCGACTACGGCGGCAATCGCCACGGCTTCCTGGCGTTCAGCGAAATTCATCCCGATTACTATCAAATCCCGGTCGCCGACCGGCAGGCCTTGATCGAGGAGGAACAGCGCGCACACCGCGATGCCGATGACGAGGTCGATCGCCGTTCGCGCCGACATCGCGGTCGCTCTGCGCGGCGCAACGACAATGCCGTGCGTGGCGAGGCGAGCGATGCACCGGGGGGCGATTTTGCCAGCCCCGATCAGGTCGCGGACGATTTCGCCGAAAGCGCCGAGGAGACGTCAGGCGAACAGGCCGAAATCACCGCCGTCGAGTCGCCAGAGTCGCACGGCGATCTCGCTTTCGGAACCTCCGCCGATTCCGGGCACAACGATACAGAGGACCAAGAGGCCGAGCCGGAAGAAATCGAGCTGACAGCGGTCGAATCGTCCGTCGAGGGCCGGATTGAGTCCGAACCCGCCGCCGAAGCGGCTGCCGGAGAAGCAGCTGAGATGGAAGCGGCCGGCGAAGGCAATGTCGAGGACGTCGCCCCTGCCAGCAATGGCCAAGATGGCGGCCAAGACAATGGTCAGGACAACGGTCATGACAATGGCCACGATGAAGAAGCCGAGCACGTTGAATCGGTCGGCGGCTCCGATGCGATGGAGGAAGTTCCCGACCGTGCCCCGCGCTATCGCCGCCAGTACAAGATCCAGGAAGTCATCAAGCGCCGACAGGTAATGCTGGTGCAGGTGGTAAAAGAAGAGCGCGGCACCAAGGGCGCGGCGCTGACGACCTACCTCTCGCTTGCCGGACGCTACTCGGTGCTGATGCCGAATACAGCACGCGGCGGCGGCATCAGCCGCAAGATCACAAGCTCCGAAGATCGCGCGCGCCTGAAGGAAGCGGCCGCAGAACTCGAAGTGCCCGAGGGCATGGGTGTGATTCTACGCACCGCGGGTGCCAGCCGTACCAAGGTCGAGATCAAGCGCGACTTCGAATACCTGCTGCGGATGTGGGAGACGGTCCGCGACCTAACCCTGAAATCCACCGCGCCGAAGCTCGTCTACGAGGAAGGCTCGCTGGTCAAGCGCTCGATCCGCGATCTCTACGGCAAGGAAATCGACGAAGTCATCGTTGCCGGCGACGAGGGCTATCACGAAGCCAAAGACTTCATGCACATGCTCATGCCGAGCCATGCCAAGAACGTGAAATTCTACGGCGATACCCAGCCGCTATTGTCGCGTTACGGCGTCGAAAACCAGCTCGACGCTATGTTCTCGCCCGTCGTGCAGCTACGCTCTGGCGGCTACATTGTCATCAATCAGACCGAAGCGCTGGTCGCAATCGACGTGAATTCGGGTCGCGCCACGCGCGAGCATCACATCGAGGACACCGCGCTCAAGACCAATCTTGAAGCCTCGGACGAAATCGCCCGCCAGCTTCGGCTTCGTGACCTCGCCGGTCTCATCGTCATCGATTTCATCGATATGGACGAGAACCGCAACAACCGTTCGGTCGAACGCAAGCTGAAAGAATGCCTCAAGCACGATCGCGCACGCATCCAGGTCGGCCGCATCTCGCACTTCGGCCTTCTCGAAATGTCGCGGCAGCGCATCCGTACCAGCGTGCTGGAGAGCTCGACCGAGAAATGCCCGTATTGCGGCGGCTCCGGTCACGTCCGCTCGGTGTCTTCGCTCGCGCTGCAAGTGCTGCGCGCGCTTGAAGAGCAATTGATGAAGGGCGCGACGCATAATCTCATTGCCCGCACGCGGCGCGATGTGGCGGAGTACGTGCTCAATCAGAAGCGCGCTCATTTGCGCGCTCTCGAGGAGCATTTTGCCATTACCATCATGATTCTGGCCGACGAGACGGTCGTACCGCCGCAGGCGTTCGTGATCGATCGCGGCGAACAGATCCATTCGGTGGAGCAGGCACGCGCGATCGCCGAGCAGAACCAGGCGGCGGCAGCCGCGGCGCCGATGGACGAGGACGACGATCTCGAAGGCGACAGCATTGTCGACGAGATCGAAGAGGCAAGCGTCGAGACGGCAGAAGAGTCCCAACCGGAATCCGATAGCGAAGACAGCGCCGGAAGACGGCGGCGCCGGCGGCGTGGCCGCGGCGGTCGCGGGCGCAGCAATAGCGACGGACGTGGTGACGGACACGGCGACGAGCAGCCCCGGTTCGAGCAAATCCCGATCAACGAAGACGGCAGCGAGCCGGCAGGTGAGCCGCTTGCTGCTTCCGGGGACGATTTCGCGCCGGGCGGAATGGCCGGCGAAGATACCGGCGAGCCGAACGATGCCGAGGGCGAAGGTCAGCCGCAACACGGCGAACGGCAAGGGCAACAGAACGACGGCGAGCGGCGGCGCCGCCGGCGTGGACGCCGCGGTGGCCGAGGCCGTAACCGTCATGAGCGAGACGGCAATGGCAGAGATCGAAACGACAATGAGCGCAACGGTGATGGCCGCCACGAGCGCGACGCGCAGATGCCGCAAAGCGAACTCGCGCCGGGTGAGGGCTATTCCGCTCCACCCGCCGACGAGCCGGAGCCGCATCATCTGCCGGCCGAGTTCACGCCGCAAGCACCCGCGCCGGTAGACGTCGAGCCGGCAACACCCGCGCCTGAGCCGGAGCAGCCGCGGCGGCGTTCCACCGTGCGTGAACGTGCACCGGTTTCGAGCGGTGAGAGCTTTGCGCCGCCCTCGCTCGCATCGCAGCCTGCCACGTCTGCGCCCGAACCGACGGCCGAGACCACGGAGGCCGAAGATCCCAACCGTCCGCGCAAAACCGGATGGTGGTCGCGCCGTTTCGGCAACGGCTGACAAGACGGTTAGAGCATGATCCGGAAAAGTGGCAGCCGGTTTTCCGAAAAGATCATGCTCCAAACAAGGAATCTGGATTCTGGTCCGAACCAATATGATCGGATTAGAGACTAGCCACCCGAGAGAGCGCCATGAAAAGCGGGTGGATCGACCGCGATGCCGAGACAATCATCGCGCAAGGCGCGAAGGCAGGCATCAGCCGCGACTTTGCGCTTCGTATCTACACGACGCGGCTTCTTGGCCGTGATCCGAAGCTCGTTTTGCACGGCGGCGGCAATACATCTCTGAAAGAGACCATGCGGGACCACTTCGGCGAAGAGGCCGAGGTATTGCGCATCAAGGCAACGGGCACCGACATGGGCGTGATCGATGTTGCCGGATTGCCAGCGGTACGGCTCGCGCCGTTACGCAAGCTGCGCCAGCTCGCCGAAGTTGACGACGACGAACTCGTTGGCGTCGAGCGCGCCAGCCTGATCGAACCGATGGCGCCGAATCCGTCGGTCGAGATCATGCTGCACGCCTTCCTGCCGCACAAATTTATCGACCACACTCATGCCACCGCGGTGCTGAGCGTCATCGATCAGCCGGACGGCGAGAGGAAGTGCGCTGAAGTTTTTGCCGGTCGTCTCGCCTTCGTGCCTTACGTCATGCCGGGCTACGGACTGGCGAAGAAAGCCATCGAGGTCTTCGAGCGCGCCAGGCCCAGCGACGGACTGATCCTCTCCAAGCACGGCATCGTCACATTCGGCGCGACCGCACGCGAAGCCTACGAGCGCATGATCGAGATGGTGACGCTCGCTGAGGCCTTCATCGCGAACCGCCGCAAAACCGTACCCGCTGCAGCATCCGCGCCGCGCAAGCACGCCGAGCTTGCCGAAATCGCGCCGATTGTGCGCGGCGTCTGCAGCGCGAAAGACAACAAACTTGAGGGCACGTGGCGTCGCCTCATTCTTGAATTTCGCGCCACCGATGCGGTGCTCAATTTCGTCAACAACGGCGATCTGGCGCGGATCAGCCAGCTCGGCGTAGTGACGCCGGATCACACCATCCGCACCAAGAACTGGCCGCTGGTGCTGTCGCCGGCAGAGCCGGGCAAACTTGCGGATTTTGCGCGCGTGGCGCGTGAGGCGGTCAGCCGTTTCACGGTGCGGTATCATGCCTATTTCCAGCAGCACAACGCGCGCGCCGGCGGCATCAAGCATGAGCTCGATCCCCTGCCCCGCGTCGTGCTTGTTCCCGGCCTCGGTCTGTTCGGGCTCGGCCACACCAAGCGCGATGCCGCAATCGCTGCCGACATTGCTGAATCCTGGGTGGAGGTCGTGAGCGGCGCGGAGGCAATCGGACGCTTTGAATCGATCTCCGAAGCCGACATGTTCGACTGCGAATACTGGCCGCTCGAACAGGCCAAGCTGGGAGCGCGGCGGGGATTACCGCTGGCGGGCCAGGTCGCGGTCGTCACCGGCGCTGCCGGCGCGATCGGCGCAGCGACCGCCAAAGCCTTTGCACTGGCTGGCGCCGAAGTCGCACTGCTCGACGTCAATTTCGCCGCCGCGAGCGAGCAAGCCAAGGTGATCGGCCCAACCGCCTTGCCGCTGGTTTGTGATGTAACGAGCGCCGCCGCGGTGCGTGCCGCGTTCGATGCGGTCGCCGCGGCATTCGGCGGTGTCGATATCGTGGTGTCGAATGCCGGCGCGGCCTGGCAAGGGCGTATCGGCGAGGTCGACGAAGACATCATGCGCAAAAGCTTCGAGCTCAACTTCTACGGCCATCAGCGGGTGGCGCAGGCCGCCGTGAAGATCATGCTGACGCAGGCCACCGGTGGTTGCCTGTTGTTCAACGTCTCCAAGCAGGCGGTGAATCCGGGACCGAATTTTGGGCCCTACGGAATTCCGAAAGCCGCGGAACTTGCACTGATGCGACAATACGCGCTCGATTACGGCGCCGACGGCATCCGCGCCAACGCGGTCAATGCCGACCGCATCCGCTCCGGCCTGCTCACCAAGGACATGATCGCATCACGCTCCAAGGCTCGCGGCGTGACCGAGAAGGATTACATGAGCGGCAATCTGCTCGGCCGCGAAGTCACTGCCGACGATGTCGCGCAGGCGTTTTTGCATCATGCGCTGGCGCTAAAAACTACTGCCGACGTGACCACCGTTGACGGCGGCAATATCGCCGCGGCCATGCGGTAACCATGACGACCGCAAGCAAAAGCGCGGCATTGCGCGCCAGGCTCGACGTGCATCGCCCCGCCCTCGCCATGGCAGCGCACAATCCACTCGCTGCAAAACTCGCGGCCAATGCCGGATTTGATGCAATCTGGGGCAGCGGCTTCGAACTGTCGGCTTCGTTCGCAGTGCCGGACGCCAACATCCTCTCGATGGGTACGCATCTGGAAATGATGCGCGCGATCGGCGTGGTGCAGGACGCGCCGGTGATCGCCGATCTCGACACCGGTTTCGGCAACGCTGTGAATGTTGCTTATCGTCGTACCGCAATACGCCACTGCCGGCGTCGCCGCCGTAGTCATCGAGGACAAGACTTTTCCGAAGGACACCAGTCTACGGCCCGGCGGACGTCAGGAACTGGTCCCGATCGGAAGAGTTTCAGGGCAAGGTCGCCGCGGCCAAAGCAACCGGAGGCGTCGTCGTCATCGCGCGAACCGAGGCGCTGATTGCTGGCGCGGGCCAGGATGAAGCGTTGCGCCGTGGCGCGGTTTATGCCGAAGCCGGCGCAGACGCTGTGCTGATCCACAGCAAGCAGAAAACGCCTGACGAGATCGTGGCCTTCTGCAAAGCCTGGCCAGGACGGGTGCCGCTCGTCCTCGTGCCGACCAGCTATCCGCAGCTTTCGTTCGCCGACATTGCCGCGCTCGGCAAAGTCGGGCTGATCATCTGCGGCAACCATGCGATCCGCGCCGCGACGGCCGCGATGCAAAACGTCTTCCGCCGCATTCTGGCCGAAGGCGGCATTGCCGGCGTCGAAAAAGATATCGCCTCGGTCGCGGATGTGTTCGCGCTGCAGGGCGACGCGCAGATGCGCGAGATCGAGAAGAAATTTTTGCGCTAGTTCTTTGCGTTCGTTCTTGGTGCTACTTCTCGACCGAACCGCCGCTGTCAGCCCAGTCCTTGAAGCCGCCCATATTGAACACCTTCTCGTAGCCGAGATCCTTAAGCAGTTTGCCGGCCAGCGCCGCACGGCCTCCGGAAGCGCAATAGAGAATGATGTTCTTGTCCTTGGCGAAGTTCTTGTCATGGGACGGCAATTCCGTATCCGCCTTGAACTCCAACACCCCGCGCGAGACGTGAAGTGCGCCGGCGGCCTTGCCGCTCGCCGCGACTTCCGTGCCGTCGCGGATATCGACCACGAGCGTGTTGCCCTTGGCGATCATCTCCTTCGCCTGTGCGGCTGTAATCTTCGGCACCGCGGCGTTGGCGACTTCCATCATTTGTTTGACGCTCGTGGCCATGGCGTTCTCGTCCCTGTTGTGCTGTCTCCTGAAGCGGCACATTAGCCGGTTTTCGCCGGAGTGCACGATACGGCAGCGCCGACCGGATGCGCGCGCTCAATCGCTCGACAGAATGACGTTTTTCAAAATCGGATAGATCTGGTTTTCCCAGCGCTTGCCGGAAAACACGCCATAATGGCCGACACCGGGTTGCATATGGTGCCGCCGCAGATAGGGCCGCAGCTTGGTGCACAGATCATGCGCGGCGACGGTCTGACCGACGGCACAAATGTCGTCGCGCTCGCCTTCCACGGTCAGCAGCATGGTGCGCCGGATCGCCGCCGGATCGACCCGCTGGCCGTGCCATTCGAGTTTGCCGAGCGGCAGCGCGTATTCCTGGAAGATGATGCGCACCGTTTCGAGATAGAACTCGGCGGTGAGATCGAGCACGGCGAAATACTCGTCGTAGAACGCCTTGGTGGTGGCCGCCTTTTCCAATTCGCCGTTGGCGAGATTTTCGTAAAGCTCGCGATGGGCTTTGACGTGGCGGTCGACGTTCATGCTCATGAAAGCGGCGAGCTGCACGAAGCCGGGATAGACGCGGCGGAACGCGCCGGGATAACGCAGCGGCACGGACGCCGTCAGCGTACGCTCGAACCACTCGATGGTTTGCTTTCTGGCGAGATCGTCGACCGTCGTCGGATTGACGCGCACGTCGATCGGACCGGCCATCAGGGTCATGCTGCGCGGCTGCGCCGCATTGCCGTCCTGCGCCATCACCGCCGTTGCCGCGAGCGTTGCAACGCAGGGCTGGCACACCGCGATTACGTGTGTCCCCGGCCCCATCACTTCGAGAAACTTGATCAGATGATCGATGTACTCGTCGAAGCCAAAGCGCCCCGCCGTCAGCGGCACGTCGCGCGCATTATGCCAGTCGGTGATGTAAACATCGTGGTCCGGCAACATCGTCCGCACGGTCGCACGCAGCAGCGTCGAGAAATGCCCGGACAGCGGCGCCACCATCAGCACCCGCGGCTGCGCCGTCGTGATGTCTTTCTTGAAGTGCAGCAGCGTGCCGAACGGCGTCACCGCAGCCGCTTCCTCGCGCACTTCGACTTCGCGATTGCCGACCGTGACGCTGTCGATACCGAACGGCGGCCGCGTATGAGTGAGCCCCGCGCGCGCGATCAGTTCATAGACCGCGGTGAGATTGCGCATCGCCGGATGGTCGGACAAGCAGCGGAGACCCGCCGGCATTGACGGCCATCCCCGCCCAGGCCCGGACGGGTGTCATAATGTCGGACTGCAGCTGATAGGCGAGATACAGCATTATTCCCGTTGCCCACGGGCCGCTGCGGCTGCCTGGCGGCGGCTCACCTCGACCCCCCAACCCAGGAAAGCTAGTGCATTTCTTGTTGCACTGCGACAAGAATGTGAACAATCTACACTGTGGGGAACGGGGCGCTGGAATCGGCAGCCTGAGACACGCGCAGCGTTCACCCATCCGGGCGTAACGCATTTCAAAGTCTTGGTTTTTCTCGAACTTCGAAGACAAGAGCGCGGTATGTCGAAAGCCTCTCTCAGCATCGCCAGCAAAAATTACGGCTCGTGGTCATTGCGCGGCTGGTTGCTATGCAAAATGGCCGATTTGGAGTTCGACGAGCGCCCCGTCGGCAGCGACGACCCGTCGACCCGCGCCGAATTGCTGTTGCTCTCGCCGTCATTCCTGGTGCCGTGCCTGACCCACGATGGACTGAAAATCTGGGACACGCTGGCCATCGCGGAATACCTGCACGAGCTCAAACCCGAAGCCGGCCTGCTGCCGGCCGATCCCGCGCAACGCGCCCATTGCCGCTCGATCTGCGGCGAGATGCATTCCGGCTTCAGCAACTTGCGTTCAGCGCTGCCGATGAACTTGAAAGCGCACTTCCCCGGCTTCAAATCGTGGGCCGGCGCCCGCGCCGATATCGACCGCGTAACGGCGATCTGGCGCGAATGCCTTCAACCAGTACAAAGGCCCTTATCTGTTCGGTGCCAGTCCCTGCGCGGCCGATGCCATGTACGCGCCGGTCTGCACGCGCTTCCTCACCTACGACGTCACGCTCGATCCGGCGTCGGCGCAATATTGCAAAACCATCATGGCGCTGCCGCACATGCAGGAGTGGATTGTCGCCGCCAAGACCGAACCCGAAGAGCTCGAAGAACTCGACGTCGAATTCTGACGCTTAGCGTGCTCACGATTGGTGACTACGCTTCGATATTATCCGTAGTTCCTGCGCTGTTACATCGTCATGACGGCAGACGTGGCCAGCCTGGCCGGGCCTGAATGCTTCCCGCTCATGGCCGTGGCGGTCAATGCAAGCCCAGCGGCCGCCTGCATACGAAGAATGTTCGCCGTCCGAGGTCAGCTTGCAATCGATACACACCTCCGCCCAGCCATCCTGAAACGGAAACGCGCCGTCGTATCGAGCCGGGATAACCAACGCCAAATGGCGGTCGATGAAGCCGATCTTGCCGCCGACCGAAGACCTCGCGAGGCCGTCGGCGAATGGTTCGGCCCAGTTGTCCATTGACATGACAGGGGCCAATCGACCGTCCCGTCGCAGATAGTACCATCCGCCGGCAATGTTGACGCTTGCAAGGCCGTATCGGTCAAAGTCCAGCGCAAGGCGGTACTTGCGCTTCAGGTGGATATGTCCGGCGGCGTCCGACCATGCGCAATGCTCAACATGAAGGACGTCGCTCCTTGGCTTTCGCTGAATAAGTGCAATCGTAGTCGAGCTTGGCCGCCGGGAGCGCCACGCACCACGCGGTCCCGGCAAACATAGCTGAGATCGTAAGCGCGCCGATCAAGGCCGCTCTTTGCGAAGCAGGACGGTCACGTTTCTCCGCCGAGTTTGACTTGGATGCGCGCTTCAATGGGGCGTCAAAATAAGACAAGCGCGTCAATACGGTTGCGGGGCTCTTTCATTGCATTCGTTGGATCGGGCGTCATATGTTGCCCTAACTCGCGCCTGGAGGTTGAATTCTATTTGGACTTACCTGCCGGACACGGGTACTTATCTACAAGCGCAGAGGTCACCAGCGAGTCCGCAACATAATGCCGCTCGCCTGGATGACTACTCAGATATGTTCGCACCAGATTGGTTAAATTGTTCAATCCTTGCGCATCGGTTGCGGTGTTCAGACAGACATTTATTACTTCGAGTAGTTTCTCATTTTTTAGCGTCAAAATAATTGAACTGACGAACGCGGTGCAGGGTTTGGGCGGCGCGCCGGAGACCGTTTGGCCACACATCGTCCAGAGCCCTTCGCCGGTATTGGGACTAGGATTTACCGCTGGAGTGTCGCTCGCCTGAACCAAATTGGCTGACACGAGTATGAGAACCGGCGCCAGAACTGTCACTAGACCTTTAAATTTCATCCCGCATCCTTTCACGCTGTCTTTGCCGGCGTCGTCTTTCTTTCTCCGCGGAAGACGTCGGCGGTCACCGCCGTCTCAACCGTAGCCTTCGGGTCGATCCAACATTCCAATGCTAGTCGAGCCATGGATTCCTAGTCGAGCCATGGATTCCTAGTCGAGCCATGGATTCAATGTCTTTAAATCCGATCCTCTGGTTACGTCCCAGAGTTTTACGATCCTGTCAGCGTCGTCAGACGCCAGTATTCGACCGTCGGGCCAAAATGCGATAGAAATAACCGACGCTCCGTGCCCACGGAGCGTTTGCAGTTCGCGGCCGGCCGCCCAAAGATCCCGAACTCTGATCGTGTGATCCGCCGAGGCCGACGCCAGGAGCTTGCCGTCCGGGGAAAAGGCGACGCTGTTTACCTCATCGGTATGCCCCAGCAGCCTGTGCGGCTTGCGATTGATGTCGAGATTCCAGAGAGCAACCGTTCCACCGCCGTCCCCAGAGGCGAGCGCCGCGCCGTCAGGGGAGAAGGCCAGAGCGCTGATCTGTTTGTCGTGCCCGGCCAGGGTGCGCAGCCGGTCTCCGGTGGCCACGTTCCATATCTTGATCGTCGGCGGCGTCCCATAGCCGCGCGCGCCCGACGCGACGGAATCGCCATCTGGCGAAAATGCCACCGAACAGACCACACCCGGTCCGTCAGTAGGTCCGGGAATGTCGCCCTCAAGGGTCCGAACGCGTTGGCCGCTGGCGACATCCCAAAGCAGGACCGTTTCGCGGCAGTCGTTGCCTTCATAGAGTTCCGGCCAAGGCTCAAGCCCCATCGCAAGTACTCGTCCTGTGGGAGAGAACGCGGCGTGCATCACCACCCAGAAGGCGTCGGCAGTAAGCCAATGCAGCGACCTCCCGCTGCTGGAATCGCAGAGAACAATGCTTTCCGAATCGGAAAGAGGTTTAAGCGCAAGGAGCTGGCCGTCCGGCGAAAGGGCGTGCACGAACCCCGGCACCGCTTCGATTCTGCGCAAGGGATGGACCGTCTCGATGCTCCCAGAAACGTATCTGACCATCTGAAGGCCCTGACGCCAACAGCAACCCGTCGTGAGACAGCATATTTACCCCGTTTGAGACAATCGATGCCGGAGCCGCGCCAGAGCAGTTATTCCAAACATGACAGCGAGCCGCCGCGTGACCTAGTCCCACTTCATCCGGCCGGAATAGGCCCAGTCGACGAGCCGGCCGTCGCGGCTGCCGAGACTGCGCGATCTCGCCCATTTCGTCGTCGCTCAACGTGAAGTCGAAGATCGCGGCGTTTTCCGAAAGCCGCTCGACCTTGCTGGTGCGCGGGATGACGACGATGTCCTGCTGCACGAGGAACCGCAGGCAAACCTGCGCCGCGGTCTTCTTGTGCGCGGCGCCGATGCGCTTGAGCACCTCGTTATTGCGCGCGGTGCCCCGCGCGATCGGGCTATAGGCGACGACTGCCATGCCATGATTGCGGCATGCCGCGATCAGCTTCGATTGGTCGAGGAACGGATGACATTCGAACTGATCGCAGACCAGCGGCTCGCTGGTGGCTTTCAGCGCTTCTTCGATCAAGGCCACGGTGAAATTTGAAACGCCGATATGGCGGGTGAGCCCGTCCTGCTTGACCTTCGCCAACGCGCCGAGCGTCTCGGCAAGCGGCACCTTCGGGATTGGGCCAATGCAGCAACAACAGATCGACTTCGCTGAGGCGAAGCTGCGCCAGCCGCTCGCGGGCCGATCGCTCGAGATCGCGCGGTGCGAAATGACTGGGCCAGATTTTCGTGGTAACGAACACCTCGTCGCGCCTGACGCCGGAGGCGTGGAGCCCCTCCCCGACCTCACGCTCGTTTTCGTAAAGCTGCGCGGTATCGAGGTGCCGGTAGCCGAGCCGCAGTGCCTGCTCGACGACGCGGGCGCAGGTCCGGCCGCGCAGCTCCCAGGTGCCGAGACCGAGCAACGGAATACGAGCGCCCTTGGCTTCGACAACCGGTGAGGGTTCGATGGCGTTCACGAGACTGCTACGCTCCGGCTTTGGAGCAAATGATCCGGCACAAGGATCGACTATTGCGCCGCTCAATTCCAGCCTGATGCAGCAGGCCGCGACAGGTTCAAACCCGGCGGCAACTCAGCGCGCTTTGGCGAGCACCGCAAAAGCCGCGTCCGGCGCTTCCTCAATGACCTTGAGTAGCGCGCGCGCCGGTCCGCGCGGCGAGCGTTTGCCCTGCTCCCAGTTCCGCACCGTCTCGACCGGCACGCCGATGCGGGCGGCAAACGCCGCCTGCGTCAGCCCGGTTCGGCTTCGCACATTGCGGGCGTAAATTGCATCGTCGCCGCGTCCATTCGCCGCCCGCGCCGCATTGTGCGCAGCGATCGCGATCGATCGTGGATCGGTGGCTATGTCACGCTCGCTGCCGTCGGGCAGGACTTCGACAAGCGTCCGTCGGCTTTCAGACGCACCCGCAGCATGGCGATGTCCCCGGCGTGACCGGCACCGCATCATAGCTGATTCGTCGTTGATTCAATGAGTTAGTACGTCAACTGAGCAGGCCATTGACCTAGTTGAGATCGTTCAGTGAACGACTAGGCCAAGCACCATCACAGGCGGCTGAAAAACGCCAGCAGCATCGCCCGCCGCGCGGTCTCGCGGGCTTCACAGGCGGCGCCCATGAACCCCGCCATCGTGCCCTGGATTTTGTCGTAGTAAAACCCGCAGGTCGTATCGCGATAGGCGACCCACGCGCGCTGCATCGCCCGTGCTTTTGCCGTCTGCGCGTCGTCGAGACTGGCAAGCAGCGTCTTGTAGTTCTCGTTGAGCAGGCCGTCCCAGGCCGCACCTTCAATCTGATAGCAGTCGGCCATGGCCGCATCGGACGCGCTGCCGGGGGAGCCGATGCACCGTTCGGCGATCAGTTTGAACAGGCAATCCCGCTCGCCTTTGTCGAGATCGTCCTTGTTCTTCTCTGCGCAAGCGCGGATAGCCGCGACTTCCGGCGCCGTCGGTTTCCGGCTTTGCGCCTGCGCATCCGTCGTCGCGGCTGTCACGAGCGTACCGCGATTGCGGCGAGGACAATCCGGCGTGCCACTCATTCAATCCAGTCGCGGCAAATCGACGGTTGGTTCAACCGCCAATTCCGGGGATTATGGTGCCGAATACGGAGCCCCTCGCCTTGCAAAACCTGCAAATCAACCCGCAGCGGCTGTGGGACACTTTGATGGAGACCGCCCAGGATCGGCGCGACGCCGAAGGGCGGCATCTGCCGGCTGACCCTGACCGATCTCGACCGGCAGGTGCGCGACTGGTTTCGGACGCAATGCGAAGTGCTCGGCTGCACCGTCACGATGACGAAGTCGGCAACATGTTCGCGCGGCGGCCGGGCAAAAACCCGGCGCTGGCGCCCATCGCCATGGGCTCGCATCTCGACACCCAGCCGACCGGCGGCAAGTTCGACGGTACGCTCGGCGTGCTCGGCGCGCTCGAGGCGATGCGGACGCTGCGCGAGACCGGCTACGAGACCAACGCGCCGATCGAGGTCGTGAACTGGACCAACGAAGAAGGCGCGCGTTTTGCGCCGGCGATGCTGGCGTCCGGCGTGTTCGCCGGCGTGTTCACCCCCGACTACGCGTATTCGCGCACCGACCGCGACGGCAAGAGCTTCGGCGAGGAACTGGCGCGCATCGGCTACAAGGGCAACGAGAAGGCCGGCGGCCACAAACTTCGCGGCAATGTTCGAACTGCACATCGAGCAAGGCCCGATCCTCGAGGCCGAAGGCCGCAAGATCGGCGTCGTGCAGGGCGTGCAGGGCATCCGCTGGTACGAAGATCACGGTCACCGGACAGGAATCCCACAGCGGCACCACGCCGATGACGCTGCGCCGGAATGCGCTGATCGGCGCGGCGCGCATGATCGAACGCATCGACGCCATTGCCCGTGCCCATGCGCCGCACGCAGTCGGCACGGTGGGACTGATCGAGAACCGGCCGAACAGCCGCAACGTCATCCCCGGCGAGGTCTTCTTCAGCGTCGACTTCCGTCATCCGGAAGACGCCGTGCTCGACGCGATGGAAGCGGAATTGCGCACGGCGCTCGCCGAAATCCTGCCGCCGATGCAACTCGCGCTACAGCGAAGCGCGCATCTGGCAGTCGGCGCCGGTCAAATTCGCGCCGGACCTGATCGAATGTGTCCGCATCGGCGCGCAGAAGGCGGGCTTTGCCGACCCGCGACATGATGTCGGGTGCCGGCCATGACGCGGTCTACGTCTCCCGCGTCGCGCCGACGACGATGATCTTCGTGCCGTGCGCCGGCGGCATCTCGCACAACGAAGCGGAGTCGACCAGTTTCGACGAATGCGCTGCGGGCGCGCAGGTGCTGCTCAATGCGGTGCTGGAATTCGACCGGCGCCTGGGCTGAGCTACCGCGTCTTCTCGAAAATCTCGCGGCCGATCAGCATGCGGCGGATTTCGCTGGTGCCGGCGCCGATCTCATAGAGCTTGGCGTCGCGCAGCAGCCGCCCGGCCGGAAAGTCGTTGATGTAGCCGTTGCCGCCGAGACACTGGATGGTCTCGAGCGCCATCCAGGTCGCGCGCTCCGACGGCATAGAGAATGGCGCCGGCGGCATCTTCGCGCGTCGTCTCGCCGCGATCGCAGGCCCGCGCCACCGCATAGACGTAAGCCTTCGACGCGTTGAGCGTCACATACATGTCGGCGAGCTTGGCCTGGATGAGCTGGAACTTGCCGATCGCCTGGCCGAATTGTGTGCGCTGGTGCACGTAGGGCACGACCAGATCGAGGCAGGCCTGCATGATGCCGAGCGGTCCCGCCGCCAGCACCGTCCGCTCGTAATCGAGGCCCGACATCAGCACGTTGACGCCATTGCCGACGACGCCGAGCACGTTCTCGGCCGGCACTTCGCAATCCTCGAACACGATCTCGCTGGTGTCGGAGCCGCGCATGCCGAGCTTGTCGAGCTTTTGCGCCGGCGAGAAACCCTTGAAACCTTTCTCGATGATGAAGGCGGTGATGCCGCGCGCACCGGCGGTGCGGTCGGTCTTGGCGTAGACCACGAGCGTGTCGGCGACCGGCCCGTTGGTGATCCACATTTTCGAGCCGTTGAGCACGTAGCGGTCGCCCTTGCGATCGGCGCGGGTGCGCATCGAAACGACGTCGGAGCCGGCGCCCGGCTCCGACATCGCCAGCGCGCCGACATGCTCGCCGGAAATCAGCTTCGGCAGATAGCGCTTGCGCTGCTCATCGTTGCCGTTGCGGCGGATCTGGTTGACGCAGAGATTGGAATGCGCGCCGTAGGAAAGGCCGACTGCGGCCGACGCCGCGCGAAACTTCCTCCATCGCCACGCAATGCGCGAGGTAGCCGAGGCCGGCGCCGCCAAACTCTTCCTCGACCGTGATGCCAAGCAGGCCGAGCTCGCCAAGCTGCGGCCACAGCTCGCGCGGAAATGTATTGGCGCGATCGATCTCGTCGGCGAGCGGCGCGATCTTGTTCTGGGAAAAGGCGCGCACCGTGTCGCGCAGCATGTCGAGGTCGCTGCCGAGGCCGAAATCGAGGCCGGGAATGCTGTTCTGCACCATCGCCCGCTCCTATCCCGCGGCCTGCGACGGCCGACGGACTGCCTCTTAAAGATAACCCTTGGGATCGGGCGTGTCAGCGTGCGGCAGCGGCTTGCCTGCGGCACCGCGCGGCCGGCTGCGGCCCTCGCGACCAGCTTGTCGATGGCTTCGCGGGCCGGGGCTTGGCGAACAGGAAGCCCTGCATCTCGTCGCAGCCGGCGAGCCGCAGCAGCACACGCTGTTCGTCGGTCTCGACGCCTTCCGCCAGCACCTTCATGCCAAGCGCGTGACCCAGCGTGACGATCGACTGGATGATGGCGCCGGCATTACCGGTGGTGCCGAGCGACGCGACGAACGCGCGATCGACCTTGAGCTGGTTGAACGGAAATTTTTGCAGATAGCTCAGGCTCGAATAACCGGTGCCGAAGTCGTCGAGCGCGACACTCACGCCGAGCGCCCGCAACGCTTCGAGCCGTTGCAGGGTCGCCTGCGGATCGTCGATCAGCACGCTTTCCGTCACTTCCAGCACGACCCGCGACGGCGCGATTCCATTCTCGCGCATCACCGCGGCGACCAGATCGACGATTTTGGGGTCGCGGATCTGCAACGGCGAAAGATTCACCGCCACCGTCAAGATCGGCCAGCGCACCGCTTCGCTCAGCGCGCGGCGCAGCACGAATTCGCCGAGCTGCGGCATCAAACCGCTTTGCTCGGCGAGCGGAATGAATACCGACGGCGCGATTGCTCCGCGCGCCGGATGATTCCAGCGGCACAGCGCCTCGACGCCGAGGACGCTGCCACCGGCCGCGGCGACGACCGGCTGATAGTGAAGCTCGAGCGCGCCCGTCGCGACCGCGGTTTCGAGCTCGCGCCGGATGAAATTCCGGTCGGTGTACTCGGTCTCGATTTGCGGCTCGAAGGTCCGCACCGCGCTACGGCCGTCGCGCTTGGCGGCACGCAATGCCAGATGGGCGCGGCGGCTCAATTCCTCGGCCGTGTTGCCGTCGGCTGGCGCCTGCACAATGCCGATGCCGGCGGTGATGTGCCAGTTTTGCTCCATGAAGATCGGCTGCGACAGCGATGCGCGCAATGTTTCCGCAAGTGCGGCCGAGGCCGCGCGTATCATCGCTGGCGAGGATGACGGCGAACTCGTCGTCTTCGAACCGGCCGAATTGCGCGCCGTCCGGAACGCCGGCGGCGAGGCGACTGGCGATATGTTTCATCAGCGCGTCGCCGCCGCCGCGGCCATGCGTGTCGTTGACCTCGCGGAAGCCATCGAGGTCGATCAACGCCAGCACCACGACTGCCGGATGATACGGCGCTCCAGCGCGCTCGTTGAGCTTCTCGAGCATCACGCGGTGATTGGGCAGTCCGGTCAGCGCGTCTTCGCTGGTGAGCTTGCGAATGGTGCGAAGACTTGCCGACAGCCCGCGCGCCAGCCGCAGGATCAGCGCCGCCAGCCAGCGAGGCGGAGACGCCGAGCACCACGCCCAGCGCACCGATGATCCCCCACAGCCAGATCACGGCGCCGGATCAGCGCGCGGTCCGGGGCCCAGCTGAACCAGCCGACGATACGGCCTCGCCCGTCATGGATCGATTGCGCCTCCCGGCCGCCGATCGCGAAATCGTCGGCATCGAAGCGCAGATCCTTGAGGCCGGCGCGGCGGGCGATCGCCGCAAGCTGGCTGTCGTCGAACCGGCTGTTTTCTCCGGCGACATACCGCATGTCGTCGAGCACGAGTTGAAGCGCGGCGTGCTGCTCGGCGGAAATATGGCGGTCGGCACGCAGCGTGACCGTAAAGCCGATGACGGAGCAGGCCACCATCGCCGCCGCCATGGCCATCAGCACATAAGATGACACCTGAGAGGCGGCTGCGCTCAGCGCCCTGCCCGCCGGCGCACGGGAGTGCTGCCGGAGTGCCGCCCACCACATTCGGGCTGCCGCAGCGGCCTTCATTTCACACGCCCCGTCTGGTCTTAAAACAACCTGAAATACCGGCCGGGAGCTTAGCGGCGCATGATTAACAGCAAGGAAAAACGCAGCGCATTTGCCCTGATTTATCAACAGGGTCCGACCCGTTAATCTACGGTTAATGATCGGCCTGCGTATGGTGCGGACTAAGTGCCCCCGGCGCGGAGATAATCCGGGTTCCGGTTCCGAGTGAGGGAATGCGTTTCGCTGGGATAGTTTCACGGACTGCGGCGCTCGCCGCGGTCGGCGGTTTGGTCGGCGTCATTTCCGCCGTAACGCCGTCGCTTGCCGAAGAATGTCCGGGGAACCCGGATGCGATTGGAACCAGCCGCACGCTGATGATCGATCCGGCGGATTATTCACGCGTCGGCATATTCCAGTACGGACCGCTGCCACTTCAGGACCACGAAGTCGTTCTCACCTTCGATGACGGCCCAATCCCGCCGTCCTCGACACGGGTCCTCGACGTGCTGGCGTCGCAGTGCGTCAAGGCGAACTTCTTCCTGGTCGGCGAAATGGCCCGCAACTACCCGTGGGCGGTACGGCGGATGTACAACGAAGGACACGTCATCGGCACGCACAGCGAGGATCACCCGCGGCGTTTCGGCGAAATGCCGGTCGAAAAGATCCGGTGGGAAATCGACAAGGGAATCGCGGATGTCGCCGCAGCGCTTGGCGATCCCCACAAGATGGCGCCGTTCTTCCGCTTCCCGGGCTTCGATCGCTCCAGTATTGCCGAAGAACGAACTTGCGGCGCGCCATCTGGTCATTTTCAGCACCGACACCGAGGAAGACGACTGGCATCGCCACATCACCGCGAAGCAAGTCATCACCTGGCGGTGAGCCGGCTCGAAAAGCTCGGCAAAGGCATCATTCTGCTTCACGACATTCATCCGTGGACGGCGGACGCGCTGCCGGAAATATTGAAGCAATTGAAAGAGAAGGGCTTCCACCTCGTACAGGTGGTGCCGACACCGGCGTCGGTTGACGCCGCGGTCGCCGCGGCCAGCGAAATGACGGTGTCCTGGACGATGGCGCAGCAGGATGCGATCGACGGCGGCAGCGCCGCGCCGGCCTGGCCGGCGATCGCCAGCACTCCAGCACCGGAACGCGATCGCCCTCCTCGTTCCCGATGCCGACTGCTTTCAAGACGGATTATTCCGTCATACCAGTGGTCGCGACCGGAAAGATCCAGACTGCGGCGGCGTCCGAAAGCGAAGTGGCGCCATCGCTCGGCGCATTGCTTTGGCCTGATCACGCCGCGCCTGTCCCCGCCGAAGCCGATGCGCAATCGCCGGCGCCGGCCGTCGCCGATATCGGCTGGCCGGTGACTGAAAAACTTCGCGCCGTCGAAAAACCAGCCTTTATTCACACCGGCGTCGAAGCACGGGCCTCGCATGGCGGCAGGCGCCGGCTGGCGCGCGTCGCCAAACCCGAGGACGGCAAAACCACCAGAGATTCTTCGGCCAACGCGACGATGCCTGGACAGCCCGGTAAAGCGGCTTCGCCCATGCCGGGCGCGGCAACGCGCATCGTCACGCGCACGTCCCTGCCGGTTCAGGCAAGCGCGCCTGATAGGCCGCCGCGCGGCTTCCATTGCCGAACGAACCGGCCGCGCCAAGGCCCTGTCCTGCCAAGACCTTTCCCCAACAAGGCCGTTCGCACCAAGGCCTTGTCCCCCAAAAGCCTAGCTGTTACATCGGCATCCACCGCGCCTGCCGGGCGCGGGTCCAGCCTACAAACGCGGCCGTGGCGGAATTGGTAGACGCACTAGCTTGAGGTGCTAGCGGGGCAACCCGTGGAGGTTCGAGTCCTCTCGGCCGCGCCGTCGATAGCTGGCGTCATCATCTCACCGCAGAGCGCTATGACCTGCGCACCGGTACGTTGTGCGGTCCAAGCAATCGCTGAATCCGTCGCCCAACTACCCCTTGAGATTTTCGAGCAAGGCGAGAATGGCGATAAGAACGCCAACACGGACCATCCCGCCTACACCCTCCTACATTCAGCGCCGAACGGATGGACATCGGCACCGACGTTCATTGAGCAAATCACGCGCGACGCAATTTTAGAGCGTCACGGCGGCTACGCTTTCATCAATCGCGTTGACGGCGGCAAGCCTGTCGAACTGATCCGGCTTGATCCGCTCTTTTCTCAAGTCACGCCGCGCTACGTCAACGGCGAGCCGGAATACGTTGTCGTGGAAGGCGGTCAGGAGCGGGTCATTGCTCGCGAAAACATCCTTCATATCCCGTCGCCGAGTCTGCACGGTATCTTACACGATGCACGCCAAGCCATCGGCCTTGCGCTGGTCATGGAGCAACACGCGGCGCGATTGTTCGCTCGCGGCGCGCGCCCAAGCGGCATTTTAAGTTTCGACGGCAAGTTAGACCCGGCGGCTAGCGCGCGAATGAAAGCGTCTTGGCAAGCGGCACATGGCGCACGTAACAGCGGCGGCACGGCGGTTATAGAAGAAGGTGGAAAATTCCAGCCGCTAACATTCAATTCCGTTGACTCGCAATTCATCGATCTTCGCAAGTTCGCGGTTGACGAAATCGCGCGCCATTTCCGCGTCCCGCCGACGTTCCTCTACGACTTTGGCCGCGCCACCTGGAGCAACGGCGAGCAAATGTCCGGCATGTTCCTGACGTTTACGCTTGTGCCGTGGTTGCTGCGCTGGGAAGGCGAGATCGCACTAAAGCTTTTCAGCCCTACGGAACGCAAAACCCTTTCCGCCGCCTTCAATACCAATTCGCTGCAACGCGCGAATTTCCAGCAACGTATGCAGGGCTACAATCAAGCAATTTCGGCGCGCGTTCTCAATCCGAACGAGGCGCGTAATTGGGAAATCTGCCGCCCTATGCAGGCGGCGACATTTTCCTAAACCCCAACGTGACGCCCGAAACGGTTCCAGTCATGCCGGGACCGACCGAATGAGCGAGCTTAAGCACCACGCATTTTTCGGCGACGGCGAGCATGACTTTTTGCTTACGCCCGAAATGATCGTCGAACTTGAACGAAAGACCGGAAGCGGTATCGGCGCGCTGTCCCGTCGCTTGTTTGCTGGCGATTTTCGGCACGCTGATCTTAGCGAAATCATCCGGCTTAGCCTGATCGGTAGTGGCACCTCACCGAAAGACGCGGACTTGCTTGTGGCGGCTTATGCCGTTGCGCGCCCGCTGTCTGAAATCTTCCCGCTGTCGGTGGCGATACTCAATCGCTTGTGGTTCGGCGACGCCAAGAAAGACGTGTGATGGAAAACCTCGAAATCAAAGCGACCATCACGGTTGACGATACCGGTGCGATAACCGGCTTGGCTTGGCCTTTCAACGCTGGCCCCGATGCACTTGGCGATCTGATCGAGCGCGGCGCGTTTAACGTCGCGGTCGCGGATTTGCCGATCTTGCTCGCGCACGATCCTGAGCAACCAATCGGCCTATGGGATGAAGTGAAAGAGACCAGCGAAGGCTTGCAGGTCAAAGGGCATTTATTCGTCAACGAAAGTAAGCGCGCCAAATCCGTGCGCGGCCTGATCCAAGGCGGTTTAATCACCGGCTTGTCGATTGGCTTCCATACAAAATCATCAATTAAGCAAGGCTCCAATCGCGTTATCCAAAAATTGGACCTGCACGAAATTAGCGTGGTTCGAAACCCTGCGCATCCGCGCGCAAGGATCAGCTCCGCTAAAAGCGCCAACGCGGCAATCGCTGAGGCCATTACCCGCGCCGTGACGGCGTTCAAGCAACCAAACTAAGGATTACCAATGAATACGAATCTGGCTTTTGAAATGAAAGACGAAGGCGATCCGGTCGATATCGTCACCAAGTCGGTCGCTCAATTGACCAAACTGGTCAATGACAAAATGGCTTCCGTCGAAACCAAATCGGTTGGCGACGCCGCGAAGCTGACGGATCGCCTCGACAAGATTGAGGCGAAGGTCAATCGGCCCGGCAACGGCAATGCCGCCAACGACAATCAGACGCTGGAAACCAAAGCCCGCGCCGACGCTTTCACCAACTACATTCGTGGCGGACGCGAAAGCATGAGCGCGGACGAAGTTAAGTCGCTGACCGTCGGCGATGACCCGCGCGGCGGCTATGTTGCGCCCCCGCAAATCTCGACTGAACTGATTACGCTACTCACTCAGTTCTCTCCGGTTCGTGCGGCGGCTCGCGTCGGCCAGACCGCAAGCCCGTCCGTAATCCTGCCAATCCGTCTCGGTATCACCAATGCGTTATGGGAAGGCGAGATCGAAACGGAAACCGAGTCCGAACCCGTGTTCGGTCAAATCGAAATTCCGGTTTACGGTCTGAAAACCTACACCGATATTTCGGTCCAGTTGCTCGAGGACTCTGCGCAAGACCTGTCCGCCGTTCTCAATCAGGCCCTTGCTGAGGATTTCGGCAAAAAGGAAGGCACCGGATTTCGTCAACGGCACCGGCATTAAACAGCCGCGCGGCATCATGGTTCACCCGGACGTTGCCTACACTCCGGGCGGTGATGCCTCGAACCTGACTGCAAATGGCCTAATCGACCTTTTCCATGCGGTCCCGCCTGCATATCGCGGCAATGGCGCTTGGATGCTCAATAGCACGTCGGTTGGCGCGGTTCGGAAACTGGTCACCTCTACCGGTGCGCCGTTGTGGGTTGACTTCGCTGGCCGCTGGTAATCCGGCGACGATCTTAGGTCGCCCGGTCATTGAGGCCATCGATATGCCGAGCATCGCAGGCAATGCGTTCCCCGTCGTGTTCGGCGATTTCAACTCCGCATACCGAATCTATGACCGCGTATCGCTGACATTGCTCCGCGATCCGTTCACGCAAGCGACGAACGGCCTCGTTCGCTTCCACGCACGCCGTCGCGTCGGCGGCGACGTCGTGAAGGCAGAAGCGATCCGAAAACTCAAAATCTCGGTCAGCTAACAACAATGCCGGGCGCAATGACGCGCCCGGCACACTCTCAGTTCTCAGATAGGTACTAAAGACCATGCGTGACACAGTTCACAATTCTAAATTCGAGGTTGCCATTGCTCCGGTAGTGGTGGCCGACAACACAGCGCAAGTCGGAGCTTGGATCGATCGGAGCGGTTTCGATTTGCTTTCGTTCGCAATCCTCACCGGCACGCTTGCAGATACCGACGCCACGTTCACTGTTCTAATGGAAGAGGCGTCAGCGTCGGATAAGTCGGACTCCGCGGCAGTCGCGGACAGCGACATGCTGGGCACGCTGGCAGGCGTAGCTCCGGAAACAGCGGCTAGTTTCACCTTTGCCGACGATAACGCCACTCGCAAAGTCGGCTACATCGGCGGCAAGCAATATGTGCGCCTGACCATCACACCGGCAGCCAACACTGCGGCGGCGCCGATGGCGGCTGTTGCGGTGCTTGGGCACGCCGCGCAACTCCCGGTGTAACTCCAATGCGGCTCGCGGTCGAAGGGACATCGTTGAAGGTCGGCAGTCAGGCAGCCATCTTTCTACGTCCTTCGCTACGAGCCGCAGCTTCACTTGAGAGCCGCTACGGTTTTCAGAAACTCTTCGATGCTGTCGGCGACGGCAATCTCACAATGATTGCCGACGTGATTGAAGCCAGTTCCGACTGCAAAGACTTTCTGAAAGCGATTGCTGGCATTCCGCTCATAAAGGTACTGCCTAATGTGCTCTGAAAAAACGACGAAACATATTCTCGCGTTGGCTGGCGTTGACGAAGGTCGCGCTGAGAACGCGGAAGCGCAAAGCGGCGAGCAAATCCCGTTCGCTGAATATCACAAGCGCCTGTACGCAATCGGCACCGGCTGGCTTGGCTGGCCACCTGAAACAACGTGGAACGCAACGCCCCGCGAAATCACGGAAGCATATGGCGCGCATATCGAACAACTCAAAGCGATCTATGGCACGGGCGATCAAGACCAAGATCGGCGCACCGGTCCTGACAGCGCACCTCTCGACCGTGTTGGTTTGAATAGCCTCAGGGCGATGACGAAAGCGACATGATAATGCCGATGAAAGGACCACACGTCTGTAGCTGCGGCAGGATCGTCGCGCCCGCAATCGTTTGCAGTTGCAAGCTGGCACTTAGAAAAGCCTATGACCGAAACAGGCCCACAGCACGCCTGCGAGGCTATAACACGCGCTGGCAGCACGAATCCAAAGCATTCTTAGCGCTACCAGCAAACCGTCTATGCGCGTGCGGCTGTGGCCGTACAGCCGATTGCGTTGACCACGTAATCCCGCATCGCGGTGACCACCAAGCGCGACACACAGCCATTCCCAAGGCTGTGGCTGAGGCCATTCAACCCTCGTTGCAATCTGCCGCCACTGACATCGTGAAAGAGATGCAGCGGGAATGCCCGGTTAGTAAGGACCGCGCGCATGGCAACCCGCAAGGCGCGCTTCGCGATAGCATCCAGTTCACCGCTGGTGGGGAATCTACGCCTGCTTATTCCGCGCCGGGTGGTCAGCAAGTCGTTGACGTGGACGCGGTCCTAATCACTGCCGGGAATGACAGGGTTCGCTACAGCCATTTCGTTGAATACGGGACGGTGAAGATGGTTGCTGAGCCTCACTCTTTGGCCAGCGATCCGTCTGTTAAGCCAGCGCACCAAAGCGAAAATCCAAGCGGCGTTCAGTCAAGTCATTGGCGATGGATGGTCGCGGCAATGAGTGATCCGTCGCTCGCTTTGCAGGCCATGATGATCGCGCGGTTGACTGCCGACGCGGCAACCACGGCGCTTGTGCCAGCGGCCAACATTCTTGACCGAAATCACCGCCCCGAACAATTCCCGGCAATCATCATCGGCGAAGGGCAGGCGATCTTCGGCGACAACGTGCAAGACAGCTATCACGACCAAGCCTTCGCCGATTTGCACATTTGGACAAAAGAGATCGGCTTTGAAGCGGGCAAGGCAACTGCTGGCGCGATCAAGGCGGCGTTGCGGACTGGCCCTTGGGCGATACCTGGCTATCGCGCGATCAATGTCCGCGCCACGCAAGCGCGCTACCTACGCGACCCGGAGCTAAGCGCCGGGCCGATTTCGCATGTGGTCCTGACAGTTCAGGCCCTTGTGATTGAGGTCGTGTAATGCGTCGCGTAGGCGAAATGGACCGCGTCCTGACAATTCAACGTCTCACAGCCAGTACTGTGAATGACTTTGGTGCGCCCGTCGAAACGTGGGCCGATCTTGTAACGCTTCGCGCAAAGAAGATTGCGGGCACCGCGACGGATGAAATTCGAACGGAAATCGCCGTCACTGACACGCTGGTAAAGCTGCAAACCTATTACACCGACGGCTTAACGCTGGAGAATCGCGCCACCTATGAGGGCTCGACTTACACGATCAAAAGCATTTCAGAGATCGGGCGACGGCGCGGCCCAGAGATTTACATTGAAAAGCTAGGCCCGTGAAATGCGTGGCCGTAAACCCAATACGATAACCACCGGTAGCGCGCCGCTTGACGCATCGCTAAAGCCGCCCGCGTGGTTTTCAAAGGACGCGCGGGCCGAATGGCAGCGCGTTCTGCCGATCCTTGCGGCGCGCAACACAATCACTGAAGCGGACCTTCCGACACTAGAGAACTACTGCACCTCTATCGGCACAGTACGCGAAGCCCAGCGTGAGATTAACAAGCACGGTTTAATCGTCGCATCGGAGCGCGGCCCAAAGCGCAATCCTGCTTTCGGAATTCAGAACGCGGCCATGACTACGGCGCGCCTTTGCGCGAGTGAGTTGGGTTTGACGCCGGTTAGCCGGTCGCGCCCGTCGGTTCGCGAGAATGACGATAATGACCAAGACAATGACTTGGGCTTGTGATGAGCAAGCACCAAAATGATTGGGTGTTCGATAACTCGGCAATCGATGATCCCGATGGCCGTGGCGAGCGCGCCGCTAAATTCTTTCGCGCATTGCGTCACCCGAAATCGCGCGCACCTAAGCGCGCTTTTGACCTTGCGCCATTTTGGGAACGGATCGTTCGGCGCATCTATGGGCCGTCAGACGAAAACGGAAACCGGCTAGTTCGCACGGTCTATATTCAGATCCCGCGTGGCGCGCGCAAAACCACAATCGGCGCGGCACTTGGGCTGCTGCATTCGTTCGGCCACGAAAAAACGCCGGGCGGCGTGTGCATCTTATCGGCAGGATCAGAGGATCAGGCGCAACTCGCCTTTGATGAAGCAAACGGCTTTGTGGCGGCTACGCGCGCACTGGCGAAAGCCGCCCACGTCATCGAATCCGAACTAGAGCTGACTCATAAAGCGTCCGGTTCGATCTTGCGCGCTATTGCCGCCGACGGCGACGTGCAGCACGGGAAAACACCTTACTTTGTCCTGATTGACGAATTGCACATCTGGAAAAATCGTCGGCTGTGGAAGGCGCTTAAAACTGGCCTACTCAAAATCCCGAACACACTGCTAATCATCATCACGACGGCAGGGCGCGGCCACGACAACCTGGCCTATGAGGAATATCAGTACGCCAAAAAGGTCGCGGATGGCTCGATTGTAAACCCGTCATATCTTCCGATCATCTTCGAGCCGTCTAAGAAGTTCGATTGGCGCGATGAAAAACTGTGGCACCGCGTCAATCCCGGTTTGCAATACGGCTTCCCGGACCTAATCGGCATGAGGCAGGCGGCGCTAGAGGCGCAAGACAAGCCGGCTGATCGCGAGGATTTCCGCCAGTACAATCTAAATGAATGGCTCGATCACTCATCGTCGCCTTTCGTGGACATGGCGACATACGATGAGGGCGCGGCGGCTGTCGATCTACAGGCACTCGAAAAGCAACCGTGCTGGCTTGGCTGTCGATCTTAGCAGCACCACGCGATTTAACGTGCATTGATGCTGTCTGGAAAGACGGCGACGATGGCTATGAGACTTGGCCGTGGTTTTTCTGCCCGAAGGACAATCTTCGCAAGCGTAGCGAGCGCGACGGTGTTCCGTACATTCAATGGGCGCAGGACGGCTTCATTACGCCGACGCCGGGCAACGTGGTCGATTTTCGGATCGTTGAAGACAAGGTTCGCGAACTTTGCGAGCGTTTCGACGTGCGCGAGATCGCCTTTGACCCGCACTTAGCGCGCGCCATGCTCAATAACTTGCTTGAGGATGGCTTGCCCGCCGTCGAAATGCGCCAAGGCTGGGTCACGATGGCCCCGGCAATCAAAGAGTTAGAGCGCGCGATCATCGCGGCGACGGTTCAAGCACGGCGGCCATCCGGTGTTGCGATGGTGCTTTTCAAACGTCGCGGTTGAAACGGACAAAGCCGAAAATAAAACGTTTCACAAAGGCCGCAGCAAAGATCGCATAGACGGCGCGCAAGCGGCGGCGATGGCCACAGGCCGCGCGCATTTAGGTGACAGCGGCGGCTCAATTTATTCGGACGCGACGGCGCGGCCCGCAGGCTTCCAAGTTTGGTAGGACGAAATGGCAACTGAAACAGAACAACTCGTTTATGAACTGCAAGCGACCTTCGACAAGTTCGCGTCAAGCTTCGACGCGGCTACCAAGACCGCCCAAGATAATTTCGACCGCATGGACGCCGCTGGCAAGGAATCTGGCGACCGCATGGCGGAATCTATGAAATCCGCTGTGAAATCGGTCGGGGAGAGTTTCAGCGGCCTTGAAGCGCCGGCAAAGAGATCAGGCGACACTATCGGCGCGTTGATTGGTGGTGGCATCATCGCTGGCGTTATCGGCGTTGCGTCGAAAATGGAAGAGCTAATCAGTACGCTCGCGTCTGCCGGTGACCGCGCCGACGCCCTCAGAATCCCCATTAACATTTTGCAGGCGCTTGCCGTCGCAGCCGATCAGGCCCGCGTTCCGACTTCGCTCCTAAACAGTGCGCTCGATCAATTTTCAAAGGTCAGCAAAGAATCGACCAAAGACGCCGATGAATTCTATAAGGCGCTTGGAAATATCGGCCCGGCATGGGTCAAGGCGTTCCAGAATGCGCCGACGCAGACAGACCGCCTTCGCGTTCTTATGAACGCCCTCAAATCAACGAACGATGAAACAAAGCAAGCAAATCTTGGATTGTCTGCATTCGGCACCGACAATGAACACCTAATAAGTATCCTTTCAAAAGGTAGCGGCGCGATTGAGGGCTACATTGAAGAGGTCCGCAAGCTTGGATTGGAAATCGACGAAAGCGCCGTGAAAAAAGCGCAAGAAGCGAAATCAGCGCTATCCTTGCTTGCGCGGGTGATGACGGATGAACTGTCGAGTTCGCTTGCGCAGCTAATACCCTCGTTCCGCGAGTTTTTGCCGTTACTAGAGCAAGTCGCGGGTTCGGTTCGCGACACCATTGCAGGCTTCGCCGCTCCGGAAAATCGCCCGTTGGCGACGCTCAAGAACGACGCCAAGGATGCTGCAATACGAATTGTCGAGTTGGAGGACCAGTTAAAGCAGTTGGACGCCTTCAAACCGATGGGCGGACTGATCGGCAAGGGTGCTAGTCTGCTAGGGACCGATCTAGCAACCTCTACAAATGAAGCTGGTAATGTCGGGATTGCCATCGGACTCGAACTCGCACCAAAAAGCAAATTGCCGATCAAATAACGTCAACGAAGGCGCAGCTTGTCGAATATCAGAAGCTAATCAGCGAAAAAGCAGAAAATAGAGGACGGTTCCAAGGGCCACGACGGCGCTGAGGCACCGGCATTCAAGCCACGTCCGTCGCTGAAAAAGGACACGGACGACGCCACCACGGCATTTGACCGGCAAGTTACGTCACTTAATCGACACGCGGCGGCGCTTGACGCTGAGGGCGCTGCTATCGGCAAGACTAGTGCTGAATTGCAAACCTTGAAGGCGGGAGCTTGCGCTTCTACAAGCGGCGCAGCGCGACGGCGACGGCGTGACGAATGCGCAAATCGACGCTTACACGAAATTGCGAGCGAGCATGTCGGCGCAACAAGCCATGGCCGCGTCAGGCATCAAGCTAAACGACGCCAACGCGGCAAGCTTCGATCAGGCCACCACTCGGATCAAAATAGCCGCGACAAATCTGGATGAGGCCAAAAAGCATTTCGAAGGCGTGCAGTCGGCGCTGAGATTTGCAGGCGACGAGATGATGAATGTTTTCGACGAGATAGGAAAGAAAGGCCAGACGTTCCAAACAATCATGGCGTCCGTTTTGCAGGCAGTCGAAAAGCAGATGGTTCAAGCCGCGCTGACAGGGGGCGGCGCTTTCGGCCAACTATTCGGCCTCGCTGGTAATAATGGTGCAGTCGGCGGCTTGCTTGGTGGCCTTGGCAAAATGCTGGGGTTTGGCGGCGCTAGGGCTGAGGGAGGCGACGTGCGCGCCAACACGCCGTATCTGATCGGCGAAAAAGGCCCTGAAATCATGGTCCCCAAGGGGAGCGGGCAGCGTCATCCCAAATCATCAAATCGCGCTTGGCGGCGGCACTCGCAACCAGATGATCCACAACAGCGTCGCGAACGTCACAGTGAACGCCAGCGGCGGCAACGAGCATAGCAATCAGGATTTGGCGGCGAAGGTCGGACGCGCGGTCCAGGACTTGCTTTCAAAGATGGTCGCTGGCGAAATGAGGACCGCAATGCGCCCCGGCGGCACACTCTACAATCTCGCGGGGGTGCAGCGGTGAAATTCCGAAGGCATTAATATAGCGGGATTTGAGCGCAGCCCGAAAAAATCTTTGTGATCCATCCGCGCCTGCCCGCCGCTTAGCAAACGCTATAACTCGACCAGTGGGGATCATCCCACCGTTGGAGCAACCAAAATGAACGACTTAATCTCGATCCGCGTGCCCTTTGAGCGCGGCACCCAGTTGCGTGATCTCGCGGAGGCAAAAGGCATCACAGTTACGGACGCAATCGGCCTTTTGCTCGACCATGCTGCACGCACCGGCTTGGAAATCCCGGAAATGCCCGGTTTCGACATCACCATCAATGACGAGCGGACGCATGTGGTGATGGTGATCGGCAAAATCGGCACCACCACGCTTTCGGTGGCGAACGCGCGTTCCGTCGCTGAAAACATCCGTGTTGTCGCAAGCGGTCGCCGTCATGCCACGTTGGATATGGATTGCGTCAATCCGCTCGAAATCAGCCGAGCCGGTGCCGCTGTCGTCATTACCATTCGCGGTGAGCACGGTGTGGTGGTGAAAAAAACGATCTCGTGTGGCGTTGCGATAGCGGTGGCTGATCGGCTGGAGCAGGGCGCCGACTTCATCGACGCGGAGGAATACGGGAACGTTACCCTCGCGAACATCAGGCAACTTGTGGGCGATCTAGAAGCCGGTACGCCGTAAAGCGACCGCCGACAAAAAATGCCGCCCGTGCTTTCGGACACGGGCGGCGTCAAGACTGACCTAACCGATGCTCAAACCAGTGAAGTCGAATGAATTATAGCACGCTAACCCGCGATTTTCATGCAGAACGCGCCACCAAAAGCGGAACACCTTGGCGGCATAAATCGATCATCTGCGACGGCGATTTCGTCAATGATTTGAAAGCTGTTGGCTTCTTTGCGCCATTAGCACCGGGAGTATCCCCTGTAGTAGGTGCGAGAATACGCAGAGAGCCTAATCTGCCTCCCGTAACTCTCCCATGCACACACCCTGAGTCATTCAAGCCAAAGAAAAAGGCATGGCGCGATCTTGGCGAGGAATTGCAGGGCTTGTTTTTTCACAAAGCGCTGGAATCTCAGCCGGGCGTCAAAGCCTTCACATTGATGCTTAGCCGTCCCGTGGAAGCCCTAGCGCGCGCTCAGGGTAAGCATTGCCTCAGATGGCTACACAAGCGGGTCGAACGACAACTACGGCCCCTTGGCCGCTCTAGAGGCGGCCCTGTGCAGTTCTGGTTCGCTATCGAGGAAGGCTACAAAGACGGACGGCTGCACATTCACGGCATGATTTCGATTGGCGATTTCCCCAGCGATAAACCGTATCGGAAGGCGTTGAAGGCCGCTGGCGGGAAATGGGAGTCTAGAAAGGGACGGCAACGGCAATCAGCTTCACTTCTCGCGCTACAGCCCGCCGGATTTTCGTGGGGCTGGATATTGGGTCAAGAGCGCCCACAAAGCGCGGCCAGAGCGGCGGCTGCTACATGCGCAAGCTTGGAGTGTCGGATAGGCGGTGGGTCGCTGGCTTTGAGGGTAAGGCGGTGACGGCGAGTGAAGGCTTGAGGCGGGCGGCAATCGCGCTGCACGCTGCGGCTTTCCCTTAGCTGTGGTGACAATAGCAAAGCCAACCTTGACGCCGTCGGCTCCTGCCGCGCAAATTCGGCATTATGAGAACGATAGTTGCCGTTGTCGCGATTTTCTGGATGCTCTCTGCGGACGCCGCCGAGCACGCCCCGGCGTTGATGTTAGGAATTGGGGCAAAGCTGTGCCTATTGGCAATCTTCGCCTAGCCGCCGTTCAGAGGGCACAGTTTGGATATACGGATTTTGGACCGGATTAAATGCGCTGAATAACCGAAATCACTTGGTTGGCGGGAAGACCGATTCCTACGGAATCGTTGCTGAGGTCAAAAGAAACTGCGATTCCCATCCTTCTATGATGCTGGCGGATGAGGTAACTACGACGTACGACGAAATGGCCAAGTGAAAACCTACGACAAGTGGACCGAGGTGGATTGATCGTGGCTCAGATGACGCATGATAAGACGGTTGTGATTGAAGATGCCGGTTCGGTGTCTGAATTGCGCTGCCCACGGTGTACAGGGCAGTATCTGCATCATCTGGGGGTGACGGTTTTTAGCCGTGGTGAAGACGCGCCAGCCGTTACGAGAACAACAGTTACGGGCGGTCACTCGACGACGGAAGTAGTGCCCAACGCAAACTCCCAAATCCGAGTTCGCGAAGAGATGGGTTAGCCATTCAATTCTCTTGCGAAGGGTGCGGCGGCGGAACCGCTGCCGATCCGATAGAGCTTACGATTGTTCAGCACAAAGGTACGACTGAAATTGGCTGGCGCTATATTCCGGCTGCAAAATTTATCGCAGGCGCCTCGTAGCACATCATCCTTGCTTATCAATCAATACTGACTTGTCGATTATTACAAATGCAGAGTCATTCAACGCTAACATTGCCAAGCGTGTGCGATTTTGGGTTCACGCCCCGGCGCAATGTCGCGCGGGCTAGGGGCCATCAATGGCAGTCATTATCGGGACTGAGGTATCGCACCTAGGCGACGCGATATTATCATTCGCTTTCTAAGTCGTTTGTCTGAATCGTTTGCAGCATCGAGTGCCCAAGATAGACCACCGGAATTATGAAATACGGAACCCAAGATGCCGGATCATGCCGCATCGACGTAAGCAATTCATCGATTGCAGGATTTTGTAGATTAAAAAACAGCGCTGCAAAAAAGCCGATCGACATTCCTCCGAATACGAGTTCGGGCTATCGAATCAAGATTTGCAATTTTCCAGGAATGCCGCCGGAAGTACAAAACTACACAAACGACGGGCACGGCGAGCTGCGCAATCCACATCTGAACGAGTGGATTGCGAAAAGCCGTCAGATCATCGGCCCAATCCAGCGACCAAATAAAGCGTATCAACATTCGCAATGTGTCGCCCACTAGGACACTCATGATCGCACTAATAAAAATCAGCTTCCATTGAGCGCGCGTGAGGCTGAGCATTGTTTTATTCCCCTATCAATCAACACTGACTGTTCGAGCAAAAAATAAGTCAATACTAACTTCGTAGACAAGATTGCAGGAGATTCTTGCGAATCATTGCACCGCGCAATGACGCGCGGGCGAGGAGCTATCCGTGGCAATCATTATCGGGACTGAGAAGTATCGCGCTGGCGTGCAAAAGATCGAAGAGCTTAAGCCGTGCCCGTTCGCGGGCAAGGTTACGGCGGATCAAATAAAGATCGCTTTAGGCGAGTGGCTAGATATCTGGCCAGAGTTTATGGCGCCTAAAAGCGACGGCGGTTCGGCCTTCGCCGATTAGCATTCTGCACGCTCAGAATTGCTCCATGATGCTAAAGGTTACGTCGTCCGAAAGGTACGGATGGCCCCAATGTCCTTTTGCGAAATCGTTGAAAGAGGGCTGGATATCGCTCTCTTGTGATTTAGCAAAACCGTTGAAGCTAACGCTGAGCCGATAACGAAGGTCTGGCTGGTCTAATAACGACTTCGCTAAATTAATTGTCCGCTCCATTATAGCGGGTAGCATTACAACAGTCGCATGTATCAATGGCCCGCTTCCGTCAGAAGGCCCGAAATAATATATCTCAGCACACGAGCGCCCTCTATTTCTTGCAAAGAGTTGGCGCAGCGACATCGGCCCCGGCTCAAAAGTGTCGGACTGCGCCTCTTCACCGTGAATCGACCAGATACCTTCGAGGCCCTTCACCAAGTCAAGTACACCAAAGTCCCCCGCGGATGGTCTACAATCCTGCCTTCCTCTCCCTTCGATACTGTACATACCGCTTCCCGTAATCCTCACCACGAGGTTCAAGCTGGTGCCGTAAAATAACCACGCCACACGATCCTCCCGTTATTCAGCCTGTAGGCTGCATGAAGTCAGCCTTTAGGCTGCATGAAGATTGCTGAAAGCTTCAATCTAAATTCCAAGGCTATGTATAGACCGAATATGCAGCCCTCTCGGATAGACGACTATAGGAGTTATTGGCGGGAACTTGTTACGCCTGACTATGTTGATTTTTTGCAACAGCAAAATAATCTACGCAAGGCTTTCCATTGTGCCGTCTCCCTATTTCACATGCACGATTGGCTTTATCGTGCTGATCCAGCAAACATCAATCAAAAATTCACTTATCGTGACAGCAATGGCAACGCACAAGCTGTCCATAACTCACCGATAACATTCGCGAATGCTGTTGCAGACCTTATTCCTGATTTTGAATTGATAAGGGGCATAGCTAACAGCGTCAAACATCTTGAACTGACGTTGCGACCAAATGGACCGCTCGCCGAAACCTGCTGCCCCAAGCAATGCTGCAAACACTTATTATTCGATATCGTCGGTCTATCCAGCTTTTTGGTTTTACGTTCTGGACAAACGGCAGAGTAATGCTCCAAGGGCCAAGCGGGGGCGACAGACCGGTAGCCGATCTCGCGACCGCGGTCTTTAAATTCTGGCCGACGCTGTGCCAAGCGAATGGCTGGCCGCTACCATAACCCCTAAGCTACTAACGCAAACCCATCAAACCGCAATTTCTCAATCGCGGCTTTCTTTGCCTCAACCGAGTCGCCGTGTTCGTAACCCGCACCGGCTGAATTGTCCGCCCATCCACCCAGATCATCGCGCATGGACTTGTTCACGCCAGCATCTTTCAGTCCCGCTCTAAATGTGTGTCGGAAACTGTGAAACGCCTTGCGGCGTTCCGTGATGCCAAGCTTTTTCCTAATCATCCTAATGATCTCTTTGGAATACCGCGCGGGAAGTAGTGGTTGAGAATGACCTTGCCGCGATCCTTGGCGCGCTGTTTTGCTTCCATGCCTTCGCTGTACCAAATTGGAAATAGATGAGTTGCACCATCTGCTCGCAATTTTGCCACGTACTTTTCAAAGCCAAGAGCAATCAGCGTGCTATGGACGGGAACGACACGTTGCGACCCGATGTTCTTTGTCACTTCTTCAATAACGAGCACCAATGACCCGCTCCGGGTTTGAATGCTATCGAGTTTAGTTTGGGCAAGCTCGCTTAACCGCGTCCCGCTGAATAATGAAACCAACTCAGCCCATTGTTCCTCGCCGAAGGGCTTACTTTTATCGAAACGCGCCGGTGAAAATATTTTCGTTATATCGCCGGGGGAAAAGCGGAGCCTCTTTGGTTCCCTATCTTTGACAGAATTGACCTTGACGCCATCGGTGGGATTGTCGGGAGTGATTTCGTTGTTCTTACACCAATTAAACATCGAATGTAGTTTGCTCAAATGCTTGTCATTGATCGTTCGGACGTTAAGCGTTTTGTGCGGAAAAGGTCGCTCGTTGTTTGCTTTGATCGCTTCCGGAAGTGTGAAGCCCGGAAAAAGCTTTGTAGCGTGCGCTGGTGTCTTTAGCAGCGCGTCTCTAAACCCCAGCGCGTCTCTCCGGGTAACGGTATAGACGGGTTTCGGCTCGCCTAGATATTCCTCGAATAGGCGGGCAATCATGATGCACTCGTAATTAGTCTAATCGGTCGCGCCGCGTTGTTCGATGAATTGGGGCACGAGTTCGCTTAAAGGCTTCATGCTATCCGGGCCGAGTATGCGCTCGGCTAGTGCATCCCTCGCCGCGACCGGCTCGGGCTTTGCGGTAAGCAGCGGATCAGTGGGTTGCCCTTTGAATTCGCCCTCATCGCGCTCAGCGCCTCGCGCTAGGGACTCGAAGTTCGGCCACCGCTAACGCGCGCATGGCTTCACGCCACTCTGGCGCCCCAAATTCAGCATTGAAATTTCCGTTCTGCCGGTACCTCTGCGCAATTTGGCCGACTGCCTCTAGGAAACCTTGGTTGTCAGCCGCGCCGCTCATTACGCTCCTGAGTGCAGCCACATAGTTGTCATCCACCCAGCCGTGGGCATAGCGGTGATATGTCTATTCCGCAGTTCGTCATCAAACTCCATTTGGCCTGCGTAGTGAGCAACGGCCAACTGCCGGGGCGTCAGGGATCGACCGCGACTAGTGTCGCCGCCTGAGCGCGCCCGGCTTTGGCTTCCGCCCGCGCCGCGTCAATGGCTTCTTGAAACTGGGCAATGACGGCGTGAAGCTTTCGCTCCGCTCCGGCGTCGGTGTCGGCCCGTATTGCGGCCCAAAGCTCTTTTTTGCCGATGATTGGGCGTAAGGCGAGCGGGACCGCCATTCTGGCGTAATAACCCGACTCTCCCGAAACAAGGCTATGGTAACACTGCGAGGTTTCATTCAACGCTTCCCAAGTTTCTGTAGTTAGAATTGTAGCAGAAATTTGGGGTTTCTAACGAAAAATCAGCATGTTATAGAAAGATCAGTTGCTTATCGAGGAGAGTGTTAGTCTCCTCTTGGCCGCACCAGCCTACGCTCTGCGAGCTTCGGCTCGGCGAGCCGAGACGAAAACGAGCAGTTAAGCGGAGGCTGTCGCGCCGAAGCCTTGGCGAAGGCGGACTGGTCCACCTACTTCGCCTCGGGCGAGCGTGGCAGCAGTTCCTTGACCTCGACGGCGATCTTGTTGCCGCTGACGATCACGGTGCCTTTGGCGACTGACAGGTTGTTGGCGAGGATGCGGACCTCATCCTCCTCCGACGAGTTCGAGCTCGATGATGGCGCCGCGGCCAAGGCGGAGAACCTGGTGGATCGGCATGGACGTCGTGCCTAACACGACCGCGATGTCGATCGAGACATTATCGAGTGTCGGCAAACAGAGCCCCCGTACCCGTTTTGTCGCTTAAGTTTTCGCTGCCATAGTCTATCGCCCCGTTATGGTTATCGGATGGTTAATACCCGAGACGATCTGACCTTTGGCCTGCTGCCGCCGGCTTCCACACCGCCGGTCGAGTGGCGCGTGAGCGATGGTCTAGTCGACTACGAGGTGGCTCTCGCCGCGATGACCGCGCGTGCCGAATCGATTGCGCGGGGCGAGGCCGGCGAACTGGTCTGGCTACTCGAACATCCGCCGCTGTACACCGCCGGGACATCAGCGCAGCAGAGCGAGCTGCTCGAAGCACGCTTCCCGGTCCACATGACGGGGCGCGGCGGACAATTCACCTATCACGGCCCCGGCCAGCGCGTCGGATATCGTCATGCTCGATCTCAAACGCCGCGCACCGGACGTGCGCCGGTTCGTCGCCACCATCGAAGAGCTGATCATCCGCACGCTCGCCGCCTTCAACGTGCGCGGCGAACGTCGCGACGACCGGATCGGCGTATGGGTGCACCGGCCGGACAAGGCGACGGTTCTGAAGACAAGATTGCCGCGATCGGCATTCGCGTATCGCGCTGGGTGACGCTGCACGGTTTTGCACTTAACGTCGAACCGGACCTGTCGCATTTCTCCGGTATCGTGCCCTGCGGCGTTTCGGAGGCACGCTACGGCGTGACGTCGCTTGCGGATCTCGGTCATACCGTGACGATGCCGGAAGTCGATATGGCGCTACGCGCGGCGTTCGAACCGCTGTTCGGCGCGACGCGCGATGCTCAGGACGATGGCAGCACGGAAAACAATTCGCCGCGCCGCCGCAACGCGAATTCATCTGCGGCGCCCTCGCGCTGATCGATCAAGTCGACACCACAACCATGCGGGCCATGCCTGCAAGCCTCGATCATCCCGGCGACCGCTTCTTGCGGCCCAACGAACAGCGCTTCCACCGCACCATCGCGGCGGTTGCGCACCCAACCCTGCACCCCGCGCTCGAGCGCGGTGTATTCGGTCCAGGCGCGATAGCCGACCCCCTGTACTCTGCCCCGGATGATGATGTGACGCATCAGGTCCATGCAATATCCCCGAGCTTACGCGTACCCGACGCAGCGGGACCGGCCGGCAGCCACCGCTCCAAGTCTGCAATGTACGGACCTGGAAATTTCCACTCCCGCGCCGCCGCGACAACGAGCTCCATATAACCTGCCTTCGGCCGGCCCTCGCCGCTCGGCCGCGCCAGATAGACAAGCACATTGTGAAGACGGCCATCGTAACGCACCGGTATCGTCTCGGCGCGATAAAGCTTCCCCGCAATATTTTCCCAACTATCGAGCGTAATCCGGTCGCGCGGCGTCAGCCGCCACAGCACGCCGTGTACGGTCCGTGCAATCGCACGGTCCACAGATGCGTAGCCGTCGCCGGTAATGACAAAGCGATGATCCGCAAGCATAGCGACGCCAAGCGGCTCCGCCGCCGGCGCGTGGCGGCGCATCACGGCGCGATGCATATTGGAGCCGTAGGCGAAATGCAGGATCACGTTTTCGGCTCGTCCGCTCCTGGTCGCATCCTCGGCCGCGTTGCTGCCCAACAGGTCACGGCAACGGCCACGATCACCGGCAGGAAGGCCATGACGATACATATGGCCAGGATCAACCCGCCGACATCGTGGCCCGATGTCTGGCTCAGTGCCGCAACGACGGCAATCAGCAGTACAATATTGAGCGCCGCTGTCGCGTTTGGTTCTGTGCCTCCGGCAAAAGGCGTGAAGAAATTCATCGCCACAATCAGCAGCAGCACGATCGAGAGCGTGTAGAGCGCCGCCGCACCGGCTGCGACGTCGACCGGACTGTCTGCATCGTGTAATCGCTGGGCGTGCAGCACGTACCAGATCCAGATCAGCATCGCCTGGGCAATTGCAAACGGCCAGATGCCAGCGTGAGCGAGAACCTGCTGCATCGTCAGCCATTGCGCCCCGATGCCGGCGGCGTAGACGGCGAGCACTGCAGCAATAAACGGCTGCGGCGCCAGTCGTCCGGATGGTGAAAGCAATGAGCGCAAAGCCCGCATACCTGTCGTTTCCGGATCGCCGCGCAGCGGCGAGTCCCCGGGCAACAGTCTAGGCGAATTCCATGATCACCGCATCGACCGCGACGCTGTCTCCCGGCTTGACGTTGATTTTCTTGATGACGCCGTCCCGCTCGGCGCGAAGGATGTTTTCCATCTTCATCGCTTCCACCACAGCCAGCGTCTCGCCGGCCTTGACCTCCTGGCCTTCAGCGGCAGCGATCGAGACCACGAGGCCGGGCATTGGACAACGCACCGCCTTGCCGCTGTCGGACAGCACCTTGACCGGCATCAGCCGCGCGTAGCGCGCCTCACGCTCGGTATAGACGAAGGCTTTGGTCTCGACGCCGCGATAGGCCAGTTCGAAGCCGTTCGGAATCGTCCGCACGTGCACCGCAACCGGAGTTCCATCGACGGTTCCTGCCCAGAGCGGCGCGCCCGGCAGCCACTTCGAGGCGAACTTGCCGGTTCTGCCGTCGGCAAACCGAACGGCGATGGCGTCGACCTCGCGATCGACATCCACTTCCATTTCTTCGCCGCCGAGCGACACGGCGCGATGGCGCTCGCGGGTCAGCGCGGTATTGAGCTGCCCGGAAATCTGCCGCTTGCGCTCACCGAGCACATGGTCGATCGCCGCCGCGACGCCCGCGATGGTGCGCGCCACCTCGCCGGTCGGCGGCGCGCGTTCGAAGCCGTTCGGAAATTCTTCCGCAATAAAGCCGGTCGAGAGCTTGCCAAAGCGCCAGCGCGGCTTCTGCATGATTGCCGACAGGAACGGGATATTGTGGCGGATGCCTTCGACGGTGAAGGCGTCGAGCGCATCGGCCTGCGCATCAATCGCCTGCTCCCGCGTTCTACCGTGCGTGACGAGCTTGGCGATCATCGGATCGTAGTAGAGGGAGATCTCGCCGCCCTCGGTGACGCCGGTATCGTTGCGCACCGTAGCGCCGTCATGCGTGCCCTCCGCAGGCGGCCGATACCGCACCAGCCGGCCGATCGACGGCGCAAAATTCCGATAAGGGTCCTCGGCATAGACGCGGCTTTCAACCGCCCAGCCGTCGAGCCTGATGTCACTTTGCTTGAGCCTGAGCGGTTCACCGGCAGCAACACGGATCATCTGTTCGACCAGATCGATGCCGGTGATGAGCTCCGTCACCGGATGCTCAACCTGCAACCGCGTATTCATTTCCAGAAAGAAGAAGCTGCGATCCTGGCCCGCAACAAACTCGACGGTCCCCGCGCTGTCGTAACCGACGGCTTTTGCCAGCGCGACCGCCTGCTCTCCCATCTTCTTGCGCGTGGCCTCGTCGAGCAACGGGCTCGGTGCCTCCTCGATAACCTTCTGGTTACGGCGCTGGATCGAACATTCCCGCTCGCCGAGATAAATGACGTTGCCGTGCTTGTCGCCCAGCACCTGGATTTCGATATGGCGCGGATTGACGATGAATTTCTCGATGAACACGCGATCGTCGCCGAAGCTGGACTTCGCCTCGGAGCGGGCGCGGACAAAGCCCTCCGCAACCTCGTCGCGGCTGTGCGCAATGCGCATGCCTTTGCCGCCGCCACCGGCTGAGGCTTTGATCATCACCGGATAGCCGATCTCGTCGGCGATCTTCGCGGCCTGCTTCTCGTCCTCGATCACACCGAGATGACCGGGCACGGTCGACACCTTGGCGGCGGCAGCGGCCTTCTTGCTTTCGATCTTGTCGCCCATGGCGCCGATCGCCTTCGGGTTCGGCCCGATGAAGACGATGCCGGCTTCGGCGAGCGCTTCGGCAAAGGCCTGGCGCTCGGAGAGGAAGCCGTAACCCGGATGCACGGCTTCGGCGCCGGTCGATTTGCAGGCTTCGACGATGCGGTCGATGACGAGATAGCTTTGCGACGCTGGCGGCGGTCCGATCAAGACCGCCTGGTCCGCCATCTCGACATGGAGCGCATCGCGATCGGCTTCCGAATAGACCGCGACTGTTGTGATCCCCATCCGCCGGGCGGTCTTGATAATGCGGCAGGCGATCTCGCCGCGATTTGCGATCAGAATTCGCTTGAACATGCTGTCCCGCAGACCGGCTCTTTGGCTTTGCGGCGGCGGCGCGCAAATGTCAATCGACGTGAACGCTGGCCTTCTGGATGACGTCGCTGTACACGGCGCCCTCCTGCTTGACGCGGGCGGTCAGCTCCGCCGGCGTCGATGGAATGGTATTCACGCCGCCGGCGGCAAAACGGTCCTTCACATCCTGCATATTGAGGATTTTCACGACGGCAGTGTTGAGCTTGTCGATGACCGGCTGCGGCGTGCCGGCAGGTGCGAGCAACGCAGTCCAGTTCGACGAAGCGATTCCGGGTACGCCTGATTCCTGCATTGTCGGCCAGTTCGGATTGAGCGGCGAACGTTTGGCCGTGGTAATGGCGAGAACCCGGATATTGCCATTCGCGACCATCGGCGCGACCGATGAACTGGCGAGGATGGCGAGCGGAATGTCACCTGCGGCCAGTGCCTGTGCGGCCGGCGCGCCACCCTTGTAAGGCACGTGGACGAATCTGGTACCGGTCGCAAGCGCCATCAACTCCATGACGAGTTGATTGATGCTGCCGTAACCCGGCGTGCCGACATCAAGAGCGCCGGGTTTCTCTTTGGCCGCGGCAATGACATCGCTGACCTGCTTGAACGGCGAATTGCCATTCGTTCCTAGTACCATTGGCGCATCACTTACCGCGGCGATCGGCGCAAAATCGCGATCGACATTGAAAGGCATGTCCTTGAACAGGAACGGATTGATGGCGATATCGCCGACAGTGCAGATCACTAGCGTGTAGCCGTCCGGCGCCGCATGAGCGGTTGTCTCCATGGCGATAAAGCCGCTGCCGCCGGGCCGATTTTCGACCGCAACCTGCTGGCCCCAAAGCTCGGTCAGCTTGGCGCCGACGATGCGCGCTGCGATATCTGCGATGCCGCCGGGAGCGTAAGGCACCAACACCCGGATCGGCCGGGTCGGATAATCCTGCGCCAATGCGGGCGCGGCCCACAAAGCAGCGAGTCCGAGCAAAAGACCGAGAGTTCGCCGCATAATGATTTCCTCACTCTAGTGACGCAGCCACAGTGACAGTGCGAACGCGATTGCCAGCACCGCGGATACGCCCTGCCAGAATCTGACCGGCGACCGCTCGTAAAGCGTCTGTGGCCGGCGCGGAGACATCGGCGCCCGTTCTGGTCCGCGCTCCATCTCCACCGCAAACTCGTTCATGTCACGAAACCGTTCGGCCGGGTCGGTTGCTACGGCGCGGCCAAGTGCCGCCTGCAGCCATGCCGGAAGGTCCGGCCGTAAATCCCCAAGCGGTGTCGGGCGGCTTTTGCGCGGCGGATTAACCGCGTCGATATTGCCGTACGGAAATTCTCCGGCGAACGCGCGGAACATGGTGACGCCGAGCGCATACATATCGGTCGCTTCGTCGCCAGGTTCGCCGGCAAGCATCTCGGGCGCCATGTAGCCCATGGTGCCCGGGATATCTTCGGGCGGGAAGTCTTCCATTCCCGGCACGCGCACGACGCCAAGATCGATCAGCTTGAGGGAGCCTTCCGCTTCCAGAATGATGTTATCCGGCTTGATGTCGCGGTGAATGATGCCGGCGCGGTGCAATGCCGCGATGCCACGTGCGAGCTTGATCGCAATATTGCGGCCTTCTTCGAGCCCGACCGCGGGGCGGCGTGCCATCCGGTTCGACAACAACTCACCCTGATAGAGCGGCATGACGGTGTAGAGGCAGGTTTGCCGTCCCGGCGGCAGCTCGATGATGCGGCCGATCCAGGGACTGTTGACCCGCGCGCCGACCCACGCCTCTCGCACGAAAGCGGCATGATAAGTCGCGACCGCCGCGACCTGCGGCTTTGGAAATTTCAGCACCGCATCGCCGCCTTCGACTTCGTCCATCGCGCCGAACAGGCGGCTATAGCGGCCATCGGACACCAGAACCTTGAGCAGGAAGCCATCGACCGCCTCGCCCATGACCGGCACCGGGATCAGCGGCAGCTGCATGATGTTGCTGCCGACTTCGGTGGTCGATTCCGCCGTCGGCAGCTCGACCACGTCGACGACCAGCGCGGTGCAATTGTCCGTCGAGCCTGCGTCAAGCGCGGCACGCACCAGTTCACGCGCGGTGTCGTCCGAAGCCGAACGGGCCCGCATGATGTCGGCGATCACTTCCTGGCTCAGGAATGCGTGCACGCCGTCGCTGCACAACAAAAAGCGATCATGTAGTGCTACCGGCTGGGAGGCGTAGTCGAGACGCACTTCCGTCTCGACACCGAGCGCGCGGTAGAGAACGTTCGAGCGCCCGCCGTTGGTGCCCTCGCGGACGTGGTCGGTCGTCAACTGTGTCAGCCGATTGCCGCCGAGCCTGTAAGCGCGCGAGTCCCCGACATGAAGGATGTGCGCGATGCGCCCGCGCAGCACCAGCGAGGTGAAGGTGCACCCCATCCCCGCCAGTTCGGGATCGCGCTTGCCCTGGCCGTAGATCCAGCCGTTGAGTGAACTGATGACGGTCGCCGCAGCGCGGCGCACTTCCATGGTCTCCGGCAGATCGCAAAATCCATCAAGGAAACCGCGCACCGCGGTCTCCGAAGCGATGCGGCCGCCTTTCGCGCCGCCGATGCCATCGGCCACAGCTGCAACTACGTCACCACGGGGTCGCGGCAGCTCCCAACCGAAAACCGCGCCGCCAAAATCCTCGTTGACCTTGCGTAGGCCGCTCTCCGAAGCAAACCCCACAGTCGCCTTGACGCCGGAAACCCGCTCGGCCATCGCCCCTACCCTTAAAAACTCTCAGTCCTTGGGGTGCCGATCAGGATGAAAGACGCGGCGGCGCCGTTGTCGTTTCTTCAGTGATCAAGCTGGCAGCGATGAAAATACATGTTGCCGCCCATGGAAGACGCGAACACTACCGTAAGGTCGCCGGTCTTTAGATCAAGCGTGTACCGCCAGCCGTCGTTCGCATCGCGCCACGCAATTTTACCGTCGCTGATATTTGCCGGATTGGCGTCAACGGTGCCGTGGTCATAGTCCACGTTGATCTGCCACTTCGCGCCGCTGGATTTGTTCGTGCAAGTGATCGCACGCTGACCATGCAGTGCTTCAATACTGAGCGCCGGAGCAGCCGTGAAGTAGGCCATTGCAAGGGCTGTCACGGCCAATGACCCAGTCATTCTTGAAAGATGCAACATTAGTCTGCCTATTTTATAATCACGCTGCAGTTTTTCTGATCAGAAGGGGCTCTTCTCACCCCCAAGTTGCTGAAAAATCTGTCTGATTAACTGGCACAGAAATTGTATTCGTTCAATCGTTCGCCCGTGTGCCACTCCGCGCACAAGGGGCATTATTGGGGGAAGGCACATGGCACTCGTTCCGTCACCACAATGGCTAGATACCGGCGATAATGCTTGGCAGTTAGCAGCGGCTACTTTCGTTGGACTGCAAAGCATCCCCGGCCTGGTCGTTCTCTACGGCGGCATCGTCAAGAAGAAGTGGGCGATCAACTCAGCCTTTATGGCGATGTACGCTTTCGCTTCGGTTCTCGTCGTCTGGGTCTTGTTCGATTACAACATGGCGTTCGGACCACAATGGTTTCCGTTCCTGGGTATGCCGGGATTGGCGACCTCAGCAGCGTTTACGACCGGCCAAGCGACAATTCCTGCGGCAGCGTCGGGCATGCCCGCGATGGCCTTTCCGATGGCAACGCTGATCTACTTCCAGTTCGTGTTCGCGGCGATCACCGTCATCATCCTTGCCGGTTCGTTGCTCGGCCGCATGAACTTCACAGCGTGGATGATCTTCTGTCCGGTGTGGATGACACTCGTCTACACGGTGGGAGCGTTCAGCCTCTGGGGCGGCGGCTTTCTCGCTGGCATGGGCGTGGCTGACTTCTCGGGCGGCTACGTCATCCATCTTGCCGCCGCAACGTCCGGTTTCGTCGGGGCTTGGGTTATCGGGCCACGCATACAAGCTGACCGCGACAACTTCCCGCCAAACAGCCTGCTGGTGACACTTGTCGGCGCCGGCATCCTGTGGATCGGCTGGAACGGCTTCAACGGCGGCGACCCGTACTTCGCCAACGCTGATGCCGGAGCGGCGGTGCTCAATACCAACACCGCCACCGCGGTTGCGCTGCTGGTCTGGACCATCATGGACAAGATGGCCTACGGCAAGCCGTCCGTGATCGGTGCGGTGAACGGCATGATCGCCGGTCTCGTCGCCATTACACCCGCTGCCGGTTACGTAGATGGCATTGGCGCGATCATCATCGGCGTCGCCGCTGGTATCATCCCGTGGCTCAGCATGAACAAGTTCCAAAAGCTTGGTTTCATGCAAAAGGTCGACGATGTTCTGAGCGTGTTCTCCACCCATGGCATCGCGGCCATCACCGGCGGGTTGCTCTTGGGCGTCCTCGCCAATCCGGACATGCTGCAATACATCGGTACTGACAAAGAGGCGCCCGGCGTGAACGTCACCGGCTGGCTCTATGGCAACGCCGGTCAGCTCCTACTGCAAGCGGAAGGCGCAGCCTTCATCATCGTGTACAACGCAATCGCAACCTTCATCATCCTCAAGGTGATTGGCTTCATCGTGCCGCTGCGCATGGACGAAGCGACCCTGAAGGTCGGCGACGACGCAGTGCACGGCGAAACCGCCTACGCGATCGGTACGGAAGGCGAGTAATCTGCCAGGCCGGTGGGCCGCTAGCCCACCGGCCATTTCCTCCCTGGTGCTTCCTTGCGGGCATGATGGCCGCTCGCAAGTTCCGGTCCGCCACTCACTGTTATTGTGCGGACTCTCTTGGCGGCTTCCCACTTACTGGGCGGCCGCCTTTTTTTATGCGCGACTGATCGATACCGATTGCGCCGGCGCCAGGGCCGCAACTTTTCGCTGAAAATTCAATATTGTGGACCGCGATCGCCCGGCATCTTGGCCGTCACACCACCGTCATGAGATGACGCGAGAACGGCTACAATTCCCTGCCCTTTTCGGAGCTGCCTATGCGTCCGTCGCTCATCCTCGGTACGGCGATCCTTTCGACTTTGGCATCGGCGTCGTTTGCGCAAACACCTGCCGCAAAGCCGCACAACATCGTTTTGTTCGTGGCCGACGGCCTGCGCTTCCGCATGGTCGATGACCGCACCGCGCCGACCATGGCGGCAATCGCCCGCGACGGTGTCAGCCTGCGCAACAGCCACGCGTTGTTTCCGACATTCACCACCGCAAATGCGTCCGGCATGGCGACCGGCCATCAGCTTGGCGATACCGGCGACTTCTCCAATACGATCTACACCGGATTTCAGGTGCCGGGCGCCGGCAATACCACGGTTCCGTTTCTGGAAAACGACGTGGTGCTCGGCGATGTCGACGAGCATTTTGCAGGTAACTACCTCGACGAGGAGACCATCCTGAAGCTCGCGCGCGACAAGGGTTACAGTACGGCGTCGATTGGAAAGATCGGCCCAACGCTGATTTTCGATCCGACGGAGCGCAGCGGTAACCAGACCGTACTGGTCGATGATGCCACCGGCACGCCCAAAGGCATTCCGTTGTCGCAGGACGTGACACAGCGAATGCAGGCAGCAAGCCTCCCGCTGGCAACACCGCCGCGCGGCGAAAATGGCAAGGCCGGCAATATGTCCACGCCGGGCACGACCAGCGCCAATGTGGTGCAGCAGGATTATTTCGCTGCGGTGACTACGAACGTGGTGCTGCCGATGTTCAAGGACCGCAACAAGCCGTTCCTGCTGGTATTCTGGTCGCGCGATCCGGATGGCTCACAACACAATCAGGGCGACAGCCTCAACTCTCTCGTCCCGGGTATCAACGGCCCGACCTCGCTAGCAGCAATTCGCAACGCCGACGACGATTTGGCGCGTATCCGCACGACACTGAGCGAACTTGGCCTGCTCAACTCCACCGACATCATCACCACCGCCGATCACGGCTTCTCGACCATTGCCAAGGAAAGCCAGACCAGCTCGACGGTGAAGATCAAATTCTCCGACACGGTCCCCGGTCACCTGCCGATGGGTTTCGTGGCGCTCGATCTTTCGCACTCACTCGGCATGCCGCTGATCGATCCGGACGACGGCTACAAAACCGTTGGCGATGCTGCGCACACTAAGTTCGGCAACGGGCTGATCGGCGGTGACGCCACCAATCCCAAAATCGCGGTTGCGGCCAATGGCGGTTCGGACCTGATCTACATTCCGGATGGTGACAAGGCGATGGCGAAGCGCATCGTCGATTTCCTGCTGACGCAGGATTATGTCAGCGGCATTTTTGTCGACACCAAGCTTGGCAAATTCCCCGGCGCGCTCTCGCTCGACGACATTGCGCTCGAAGGCAGCGCGATCACGCCCCATCCGGCGATCGCGGTAAACTTCCGCTCGTTCGATACGGTGTGTGGCGAGCCGGTGCGCTGTACGGCGGAGATTGCCGATACCGTGCTTCAGGAAGGTCAGGGAATGCACGGCTCGTTCAGCCGCGCCGACACCTGGAATTTCATGGCCATGCAGGGGCCGGATTTCAAAGCCGGCTTTACCGACACGGCGCCGTCCAGCAATGCCGATCTCGGCCGGACCATCGCGCAGCTTATGCAACTCGACGTATCGGATAAGGGCAAGCTCGTCGGCCGCGTGCTGTCGGAAACGCTTCCGAATGGAACGCTACCTGACGTGACCAGCCGCGTCGTGGCGTCGGATCCGGCGCCCAACGGGCTTGCCACCGTGCTCAACATGCAGACGGTCGGAAATACCCGCTATTTCGACGCCGCCGGCTTTCCCGGCCGCACCGTCGGCCTTTCGACGACGCCGCTGCCCGGCACCACGACCCAGTAATCGGTTTAGCTGCTAGTTTTTGCGATAGCCGCGGCTCACGAGGCGGCTGTCGGCGGCAATCCAGCGCAAGATAGCGACGTCGACCTTCTCGAAGCCGGCAGGAAGGTACGCCAAGGTTTGCGCAAAGGCGCGCTCCGTCACGACGATCGGCGAGCGCGCGATCGCTGCGGTGAGGATCTCAAGTTCCGGACGGTCTGAAGTCTCAGGCTTCATGTCGCCACTCGTGTTCGCTTTTCGCCTGTCGGTCTTTGTCGTTCGACTCAGCTTTCACGTTCAAACGTCTATCGGCAGGGTGACCGGCCAAGGGCCGCACTTTGGCAAACTTGCGGCATCGGGGATCGTTCCACTCACCGCTGCGTGATGAGCGGCGGCGGGCACGTAGCCGTATATACGGGCGCTCATTCGCGCTTCGTTACAACCGCAAGAATCTTTCCTAAATCGTTGCCGTAGCGACCAAATCTTCGCTTCGATCAAACGAATTACAGCCGATAATACCCGTCCACCAGGGCTGGTATTGCGGCACTTTGAGCCGTACATAATCGTGGCGGAGACATTTCAAAAACCGCAACTGCCCAAAATAGTGACACGGAGGATTTCATGGCTCTGGCAATTGGCGATATAGCCCCGGACTTCGAAGCTGAAACAACCGAAGGAAAAATCCGCTTCCACGACTGGATCGGCAACAGTTGGGTTGTGCTGTTCTCGCACCCGAAGGATTTCACGCCGGTCTGCACCACCGAACTCGGCACCATGGCGCGGCTGAAGCCGGAATTCGACAAGCGCAACGTCAAGATCATCGGCCTGTCGGTCGATCCAGTCGACAACCACAAGAAGTGGGCCGGCGACATCAAGGACGTGGTCGGCTTCGCCCCGAACTACCCGATGATCGGCGATACCGATCTGAATATTTCCAAGCTTTACGGCATGCTGCCGGCCAGCACGAGCGGTTCTTCGGAAGGCCGCACACCCGCCGACAACCAGACCGTGCGCAATGTCTTCGTTATTGGGCCGGACAAGAAGATCAAGCTGATCCTGGTCTATCCGATGACCACGGGCCGCAATTTCGACGAGGTACTCCGCGTAGTCGACTCGCTGCAACTCACTGCCAAGCATCGCGTAGCAACGCCGGCCAACTGGAAGCAAGGCGAGGAAGTCATCATCACCGGCGCCGTGACCGACGAAGAGGCGAAGAAGCTCTATCCCGGCGGCTGGAAGACCCCGAAGCCGTATATCCGGCTGGTACCGCAACCGCGGTAGCAACCCCTTCCCTTCTCTGGTTTGATTGCAAGAGCGCGGCTTCGGCCGCGCTCTTTGTGTTTGCGGCCGGGAGGTCTCAATGCTGGTTCTGTATCACGCGCCTCATTCCACATGCAGCCAGAAGGTTCGCATGGTGCTGCACGAGAAAGGCGTTCCGTTCGACGAGGTGCGGATCGATCTCGGCAAGAAGGAACAGCTCAAGCCGGAATACCTCGCGATCAATCCAAACGGCGTCGTGCCGACGCTGGTCGATGACGGCGTGCCGATCATCGAGTCGAGCGTGATCTGCGAATATCTCGACGAGAAATACCCGCAGAACCCGCTGGTGCCTTCCGATCTCGTCGATCGGGCACGAATGCGGGCCTGGACGCACTACATCGAGGAAGTGGCCGTCGGCGCCATTCGCGTGCCGTCGTTCAATCGCGCCTTTCTCTATCGCTTCGAGAACCAGGACCAGACGCAATTCGAGAAAAACGAAATCGGCCCACGCCCGGTACGCCGCGAATTGTTTCAGCGCATGGGCTCACCGAAAGGCTTCTGCCAAGGAGGAGATTGACCGTTCGCTCGAGCAGCTCACCGAAACCTGCCGCCGCATGGACGCCGCCGTCAGCAACAAGGGGCCGTGGCTGATGGGCGAGCAGTTCACGCTGGCCGACGTGCTGGTCATGCCAAGTATCGACCGCATGGCCGATCTCGGACTGTCGAACGTCTGGGAAGGCAAGTATCCCGGCGTCAGCGAATGGTATAAACGCCTGCAAGCGCGACCGGCGTTCAAAGCCACCTATTTTCCAGGATCGCGCGTATCGGACTTCTTGCCGCTGCGGCCGCTCTATGCGGCCGGCCGGGAATGAAATTCAGGAAAGCACAATGGCCATTCTAGACCCGAATTTACAGCCGCCGTTTGCTGAGTTCATGGGAATGAAGATCACGCATTTGTCCAAGGACAAGGTCGAGGCGGAAATGCCGATGCGCGAAGAGCTCAACAACCGCCTCGGCATGATGCATGGCGGCGCGATCATGGCGTTCGCCGACAATCTCGGCGGCACCGCGGCCTCCGCCAACCTGCGCGAAGGCGAGCGGACCGCGACCATCGAGAGCAAGACCAATTTCTTTGCCCCGATCCCGGTCGGCGATGTGGCCCGCGCCGAGTGCACCCCACTGCATCGAGGCCGCACCACAATGGTCTGGCAAACCAAAATCACCCGCAACGACGGCCGGCTTTGCGCCTTGATAACCCAGACGCAGATCGTCATTCCCGACGAAAGAAGCAAAGGCTGATGCCGGCAAAGCAGCCACCCGCAAAATCCCGCATCGGCGTGAAGCGCGCTTACGAGCCGGCTTCCGCCGACGACGGTTTCCGCGTTTTGGTCGACCGCCTGTGGCCGCGCGGCCTCACCAAGGCAAAAGCGAAGATCGATCTGTGGCCCAAGGACATGGCGCCGAGCGACAAGCTGCGCCGCATGGTGCACGGCGATCCGTCGAAGTGGGATGAGTTCGTGAAGGCTTATGCCCGTGAGCTTAAGGAAGAACCGGCCAGGAGTGCCTTTGCAGATTTACGGACGCAGACAAAGAAGCAGCACGTCACGCTGGTCTACGCCGCGCGTGACGAAATCCACAATCACGCAATCCTGCTAAAACGCTGGCTGGAAAGCAGACGCTAGGCAATACCAGCAAGGCGTATCAGCGCGTAGCTGATCAGCCCAAGCACGATCAGCGAAGCCGTGACAGCAGCTGTCACGCGCACGCCGCTGCGCGCCACGACGCCGACATCGACACCGAGCCCCAGCGCTGCCATCGAGATCGTCGTCAGCGTTCCGGCGATATAGGTAATCGGCGGCAGAACGCTTTGCGGGATAAGGCCGAGTGAGCGAATGACAAGCAGGATCAGAAAGCCGGTGATGAACCAGGGCACCAGTTCGTGCCACGCCGGCCGGCGGCGGTTCGGCCGGTCCCGATCGCCGCGGAGATCCGTCGCGAGCAGTGACAGGCCGAGCACGACCGGGCCAAGCATCAGCACCCGCACCAGCTTGATGATGGTGCCGACCTGATTGCTCAGAGCGCCGATCGGCAATGTCGCGGCCAGCACCTGCGGCACCGCGTAGACCGTCAGCCCGGCAAGCACGCCGTATTGAGTAAGTGACAATTGCAGGACCGGCACCAGCAGCGGCAGCGTCAGCACCACGATGACGCCAAGCACGGCGGTGAACGAAATCGACGAGGCAATGTCGTCGCCGTCCGCCCCGATCACCGGCGCAACTGCGGCAATCGCCGAGTTGCCGCAAATCGAATTGCCGCAGGCAATCAGGATCGACATACGCAGCGGCAACCGCAGGCCGCGGCAGATGATAAAACTCACGCACAGTGCAATCGCCACCACGGACGCGATGCCGAACAGCAAGATCGGACCAAGCGCCCACACCGTCGCTGCACTCACCGAGGCGCCGAGCAGTACGACTGCGAATTCCAGCAGGAATTTTCCACTGAACGCGATGCCCGGTATCAGGTGCGATGTTGGTATCCACGCCGTGCGGACCGCGACGCCGAGCAGGATCGCCAGCACCAGCGCCTCGAGGTAGGCGTGACCGACAAAATGCACCTCGACCGCCTGCAGCAGGATCGCAGCTACAGTAATCGCAATACAGAGCAGGATTCCCGGCAGTAGCCGGCTGACGCGCTCGATCAACCTACAGCACCCTGTAAAAGCTCAGCTTCACGTTCTCCGGCTCGCGCACGGCGGTACACACAATAATGTGCTTGCCAAGCCAGGAGTAGGACTCGGCGTCGGTCGTGAACGAGGTGACGCCACGAAAGTAGTAGCTCCCGGGTGCGACTGGACGGCCCGCCAGCAGAGCCTGCATGACATCCGGCGGACCATGACGCAGCGCGCGATTATGGACATGGATCGCTACACCGTCGTCGGTCTGCAACGTATAGCGCGCATCGAGTTCGGCTACACCGTCGTGACGAATGAGTTGCCAGTCCGCTCCGCCCGGCAGCACGGTGCCGCGCATATTGGGCCCCGCAAACGTGCCGCCGGTAATCGGCACTACACGGCGCTGGCCTTTATTGAAGGCGCCGAGGTCCTGCGGCGGATCCACCGTCACTTGCGCGCCGAAGACGAATTCAAGTTCTGGCGCGCCGGAATCCCCGTTTGCCATTCACACCTCCTGATGCCATCGTTCGCCAGCGAGCCAGCCTTTACGGATAATTGCAATGCCCATGAATGTTCGCGCCGCCGTCGCATTCGGCCCCGGCAAACCGCTTGAAGTGACGGAAGTTCAGCTGGAAGGCCCGCGCGCAGGCGAAGTGCTGATTGAGATCAAGGCGACCGGGATTTGCCATACCGACGAGTTCACCCGCTCAGGCGCTGACCCGGAAGGATTGTTCCCGGCGATCCTTGGCCACGAAGGCGCAGGCATCGTCGTTGATGTCGGTGCGGGCGTTACGTCGGTGAAAAAAGGCGATCATGTCATTCCGCTCTACACGCCGGAATGCCGCCAGTGCCCATCGTGTCTGTCGCGCAAAACCAATCTCTGCACCGCGATCCGCGGCACCCAGGGACAAGGCGTGATGCCCGACGGCACGTCGCGGTTCTCGCTCGATGGCAAGAAGATCCACCACTATATGGGCTGCTCGACCTTCGCCAATTTCACCGTGCTGCCGGAAATCGCGGTGGCGAAAATCCGCGATGACGCCCCCTTCGACAAGGTCTGTTACATCGGCTGCGGCGTGACTACCGGCATCGGCGCGGTGATCAACACCGCCAAGGTAGAGCCCGGCGCCAAGGCGATCGTGTTCGGCCTCGGTGGCATCGGTCTCAATGTCCTTCAGGGCCTGCGCCTCGCCGGCGCTGACATGATCATCGGCGTCGATCTCAATCCTGACAAGAAAGCCTGGGGCGAGCGCTTCGGCATGACGCATTTTGTCAATCCGAAAGAAGTCGGCGGCGATCTTGTCGCGCATCTCGTCAACATGACCAAGCACGGCGCCGACCAGATCGGCGGCGCCGATTACACTTTTGAATGTGTCGGCAATATCCACCTCATGCGCATGGCACTGGAGAGCTGCCATCGCGGCTGGGGCCAGAGCATCGTCATCGGCGTTGCCGGCTCCGGCCAGGAGATCGCGACGCGACCGTTCCAGCTTGTGACCGGCCGGGTCTGGAAAGGCACCGCGTTCGGTGGCGCGCGCGGGCGCACCGATGTGCCCAAGATCGTCGACTGGTACATGGACGGAAAGATCGAGATCGATCCAATGATCACGCATACGATGCCGCTCGGCGACATCAATAGAGCCTTTGACCTCATGCACGAGGGCAAAAGCATCCGCAGCGTCGTGGTGTATTAGCTGCCCTTCGCAGAGCTTACAACGCCATCGCGATGGCGACGACAAGCAGAACTCCGGCTGCGAGCATCAGCATTTCGATGCCGTCGAAGCCCGATATGATCGAACGCCTGTTTTGCGGAAGCATGACTCGTGCTCCCTTTCCTACGCAGTGACTGTTATGCCTAGTGGATGACGACGCGGCGCGCCGCTCATAACCGTCGGCTGGCCCGCCTTCACAAGCTGCGCAGTGCCAAGATCGAGATCGCGGACATGAGCGAAAGTGCCAACCACAGCAACCACGGTCGCAAATAGCAGGCCAACAACGATAATCTTCAGATGCGTAAGGCGATCAGCGCCATAAAGGGAATGATTCATGGACGGCTCCCATTTTTTTGCATCAGACACCACTCGGCCAATGGATGATGTGACCCAGAACACAGTTCCATGCTTTCAGCCCAAGTCGATGAATTAACTAGGATTTCTCGAGAAAAGAGAGGCTGCGAAAGGCGTTGCCTGCGCCCCGCGCGCGGGCCATTGTCCTGAAAAACCAAGTTGGGAAACGCCAAGGTTAGAAAATGAAAATTACCCGAGTCGAACCGATCTTCATCGCCGTGCCTTACGAGCACGGCGGCCCCAAGCAAATGCGCCCGCTCGGGCCGTGGACACTGATGGAGACCCTGTTCGTCCGGATCGATACCGACGCCGGGATCACCGGCTGGGGCGAGGCATTCGGCTTCGCCGTATCGGCGTTGACCCGCGACGCGATCCTCCTTGTGGTCGAGCCGTTATGCACCGGCCGCGAGTTTACCGACGTCCCCTCCTTTATGGCGGACTTGCAGCGGAAGCTGCACGCCATGGGCCGGCATGGACCCGTCAGTTACGCCCTCGCCGGTGTCGATATGGCGCTGTGGGATATCGCCGGCAAGGCACAGGGTGTGCCCGTGCACAAATTGCTGGGCGGCGCCACGCGCGATCGTATCCCGACTTATGCGAGCCTGATGCGGTACGGCAAACCGGACCTCGTCGCCAAATTCACCGAGGAAGCCGTATCGCGCGGCTACACCGCGATCAAACTGCACGAACATACAGTCGAGACAGTTGCGCCCGGCCGCAAAGCCGCAGGCCCCGACATCGCGATCATGGTCGATACCAATTGTGCCTGGCAGCCTGATGAGGCGCTGGAAATGGCGCGCAAGCTCAAGGTTTACGATCTCGCCTGGCTCGAGGAGCCGGTCGATCCGGTCGACGACTACGACACCATGGCGCGTATCCGGCGTGAGACCGGCATGACCATCGCGGCCGGCGAAAACATCGGCCATGCCATGGAAGCCCGGCAGGCAATGGAAATAGGCGCGTTCGATATTTTTCAGCCGAGCGTCGCCAAGATCGGCGGCATTATCGCCATGTGCAAAGCCATCGACGTCGCCAAAAAACATGGCGTGCGCGTCATGCCGCACTCGCCCTATTTCGGTCCCGGCCTGATCGCGACGCTCCACGTCATCGCCGCCTGCCTGCCGGATTCGATGTGCGAACGGTTCTACTGCACGCTCGAAGCGACACCGCTCGGCGACGCTATCGACGCACGCGACGGCCACATGAAAGTACCGCAAGGACCCGGATTAGGAATCACCGTCGATGAGAGCGTGATCGCGCGCTATCGCGTAACATAGCGGAGAGGCCGTAACGCTCACTCCGCGTGGATGTTGGCTTCCTTGATGACTTTCGCCCACTTCTCGGATTCGGCCCTGACGAATTTGTCGAAATCGGCGGGCGTGCCTGGCATCAGTATGCCGCCAAGGTCGGTTAGCTTTTTCTGCATGGCAGGATCGGCCAGCGCCTCGTTGGTCGCCTTGTTGAGCACCGCCACGGCGTTGGCCGGTGTGCCTTTCGCCGCCGTGAAGCCGTACCAGGCGCTCGCTTCGTAGCCGGGAACGACTTCGGAAATCGACGGCACATTGGGCAACGCCGCCGAGCGCTGCGTGGTAGTGACGCCGAGCGCGCGCAATTGCCCGGCATTGATGTAGCCGATCGAGCCCGGAAGATTGTCGAAAGCGACCTGGACACGATTGGTGAACATGTCGGTATAGCCACCGCCGTTCATGCCGCGATAGGTGACGTTCAACAAGTCGACATGCGCCAGCGCCTTGAACAGCTCCGCCGACATCATCACCGACGTTCCGGTGCCGGGCGACGCATAATAGACCTTGCCGGGATTGGCTTTGGCGAACGCGATGAATTCGGGGATGGTCTTGGCCGGCACGTCCGGTCCGACTTCCATGACATTCGGCACCCGCATGATGCCGGCCACCTGAACGCTGTCGCGGAGAAAATCGAAGCTAAGACTGGAATAGAGCGTCGGTGTTGATGGCGTTGGTCGGATTGGTCAGCAGGATCGTGTAGCCGTCCGGCGTGGCGTGGATCATGTCCGCGGTCGCGATATTGTTCGCCGCGCCCGGATGGTCTTCGACCACGAACGCCTGACCCAGGCGCTTCGAAAGCCAATCCCCCATGACCCGCGCGACGATATCGACGGCGCCTCCGGCGGTGAAACCGACGAGGATCTTAACCGGCCGGTTTGGATAATCATCGGCCGCGGCGAAGCGCGTCATTGCCGGCGCGATTGCCGCGGCGCCGGCAAGTTGCAGAAACCGGCGTCGCTGGCGTTTCATGTTCCCCTCCGAATTTATTCGACCTTGATATGCGCTTCCTCGATGATCGGTCCCCACAATTTCACGTCGGCAGCGTTTCTGGCGATGAGCGCTTCGGGCGTCGAGCCTTGCGCCAGCACGCCGAGCGGTTCGAATTTTTGCTTGACCGCCGGATCGGCCAGGATCGCGACCATGTCGGCGTTTATTTTCTTGATGATATCTGCCGGCGTCTTGGACGGAGCATAAAGCCCATACCATGACGACACGTCGTAACCGGGCACGCCGGACTCGGCGACGGTCGGCAGTTCGGGCGCGCCCGGGAAGCGCGTCGCCGTCGTGACCGCAAGACCGCGCAACTGCTTCGACTTTACCGGCTGCAACAACGATCCGGTGGTGTTGAACATCAGATCGACGCGACCGGTCATGAGGTCGGTCATCAAGCCGTCGGTGATGCCGCGATACGGCACATGCGTCATCTCGAGACCGGTCACATGTTTGAACAATTCGCCGGACAGATGCGGCACCGTACCGACACCCGGCGACGCCCAGCTTACCTTGCCCGGGTTGGCCTTGGCATAGGCGATGAAATCCTCGAGCTTGTTGAACTGGGAATTATTCGCGACCGCGATGATGTTCGGATAGGTGCCGATCAGGGAAACCGGCGCAAGATCGGCCACCGGATCGAAGGTCAGCGTCGAAAACAGCAAGCGGTTGACCTCGGGCGATCCCGGCGCAACCAGCAGCGTGTAACCGTCCGGCGGCTGCCTTGGTTGCTGCGTCCATCGCCAGCCGTGCACCGGCGCCCGGTTTGTTCTCGACGATGGTCTGTTGCTTCCACCGGTTGGAAAGGCCCTCGGACACGATGCGGGTTGCGAGATCGGCGCCCCCGCCAGGCGGAAAACCGACGAGCAAACGCACAACACGGTTCGGATAGCTTTGCGCAAAAGCCAGGCGCGAAGAGCCCGCCAACGCGGCAGCGCCAGTCAGTTGCAAAAAACGGCGGCGTGGCAATTTCATCTTACCCCCCGATGCGCGTAGCCGGGGCAGCGCCCGAAGCAGCCACGCCTCGTCCCCCCATGGCGTTCTTATCGAACGCCATCAGGCTATATGAACCGGGTGACCGCGTGAAAGGGGCGAAACAACGCTGCGGTGTCGCAGCGCGTTATTCGGGCTCGATCTTTGCCGCCTTAACCGCTTCCGCGTAACGCGCCGCCTCGGCGTGCAGGAAGGCCGAAAATTCCTCGGGCGACATATCGGTCGGCTGATAGCCGGCCTTCACGATGGCATCGTGAAAAGACGGCTCCTTGAGCGCCTCGCGCACCGCCTTGTTGAGGCGCGTGACGATCTCCGGTGGAGTCTTCGCCGGCGCAAACCAGCCTTCCCAGGAGCCTTCGATATCGAAGGTCGGCAATGTCTCGCGGATCGGCGGGACATTCGGCAGTTGCTCCAGCGGTTCCTTGCCGGAAAAGCCGAGTGCCCGCAATTGACCGCTGGCCGCGTAGCTCCACGACGACGGCGAGACAAAACCCATATCGATCGTGCCGGACATCAGCGCGGTTATGATCGGCGCCGCGCCCTTGAACGGCACGTGCTCCATTTCGATGCCGGCCTTTTCGGCGAATAGCGCCGCAGCCAGGTGCAGCGTGTTGCCGATGCCGGCAGAACCGTAAAGCAGGCGATGGGTCTTGCCGTACTCGATCAGCTCCTGGACCGAATTCACCGGCAAACCCGGCCGCACCATCAGAATGTATCCGGCGCTGATGCCGCAATTCGCCACCGGCGCGAAGTCGCGAAAGATATCGAACGGCAGTTTCTTCTTGATACTCGGATTGATCACGAAAGCCGGCGGCGTATCGAGCAGCGTGTAACCATCCGGCTCGGCGGAAGCCGCCGCCTGCATGCCGACAATGCCGTTGGCGCCGGCGCGATTTTCCACGATGACCGATTGGCCGAGCGGCTTCTGGACGGCAGCGGCCACAATTCGCGTCACCACGTCCGGCGCACCGCCCGGCTCGAACGGCACAATGACGCGGATCGGGCGCGACGGATAATCGTCCGCCGCAGCCATCGGGATTGCGGCGCTCAACGCCAGCAACACCAGTCGCAAGCCGAAACTTCATTTCACTGAGAAAAAGCACTGAGCAATCCCCTCGATAGCGTCACATCAACCGCGCCACATCTCAACGGCGTCACTTGGCCGCTTTGTTGCAGCCGCGGCATTTGCTAGCACTTAAAGGCAATCCTGGGAGGATCGTCATGGGCAGGCGTGTCATGCGCACAAGGTGGCCTTTCGTGCCGTTGGCCTGCTGGCCGTGCTGATTGCATGCGGCGCACACGCACAATCAACGGGCGCATTCGCCGGCAAGAACGTGACCATGTATATCGGCTTTGGGCCCGGCGGCGGATATGACATGTGGGCGCGGGTCGTCGCCGCGCATCTCGGCAAGCACCTTGCCCGGCAATCCGACGGTTACACCCGAAAATATGCAGGGCGGCGGCAGCTATCGCGCGGCGGGCTACATCTACAATGTAGCGCCGAAGGACGGCACCGCAATTGCCGCGATCGCGCGCGACGCGGCGCTTGGGCCGCTGACCGGAGAAGCCGGTGCGCAATTCGACGCGACCAAGCTCTCCTATCTCGGCACGCCGGCAACCGAAACCAATATCTGCATCGCCTATAACACCGCCGCGGTGAAGACCGCGCGCGACCTGACCGAGAAGGAATTGATCGTCGGCGACACCGGGCCCGGCACCGGCACCTACTCTTACCCGGTGGCGCTCAACGCCATCCTCGGCATGAAATTCAAACGGGTCGGCGGCTATCAGTCCTCCGCCGACGTCTTCCTCGCCATGGAGCGCGGCGAGGTGCAGGGCATTTGCGAAAGCCTCGACAGCGTCAATGTCCGCCGCCCGGACTGGATTTCGAGCGGCACGGTCTCGGTGCTGTTTCAGGGCGGCACCAAGCCCAATCCGTCACTCAAAGATGTGCCGTTCGTCGTCGATCTGGCGCAGAGCCCGGAAGACAAGCAGGCCATCGAATTTCTCTATGCCGGGCAAGGCATCGGCCGGCCGTTCATCGCGCCGCCCGGCCTGCCGCCGGAGCGGCTGAAAATGCTGCGCGATGCCTTCGACGCGACGATGAACGATCCGGAATTCATCGCCGAGGCCAATCTGCGCAAGCTCACGCTCGATCCCGGCAAGCGGCGAGCAGCTTCAGGCGCTGATCGCGAAAACTTACGCCACGCCCCGGCCGATCATCGACCGGATTGCGAAGCTGATCCACTAGAGCCGGCGGCGTCAGACCCGCTTCACCGCCGGACGCCGGATCATCCGCGCTTCGCGCAGAAACAGGAACAGACCGGTCGCCACGACGATAGCCGAACCGATCAGCAGGCTTGGCGTCGGCACGTCGCCCCAGACAAAGAAATCCGATCACCAGCGACCACACCAGCATCAGATAGTAAAACGGCGTCACCGCTGCAGCCGGCGCAAGATGCAGCGATTTGGTCCAGAACCACTGCCCGATCGCGTTGGTGAAGCCGGTGCCGAACATCAACGCCGCATCGAGCAGAGTCGGCGTCTTCCATCCCAGTAGCAGCAGGAAACTGTGAAAGAACGTCAGCACCGACAACTGCCAGATCAAAAGCGTATTGGCGGATTCGGTTCGCGTCATGCCGCGCACCGCGATGGTGACGCTGCCGTACATAATCGCATTGATCAGCGCGAACAACGCGCCGACGTTCAACGAACTTGTGCCAGGATCGGTCACGATCAGCACGCCGACAAAGCCGACGATCAGCGCCGTCCCGCGTACCCAGCCGGCGCGCTCTTTCAGCCAGAAGATCGGACACCACCGCGGCGAACAGCGGTGAAGAGAAATTGATCGCGACGGCGCCGGCCAGCGGCATCAGGCTGAATGCGATCAGAAGACACAATTGCGAAATCGACTGCGACATGCCGCGCAGCAGATGATCGCGCGGGCGCTTGGTCGCATACACTGACAATCCTGCGACCGGCAGCACGATTGCGGCCCCGGTCATCAGCGACGACAGCGACCGGATAAACAGCACTTCGCCGATCGGATAGTCACCGACCAGCCACTTGCTCGCGGCCGAAGCGGCGGCAAACAGCGCGGTCGCGACGATCATCATCACGATGCCGCGCGGCACGTCCTCGGTGCGGCCGACAACCTTCTTGAGGTCGCCCTGCCCGGCGACCTTTACGCCGGCAGCATTGGCAGTCTTGTCGCCCGGAGAGTCGTTCATCCCTGACCACGGTTTGGCGTGGCCGTCGCACCACGCGAGCGCGTTTATACCAATCTCCAACCGTCATGGCCGGGCTTGTCCCGGCCATCCACGTCTTCTTTAGAGCCCAAGACGTGGATGCCCGGCACGAGGCCGGGCATGACGAAGCGATGGCGTCGGATCAAGGCAATAGATGCCAACAGCGGAGCCGCCTGCCCCACCGCAAACTAACGCGCCGCGCTAACGCGGATCAGCGGTGATGCTTGCGCAGATACTCGTGCAGCGACGAGCTGCCGGTTTCGTGCAGCAGATTCTTGAGCATCATGTCCTTGCGCCGGCCCTTGGCAAAACCAGGCCCGTATTCCTTGCGCAACGAAGCGACGCGCGTGTTGCCGTGCTTCTTGTCAATACGCCCACCCTTGTCACGATGGCGGCCGTCGAGGCCCCCTCTGGACTTAGCCATGCTTCCCTCCTGCAACAACGTTGCGATGCAATGTTCATTCACAAACTGGCGCGCTCGGAGAGATTCGAACTCCCGACCCTCAGATTCGAAGTCTGATGCTCTATCCAGCTGAGCTACGAGCGCGACGCGGTCACATTAGCCAATTCGCGGCAAAAGTCACCGCACACGCCGTCGCTATGGCAGGTGAAACACGATGAGCTGGTCGGTGGTGTTGCCGCCGCCCGGATCGAGATTGCCGCCGACGAAATAGGCATTGTCACCGATCGCCGCGCCGCCGAAGCCGTGACGGCCATGCGGCATCGGCGCCAGCGTCGTCCATTTATCGGTCTTCGGGTCGAAGCCTTCGTTTTCGGGGAACGTATGATCCGGCGGCAGCTCGCCGCCGAGCACCATGATCAGGCCGTGATAATAGGTGCCGGCCAATCCGCTGCGCGGCGTCGGCAGCGGCGTTGCCGGAAACCATTTGTCGGTGGCCGGATCGTAGACTTCGTGCAGGCCGGTGCGCTCGAGCGGCGACTTGAAGCGGCCGCCGATGGCGTGGATCTTTCCCTCCGCGGCGATGACAACCAGATGATCGCGCGGCGACGGCAACGGCGCTGCATCGCTCCACTTGCCGGCTTGCGGATCGTAGACCTCGTGCGTTCCGACCACGAAGATTATCGAGACCGCGACCGCCGATCACGTGGATCTTGCCATCGATGGTGGCCGCGCCGGCCGAACCGCGCGGCCCTTTCATCGGCGGCAGCGTTTTCCAGGTGTCGCTGGCCGGATCGTATTCGAAAGCGCCGGTGCCTGCACCCTTGTGCACCGAGCCGACAAATCCGCCGAAGGCATAAATCTTGTTGCCCGCAACTGCGACCGCGAGATGATCGCGGCCTTCGGGCAGCGGCGCACGGGGACGCCACGAGTTTGTCGCCGGATCGTATTCGTCGTGATACGTCCCGGCGACGCCGCCCACCGAACCGCCGATTGCGTGCAGCTTGCCGTCGAACGCGACCACGGCGACCTCGCCGCGCACCGCCGGAAGCGGCGCTTTCATGGTCCAGGTTCCGGGGGGCGACGATTGCCCGCTGACCGGCGCCACCGCAGCCGTGATCCAGGCGACAGCCGCGAGTCCCGCAACTGTCATCAACGCGCGTTGCGATGCGGCAAATGATTTTCTGTCCACGGCCGTCCCCTCTCGAAAGTTTCTTGAAAAGCGGCAGACAATTTCGCTGAAAACCCGGCAAAAGACAAAGGAACTTCGCCGAGGTTCCCGGCATGAACCGTGGCTTGGGTGATATGCCAAGCCTGCAGGTGAGGAACTGCACAGGATGCCTGTCCGTTAACACCAGAGTGGACGCAGATGGAGGCAGCCACATGTCTAACTACGGTAATTACGATCCGAACGACCCGTTGCGGCGAGAGCCGCCGTACGATCCGGATGCCAAGGCCATGAATGCCGCCTGGGGCTGGATCGCAGCCGCATTGTTCCTTGTCGTCGTACTTGCGGTCGCCTTCGGCATCGGTCACGAGCCCGGCGCGATCAATACGGCGTCGAACGACTCGACTCCGCCGGCGGTGCAGCACATGACCCCGCCTGCGACTCCGGCACCTGCGCCGAACCCGACGACAGCGCCGTCGCGCCGACACCGATCACGCCGGCGCCAAGCGCTCCGACGCCGAATGGCAACAGCCAGTAACGCGTAGCGTTCGTAAGTCGCGTCTGAGGAGTGAAGAAAAGCGGCCTCGGCTCATCGCCGGGGCCGCTTCCCTATTCCGTAGCCTCTTCGGCCACTTCGCGCGCAATATCGAGCGGCGCACGTGTCACCGTCACGCCATTCGCTTCGCTCAAGCGCACGACATTGATGGTGCCGGCAAATTCCGGCGAGCCGGAGTAGTAGGCCGGCACCTTGCCGTTGCCGACGCGCAACGGACGATTCCAGTGGCCGAGCGCGACATAGTCTGCGCCGGTCGCGGCGATTTCCTCGTCACTGATCAGCCACGACGGCCGCGGTCCGTTGCCGTAATCGGGTTTCGGCTCATAATGACCATGCGCCATCGCGATCAGCCAGCGTGTGCGCCGCACGCGCACGGATTTCGAACGGGATCATGTCGGCATAGTCATGATGCGCACGGCCCCAGATCTCGAGCGACAGATCGGGAAAGTCGATCGCCTCGTCGTGGGTGATGCCGAGCACGTGCAGGTTTTTGACCGCGGCAAGCGCGCTGTGCCGGTAGACCGCCGTCGCAATCGCAGGATCGTGATTGCCGGGCAGCAGAACCACCGGCAGCGGCGACGCCGAGATCACCTCGGCCGCACGCTCGATCACCTGCTCCGGCACGCGATGATGGTCGAACGTATCGCCGGCCAGCATCACCACATCGGCGCCGTTGTCGCGCGACGCGGCAAGCACGCAGGCAAGTCCCGTCGTGCCGTCGCCGCCATGCAGACGCGCGGTGTAGTCGTGATCGACGTGAAGGTCGGAGCTATGAACGACAACAACGTCGCGGGCGGGAGATTTCAGCATCTACAGCAAGGCTTGAGCCAATCGAGGCCCCAAGCTTTACTGCACACACGCCAGGAATGCCAACGGGATTGCGACCCGATTGCGACCTGCGCCCTAGCCTTTCGCGAGTTTCCGCACGGCTTGTACTGCGTCTGGTCTGGCCGAGGAATTTTGCGCCAAGCTTCGGGACCGTGCCGCCAGACCACCTGATAGGCGCGCTCTTTGTAGGAATAGCCGTCTTCAGCAACCAGCAAGACGAATTCGTCGGGCACATTGAAGCCTTCGATCCGCAGGCGCACGCCGCCGTCGGAAATGTCGGTGACGATGCAGTCGCGCTGCATGTTGCCGGGGCCGAAGTAAATCTTTGCCGGGCGGTTGAGCACCCGGCGCTGCGATCTGCGGCGGTTTTCCGGCGACGGCATTGGGGTAGCCTTGAGTTTGCCTTTTTGTGCGAGCATCGGCGCGGCCTCATATGTTGCGGCCCGCGCCGTAAACTCACGGCGGCCAGCCCGGAAGAACCCTCAAGGCAAGTTCCCTAAACGGCCCGGCTTGCACGCCGCCTAACGGCGAGGCTCGCATTTGCCTCGCATTTTCAGGATTTTGGCAACCAGATGGGAAGGCACGAGGAACCTCCAGCACGCCCAGCGAATTAATGGAGCGATCTCACCCGGAAGAGGCGCCATCATGCCTGAGCAAGAAAGAGCCCCCTATCGCGGCAGTTCCTTCACTCTGGAAGGCAACCAGCCAGATCCCATGCTGCAATTGAGTGAGCGGCGCACAGGCAGCAGCGGGATATCATTTGCAGCGCTGGCGCTTGTGGCGCTCATGGCTTTGGTCCTTTTCGGACTCCACGGCCGCGATACAGATAGAACGGCTGGGCTCCCGATGCCGCCGCCAGCGAACTCGGCTTCGCCGCACGGCTAAAGCACGTCTATCGCTCGAACATCGGATCGATCGGCACCCGGTAGCCATTGGCGAGCCGGTTGGTCTCGTTCGCCATGCCGACGACCGCCATCAGTTCTCCGAACATCGCTTCGGTCATACCGGCCTTGCGCGCGGCTGCGCCATGACTCGCGATGCAATAGCCGCAGCCATTGCTGACGCTGACCGCGAGATAGACCATTTCCTTGGTGAGTACGTCGAGCCTGCCCGGCGCCATCACTTCCTTGACGCTTTCCCAGGTGCGCCTGAGCGTCACCGGATCGTGCGCCAAATATTTCCAGAAATTGTTGACATCATCGACCTGCCGGGTGCGCTTGATGTCGTCGAACACGGCGCGGACTTCCGGCACGGCGTCACGATATTCGATCGGTGCAGCGGGCATGACGTCCCTCCTCTATTCGGTCACGACGCTATATCGGCTCAGGTGGTGGCGCCACCGGTCCGCCAAACGACCAGAAACACCCCGCCAACGCAGATCGCCATGCCAAGCAGACCCAGCAGCGCCAGCCGCTCGTCGAAAAACAGCCATGCCATCAGCGCCGTCACCGGCGGCGTCAGATACATGAAGCTGACCACGCGAGTAGCGGCCGAGCGGCGGATCAGGAAATACAACAGCCACACGGCGCCGAACGACAGCAGCAGCACCAGCCAGGCCAGCGCGAACACAAATTGCGGCGTCCAGTGCACCACCCGCGTCTCGAACAGGAACGCGGCGATAATGAACAGCACGTCGGCAGTCAGGTACTGCAGAAACAGGGCCGGGCGCCAGTCGATGCCGCCGCCGAAACGCTTTTGATACAGCGTGCCGATGGTGATGCCGGACAGCGCCAGCGCGGCAAAAGACCAGGCGATCGGTTTGATATCGCCTGCTCCCACGTTCTCGCGCACGATCAGATAGACGCCGACGATGCCAAGCAGGAGGCCGAGCCATTGCCGCGGCAGCACGCGTTCGCCGAGCCAACGGTTGGCGAGTGTCGAGGTCAGCACCGGTTGCAAGCTCACGATCAGCGCGATCAAACCTGCCGAAATGCCGTTCTCGATCGCCGCGAACACGCCGCCGAGATAACAGCCGTGAACCAGCGAGCCGGCAACGGCGCTGTGAAAAAAGCCGGCCCGGCCCGGCCATTTCGGCCGCGTCAGCGCGATCACGACCGCGAGCAGAGCAACGGCTGCAGCCATGCGCAGCGACAGGAACGTCATCGGCTCCGCATAAGGCAGGCCGAATTTCGCGCCGATGAAACCGGACGCCCACAGCACCACGAATACGCCGGGCGCGGCAAAGATGGCTAAATCTTCCAAAGAACGCGGCATTATCCCGGCCCGGCAGCAGTGCGACCTGAATCGGTCGCGGTCCAATCACCATCCGGCATGGTGAATTGCAAGAGCAGCGGTTCGACGGCACACTCGGCGTCAAAATCGCGGGAGGAGCCGAATTATGCCGAAAACACCGGACTATTTCGCCGGCAAAACCATCATCATTACCGGCGCCGCGAGCGGCATCGGCCGCGCCACGGCGCTGATCTTCGCCCGCGAGCGCGCCAACGTGGTCTGCGCCGACGTCAACGAAGCCGGCGCGCGCGAAACCGCGGATCTGGTCAACGGCAAAGGCAGCCAGGCGCTGGCGCTGAAGGTCGATGTCACCTCGCGCATGCAGGTCGACACCATGGTGACGCGCGCCATCGCCGCGTTCGGCCATGTGCAGTTCCTGTTCAATTCCGCCGGCGCCGCAATCCGCCGCTCCAAATTTCTCGATATCGACGACGACTTGTTGAAGAAGACCTTCGATCTCAACGTCAACGGCACGCTCTACGCGATGCAGGCAGTGCTGCCGCACATGCTCAAGAACAAGTTCGGCGTCATCGTCAACATGGCGAGCATGGCGCACCGCCGCGGCGGCCCGGGCTCCTCGGTGCATTACGCCGCCGCCAAGGGCGCGGTGGTGTCGATGACGCTGGGCGTCGCGCGCGAATATGCGACGCAGGGCATCCGCGCGCTGTCGATTTCGCCCGGCCCGATCCAGACGCCGTTCCAGGACGCCGCGCAGTCGTCGCCGGAACTGGTGGCCCGCTTTCTCGACGACGTGCCGATGAAGCGCTTCGGCGAGCCGGAAGAAATCGGCGAGCTGGTGCTGTTCATGTGCTCGGACGCCTGCTCCTTCATGACCGCGGACACGGTGTACGTGAACGGCGGCGGCGGCTGGCGCTAATCGCATCTCGCCTACCCACCAACCTCCTCCGCCAGAACGTAACTTGTCCCGCGTCGCGGGTGACGCCCGACGGCCAGGCCTTGTCGTAATCCGCGATCAGCGGCCTTGAACGCATCCGACTTCATCGCGGCGTCGAGCTTTGCCTGTCGGCGAACTGATAGACCGCGTAGTGCACGCCGGGATCGACGTGCTCCAGAACCGCCAGCACTTCTCCGCTTTGAAATCGTTGAGCGCCATCGGCAGGTGATGGCTCGAATACCAGTGGTCGAATTTCTGCCGCAGCGGCTCATCCACCACCGCGCGGACCATGAAATAGGCTTTGGGCATAGCCCCTCTCGCGCCCTCTCCTCTCAGCACTTCCCGGCGACGGTCTCGCGGCCGTCGGTCTCGACCTGAATACGCAGCGCCTTGGTCAACAGACCATTGGCGTAATAGCTGCCGATCGTATAGGTGAGCTCGACGATCTGCTGCGGCGTGAAATTCTTTTCCAGCGCCGCGAAAGTCGGATCGTCGACGTCGCCGCCATGCGCCATTTCCTCGACATAACCGAGCACCGAGCGCTCCTTGTCGTCGAACAGCGTCGCGGTCTTCCAGTCGGGCAGCGCGGCGATCTGCGCATCGCTGTAGCCGCACATCTTGATCAGCGGGATGTGCTGGTTGATTTCGTAGGTCGAGCCGACAATCTGCGCGGTGCGCATGATGGTGAGTTCGATCAGCTTGCGCGGCACCGTGGCGTCGAAGCGGATGGTGAAAGCCATCCCCGACGACGCCTTGACGAATTTCGGCGCGTGGCCGGTCGCGATCTGCAGATTGATGACGGCGCCGCCCTGGGCGCGGCGCTTGTCGAACATCTCCTGCAACATCGGATCGAGCGGCTGCGGCAACGGCGGCAGCCGCGACACTTTCTGCTGCTCGACCGGCACGTTCTGTTGCGCGTGCAGCGGCGGTGCGACCGTGAACATTAGCAGCTGATGGCGACTGAAGATGGTTCTACGCATCATGTTTCCCTTATTCTTCGTGTCGCCCACTACTCCCGTCGCGACCCCGGCGCATGCGGCCGATGCATCCTCGAGGCTCGCTTCAGCTGCAAGCGGCCCTGGATTGCTTCGTCGCTATCGCTCCTCGCAATGACGTTACTCTCCCCTGATCCCCGACGCGCGGATGATCGGCCACCACTTGTCCATTTCCGCTTTCTGGAATTTGGCGAGGCCGTCCGGCGTCTGCTGCTCGCGCGCGGCGATGTCGAGGCCAAGCTCGGTGAACCGCGCGCCGCACGTCGGCTTCCGCCAGCGCCTGCACCATCGCGGTATTGAGCCGCGTGACGATCTCCGGCGGCGTGCCCTTCGGCGCGTAAAGCCCGAACCAGCCGGACATGTAATAGCCAGGCACGCCCGCCTCATCGGAGGTCGGGATGTCGGGCAGCGATGTCGAACGGGTCGGCGACAGGTTGGCGAGCGCCTTAAGCACGCCGGCCTGCATCTGCGGCATCGATACCGCGGCTTGCAGCACCGCGAGATCGACCTGCCCCGACATCATATCGGTCATCGCCGGGCCCGGCGCCGCGATACGGAATGATCAGCACCTTGGTGTCGGTGAGCTTTTGCAGGAGCAGCGCGCCGAGCTGGCCGGACGCATTCTGGTTGACGAACTTGGCTCCTTCCGGATGCGCCTTCAGCCATGCCACCAGATCTTTCAGGCTATTGGCGAGCAAATCCCTTGCGCGCGACCAGAAGCTGCGGATTGACCGTCATCAATCCGATCGGCGCGAAATCCTTCTCCAGATCGAAATTGATGTTGTAGATGATGAGACCGACGTGGGTATCCCACTGGCCGATGTCGATGGTGTAGCCGTCGGGCGTCGCACGCGCCAGACGTGCGACGCCGATCGTGCCGCCGGCGCCGCCGACATTCTCGACGATCACCGGCTGGCCGAGCGACGCGCCCATCTTGTCGGCCATGATCCGCGCCGCCACATCGGTCGAACCGCCCGGCGGAAACGGCACGATCAGCGTGATGGTGCGCGACGGGAAAGTATCGGCGCGCGCGTGAGGCGCGACGCTTGCGAAAGCCGCGGCAAGCGCCAGCGCGAGGATGACTTTGCGCATCGGTTCAATTCGGCCGGCTGGCCGGGCAGCGCGTAAGCGACGGTCTTTGCCGATTTCTCGCGCAGCGGAATGATCGCCTGATAGGCCGGTGAATTCCACCACGCTTTCAGATCGTCCATGCTGTTGAAGGCAAGGATCACCGTGCTGCCGGCGGGCGGCGTCGATGCATCCAGCGCGACCGCCGCCGCCCGCGCCAGCGTCTTGACGTGATACGGCGCCAGCGTGCCCGGCAGCGCCGCGATGTACTGCTTCCAGCCATCCTGATCGGTGATCTGCACATGCGCGATCAGATAGGCCGGCGCGCGCCGCCGTTTGTGCATGCAGCACCGCGCCGCCGATCGCGCCAGCCGCGAGCAGCACAATCGTGAAAATCATTTTCCTGAGCATTGTCAGCCTCCCATCTTGTTATGCGCTAATCATACGCGTGCACCGTGACGCTTTATAGGTCGCTTTCATTCGTTACACGGCACGCGACATCACCGTCAATTCTCGATCTTGATGTTCCCCGCCTTGGCGACGGCACGCCATTTTTCCAGATCCCTGACGATGAAGTCCCGATAGTCGTCGCCGATCAGCGGCCGGACTTCATAGCCCAGTCGAAAACAGACGATCGGTGAAAGCCGCATCGCTCATCATGTCGCTCAAGGCGCGTCTCAAGCGGGCGACAATCCGCGCTTCGGTCTTCGCCGGCGCCAACAGGCCATAGCTGATGATCGCGCTGCCGTTCACGCCGACTTCCTTCAGCGTCGGCACATCGGGCAGGACGCGCGAGCGTGTCTCGCCGGTGAGCGCCAGCGCGCGGATGCTGCCGGCGTCGATGAGCTGCTTGCCCTGAACCGGAGTCACCAGGCCGGCGTCAACCTGCCCGGCCACCAGCGCGTTGGTGGCGGGACCAAGCCCGGCGAAAGGAACGTGGACCATCTGGATGCCGGCTTCGGCGGCAATCATGGCGATCGTCAAGTGCGGCGCGCTGCCCGATCCTGCGCTGCCGTAATTCAAATGTCCCGGATTGCTTTTCGCGTACGCGACCAGATCGGCAAAGGTCTTGAAATCCCATCGCGACGAAACCGAGAGCGTATAAGGCTGCTGCGCGATGCTGCCGATGAACGCAAAATCGTCGGGCACCTTGTACGGCAACGACAGCTTGACGGCCGGCAGCACCGACAGCCCGTCTGATACGGTCCACAACAGGGTGTATCCGTCCGGCTCGGCCTTGGCGACAAAATCGGTGCCGAGCTGCGCCGCCGCACCCGGCTTGTCTTCGACGATGAATTGCTGGCCAAGACGCTTGCCGAGTTCATCGGCAACGATGCGGCCGGACAGATCGGTGCCGGCGCCGGCCGCAAACGGAATGATCAGCTTCACCGGCCGCGCCGGATACTCTTCCGCTGCGGCGTTCGACAGCCCAGAAGACCGATCAACGCGAACAGCCAGCATGGCGATAGCCCGTTCCGCATTGCCGCTCAGTGCCGTCTTAGTGCCAATGCGCGAAACAAAGACCCACGCCGGTCAGCGCGTGGGACCGGTAGCCCGGTACATAAGTGATCCAGTCGAGATTGAGATGCTGGACCGCGCCCGCCGTCGCGATCCAGTTTCTGATCTCGGATGAGCCGCTCACCAGTTTGTTGACCGGAAGTCCCTTGAGCGCCGGGTAATCCTTTCGCTGCAAGGCATTCACCACCTCGCGGTCGAGCGCCTCGTTGACCAGGAAATGGCTGAGCCCGCCCGACGCCAGAATGCCGACGCGGATGTTCTCAGGGTACGCCTCAACCAGTTCCCGGATCGCAACGCCGAGGTCGAAGCATCGCCGCGGGCTCGGCTGATTGGGCGGGTAATAGGTGTTGAGGATCACCGGGACGATCGGTATCGGCCCCTTGGGCATGAAGCGCCGGTGGATGAACGAATAGGCGTGCCCTTCGAACTGCTCCCCGGCCAGCGCCTTCATCGCCGTGATGTCGAAATCGCGCGCCATCAGGCCCTTGATGATCGCGGTCGCGAGCGCCGGATGGCACGGATAGTGCCGATCCTCCTTCTCCTCCATCCGTTTGCGCTGGTCCGCCAAGTACCAGTCTGCCGCCGGCTCCTGCGGCGCCGCCGCGTTGCGAATGGTGTCGCCGTAATAAATGGCGATCGCCGGGCGAATATCGTCCTTGAAGACTTCGCGCTGATCGTCGCCGATGATCACCAGCACGTCGATGCCCGACGCGGCAATATCGCGTTCGAGCCGGTCCATGGCGTCCATCGTCGCGCGATGCCGCTCGGCCTGTGCATCCCTGGCGATTCTTGCCGCGGCGTCCGGCAGGAAGATTCTTCAGCAACTCATCGAACGTGCGGGGAACGCCGTCGAAATCATTGATCGGCGCACGGCGGTCGACGCGGTCGAACATCTCCTGCCAGTGCGCTTCCGACGACACCAGCATCGTCGAGTGCGACGTACCGAACGCAGCAACCACTTGCGCCATTGGATTTTCCACTCCCTGCTTTTTGCCTGATGGTATGGTCTTCATCCCGCCCCGCGATAGCGGGGATGGGGGACCGCGCGTAGCGCGGTGGCGAGGGGCGTCTTGCCGTTGACGCTTCGCTGCATCGCAGAATCTTCGCCTTATCGCCTGCGCCCCCTCCACCACACTTCGTGTGGTCCCCGCTCCGCCGCTATCGCGGGGGCGGATGAAACAAGCAATCATCGTTCTCGCGATGCACCTGCATCCGAGTTGTCAACGCGATCGAAAATTTTTGCCTCGACGCAACGTGAGGCGAAGCTTTTTGCTTCCCTAAAAGAGGGAAGCGGAGCGCCGAATGGCGCACCGGACTGCACCCGTTACCAGGCACAGTCCGGAGACTGCACCCGTTACCAGGTACAGCCGCGGCCCTTATTACAAGGGCCGCTCGCCTTTCGGCGCTCCTCTACGGTTTGACGGGACTTTCCTCCCGCCCCGGCCCGGGCCAGCGCTTCCTGGAAACACCGGGTCAACGGCTAAACGAGCCTCTCCGATGCCAGTGCAGCAGGCACCCCGCAGTCCGATCACGTGCCGGACGGGCATGATGCCCAGGCCGTCTGCAGATAAGGGCGACTAACCCCGCCCGCAGAACCCGCACCCGCTCCGTCAAAAGCCGTCTCTGCAGATGACGTCCCTCACGACGAGCGAGTTGATTATCAGGTAGACATTCCTAGGACTAATGTCAATATAAAAGATGCTATTATTGACACCGCCATGCTCCGGCCGGCGATTGCGGCTTCTGTATCACCGAGGCGCCGGCCCGGAGATCTTGCTGTTGGTCGTTTTGCTGTCGCCCGCCGCTTTGGGGTCAGCCAAGGGGGCCAAGGCTTTACCATCAACGGCTATGGCTTTCACCTCAACGGCCGGAGCTTTCCGGTCTTCGCTGCTCTCCGGCGTTACCGTAACGTCCACGGTCATACCCAGTAGCTGTCGGAAGCGCCGAAAAAATCACCGGCGATCGGAATGGCCTGACTGATATCCCGTGTCACGGCAACGCGAATGAGGTCGGCACTATCGATCGTGCCGTTGGTCGGGTCGTACGCGATCCAGCCGGAGCCTGGCACATAGACATCGGCCCAGGCGTGGGTCGAACCCGCGCCCCTGACGGAAGTCGAAGGGTTGTACAGATAGCCCGACACGACGCGGGCGCCGAATCCCAGACAACGCGCGGCCTCGATGAACAGCACCGCGAAGTCGCGGCACGATCCCCAGCCGCGGTTGAGCGTCTCTATCGGCGTTTGCGTCCCCTCGGTTTCGCGGCTCTGGTAGGAGATCCATGCGGCAACGCCACTGTTGAGATCGGCAAGCAGCGCAAGCGTGTCGGTCGGCTTGCTGCGGACGAAGCCGCGCGCCCATTTCCCGACCCGGTCGCCGGGATCGGGATACTGGCGATCGAGCAGCCGGCCGAGGTCGATGCGATCGTCGGCTGAATAAATAAACGGATAGGTCGCGGCTTCCGGCGTGATCTGGAACGCCGGCCGCTTTTGCGCAAACGTCTCCAGCCGCAGATGGCTGACAATGCGCAGTTCGGTGGCGGGTTCGGCAAACGACGCGAGGGCGATCGAATTGCCGAATACGTCGTAACTCCACCGTATCGTCGCCGAAGGCGAGCAATCCAGACTGGTCTCAATGAGCCGAAGATCGTGACTGTCGCGCGGGCGCAGCATCAGCCGGTGCTCGCCGAGTTGAACCGGGCGGCGATAACGGTAGATCGTGGTGTGCTGGACGTTGAGGATGGTCAAGTTGGTTCGGCTTCGCGTCTTGAATTTGAAAGCGCCGGCTCGAAAAACTCACCTTTCAACCGTACCCTCCGACAGGTGGTCGAAATCGTTCAAAACGGCCTTGATCAGGATCTTGCGGCGCGGGTCCTGCCCGCTCTGCGTGGTCGAGAAGACCGACAGCAAGTAGCGCACCTTATCCGCGGCCTCTTCCCAGGTCGTCGCCGGAGCGGCAATCAACTGCATCTCCAGATCTTCCTGCGTAGCACGCAAGGTTTTCTCATTGTTGGCAACCTCCGCCAGCAGCCGGCGGAGTTCCGTGGCCCTCTGCGCCGCCATTCCACGATGGTGGTCAAGATCGACAGGTCTGTCGTTCATGGTGCCGTATCTCCCTGGTCAAGGCGCGACAAGGCTCGAAGCGATCGAACGGCGCCATGATGCCGGAAGATCGCGTGCATCACACCGGATCCGCGATCTTTCGCGCCAGCGGAAAGCCCGGGCTCGCATACAGCCGGCGGATTTCCTTGCTGTCGCACCGTGACTTATCCACTTCGAGGAGAGTACCGATGAAGTTCTGTGTTGGAATTTCCTCGACGGCATAACGGATGGCCTCCGCCGCCGATTTAAAATGCCTGTAGCCCAACGGCTGCCGCCTGCCGTTCCGGTTCGTCATCGAAAACAGATCGGCGCTGGCATTGTAATCGAACGCTTTCGCGGTCGCGGCTTCGGTGGAGCTCATGGTTTGAACGCCTCTTGTTCCGGGTCGTCATCCGACCGCCGGTCGGGCGAGACCTTCGATCCCCATGGACCGCTTAAATCGGGGCCGCTAAATCCTCAGAATATCGAATGATAATTTGAATTTTCGTCATTCAAACTACGTCCGCTTATTTATGCTCTAATCCGCGAAATACTAGTGCCGTGCCGAATAATAAGCGCCGAAATACACAATCGCTCTTTCGTTCAAGGCGTTGAGACAGCCGCGGTGGAGTGCCGCGGTGAGGTGGCGGGGCCAGCCAGACAAGGCAGCGCCGGAATAGCGCTTGCGGCCCAAGCCGTGCGGGTCATAGTGCCGTCATGAACAAAATCTGGAAAATCATCTCTTCCACCGAGCGCATGGGCGGCGGTGGACCGCCCCTCAAAGAATTCTTTCTCGTCGCGATAAACGACCAGGAGAACGCCTTGAGGACCCTAAAACACAAGCGTCCGGACATAGAGCGCTCCGAACTCACCGTCGTCGGGGAAGCAACCTCCGACTACGTCGAATGGTTCGGCGTGAAGGATGACGACATCTTCTGTTTGCGGGCGGTATGATGACTTCTGTTTGGTGGCCGGTGTGACGCGCCTGCTTGCACACTCGTATGGCGACAAGATATTGAAAATGCAGAATTGCGTCGCCAGACTGCGTACCTACCAGACTGCGTACCTGAATGAATCAACCATCCGATCATAAAGACGCGGTCGTTGAGCCTCCGGCGAGCGATCAGCCGGTCGATGACCTGACCAGCCGGGCGCTGCGCCAACGCATTCGCCAGCAGGAGCTTCTTGCCGAACTCGGAGTCCTTGCTTTGCAACGCACAAGCTTCACCGGCATGCTCGATCACACCGCCCGCATGACGGCCGAAGGGCTCGATGCGGAATACTGCAAAGTGATGGAATTCATACCGGCTGAAAACCGCCTCCTGGTTCGCGCCGGAGTAGGTTGGGATAAGGGGGTCGTCGGTTCCGCAAGTGTCGGCGCAGATCTGGCCTCCCCTGCCGGCTACGCCTTGCGCACCGGGAAGCCCGTCATTTCGAACCACCTCGAAAACGAACAGCGATTTAGAACCCCCGACCTGCTTGCCGAACACGGTATCCGCCGGGCGATGAACGTCATTCTGCAGGGCGACGGCTCGCCGTTCGGCGTTCTGGAAGTGGACAGCAAATCCGAAGGCGAGTTTGGCGAGCACGACATCGCGTTTTTACAAGGTGCAGCAAATATTCTCGGCATGGCGATCGAGCAACAGCAATATCAACGCAAGCTGCAAGCCGCGCTTGATCGTCATCAGGTGCTGCTCAAGGAAGTCAACCACCGGGTCAAGAACAGCCTCCAGGTGGTTTCAGCCATGCTCCAGCTCCAGGCCAACTCGGTGGGCGATCCGGATTTGACCGAACGGCTCAATGAAGCGTCTGCCCGGGTCAACGCTGTTGGGCGCGCTTACGAGCGCCTCACTTACAACGCCGATTACGAGAATATCGATTTGATCGGGTATTTGCGCGAGATCATCGGCGACCTGGAGTCGACTGTCGCTCCCTGTAAAATCCAATTCGATGCGCCCAAGGAAATTCAGATTGCCGCGGATCGCTCTATTCTTGTCGGGCTTGTCGTCAATGAACTCGTTTCAAACGCGGGAAAGCATGCTTATGCCGATGGCCCCGGCGGATTGATCCGGGTGCGCCTGTTTAAACCGGACGAGAGTTCAATTTCGGTGTCGGTTAGCGACGACGGAGTTGGCCTGCCGTCCGGTTTTGACCCGACGACCAGCAAGCGGCTCGGCGCGCGCCTCGTCAACGCGCTGTCAAAGCAATTGGGAGCCGAACTGACGCAGCCGAAGTCTGCCGCTGGCACCAATTTCACGCTGGTCATTCCCTTGAAGCCCGCAACGGCCGAATGAGCGAATGTCGGCTTGGCGGTTCATTGCGATGATCGCCGGCTCACGCGCGCAATTACGCCATCACACATCCGGCGGCGGCGACTTCCGCTCCGGCGATATCGGACTCATCACACCGACGGCAATTCCGTCGGGGTCTTCGATGATCGCGTAACGCGCGCCCCAGAAGGCGTCGATCGGTTTCTGCAAGCCGTGATATCCGGCCGCCGTCATGTCGCGGTACACGTCATCGACATCCGCCCGCGTCGCCACGCCAAAGCCGACGACAATACGGCCTTTCAGATTTGGTTGCCCGTTCCAGCCGGCGTTCCATCGTTGGGCGAATGCGGTGGAGTCGAGATCGAACGTGATCGCCCGATCTGCCGCGTCATCGGCGGCGCTGACATGATGCGCGCCCGTTGCCGTGCGCCAAATCCTGGCGTCGGGAATCTCCACGCCAAGCCGACGATAGAACGCGACCGACGCTTCGACATCGCCGCAGACGAGGTTGACCTGGTCGAGCACTGGCTTGGGCATGCGTTTGGGCATGCGCCCACTCCTATTTGCGCGTTGGGGCACAACTGTGACGCGGCTATCGCTCCCGTTCTGTCATCGTCCGCGCAGGCGGACGATCCAGTAATCGCAATCATCGCAGTAGAATACTGGATGCCCCGCCTTCGCGGGGCATGACAGTCACCGTGCGATGCTGGACTAACTTGTTTCAAGTCCAATATGTTGACGCAACACCCCGGCAAACGACGCAGATAAATGTTCCGGGGCCGCGACAGGGAGAGAACATGCAGGCGAGGACCGCCGTCATCCCAGCTGCATTTGCAATTGCGCTTGGTTTGTTTTCGCCTACGCTCGCGCAAGATGAAGCGTATCCGAGCCGGCCAATCCGCTTGCTGGTTTCCTCAGCCCCAGGCGGCAATCCCGACATCCTTGGTCGGCTTCTCGCCGAACGGATGACCAAAGATTTCGGCAAGGCCGTCGTGGTCGAAAACGTTCAGGGTGCGGGAACCGCCATGGTCGCGCTGACGACGGCGAAAGCGACGCCCGATGGCTACACCTTGATGTTCGGCGACAGCGGCAACATGGCGATCATTCCCGCGCTCAATCCGAATATTGGCTACGATCCGGTCAAGGATTTCACACCAATCACCGCGCTGGCCGCGGTGCCGACCATCCTTGTCGCCAATCCGCAGCTGAAAGCGACGACGCTGTCAGATTTCATCGCGCTTGCGAAGCAAGAGCCCGGCAAGATCACTTACGGTTCGGGCGGCGTCGGCTCGATCCATCATCTGACCATGGCGCTTTTTGCCGATCAGACCGGCATCGATGTTCTTCATGTGCCGTATCGCGCCGGCACGGCGATGGTCAACGGCCTGCTCACCGGCGAAATCCAGGTCGCCTGGTCCGGCATTCCAAACGTCCTCTCCGGTATCGCCAGCGGTCAACTGCGAAGCTATTGCATCAGCGTCCTGCAGCGATCGGCGTCGACGCCCCAAGTTCCGGCTTGCGATGAGCTCGGCATCAAAGGTTTCGACGTGGCGACCGTGATCGGACTTTACGCGCCGGCGGGAGCCCCGCCGAAAGTGGTCACGCGTCTTGCGGCCGAGGCCGCAAAGGTGATGCGTGAGCCGGAAATGACAGCGCGCATGGACCAGCTCGGCATGATGATGCGGGAGAACGGAACGGCGAATTATGTCGAATACCGAAAGCAGGACGCCGAACGTTACGCCAACATTGTTCGCAGGCTCAACCTGCACGTCAACTGAATGCGATAGAAAGGGATGATAATCCAATGCCGGCGACAAACACTGTCGAAGACTTGAACCTGCTGCGTGTCGATCAGGTCGGAAGTCTGGTGGTTCCGGCGGAATTGGCAGCGGCGTCGGACCGGCGGCTGCGCGGCGAGATTTCCGAACCCGAATTGCGCGACCTCGAGGACAAGGCGATCCGCGCGGTCATGCGCAAGCAGGAACAGGTCGGACTGCCGATCCTGACCGACGGTGAATTCCGCCGGCGCAATTTTCAGGACAGTTTCGGCAATGCCGTTTCGGGCTACGACACGCCTTCCCTCACCGGCGCAGGCTTCCGCGACCCGTCGACATGGCGCGACCCGAACAAGCCGGGCAGCCGCACCGAACCGAATTACGAGGCCGCCGGGCCGGCGATTGCCACGCGGCGCGCCACCACCGAGCGGCTGAAACTGAAAAAGAACGTCGTGCTCGACGAATACAAGGCTGCCGCCGCGATGACGCAGCGCCCGGTCAAGGTGTCGCTGATCGGACCGGATCGGATCGCGCAGCGTTTCGCCTGGGAGAAATCGAAAGCGATCTATAGCGGCCTCGACGAATTCATCGCCGACGTGGTCGCGATCCAGCGCCAGATGATCCAGGAACTGGTGGACGCGGGCTGCCGCTATGTGCACATGGACGCGCCGGGGTTCACCGCCTACGTCGACAAGGTCTCGCTCGAACGCATGAAGGCCCGCGGCGAGGATCCGGAACAGAATCTCGATCGCGCCATCAAGGCCGAAAACGCGGTGATCGAGGGTTTCCCCGGCGTGACGTTCGGCCTGCACATCTGCCGCGGCAATCCGCGCGGCGTCGATGCCGGCGGCAAGGTACAGGCGCAATGGCACCGCGAGGGCCACTATGACAGCATCGCCGAAAAGCTGTTCAGTCAGTTGAAGCACCAGCGGCTGCTGCTGGAATACGACAGCGAACGCGCCGGGAGCTTCGACGTGCTGCGCTTTGTCCGCAAGGGCACCGTGGCAGTGCTGGGTGTGGTGACAACCAAGACCGAAGAGGTCGAACAGGTCGACGCCATGAAGCGGCGCGTCGAGATGGCGGCGAAGTTTCTGCCGGTCGAGCAACTCGCCGTCAGCCCGCAATGCGGCTTCAGCAGCGGCATCGGCGTTCCCCAACTGTCGGAAGAAGCCGAGTGGCGGAAATTCGAGACGCTGATCAAGACGGCGGAAGCCGTCTGGGGGCACGTCTGAATTTTCCTGGGCTTTGCACGGCGCGCTCCTTCTCCCCGCACGCGGGGAGAAGGTTGGGATGAGGGGGCCTATCCGCTCGCTCAGGCAGTTGAGACGCCCCCTCACCCTCGCCATAGCGCGTCGAAGACGCGCGTGAACGCGCTAACGGCTCGACCTCTCCCCGCACGCGGGGAGAGGTTTAATTCACCCCGGCGGCAGCACCGCCACCACATCGACCTCATAAATCGCCGCCTCGTCGGTCAGCGCGCCGACCTGGATCATGGTCGAGGCCGGCATCCGCGCCGCATCGAAATACTTCAGCCGGATATCGCGCATCATTTTGAAGTGCGCTTTCAGGTCCATGAAATAGTGCGTGAGCTTGACGACATGCTCGAAGCCGCCGCCGGCGGCGTTGAGCGCACCCTTGATGTTGAGGAACGCCTGCTCCGCCTGCGCGCGAAAATCACCTGGCGCGCCGACGATCTTGTTGCTGAGATCGCGACCCTGCTGGCCGGCGATATAGACGAGCCGCCCCGGCAACATCGCCTCGACCGCATGCGTGAAGCCCGGATTCTTGAAGCTCGTCTCCGGATTGAGAAAGCGGAGATTGCTTGCACCGCTCGCAGGCGCCCCGCCCTGCGCTATCGCTTCCGGTACTGCGCCGCCCAATGCCGCGACCACCGCCGCGCCTGTCACGAGACGGCGACGTGAGACGTCGTCGTTGGCTGTTGACTGAGTAAGTCTCGAATCTAATTGCTCCGGCATTGGTGCTCTCCTTCCCGACGTACAGCCTTTACAATGTCATTGCCGGACTTGATCCGGCAATCCATGCGGCGGTTCAGCATGGACCACCGGGTTAAACCCGGTGGTGACGAGTAGGAAAATAAGAGCATCATCTCAGGTCTCGCGTGGCCTTTTAGAAACCGACGCGCTTCTAAAAGATTTGTTATACCAACCTAAACGGAGGCAGCCGCTCCCGCTTCTGCTGTGTAGAAACCGTGTCTATTTTTTTTAATTCATCTACCCGTTGCCTCGAACACACCTTGCAAAATTCAACGCCCAATCGGGTCAAATGATAGTAATGGGTAAGGACTTCAAAACTCCCGAAGTCTTCGGTATGGACCATAAAAGTAATGACAGCGTATCGCACCAAACCTAGCGATTCGAGTATCGACAAGTCCTCGTCATTTCGCATACCGGTTTCGGCTACAGAATCATACGTGTACCACTTCTCTGTTCTAGAACTGATAATGTTTGCTAGAATTAGCAATACGCCCGGCCTCTTGAACGTCTCGATAGTGAGCTGAAATGCGACTTCAGGGTTACCTCCTTCCAAGATCAACTGCAAAGTGCTCTCAAAGAGTTCGCTGACACCGTGGTCAGCAAACTGACTAAACGAATCTTCGAAATCCGCCTCAGGAAAATCACTGATATCAGCATTCCCAAACGCGACAAGCATTTGGCCTGACTACCGGCAAGCTCCTCAAAAATTCCAACAAACCTCGGTTGAACGGCAACCGTTTGCGTCGCCGACGCTAACAAACTGGCCCACAATTCAATCATTCGCTGATCTTCAGATTCTTCGAGAGATGCTTTCTCCAGAGCGGGGATTAGAATTTTACGGGGAACCGGGTGGGAAATAGTCGTGTTCGCTAGCTTCTTACGGACGGACTTTGCGATCCGTAGCAGGGTTTCTTCTTGTTGAATCCTTAGAAGGCGGCGTTGGAAGTTCAATGCATCTCCCTTTAGGCCTGCCCACTCAGTGATAGGCGATAACAGAGTAAGCCAAGCAGAAGCTTTCGCACGAGAAACATCCGGCGGAATGATCTCGGTCGTCACCTTTTTTCGGTGATAGACAGCTTTCGCAGTTGCCTCGAGCCTCGCTGTGGCTTTCGCAGAAACCGTTGGTGAAATGGATTTCCTACGAGCCATGGAGCGCTACACCGGCAAATTATCATGCTTCCGCGGCGGCATCTCCACCGTCTTGGTGCGCAGCATGGCGAGCGCACGCGCGATGCGCGGGCGGGTGGCGTGCGGCATGATCACGTCGTCGATATAGCCGCGCTCGGCGGCGATGAACGGCGACAGAAAGCGCTCTTCGTATTCCTTGGTGCGCGCGGCGATCTTGCCTGCATCGCCGATGTCGGAGCGGAAGATGATTTCGACCGCGCCCTTGGCGCCCATTACCGCGATCTGCGCGGTCGGCCAGGCGTAGTTGACGTCGCCGCCGATGTGCTTTGACGCCATCACGTCGTAAGCGCCGCCGAACGCCTTGCGGGTGATCACGGTGACCAGCGGCACCGTGGCCTGCGAATAGGCGAACAGCAGTTTGGCGCCGTGCTTGATCAGGCCGCCGTATTCCTGCGCGGTGCCCGGCAAAAAACCCGGAACGTCGACGAAGGTGACGATCGGGATGTTGAAAGCATCGCAGAACCGCACGAAGCGCGCCGCCTTGCGGCTGGCGTCACTGTCGAGCACGCCGGCCAGCACCATCGGCTGGTTGGCGACGATGCCCACGGTGCGCCCGGCGATGCGGCCGAGCCCGATCACGATGTTGCGGGCGAAGGTTTCCGACAGCTCGAAGAAATCGCCCTCGTCCACGGTTTTGAGGATCAGCTCCTTGATGTCGTAAGGCTTGTTCGGGTTGTCCGGCACCAGCGTGTCGAGCGACGGCTCGGTGCGCTCGGCGTCGTCAAAGCTCGGCCATTCCGGCGCGCCGGACGCGTAGTTGGCGGGCAGAAAGTCGAGCAGCCGGCGCATCTGCAACAGGCACTCGACATCGTTGTCGTAGGCGCCGTCGGCGATCGAGCTTTTGGTGGCGTGCACCGAGGCGCCGCCGAGCTCTTCCGCGGTGACGATCTCGTTGGTCACGGTCTTCACCACGTCGGGGCCGGTGACGAACATGTAGCTGGTGTCGCGCACCATGAAGATGAAATCGGTCATCGCCGGCGAATAGACGTCGCCGCCGGCGCACGGCCCCATGATCACGGAAATCTGCGGGATCACGCCCGACGCGATCACGTTGCGCTTGAACACCTCGCCGTAACCGCCGAGCGCCGCCACGCCTTCCTGGATGCGGGCGCCGCCGGCATCGAACAGGCCGACGATCGGCGCGCGCGCCTTCATCGCCATGTCCTGGATCTTGATGATCTTCTGCGCGTGCGTCTCCGACAGCGAACCACCGAACACGGTGAAGTCCTTGGCGAAGGTGAACACGGTACGGCCGTTCACCGTGCCCCAGCCGGTGACCACGCCGTCGCCGGCGATGTGCGACTTCTCCATGCCGAAATCGGTGGAGCGGTGCTCGACGAACATGTCGAGTTCCTGGAACGAGTCGCGGTCCATCAGCAGCTCGACCCTTTCGCGGGCGGTGAGCTTGCCGCGCTTGTGCTGCGCCTCGATGCGCGCCTTGCCGCCGCCCATCCGGGCGCTGTCGCGGCGCTCTTCCAGCTTGTCGAGAATGTCTTTCATGGTCCTGCTCAGGCTCGCCTTTTGCCGGCCCGGCCGCCGGAATCCCCTTGTGCAACAGGCATAGCAAGAACGAGGCCGGGGGTCACGGTTCCGGAACTTCACCCGGTCCGACCTGCGGGTTCGCCGATGCCAAGTCGTCGGCCAAGTCGTTTTCCCCGAGGTGTTGCAGAAATGACATAGCCGATTTGGTGAGTTCGGCGTTGTCGCCCCGAACTGCAACACACGGGGACTAAAACCATGAAGAAGCATCTCCTCGCCGGCTGCGCCGCGGCCGCTCTCCTCACTGCGCTCACTTCGGCCAATGCGGCCGACCTCTCCCGCCCGGTTCCGGCGCCCTACTACAAGGCGCCGGCGATGGTCGCGCCCGCGTTTTCCTGGACCGGGCTCTATTTCGGCCTGCAAGGCGGCTACGGCTGGGGCCACGAAAGCTACGCCGACAACATCTTTGGTCCGGTCAGCCATAGTCCGCAGGGCGGCATCTTTGGCGGCGTGCTGGGCTATCGCTACCAGATCGGTCAGTTCGTCCTCGGCGTCGAGGGCACCGGCTCCTGGGCCGACATCAAAGACACCGTGAGCGCCGGCGGGTTCAGCGAGACTTTAAAAGCGCGCTCGCTTTACACGGCGACCGGCCAGATCGGCTGGGCCGCCCTCCCGCAGACGCTGCTCTACGCAAAAGGCGGCTGGGCCGGTACTTCGATCCATAACGACCTGACCGCACCCGGACTGATCGCCAGCAATTCGCAAAGTCCTTCCGGCTGGACCGTCGGCGCCGGCATCGACTACGCGGTCTGGCAGAACGTCGTTCTCGGCATCGAGTACGACCACATGGATTTCGGTTACAACAATTACACCATCGCCCCGGTCTGGGCGGTCGCCGGCGCCAGCGACTTCAAGGTCGACCAGGTGGTCGGACGTCTGACCTACAAGTTCAATATGTTCCAGTAAAGCCGGCCGGAAACAGTTAGCGCATCAAGAGACCCCGGCGGAACCGCCGGGGTTTTTGTTTGTGCGCGGCGCGGTGAACCGATCCCCGGCCCCACCCGACTCAAGCTACGCCTGTTGCACTGATTGCTTTTGCCATTTGCATTGAGAGGCCCCGATATGACCGACGGCGCGCAGCTGGCCACCGACCTACGAACCGTTCCGGGAGAGATCGACCGCTGGAACTGGGGCGCGTTTTTTCTGAACTGGATCTGGGGTATCGGCAACGGCACGCCCATCGCGCTGCTGACGCTGATTCCGGGCTTCGGCTTGATCATGCTGTTTGTGCTCGGCGTGAAAGGGAGCAGCTGGGCCTGGCGCAACAAGCGGTGGGACAGCGTCGCGCATTTCAAACGCGTGCAGCGCAGGTGGGCAATCGCGGGGTTGATCGTTTGGGTCGCCGGAATTGCACTGTTGGTGGCGATGTTCGCCGGTACGTTCTCGATCCTCAAGAATTCGGAAGCTTACAAGCTTGGCGTCGCACAGCTTCAGGCCAGCCCGCTCGCGTCCAATGCGCTCGGCACGCCGATCACGGCCGGCCGGCCGACCGGCTCGATATCGACCGAAAACCAGAGCGGCAAGGCGTCGCTGAATTTCCCGGTGAGCGGGCCGAAAGCGTCCGGCACCGCGTTTGTCGAGGCGGTGAAAAAGGACGGTGTCTGGTCGCTGACCCGGCTGGCGTTCAAGCGCGACGGCAGCGACAGCGTGATCGAGATCATCGGCAGCCGCGCGCGCAACAACTCGACGTGATTATTAGGAAGCCGCCACTTCCTTGACCGCGGCGACGATGCCGGCGTAGCCGGTGCAGCGGCAGAGGTGCCCGGACAGCACCTCGAGGATTTCGGCCTCAGTCGGATGCGGATTGCGCGACAGCAAGTCGGTAAACGACATCAATATGCCCGGCGTGCAGAAGCCGCATTGCAGGCCGTGATTGTTGCGCATCGCCTGTTGCAGCGGATTGAGCGTGCCGTCCGGCGCGGCGAGCAACTCCACGGTGCGCACCTCGCGCCCTTCCGCCTGCACCGCGAGCGTCAGGCACGAGCGCTGGGCGACGCCGTCGATCAGCACCGTGCACGAGCCGCAGATGCCGTGCTCGCAGCCGACATGGGTGCCGGTGGCGCCGAGGGAATGGCGGATGAAATCGGACAGCAGCAGGCGCGGCTCGGCGTCGGCCGCAAGCTTGCGGCCGTTGAGGGTGAGCGTGACTCGCACTTTCTCGCTCTTGTTCACGCGGCGCATCGGATCGCCTCCGCGATGACTTCCGGTGCGAGATTCTTGAAGAGGTCGCGACGCAACGCCGCTGACGCGTGCAAATCCTCGTAGCCTTCGAGCTCCTCGGCCCATTCGCCGATGATCAACTCGGCATTCTCCGGCACAATCCGGCGCACCATCGGCCGTCCCGCCATGCCGCCGACACCGAGCCACACCGCATTCTTGTCCTTGATCACGGCGGCAACCGCGATCATGGCAAAGTCGCCGTGGCGGCGCGCCACTTCGCGGAAGGCGACGCCCTGCCCCGGCCCGGCCGGAAAGCGCACCGCGGCGATCAACTCGTCCGGCTCGCGCGCTGTGGTCAGCATGTCCTGCTGAAACTTGTCGGCGGAAAGCACGCGTTCACCGCGCGCCGAGCGCAGCACCACTTCGCCGGCGGTGACGGCCAGAGCCAGTGGCAATTCCGAGCTTGGATCGGCATGCGCGATCGAGCCGCATACCGTGCCGCGGTTGCGGGTCTGGAAATGGCCGACAAAAGGCAACGTCGCGGCAAGCAGCGGCAGACGCGCGGCAAGCTGCGGCCAGTCCATCAGCTTGTTCTGCGTCACCGCCGCGCCGATCTCGATCTTGGCGCCTTTGTCGGCGATCGCATCGAGCGCGCCGATCCGCGAAATGTCGATCAGCACCGCCGGCTCGATCAGCCGCAGATTAAGCATCGGGATCAGCGACTGCCCGCCAGCAAGAATGCGCGCGTCGTCGCCGTATTCGGCGAGCAGCGCCAGCACCTCCTCGACCGTATCCGGCCGTGCGTAATCAAAGGGACGCGGCTTCATTTCTTGGCGCCCTGCATCATGGCGTGGATGCGCCGCGGCGTTGCCGGCAGCTCCACTTCGTCGACACCGAGCGCATCCGCAATCGCGTTGGCGACGCACACCGGCGTCGACATGCAATTGCCTTCGGCCAGCCCCTTGGCGCCGAGCGGCGTCAGCGGCGACGGCGATTCAATATGCAGGATCTCGACCTCGGGGATCTCGCTGACCGTCGGCACCAGATAATCGGCGAAGGTGCCGTTGAGGAACGCGCCCTCCTCGTTATAGATGAACTCCTCGTAGAGCGCGGCGGCGATGCCTTGCGCGAACGCGCCACGGATCTGGCCGGTCGCGATCATCGGATGCAGGATGCGGCCGGCGTCGTGCATGGTGACGTAGCGATCGACGCGCACCTGATAGGTGACAGGGTCGATCTCGACACCGCACATGTCGAAGACGAAGCCGTAAGTCAGCGAGGTGTTGATCCTGTCGTCATGCGACGGCGGCTCGAGCTCTTCCGGCGACCACACCCCGGTTTCGGAGAGCGCCGGCGCCATCGCATCCGGCAGCATCACCGGCGACCAGTGCGAGGTGGCGGCGACGCGGCCGAACGGCAGCGCGTTGTCGGGATTGGAACGGCTGCGCACCTTGCCGCCGGAAAGCTCGACGTCTTCCGGCAGCACGTTGAGCTGCTTGGCGCCGATGCCTTTGAGTTTCTCGCGCATCTGCACCGCCGCCATCTGCGCCGCAACCGCGGTGCCCGACGCAAAGCGGCTGGAATAGGTGCCCGCGGCGATCGACCATTGATCCTTCGCGGTATCGAGTTCCAGCACCACTTCGACGTCGTCTGGCTGTAAACCAAGCTCCTCAGCGACAATTTGCGACAGCACCGTCTCGTGGCTCTGGCCCTGCACCGTAACGTCGGCAGTCACCGTCACCGCGCCGAGCGGATCGATGTTCACCGTCGCCATCGACACCGCACCATTCTTCGGCCCGGCCTTGTCGCGCGCCTGCGGCGTGAGCAAAGTTGAGAGATAACCCATGTTCGACATCGCCGGCTCGACTACCACCGCGAAGCCGATGCCATATTTCTTCCCCGCAGCGCGCGCGTTGTCGCGGCGATGGCGCAATTCGTCGAGCCGCCCCTGCCCGAGGGCGACTTCGACGGCGCGCGGATAATCGCCGAAATCGTACAGCGCGCCGGCCGCGGCGCGATACGGGAATTTGTCGGCGGCGATCAGGTTGCGCCGGATCACATCGAGCGGATCGAGCTTGAGCTCGACGGCGATACGCTGCATCAGCCGCTCCAGCGCCAGATAAAGCTGCGGACCGCCGAAGCCGCGAATGAGGCTCGCCGGCATCTTGTTGGTGAGTACGACGCGGTTTTTCACGTCGACATTGGCGATATCGTATGCGCCGGTCACCGCGCCATGCATGCGATAGAGCGGCCCCGGCATCGGCGCGCGCAGGAACGCGCCGTAGTCCTCAAGCTGGTCGAGCTTGAGCGCGAGGATACGGCCGTCCTTGGCGACAGCAGCCTCCGTCGTCGTGACGCGGTTCGGGCCGGAGCTTGCCGACACCAGATGCTCGATGCGGTCCTCGGTCCATTTCACCGGGCGGCCGGTGATCTTCGCCGCCAGCGCCATCAGCACGACATAGGGAAACACCGAAAGCTTGATGCCAAAGCTGCCGCCGGAATCGGGGGGAATGCGCAACCGCAATTTCGGCCCCGGCACGCGCAGCGCCCGCGCCATCACCGGGTGGATCGAGAACGGCCCCTGGAAATTCGCCAGTACATCGTAGCTGCCGCGTGCGGGATTGTGCTGCGCGACCACGACGTAACATTCGATCGGCGTGAACGACAACCGCGGAAATGTCGTCGTCATCTTGATGCGATGATCGGCGCGCGCAAAAGCCTCTTCGGTATTGCCATAAGCGAATTCGCGCACCGAGACTTCGTTGGTCTTGGCCTCGGGATGCAGGAGCGGAGCGTCGCTGCCGCAGGCCGCGACCGGATCGAGCGCCGCTTTCAGCGCCTCGTAGTCGATCGTGACCAGCTCGGCGGCGTCCTCGGCAAGGTAGCGGCTGTCGGCGACAACCAGCGCCACCGGCTCGCCGACATAGCGCACACGATCGACGGCCAGCGACCATTGCTGCACCGGTGTCTTCACCGCCGCGAGAAAGGGATCGGAGAGCTTGCGCACCTCTTCGCCGGTAATAACCGCCCACACGCCATCGTGCGCGAGCGCGGCAGCCGTATCGATGCGCTTGATCTCCGCATGAGCATGCGGCGAGCGGATCACATGCGCATGCAGCGTGTTGACCGGTACCGGCAGATCGTCGGCATAGCGGCCGCGCCCGGACAAGAGCGCCGGATCTTCCTTGCGGAGGTTCGGTTTTGCGCCGTGGGCTTCGGCCATCGCTAAAGCCCCTGGACCGGCGCGGTTGGAATCGGCTGCTCCAGCACCACCAACGCGTTCCTTCCTATAACTCTCTAATCTCTACACATTCCGCTATTATAAGGATAGGACGCCAATAGCGACCCCGGCGAACGGAGGGAGATACATGGGACAGCTCGTCGACGGCCGGTGGCGCACCGAGAACATCCTCGTCAACCACGATGACAAGGGCCTCTATTTCAAGCGCCCGTCCATTTTCCGCGACCGTATCAGCAGCGAGCCCGGAGCGGCGTTTCCCGCCGAGCGCGGCCGCTATCATCTTTACTGCGCGGTCGCCTGCCCGTGGGCGCACCGCGCCACGCTGATGCGCACGCTCAAGAAGCTCGAGCCGTTCGTGACGCTGACCAACACCTTCCAGGAGGTCGACGGCCAGGGCTGGTCGTTCGGAGAGCAAGGCCACATCGTGCCCGGAACCGATCGCCGCGTGCGCTGGCTGCACGAGCTTTATACGCTCGCCGATCCCGGCTGCACCACACGCGTGACCGTGCCGACGCTATGGGATGCGAAAACGCGGAGCGTCGTCAACAACGAGTTCCTCGGAGATTATTCGCATCTTCAACACGGCATTTTCGGGCCTTGCCGAGCCAACGCCGGACTACTATCCGGAACCGTTACATTCCAAAATAGATGCGACCAACGCGCTGGTGCTCAAGGGCGTCAACAATGCCGTCAACGGCTGCGGCTACTCGATCTCGCAGGAAGCTTACGACGGTTCAGTCAAGATTTTGTTCGATACGCTCGACGGCATTGAACGGCAGCTCGCCGGGCAGCGATATTTGTGCGGCGAAGTCGAGACCGAGGCCGACTGGCGGCTGTTTCCAAGCCTGGTGCGGTTCGATCCCTGCTACTATGTCGGCTACAAGTGCAACCTGCGCCGTCTCACCGAGTATCACAATCTATCGAACTATCTCCGCGAGCTCTATCAGACGCCGGGCATCGCGGAGGTTTGCGACATCGCCGGCATGAAGCGCGGCGTATTCGGCAAGGCCGGCCCGGTCCACGCCAACGGCATCGTCCCGGCTGGGCCTACGGTTGATTATCGTGCGCCGCACGACCGTAACCGCTTCGTACCAGCCAATTGAATCCGGATCTTCTTGTCTGCAGCGGTCTTCAGCGCCGATCGAGCTGCGGCACGGGAGCTTGGCCATCAAAATCCTCGGCTGCTAAAAGAGCATTCGAATGACCTTGCCCGCAAACGGTCCGGCATCGCCGCAGTCTATGACATCGACGGCTTCAATCTATTCGGTGCTGCCATTATTATTCCTGTTCCTCCTGGGCTGGAACCCGAGCGCCGCGGCGGCAGCGGTCTCAACCTGCGTGGTGAAACTGGAGTTCAGCTCAAGTGATAAAGCTGACGGCGCGACGAGCACGTTTGCGAAACAGATTCTGAGCGAGCAAGGCTATAAGGTTATCGATGCCTGGCTTTTCACGATCTGGAGCCACAGCAATTATGAGGTGAAAATCGCCATCACCCACGGCGAGGTTCCGAATTACGGGTTTCCCGTAGATTTGACGGGTATGCAGCTCTTTATCTCCGACAGTTCGGGAAATGTGCTGCTAAACAGCAACGTCGACCGTGCGAATTTGGAGGCCAACCTGAGGGCCTTTATTCCGGCGTGCAATGCCTCGCCGCCAGGTTCGAACGCAGATGCCGGCCAGGAAGTGGACGCGCAATAGCAAGCCCGGCCGGCTCCAGGCTGAACTTAAATATTCTTTCCGGCGGCCGTCTTTTTTATGAGCGCAGACCGGTAAGTCGTGTCTGGCTCGCCGGATGTCGTAATCTCACAGCCGATGCGAGCCCAGGGCAGCGCTCTCGCTGTGTACATTTCTCCGGCCATTTCGAACGCATCAAGATTGTCAAAAGCGCCCCCGGATAGCACCTGGCGATCATGCAGCGCTGCCACACGCCAGCGGATAACATTCGCGCAAAGCGGGCAGAAGTCGTACTCGACCGTCTTTCCGCTTTCGGCGATACGCTTGTAGGTCTGAACTTTGCCGCGAAATTCTACAAGATTGGCATTTTCGATCACGACCGAGATGCCATAGGCGCTCCCGGTTCGCTTTTTGCAGGCATCGCAATGGCAAAGATGAGCCCAAAGATAGCTTTTGATGGAAAAGCGCACTGCCCCGCACGAACATCCACCTGCCAGCAGCATTCGTTCACCTGTTGAAGGGTAACCCGCGGCCTTCTATCCGGAAAGTTTTGCACTGACTTGACGCAACGGCAAAGCCAAATTGACGACTAGCCCGTTGGCGTTGCGCCGGCTTGGCCGTCAAAATCCGCAGCCATTAGCCGCCGCGATTTCAAAAATCACACCCGGCGACTGATGCAACAGGCGATAGGTGTTGACCTCGCATTCGGCCACGGCCTTCAGACCGTAAGAGATCGTGATGGAGGCCACCAGCGCGAACAAGGCTCCGCTGGCGCAGAGCAGCATGGCTTTTTCCGTTAGTCGACCTACACTGCCGGCGTCCTGCATGAAACAGCCTCCATGAATGATGCGGCGTTGAATTCACCCTACATATTCATGGGAACAGAATGCCTTCCCAAGCGGGAGCAGCAAGATTGCGATGTCTGGAATCAGAAATGCATAGCTGACGCATGTTCGACTGGAACGATCTGAAATACTTTCTGGCAGTTGCCCGTGCTGGCAGCACTCTGGCGGCGGCGAAGTCACTCCGTGTCAATCAATCGACCGTTCGTCGGCGGCTGCAGGAACTGGAAAGGCAGCTCGGCTGCGAGCTCGTCAGGCGCCATCCGACAGGATACCGGCTCACCGAGATGGGCGAGCACATACGCGAGCACGCGCTGCGCGTAGAGATCGCTGTTTCAGATTTTGAGCGCACGGTTTCTGCCAAATCGAACGAAATAAGAGGAACGGTCAAGATTACATGCCCGGAGGCGCTCGGGCCGCGCCTGATCGGCACTCGTCTGATCGAGAAATTCAATGCGCGTTATCCCGACGTGCGGATTGAATTCGTCATGAGTGACAGAATTCTTGAGCTTGGCTCGGGCGAAGCCGACATCGCGATTCGCGCAAAGCGACCAGCAGAGAATGCGCTGTTCGGACGAAAGATCGCGGACTCGCCCTGGGCGGTTTACGCCAGCCAGTCCTATGTCGCCCGGCGCGGACGCATCGAGAACGCAGCTCAGATTGACAGCCACTCGGTTGTGATGTTTGCCGGAGCCCTGAGCGACCACCCTGCGGTTCGATGGCTGAAATCCGCTGCCCCAAACGCGCATGTTGCAGCGCGCGCAAACAGCATCGGCGCTCTGCTCCCTTCGGTGAAGTCCGGAGCGGGAATCGCATTGATGCCGGTCATCGTCGGTGAGAACGAAAAGGATTTGGTCCGACTCCTTGATCTTGGGCCGGACATGTCGACGCCTTTTTACCTGTTGACGCACCGGGACCTTCGCCGCACTCCTCGCATTCGTGCATTCTTCGGCTTTATCGTCGAACACCTGGACGAAGTCCGTCCATTTCTTTCGCCGGAAGGGGCAAGCCGACCGAAGCGTGGTGCTGGACGGAGTGCCAGAGCCTGACAACCCATGTGTTCCGTGTCTCAAATTGGTCGGCCTCGGCGGATTTGGTTATACGCCTGAAAGCGAACAACTGAACCACTGGCGTTTATAAGTGCACGCCCTAAACTCGAAGCGATCCGCCCACCTACATCTACATGTCTGACTGAAGAGGACTTGATGGATCAGCCTGCAACCGGCTCCGGCATCGGCCAACCCGTACGACGGCGCGAAGACCTGCGTCTGGTACGCGGCAACGGCCGCTACACCGCCGACGAGAATCTGCCGGGGCAGGTTTATGCGGTGATGGTCCGCTCGCCGCATGCCCATGCGCGCATCGGTTCGATCAAAACCGACAAAGCCAGGGCCGTACCCGGCGTGATCGCGGTCTTCGCAGGTGCCGACACTCTCGCCGGCGGCCTGAAACCGATTCCCCACATACCGTGGTCGCCGCACCAGGCAGAAGCCGTGCCGCGGATGAAGAACGGCGAGACACCGTTCGAGGCGCCGCACCATTCGCTGCCGACAGATAAAGCGCGCTTTGTCGGCGAGGCCGTCGCGATGATTGTCGCTGACACGGTATTTGCAGCGAAGAACGGCGCAGAGGCGGTGGAGATCGATTACGAAGTTCTTCCAGCCGTGGTCGATACCGTGCCGGCGGCGCGACAGGATGCGCCGCGCGTGCACGACAGCGCCCGCTCCAACGTCTGCTTCGACAGCGACCTCGGCGATTTCGATGCGGCGGAAGCGGCGTTCGCCCGCGCTGCTCATGTGACGCGGTTCGAGACCTGGGTGCAGCGCATCACCGGCGTGCCGATGGAGCCGCGCGCGGCGCTTGCCGAATTCGACAAGGCGACCGGCCGCTTCACCGTCCATGCCGGCAACGGCGGCGCGGTGCGGCTGAAGAACGATCTCGCCAAAATGCTTGACGTGCCGCCCGAGCAGGTCCGCGTGCTGATGCAGGACGTCGGCGGTAATTTCGGCACCCGCGGCATGATCTATGCCGAGTTTGGCCTGATCGCCTGGGCGGCAAAGAAAGTCGGCCGCCCGGTGAAATGGATTATCGAACGTCACGAAGTTCTTCCTGTCCGACTATCAGGCTCGCGACCTCGCGGTCGAAGCCGAACTCGCGCTCGACGACAAAGGCCGCTTCCTGGCGATGCGCGGCTCCAACCTCGGCAATCTCGGCGCCCACACCACGAATTTCGCGATGGTGCAAAAAGGCGTGCAGATGATGTCGAGCATCTATCGGGTGCCGGCGGCGTATTTCCGCGCCCGCGCTACGCTCAGCCATACCTCGCCGACGCGGCCCTATCGCTCGGCCGGCCGCCCCGAAGTCATCTTCGTGATGGAGCGGCTGATCGATCTCGCTGCGCGCGAATGCGGCTATGACCGCGTGGCGCTGCGCCGCAAGAATCTCGTGACCGAGAAGGAACTGCCGTACAAGAACCCGTTCGGCGTCACTTACGACAATGGCGACTATATCGGCGGCATGGATCTGGCGCTGAAACTCGGCGACTGGAAGGGTTTCAAGGCCCGCGCCAAAGAAGCGAAGAAGCGCGGCAAGCGCCGCGGCATCGGCGTCGGCACCTACGTCGATATTTCCACCGGCGTGCCGCGCGAGAAGGCCGAGATTACCGTTGCGCCCGACGGCTTTGTCGAACTCATCATCGGCGTCACCTCGCAGGGCCAGGGGCACGAGACAAGCTTCGCACAGCTCATCACCGAGTGGCTCGGCGTACCGATCGACTGTGTCCGCTTCGTCACCGGCGATACCGACCGTGTTACCGTCGGCGGCGGCGCGCATTCCGGCCGCGGCATGCGGCTCGGTTCGATCGTGATCAAGAAATCGACCGACGTGATCGTCGAGAAAGGTATGCGCATCGCCGAGCATCTGCTCGAGACCGCCGCAGCCGACATCGAGTTCAAGAACGGCCAGTTCGCTGTCAAAGGCACCAATCACGCCGTCGGCATTTTCGAAGTGGCAAGGGCGGCGGCTGAACGAAAGGATTTGCCCGAGGATCTGCAAGGCCCGCTTTACGGTGCCTGCGACGAGACCGTGAAGGAAGCGAGCTATCCGTACGGCGCCCACGTCTGCGAGGTCGAGGTCGATCCCGACACCGGCAAGACTACGCTCATCACTTATGTCGCGGTGGACGACGTCGGCGTCGCGGTGAATCCGATGATCATTCACGGCCAGGTTCATGGCGGCATTGCGCAGGGTGTCGGCCAGGCCATGCTCGAACACGCCCATTACGACTCAGAAAGCGGCCAGATGCTGGCCGGCTCGCTGATGGACTACGCCATGCCGCGCGCCTCCGACATGGTGAACTACATCACCGAACTGAGCGAAGTGCCCGCCTCCTCCCACCCGCTCGGCATCCGCCCGGCCGGCGAAGGCGGCACGGTGCCAGCCCTCGCGGTGACCATCAACGCCATCGTCGATGCCTTATCCGAGTTTGGCGTCCGTCACATCGAGATGCCGGCAACGCAGGAGCGGGTCTGGCGCGCCATCCAGGATGCACGCGTGGCCTCGTATCAAAAATCAGGATGAGGCTTTCTCGGAAGCCGTCCTTCGGCTAAACGAAACCGCCGGGATGGTCCCGGCCCGGTCGCAGCCTACCCGGTAAAAACAAGGAACCCGTCAATGTCCTGCATTGGCCTCGACGACGCTTGCGTGGCGGCATCCTGAGCGCGCCATGTACACAATCTCAAAACGCTTCGAGTTTTCCGCTTCTCACGTCATTTCCGGCCTTCCCGCCGAACATCCGTGCAGCCGGTTGCATGGCCACAACTACGTCGTGGAAGTGGTGCTACAGTCCGAAGTCCTCGACGCTGTCGGCTTCGTCCGCGACTACCGCGACCTGTCCGATCTGAGAGAGTTCCTTGCGCGGCAAGTCGACCACAAGCACCTGAACGACGTTCCAGGGCTCGAAAGCACGACGGCGGAGTCGATCTGCAAGTGGCTATTCGACTGGTGTGCCGAACGCTGGCCGGAAACCACCGCGGTACGGGTTTCCGAAACGCCGCGGACCTGGGCTGAATATCGGCGATGACTGAAGACATTCGTATCAGCGAAATCTTCGGTCCCACCATCCAGGGCGAAGGCCCGTTAATCGGACAACCGACCGTCTTCGTCAGAACGGCGGGGTGCGACTATCGATGCTCGTGGTGCGACACTTTATATGCGGTGCTGCCGGAATATCGCAACGAATGGCAATTCATGGCGCCGGCGGAAATCCTGAAGCGCGTCGACGAGCTGGCCGGTCATCGTCCAATCCTGATTTCACTGTCAGGAGGCAATCCAGCCATGCAGCCGCTTGGCGCGTTCATCCAGCTCGCACGCCAGCAAAGTCATTCGTTTGCCCTGGAGACCCAGGGCAGCATCCATCAGCCGTGGTTTTCCGAGCTTGACTGGATCGTTGTGAGTCCGAAGCCGCCGTCCTCGCATATGACGGTCGATTGGGCCGCGGTGAAGGATTGCATCACCGCTGCCGGCCATCGTGCGCAGTGTGCCCTGAAGATCGTGATCTTTGACGATGCCGATTACGCTTTCGCGCGCGACGCCGCAGGACGATTTCCCGATGTTCCGGTGTATTTGCAAGTCGGCAATCCAATCAACCCATCATCCGGGTCGAGCGGTGCCGATCTTTCCGGCCTTGCGGCGCGATTTCGCTGGCTGTCGGAAAAGGTTGCGAACGATCGCTGGTTCGCCGTGCGTGTGCTTCCCCAGCTCCACGTTCTGATATGGGGCAACAAACGCGGCGTGTAGCAAGCCTTCTTCCCCGATAAGGAAAAAGTTTTGACGCGGCGGTTTCGGGTGCTATTTGTTTGCGGGGACAGGAGCCCCGCCGAGAGTGCACCCTGCTGATCTCAAGAGCCACGACTTCAAGAAAATCCTGCTGATCAAGCTGTCGGCGCTCGGCGACGTGGTGCACACGATCCCGGTGCTCAACAAGCTACGGCGGCGTTATCCGAAAGCGCGGATCGACTGGCTTGTGACGCCGGGCATCGCCGAGCTGTTGCGGCACAATCCGGCCATCAATAATGTCATTGAGTTTCTGCGCGCCGAGTGGTCGGAGCCGTGGCGGCCGGCACCCTATGTCAGCACCGCGCGGCTGATCGCACAGCTTCGTTCCGCCGAATACGATCTGGTCATCGACCTGCAGGGACAATTTCGCAGCGCGGTGTTCGCCTTCACCAGCGGCGCGCCGGTGCGGATCGGTTTCGACAAGCCGCGCAGCGATGCATTCACCAGCTTGCCCCGCATCATCCCGGAAGAAGCGCGCAAGCACGCCTGGAAAGGCGCCCGCGAGGGAAGCTGGCTCGCCTACACCGACACCATCCCGTTGCCGACGCTCGATATCCATCCGGTCGAACGCTATCTCGGCATTGCCTCGATGCTCGGCCTCGACGACGACCCGGCTGATTTCTCGTTTCCAATTCCACAGGAAGCAAGCGTGCGGATCGACGGCCTGCTCGATTACTACGAAATCGCCAAAGCCAAAATCGCCGTCGTCGCGCCCGGCACGGTCTGGGAAACCAAGCAATGGCGTGCCGACACGTTCGCCGAGGTCGCCCGGCGCCTGCTGCAACAGAAACTCGCCGTGGTGCTGATCGGATCTGAGAACGAGCGCGGCCTGTGCGAAGAGATTGTCAAACTCGCGCCCGGCACCATCAGCCTTGCCGGTGAGACGTCGCTCAGCGAACTTGCCGCGCTGATTTCTCGCGCTGCGATCTGCGTTACCAACGACTCCGGCCCCATGCATCTCGCCGTCGCGCTCGGCCGCCCCGTGGTCAGCGTGTTCGGTCCGACCGATCCGGTCTGGGCTGGCCCCTATCGCCAGCCGGAGTCCGTGGTGCGCGCCGGCGTGTCCTGCTCGCCCTGTTATCTGCGGCGGTTAAAAGATTGCCCGAACGGCCACGCTTGCATGCAGCAGGTGCCGGGTGCTGATGTGATCAAAAAGACCGATGGCATCGTCGCGCGCGCTACCCGCTGATCCTCTTCTGCCTTGCTGCACACCTCTTGCTTCGCTGGCGCTACGCCGCGATGCGATGGGCGGCGGCGTCATCACGCGCGCCGCGGACGGCCTGGACAGATTTCTCGAGAGCGCTCCAAAGCCGGCTGATTTCTTCCGCCGCCTGCGAGTTGGCGTCGAATTCCTCGGCGCCCTGCCCTGTGGCGAGGGAAAGCGAAAAATCCGTCCGGTAGGTGATCTGACCACCCCAAACCGGGACATCCAGTCGGGAAAGGCAGTCGCGCGTGTAGGCAACGGCAGCAGCTTCCATCCCCTCCCGCCGTGATGGCGCGCCGTTAATGATCACGGCATAGGGCGTGCGCGTGCGCCGCGCAAAGGCGATGGTCTCCTGCACCGCGACGATATCGAACACGCCGGGACGGCAGGGAATGATCACCAGCGTTGCCGACTGGACGGCCTCGGTGACGCCGGCCGACATGTTGGCGGGCGTATCGATAAACGCCCATGCGGCGCCCCTGCGCTCCGCCTTTTTGAGTGTGCGGGACAGCGTCCGTTTGATCGGCCTGAGCGGTAGGGCGTCGTCGCCACGCAACGAATTCCAGAACGTCAGCGAACCCTGAGGATCATCGTCGATGAGGCAGCACGGAGCCGACAGCCGGTGTACATGGGCAGCGAGGTGAGCGGCGAGCGTGCTTTTGCCGGTGCCGCCTTTGCGCGACGCAAAGGTGAGTACGTTCATCGCCGCATCCCCGCTCAGCGCATGGCGTTGGCAGCGAAAATACCGATCACTCGTTACTAAAAAAATAACCATCGCGCGATTGCGGTGTCAAAAAACTGTCACACAAATTCTGGCGCCGCGTTTGCGCTGAAGCTGGAGCACGAGAGAGCTAATGCAGAACTTGATAGGCAGCGACCACCAGTTCCACGGCGATCAGGACAACGATTATAATTTCAAGCCGGAAAGATCGCTTGGTGTCGATAAGATCAGCCAGGATCTCGGCGGTATCCGCTATAACCGCGAGCTTGCGGGCCAGCGCTTCGGCGCGTTCTTTTAGTTCATATTCATCTTCGAGGCGTGCGTAGAGCCTGTCCAGATCGGGACGATCCCAGACCACGTCGGGCTTCTCGGTAACAGCCACGCGGCCCGACAGTCGATGCTGCACAAGAAGCGCGTTGCCGATATGTTTCAAAACCACCCGGCGCCCGGTACCGATCCAGCCTTTTTCAGCGAGTTGCCGGGCGAACGGCTCGACGATTTCGAACACCGTAGCAACCTCGCGTTCATCCCGCGCCAGCACCACGCTTTTTGAAAGAGCGTCGGCGATGACAATCAAATGCTCGGGCTTGATCGCTTTCAGCGCCAATGGTCCGCCGGGCAAAACCTGTTCGTCCCTGTCGGGATTGAGTTCGATCAGCAGCGTTTCCTCCTCGATCGGGCTGCTCGGGCGCACCAGCCGCGGCCGCAGTGAACGCACCACCTGATCTTCCGCTTCGGGCGAGAGACAGGAGATCACCGCGACTCCATAACGGAATAGCGTCACAAAGCCGTCGGTACCAAATTTGTAGGTAAGAGGGGCAGTCGATACGACGCCCTCGTGCTCGAAATTGGAGGTATCTATTCGATCGCTCAACAGGAACGCGCGAACGCGTCTGGTCTTTGGGGCTTCGGCAGCGCCGCTCATTGAATTTTCTATCCGCGTTTTCTTATGTGGCTTGTTTTCTTGCCGCAACTTCTTTTGAGGTGACCTGCGTCGCCAGCATCCGCTGTGCCGCTTCGAGGTCGATAAGTGGATATGTATCGAAGTGGGCCGGGACGATATCCGCCCATTCGTTCAGGATGCGATGAAGGACGTCGTTGTCTTCGACGTCGAGGATCGCAACTGCGCCTCGTCCGGCACGGGCGTAGACATGCCGGCACATCCCCTTTGCCTGATAGCCGCCGATCCAGGGCCAGAACGATTGCCGTGTTGCCGCAAGGTCGGACGGACGCTCCGGCCGCGGTGTTGAAACAACCAAAAACAGCATAATTACATCCTCGCTCAGCGGCAGGGGCGCGATTTCCCGGAGAAATTTCGGAAACCGCAGTCTTTCACATAACGGAGCCGCCAGCGATTGGTTAATCGGGAATTAACGCGGCTGCATTAGCGTTTGGGCCCAATAAGCATCACGCTGATGGCACCCGTTACCCCAGCACCGGCCAACTCCGGCAATTCCAATTCCCCGGCATCGCTGTCTCTCCTGATCGGGCAAACGATCAGGGCGCGTATCCTGTCGGTCGTCAACGACACCACGGCGCGCCTTCTGCTGCCCGGCGGCAGCACACCCGATGTCGAGACCGGCAACATCACAGCCGCCTCCGAACCGACGCCAAACGTTTCTCCCGACACCTCCATCTCTGCTGCAACATCGCTGGTTCACGATCTCGCCGCGCGCCAAAACGGCCTCCCCGCGCTTTTCGCAGATCTCGAAGCCTTGACTGCCACCAATGATTCATCGATCCCCAAAGCCATCACAACGGCCATCGGCAATTTGCTGGCAGCGCGACTCGATCTCCAGACCGGCGTGGCGCCAGATGCGAATGACGTTCAAACTGCGTTACTGCAGGCAGGCCTCGACGATGCGTCGGCCAATGCTCCCGAGTTACGCAACGGTCCAGCGACGGCAGCCGCGCTGACGACACTGCGCCAGTCGCTGCAAACCTGGCTTGCTGCGGAAACGAACCCGCTCGAACAACTTTCAACACATGGAACGGTTACCGCGCAGCGAAACATGGCCCCGCGCGACAACGCTCCGCCGCCGCCTTACCGCGGCGCTCCGACCGCCGCTCAAGCGCCTGTTGCTTCGTCCATCGCCGGCAATGTCACCTTGCGCGAGCGTGCGCTACATCTGCTGCAACAAACCGATGCCACGATTGCGCGAAAGGCGCTGTTGCAGGTTGCGTCTTCGCCGATAGATCGCGCGGCCGTCGAGCAAACGAGAGCGCAACAACCTGTGACCGTGCTGCTGGAAATTCCGCTGGCAACCAATGAGGGCACCGCGGCTGCGCAAATCCGTATTTCTCGCGGTGCCAGACGGCAGGATGATCCCACAACCGAGCCAGCGTGGCATATCGATTTTTCGACGGCGTTCGAGCCGCTCGGCCCCGTGCACACTCATATTGCACTCGCCGGCAGGCGGACGACCGTTACGCTGAACGCAGAGCGGAGCGAAAGCGCGGAGCTGCTGTCGACCAATCTTGAGCTTCTCGACGCAGGCCTGCGCAATGCCGAGCTGGAACCAGGCGCGATCCGCTGTCAGACGGCAACCTCCCGCGTGGCCAATGCGTCGCCCGGCACATTTCTCGATCACGCGACATGACAGATACGCCGACCTCGCTCGCCGTCGCCCTGGAATACGAGCAGCCGCGCGTTCCGCGCGTTACCGCGATTGGACGCGGCGAACTGGCGCGCCGCATCGTGGAGCTGGCGAACGCCGAGGGCATTCCCGTTTCGCACAAGCCCGAATTGGCCGCCGCACTCTCGCGCATGCGGCTCGATCAGGAAATCCCCGTTGAGCTCTATCGTGCGGTCGCCGAAGTGCTCGCCTTCTTCATGCGCGTCGCCGGCAAAACGCGATAGCGGTCCGGTTTTCCCGCCCGCACCAAACGCGAACCAAGTCCTACTTCAGCGTTGCGCTGACCAGAGAATACATGCCGTTGACCGTCGTCCCGAGCGCCTGCACGCTGGCGACGATGGCGACCGCAATGCCGCCCGCGATGAGAGCATATTCAATGGCAGTGCTTGCGGAATCGTTCGCTCAAAAGCGCAATATTGCGCGCATATCTCGTCCCCTTCTGGCAATTTCGCGCGGGAATTTTTTCAGACGCCTCCCCGGGGACGGAACTTAGCCGGCGGAATTTAACGCCGGTAAAATGTAAATAGTTACAAGATCACGAACGGCGAAACCGCGACAGGACTTTGCAGGAATTTCTGCTCATTTGAGCGCGGAGGAGACCGACGTAAACGTGGCCGCCAACTTGACGCCAAGACCATGAAAGACCGGGATGATGGCCACGGAAATGCCGGTTGCAATGAGGCCGTATTCGATCGCGGTCGCACCACATTCGTCGGCCGCGAAACGGTAGAGCAGAATAAGCATAAGACTCCTCGTTTCAGCCGCCCGGGCCGAATTGGGAATCCTTCTGGAATGTTCGAAAAGCCGCGGGAAATCCTTTCCTGCAAGCGAGCCTTTAATAGCGAACACTCGTTACTTAATCCCTACTGCGGCATTGGCTCTTGAAAATCGCTTTCTAAAGCCACGCCACCACGCCTGCCAACCGAACCTCTCCGGCAAAGGACGTATCCGGATTTGTCCAATTGCAAGACCCAGTTTTCGCTGATCCTCGCCCTGCCCCCCATCCCTGCGCCGAAATGTCGGCGCGTCGAGCGTCAGAACAGTGTAATCGGCCTCTTGCAGTTGAATGTCAGCAACAAGATAGCTGATGTCGCATCGCTCTCGGACACTGAAATGAACAGGACATCTCTCCACGTCCAATGACATATCCTTGAGATTGACGGCCGGATTCTTCGAGATCACTTCAATCGATATGCGCGCAAGATGACCCGTGTACGGAATGAGAATTTTGGGCCGCGGATTGGGGCCGGACCAGCGGAAAGTCTTGCCGTTCGATTCAATCTCATGCCAATCGAGTCCGCGTGGCTCGCTCTGTCTGCTCAATGACATCATCGCCTCGCAGCGGCCGCAACGACGGACGGCTAATTCCTTTACGCTTGAGATTTTGTTCGAACAGATATCCGTTCGGGTAGCTGGAATAGTCACCGTATTGAAACAGCATGTACTGGTTGTTCGCCTTCGACTGTCTGACGATACCTGCGACGTCAAAGCCGCCGGGGAGCCTCAACTTTGCCAAAAGGCGCTCCTGTTCGTCGCAACTCGGGCGAAGATAGGACAGGTAGCGATGGCCCGCGGCAAACTTGTGCACCGTGACTTCGCCGGTAGACACGAAACGCATTGCGGCGCGTGCGGCCCGCAGCAGGAATTCATTGTCGGCCGGACAGTTCACGGTGCGCGGATCGCGCCAGCCGCCCATGCGTTCCGTAACATCGCGCCGGTGCGCGATCGACGTTGGCGGACAGAAATGTCGAAACGCGTCGTCAGGTTCCTCGAACATTCCGGTTATGAAACAGTCGCCGCTGCCTTCCGGGCCGTAAAAATTACAACCGCTAACCACAAAATCCGTGGCGTCTGCCGAACCGGCCTTTTGAAAGATGCGATCAAGATGATGCGGCGCCCAAATGTCGTCGTGGCCGATATACGCAATCCAGCGTCCACGCGATGCCGCTATGCCTTCGTTATTGGGAAAGCTCTGGCTGCCCGAGTTTGTCTGCAGGTTCCGCCAGCTCACGCGCTCGGAGTCGAATGACCGCACGACAGCTTCGGTCTCGTCCGCGCATCCATCGCCGACGACAATCAACTCGAAGTCGCGGAATGTTTGGGCCAGCACCGATTCAATGCTGGGCTTGATGCAACGGCCGCGTCCGTACGTTGGCAAAACAACCGAGAAGAAAGGACTCGCGTTCACCGCCAAGACTCAAAAACGATACGGAATAATTCGTGCCGCAGCCTCGGAATCCCATGGCAAATCGAGCGCATCAGGCTCTTCGTAATTGTACATCACGGTCGGCATATTGATGATGAGCGCCTCGCTCGATCCGATGTTTTTCCAGCCATGATAGAGGTTCGGCGGAACAATCAACAACCCAGGGCCCGTCTCGCTCACGATGAGCTCGCTCACGCAACCGTGGGTAGGAGAATTGAGCCTGCCATCGAAAACGGCGAACTTGACCAGACCGCTGACAACAAACAGGCGGTCGGCACTCCGTTGATGCAGACCCCACGCCCGATGCCGACTGGGCAACGTCGTCGTCAAATGAACCTGAACGATCGGACCGCCGAGGACATCCCAACTGGCGCGAGCTACTTCGCTGACATACCCATCTTCATGGGGAACCGGACGCGTCGGACGAAATACGACATCGTGGATCGGAGTTCGCCTGAGCCTGCCCTGCGCATCGACGGCGGATTGCTTTGCCACAAGTTCAGGTCCACCGAGGACATTGGGTGAGTTGCGCGGGTTCGGGTTATCCATCGTTGACCTGTCAAGACAGCCCTTTTGGCACTCCGATCTTGCACCGGGAAGCAAGATGGCACAACGGACCAGACAGACTACCCGCCGGTTAGGCAAGCAGAACCACGACCTCACCCGCAACTTCATCCCTGCTTTTCGTTCTTCGGGATCGAGCCGATCTCCGTCAGCCACGGCCGTGCCGAGCGGTACCAGTTCTGCCGCCGCGGAATGAGCTGATCGCGCTGACGTAACAGCCCGACGCGTACAGTGTAAGACGGCTGCACGCCGTCACCGGGCGTTGTCGAGTAGATCGGCGAGCCGCATGTCGGGCAAAACGCCTGCGCCCGCGGCTTGCCGCTGTCCGCGGTGGTTTTCAGAAAAATCGTCGGCACGCCGGTCATCTTGAACGTTGCGCCAGGCACCGGGATCGACACGCGGAAAGCGGTGCCGGTGCCGGACTGGCAATCCGTACAATGGCACATCTGGGTTCTCTCGGAGTCTGCCTCGCCCTCGATCTTGATGGCGCCACAGGCGCATGACCCGTCGATCCTCATTGCATGACTCCCTTTTGTGTCCTTGACGCAGGCAACACCCGCTAATACTCACAAAACTAATACGCATAAAAATCGTTGCGATAAATCCTACCTTCGGGGAAGAACGCCATGCCCAAATTCATGACCGCTCTGTTCATTCTGCTCGCGGTCTCGGGCGAAGCCTTCGCACAGTCCGCGCCGTCGCCCGAAGTGCTCAAGGATCTGGCGCCGACCGGCAAACTGCGCGCCGCGATGAATTTCGGCAATCCGGTCCTGGTGCAGAAAGGCCCGAACGGCGAGCCGCTCGGCGTCACGCCGGAACTTGCCGCCGCGCTTGCCAAGCGTCTCGGCGTACCGGTCGAATTCATATTCTACACGTCGGCAGGCAGGACCTTCGACGGCGCAGTGCAAAATGCCTGGGACATCGGCTTCATCGCCATCGAGCCGGCGCGCGCCACCGACGTGGACTTCACCGCGCCGTACCTGCTTATTCAGGGCACATACCTCGTGCGCAAGGACGCGTCGTTCAAGAACACCGCCGACGTGGATGCGCCGGGCATGAAGATCGGCGTCGGTCTCGGCTCGGTGTACGACCTCTATCTGACGCGCACATTGAAAAACGCAGTTCTCATCCGTAATCCGAAAGGTGGCGCGGCGGGCGGCATCGAGCCGTTCCTCGACCAGCATCTCGATGCAGCCGCCGGCGTGCGCGAGCCACTCGACGCCTATGCCAAGGACCATCCGGACACGCGGGTCTTGCCCGACGCGTTCGAGGAAATCCGTCAGGCGATCGGCACGCCGAAGGGACGGCCGGCCGGCCTCGCCTATCTGCGCCGTTTCGTCGAAGACATGAAGGCAAACGGTTTCGTCGCCGACGCCTTGAAGCGCTCCGGCCAGACCGCGCCGGTGGCGCCGCCGGCGAACTGACAAGAAGAAAGCTACAGGGAGAGAAAAATGAATTTTACACGACGATCGCTCGTGGCCGGCGCGCTGGCGTCACCATTCGCGACAGCATTGGCGAAGCGTTGCGCAAGCACAATCCTGGCCATCCGAGATCATCAAGATCATCGTGCCGTTTCCGCCCGGCGGCAGCGTCGATCCGATCGCGCGCATGGCCCAGCCCGGCATCCAGAAGAAGTCTCAACGCCACGCTGGTGATCGAGAACCGGCCCGGTTCCTCGGGCGCGCTCGGCACCGAGATCGTCGCGAAGTCGCCGCCGGACGGCAACACCTGGGTGTTCGTATTCGACTCGCATGCGGTGAACCCGTTCCTGTTCGATCTCAATTTCGATACGGTGAAGGACCTCGCGCCGGTGATGCTGATCGGCACCGCGCCGAACGTGCTCGCGACCCATCCGTCGAAGCCTTACAAGTCTTTTGCCGACGTCGTCGCCGCCGCCAAGACCAAGCCGGACACCATCACTTACGCCTCGATCGGCAGCGGCAGCGTCGGCCATCTGACCATGACGCTCCTGAGCGAGAAGGCCGGCTGCAAGCTGGTGCACGTGCCCTATCGCGGCGGCGGCCCGGCGATGAACGACGCCATCGCCGGTCACGTGGACCTGATTATTGGCAGTGCCGCGCTGGTGATGCCGCAGGTCAGCGCCAAGACCATCGTGCCGCTGTTGCAGACCGGCAAGTCCCGCATGACCGAACTTGCCGGACACCCAGACCGCGATCGATGCCGGCTTTGCCGGTTTCGAATCCTACGCCTGGTGGGGTGTATTTGCGCCGGCCGGCACGCCGAAGCCGATCATCGAGCGTTTTGCCGCAGCGCTCGGCGATAGCCTGCGCGATCCGATTGTGAGTAAAACCCTCACCGAAAGCCTGCAGATTTCGCTCCGCCTCGGCGACGCCCAGGAGGAGGCAAAATTCCTCGCCGAACAGATGGCGCTGTGGGGCCCGGTGGTCAAAGAGAACAACATCAAGTCCGACTGAACGAAGGAATAAACCTATGACGCTCTCACGCCGCACCCTGCTCGGCAGCATCGCCGCTGCGTCCGCCGGTTCATTGCTGCCGGAACGCCTGCTGTGCAGCCGATTATCCGGCGCGGCCGATCCAGCTCGTGGTGCCGTTTGCCGCGGGCGGCAATGCCGACATCGTCGGCCGCCTGGTCGGCGACCAGATCGGCAAAGGCATCAACGGAACGGTCATCGTCGAAAACCGCGGCGGCGCCGGCGGTGGTATCGGCGCCGAATTTGTCGCCAAGGCCACGCCCGACGGTTACACGCTGCTGGTCGGCTCCAACGGCCCCCTCACCGTCAATCCTTTCATCCACGCCAAGCTCGGCTACGATCCGCTGACGGATTTTGCCGCGATCGCGCTGACGAGTTACGTGCCGCACACGCTGATCCTGAGCAACGACGTCGAGGCCAAGACCTTGCAGGATTTTATTGCCGCGAGCAAAAAAACGCCGATGACGATCGCGACCAGCGGCGTCGGTAGCGCCTCGCACATGACGCTGGAGCGCTTCAAGGCGGCGACCGGAGCCAACATCACCCACGTGCCGTATCGCGGCGGCGGCGCACTGACGCCGGACCTGCTCGGCGGCAGCATCAATGGCGCAATGACGGAATTCTCGACGGCGCTGCCGCTGCACAACGACAAGAAGGCGCATATCGTGGCCATCGCGGCGACGCACCGCTCGAAGCTTGCGCCGGACATTCCGACCTTCGACGAAAGCGGCGTCAAAGGTTTCACCGCGCAAAGCTTCATCGGCATCCTGGCGCCGGCCAAAACCCCGCCGGAGATCGTCGCACAACTGCAAAGCGCCGTGCAAAAAGGTCTCAGCAACGGATCGCCCGCGGCCGACAAGCTGGTCGCGCTTGGTTCCGAGGTCGCCACGCCGGAACAGATGACGGCAAAGGGCTTCGCCGACTTCATCCGCAAGGACTACGAAGAGATGCGCGAAGCCGCCAAGCTCGCCGGCATCCAGCCGACGTGAACTTGTTTCAGACGGTCATTCTTCAAGCGGCAATCGACAGCGCGCGCATCAGGTCGGCGTAAAGTTCGTCAACATCTTCTAGACCGGCGGATAACCGCAACAGGTCATCGGGGCACGGCGAGTCCTCGCCCTCTATGGAAGCGCGATGCTCGATCAGGCTTTCTATGCCACCGAACGACGTCGCGCGCTTCCACAGGCTGACTGCGGCGGCGACCGCAATCGCAGCACTTTCGCCTTTTTTGATCCTGATCGAAAACATGCCGCCGAAGCCGCCATTCATCTGTCGTAGCGCGATCTGGTAACCAGGGTGCTGCGGCAAACCGGGATAAAGCACATGCGAAATGGCAGGATGCTCGGCCAGCCGCTCCGCCAGCATGGCCGCGGTCCGCGACTGATTTCGCACCCGCACATCGAGCGTGCGCATGCCGCGGATCAACAGCCACGCATCGAAGGCGCTGAGTGCGTTGCCAAGCTGATCCCGCATCTTGCAGATTCGCGACCAGAGCGGTCCGTCGCTCGCCGCGGCGAGCGTACCGGCAACGACGTCACAGTGTCCGTTGAGGTACTTGGTGGCCGAGTGCATGACGATATCGGCGCCGAGCGAAAGTGGGCGCGTGAACACCGGCGTTGCGACTGTTGAATCGACGCAGACGATTGCGCCGGCGGCGTGAGCAATCTCCGCAATCGCCGCGATATCCGTGATGGTCCATAGCGGATTGCTGGGAGTTTCGATCCAGAACAGTCCTGTCTCCCCGGGCCGCACCGTGGCACGCACTGCGTCGAGATCGGATGTCTCCACGAACGATACGCTGTGCCCGTAACGGCTGATTTCTCGCAGCCATGAGCGAAAACCCCAGTACATAACTTGGGACGCAATGATGTGTGTCGGGCGATCAAGTGCAAGAAAAACGCTGCTTGCCGCCGCCATGCCGGAGCCGAACAAAAGCGCCTCGTCTGCGGCCTCCAGGGCGGCAATCAGGGCTTCGCCCTGCTGTAACGAAACATTATCGCCGCGCCCATAAACGTGACCCGCTGGGTAGCGGTTGTCGGCGTCGCGAAGATAGGTCGCCGACATGTGAATGGGCTGCGTCACCGCCCTGGTGATGAGTTCATGCGCGCCCGGCGGTTGCGCAGCCAATGTTTTCAGGCTGAATGTCGGCTTCGCTCGATCGTCCATCGAGGCTCCAATGAGATGGGGAGTGCAGGGAATAAATCGAAAAAACGGTTCTTCTCTCGCAAAACAGTTCAGAATAACCCCACTCGAACGACAACCCGTCGTACCGAGGCAGGTTCCCGATAAGATCCGGCAACGAAGAGCTTAGCAGTCCGAGCGATCACGCAGCGTCACACATTCTCGTTACAATTCCGCCGCAGGCCGCTGTGACGAGAAAGCTGTGCGGTATTGAGCTGACGCGATTATTGCGTTTTCAGCATGGTTGGATGATGCTCAACACACCCTGGAGAAGCCCATGCAAATCAATTTGTACTACTCGCCGATCGCCTGCTCGCTCGTTCCGTACGTCACCCTCACCGAGGCCGGGGCGCCTTTCAGATCCATAACGTCAATTTGCGCAAGGGCGAACAGAACGCACCGGAGTACCTGAAACTCAATCCCAAGCACAAAGTCCCGGTGCTGATCGTCGACGGGCAGACGCTCACCGAGAATGTCGCGATCCAGATTTGGATCGACAGACCAATTCCCGAACGCCAAATTGCTGCCAAAGGACCCGTGCGCCCAGTTGAAGGCCATTTCGATCATGTCGTGGTGCGCATCCGGCATTCATCCGTTTCTGGCGCGGATTAACTCCCCGCCCCGCGTTTGCGATATGCCGGGAGCGGACGAGAGCGTGCGGCGGCTGGCAGCGCATCAGCTCTACGAGAATTACGAGATCGCCGACACGTTACTCGCGGGCCGCGAGTATTTCTTCGATCACTTCACGGCTGCTGACGCACATTTCTTCTGGTGCTTCCGCCGCGGCACGCAGTTCGAGCTTGATCTCGCCAAGTACACGAACTGCCAGGCGCACTACGCGCGCCTGCAGAACCGGCCAAGCATCCAGAAGTGCCTCGCCCGCGAAAAGGCGGTACAGGCCGAATTTGCCAAAGCGGCGTAGCCGACTCCGCTCGTAAAAAGAGCGCGGCCACGATGCCGCGCCCTTACGCTGTGCCGTCCGATCCGCGCGGCCTTACAAGACCGGCAAGATCGGCGCTTCGACGAAACGATAGCCGTCGCCGTCCTTGACGATATGGCCGATGCCCGGCCACGGCATGTGATAGACCAGTGACGGAGTTTTGTTTGCCGACAGCATATCGAGCATCTTGATCCGGGTCGCGACCGCCTGCTTGGAGTCGGTGTCGAAGGTGACCTCAACCTTCGGATTACGCAGCATGATCTCATGCAGCGCAACGTCGCCGGTAAAACACAGCGATTTTCCGGCCGACGTTATCATGAATGACGAATGCCCGACCGTATGGCCGGGGGTCGAGATTGCCTGAATGCCGGGAAAAATCTCCTGGCCATCCTTGTACATGACCAGCCGATCTTTGTTCGGAAGCAGGTTCTTCATTGCGGTACGCGCCGAACCTTCGGCCGGCGTACCGAGCAACTTTTCGTTCGTCCAAAAATTAAAGTCGGCTTCTGTCGTGTAAATTTGCGCGTTCGGGAACAAACGCGTTTGCCCGTCGGCGCTCATGATGCCGCCTGCATGATCGATGTGCGGATGCGACAGCACGATGGCGTCAACATCTTTTGGATCGTAACCAGCCTGCCCGAGGCTATCGAGGATACGTCCCGACGGCGCATTCTCGGCCTTCATCGAGAGGATTCCAGTATCGAACATCACAAGCTTGTCACCTGTGTTGATGACCAGGATGTTCTGCTCCATACGCACCGCGTTGGGCTGCACGAAATCGTCAGCCAGCAATTGCGCGATCTGCTCGTCCGGTACGCCGCGGAAAATCTTGCTGGTGAAGTTCAGCGGCCCGTCGGAGATCACCGTGGCCTGAAGATTGCCGATGTCAAAACGATAGAACGCCGGTGCTCTGGTCTGAAGCACCGGCGCCTTTGCGAATACGGGAATCGAAACGGCGCCGAGCAATCCACCTGCTACCATCGAAGATGCACCCGCAAGCATTTGCCGGCGCGTTATCAGGCTGGAATTTTTGATAATCATTTTGACAGTCTCCCTTGTTTCCGCAGGCGTTTGTTTTTGATGTCAGACGGCACCGCTCCTGCACGCGTGACCACCTTTACGCGCAACCGGCGCGCAGAAACACGATTTCATTTACATCCACAGTCGACGCGGACTCAAGGAAAATGATGTTGTGTGTTTGTGCTAGACTAAAGACAAGGATGCAGCGCATAAACAGCCGTGAGTTGCTGCGCCCGGCTTGCTCGCCGCCGCAATACGCAAAAGCCCGACGATCTGCGAGATCGCCAAGATTATTTTCGTATTGCAAGGAAGTCGCGGCACAGCCGGATTAAAGGCTTCCGGCTGCTCCAGGATCGAGCAGTGCCGCGCCGGCGACAGCCATTGCAGCTTCGAGCCGGCAATCTGCGCATGAAGCCAGTTCGCGGCTTCGATGAACTCCGGAATATCTTCGGTGCCGCAAACCACCATCGTCGGCGCGGTGATGCGCGGCACCAGCGGACGCAGATCGCCGCCGGCCAGAGCCTCGCAGGCGCAGTGCATAGCCCTCGCCTGACACGCGCGCGAAGCAGTCGCGCACATAACGCACGGCCGGGCGGATTCCTGGCAACGAACGCCGGCGTGAACCAGATATCGAGCAGCGGACCGGCTCATCACCGATACGCCCTTGGCTGCGCGCGGTCGCGGCGCGCTCCGCCCACATGCCGCGCAGCATGTCGGAATATCGCGGCGTGGTATCGATGAGGATGAGACGTTCGGTGCGATCTGGATTCGCCGCGGCGAAATGCTGCGCCACCAGACCGCCGAGCGAGATGCCGGCGAGCGACACCTTATCGATACTCGCGGCAGTGAGCGCATCGCGCAACTGCGCCGAAAGATCTTCGATCGTGTATCCGCTTGCCGGCACCGGGCTGTCGCCATGACCGGGAAAGTCGTAACGGATCACCTCGTGCGTATCCGACAACACCCGCGTTGTTTCGTCCCAGATGTGATGATCGACGCCGAGGCAATGCAGCAGAACGACTGCCGGTCCGTGACCGCTGCGATGCAGACGTAACTGCGGCGTATCAGAGCCAGGTGAGAAACTCTCGCGACGCTCAATTGATGTTGACCAGCGCGCCGCCATCGACCGGCAGCGCAACGCCGGTGATGAAGCCCGCTTCGTCGGAGGCGAGAAACAGCGCAGCGTTGGCGACATCCCAGGCGGTGCCCATCTTGTGGCGCAGCGGCACCCGCGCGTCGCGCGCGGCGGCGACTTCGGCCCGGCTCTTGCCGCTGACCCGGGCCCGGGTATCGACCGCCATCGGCGTATCCATCAGTCCGGGCAGGATGACATTGGCGCGCACGCCGAACTCGGCGTTCTGGATCGCGATCTGCTGGGTAAACGCGATCAATCCCGCTTTGGTCGCCTTGTAGGCCACGTAGGGATAGTTCTCGATCGCGGAGATCGATGCGATCGTGAGAATGACGCCGGAGCGCTGCGCCCGCATCACCGGCAACACGTGCTTGCAGGCCATGATGGCGCCGCGCAGGTTGATCGCCGAAATACGATCGAACGCAGCTTCGGTGAAATCCGCGAGCACCGCGTCGCCGCCGGCAAGGCTGACGCCGACATTATAGTGGAGGATATCGATCCGGCCCCAGCGCCGCCTGGCGTCCTCGACCATTGCAGCGAGCGCAGTCTCTTTGGTCACATCCGCTTCGAAGGCGGCACATTCGCCTGGCGACTGCCTGGCGCCCGCACCATGGCGACAGTCTCTTCAGCGGAAGCGAGCTTGTTATCGACCGCCAGCACCTTCGCGCCTTCCTGCGCAAAGCGCAGCACCGTGGCGCGGCCGTTACCCATGCCCTCGCCGGGTGACTGGCCGGCGCCGATAACGATGGCGACTTTGTCCTTAAGACGCATACGTCCCTCGGCTGCGCGTTGCGCGCGCGACCATCAGTGCCAATGCGGCGGGTAATCGTAGGATTTTTCGGTCGCCGCAAGGAGCCGCAGCATCGCCGGCCATTCCAGCACGCCGTAGGGCCGCCGCGTGCCGGGCTGATAAAGATGTGCGGTGTGCGCCAGCACGTTCTCGCCCGGCATCGTCAGGTCGGTCCGCGCCGCCATGGCATCGACCTGCGAGCGGCAGGACAGCTCGAGCTGATACATCGTGTTGAACGCCTGCTGGATGGTGGCGCCGCAAGTGAGCAGACCATGGTTGCGCATCACCAGCGCGTCGTGCGGACCGAGATCGTTGACGATCCGCTCGCGCTCGTCGTTGTCGATCGCCGGGCCTTCATAGTCGTGATAGCCGATATGGCCGACGAAACGGATCGAGGTCTGCGACAGCGGCAGCAACCCGCATTTCATCGCCGACACCGCCATGCCGGCGCGGGTGTGCGTATGCAGCACGCAGGCGACATCGGTCCGGGCCTTGTGAATTGCACCGTGGATCACATAACCGGAGACGTTGATATTGTAGTCGGTATCCGGCTTCCAGATGATGTTGCCCTCGACGTCGATCTTCACCAGGCTCGACGCGGTGATCTCCTTGTACAGCAGCCCGTAGAGATTGATCAGCAGGTGATCGGTGCCGGGAATGCGCGCGGTGATGTGGTTGTAGATCAGGTCCGACATCGCATACTGGTCGATCAGCCGGTAGCAGGCGGCCAGATCGACCCTCGCCTGCCACTCTTGCGCCGACACGTCGTTACGGATTGACTTGAAATCGGTCGAGTAATTCACGGCGTTTCTCCCTGTCCCGCAAAGATAGCTTTTAGGATCGGTCATGTCAGCCAAGGATTTCAGCAAAGATCGGCGACGTTCTGCGCAACCACGTGAAGGAAAAGCTCGCCCGCGACGAGGTCGTGGCCTCGATGACGGTGCGGCTCATTCGCGGTGTCGAGATCGCGCGGATCGCCAAAACCGCCGGCTTCGACAGTCTCTATGTGGACATGGAGCATTCGAGCTTCTCGCTCGAAAGCATGAGCCAGGTCTGCATCGCGGCGCTCGAAGTCGGCATCACGCCGTTCGTCCGTGTGCCCGGCGTCGGCGACGTGCAGCGCATTCTCGATGCCGGCGCGCTCGGCATCATTGCACCGCACGTGCAATCGGCGGCCGAGGCGCGAGAGTATGTAAAGGCCGCGAAATATCCGCCGCTCGGCGACCGCTCCAACGCCGGCAACCTGCCCCATCTGCAATACCGCTCGTACCCCGCCGCCGAGGCCTATGCCGCGATCGATGCCGCAACCATGGTGATCGTGCAGTTCGAAAGCGGGCAAGCGATCGAAAACGCCGACGAGATCATGGCGGTCGAAGGCGTCGATATGGTGCTGATCGGCACCAACGATCTGCTCGCCGACTACGGACTGCCGGGCCAGTACGATCATCCGAAGGTGCACGAGGCCTACAGCAAGGCGCTCGCCGCCTGCCGCAAGCACGGCAAGCACCTCGCGGTTGGCGGCTTCGCCACCCGCGCCGATCTCGCCGCGAAATATGTGCAGATGGGCGCGCGCTACGTTTCGACCGGCACCGATCTCGGCTTCCTGCTCTCGGCCTGCGCGGCGAAGGCAAAGGAAGTCCGCGACATGCCGCGGCAATGACGGATCGCACCGGCTGGTGTAAGGACAGACAAGAACGAACGGGGGAAAACGCGTATGGCGACGTATCGCGCAACGGCAATCGGCGGCGTCCTGCTGGCGCTGGCAGCTTTCGCCACACCGGCAAGCGCCGATGATTACCCGAGCCGCACCATCCGGCTGATCATCCCGTTCGCGCCCGGCGGCAGCAATGACGTAGTCGGCCGCATCATCGCCAATCAGCTCGGCCAGGCGCTCGGCAAGCAGGTTTTCGTCGACAACCGGCCCGGCGCCGGCGGCGTGGTCGGCTCCGATCTTGCAGCCAAGGCCGATCCCGACGGCTACACGCTGCTCATCATCTCGATTGCGCACGCAGTCGATCCGTGGCTCTACAAGGAGCCGTTCGATGCGGTGAAGAGTTTCGTGCCGGTCAGTATCATCGCCACCGGAACGAACGTGCTCACCGTGCACCCCAGCGTTCCGGTGCACTCGGTCAAGGAGCTGCTCGATCTCGCCAAGGCAAAACCCGGCGTGCTCGACTACGCCTCCGCCGGTATCGGCAGCTTCCAGCATTTGAGCGGCGAGCTGTTCAAGCTGATGGCCGGCGTGAATATCCAGCACGTGCCCTACAAGGGCGGCGGCCCGGCGATGCTCGCGCTCATCGCCGGCGAAGACCAGGTGATGTTCTCGTCCATCGTGCAGACCGTGCCGAGCATCCAGTCCGGACAATTGCGCGCGCTTGGCCACCGGCGGCGAGAAGCGCAGCCCGATCCTGCCGGACCTGCCGACCATCGGAGAGTTCGGTGTGCCTGGCTACGTGGCGACCAACTGGTGGGGCATTGTCGCCCCGGCCGGCACGCCGCAGCCGATCGTCGACAAGCTCCACGACACCATCGCCGGCTTGCTGGATTCGGCCGACACCAAAAAATTTCTCGACAATGAAGGCGCCGCGCCGGTGCACATGGGCTCGGCCGAGTTCGGCAAGTTCATCGAGGCGGAAATCGCCAAGTGGGGTCCGGTCGTCAAACAGGCCGGCATGAAGGCGGAATGACCTGCAAAAAATGACAGCCAACTTCACCTATCATTCCGATCCGATCCGTATCCGTTTTGGCGCCGGCTCCGCCGCCACGCTCGGCGAAGAGGCTGACTTTCACAAAATGTCGCGGCTTCTGGTGCTGTGCTCGAAATCGCGGCTCGATTTCGCGCAGCGCGCCACCGCGTCGATTGCCGGCCGCGTCGTCGAGTACTGCGACGCCTCCGCGCCGAACATGCCGCGCGACGCTTTCGAGCGCGTGCTTGACGATATCAGGCGCACCAAGGTCGACGGCTTTGTCGTGGTCGGCGGCGGCTCGCCGATCGGGCTCGCCAAGGCGGCGGCCGTTGCGACCAGGATTCCCTACATGGCGGTGGTCACGACCTATTCCGGCTCCGAGATGGCGGCGCGCTGGCGGGTCGGCATTGCCGCCGACGCGATCTCCGGCGAAGGCGCCGATGCCCTCCCCGCTACCGCCGTCTACGATCCCGAACTGACGCTCGATCTGCCGCCGCGCACCTCGGCGGCGAGCGGCATGAACGCGGTCGCGCACGCGGTCGAAAGCCTCTACGGCATCGACACCAATCCCGTCGTGCAGACCATGGCCGAGGAAGCGATCCGCCTGCTCGGCGCCAATCTGCCGCGCATGATGCAAAATCCCCGCGAGCTCGCCGCGCGCAGCAATGTGATGTACGGCGCCTGGCTCGCGGCGAATTTCCGCGCCGAGGTCGGGCTTGAACACGCGATCGCGCAACGGGTGCGGCAATGGTTCAACCTCGATCACGCGCACACCCACGCCATCGCCACGCCTTATGCGATCGGCTTCAATGCCGTCGCCGCGCCGGAAGCGATGGAGCGGATCAAACGCGCGCTTGGTGTGAACGATGCCGCGCGCGGGCTTTACGATCTCAACGCGAGGCTCGGTTTGCCGACCGGCCTGAAAGGCCTCGGCATGCGCGAAGAGGATATCGACAAGGCGATCGACGTCGTCAGCAAGGTGAAGATCGACCATCCGCGGCCGGTGTCGAAAGCCGATCTCGCCGAAGTGATCCGCCAGGCTTATTACGGCGAGCCGCCGCGATTTTGAGAAGCGCCGCTCCCATGACCGTCCCATGACTTTCCAATGACCGCAGCGACCGCCGGATCAGGAATGAAATGGGTCGGCCGCGCCATCCGGCGGCTGGAAGATCCGGCGCTGGTACAGGGACTTGGGCGTTTCACCGCCGACCTGCCCGCGCAGCACTATCTGCGCATCGTCCGCAGCGCCGTCGCGTCCGGCCGCATCGTCCGTATCACCGCCCCTGACGGCGCAAACGTCATTCGCGCCGCCGATCTCGGCGGCGTGCGGCCGATCCGGCCGATGCTGCACAAGTTCAATTACCAGCCGGTCGAACAGCCGATCCTGGCGAACGAATTCGTGCGCTTTGTCGGCGAACCGATCGCAGCGGTGTTATGCCGCGACCAATGCCGACGCCGAGGATCTGGCTGACGCAGTCGAGGTCGAGATCGAAGAATTGCCCGCCGTTGTCGACGCCCGCGAAGGACTGAAACACGGCGCACCGCTGGTTCACGGCAAGATACCGGCCAACACCGTGGTCGAAGGCCGGATCAAGACCGAAAACTTCGACGCCACTTTCGCCAAAGCGCACAAGGTCGTCCGCGCCACGCTGCGCTCGAACCGCCAGAACGCGACACCGCTCGAAGCGCGCGCCGCACACGCCGCCTATGACGCATGCCTCCGGCCGGGTGACGCTGACCTGCACGACGCAGATGCCGCATCTGGTGCGCACCGCGATTGCCGACGTGCTGCAATTTCCGGAAGCCGACCTGCGTGTCGTCGCGCCCGATGTCGGCGGCGGCTTCGGTCAGAAAATGTCGCTGCCGTCCGAATATGTCGTGCTGGTCTGGCTGGCGCGGCGGATGCGGAGCTCGGTCGCCTGGTGCGAGGACCGGCGGGAGAACCTGATTGCCGGCTTTCACAGCCGCGATCAGCACGTCGAGATCGAAGGCGCGTTCGACCGCGAACGGCAAGCTGATCGCGCTGTCGGCCGATATCGCCGCCAATGTCGGCGCCTATTCGTGCTTTCCGACCACCTGCGGCGTCGAGCCCTTGATGGCGCTGGCGGAACTGCCCGGCCCTTACGATTTTCTCGCCTATTCGTGTGTCGCGCGTGGTGTCGCCACCCACACCTGCACCATGGCGCCCTATCGCGGCGTGTCGCGCCCGGTCATCACGCTGGCGATCGAGCGGCTGATGGACAAGGCGGCGGCGGAGTTCGCGCTCAGCCCCGACGAAATCCGCCGGCGCAATCTGATCAGCAAGTTTCCGGCGAAGTCCGCCACCGGCCTGGTGTTCGACGAAGGCAGCTACGTCGAAACGCTGGAACAGGCGGTCGAGCACATCGGCGTCGCTGCGTTTCGCCAGCGCCAGCACGATGCCCGCACCCGCGGCCGCTATCTCGGCATCGGCTTTGCGACATTCTCCGAACGTACCGGGTATGGCAGTCCGGCTTTCGCGGCGCGCGGCATGGAGATCACGCCCGGATGGGAAACCGTGTCCATCACCATGGACCCGTCCGGCCTCGTTGAAGCGCGGATCGGTGCCAGCCCGCACGGCCAGGGACTGCGCACCACGCTGGCGCAGATCATCGCCGATCAGGTCGGCATCTCGCCGCAGCAGGTGCGCATCGTTCACGGCGATACCGACCGCACACCCTATGGCTGGGGCACTTTCGCCAGCCGCTCGCTGGTCATCTCCGGCGGCGCGTCGTTCCTCGCCGCACAGAAAATCCGCAACAAGCTGCTCATCGCCGCAAGCCATATGCTCGAAGCGTCGGCCGACGACATCGTGCTGGAAGACGGCAACGCCAAGGTCTCCGGCACCGATCGCACCGTTGCGATCTCGGCGCTGGCGCGCGCCGCCTATTTTCAGACCCACCAGTTCAAAGGCGACCTTACGGCGGGACTGAATGAAAGCGCCGACTACGATCCGCCCGGCACTTTCTCCAACGCCTGTCACGTCGCCATCGTCGAAGTCGATATCGAAACCGGCCACGTCACGCTGGAAAAATTCCTCGCCGTGGAAGACGCCGGCCGCATCATCAATCCGATGATCGCCGACGGCCAGGTGCATGGCGGCATCGCGCAAGGCATCGGCAACGCGCTGCTCGAAGAAATCGTCTACGACGCACTCGGCAACGTGCAGACCGCAACGCTCGCCGACTTCACGCCGCCGACCGCGCGCGACATCCCGCCGATCGAACTGCACCACATCGAAACGCCCGCCGCGTCATCGATCACCGGCGCCAAGGGCCTTGGCGAAGGCGGCGCCATCGGCGCACCGGCGGCCGTCATCAACGCCGTCAACGACGCGCTGTCGCCGTTCGGAATTTCGATCGATGAAATGCCGGCTACGCCGCAGCGCATCCGTGCGGCCTTGCGTGCGGCGCAAAAATGATCTGAAGGATTTTTGGAGCGCCTCACTCCGCCGTAATATTCAGCTCTTTCACGAGCCGCGCGTATTTATCGGATTCCGAGCGCGCCAGTTTGCCAAGTTCTTCCGGCGAGCCGCCCACGGTCTCCAATGTCGCCTTGACGAAAGTTTCGCGCAGGCCTGGATCTTCGAGCGCCTTCGTGACCGCGGTGTTTAGGGCCGCGATTGTTTCTCCCGGCGTTCCCGCAGGCGCGAACACGCCGAACCAGGAATTGAGCACGATGTTCGCGTAGCCGGCCTCGGCCAGGGTCGGTACATCGGGCAAGGCGACGCTGCGCTTCACGCCAGTTTGCGCGATGATGACAAGTGCTCCGGTCTGAACATGCGGCAGCAGCGCCGTTGGGCCGAGAATGCCGAACTTGACCGAGCCGGCAACCAAATCGGTAACCGCTTGCCCGGCGCCGCGGTAGGGTACATGCTGGAGGACGATTGCCGCTTCCCTGGCGAACCACGCGCCCAACACATGCTGGTTGGAGCCGACGCCCGAACTGGCAAATCCAAGGCCGGGATTTTTCCGGACATAGTCCACAAGCTCGGCAACCGATCTCACTCCGAGCGATTGATTGACCGCGAACGCAATCGGCTGTCGCGTGACGGTGATCACCGGTGACATTTCTCTGGTGTAATCGTACGGCAGTTTGAGGATGTGCGGCGCAATGGCGATATTGTCGTTGGCAAAAAGAAACGTGGAACCGTCGGGCGTCGCCTTCATTGCGGTGTCCATGCCGATCGTGCCGCCGGCACCGGTGCGGTTCTCGATGAAAACTTGTTGCGCGAGGATGCGCGACAACGGCGCGCTGCATTGACGCGCGGCAAAATCGAGTGCTCCGCCGGCAGCGAGCGGCACAATGAATTCGAACCGGTCTCGTCGGCCATCCAGTCTCTGCGGAAGCCGGAGCAGTTCCGCCGGTCAGCATGAAACCGGCAGCGCCTTTCATAAAACTGCGTCGTTCGATGCCCCGCATGCGGGTTCCACAGATCGAGGTTCAAATGGCTTGAGACCAACCTAACAGATATTGAAGGCTGCGACTCGGCGTTACGCCGGCCGCTCGCGCGCCGACATAATGGCGAGCCACAGATAGACAGCGAGCAGCGCAACCTCGATGAACACGATCATCGTGCTGGCGCCGAACACGTTTGGAAAAAACAGCACCACCACTGCCATCGACACCACCGAGCCGAGCCAGACCACCGCGCCCCAGGCCGCCGCCAGCCAGAGGCCGACCGCAGCGACCAGATCCAGCACGGCGAAGAACACCGTCGCCGACTGCCATGACAGCGGATGGGAGTCGAAACCCTGATCCGGCCGGGCGCCGACACCGCAAACCTGCGACCAGTGATAAAGCCCCTTGAGCAGCGACACCGCCGCCATCAGGCGCAGAAAAAGCACGAGATATTCCGTCCAAGTGCCTGCGCTGCTCAGCGTTTTGCTCAAACGCACCGGCTCGAGCATGTCGCTCGGCCGCTTCGGTGGCTTTTGGGATTGCTCGCTCATGCCTGTGGGAGCGATAGAGCCAGCCCGATTTCGCGTCAATGTTGGCCTGTAACAGGCGGTAAACGCTGTCGAAATGGCGCCCGCATGACCAGTGGCGAGTTGGCCGCAAACCGGGTAAAAGGAATTCCTGTGAGGAGCATGGTGAATGGCGATCAAGTTCGGCCGCCCCCTGGAACGCAACCGGCTCGCGCCCGTCGAGGCGGAAAAGCCTGCGGAAAAGCTTGATCTCGCGATCCGCCCGCGCCGCAATCGTCGCGCCGAATGGACACGGCGCATGGTGCGCGAGCACGTGCTCACCACCGCCGACCTGATCTGGCCGCTCTTCATCGTCGATGGCGCCAGGGTCAAAGCTCCTATTGATTCCATGCCCGGTGTCGATCGCCTCTCCGTCGATGAGGCGGTGCGTGCCGCGGAACGTGCGGCGAAACTTTCGATCCCGTGCATCGCGCTGTTTCCGTACACGCAACCGGAGCGGCGCGATGACGACGGCACCGAAGCGCTCAATCCGGACAATCTGATCTGCCGCGCGGTGCGCGCCATCAAGAAAGAAGTGCCGGAGATCGGCGTGCTGTGCGACGTCGCGCTCGATCCCTACACCAGCCACGGCCACGACGGCTTGCTGCGCGACGGCGTGATCCTCAACGACGAAACCGTCGGCGTTCTGGTCAACCAGGCACTGGTCCAGGCGCAAGCCGGCTGCGATATCATCGCGCCATCCGACATGATGGACGGCCGCGTCGGCGCGATCCGCTCTGGCCTCGATGCCGCCGGTTTCGGCGATGTCCAGATCATGGCTTACGCCGCCAAATATGCGTCCGCTTTCTACGGCCCGTTCCGCGATGCGGTCGGTTCCAGCGCCACGCTGACCGGCGACAAGCGCACCTATCAGATGGATCCGGCGAATGCCGATGAAGCGCTGCGCGAAGTCGAACTCGACATCGCCGAAGGCGCGGACATGGTTATGGTTAAGCCGGGTCTGCCCTATCTCGACATCCTGTATCGCGTCAAAGCCGCGTTCGGGATGCCGACATTCGCCTACCAAGTGTCGGGCGAATATGCGATGATCATGGCCGCGGCAGCCAATGGCTGGCTTGATGTGGAAAAAGCGATGATGGAAAACCTCATCGCGTTCAAGCGGGCCGGTGCCGACGGTGTGCTGACCTATTTTGCGGCAAGAGTTGCGGAGAAATTGAACAAGGACGGCTCGTAACGGACCGTTCCGCCGGGGGTAATGAGTATGAGGCGGGGTGTCATGCGCGAATTCGACGATAATCCTCATTCGTATGGGCCGGTGTTGCGCCGGATCGGAATTCTGGTGGCCGTCATCGTCATGGTCCCGGTCATGCTGTGGACCATCACCAGCTTCATGCGCACCTACGTTGCGCAGCCGGTGATCGCATCGCCCAAGCCACTGTTCGCACCGGCAACCACCGCTTCGATCGACACGGCGAATGCCGGTACGCCTGCTGCCAGCAGTTCGGACAGCGCTCCGACACAAACGGCTTCCATCACCGCGACGGGAACAACGGCGAACGACAGCAACGCGCAATCGCCCACCGCCAAGGTCGCATCGCTGGCCACCTCCGACATGCCGCCTTCGATCACACCCGCCGCGACACCGCAGCCGGCCGCCAACAGCCCCTCTACCAACAGCCCATCTACCAACAGCCCATGGCCCGATCCGAACCAGGCTATCGGTGGACAAGCCGCCAGCGCACAGATGCCTGCGCCCGATAACGCGGCAGCAACCGCCACAAACGACGACGCCCTGCCCCCCGCGCCACCGCTGACCGGTCGATCCCACTGCCGCCGCGCCGGCCGGCAGTCATCGCCATGGCGACGCCTGGAGTTGGAGCTGGACCCGTGCCGCTGCCAAGAGCCCGGCCGTCTGACGCCGGCGCGCCGGCTGAGAGCACCTCCGACAGCGGCGGCAATTTCCTCACCCACCTGTTCGGACAAACGCACTAACCGATACCCTGCGATTACACTCTCCAACCGGGCGAGTGCACAACAGCCCGCGCGTGTGCTATTCGAACGCCGACTGGATGAACGTTTGACCGGCCGCGCCTCGGGAGGGAAGCCATGCCAACTAGTTGCAGGATAGCGATCGTCGGCGGCGGCCTTGCCGGAGTTGCGACCGCCAATGCCCTGAAGACCTTCGGCCTCAACGCGCAGCTTTACGAAGCCGCCCCGGCGCTTGGCGAGATCGGCGCCGCGGTCAATGTCAGTCCGCAAGCCGTCAAGGCGCTGCGCGCCATCGGCCGCGGCGAACAGGTCGCTGCCGTCGGCTACTCTTCGCCCGGAATCTATACCCGCAACATGCTGACCGGGGAATTCCTCGAGTTCAACGATCGCTTCAAGACCGGAGCGCAGTACGGCGCGCCCTACTACACCTTTCACCGCGCCGACCTGCTGGACGCGCTGGCAAGCGGGCTCGATCAAAGCGACATTCATCTCGGACACCGCCTCACCGGCATCGAGGAAAAAAGCAACTCGATACTGCTGACATTCGACAACGGCGTTCGCGTCGAGACCGAGTATCTGATCGCCGCCGACGGCGTGCGCTCGGTGATCCGCCACGCGCTCTATGGCGCGGACAATCCGACCTATACCGGCCAGATGGTCTGGCGCGCACTGCTCGACAGCAAGGACGTGCCGGAAGAGCTGGTTGAACCGACCGGCCACGTCCAGTGGGTTGGGCCCGGCCGCCATCTCATCGCCTATTACATCCGCGCCAAAAAGAACCTGAACATCGTCACCCAGCAGGACACCGACAAATGGGTCGAGGAAGGCTGGTCGACCCGCGGCGATCCGGACGAGATGCGCGCGAGCTTTCCGAATTCCGAGCCGCGCCTCGAAAAACTTCTGAACATCGTGACCCAATGCTCGAAATGGGGACTGTTCACGCGCCCGCTCACCCAGAACTGGGGCCGCGGCCGCATCCAGCTTATCGGCGACTCCGCCCACGCCATGTTGCCGAACGCCGGACAAGGCGCCTGCCAGGCGTTCGAGGATTCCTACATCCTCGGCCGATGGCTTTCGGAGTGCCGCGATCCGGCGGAAGCCTTCGCCAATTTCCGCCGCGTCCGTATCCCGCGCGTGCATGGCGTGCAGCGGCTGTCGCTGTCCAACGCCCGCTTCAAGCACATGCATGACGCCACCGCGCAGAAGCAGTCGATCGCCACCGGCACCGGAAGCGTGCACGGCAGTTCGCACTGGGTCTGGGGCTACGATCCGGTGACCGAGTGGAACAAGGACCCTTCCGTTCCCACCACTTATGCGGCGTGAGCGATCCACGCGGCGCCCTCACTTCACTCCGTCGCAGATATCAATCAGCGGCGTGCTATCGGGAAAACCCGCCAATTCCATATCGTCGCGGGTCAGCGTCGACAGCCGGCCCAGCAGCCGCTGGCACGCCTCAACGACGAGATCGGGAATTGCGGTAACCTGGGGCTGCCCATTCCAGACACGCGCGGTCTTGTCGCGCGACGCAGTCACGACGCGGCTGCCGTCCGGATTGAACGCGGCATGTACCACCCAGTTGTCGTGCCCGCGCAGGATCGCAATTTCACGCCCGCTCGCAGCATCCCAAATACGCGCAGTGCGGTCCTGCGACGCGGTGACGATGCGGGTTCCATCGGGGCTGAAAGCCGCCCACCACACTGAGTCCTCGTGACCGCTCAAAGTGAGGATCACCTTGCCGGTGGCCGCATCCCAGATACGGGCGGTGCGATCCGCCGAAGCCGTGACGATGCGCGTGCCGTCGGGGCTGAACGCGGCGCTGTAGACCGCGCCGTTATGGCCGCTCAAGGTCAGTAATGACTGGCCCGTCGCTGCGTCCCAAATTCGTGCGGTCGCATCGCGAGATGATGTGACGACCTTCTTGCCGCCGGGGCTGAATGCTGCCGCGTCAACGACACTGGAGTGACCGCGCAGGATAGTGATGACGTTCGCCGACCCCGCGTCCCAGACGCGCGCCGTGGTGTCCCAGGACGACGTGACGATGCGTGTGCCGTCGGGGCTGAACGCAGCATCCATGACCCAATTGCCGTGGCCGGCCAGCACTGCAAGCTGCGCCCCGGTCGCTGCGTCCCAGATACGCGCGGTCTTGTCCTCCGACGCTGTGACGATTCGTTTGCCGTCCGGGCTGAACGCCGCGGCGTGCAAGGCCGCTTCGTGGCCAGTCAACAGCATCAGCTGTTGTCCCGTTGCGGCGTCCCAAACCCGGGCGGTCTTGTCCTGCGAAGCGGTAATGATCCGCGATCCGTCGACGCTGAACTCGGACGACATCAGCCAGTTGTCATGGCCGCGGATAATCAGCAGTTCGGCGCTGGTCGAGACATCCCAGACCCGGACGGTCTTGTCGCGCGACGCTGTGACGATCAGCTTGCCGTCGTTGCTGTAGGCGGCAGTGTTGACGAAGTCCTCGTGCCCCTGCAGCACCGCAAGCTGCGCTCCGGTCGCGGCGTCCCAGATGCGCGCAGTCTTGTCGGCCGACGCCGTCAGAAGTTGGGTGCCGTCGGTGCTGAAGGCGACCGTGTTGACGTAGTCGTCATGCCCCTGCATCACCGCGATCTGCTTCACGGTGGCGGTATCCCAGACGCGCGCAGTGGTGTCGTCCGAGCCAGTGGCGATGCGCGTACCGTCCGGGCTGAACACCGCGCTGTAGACCGCATTCTGGTGGCCGCGAAACACCGCGATCTGCTGTCCGGTCGATGCATCCCAAACGCGGGCCGTGGTGTCGTCGGAAGCAGTCACGATCCGCGTGCCGTCCGGGCTGAAGAAGGCAGTCTGCACCGTGTTCTCGTGTCCGGAGAGGACCGCGATCTGCGCAAATGTCGTGGCATCCCAAATCCGCGCGGTCTTGTCGAACGAGGACGTGACAATGCGCTTGCCGTCGGGGCTAAACGCCGCCGACGTCACCTTGTCGTCATGCCCCTGCAACACACCGATCTGCTTGCCGGTCGCCGCATCCCAAATTCGGGCGGTCTTGTCTTCCGACGCAGTCAGCACCTTCGTCCCGTCGAGGCTGAAGACGACGGTCCACAGGCCGGCGTCATGACCGCTGAGCACCGCAAGCTGCTTGCCGGTCGCGGCGTCCCAGATGCGCGCGGTCTTGTCCTGCGACGCACTGACGATGCGCGAACCGTCGGGGCTGAATGCGGCGCTGGATACCGAAAGCGCATGGCCGCCGATGCTCAGGTGCCAGCCCGCCTGCAGCACCGCGGTCGAAAGCTCGACGCCGGCAAGCGACGCTGCCGACTGATTGCGCCGCAAGTCGAGCCGCGCGGCGTCGACGGCAAAGCGCAATGCCGCGTCGAGATTTTCGCGAAGCCGCTCGACGATCGAGAGCTCGACAAAAAGATTTGTCTGTTTGAGGTCGAGCGCCGCCTGCTGCGTGTTGAGCGTGATGCGTTGCCAAACGCCGAGCACCAGACCGAGCACGACCGCGAGACCGGCCGCGCCCAATGACCATCGCGCGATACGCTGCGTGCGGGCGGTTCGGGTCTGCGCAGCAGCAATCTCGGCAAGACGGTCCTGCTCGCGCGCGAGCGCCGCTTCTTTCTCCCGGCGCTCCGCTTCCTCGCGCGAACGGCAGGCGGCGAGATAGGCATTGCCCTCCTCGCCCAGCCGCCGATGAAAATCCGGCCGTGTCGTCAGCCGCTCGGCCATCAGCAAGCGTTCGGCGCGGTGATCGAGCCACGCATCGTGGCGTCCGTTGCGGTTCCACTCGTTGGCGGCGCGCTCGACACCTTCGATGACTTTCAGATCATCGGCATCGGCTTCCAGCCACGACGCCAGCGCGGGCCATTGCCGCAACAGGCTCTCGTGTGCAACTTCGATGACGTCGACGCCGGCACGACGATCGGCCACAAGCAGCCGGGCGCCGACCAGCCGCTCGACGATCGCGCGGGAGTCCGGCGGAATTTCGTCGAGCCGCGCCACGCGCCGCATCGGTGCGCCGGTTTCCGGTTCGATACGGGCGAGCCACGGCACGAACGCCGCGCGCAACCTGACCAGTTGCTCATCTTTCGCGGCCGGGATGACCGGCGCCGCCGGCTCGGCGAGCGCCTGCGCGACCGCGGCCTCGATCGAACCCTGCACGCCGCCGAGCTTCTTGTACTCATCAAGCGTGAGACGTCCGTCGGGCCGTAATCGGTATAGAGACGCTCGAGCGTGAAGCCGAGCAGCGGCAAGGCGTCCGCGCCCATGGCGTCGGCGATCAGCTGTTCGGTCAGCGCCGGATCGATCCGCAGCACGCCGCCGGCCTCAACGACCCGATGCGCCGGACCTTCGATGACGCTTTTGAATTCTCCGGAGGAGATCGGCGGCAGGTCGAACAGTTGGCGCTTCACGCTGGCGAAGGTCTGTTGTTCTTGCAACAGTTCGTAGCGATCCGAGCGGATCGTTGCCAGGACGAGGACGCGGCGGGCGGGCGCGTTGGCATCCGGCGCGAGCACGGCTGCCAGCAGCGCAAGAAATTTTGCCGCCTCTTCGGCGCCGTCCGGATTGAACAGTTCCTCGGCCTGATCGACGGAAATGACAATCGCTGGCCCCGCGCCCGGCTGGTCGAGATGGACCAGCCGCTTGCTCGCCGCTTGCCACAACTCGTCGAGGAGCTTGCTGAACCCGGCAGAGCCGCCGGCGATCGTCTCTTTGATACTGCCGAGACTTTGCGAGACTTGCAGCCGCTCGAATGCGCCGGCCAGGGCCTGCGCCAGTCCGGCGCTGCCGCTGATCACCGCCATCTCCGGCCGGATCACCGGCAGCGGCAGGAACACCGCGTCGTCGCGCGTGAGCCGCGGCAACAGCCCGGCGCGCAGGAACGACGACTTGCCGGAGCCCGAAGCGCCAAGCACGACCATCAGTGGCTCGACGCCGTCCTCGACCATGCCGCGCAGCCGATCGAGCCCGCGCACGATCATGGCATCGCGGCCAAAGAAGATCGCCGCGTCCTGCGGCTCGAGCGCCCGAAGCCCGCGATACGGGGCACGCTGAGGGTCGCCGGGCGGCGGCCACGGGAAGCTGCGCGCATCGAGCCCGGCGCGATCGAGCCCGCGCCGCAGCATGTCGAGCGCGGCAGTACTCAATACAACACGTTCGGGCTGTTGACCCACGGTCACCTCGAACGTGCGGGTGGCGTCGCCTTTGGTGAGATCGCAGGTTTGCCACTCCGCGGTCATCTCGGTCGGAATGCGGCTGAGCGGCACCGCATCGACAATCAGTCCGAAGATGCGCTTGTGCAGTGTCTTCGCCAGCAGAAACTCGGCCAGGCACCACTTCGAATCGAGCCAGCCCGGCGAGATCAGGAACAGCACCGCCTCGCAGCGATCGGCGGCGGCCTTGAGCGCTTCCTGCCAGCGTTCGCCGGCCACCAGCCCACGATCTACATCGATATCGAGAAAAACGTCGCTAAAGCCCTGCTCGGCAAGCCAGTCGCGCAACGCGAACGCCGCGCCGTTATTGGCGCTGGAATGGCTTATGAATAGCCGTGCCAAAGGTCCCTCAATGTCGTCCGGCGCGCCACAATAAGCGCAACGCCCTGACTGTCAAAAACGCGCTTTCTCTCATTCGTACCAAGACGTCATTGCGAGCGCAGCGAAGCAATCCAGCGCTCAATGCAAGCGGCCCCTGGATTGCTTCGTCGCTGTCGCTCCTCGCAATGACGACGAGCAATCTCGTTTTCGCGATGCATCTGCATCCGAACTGTCAACGCGATCGAAAAGATTTTTGCCTCAACCGAGGCATTTTCATTTCGCTTCCCCCAATAACGAGGGAAGCGGAGCGCCGAGCGGCGCACCTGGGGGACTGCACCTGTTACCAGGCACAGTCCGGGAGCTGCACCCGTTACCGGGCACAGCCGCGGCCCTTGTTACAGGGCCGCTCGCCTTTCGGCGCTCCACTGCGGATTGACCGGACTTGCGTCCTGCCCCGGCCCGGGCCAGCGCTTCCTGGAATCGCCGGATGCAAACGGGAGACGTTCTAAGTCCCGCCTCCCTCTCCGAGCGCCAGTGCAGCGAGCACCTCGCAGTCCGAACACTTGCCGGACGGGCATGATGCCCAGGCCGCCCACGGATAAGGTGACGAACCCTACCCGCAGAACCCGCACCCGCTCCGCCAAAAGCCGTCACCGCGAATGACGTCCCTCACAAATGAGCGAGCTGGATTGTCAGTTAGGATATCCTAGGATTATTGTCAATGGTAAGGATTATTTTCTGGATAAAACCATTCTAACGATTACTCTCAGTCTCTGTGTACAATTCGAAACACGACCTCACTTTCTCTTTAATAGAGAACCGAGAATCGGATATACGTGGACGCACGATGCCGAAAAGGGCCAACGATAAGCTTTCCGAACTCGCTGCCGATATCGCGTCGCCGCGGGTAATAATGGCTATCGACAAAGCCATGGAGGAGATTGCGCAAGAATGGCTCGACCTATCCGATCTTCGAAAAATGGCTGTGCGTCGGCATGGAGAGTCCGCACCGGCTCCAAATGCACCATTCGCGCTCACTCCAGCCGATACCAGAGTAGACCTCGTCAGCGAGCGGCTTCGTAAGAGCAACGTTCCGAACATTGCCGGCTTAATTACAAGCTACAAGTCGGACGAACGGTCTACCTACAAGTCACTTCGTTTCCGTACTCGCGAACACTACGACAGCCTTATGCGGCGTATCGAAGTTGATTGCGGTGAAAGAAAGCTGTCAGACCTAAAGGACGCCGATATCCAGAAAATCTACGACGGATGGACCCTCAGCGGCACCGCCATGGCCCATGCGATCGCTGGAATGCTGAGAGTACTCGTCAACTACGGCACTACCGTCCTTGATGATGGCGAGTGCGAACGCGTCGCCATGATCCTTCATCGCAAACGCTTCTCGGTGGCCAAAAGCACCAAAGACGAGCGGCTTACCGTTGACCACGTCAGGGCAATCATCAGCAACGCACATGCGGCGGGCTTACACTCAATCGCGCTCGCTCAAGCATTTCAGTTCGGGTGCATGCTGCGCCAGCGAGATATAATCGGTGAATGGGTACCGCTTAAGGAGCCAGGTGAGCCGATAGTGACCGCGGGGAAGCAGAAATGGCTACGCGGTTTAATCTGGTCCGAAATCGACAAAGATTTGATCCTTCGCCATCCCACCTCCAGAAGTGGGAAACTCGTGGAATTCCGACTTTCGGAATCACCGATGGTCATGGAAGAACTCGATCGACAGTTTGGAAAACAACTACCGACCGCTGGTCCTGTAGTCCGTTCGGAGAATACTGAACTCCCTTATGTCGCTTGGGAGTTTCGGCGACTTTGGCGACAACTCGCTCGGGCGTCAGGTGTACCGGACAGCATCAGGAACATGGACAGCACTACGGGTGGATACACCAACGTGCGGAGCCGCAGTCGACCCGAAGCATCTGAGTCGCAATTAAGTGCGCGCGCGGACCGGCAACGCCAAACTGCTGAGGTGCCAACGAATTGAGAGTTTACGGTCGGCGTCCGCGGACTCCGGCTGAACCGAGCCTAGAGGCATAGGTCATCGGGCGGTGTCGAAACCCCCAAAAGGGGCAGTACGCACTGGGGACGGGCCGCCAGGGGCACATGCCCGTGACCCCTGGCCGGCGACAACTCCGAGACGAAAGGAGTTGAAGACCACGCTACCCCCTTCGTGTGGGGGAAAAGAGCCGCCTCCCGTTTAGCCCTGACCGGCGCGGGGGGCGGTGCTTCATTTAACATGGCTGAATCTACTTTCAAAACTGTTGAGAGCCTGCATCATCGATCGCCCTCAACCTTCACCTCGCCATCCGCCACGATCTGCTTCCAGCGCGGGATTTCCTTGCGCAGGAAAGCGGCGAATTCCTCCGGCGTGCTGCCGATCGGATCGATGCCGATCGCCGAGATTTGGGCGGCGAAGTCCGGGTCCTTGAGCGCGCGACCGATTTCGCCATTGAGCTTTTGCACGATGGCGCCCGGCGTGCCTTTCGACGCGACGGCGCCAATCCAGGCGGTGATGTTGAAACCCGGCAATCCTTCCTCGTCGAGCGTCGGAATGTCGGGCGCGACGTGCGCCCGATGCAGTCCGGTCTGGCCGATCGGATTCAGGCGGTTGTCGCGCACCTGCGGCATGATCGGCACGATGTCGCTGAACACCAGTTGCACCTCGCCGGCGATGGCCGCCATCAGGCTCGGCACGCCGCCGCGATACGGCACATGCGTGATCGAGACGCCGGCCATCTTGTTGAGCGTCGCGAGCGACAGGTGCGCGGTCGAGCCGTTGCCGGAGGTCCCGGCATTGAGCTTGCCGGGCTCGCTTTTGGCGAGCGCGATCAGCTCTTTCAGAGTTCTTCACCGGCAGCTTCGGGTTCGCGGCCAGGACCAGCGCGTTTTCGCCGGCCAGAATGATCGGCTCGAAATCGCGCAGCGGATCGTAACCAAGCGACGGGTACAGCGCGAGGTTGGTGGTGAGCGGCGAGTTGGTCGATATGAACAGCGTGTAGCCATCAGGCGCGGCCTTGGCGACAAAGTCGGCGCCGACGCTGCCGCCGGCGCCTGGACGATTGAGGATCACCACCGGCTGCCCCAAAGCCGCGGTCAGCCGCGGAGCGAGCGCCCGCGCCAGCAGATCGACCGTACCGCCGGGCGTGTACGGCACAACGATCTCGATCGGATGATCGGGATATTCGGCGAGCACAGGCGCCGCGCTACAAACCAGAACACCCGCCAGTGCAATTGCAAAATTGCGCATAATCCTCCCCTTGCTGCCCGGCTGTCTTTTTGTTTTCCGCAAATTGTTTTCTACAAATTCAACGGCCGGCAGGCAGCCGTTGCAGATAGTTCTGCCATGGCCGATCGGCGTCGAAATTCTCGGTGGCATTGAACGCAAGTTCGGCAGCATCCATGACGGTGATGTTCGGACTGAGCGCCAAAGCCGCGCTTTGCGCCTGCGCGTCGATGTGGGTGTAGAGCGTGCGCACCGTCGCTTCCCGCACCGAACGTCCGACCACCGTTTCGCCGTGGCCGCGCATCAGCACGACGGGATTGGCGCCGAGTTTTGCCGCCAGCGCATCGCCGAGACCGGCATTGATCACCAGCATGCCGCGCTTCTCCAGTTCCTTGTTGGCATCATCCTTGTTGGCGTCGCGCACTTCGAACAGCGGCGTTTCCGGCGGCAGAAAGCCGGCCTGGGCGACCACCGGCTTGAGCGAGATTCCGGCAACGCCGAACGGGATCACGGCGAGATCGTGGCTGTGGATCACCGACTGCACGTCGCCGCGCGCCTTGTATATTTCGCAATGGATATAACGCTCGCCGTTCAAGCGGGGCGCATTCGGGTCAACGGGCTTGCAATCAAGCCCGACCTCGACGATGTCGGCGCGTGACACCAGCGACGGCGGCATGGCGCGCGGCATGAAGAAGCGATCGGGATTTTTGACCGAGCGGGCGCTGACATGGCCGAAGCTGTCGAGGATGCCTTCGTTGGTCAGAATATGGCTCGCTGTAATAATGTCTTGAATCCGCGCCTCGTCCTGATCGGCAGCCGAGATAGTCTGCGCGTGACACGGCGCGGCCGCACACGTTGCGATGGCAATGAATGACGCGCAAATCGCAAGCTTCAGTCGCATTTTAGAATCCCCCCGCGGCGCAGCCTTTGTCAGGCTTTATGACATATTCGACGCATGGAAAAGAGGCGCGCCCAGTCACTGCAAAGCGTCACCGCAAAGCGGCGCCGCTCTCGATCCGCACCGGGCGATAGCCTTCGTCCTTGAGCGCGCGGAAGATCTGCTCGGCATGGGTGCCGTCGCGCGTCTCGATGGTAACGTCGAGCTTGGCGCCTTTGGCCGGCACGTCGAGAAACAGCCGGTGATGATCGACGCCGAGGATATTGGCGCCGAGCTCGCCGAGCCGGCCCGCGATCTGGCCGAGAATGCCGGGGCGATCGGGAATGGTGAGACGGAACGAGACGATGCGGTCGGCCCGTTCCAGTTCGCGCACCATGATTGAAGCCAGAATGCGCGGATCGATATTGCCGCCGCACAGGATCAGCCCGACCTTGCGGCCGGCAAAGGCTTCAGGCTTCGCCATCATGGCGGCAAGCCCTGCCGCGCCGGCGCCTTCCGCCATCGCCTTTTGCAAGGTGACGAAGGCGTTGACCGCCCGCTCCAGCAGCGGCTCCTCGACCAGAATAATGTCGCTGACCAGCTCGCGCACCAGCGGCAAGGTCAGCGCGCCGACATTCTTCACCGCGATACCTTCGGCGAGTGTCGCGCCGCCGCATGGCAGATTGCCGTTGTGAACAGCGTTCCACATCGACGGATAGAGCGCACATTCGACGCCGACGATTTCAATCGATGGTTTCCTGGCGCGGGCGGCGATGGCGCTGCCGGCGATCAGCCCGCCGCCGCCGATCGGTATGACAAGGGTATCGAGATCCGGCACATCTTCGAGCATTTCGAGCGCGATGGTGCCCTGCCCGGCGATGATGTGCGGGTCGTCATAAGGATGCACCCAGACCAGGTTGCGCCCGGCGGCGATTGTCTCCGCGCGCCGCTGCGCTTCCGTCAGCGTCTCACCATCGAGCACCACGTTCGCGCCCAATGCCTCGGTGGCGTGAACCTTCACGAACGGCGTCATCACCGGCATCACAATGGTTGCAGGGATACCAAGACGGCGGGCGTGATAGGCCACCGCCTGTGCGTGGTTACCAGCCGACATGGCAATGACGCCGCGGCGGCGCTCATCGGCGGAGAGCGCCGTGAGCTTCACGCAGGCGCCGCGCTCCTTGAATGAATTGGTGACTTGCAAGTTTTCGTATTTGACGAATACCTCCGCACCCGTCAGTGCCGACAGTTGCGGCGCTGCCAGCAGCGGCGTGCGCAACACGTGACCGTCGATCACGCGCCGGGCCGCCTCGATATCGGCAAGCGTCACCATCGTTCGCGCCCTTTGGCTTAACGCCTCTTGCTTTAGCCACTATGTTCCCCCATTTGGGGGGCCATCGCAATTTGAGGCCCGACCATGACGAATTCCAGCCCCTCCCAGATCGGCGTTTCGTTCGACGCCAAGCCGCACGCCTACGATCCGGCCGCAAATCCGGAATTGTTTCAGGGCGTGCTGTTCCGACGGCTCGTTGCTTTCATCATCGATCTCATCGTGCTGGCCATTCCGCTGATCGTGGCCTCGATCGGTATTTTCGTATTCGGCCTGATCACGCTCGGTCTCGGCTGGGCGCTGTTCTGGCTATTGTCGCCAGCCTCGGTGATCTGGGCGCTATTCTACTACGGCTACACGCTCGGCAGCGGCGCATCGGCCACCTTGGGGATGCGCGCCATGGAACTGGAAATGCGCACCTGGTACGGCGGTCCGATGTATTTCCTGCTCGGCGCGGTGCACGCGGTGGTGTTCTGGATCAGCGTCAGCGTGTTGACGCCGTTCATTCTCGTCATCGGCCTGTTCAATGGCCGCAAGCGGCTGCTGCACGACATGCTGGTCGGCACCGTCCTGATCAACAATCCGGCCCGCGCCGCCGCGTTAGCGCCGCGCCGCGTGCGCTGATTTGGGGCTTTGACGGCAGCGCGGCATCGGGTGATGCTGTGACATGCCGGGTAGATTGCTGAAAAAATGGCTGATCGGATTGCTCGCAGCCGCGGCAATCGCTGCGCCTGCGCACGCCGAGACGTTCCCCAACAAGACGATCCGCATCATCGTGCCTTATGCGCCCGGGGGCAGCATCGATCTGACGGCACGTGTTATCGCCAAAGGATTGCAGGAGAGCGTCGGCCAGGCCGTCATCGTCGAAAACAGACCTGGCGCCAACGGGGTCATCGGCATCGAAGACCTGATGCGCAGCGATCCCGACGGCCACACGCTGATCATCCTTTCGGACAGCCCGGTCACGGTGAATCCCCAGCTGACCAAGGTCAATTACGATCCGCTCACCGACCTCGTCCCGATCGGCAAGGTGGTCGACAGTCCGATCATTCTCGCGGCCAATCCGAAAGCCGGTATCGCCTCGATTGCCGATCTTGTCGCCGCCGCGAAAGCAAAGCCGCTGAATTATGGTGTGTCCTATATCGGCTCGTTTGCCTATTTCACCGCCGAACTGCTCAAGCACGAGCTCGGCATAACGATGCAGGCCGTGCCCTATAAAGGCGGCGCGACGGTAGCGACCGCGATCGCGGCGGGAGAAGTGCCGGTTGGCATGCTCGACACCGCGGCGATCATGCCGATGATCGCCAACAAGCAGGCGGTCGCCATCGGCATCACCGAGCCCGAGCGCGCCCGCACCATGCCCGACATCCCAACGCTTCGCGAAGCCGGCGTGCCCAATTTCAGCGCCAGCTCGTGGCTTGCGATATTTGCGCCGCGCGGTACGCCGGACGACCGGATCGCGAAGCTCAATACCGAAATCGCAAAGATCATGGCGAACCCGGATGCCGGAAAGATTCTGCAGGCCGGCGGTCTGGAACCCAGCTCGAACACTCCCGCCGAGATGCGCCGCATCATCGCGGCCGACTACAAGAAGTGGGGCCAGTTGATAGCCGCCACCGGCCTCAAGGCGGAATAACCTGTGAAATATTCACTGATTTTGGGCTTTGACGGACGGGCAGTCTCGGGCGATCCTGTGCGCTGGCTGGAGTCGCACACCAGCCGCGATTCAATGCCGAAGGACCAGTGACCCAGCATTCCCGCGATACGCCGCAGTTCTACTTGACCGCCCCGTCGCCCTGCCCCTATCTCGGCGGCAAGGAGGAGCGGAAGGTCTTTACCCATCTGGTCGGCGAGCGCGCCGGCGAACTCAACAACATCCTGACCCACGGCGGTTTCCGCCGCAGCCAGTCGATCGCCTACCGGCCGGCCTGCGAAGGTTGCCGCGCCTGTGTTTCGGTGCGCGTTGTCGTCGACGACTTCCGCCCGAACCGCGCCATGCGCCGGATCGCCAGGCGCAACGCCGACATTGCGGCCGAGATGCGGGTCGCGGTGCCGACCTCGGAGCAGTATTCGATTTTCCGCGCCTATCTCGATTTACGCCACCGCGACGGCGGCATGGCCGACATGACCGTGCTCGACTACGCCATGATGGTCGAGGACAGCCATATCGAAACCCGGATCATCGAATACCGGCGGCGCGAGGCCGGCGGCAATGGCGTCAAGCGCCACGCCGGCGATCTTGTCGCGGTGGCGCTCACCGACGTGCTCGGCGACGGGCTGTCGATGGTCTATTCGTGCTTCGAGCCCGACGAAGCGACGCGTTCGCTCGGCACGCTGATGGTGCTCGACCACATTGCGCGCGCGCAACGCATGGGGCTTTCCTACGTCTATCTCGGCTATTGGGTCGAGGGCTCGCGCAAGATGGACTACAAATGCCGCTTCCTGCCGCAGGAGCGGCTGATGCCGGACGGCTGGGCGCGCGTCGAGTTATAAGAAGCAAATACAGGACGGTCGCTACTCGCCGTTCGTCTTGTCGCTTGCCTTGTCGTTTGTCTTGCCCTTCATCGGCGCGTCGTCGAACTTGTTGTTCTTCGGGAAACCCTTCGGCGCCAGGCGGCCGGCATCGGCGCGGTTGCCGCGCCAGTCCGACAGCTCCTTGAGCGTCAGATTGAAGGTGCGGCCCGCGGAATTGATCCAGCTCAGACCCTTCTCCACCTCGAAAGTCTTGATGTCGGACAAGCCGCCGTCTTTGTGGCGCTGCAAGCGCACGCCGCGCCCGCGCGTCATCTCCGGCACCTGATCGATCCCGAAAATGACCATCTTGCGGTTGTCGCCGATCGCGGCGGCGAACTCGCCCTCGACCGGCGCCAGCGCCCGCGCCTCATCCGGCGGTTTGACGTTGAGCACCTGCTTGCCCTTGCGGGTATTGCCGAGGCACTCGTCTTCCGGCACCACGAAGCCCCTGCCCGATTTGCTCGCGACCAGTATTTTCCGGCCGCCCTGGTAGCGGAACACGGTCACGATGTCGGCCTGCTCCATATCGGCGTACAGCCGGATCGGCTCGCCATGGCCGCGGCCGCCCGGCAGCTTCGACGCATCGATGGTGTAGAAGCGGCCATTGGTGGCGAACACCAGCAGCTTCGATGTCGTTTCCGCGAAAAACGCCAGTTTGAAGCCATCGTCGGTCTTGAACGCGAGGCTGGAAAGGTCGGAAGTCTGACCGCGCAGCGCGCGGATCCAGCCTTTCTCAGACACCACGACGGTAACCGGCTCGCGCTCGACCAGCGCCTCTTCGATCGCCGCCTCGTCATGCTCCGGCGCCTCGGCGAAGGTGGTCCGGCGCTTGCCCAGCTTCGTTTTCGGCCCGAAGGTGTCGCGCACTTCGCGAACCTGCTCGCCGATCCGCTTCCATTGCTGCTTTTCCGAACGCAGCAGCTCTTCAAGCGATTTCTTTTCGACGCGAAGGTCCTTGTCCTCCTGCCGGATTTCCATCTCTTCAAGCTTGCGCAAATTGCGCAGCCGCATGTTGAGGATGGCGTCGGCCTGGACGTCGGTCAGCTTGAAGGTCTTCATCAACACCGGCTTCGGCTCATCCTGCGTGCGGATGATCTTGATGACCTTGTCGAGGTTGAGATAAGCGACGAGATAGCCGCCAAGGACTTCGATCCGGTGCTCGATCTGCGCCAGGCGATAGCGCGAACGCCGCAGCAGCACATCGCGGCGATGGGTCAGCCATTCGGTAAGCGCCTCGGCAAGCCCAACCACCTTCGGGATGCGGCCGCGGATCAGCACGTTCATGTTCAACGGCACGCGGTTCTCAAGCTCGGTAAGCTTGAACAGGCTCTCCATCAGCAGCGCCGGATCGACCGAACGCGAACGCGGCTCGAATACCAGCCGCACGTCTTCCGCCGACTCGTCGCGCATGTCGGCAAGGAACGGCAGCTTCTTTTCGTTCATCAGTTCGGCGATGCGCTCGACCAGCCGCATCTTCTGCACCTGATAGGGAATCTCGGTGACCACGACCAGATACGTGCCGCGGCCGGTATCTTCGGTGGTCCAGCGCGCCCGCACCCGGAACGAGCCGCGCCCGGTCGTGTAAGCCTCGGCGATCGTCTCGGCGGAGTCGACAACGATGCCGCCGGTCGGAAAATCCGGGCCCTGCACGTATTTCAGCAAGGTGCGGCTGCGCGCATTCGGCTGTTCGATCAGGTAGAGCGCGGCCTCGCAGAGTTCGGCGATATTGTGCGGCGGGATCGCCGTCGCCATGCCGACCGCGATGCCTTGCGAGCCGTTGGCCAGCAGGTTCGGAAACGCCGCCGGCAGTACCACCGGTTCCTGCGTCGTGCCGTCATAACTTGGGCGGAAATCGACGGCGTCTTCGTCGATGCCGTCGATCAGAAGCCGCGCGGCTTCCGTCAATCGCGCTTCGGTGTAGCGATAGGCGGCGGCGTTATCGCCATCGACATTGCCGAAATTGCCCTGGCCGTCGACCAGCGGATAGCGCGAGGAGAAATCCTGCGCGAGCCGCACCAGCGCGTCATAGATCGCCTGATCGCCGTGCGGATGGAAATTACCCATCACGTCGCCGACAATCTTTGCCGATTTCTTGAAGGTGCCGCCTGGATCGAGACGCAGCAGCCGCATGCCGTAGAGGATGCGGCGGTGCACCGGCTTTAACCCATCGCGCGCATCGGGCAGCGCGCGATGCATGATGGTCGACAACGCATAGGCGAGGTACCGCTCCTCGAGCGCCTCGCGCAGCGCGATTTCCTGCACCCCGTCAGGGTTCGGGGGAATCACTTTCTTGTTCATATGCGGGTAGCGCTAGCGCGGTTGCCGCCTCTGAACAAGGGACGAATGCGGCCGCCGCAGTGGCATTTTTCTTCCTTGCATCGCAACACCTTGCGGTAAAATTCTGCGAAACTGAATGAGTTCGTCGCTGGAGCCGCCTATGCGAAAAATGCTCATTGCCATGCTGCTACTCGCCGCTGCGGCGGTTCCGTCAGCGGCTGCACCCGGCCTCGACACGCCGCCGAACGCCATCCCGCTCACGCGGTTTGTGGCGGACAATTCGTACGGCAATTACGGCTACGGAATGGGCTTTGGCACCGGATACAACTACATCCCCGCCTGCCCGACCGAATATCACTACGACTGCTGGCACGACCCTTACGGCTACCGCCACTGTGGCTGCCTGCCTAACCGGTGGTAGCCGGCACGTTTAAGGTACGGCTGATCGCGTTGACGAAATGCCCGCGCGCTTCCGGCACCGCTAGGCCGCGCGGCGCAAAAGCGTGGCGATCGAGAAAGAAGCCGGTCAGTGCAAATGCTGCCATGAGCGCATCATTGGCGATCGGCTCGGCGTCATCGTGCAGAAACGCCGGCAGCGGCAGGAGCTTGTCGCGATAGGCTTCGCCGGCCGCGCGCGACACGGCGCGGCCGGAGCGCGGCGACACGTAAATGAGTTCTTCAGTCGTTCCCGTTGCCGCGCAGGACGACAGGTCCAGCCCGAAGCCGAGCTCGGCAAGGAAGTCGAGCTCGAAGCGCGCTATGAGCGGCGCGAACTGCCGCGGGTCGTCGATGCTGTCGAGGATCACGTTCAGCTCGCCGTAAATGCCGGCATGTGCCTCGCGCTCGGCCAGCAACCGGCATAATCCGGCGAGATGCGTCACGCCGTGCACCGCGTACGCCGCCGATAGAAACATTGCAGCGCGCAAATTGAGGCTTTCGACGGTGTAGAGCCCAAGATGCTCGTCGAGCCGCGCCCGCCATGTCGCCCGCAGCGAATTGCCTGGCTGGAGCAATCCGCGCAGCCGCGTACCGGCTCCCCCGCGCACCAGCCCGAGATGCCGCCCGCGCTCGGCCGTCATCAATTCAAGGATGACGCTGGTCTCGCCATGCCGCTTGACGCCGAGCACGATGCCTTCGTCGGTCCATTGCATGGCGTGTATTTAGGCCCGATTGGATTGCAATGGCGAGTGGCGAATAGCTCGTCGTCTTATTTCTTCGGGAACTCCAGACCCATTTCCCGATAGCGCTCCGGGTCATCGCCCCAGCCTTCGCGCACTTTCACGAACAGGAACAGATGGACAGGCTGCTCAACCGCCTCGGCGATGTCCTTCCGCGCCGCGGCCCCGATTGCCTTGATCGTCTGGCCGCCCTTGCCGAGCACGATTTTGCGCTGGCTCTCACGCTCGACATAAATCGTCTGCTCGATGCGGACGGCACCGTCCCGCAGCTCTTTCCAGACCTCGGTCTCGACCGTCGACTGATAAGGCAGTTCCTGATGCAGCCGCAGAAACAGCTTTTCGCGGGTGATTTCGGCGGCGAGATGGCGCATCGGCGCATCCGAAATCTGGTCTTCCGGATAGAGCCACGGTCCGGCCGGCACGTGCGCGGCGAGAAAATCTTTCAGGTCGGCAACGCCATCGCCCGATAGCGCCGAGATCATGAAGGTCGCCTCAAACCGAACTTGCGCATTGAGCTTCTCGGCGAGCGTCAGCAATGCCGGCTTGCCGGCAAGATCGACCTTGTTGAGCACCAGCACCTTCATTGGCCGGATTTCGCCCAGCGTTTTCAGGATCGCCTCGTCTTCCTCGGAAAGTCCTTTTTTGGCATCGACCAGAAACGCGACGATGTCCGCGTCCTGCGCACTGCCCCATGCCGTTCCGACCATGGCGCGGTCGAGCCGCCGCCGCGGCGCAAAAATCCCCGGTGTATCGACGAGAATGATTTGCGCGGCGCCGGCCATGACAATGCCGCGCATCAGTGCGCGCGTCGTCTGCACCTTCGGCGTGACGATCGAGACTTTCGAGCCGACCAGTGCATTGGTCAGCGTCGATTTTCCGACGTTTGGCGCGCCGATCAGCGCCACAAAACCGCAGCGTCGTTCGGCCGGTTCAGCGTTCCCGTCAACTGTCACTTCTTCACTTTCACGCGTTCGCGCGTCAGCAACGCCGCTGCCGCCAATTGTTCGGCGGCACGCTTGGAGCGCGCGGAACCTTCCGCCGGTGCAAAGTTTGGCAACCGCACCTCAACGCGAAATACCGGGCTATGGTCCGGGCCGCTGCGGCCCACTTCCTGATAGACCGGCGTCGGTAAGCCGCGCCCCTGGGCCCACTCCTGCAATACGGTCTTGGGATCGCGTAGCGGCTGCGCGGTCGCCAGCATACGCGCCTTCCAAAGCTTTTCGACCAGAGCTTCCGCCGCCTTATAGCCGCCGTCGAGATAAACCGCACCGATCAGCGACTCGCAGACGTCGGCGAGAATGGTCGGCCGCTTGCGTCCGCCGGAACCGGCTTCCGATGAGCCGAGGTAGATCGCCACGCCAAGGTCGATCGAGACCGCTATCTCGGCACAGGTTTCCTTGCGCACCAGATCGGCAAGCCGTCGCGACAGCTCGCCTTCGTCAGCCTTCGGAAACGACCGGTACAGCAGATCGGAGATCACCAAACCGAGCACATGGTCGCCGAGAAATTCCAGGCGCTGGTAGGACGACGTACGATTGCGCGAGCCTTTAAGCGCGGAGACATGCGTCAGCGCAGCGTCGCGCAGCGTCACATCCTTGAAGTGATAGCCGATGCGCTGTTCAAGCCCATTGCCGCGGCGCCGGCGACGCGACTCTTTGTTTCGGCGGCGGCTCTACGGTTTGCGATGGTGGAGCTGCGGCGGGCTCTTCGGTTGCAGTTTCCCGGCGCGGTGCGGCCGGCGTGCGTTTGGCCCGTCGACTCATCTGACCAGGGTGAACAACCGGTTCCAGCGCACATCCCACGGCCAGCGCCAGATCTCCCAGGCGTGGGTGCCGTCCTTGATCGAGAAGAAAATGATCTGCGCACGGCCGATGATGTTTTCATAAGGAACGTAGCCGACCTGGCTGAGCACGCGGCTGTCGGTCGAGTTATCGCGATTGTCGCCCATCATGAAGTAATGGCCGGGCGGCACCGTGTAGACCGGAGTATTGTCGTAAAAGCCGTTGTCGGTGAGATCGAGCGTGTTGTAGCTGACGCCGTTTGGCATCGTCTCGCGAAATTGCTTGACGCGCTGCACGACGCCATCGTCGTCAGTGATGAAATCTTCGATGCGATCGCGCTTGACCGGCTCACCGTTGATGTTGAGTACGCCATCGATCATCTGGATCTTGTCGCCGGGCAGCCCGGTGACGCGCTTGATGTAGTCGATCGAGTCGTCCTTCGGCAGGCGGAACACCACGACGTCGCCGCGGTGCAGATCGGAATTCATGATGCGGCCGGAGAAGATCGACGGCGAAAACGGGAATGAGTAGTGGGTATAACCGTAGGAATATTTCGACACGAACAGATAATCGCCGACCAGAAGCGTCGGAATCATCGAGCCGGACGGAATGTTGAACGGCTGAAACAGGAAGGTGCGGATAACCAGAGCGATAATGAGAGCGTGGAATACGACGCGGACTGTCTCTGCCCAGCCGCTCTCTTTCTTCTTGGTTCCAGTCTGCACGCTCATCGGCCTCGTCCCGCGGTCGGCGCCCCGCCCTGCGACCTTGTAGCCCCTGAGTCCCGCACGCGCAATTGCACGGGGAAATTCGCCGCGGACTCCACCATCCGTAATTGCCTAGTAATTACAGACGCTTGCAAGCAGCGCTTGGAACATGACGAATTTTTCATCGCAGCTATCCGGCACCATCAAGCAGCGGCCACAGCGACCGCAGAAATGACCACGAAAGCATGCGCCATCGGCCCCTCATCGGTGATCGTGAGGTCGATGCGCGCCTCGTAGCCGGCGGGCGTGATCTTTTGCAGCCTGCGCTTGGCGCCGCCGGTGAGTTCGATCGTCGGACGGCCGGATGGCAGATTGACAACGCCCATGTCACGCCACCACACGCCAGCACGTAGCCCGGTGCCGAGCGCTTTCGCACACGCCTCCTTGGCGGCAAAGCGCTTGGCGTAGGTCTCGACACGGTTGCGCCGCCGGTCCGCCAGTTTCCGTTCGGTGTCGGTGAAAACCCGGTGCGTAAATCGGTCACCGTGGCGCTCGATCACCTTGGCGATACGGCGTGCATCGCAGATGTCGGAACCGATGCCGAGGATCATGACGCGCTTCCGCCGCGGCGGCCACGATCCATCGCCGCGCGCATCGCGCGCACCACGGATTCAAGCCCGTCGAAGATCGCCTCGCCGATCATGAAGTGCCCGATGTTCAGTTCGGCGATTTCCGGCAAAGCGGCAATCTTTTGCGCGGTGACGTAGTCGAGCCCATGGCCGGCATGGACTTCGAGGCCGGCATTCCTCGCAAATGTTGCCCCGCGCGCGATACGGTCGAATTCGGCCGCGGCTGCAGCCGCATTACCCGCGGCGAGCGCATCGCACCATGCGCCGGTATGAATCTCGATCACCGGAGCGCGGAGCGCGACGGCGGCTTCGATCTGCGCCGGCTCGGCAGCGATGAACAGCGACACGCGGATACCGGACTCGGCCAGCGCTGCCACCGCGGGACGCAGGTTCTCGCGTTGCCCGGCGGCGTCGAGCCCACCTTCGGTGGTGCGCTCCTGCCGCCGCTCCGGAACGATGCAGACGGCATGCGGGCGCACTTTGCGCGCGATTGTCACCATCTCATCGGTCGCCGCCATTTCCATGTTGAGCGGCTTGGTAAGACGCTCTTTCAGCCGCGCGATGTCGTCATCGACGATGTGGCGGCGATCTTCGCGCAGATGCGCCGTGATGCCGTCGGCGCCTGCGGCTATCGCGATCTCCGCCGCCTTGACCGGATCGGGATGGCGACCGCCGCGCGCGTTCCGCACGGTCGCGACGTGATCGATATTGACGCCAAGACGTATCGGTGAATTCGCAGCCATGTGATTCTGCCGCTCCTGCGGCGGCCTAACCGCTCACGCGCTCGGCGCTGGCGACCACTTTCTTTGCGCGCAATTGCGAAATGATCGACGTGAGGTGTTTGAGATTATAGACCGCAAGATCGATAGTCAGGTCGGTGAAATCCGGCGACTGCCGGACCATGCGGATGTTATCGATATTGCCGTCATGCTCGGCGATCACCTGGGTGATCTGCGCCAGCGTGCCGGGCTCATTGACCGATTTCACCTCAAGCTGCGCCGGGAAGCGTTGCGGCGCCGCGTCGTCGATATCCCACCGCACGTCGAGCCATCGCTCGGGCTCATCCTCGAACTGCTTTAGCGCCTCTGACTGGATCGGATAGATCGTGATCCCCTCGCCCGGCGTCATGATGCCGACGATACGGTCGCCGGGCACCGCGCCGCCATTCGGCGCAAAACTCACCGGCAAATCGGTATTGATGCCACGGATCGGAATGGCGGCGCCGTTTTCGCCGCCGCCGGGCAGCTTGAACTTCATCGCCTTGCCCCAGGTGAGGCCAAACCAGCCGCTCTCCTCCTTCGGTGCGACCGGCGCGACACGCTCGTCCTTGTAATCGGGGTACATCGCCCGCACGACGTCGGAGGCCCGCATCTCGCTGCGGCCGACCGCCGAAAACACATCGTCGATCGACGCGCGCGCCAGCCGATGCAGGGCGCCTTCGAGCTTCTCATCGGAATATTCGAACTTCGCGCGCTGGCAGAGCCGCTCCACGATGCGCCGGCCGAACTCCGAATACTGGCTGCGCACCGCTTCGCGCGTGGCGCGGCGGATCGCAGCGCGCGCCTTGCCGGTCACCACGATCAATTCCCACGCCGCCGGCGGTGCGGTCTGCGCCTTGGAGGTGAGGATCTGCACCTCGTCGCCGTTTTGCAGCGCTGAACTGAGCGGCCCGATCTTGCCGTTGATCTTGGCGCCAATCGCCATGTTGCCGACGTCGGTGTGCACGGCGTAGGCGAAATCGATCGGCGTCGCGCCGCGCGGCAAAGCGATCAGCTTGCCCTTCGGCGTGAAAGCAAACACCTGGTCCTGGAACAGCTCGAGCTTGGTGTGCTCGAGGAACTCTTCCGGATTGGAGCCTTCCGCCAGCAGCTCGATGGTGCGGCGCAGCCACGCATACGCGTTCGAACTCGCGTGACAGCATTTCGGTCGGCGAGCCGACGCCGTCCTTGTAAAGTGCGTGTGCGGCGATGCCGTATTCGGCGATCTGCGCCATGTCGCGGGTGCGGATTTGCAGTTCGACGCGTTGCTTGCCGGGCCCGATCACCGTGGTGTGGATCGAGCGGTAGTCGTTCTGCTTCGGCGTCGAAATGTAATCCTTGAAACGGCCCGGCACGACCGGCCACGAGGTGTGGACGATACCGAGCGCCTGATAACACTCCGCGATGGTGCGGACGACGACGCGGAAGCCGAAAATATCCGAGAGCTGCTCGAAACCGACAGCCTTGCGCTCCATCTTGCGCCAGATCGAGTACGGGCGCTTGCGGCGGCCCAGCACTTTGACGTTGATGCCGCGGTCGCCGAGCTTTCTTGTGAGCTGCTCCTCGATCTCGCTGATCCAGCCGCTGGACCGCTCCGCCAGCGCCTCGAGCCGCTCGGTGATCACTTTATGCGCTTCGGGGTTCAGCTCACGGAATGCCAGATCCTCGAGCTCCTCGCGCATCGCATGCATGCCCATCCGCGCGGCGAGCGGCGCATAGATATCGAGCGTCTCCTCGGCGGTGCGGCGGCGCGCCTCCGGTGGCCGGAACGCCAGCGTGCGCATATTGTGCAACCGGTCGGCAAGCTTGATCAGCAGCACGCGCACGTCGTCGGCAATCGCCAGCAGAAGCTTGCGCAGGTTCTCGGCCTGCTTGGCTTCCCTCGAGACGAGATCCAACCGCTTCAATTTGGTCAGGCCATCGACCAGCCGCCCGATGTCGTGGCCGAACACGCGATCGATCTCGGCGCGGGTGGCGTCGGTATCCTCGATCGTGTCGTGCAGCAGCGCCGCCGCGATGGTGGCGTCGTCGAGCTTCAGGTCGGTGAGGATCGCCGCCACTTCGAGCGGATGCGAGAAATACGGATCGCCGGAGTCGCGCTGCTGCTCGCCGTGCGCCTTCATGGCGTAGACATAGGCACGGTTGAGCAGTTCCTCGTTCGCCGCCGGGTTGTATTGCTTGACGCGGTCGACCAGCTCGTATTGCCGCATCATCCGCGGCTTGCGCGGCTTCGGTGCGACCTCTTCGGCTATTTTCGGGACCAGGTTAGGGCCGCGCGCGACCGGCACCCGGGGTCGGGGCTGGTTCTGCATCCGCGGCAGGTCGATTGGCGAACGCGCCATCGGCGGGTCTCTTGCCAGTCTCTTGGCGATCCTAGGTCCTCGCACCGCCAACGAGAGTCGGCGAACGCGCATTCACAAGGATATCATGGCGTTTCGCCTGCGCCACAAGGCGCGCAAAACGGCAAGTCCCTGCAAATCAGGGCCTTTGCAGCGATCAGCGTCGCTTGCCGGATGCCAAATTCTGGTTAACAGCCGCCGGAGCGGCCAGGGCCTTACTCTTCGTCGTCGCCGACGTCGGGCTCGGGCTGGGCCTCCGGAGGCGTCAGACCCTCCAGACCCTTGAGCAGCTCTTCCTCGCTCATGCGGTCGGTCGTGACGTCAGTATCGTCGGCATCGGCGCCCGTCCCGGGCGCCCCGATCAGCGGCACCGCATCCGGCTCAGGCTCATCGACTTCGACGTATTTCTGCAGGGAGTGGACCAGCTCTTCCTTGAGATCTTCCGGCGATACCGCTGTTTCGGCGATTTCGCGCAACGCGACGACCGGGTTCTTGTCGTTATCCCGCTCGACGGTGATTTGGCTGCCGGACGAGATAGTACGGGCACGGTGGCTGGCCAGGAGAACCAGGTCAAACCTGTTCTCGACCTTGTCAATGCAATCTTCGACGGTGACACGGGCCATGGATTATAGGCTCCTGAGGGGTTCTGGACCTGTTCCCTGCTCCAAAGGCGGGAAATGTCCATTAAAAATCTGGGGCTTAAGTACAGTCCCGGACGGCGAAGTTCAAGGGCAAATTGCACCCGGGCAATTTTCACTTGGCGGGCCCCCGACGCTCTGTTACCCCAAATTCGAGGAGCGTATTTTCGCGGAGTTCCGAATTTTATTTTCTGGATTCGCCGTGGCGGCGTGCCGCAGTATTTTCGCCACGGTCTTCGCGCAAGTTTTCTTTAGCTATTTGCCCGTGCGATCGTACTCCATCCGCTGAACGCTCCCACTGGCGACAAACTGATTTAAATCCCGCCGGACACGTCGAAAGCATTGGCTTATCCGGTTTCATAACGCGAAGCAGTCACGAGAGACCTCATGTCGACACAAACCGAAAAAATCGCGCTTTTTATCGACGGCGCCAATCTCTATGCCACCGCCAAATCGCTCGGCTTCGACATCGATTACAAGCGATTGCTGCGCGAATTTCAGTCGCGCGGCTATCTGGTGCGGGCATTTTATTACACCGCCGTGATCGAGGATCAGGAGTATTCGTCGATCCGGCCATTGATCGATTGGCTCGATTACAACGGCTACACCGTCGTCACCAAGGCGACCAAGGAATTCGTCGACCAGACCGGCCGGCGCAAGGTCAAAGGCAACATGGACATCGAGCTTGCTGTCGATGCCATGGAGCTTGCCCCGCATATCGACCAGATGGTGCTGTTCTCCGGCGACGGCGACTTTCGCTCGCTGGTCGAAGCCGTGCAGCGGCGCGGCGTCCGAGTCATCGTCGTTTCCACGATCTCGACCCAGCCGCCGATGGTTGCCGACGAGTTGCGCCGCCAATGCGATCAATTCGTGGACATCGTCGAGTTGCAGTCCAAGGTTGGCCGCGATCCTTCCGAGCGCCCGATGCGGGAGCCTCGCGAGCCGCGCGAAGGACGCGAGCCACGGCAGCACACGCCGCAATTCCTGCAGCGTGCCGCGACCGCCCCGCGGCTTGACGCGGAAGCTGAAGACGAATTCGAAGACGACTGATTACGCTAAGGGATTTTCCCGCCATGGGTTTGCCTAGCCTGGCGCGCCCGAGCGGAATGCCCGGCCGCAACTGTCCGCGCTGCCCTCGCCTCGTCGCCTTTCGCGAAACCTGGCGAAAGCAGGAACCGCAATGGTTCAATGCGCCGGTCGAACTCGTTCGGTGCAGCGGACGCACAGTTGCTGATCGTCGGCCTCGCGCCGGGGTTGCGCGGCGCTAACCGCACCGGACGGCCATTCACCGGCGACTATGCGGGCGACCTGCTCTACGACACGTTGCTGAAATTCGGATTTGCCAGGGGCGAATATCAGGCGCGCCCCGACGACACTCTGGAACTGGTCGATTGCCGCATCTCCAACGCGGTGCGCTGCGTGCCGCCGGAGAACAAGCCGACACCGCTGGAAATCACCACATGCCGCGAATTCCTCACCGCGACCGTTAAGGAGATGCCGAAGCTGCGCGCCGTGGTCGCGCTCGGACGCATCGCCCACGAGTCATTCGTCTCGGCCTGCGGCAAGCGGCGCGCCGAATTCCCTTTCGGTCACGGCCGGGCCCACGCAATGGATACGTGGACGCTGTTCGATAGTTACCATTGCTCCCGCTACAACACGAATACCGGTGTGCTGACCCCAAAAATGTTTCACGAGGTGTTTGCGGCGATCCGCAAACACCTCGATGCAAAGGCGTAACCGGCTTTGGCTTAGTGAAAGATCGACGTTTCGTAATTGCCCGAGCCCATTTCGCTGCGCGGGAAGATGCCGTGCTGTTCGATCCACTCGAATAATTCGTCGAAGGTCTGCTTCGAGTACGGCTCGAACACCAGCCGCTCGCCCGGACCCCAGCGCCGCGTATCCATCTGGTCGTGGAAGCGCTCCGGGAATTCCTTCTTGTAGTAGTGGGTGAACAGCTCCGGCCGCAGGTCGATGTCGCGCTGAGCGCGGCGCAGCGCGCGGAAGTATTTGCGGACATCTTCCGGATCCGGCGTGCCGGTCACCATCGACGCCATCATGAAGGTGGTGTCGATGACTTTGCGGAAACCAAGCTGCTCAAGGAAATAGTACGGGCCGCTGAACAGCGATGCCGCCGGCACCTTGCCATCGACCAGGCGCTCCATGCGGCTGAACAAAAGTCCGTCATTGAACGAAAGGCTGATCTGATCGGACTTGAGGTACTGGTCGAGACCCTGAATGGTCGCGTAGTGGCTGCCGGACTGGTAGCCGACCGAGATCGGCACACCGGCGAGATCGGCTGGAGTTTTGATCGGTGAATCCGCCGCGACGAACACGCCGCAGGGCGAAACCGAATAGGCATCGGGGTAAAGCTTGCCGTGGCCGTTGGAGGCCGCGACGTTCATCGTCCAATGACACGCGCCGCTGACGTTGCAGGTGCGGCCTGCCTCCAGCGTCTGATAGGCGCCGACCTTATTGCCGATGTGATGGCCGCTGCCGCTGGTCGAATCCATGGTCGCGCGAAATTCGTAGTCGAGACCTTCGGCGGTGAAGTAACCCTTCTCCTCGGCGACCCATTCATGCAGCCGGAAATGCGGAGCGACGACAAATTTCGACATGGGCTTCCTCCTGTTGGTGTGAATTGTCCGCACTAATAGCGCGGCGGCCGGATTTGATAATTGGGGCCGGCCGAAATAGATTGTCCATGAATAGTTGACAATGCGGACGGCGTTTATGGATCGCTTTGAAAACGCTCGTGTTTTTACGACCGTCATCGAGGCCGGCGGCTTCACGGCGGCCGCCGAACGGCTCGGGCTGTCGCGCGCAGCGACCAGCAAGCATGTGCAGCAGCTCGAGGAGCGGCTCGGCGCCCGGCTACTCGACCGCACCACGCGGCGGGTCAGCGTCACTGACGCCGGCCGCAGATTCTACGACCAATGCCGGCGCATTCTCGCCGAGCTCGACGAGGCGGAACGCTCAGCCGGCGAATTGCACAACGAACCGCGCGGCGAATTGCGTGTCATCGCGCCGACCAATTTCGGACTGACTGACATCGGGACGGCGATCACCGATCTGATCGCTGAATATCCGCAGTTGCGTGTCAATCTGAGCATGAACGATCACGTTACCGATCCGATCGAAGCCGGTTACGACATTGCGATCAGCGTCGGCCTGCCACGCGGCACGTCATCGAGTCTGGTCGTGCGCAAGCTCAACACAGCGCGCCGCGTGCTCTGCGCAGCGCCCGACTACCTGAAACGGCGCGGCACGCCGCAACAACCCGAAGACCTCACTGCGCACGATTGCCTGAGCTACAGCTACGTCGACGTCCCCGATGAGTGGCATCTTATCGGCTCCGACGGTGAGCGCGTGGTGAAGGTCAGCGGCCCGATCGTAACCAGTCATCGGCATGTGCTGCGCACGGCCGCGGTGCGCGGCTTCGGCATCGCCTATGGCCCGATCGACTTTTTCCGCGAGGACCTCGATTCAGGAACGCTGCTGCGGGTGCTTCCGCACTATCAGCTTCCCGATGCCACGATTTATGCGGTTTATCCGGCGGGGCAGCAGCTTTCCGCCAAGGTCAAGGTCTTCAACGAGTTCATGGCCCGTCATTTCGCCGCCAGTACAGTGTTCCGCTAAAAACACTTTCGTTGGAGCATGATCTTGTCCGAAAACCGGTGTCTTCGGGATCATGCTCTCCGGTCCCGCAACCAGGCGATGATCTCTTCCGCATTCTTGTCCGGCGGAAACACCGGATAAAATACTTTTACGATCGTACCGTCCTCGATGATCATTGCCATCCGTGACAGCAGCGTCATTCCCGAGGTCATGAACAGCGGCAGGTGCAGGCCGCTGGCGAAGTCGAGTTCGGCGTCGGACAGGATCGCGAACGGCAGGTGCAAGCGCTCCGCCGCTTCGCGCTGATAGCCGGTGTCCTGCGTCGACAGGCCGTAAACATGCGATACGCCTAGCGACTTCATGTCGGCAAAATGATCGCGGAAACCGCACGATTGCGGCGTGCAGCCGCGCGCGCCCGGAATATCGTCCCAGCCCAGCGGTGCATCGACACCCGGAACACCAGTGCGCGGGTAGATGTAGAGTACCGTACGGCCCTTCAGCTTCAACAGGTTGACGCGGCTGCCGTCGGTCGCCTGCAATGTCACGTCGGGAAGCCGCACGCCGGGCAGATGCTTGGCGCGCCCGTCATCCTTCGGTACCGGCAGATCCGATGGCAGTTGGGTCGGATCGTGGGCGCCCACGGCCTCTCTCGCGCTCATGAATTTGCTCTCAATTTAAGTTTGCGCATGACCTTATCCGAAAACCGGCTTCCACCCACGGATCAAGTCCGAGGGCAAGCTTTTCGGGATCATGCGCCGTAAGACATGAATTCCATCAGCGAACCGTCGGGATCGCGAAAATAAACGCTAGTCCCCGGTCCCTTGGCGCCGAAGCGCTGCATCGGACCAGCTTCGATCCGGATACCATAGTGTCCGAGATGAGCGACCGCGTCCGCAATAGGTCCGATCCATTCAAAGCACAGGTCGCTGTTGCCGGGCGCCACCGGCAACCGTGCCACTTCCGCCGGCTTGACGCCGGGACCGTGGACGTTGAGCTGCTTGTCGCCGAACCGATAGGCGAAACCCGCCGGCCGCGTCACCAGCTCGGCTCCCAGCACCGTTGTGTAGAACGCGTTCGAGCGGTCCCAGTCAGTGACATGGATGACGCAGTGATCGAGTTTCGTCGGCAACATAGTCCCTACCCTTTTTGCCGCAGCAGCCGGCCGCGCTCGCGCTCCCACGAACGCTTCTTCTGGGTGTCGCGTTTGTCGTAGAGCTTCTTGCCGCGCGCCAATGCAAGCTCGACCTTGGCCCGGCCTCGGTCGTTGAAATAAAGCTTCAGCGGCACCAGCGTCATGCCGTCCCGCTCGACCGCACCGATAAGCTTGCTGATCTGGCGCTTGTGCAGCAGCAGCTTGCGCGGCCGCTTCGGCGTGTGATTGAAGCGGTTGGCTTGCAGGTATTCGGGGATATTGGAGTTGATCAGCCAAATTTCCCCGCCGCGAGCGTCGGCGTAGGACTCGCCGATCGTCGCCTTGCCCAGGCGCAGCGATTTCACCTCGGTGCCGGTCAGCGCAAGCCCGGCCTCCATGGTCTCATCGATGAAGTAATTGAAACGCGCTTTTCGGTTGTCGGCGACAACGCGGGGCTTACGCTCGGGCTTCGACGCCATACCGTCCCAAATCTACCGCGCTTTGAGCAAATCCCGGATTTCCGTGAGGAGCTGCTCTTCCTTGGACGGTCCGGGAGGCACTGCGGGCGGCTCGGCCTTCTTCATGCTGGTGATGCCCTTCACCACCAGGAAAAGAGCGAACGCGATGATGATGAAGTTGATGACAAGCGTGAGGAAGTTACCCCAAGCTAGTACCGCACCCTGTTTTTTCGCATCAACCAGCACACCCGCCGTCACCTTCGACGACAGCGGAAGAAAGTAGTTGGAGAAATCGACGCCGCCGATGATGGAACCGATGATCGGCATGATGATATCGGCGACCAGCGAGCTGACGATCGCGCCGAATGCCGCGCCGATCACCACGGCCACGGCAAGATCGACCACGTTGCCGCGCATCGCAAATTTTTTGAATTCCTCAAGCATTGAGCCCTCCCGGAGTTGACCGATCGTCCGCCACCAGACCACCCATGGCGGCAGCAAAAACGCCGAATAGTACGCTAAGACGGCTTCAGTTTATCAAACCCGCATGCACCATCGCCTCGCGGACGACAGCCTGCGCCTTCTCGGACGCCGACACCATCGGCAACCGCACGGTGTCGGAACACTTGCCGAGCAGCGACAACGCGTATTTGACCGGCGCCGGGCTGGTTTCGACAAACAGGTTGAGATGCAAGGGCGCGAGCTTGTCCTGCAGTTTGACCGCTGCGGAATAATCGCCGCGCAGGCACGCCGCCTGGAACTCGGCACACAGCCGCGGCGCCACATTCGACGTCACCGAGATGCAGCCGTGGCCGCCATGGGCCATGAAGCCGAGCGCGGTGATGTCCTCGCCGGACATCTGGTTGAAATCCTCGCCCAGCGCCGCGCGTTGCTGTGTCACCCGCGCCATGTTTGCGGTTGCGTCCTTCACGCCGGCGATGTTCTTCAGCTCGTACAGCCGCTTCATGGTATCGACCGACATATCGATCACCGAACGCGGTGGGATATTGTAGATCAGGATCGGAATGCCGATCGCATCGTTGATCGCCTTGAAGTGCTGATAGAGCCCTTCCTGGGTCGGCTTGTTGTAATAGGGCGTAACCACCAGCACCGCATCGGCACCCGCCTTTTCGGCATGCTGCGCGAGGCTGACGGCTTCCTTGGTCGAATTCGACCCTGCACCGGCCACGACAGGAACCCGTCCCCGCGCCTGATCGACGCACCATTCGACAACCTGACGATGCTCTTCATGCGACAGCGTCGGGCTTTCACCGGTGGTGCCAACGGGCACGAGCCCATTAGTACCTTCAGCAATCTGCCAATCGACCAGGTCGCGAAACGCTTTCTCGTCGACCGACCCGTTCTTGAACGGCGTGACAAGCGCGGTAAACGAGCCTCGGAACTTGGTCTTGGCAGTCATGATACGATCCTCGGCGCGGCTATCCTGGCGAGCGGAACGCTCCCGGCATTGGATCCGACCGTAGAGCATAAATATCGGGTTGGTGGCCTCCTTAAAAGGCCCTTCGCGGTGCGATGCCCCGGTTTCGCCGTGAAAAACAGGGAGTATAGGTTGGCACCCGGGAATTTAGGGATTTGTCAATCTTGCCGGCCGAAGAGGGTTCTCCGGAACCGCAGACGGTGGTCCCGCGGTAGGGAGGGTCGAGCTGGTGAAGGCCTTTCGCCTCTTATTCGCACTTTCCGCCCTCGCCCTCTCGGGGGGCAACATCTTTGCGGCGGCCGGCGATGCAGTACCTGTGCCCGCCGCCAAGCCGGATACGCTGACGACCGCCAAACCGGCCCAGCAGAAGCCTCAAGATCATAAGGCATCCGAAAAGAAGGCCACCGACAAGAAAGCCGCCGAGAAAAAACCGGTCGACAAGAAGACCACCGAGCACAAGCCCGAGCAAAAATCTGCCGCCAAAAAGGCAGCCGCGCCACTCGCCTTAAATCCGGCCGCGCACGGACCTGTCACTACCGGCGCAAATCCCAACGCTGCCATTCGCGTCAATGCCACGCCCGGCCAGATTCCGGGACGGCCTGTCCTCAAGCCGCCGTTGAAACCCGCACCGGCTTTTGCCATGGCAGCGAGCTCGGCAACGTCGCCTCTGGATATCTCCGCCGTGAAGCAGGCTTTCGACCTGGCGCATCGCGGACGCACCGACGACGCCACGAGCGCCGAGAATTCGATTTCAGATCCTGTGGCGCGCAAACTCGTCGAATGGTTGATCCTGCGCGCCGACGACACCAATGCCGACATCTCGCGCTATTCGGCCTTCATCGCCGCCAACCCGAGCTGGCCGGGCATCGTCGCGTTGCGCCGCAAGGCGGAGTCGGTGCTGTGGCAGGACCGCACTGATGCCACGGCCGTAATTACTTTTTTCCGAAACGACCCGCCGCTCACCGCCAAAGGCAAGTTCGCTCTTGCCCGCGCCATGCTGACCCAGGGCAATACCGGAAACGCTCAGCAGCTCGTCAGCGAGTCCTGGCGTCACGATGATTTTTCGCCGGACATCGAAGCGCAGGCCCGTGACGCGTTTTCGGGCCTGATCTCGCCTGACGACGACAAGGTCCGGATGGACGCCCGGCTCTATGCCGAAGACGACGACGGTGGGCTTCGCGCCGCCCAGCATCTCGATGCGGTCCAGGTAGCGATTGCCAAGGCCCGAGCCGCGGTCTTCAACAAGGACAATAACGCCAAGGCGCTGCTCGAAGCCGTGCCAGAATCAGCACGGCGCGACGCAGGCTATATTTACAGCCGGATTCAATGGCTGCGCCGCCAGGACAAGATCGACGAAGCCGGCCACTTGATGGCGGCAGCGCCAAACGATCCCGGCGTCATCGGCAATGTCGATCAATGGTGGATCGAACGGCGGCTGATTGCGCGCAAACTCCTTGATCTCGGCGACGCCAAACTTGCCTACACGATAGCAAACGACGCCGCGACGCCCAAAAGCGACAACTATCGCTCCGAGCAAGAGTTCACCGCAGGCTGGATTGCGCTCCGTTTTCTGCGTGAGCCAACGGCGGCCTTGGCACATTTCGCCCGTATCGCCGAAGGCGCCTCAAATCCGATAACGCTGGCGCGCTCGTTTTACTGGCAAGGCCGCGCGGTGGAAGCCAACGGCAGTCAGCAGGAGGCGCGCAGCTATTACGAAACCGCGGCACGTTATCCCACCGCCTATTACGGACAACTGGCGCGGGCCCGCCTCGGTCTCGACGAAGTTGCGCTGCGCCCGCCGCCGGCGCCTCCCGCCGATCTGCACAATCTCGAAATCGCCCGCGTGTTCGAAATCCTCTACGCGATCGACGCCCGCGACGTGATTGCCTCGATGGCGGCCGACCTCGCCGACAAAGCCAGTGACGAGGCCGCGCTGGCGACGCTTGCGGAGGTCACAACGCGCCATGACGATGCGAGAGCCACCCTGCTGATCGGCAAGATCGCGCTCGGCCGCGGCCTGCCGCTCGAGCATTACGCTTTCCCCGATTTCGGCGTGCCGCAATATCAGCAGATCGGTCCGCAGGTCGAGCGCTGTGTTGTCTTTTCGATCATACGGCAGGAAAGCGCCTTCAACCCCAAAGTCGTATCCAGCGCCAATGCGCTTGGTCTGATGCAAGTGACGCCGGCCGCGGGGCGCGACACCGCCAAGCGATTCAACGTCACGTTCGACCAGCGGCGCCTGTTGTCCGACGTCGCCTACAACGCCCAGCTCGGTACCGCCGAGCTCGGCAACGACATCGCCAGTTGGCGCGGCTCCTATATCCTGGCGTTCGTTGCCTACAACGCCGGACCGCGGCGGGCCAAGGAATGGATCGACCAGTACGGCGATCCCCGCGACAGCAAGGTCGATCCGATTGACTGGATCGAGCGCATCCCGCTGTCGGAGACGCGGAACTACGTGCAGCGCATTCTGGAGAACATCCAGGTCTATCGCGCGCGTTTCGACAACAACCCTCGCCTGCTGATCGAAGCCGACCTGCGCCGCGGCGGTTGAGTACAGACCTCCGCAGAGTGAAACGACGATGCCCAGCGATCATGTGCACGATGGCGGACAGGACGTATCCGTAACCGCACAAGACGGCCTCCGGCTGCACGTGCGCGAGTACGGTTCGCAGTCAGATCCCGGCCTGCCCGTTGTTTGCCTGCCGGGCCTTACGCGCACGACGGCGGACTTCGAGGCGCTGGCTCCCATGCTGGCGAACGATAGCGGGCCGAAGCGGCGCGTCATCGCGATCGACTTGCGAGGCCGCGGCTTGTCCGAATACGACAAAAATCCTGGAAACTATAACGTTGCCGTCGAGCTTGCCGACGTTGCGACCGTTCTGACGGCGCTCGGTATCGGCCCCGCAGTTTTTATTGGCAGTTCCCGCGGCGGAATTCTCACCATGCTGATGGGCGTGACCAACTCGGCAGCCATTGCCGGCGTCGTGTTGCACGATATCGGCCCGGTGATCGAGCCCGCGGGTCTTGCGCGGATCAAGAGCTACGTCGGCAAGCTGGCTCAACCACACAGCTTCGCCGATGGCGCCGAAATTTTGCAACGGCTGTTCGGCGAAAAATTTTCGAAGCTCACGTCGCAGGATTGGCTCGCCGCGGCACGGCGCGCCTGGCGGGAGGATAACGGAATGATGACGCCGACCTACGATGTCCGTATCGCCGATACGCTTGTAGACGTCGACGCGAGTAAACCGTTATCCGCGTTGTGGAAAGAGTTCGATGCCCTCGCTGGCAAACCGATACTGGTCATTCGCGGCAGCAATTCCGATATCCTGTCGGCCGAAACAGTTGCGGCGATGGCGGAGCATCATCCTGGCCTGGAAGTACTCGAAGTGCCGAACCAAGGCCACGTTCCGAGCCTCGCGGGGGCCTTGAATACAAGGATCGCGCAGTTTCTATCCGGCTGCGACCACGCTCATTCGCCCAAACCCGCCGCCTGATTTGGCAAAGAAATCCCTGGTGGAGGACCGCCGGGAATTTCCGAATTCATGGTTGATAAGACAATCAGGGTAGGTGAGCGCCAACGGCGAACACCTAGGTGCTGGCGTTCCCAGCTTGCGTGCTCCCACACGCACGGCAGGCACGTACTCACCGAGTGAGTTATGACTGCTAATTTTGCTAAAAATCCGAGAGCGTCAATCAGCTAAGTATTTGTGAATGCCTATATTTAGCAACTTCAATTCGCAGATCCTACCCGCTATACGGGTACTTCTGATTGCTACAATCTTATGGTCCAAATAGGCTCTCTAACTACGTATCAAGCAGCTCGCCGTCATGCGGCCTTCGAGGGTGCTGCCAAACGCTTCGCCGGACCTGATGATGGCGCGCCCGATGATGGTGCAAGCGAAAGTGACTTAACACCTCTCACCATCAACAATCGCTTTATGCATTTCTCAATCATTGCATCCAGTCGATCTTGAACGTCCAAGTCTTTCATCAGGCATTCAATGGTCGCCGCATCGCCAAGTTCCACAAGTGTATAGAGTTCTCCAAGTTCTTTCTCGATTTGGTCTTCGGCTGCACGAGCCGCCGTTTGGCGGACAACAGGATCAACCTTTTTGACGAGTTCGAGAGGAGACAGTTGTGGAAAGTAGTCTATCTGATCGCCCGGAATTTTTGATTTGATTTCGTCGCAACGGCGTCGGGCAAGATCCGCCATGCGAAAAGTACTAAGATGTTGCTTGCGCCAAAGCAGACGCGCCATAGTCTCAACAATATCGCTCTCTGACGGACCGTCTGGATTGAATTCTGCTACCAAGTCCTTGTGCAGTTTTTCGAACTCAGTTGCACTTTCGCCGGGGAGAATAGTTGTCGCGGAATAGGCCGCGTGCTGCAGAGCGGGATGAAGTTTTTTGACTTCGGGCAGGCATCGAATGCTCCTCATTCAAATGAACATATCGATTAGTGCTATCTAACGCAGCTAAATCTGTTTTTAAAGCACCGCACGAAAATCATCCGTTAAAAAAATTAGATACAAGTAAGTTTCCGAGCCGGGCCGCTGCGATACAATTTTAATTCTACGGATCTTGAAATCTTGAAACGCTGTCTTGAATTTCAACAATCAAGATTTCATTTTCGATGTCACGGCTAGCTCGGGTTACACTCGATATCTCGATTGGTCCCGATCGCGCAGCAGTAACCCAGGCGCGACCGCTCGGCTGATCTTTTGCCGACGCATCCATTCCAACCATGGAGCTAAGTAGTCCGTCTAAAGGTGGTGCTGCAGCACTCACCTCCTCGCAGATCAAACCCCGAAATGGGTTTGTTTTGTAAGTCCGCGCTTTTACGACCCTGGCAAAAGCAGCTGTTCGGCCCCTGGCCTTTCAGCAGTTCGAGTGATTTATCTTGAAAAGCCAGGAAATCAAAGACTGACGTGCTTATTTGTAATTACTTTCAGTTACTTGTCTCAGCTTCTGAATGAACTTGAAATCCGGGAAAGCAAGTTCGGAAGCAAAATTAAGTTCGGCCGAGCGGGCGGCGGTTCGCACCCACGCCTCTTATTTCTGGCGCTTACGCAACCGTACTCCCGGTCCGCCACCGTTCTCCTCGATGAACTCTACGCCGGCGGCTTCGAGAGCGTTTTGCAGCCGGTCGATGGTCGATTGCTTTGCATCCGCACCATTTTCGATACGAGTGACGGTATTGGCCGTGACACCGGCTTTTTCTGCCAGCTCCCGCACCCCCCACCCCACAGCAGCGCGAGCCATCCGCAGTTGAATTGCCCTCATTGGTGCATTGTACAAATTAGAGTTGACACTGTATCTATTTTGTCCTAGTTGGTATGTACAATGTACCAATGCATTAGGACCGGCGCAATCCGCAATGTCCGAATGCACCGACACACAACCAACGGAGAGCGTGATGTTAAGCAATTCAGCGGGAGCCGGGAAGAACGCTGACCGCCGCTATTTCATAGGCGGCTCGGACGCCCGTATCATTATGGGCAGCGACGAAGGAGCCCTACAGCGGCTATGGCGCGAGAAACGCGGCCAGGTCGAGCCTGAGGACCTCTCCGGCAATCTCATTGTACAGCTTGGGAGCGTTACCGAGGATCTTAACCGGCGTTGGTACGAGGCCAACTCGGGACAGACAATCACCGACATCCAGCGACGCGTCCAACATCCTACAATCCGCTGGATGGCCGCGACGCTCGATGGTCGCGTTGAAGCGACCGGGGCGGTCTTCGAATCCAAGTTCATGCTGCCGTGGTCCTTTTCCGAGGAAACCGCTGCGGAAAAATACGCGCCGCAACTCCAGCACAATATGTGGGTCGTTGCTGCGAAGAGCGCGGTCCTTTCGGTGATTACCGGCGGCGGCAAATGGGTTGAGATAAAGATCCATGCTGATCCGCTCTATCAGCACCTGATCCTAACAGCCGAACGGAAGTTTTGGTGTTGTGTCGAGACTGGCGAGCCCCCTCGCCTCTTCGGCATTGACCCACCCAAGCCTCGGTTGGAAGCCGTCCGCGTTGTCGACATGAGCGCCTCTAATGCTTGGGCGGAGCTTGCCGGTATCTTTGCCCGGACCCGACCGGCCTATGTCGAACACGAACAGGCCAAGGCCGAACTCAAAGGGCTGGTGCCAGAGGATGCAAAAGAGGTCATCGGGCACGGTATTCGGGCCAAACGCTCGAAGTCGGGAGCCATCAGCTTTGATTTGAGCTTTGATTTGCTGAGCGTGCAGGGAAGCCGTGCAGCGGTCCAGTAATTCAATCGCCAGTTTGGCCTCCGCTCTTGCCAAAGCCCAGGTAGAACTCGTCAATCCAGAAAAGTCGCTGGTCGCAACCATCCGCTCAGATGGGGCGAGAGGAACCGAGCAGACTTTCCGGTATGCCCCGCTGTCGAGCGGGCTCGATATCGTGCGCAAGACTTTGGGCCAGCACGAGATCGCGACCGTTCAGACGACCGCGATCGACCGAACGGCCGGCATCGTCAATCTCACGACAATGCTGGCGCATTCGTCCGGGGAATGGATCGCTTCCGATTGGCCAGTCTGCGCCATTCGCGAGACTACGACCCCGCACCGCATGGGCGCAGCACTGACCTACGCGCGGCGATACGCGCTGTTCACGTTGGTCGGGATTGCCGGAGAAGACGATCTTGATTCGCCGGATCTCACCGCTCCGACGGTGCCAGATTCGAAGCCTGTGCCGCTGATCCGGCAAAATGGGAAGGTCAATGCGATTTCCCTCAATAAAACCGTGCTCGATCCGGAAGCATCCGCGGCGTTACGTGATCAGCTTCTGACCGACGTGGATCAGCTAAGTTCGGCCATCGCCGCTGCCACGTGGGCGCAACGAGTTATGGCGGCAAAAAATAGTCTCGTGGCAGCCGATGCGCTGAGCGTCGAGGCCGCATTTGCCGAAAAACTGTCAGCTATTGAAAGCGCTCACGGAGAGCAGATCGAACCGACGACTTTATCCTCTGAACCGAGCCAACCTGCATTGCCGGAAAATCCGCGCGCGGCCATTCCCAACGAAGTATCCGCTACCATAGGCGTCGACAAGAGTGTTCTCGCATTACCGGAGCCGCGTCGATTCCGGGATAAGAGCCATCTTAAATTTGTGTCCAAACAGCCATGCCTCGTTTGCGGCCGGCAGCCAGCAGATGCGCATCACGTTAGGTTTGCGCAGCATCGTGCGCTTGCGCGCAAAGTGAGCGACGAATTCACCGTTCCGCTGTGCCGCGGCCATCATCGCGAGGTCCATCGCTCTGGCGATGAAGCTGCATGGTGGAGCAAAGCAGCAGTTGATCCGCTAGACGCTGCGCGAACGCTTTGGACCGAGACCCACCCGATACGGTCCATTGCTGAAGCCCCGAAAGATCAGTCGAGGGTCTCGCGCGCAGCGAATTCGGATCCGGCGTCGATTCACCGGATGACGACCAGCAGCCGAAATCGCAAAACGAAGCCAATTGTTGGGGCGAATAGTCAATGACTTCCTTCAGGCAGATCGAGGCCAACCGCCGCAATGCCTGCAAGAGCACCGGTCCAATTACTGAAGATGGCAAGCAGCACTCCCGCTGCAACGCTGTCCGCCATGGACTGACCGCCGAGACGGTAATTGGTGCACTCGAGGATGCGGAAGACTACAAAGCGTTCGAAGTATCCATCACTGCTGACTACGATGTTCAATCGGCCGTGGAGCGCGAGCTGGTGCTACGGTTAGCCAGTGTGCTGTGGCGACTACGCCGCGCCACCACAATGGAAACTGGCCTTCTCGAAATCCAGGCTGGCCTTCAGCTTGATTTGAGACGTGACCGACGATCCCGACCAAAGCCGCGGCAAATTATTCCCGCGAGGTCCAGTTGGGCTGGTTCCGTGGAGGCTGACGCGAACCCAGCACATCCTGGCGTCGCAGACGCTATTCAAACCAAGCCGACCTCTGGCCCAAAATCCGCTGATTCCGCGACCAACCTCGCAGTCTGCTTTTTGCGGCTTGCCAATCTGCCGAGCTTTCCGCTCGACCGGCTCAGCCGCTATGAGGCAATTCTGTGGCGCCACGCCGGCCAGATCCTATTTGCCCTTGACGCATTGGACCGGCGCAAACCCCAAGAGCTGGGACGACGTGGCTCTTCCCGCCTGAGGGAACATGATTACTAGTGGACGCGAATAGCAACGAGCTCTTGAGCCGCAAGCGACGCTCCATAAAGTATCTGCCGTGCCTCAGCGAGCGGCCTAGACGAAGATTTTCCTGAAGGCTTTTTCACTTCGCTGGGTTTCACATAAGAAAACCCCGGCAGACGAGCCGCCGGGGTTCCCAATTTCATACCTCGATCAGACGATCAGGGCAGGAAGTCGCGGTGAGCGCGAACGGCGACCACCCAGTTGCTGTTGTTTCCGACCTGATTGACTGCACCGGTCTGAGCCACACCTGTGCCAGTGACCAACCCGTTAAAGGTCGTGGCGCTCTTGATCTGCTGGTAGAGGACTTCCACGCCCAGGTAGAACGTCTTGGTCACGTCCCACTGAGTGCGGGAGCCAACGCCCCAAGTCGACCAGTTGTTGTTACAGCCAGCAGTGGCAACTGCCAACGAGCCTACGCCCGTACCGTTGCCGCCGCCTTCCGCCGAACACAGCATCGCGTTGGCGGACGAGCCGTACTTCACCTGAGCGTACGCACCGTACACGCTGGAGTGGAATGCCGGCGTCCAGTAGTGCTCGTAGCTGGCGTTGAAGCCCCAAGCCGAGGTCAACTGACAGCCTGTGGTGCTGGTTTGTACGCCCGCGGTAGAGGAGCCACCGTAGACGCAGTCGCTGAGCACGCCATAAGCTTCATTAGCACCCTGAAGATCACCGAAGTTAGTGTTCGGGGTGTTGAAGATGTAACGAAGCGCACCCTGCGTCACGTTCGCCTGCATCTGGAACCAGTCGCCCTGGGTGATCATCGGCAGGTTCAACTTGATACCCACACCGGCAGCCCAACCCCATTGATCGCTGGGGTGAGCCAGACTGGTCTCGCTCGGAGAACCAGCCGCCGACGCACCATAGTACGACGCGTTGACCTGATGGAGAGCGCCCATGACCTGGGCACCGCCCCACGTCTGATCGACGCGCAGGTTGGCAACGACGTCAGGCGACTGCATGCCGCCGTAGGCGCCGAAGCCCGGAGCGACAGAGCCAGAAGCCGGAACTGCGTTACCGTTCGCCGTAAAGGCGCCAGGATAAGCACCGGGCGCGACGGAACCGCAGGTCGGTGTCGTGGTACCGCCAGTGGCAACGCAGTTGGCATCGATGATCTGCGTCGTGCGACGTGCTTCAGCAGAGATCGTTCCCGAGAAGCCGCCACCGAACTGCGCGGTATAGGCCCAGACGAACCAGCCGCCGTCACCCGTGTCCGAGGCCGGCAGATAGCCGCCGCGGTACTGCGCAGCCGGCACTGAGTAGAAGTCGTAGAACGACTGCGACAGACCAGCAGTCATGCCCGCCCACTGGACGAAGGCGCGGTTGGCGCTGTCCACGAGAGAAGCAACCTGAAGGCCGACGTCGTTGGTGGCGAGGCCGACGGCGATATAGCCGCGGACCGTGCCGTATTCAGTCTGGTTCCGAACGTCCGCAGTGAGGTAACCGCGGGCCCGGAAGCCGACATTGCTCGTTCCACGCGCATTGACGTTGTTGTTGAACGGTCCCCAAGTGACGTTGCCGTTGCTACCGCCGAACGCTTCCGCGCGGACCCAGCCGCCGACCTTAATGCACAGATCAGTGCCAGGCATGTAATAGAATCCTGCCCCGTAGAGGCTGCAGACCTTCACGTATTCGACCGGCTTGGCCTTAACGGGAAGATCAGCTGCTTGCCCCGCAGTTACCGCAACCAAACCGGCAGCGGAGCCGAGGAGGAGGCTTTTTACCATCTTCATATCGAACCTCCGATTGTTTGCCATGGGAGGGTTCCGTTTCGGCCGGGTGCTTCCACCCTTAAGAACGTCCCCTTCAGTCCCCAACTTCTGCTTCGGTCTTCCCAGCTTCCCAAAAACACCGAACCAGATCGACTTGGGGTTCCCCCCTCCGTCGTCCAGTCACCTTAACCAAGGAGTTCCGACACGCAATGAAGAACCGCATGTTTCAAAGGCTGTCCCTGCCGTTTTCCGCGAGGTGTTGCGTAAAAAACACGCATTTGGCGAAGGCTGCGGCAATTCGAAATCCCCATATGACCAAGATATAATCAAACAAAAACAAGTAGTTACTTGACTTTCGATCGATCGGTTCCAGGATTTGCCCTAAGAACCGATAGTAATTCGGTCGATCACGACCGCATCAACGTTGGACCGCGCGAGCGCTGATTCGCGCCGGAAAAACGCCAGGCACCTCAACCCGGAAGATCTATAAAAGCCCTGAAGAATTGCAATAACTAGCGCCTGATTTACCGACAACACCTGTCAGAACCGGATTCAACTCGATGTGCACAGTATTTGCGCGGCGTTGCGTAACGCGCACTTTCGACGCTTCAGGGAATTGAAATCGCAAGTACTGAAACAGCACAGTTGCGCTTGGGAAAACTTGCTGCTCAGTGCGGGCAACAGAAAACGAAGTGGCGGAGAGGATGGGATTCGAACCCATGATACGGCTTTAGACCGTATAACGGTTTAGCAAACCGCCGCCTTCAGCCACTCGGCCACCTCTCCGATCGCGAAATGCTGAAGCTTGAACGCTTCTGCATCAAATACAGGACGCAATTCAAGCGTTTTTCCGGCATGTTACCGCGTCGTAATGCAATCGCGATCGAACCAATCAGGTTCATTGTAGCCGGCTGAATGTCATGAACCGGAAAGAGAGACGAGCGGCGAGCGGCTCCAGTGTAGAACCGGCATTTGGCGCAGCCGGCAAAGCCGTGACGTCAGCAACGCTCGCCGAATTATTCGACGCGGCGGTGCGGGACCACCAGGCTGGCGCGCTTAACGACGCCGAGCGGCGCTATCGCCACCTTCTGACGCTGTTTCCCAACCATACCGACAGCTTGCAAAACCTTGGGCTCATTGCCCTGCAACGCGGCGATGCGGCTGCGGCCGCAGAATTCATCGCAAAGGCGATCCAGTTCAACGATCGGGTCGCGGAATATCACTACAACATGGCGCTGGCCTGCCGCGCGCAGGGCCGCACGGACCAGGTCGCCAGCCATCTAGAGAACGCGATCAAGCTGCGCGGCGATTACATGCTGGCGCATATCAATCTCGGCAACGTTCGTCGCGAACAGGGCCGCGTGCAGGAAGCCATCGCGAACTATGAGCGCGCAATTGCACTCGCTCCGAATTTTGCGGCGGCGCGCTTCAACCTTGCCAACATATTTCTGGAACAGCGCCGGGTGGACGAAGCGATCGGCCACTTCAAGCAAGCTGTAGCGGCGGAACCGAAACACGCTGAAGCACATGCCGCGCTCGGCGCTGCCTTCACGGCGCAGGGCAATACCCGCGATGCCGTTTTCCACTACGAACAAGCGCTGATACTGCGCCCTGATTTTCCCGGGGCACACGATGCGCTCAGCAAAGCCTATGTGACGACCGGCGAATTGATCCTTGCCTTACAGGCCGCACAGCGAGCGCTGGAACTGCATGAAACAGACGAAACCCGGCAGTTGTTTGCGCAATGTGTGCGGCTTGTCCGCTTCACATCCGAAAACGAAACGCTGCGCAACCTGGTGGTGCGGGCCCTGAAAGAAGGCTGGGCGCGCCCGCGCGACCTCGTTCAGGTCAGCATCAGCGCCATCAAACTCAATCCAGCCGTATCGAATTTGATGGCGCGCACCAATGTGGCGTGGCCAAAGCGCCTCCCGCCTGAGGAGATGCTCGCCGCATCGGGCAGCGCGGCGTTGGCTCGCGATCCGCTGTTGTGCGCATTGCTGGAGTCCGACCTGGCGGCGGACCTCGATCTCGAGCGCGTCCTGACCAACGTCTCGTTATGCAATGCTGGCAAACCACGACACCAGCGCACCGCCCGACGAAGTCTTGCTGGGCTTCTATTGCGCCGTGGCGCGGCAGTGTTTCATCAATCAATACATTTTCGCCGATGACGCCGAATGAAACGGAACAGGCGTATCGCCTGCGCGAATCCCTGCAACAGGCACTGACTGCGGGGAAACCTTTTCCGGTTCTCTGGCCCGTCATCGTCGGCGCATACTTTCCGCTCCACACGATAACGAACAGCGAAGCGCTGCTCGCGCGATCGTGGCCCGAAGCCGTGCGTAATCTGATCGTCCAGCAAGTTGACGAACCGCTGGAAGAACGACGCATCGCAGCGACCATACCGGCGCTGACCGAAATCGGCGGTGACGTGTCGCAGGCAGTGCGCGAGCAATACGAGGAAAACCCCTACCCGCGATGGGTCAAGGCAGGTCCGCCGGTTCAGCCCGCAATTCTGGCCGATGCTCAAGCGGAATTGCCGCAAGACGTGCTCATTGCCGGATGCGGAACCGGCCTGTCCACGATCGAGCTAGCGCGAACAAGCGCGTAACGCCCGCATTCTCGCGATCGATCTGAGCCTCGCGAGCCTCAGCTACGCCAAGCGCATGGCGCAGAAATTTGGCATCGCCAACGTCGAATTCGCGCACGCCGACATCACGGAGCTTGGTTCGATAAGCCAGACATTTGATTTTATCGACGCGTCCGGCGTGCTGCATCACCTCGCGGACCCGTGGCACGGCTGGCGATTGCTGCTGGGGCTGCTGCGCCCGGGGGGCACCATGCAAGTGGGGCTCTATAGCGAGCTGGCGCGCCAGAACGTCGTCGCAGCGCGCGCGCTGATCGCTGCGCGCGGCTATCAACCCACTTCGGAGGGAATCCGGCTCTGCCGGCAGGACATCATCGCCAACCCCGATCCGCTGCTGAAATCCGTTACGCAGTGGGCTGATTTTTTTTCAGCCGACGAATGCCGCGATCTTTTGTTCCATGTTCAGGAACATCGAATTGGTCTGCGCGAAATCAGCGCCTTCCTCGCGGAAAACGGCGCGCAATTTTCCGGATTCATCCTCGATGCGGCCGCCATGCAGCGGTTCGCACAGCGATTCCCCGGCCATGCCAGCATGCTCGACCTCGACTGCTGGCACCGCTTCGAAACCGAAGCGCCCAACACCTTCACCGGCATGTACAACTTCTGGATCCGCAAGCCCTAAGGCCCAGTGGAAAGCAACCTTGCTTCAGGCTGCCAGCGCCGGCGCGACAAACATTGTCATTACGGGCTGCTCGTGGTTGCCGCGCAGCCAATCGCGTGCCGCACGCTGTGCGGTGGCAATCTCGGCATCCGACATCTGATCGGCCACTTCGCGCCGCAGACGGATTGCCTCGGTATTGCCTTTCACCGCGGCGAGATTGAACCACTTGTGCGCGGAGACGAGATCAATCGGCAAGTCGCGGCCGACCGAATACATCATCCCGAGCTCGAACAGCATGTCCCCTGACACCGGCCCCTCACCGAGCGGCGCCACATTGCTGTCGAGAATTTCAAACCGAGCCATCGTGAACTCCCCTGTCCCCAAGCACGCTTCAAGTTCTGTACGCTTTCGCGTCCCGTACGGCTTATTTTCCCCAGCCGATGTGCGGATAATCATCAGAAGATTTGAACGGTGGTTTAAGCAATGCGATGAATTGAATTCTGAATTGTTTCGCTGGCTGGTGCGCTTGGCGAAACGCTGTGTTAAGCACGCCCGCGCGGCGCTTCGGCGGGAATCCAAGAAACCCCGCAGAACTGGGCATTTCCGCGCATATCGACTATGCTTTCAGCTTTACAAACGCAGGGAGACGAGATCGCGATGAAAACGTTTCGTTTAGCAGCCGCTGCGCTTTGCTGTTCGATCGTCGCCGCGCCGGCTTTTGCAGCCGACGCGCTGGGCACCTGGTACACCGCCGACAACGACAGCCAGGTCCGCATCACCAATTGTGGCGGAGCGTTGTGCGGTGCCCTGGTATGGCTCAAGGAGCCGAACGATCCGGCTACCGGACGCCCAAAGACCGACAAGAACAATGCGGACGCCAGCAAGCAGAGCCGCCCGCTGCTTGGCGTGGAAATCGTCCTCGGCATGAAACCGAGCGGCACGCCCGATCAGTGGTCCGGGCAAGTCTACAACGCGTCCGACGGCAAGACTTATTCCGGCTCCTTCACCATGACGGGGGCCAACACCGCCGAGCTTAAGGGCTGCGTGATGAGTGTGATTTGCAAATCGCAAACCTGGACGCGGGCCAAATAACCGGCCACGCAATCTGCCAAAGCCACGGGATGCTCAGTGTCCGAGTCCCGCACGGAACAGGATACTTTCCAAAGCGCGCTCGCAGCGCTTAGAGCGGGAAATATCGACGAAGCCGAGCAACTGCTCAAAGACGTATTGAGTACGCAGCCACGTAATGTGGCGGTGCTCAATGTTCTCGGGCTGGTTCTGATTCATCTCGGCAAATTCGCGGACGCCGAGAATTACCTTCGGCTGGCGGTGCAGGAGCAACCCCGTTCGGATGCGGCGTTGCGCAACTACGGCGTTGCGCTGACGGCGCTGAATAGGCCGGACGCGGCGCTGCTGCATTTCACCGCAGCGCTGGCGATCAATCCCGATGCGGCCGAGACCTGGAAAGGCCGCGGCACAGCGCTGCTCGACTTGAAGCGCCCCGATGAAGCCATCGCGGATCTCGACAATGCGCTTCGGATAAATCCGCAATATGCGGAAGCGCTGTTCGACAAGGGCCAGGCACTCCGCGCCTTGCACCGCCGGGAACAAGCCCTGGCTGCATTCAGCAACGCAGTGTCATTCCGGCCGGACTTCGTCAATGGATGGCTCGAACGCGGCAACCTTTGCGCCGAGCTCGGCCAGCATCAGGACAGCCTTGCCGCTTTCAATCAGGCGCTCGCGCTGCAATCCGACCTTGCGGAAGCATGGCTCGGGCGCGGCAATACGCTTCACCTGCTGAAACGGCACGATGAAGCGTTGCTCGCCTATGATCGGGCCCTCGCGCTCAATCCCAATTTAGCTGCAGTCTGGCATGGCCGCGGCAACGTTGCCCGCGACCTTTACCACTACGGCGAGGCCATCGCTGCCTATGACAAGGCTATCGCCATCGAACAGGACCTGGCCGAGGCGTGGCTCGGACGCGGGCTGGCGTGCGAAACCCTTGGCCGCATCAGTGAAGCGTCGGCGGCCTACAAAACCGCGACCGAGCTGAAACCCGAGTTCGCCGAAGCATGGATCGCGCGCGGCGCTACCTCCATGGAAGCCGGGCAGCCCGATGATGCACTGGCCATGATCGATCATGCGCTCGCGTTGGAGCCCGATTCCCCGCATGCGTGGTTCGCGCGCGCCAAGATTTTTGCCGAAACGGGCCAAGTAGACGATGCCCTTGCGGACTTTGACAAAGCGCTGGCACTGAAACCGGACTATGCCGTGTGTATCTCCAACAAAGTCTTCGCAATGAACTTCGCTGGCGACAGTGGTTTCGCCGAGCAGCAGAGGGTGCAAAGCGACTGGTGGAAGCATGTCGGATTTGCCGCATCCGCCGATGCGCCGCTTCGTTACGGCAACGAACGGGATCCCGAACGGCGCATCAAAATTGGCTACGTATCGGCGGACTTCCATAACCATTCGGCGGGGCTGTCGTTCAAACCGGTGTTGTCCAACCACGACAAGAGCCGGTTTGAGATTACCTGCTACGCCGGGGTGATCAGGGAAGACCGTGTGACTGAAGAGTTCCGAAGCGTCGCGGATCGATGGCGAGACACCGTACAGATGTCCGACGGCGAACTTTGCAGGCAGATCCAAGACGATCGGGTCGACATTCTGGTCGATCTGTCGGGGCATTCAAAAGGCCACAGGCTCGCGGTGTTTGCCCGAAAGCCGGCGCCAATTCAGGTGACTGCATGGGGGTATGCGACCGGCACCGGCCTGAAGACGGTCGATTATCTTTTCCTCGATCCGATTGCCTGCCCGGACGGCGTACGTCATCTCTTTGCTGAAAAGATCGTTGATCTGCCCTGCCTGATCACGATCAACGCCCTGCCTGGCGACGTCCGGCTTTTTCCGCCGCCCGTTCTGCGGAACGGATACGTCACATTCGGGGTGTTCAATCGCGTCACCAAGATATCCGACGAAGCTGCGGCGCTTTGGTCGCGGATTCTCAATGAGACGCCGAAGGCGCGGATTCTCTTGAAGCATTCCGCGTTTGACGAAGCGTCCGTGCGAAACCGGATCACTGAGCGATTTAGGGAGCACGGGATAGCCGCCGATCGTATGACGTTTCTTGGCAGCACCTCCCGCGCCGCCCATCTGGCCGCCTTTGAGGACGTCGACATTTCGCTCGACCCCTTTCCGCAGAACGGCGGGATCAGCACCTGGGAATCTCTACAAGTCGGTGTTCCGGTGATCGCGAAGCTCGGCAATAATATTGCCAGCCGCGCCGCCGGTTCCATTCTGAGCGCGGTCGGCCTGGCCGATTGGGTCGCGAACACGGCCGACGAATATCTGGAAATTGCGCTCAAATTCGCCGCGATGCCCGAACATCTCAAGATGCTGCGGACCCGGCTGCCGGCCATGATCGACGAGTCCGCGGCCGGCAACAGCTTCAAATATACCAAAGCCGTCGAGGCCGCATACCACAAGATGTGGGCCGATTACTGCAACGCCGGGTGACCGGGGTGCCTCAACGTGCACGTTGACCGAACAGAACGGCGCGCACTTTCGGATCGTTGACGTCGACCCGCGACGCCGCGTCGATCCGGATCGCGAAGGCGCGCTTGACGGCCGGCCGCGCGCGGATGGTTTCGAACCAGCGTTTGAGATTTGGAAACAGCGCAAGGTCCTGGCCCTGCCGCTCGGCGAGGCGAACCCACCCGACCGAAGCCATATCGGCAATCGAATAACGTCCCGCCAGGAATTCGCGCGTGGCGAGCCGCGTGTTCATCACGCCATAGAGCCGGTTCACTTCGTCGGTGTAGCGCGCGAGAGCGTAAGGCATCGGTTCTGGCGCATAGCGGCGAAAATGCACCGCCTGCCCGCCCATCGGACCGAGCCCGGCCATTTGCCAGAACAGCCACTCGTCGACCGCGACGCGCGCGCGTTCATCTCGCGGATAAAACTTGCCGGTCTTGCGGCCGAGATATTGCAGGATGGCGCCGGACTCGAACACCGAGATTGGACGTCCGCCGGGACCGTGCGGATCTACAATCGCCGGCATCCGGTTGTTCGGCGATATCGCCAGAAATTCCGGCGTGAACTGTTCGCCCCTGGAAATATCGACCGGACGCACGACGTACGGCAGGCCGCACTCTTCGAGCATGATCGAGACCTTCCAGCCATTCGGCGTCGGCCAGTAATAAAGCTCGATTGGCTGGGGCCGACCTGAAGTCTTTCTCCGGACCCGCGAACGATACGCGGCGAGGGGACGCTGCTCCCGGCACTGCTTTGGTCTCGCAGGTTTTGTTGCGCGCTTCATGGCAATAAAAAACGGCGCCATAAAAAACGGCGCCATGAAATTGCTCCATGACGCCGATTCAAGTTTTGGGAGGACACCGCTACAAACCGAGGGCGACGGCGAGATGCCAGAGGATCAGATCCACCAGCGGTCCGCCAGGGTGAAGAGCGGTTTATCCGATCCCCGCCTCTGTTGCCGCGCTTGACACACGACATTGAGGCTTGACCCGCCGTCCCGCCGACGCCCTCGTCGGTCACCTGAGCCGGCGCGTCTTGGGAGATCGATGACCTGCCCTAGACGTCAGCCGGCTCGTGTGACGCGACCCTCAACTAGATGAAGTCGAGGATCGATCGCGGTGTAGAGTTACTTCTTCTTCCGAGACTTTTTCTTCTTCGGAGCTTTCGCTTTTCTCTTCTTAGCCATTGCTGCCCTCCTAGCTTTGAGTGGATGGCTATTAACGCTGCAGTGCAGCCGCAAATCGACTTGCACTACATCCCGATTACTACAGAGAGAAAAAAATAACAGTGACTCCACTTGATATTGTGTGTAACTGCCGCCTTTCTCATCTTCAGTACGCGCGGACATGCATCGCAAACGAATCGGTGCGGCAAAAGCTTTTGCGCTCTGCACAAATTCGCGCACAAAATTCATCGCGTTACAAAAGTGCCGATAAAACAAGCATTTCTTTGCTGTCGAAACTTTGCTTTTGTTGCCGGCGCGAATATTACGTTCTTCGCCGCGAAGCGCGTTGACGCATGAAAAGCAAGCAGAACGGCGCGGCTTCCACAGCATCAAAATTTTTTTGCACCGAAAGCCGATTCAAGCACCTCTTCGGGGCCGCCGAGGTGCAAAAACGCGCGAATCGGTGCCACCGATTCGGTCTTGCGGCTTCGTCGCCGCCTGCGCTCGACGCTCAAGCGCGACACGCCACGACGGTTTCGAGTTCCAATTTTAGGTGAGCGACCATGACCAAACGTGGCGACGAGCGCGACGTAAACGGCCGATCAAAGTCCGATACGTTTCTTTAAGAGATCGTTGACGGCCTGCGGGTTGGCCTTGCCGCCAGACGCCTTCATCACCTGACCAACGAACCAGCCGATTGCTTTCGGGTTGGTCTTGGCGTCGGCAACCTTGTCTGGGTTCTTGGCAACGATGTCGTCGACGATCTTCTCGATCGCCGACAGGTCGGTCACCTGTTTCAGACCGCGCTGTTCGACAATCGTGCGCGGATCGCCGCCTTCGCCCCAGACAATCTCGAACACATCCTTGGCGATCTTGCCGGAGATAGTTCCATCTCCGATCAGGTCGAGGATCGTACCAAGCTGCGCCTCGCTCACAGGCGAATCTGCAATGCCTTTGCCTTCCTTGTTGAGCCGTCCACCAAGCTCGTTGATGACCCAATTGGCGGCAAGCTTGGCGTCGCGCCCGTCGCCGTGACGGCCCGCAACAGCCTCGAAGTATTCGGCAGTATCGCGCTCGGCGATCAGCACGTCGGCATCATAGGCCGAAAGCCCGTAGTCCCGGATGAATCGCGCCTTCTTGTCGTCGGGCAGCTCCGGCAGATCCTTGCGCAGGTCCTCGACCAGCGACGGCGACAGTTCGAGCGGGAGCAAGTCGGGATCGGGGAAGTAGCGATAGTCGTGCGCCTCTTCCTTGCTGCGCATCGAGCGGGTCTCGCCCTTGTCGGGATCGAACAGCCGCGTTTCCTGCTCGATGGCGCCGCCGTCCTCGATGATTTCGATCTGGCGGCGCGCCTCATGCTCGATGGCCTGCCCGATGAAGCGGATCGAATTGACGTTCTTGATCTCGCAACGGGTATTGAGCGGGTCGCCCGGCTTGCGCACCGAGACATTCACATCGGCGCGCAAGCTTCCCTTCTCCATGTCACCGTCACAGGTGCCGAGGTACCGCAATATGGCGCGCAGCTTCGCGACATAGGCCTTGGCCTCGTCGGCCGAGCGCAGGTCCGGCTTCGACACGATCTCCATCAGCGCCACGCCGGCGCGGTTGAGATCGACCAGCGACATCGCCGGATTCTGGTCGTGGATCGACTTGCCGGCGTCCTGTTCGAGATGCAGCCGCTCGATGCCGACGCGGACGGTCTCACCGTCCGGCATATCGATGACAACTTCGCCCTCACCCACGATCGGCGATTTATACTGGCTGATCTGGTAGCCGGGCGGCAGGTCCGGATAAAAATAGTTTTTCCGGTCGAACACCGACTTCAGATTGATCTTCGCCTTCAGCCCAAGCCCGGTGCGCACCGCCTGACGTACACACTCCTCATTGATCACCGGCAACATTCCCGGCATTGCCGCATCGACCAGCGACACATGGGAGTTCGCTTCGCCGCCGAATTCGGTCGAGGCGCCGGAAAACAGCTTGGCCTGCGACGTCACCTGGGCATGGACTTCCAGACCGATAACGACTTCCCAGTCGCCGGTCGACGCCTCTGATCAGCTTCGATGTCCTGGCAGATGTACTCATTGGCTCTCGGTTCGCGAAACGGGCTCACACGCGCTTTCCGCACGGACGCCTTGCAATATATATTGCGAAAAAACCGTCAAGGGAGGACCGGATGAAATGCCTGCTCGCCGTGGTTTTCGCGCTATTGAGCGTTTCGGCTTCTGCCCGGCAAACGGTCACAAACAACACATGTAATACGAGCCGCCCCCAATCGGAGACCCGCTGATGAAAAGACTGGCGGCGCTCGTCATTCCGATCTTTGCGCTCCTGGCGACCACGGCCGGTCCATTGCGGGCACAAGAATGGCCGTCGCATCCGGTCAAGATCATCGTCGGCTTTTCGCCTGGCGGCAGCGCCGATCAATTCGGCCGCCTGATCGCGCAGGAGCTTTCGGAGGCGTTCAGCCAGCAATTTTTTATCGAGTACCATCAAGGCAGCAGCGGCACCATTGCCGCTGGCCTCACCGCGCGCGCGACACCCGACGGCTACACGCTGATGATCGGTGGCTCCGGGCCGCACATCACCAGCCCCGCCATCAATCCCAATATCGGCTACGACCCGCTGAAGGACTTCACCCACATCGCGATGATCGGCGCCGATGGCTTTGTAATGATCGGCAGTCCGGCGCTCGGCGCCAAGAATCTTGTCAGATGTCATCAGAATTGCAAAACAAAAGCAGGGACCGCTGACCTTCTCGTCACCCGGGCCAGGCTCACTCGGCGAGCTGCTGATGCTGCAATTCGGCCGCAAGGCGGGCATCGAACTCACCCACGTGCCGGCGCAGAACTCCGGGCTCATGGACGTCCTCGGCAACCACATCGATATGGCGATGAGCGGCTTGCTGACGTCGGGCGAACAGATCAAAGCCGGGAAAGTCACCGCCCTTGGCGTCACCTCGACTGGACGCAATCCGGTTTACACCGACATTCCCACCTTCATCGAACAGGGCTATCCCGAAGTGCACGGCGATACATGGTTCTGGTTGACCGGCCCGAAAGACCTGCCGCCGGAGATTGTCGAGAAACTGAACCGGCAGGTCCGCTTGGCCTTGAAGAAGCCAAATGTCCGGGCGTATTTCCAGGACCATGCTTCGCTCGCGATGGACGCGGACGTCGCCAGCGTCAACAAGTTCCTCGCCGGCGAAGTGGCCTATTGGGGCGCCTTGGCCAAAGCCAATGGATTGACGGTACAATAGGCACGACAAGGAGCGCGATCATGGATGCCATCACAGACAAGGACAGCCTCGCCGCGGGGCTCGTGGAGCCGCGTGCGCGCATCGGCCTGATCATTCCGTCGGTCAACCGCATGACCGAGCCGCAATTCAATCACTATGCGCCCGAAGGCCTCGGCGTTTACGTCGCGCGCGGCCGGGTTGCCGGCGAGTTCAGCAAATCGGTCGCCGATCTTACGGACGAGATTGCCCACGCCGCCAACACGCTGGCCGACGCCGGGCCCGACCTCATCGTGTTCCACTGCACCCACACCTCGATGAAAGAAGGCACTGACGGCGAGACCCGCATCATTCGCCTTATCGAAAAGACGACCGGCATCAAGGCGCTCTCCACCTCAAGCCTGGTCAACGAAGCGTTGCAATTACTTGGCTTGAAAAAACTCGTTCTGCTCACGCCCTATATGTCGAACGACAATATTGTCGACTATCTCAACGCCGCCGGAATCGCGGTCGTGAGTGATGTCGCGCTCAAGTGCAAGACTGCGGCCGATTTCGAGGCGGTGACGCCGCAGCAATGGCTCGATCTCGCCCGTGAAAACGACACGCCGGAGGCCGACGGCATCTTCCTGAGCTGCACCAACACGACGCAGATCGAAGCAGTGACCGCGATCGAACAGGCGCTCGGCAAGCCGGTCGTCAACAGCAATCAGGCCGTGCTGTGGGGCTGCCTCAAACGGCTCAAGGACAAGCTCGGCGACAAAGCCGAAACGCCGGAACTTGGCCGGTTGATGAGAGACCTTGATGCATGAGGTGACTGCTCCGGCCTTGCGCGCGATCACGTTTGCCGCGGCTCTGACCGCGCTTGCGGCTTATTCAGCCGCGCCGGCACAGGCGCAGGACGACGGAGCCGGCAGCTTCCCAAGCCGTCCCATCCATATCATCGTGCCGTTCCCGGCGGGCGGACCGACGGACATTCTCTGCCGCATCGTCGGCCAGGAAATGACCGCGTCGTGGGGCCAGGCCGTAGTGATTGAAAATCGCCCCGGCGCCGATACCGCAATCGGCGCGGAGATCGTGGCGAAGGCCGATCCTGACGGTTACACACTGCTTGCGGCGATGGACTCGACGATGGTCCTCAATCCGCTGGTGAAGAAAGAGCTGCCCTACGATCCGACGCGGGACTTTCAGCCAATTTCGCTGGGCGCCAAGAACATCTCGCTGCTCGAGGTGCGCGCCGATTCCAGCGTTGAGACGGTGCGGGATCTGCTCGACGTCCTCAAAGCCAGGCCGGGCAAGCTCAATTTTGGCGCCGGTACGACGAATGGACGGCTTGCGGCGGCTCTTGTTCGCACAAGCTTACCAACACGGCGTTCGCCATCATTCCCTACAAGGGCAGTGCGGACACTACGCAGGGACTGCTGACCGGGAGCATCGACTTTGCAATCGATGGCATCGCATCAAGCTATCCGCTTGATTCAGAACGGCAAGTTCCGGGCGCTCGCCAAATTGAGCGATCGTCCGCTCAATCAAATTCCCGACCTTCCCTCGCTCGCGGAAGCTGCCGGAGTGCCGGAACTCGGCGACATTTCGACCTGGATCGGCTTCTATGCGCCAGCCGGAACGTCGAGCGAGATCGTCGGCAAACTGCAGCACTTCATCGCCACGATCTATGCCGATCCGGCTGTGGCGAAGAAACTGGACGAAGCCGGCATCATTCCGGTCTCGAGCACGCCCGGCGAACTGCCGCCTATGTCCGCAGCGAAACCGCGCGCTGGGGCAAGGTGCTCCACGAAGGCAGCTTTATCGCTGAGTAACGGATGGGCTCAGATAAGCCGCAGCGAGAATTTCGCGCACTGCGTCGGCGGTGGCCGGACGCGGCGCGGTGATCTTTCCGGCGGCAACCTCTTCGGCGACAAAATCTGACTTGGCCCTGTCGAACCCGATCTCGCGCAGCCGTTCCGGGATCGGAAATTTGCGCAGCATGTTCGCTATGGCGTCAGCGGAATCGCCGCTGACCAGTGCATCTTCCAGCCGCGCTTTCGCCTCCGGCGCAGCTTCAAGATTGAAGCGCATGACATGCGGCAGGATGATCGCATGCGCCTCGGCATGCGGCAGCCCGAGACCGCCGAGAACATGGGCGAGCTTGTGCTGGAGCGCGGTACCGGCGCTGAGAACGGTGCCGGCGAGCCACGCGGCGATCAGGCAATCGGATCGCGCCGGCTTATTCGAACCATCGGCAACAGCCGCCGGCAGGCTCTGCCCAATCCGCCGCATCGCCTCGCAAGCCAGACCGACCGTGACCGGCGTGCGGTTATCGATCCATAACGCCTCGACGCAATGGGCGATGGCATTCATGCCGCTTGCGGCGCTTACCGCCGGCGGCAAGCCAAGGGTCAGATCGGGATCGTAGATGATGGTGCGCGGCACCACCTTGCCGTCGCGGACCGTGATCTTGCGCTCGCCGTCGGTCATTCCAAGGATCGGCGTCGCCTCCGATCCGGAATAGGTCGTCGGCATCGCGATGATCGGCAGCGCGGTTTCGAACGCTATCGCCTTTGCCAGTCCGATCGCGGAGCCGCCGCCGACGGCGACAACGCCATCGGCTTTCGTGTCGCGCGCCGCATTCAGCCCGGATTCGGCAACCGCTTTCGGAACGTGAATGACGGCCTGCGCATGCAGACCCGCTGCACGCGCGCCAAGAATGTCGGTGACTTTCTTGCCCAGCCGTTCGCCGCTGCCGGGCGTAGCGACCACGAGCGCGCGGCTGATATTGAGCCGCTGCGCTTCCTCTCCGACGCGCGACAGCGCGCCGGAGGCGAAGACGACGCGTTGTGGCGGGACGTCGTGGGTGAAGGCGGCTTCCGCCTTCACTGACCTTCGCGCCAGATGCCGAGCGCTTCCTGTGCCGGCCGATCCGAGATCGAGAACAGCACCGACTCCTTCTCGGCATTGTGCTGGTAACGCTTCCAGGACGGCACGACGAAGACGTCCTGCGGTCCCCATTCCAGAACCTTGCCGTCAACCGTGGTGGTGCCTTTGCCTTCGGCGCAGACGAAGATCATGCCGTCGGTCGAGCGATAGGGCTCGCCCTTGAAGCCCTTCGGCAACATCGCGAGGTAGGCTCCCAAGGTCGGCAGCACCGAACCGCCGGTCACCGGGTTGGCGTAGCGCACGCGCGCGCCATGACGCTTGTCGATTTCGCCGGTCTGCATCATGCGCTCGACGATCGGCCGGGTACGCTTGTAGGTGTAGTTGATGACCGGGGTGCGGCCCATAGTCTTGGTGCCATCCGGCAGCACGCCGGAGCCGTAGAAGTTCAGCGAGTCGCCGTCGCCGCGCTTGGTCTCTTGCGTCGCATCGTCGAAATGCTCGGCAAACGAAGCCTCATAGAAATTGACCACCGGGAAATCGAGCACGTCGAGCCACAGCATCGCCTTGTCCGATGTATTGCCGTGATCGTGCGGCGCCCAGTTGGCGGTGATGACGAAGTCGCCCGGCGCCATGTAGGCCTTCTCGCCTTCGACCGCCGTATAGGCCCCCTCGCCGTCCAGCACGAACCGGATGGCCGAGGACACGTGGCGGTGGGCCGGCGCAACTTCACCCGGCAGGATCATCTGCACGCCGGCAAACATGGTGTTGGTCGCCTTCGACTCACCGTGCAGGGCCGGATTTTCCAGGATCAGAACCCGGCGCTCGGCTTCCTCGGCGGTAATCAGGCCGCCGGATTCCATGACCAGAGATTTGACGTCGTCGAAGTGCCAGACATGCGGGATGCACCGGGTCACCGGCTCATTGGTGACGACGACTTCATCACTTTCCACAGCGGCGCCATGTCCTTCTTGCCGATGCGGTCATAGAAGGCCTGCCGCATGGCCTCGATATTGTGTTTCGGGTCGTGGGCGTCGGCCTTAGTCGCGGTAGCAACCGCCATGGCATCCTCCATAGAAATCGAAAGCTGGTGATTTGACTGCAATATAGTCAAAGCCCGGGCTAACTGAAATAGCGCGTAAACGGGCAAAAAGCGGGCCTGCCATGCGCACAGGGGGTCCGCATTGCAGGATTAGCCCAACAAACCGTCAGTTATTGGTGGCGCCGCCATCCACGGCGATGGTCTGGCCGGTAACAAAGTCACTGTCGGCCGACGACAGGAACACCAGCGCGCCCAGCAGGTCTTCAGGATATTCGTCCCGTTTGAGCGCGCGCCGCATAATCGACGGCGCTTTCGAGTGCTCAAGGTGCTGCGGATTTTCCTTGATGACGCTGTCGCTTAGCGTGAAGCCCGGCGCGAGATTGTTGACGCAGATATTGTAATCGCCGAGTTCGCGCGACACCGAGCGGGTGAACGCGGTCACCGCCCCTTTCGACGTCACGTAATGCGCGAAGTTCGGGATGCCGCGGGCGACGGTGCCGGAACTGATATTGATGATCTTGCCGTACTTCTGCGCGATCATGTGCGGCGCAACGTGCTTGGTCATCAGGAATACGCCGCGGATATTGACCGACATCACCTTGTCCCAAAGCCCGACGTCGATTTCCGTGACCTTCTGCTCGGCAAGCGGTGCGAACAGCGCGGCATTGTTGACCAGGATGTCGATCTTGCCGAACCGCTCCATGGTCTTGGCGACCAGCGACTTCACCGAGCCCTCATCGCTGACATCGGTGACGGCGCTCGCCACCGAATTCGCGCCGTGCTTGCGCGCCAGCTCTTCGGCGAGATCCTTGCCGTCGGCAATATCGGCGATCATCAGACGTGCACCCTCGGCGGCAAGGCGCTGCGCATAGTGCTGTCCGATACCCTTGGCGCCGCCGGTCAGGATCGCAACGCGGCCGTCGAGGCGCGCCATAGTCAGTGCTTCCCGCTGAAATGGCGGACGTATTTCTCGAAACCCGCGAGCTGCTGCTTGACGATGTCGATGGTCGGCTGGTCGTTCAACTCCAGCGTCTTTTCGTCGAACTTTTTCGGCGCGAACGTCACCAGGATTTCCGGCTTGCCGAACAGGTGCGCGTCAATCGAGGTCAGGCACTGCCGCAGGTGATACTGCATGCGGGCTCCGCCCAATACGCCGCCGGCGCAGGACTGGATCGCGACCGGCTTGTCCTTGAACGGCACGTCCTTCAAGCGCGACACCCAGTCGATCGCGTTCTTCAGGCCGCCAGGAATGCTCCAGTTATATTCCGGCGACACGATGATAACGCCGTCGGCAGACCGGATCGCATCGGCCCACGCGGTGACCTCCGCCGGAAAGCCGCTGCCGTTCTGAATGTCGAAATTGTAGATCGGCATCTTGTCCCACGCCGGCGCCGCCTTGATCGACATTCCGGCAGGCGCAAGACTTGGCAATTGCCACGCCAGCGCTGCGTTGTATGAGCCTTTGCGCAAGCTGCCGCAGATGGTGATCACATTGACTGTTTCGGCCATGGTTATCCTGTTCGTTGCAATGCAATGAAGTTTAAGTGGCGGAATTTAACGTCACAAGCGCGCCGGGGCGACCGGCGCGCTTAATCGCTCATTCTGGCTGGGCCGTGGTCTTAATTGCTCAGGATCGGATGATCCTTCGACGAGCCTGCCCCCGGCAGGGTCTGCACGAACGCGTAGATGTCGGCAATATCCTGATCCGAGAGCACTGCATCGGAAAACGCCGGCATGTCGTCGGCGGGATTACGGATTTGTCCTTTGAAGCCTTCAAACGGCAGTTGGGTATGGGCGAGGATCGGCGCCGGACCGTTATAGGCGCCGCCCTGTCCCGACCGGCCGTGACAGGTGAAGCAGCCGTCGGCAAGGAAGATGCGCTTGCCTTTGGCGGCGTCGCCCGCTGGAGCCGCATCCTGCGCCAGCGCCATGCCGAACGCACCCACACACAGGGCGGTGACCGCAAGTGCCGTCACCGCGATACGCTTTGACTTGATCATGCTTGAACTCCTCAACGCGGATCGGTGACGACGTCGACCACGGCGGTCTCGCCGGATTTGACGACCTGAACGGCCCGCTGCAGTGCCGGCGCCAGATCCTTCGGATCGGTGATCGGACCTTCGCCATGGACGCCCATGCCGCGCGCGATCGTGGCGTAATCGATATTCGGATCCTTGATCGTGGTGCCGATATCCATCTTGTCGACGCCGCGACCATGCCGCGCCGCCATCGCCACGAGGTACATGTATTCCTGGTGATAGGCGCGGTTGTTGTGGACGATGTAGAGCATCGGAATCTTGTGATGCGCCGCCGTCCATAGCGTGCCGGGGTTGAACATGAAATCGCCGTCGCCGCCGAACGCGACGGTGAAGCGGCCCTGCTTCTTGTTGGCGAGCGCCGCGCCAAGCGAGGCCGGCAGATTGTAACCGACTCCAGCGCCGCCTGAGCCCCCGTTCCACTGATAGGGTTTGTTGAAGTCCCACAGCCGATGCATCCAGGACAACCGGATCGCGGTGCCGACCACCGACCAGTCCTCATTCTTTATGGCGTCGTAAACCTCGGCGCACATACGGGCGGTCGTAATCGGACTGGAGTCCCAGCCGATCGTTGCGTCGGTCTTCGATTGCTCGACCATCGCGAGATGCGTCTTGGCGAGTCTCTGGCCGCGATCGGCGAACGCAGCTTTGCGGCCGTCGTCGGTCAGGCGTTTTACCGCCTCGGTCAAGGCCGGGAGCGATGATTCGGCGTCGCCTGCGATATCGAGATCGACATCCTGCCAACGGCCGAAATCCTGATAGTTGGATTTCTGGAACAGGTCGCGGGTGCCGAGCGTGATGATCTTGGTGTCCTTCTTGTAGGCAGGCTTCGACCGGCGCTCGATACGATCACTGAAATGGGTGAGCGTGCCCCAGAGGTCATTCATTTCCATCGCAATGATGACATCGGCCTGACCGATCAGGCCGCGGCGGAAACTCTGGTTCAGTGGATGCCGCGACGGGAAGTTCATGCGGCCGGCATTGTCGATGACCCCGCACTGAAGTGCTTCGGCAAGCGCCACGAGGTTCGCCATGCCGGCGGGCGTGCGCGCCACGCGATCGCAGACGATCACCGGATTCTGCGCGTTGACCAGCATCTTCGCCGCTTCGGCGATTGCGGCGGGATCGCCCTGCGGCGGTATGACGGGTGTGAACTTTGGAATGCGCAGATTGGCGCCTTCCGGTATCGGGTTTTCCTGCAACTCGGCATCGAGCGCGATGAACACCGGCCCCATCGGAGGCGTGGTGGCGATCTTGTAGGCGCGCGCGGTCGAACTCGGCAAAATGCTGCAACGATGCCGGCTGATCGTCCCATTTGGTGAACTCGCGGACGATCTGGCCAATGTCGACGCCGGAATGGAGCCATTCCGCACCCGGCGCGCGCTTGTCCGCCTCCATGATATTGCCGCCGTATACCAGGACGGGCACCCGGTCGCACCAGGCGTTGTACATGGCCATGGTTGCGTGCTGCAGGCCAACCACACCGTGGCAGGCCATCGCAGCAGGCTTGCCGGCAATCTTGGCGTAACCCTGCGCCATGTGCACGGCAATATCCTCGTGCACGCAGGTGATGATTTCCGGCTTGTTGTTGCTGTGATTGACGATCGCTTCGTGCAAACCGCGATAGCTCGAAGCGCAGTTGATGAACATGTACTCGATGCCGAGCGAGTTGATGACGTCGGCCATGAAGTCGCCGCCGCTCGACGACTGATTGACCGGATCGCCCGAGGGCGGCAGCGACTCGGCTGCGACTTGGCGCGGACCCGGCAGCCCTGCCTTGGCCTTCTCCAGCGGCGCAGCCGGCATCGCCGACGCTGCAACCGGCGGTGTCACCGCGGCAGCGGCGCCCACAAGACCTGCGCCTTTAAGGAAATTGCGGCGATTAGCGTCAGCAGCAGACTGACGGGATTTCGACATCGGATCCTCCCGAAAAAAGGCCGTTAAAACTGGCGAATTGGCCGAATTATTGGCATGGATTCTGTTCTCGCGCCCGAGTTACGTCAAGCACGGTTCGGCAAGGGTCAGCCATGCCCACTTATTGGCCGCTTAGCTGCGTGGCCAGTTCATCATCGACGGCGCAACGATGTAGCGCCAGCTTCGTGGCGCCTCTTTCAATGTACCCTGCTTCGCCATGAAATCCGCATAGGCCTTTACGCCATAAATGCCGGCGCCGAACTCGTCGCTGATCTCGCGCAGCACGGATTCGACGACCGGACCGCTAAGAGCGCTGGACGGTTCGTGGGTCAGATAAATCTGCGTCGCACGGCGCGGATCGTCGTGGATGAGGCGTGCAGCCTCGTCCATCGCCTTGCCGATCACCTCCGGCATCTGAGAATGGGCATCGACGTAGGCCTGCGTCGCGCTCATCACCAGGAATGAGCCCTTGCCACCGAACACGTCCGGAGACATCAGAACTGGATGCACCTTGCCGCCGCGGAGCGCGAGCTGAGTGTAAGGCGGCGAGGCAAAATAGGCCGTCACCATGCCTGCCCCGTCGATCATCGCACTTAGCGCGTCCGCGGGCGGCAATGCGACGACCTGATCGTCGAAGCGATCGGGCTTGTTGAACAATTTAGCCGCCTGCATTTGCAGGACGAACATCTGCGGTGCCGTCAGTGAGGGCATCGCGATCCGGTCTGTCGGACCGAGATCGGAGATCGTCGTCACGTTTGGACGGTCACTCACCAGTGTCAGCGGCATCGTGGTCATGCCGGATACGATGACGAGCTGTTGCGGCGTGCCTTTGCCCTGTTCCCAGGTCGACAGCAACGGCGCGACACCAAACGGTGCAATATCGATGGAGCCGGATTTGATCGCATCCAGCATCGGCCCGGAGCCAAGCAGGCGCTGGTAGTTGGCCTTGACCTCAAGATGCGCCGCCTTGGCGTATTTCTCGACAAGTTTCAGATCTTCACAAATATAAACCGGCAGAAACGCCAGACCGAATCCGATACCGATCTTGACCTGTTCTTGTGCGAACACAGGGAGTGACATAAGCGACAGCGCAAAGAACGCCGCGATGCTGCGCACAAGTTAGCTCCGCTGATGCTTGCCCCTGCCTACGACTATAAATCACTCGGCTCGGCCGGGTAAGCGTCATGGCGTACCGAGAAAATGCGCCTTCAGCTTTTCGCGCCCGGCGAGCGCCGCCGATAAATCATAGCCGTTGACAACGGCGAGGCGAAATCCGCCAGGAGGCATAGCGTGTTGCTCCGGCGCGCGATCTTCATGGAACGTGATCTGCACGCTGGTGACACCAGGGATGTCTTTGACGCTATCGACCAGACCCATTGGCGGATGACGGTAGTGTCTACCGTTCGGACCAAATAACACGACGCTGTAACCTTCGCTGCGGTCATCGTCGAAATCCCATTCGCCGGCCTCGTACAGTCCGACCAGTGCATCGACCCATCCCGGACCATAGAGATCAGGCCATTGATCGGCGAAGCGCAGATGCGCCTCAATGATCGTGCCGCCGATAGTCTCGAGATTGAGCATGCCGGTATAGCCGGCAAGATGATCTTTCACCCACGTGCCGCAATGCGCTTCGATCTCGGGGTCAGCTTCGGCGTGCACAATCCAGTAGTCGAACGTACCCTCACCCGCCGGCTTGCCGGTGACGTGACGCCACCATCTCGGCTCGCCATCGACAACCACAACGTCCGACGAGACATGACGGCCTTCGAGCAAGGTCATCCAAAAATGCCCTGCCGTGTAGCGATGGGCGTACTCGGCTTGCGAATAAACGACGTGACTGCCGATACCCATGCCACGGAGATTGACGATCGGCTTGGAAAACACCGGGAAGCGCGGCGGCACCGTGCCGTGCGGTCCTGCTTCGAGCTTTTGGCTCAGCGCAACCGCGAGCTTGTCATAGACCCAGCGGTACGCCGGATACCACTGCCAGGCGTCGCTATCCTCGGTCGGAATGTTGGCGGCGGTTTTGACGTGCGCGAAATACTGCAACCGCCATGGATCGGCTTCGCAGATCGGCATCCGTCACCTGCCTGTTCAGTCGTCGTTCTTCGGCTTTCCCGTCCAGGACAACGCGTGCACGCTGAACAAGCCGTCGCTCCACATTTTCAGCGGCGACCAGCCGCTACCGCGAGCCAGCGCCTGGAATGACTCGACCGTATATTTGTAGCTGTTCTCGGTATGGATCGTTTCACCGGCACGGAAATCAATCGTCGTACCGTCAACTTTCACCTTCTGCCGGCGCGTGCTGGCAAGGTGCATTTCGATCCGGTTCTGCTCGCTGTTGTAAAAGGCATGATGCTCGAAAGCACTCAAGTTGAAATTGGCGCCAAGCTCGCGATTGATTCGGACCAATAGGTTGAAATTGAATTTCGCGGTCACGCCTTCGGCGTCGTTGTAGGCGCGGTATAGAATTTCCTTGTCCTTGACCAGGTCGACGCCGATCACGAACACCGCGCCGTCGCCGAGCAGCGCGCCGGCGTAACGAAGGAACTTGCAAGCCTCGTGCGGCTCGAAATTGCCGATCGTCGATCCGGGGAAAAACCCAACGCGCGGCAGCTTCGCAATCGCCGGCGGAAATTCCAGTTTTTGCGAAAAGTCACCGACCAGCGGCTGCACCGTCAGGCGCGGAAAGTCGCGCCGCAACTGGGCTGCGTCCTGCTCAAGGAAATCGCCAGATATATCGACCGGGACGTAAGCTTCCACTGTCGCCGCGGCGCCGAGCAGAATACGCGCCTTGCGGCTTGAGCCGGCGCCAAATTCGACCAACGCGCATCCGGGCGGAAACAGTGACGCTATCGCCGGCGCATTGCCCTTGAGAAGGCCGAGCTCACTGCGCGTCGGATAATATTCCGGCAGATGCGTTATGCGCTCGAACAACGCGGAGCCGGCGAGGTCATAAAAATATTTCGGCGGCAGCCGTTTCGGCTTAGCCGTCAGCCCTTCAATCACGTCGGCAGCAAATGCCTCCGACGATGCAGTCGACCCCGCGCGGGGCGCGGTTCGGACAACGCGCGTCATGGTTTTCTCAGTGTTCGTATTCTGCGAGGCGCAAGCCGGTGAACTGCCAGCGGGCTGTTGGGTAGAAGAAATTTCGGTAACTCGGACGGGTGTGACCGGCGGGAGTCGCCGCCGATGAGCCGCGCAATACCAGCTGATTTACCATGAACTTGCCATTGTACTCGCCAAGCGCGCCAAGTGCGGCCTTGTAACCAGGGTACGGCGTATACGCACTGCGCGTCCATTGCCAGACAATTCCATAAGCATCGGAAAGTGCGCCGCTTTTTGCCGCGACCTCCCACTCGCCTTCCGTCGGGAGATCTTTGTTGGACCAGCGCGCGAACGCATCCGCCTCATAATAACTGACATGACAGACTGGCGCGGCTGGATCGATCGGACGGAACCCGCCGAGCGTCATCGCGTGCCAGACCCCGTCAACCTTTTGCCAATAGCCCGGCGCTTCCCAGCGCTGTGCTTCGACCGCGGCCCAGCCGTCCGACAACCAGATTGTCGGCGTCGTGTAACCGCCATCCGCCATGAACTCGAGCCACTCGCCGTTCGTCACCAGTGAAGGCGCCAGACGCACCGGCCGTAGCACCACTTGATGCGCCGGCTGCTTCATTGTCGAAGCAGAAGCTGTCGCCGCTATGCCCGATCATGTGAATGCCGGCGATTTGCGCGCCGGCGGCCAGCGCCTTCCCCGGAAGATTGCGGCCATTGCCACTGCGGATCGTAAGCCGGGTTCGTTTCGTTATGCGAGAACGCGTGCAGGATATCGGTCAGAAGCAATTCCTGGTGCTGCTGCTCGTGATGCAAGCCGATTTCGATAATTGGAATAAGCTTCGCAAAATCCTCGGTGGATTCGATTAGCGCGCAAACCGCTGCATCGACATGCGCGCGATAGCCGCCGACTTCGTCCGCGGTCGGCCGCGTGATCAGGCCTCGTTGCGGCCGCGCCTTCCGCGGGCCCGCCGCCACATAATAGGAGTTGAACAGATAGGCGAACCGCTCATCGAAGACTTCGTAGTCGGGCGCATGCGGACGCAGCAAGAACTGTTCGAAGAACCATGTGACGTGAGCGCGATGCCATTTGGTCGGGCTCGCATCCGGCATCGACTGAACGACCTGATCTTCAGGCGACAGAAACGCCGCGCGGCGCTCGGTCTCGGCCCGCACCGCGCGATAGGCGGCAAGCCAAGCCGAACGGGGATCGTTCGCGGAAGAGCCGACGATTTCGGTTTCGTGGGCCGGTGTGGCGATACGAACACGCTTGGAAACAGCAACGCGCGGCATTGTGAGGTCCGCAAATGGCAGGGATTACCGTGGAATCGCAATGGCCGAGCACAATAATCGGCCCAAAAAGCGTTAGTTCCATAAATGAGCCTCTCCGCGCAGAGTACAAGCGATTCGGATCAGCCTAACAAGGATGTGATCGCGGAACAGCCCGTCACCGAACTGCGCCAAAATTGCCCTAACCCACCGTGCCGACTTGTGGTTTTGTACCTCATACGCTGCCCGGGGAGCACCTATGAAAAGACGTATCGCTAAAAAGCGCCGTGGCGCGATGTTGCCGCGCGAGCGCACCGCATTTTCGGCGATCGTCGACCGCCCCCCGCTCAAGCTGCCGAACAACAAGCGCCTCATCTTCTGGAGCATCGTCAATCTCGAAGTCTGGGACATCGGCAAGCCGATGGCCCGGCAGGTGCTGGCGCCACCCACCGGGCAAACTTTGCTGCCCGACGTGCCGAACTGGAGCTGGCACGAATACGGCATGCGGGTCGGCGTGTGGCGGTTCTTCGATCTGTTCAAGCGCCACAAGATCAAACCGACGCTCGCGATCAACGCGCGCGTCTGCGAGGACTACGCACGCGTTGCACAAGAAGCCAAGAACGAAGCGTGGGAATTCATGGGGCATTCCTATAAGCAGGGCCCGATCCATCATGAACCCAATCAGAAAAGAATGATCACGCACTCACTCGACGTGGTCGAGGAATTCACCGGCAAACGGCCGATCGGCTGGCTCGGACCCGGCCTGACGCAAACATTGGAGACCCCGGACCTTCTGGCGCAAGCAGGTATCAAATATATCGGCGACTGGGTTTATGACGACGAGCCGACGACGATAAACACCGCGCACGGCCCGTTGGTGACGCTACCCTATACGATGGAGCTCAACGACATCCCGATGATGGCGGTGCAGTATCACGAAGCGGAGTATCTTTATAAGCGCACCATCGATCAGTTCGACCGGCTGTACGCAGAAGGCGAGCATCGCGCGAAAATCCTTGCGCTTGCCATCCATCCGTATCTGAGCGGCCAGCCGCACCGTATCAAGTATCTCGAAGCAATCTACGATCACGTGAGCCGGTTTGACGGCGTCGAATTCTGGACCGGCGAGGAGATTTTGCAGTGGTATCTGAAAACGCGATGATCGGCACGGTTATGCGCCTGTTCACAGCCCTAGCTGCTCTCATTCTCATCGAGAGCGCCGCACCGGCCTCAGCGCAGAAAATCACAATCGCCGTTGTACCAAGCGTGCCCGGCGGCGCGACCTACGTCGCGCTCGACAAAGGTTATTTCCGTGACGCCGGTCTAGATGTGGACATCGAACGCATCAACTCGCTCGGCAAAGCGGTCGCATTCCTCGCCACCAATCAGGTGCAGGTGGCGCAAGGCGGTATCAATGCCGGCTTTTACAATTCGGTGGCACAGGGCCTGCCGGTGGCGCTCGCGCTCGAAAGCGGTTCGTCGCCGACCTACCACCAGATCATCGTCCGCACCGATTTGAAGGATCAGATTCGCACACCCGCCGATCTCAAGGGCCGCACCGTGGGCCTGAGTTCACCCGGTTCGACATCAATGTACGAAGTCGCCTCCGTATTGGCGTCGGCCAAGCTCGAATTGAAGGATATCGAGCCGAAGAACCTCGCTTTCTCGCAAATGGCGGCCGCAATGGCCAACGGCGCGCTCGACGCGGCGATGGAAGTTGCGCCTTTCACCGAACGCATGATCGAGCAAAAGGTCGGCGTGCCGTGGATCGATCCGGACAATTACATCTATCCGCTGCCGATGAGCAGCGTCGGCTATGTTGTCAACACCGACTGGGCGCAGAAGAATCGCGACACAGCGAAAAAGCTTTTTATCGCGCTGGCGCGTGCCGGCCGCGATTATTGTCAAGCCTATCACCACGGCCCGAACCGCGCCGAGATCATCGACATCTTCATGAAGAATCGCATCGGCACCGATCGCGACTTGCTTGACCGGATGTCATGGCAATCGCGCACGCCGAACGGCGTATTCAACATCGCCAGCATTCTTGACATGCAGGCATTCTTCAAACTCGAGGGAACAATCAACAAAACCTCTCCCGCCGACAAACTGGTCGATCCGGGCTACGCCTCGGACGCGGCGAAGGAGCTTGGTCCGTTCGAGTTGATCAACAAGGCAAGCCCGCTAAAGGGCTGCCGCTAGCGAGATAGCCAATGCCGAAATCAGTTCGCCGCGTCGTTACCGGACACGATATCGACGGCCGCTCCACCTTCATCATCGATGGCCCTACCCCGCACGTGTTCAGCCGCAGCAAAGGCAGCGCCATCGTCCACGAGCTTTGGGAAACGACCGGCACGCCTGCCGACAACCACGGCAGCAAGGATGCCATTGCCCGCACCCATCGGCTGTTGCCGCCGACGAACGGTTCGGTTTTTCGGGTCATCGAATATCCGCCGGACAGTGAACGCCTTGCCGCCATTACGCACGAGGAGAAACTGCCCGACGACGGCTCCGGCCGCGCCGCGGCGACCGACCGCAACAATCCTCGCCATCCGGGCTTTCACAAAACCGACAGTATCGACTACGCCATCGTGCTGTCTGGCGAGATCTACGCGATGATGGATGACGGCGAAGTACTGCTCACGGTGGGCGACGTGCTGGTGCAGCGCGGCACCAATCATGCCTGGAGCAACCGCACCAGCGAGCCGGCCGTCGTCGCTTTTGTGCTGATCGACGCCGCGCCGGTTTAGCGCCGCTGGTCGAGCTCGGGCACCGCGAAATCCTCCCAACCCGGAACGTCGGCAACGTCATAGAATTTTTCGCCGAACGGACGCGTCGCGTCGATACCGATTTGCGACGCGATGCGCATGGTGCGGTCGCGGCTCAGATCCACCGATGGGTCGGACGGACCGGCGGGAACGTTGTCGACGGTGATCACGTCGCGCGCCGGCTGGGTGCGGAACGCCAGCGCCCATTCGACGTCCGTTGACGAATGCACGTCGATGTCGGGATCGACGATGATCGTCCATTTCGGCCGGATATTGCTCGACATTGCATTGAGGATCACCTGCCGCGCCTCGCCGGCAAAACGCGACTCCATCGAGATCACGACATAGAACGATACGCCGGCTGATGCCCGCACCGATACCTGCTTAATAGTCGGAAACTGCCGCTTCAACTGGCGCAGGAACGAGGCCTCGAACGGGATTTGCTTGAGGATGTGGTTTTCGGTCACCGGTTTGCCGGTAAGTAGGCCCTGAAAAATCGGCTTCTTCCGATGGGTGATTGCAGTAATCCGCGCCACCGGTTTTTGCGATGGCCGCGTGTAGTAACCGGTATATTCGCCGAGCGGACCTTCCAGCACCGTGGTGTTAAGATCGACCTCGAACTCGATCACTACTTCCGAAGTCGCCGGCACCATCACGTCGCAGGTCTTGCACTTGGTGAGTTCGATCGGCGCGCCGCGCAGCCCTCCGGCCAGTGCCCAGTCGTCGGTCGTATCGGGCACCTGCACCTGACAGGTGTAGGCGATGATCGGATCGACACCGATCACCAGCGCCGCCTTCGGCACGATGCCGAGCTTCTTGCATTTCGCCAGGTGCTTGCCGAACCGATGGAACGGCTGCGCCGAATACGACATCGTGTCCTTGCCAAGAATAAGGAAACGATAGTGGCCGACATCCGGCACACCGGTTTCCGGATCTTCGGACACAACAATGCCGGGCGTGATGTAGGGGCCGCCGTCCTTCGGGCTGTATTGCGGCACCGGAAAGTTGCGGATGTCGATGGCGTCGCCTTCGATGATCTCCTCGTGGCACGGTGCGCTGCCCTTCGCCGTCACCGGAGGGATCGGATTGTCGAGACCGTGCAGGACTTTATCGAGAATCGTGCTCTCGTCTGCCTCGAACGCGAGTAGCGCCTTCTCGCGGTTCGAATAAACGCCGGCGACCATCGGATAGTCGGTGCCGTTGTTGTTGAACATGATCGCTGGGCCGTTGCGGACATAGCTCTGCTTCATCGCCTTGCCGACATCGTTCAAGGCGATTGGGCGATTGATATCGATCAGCTCCCCATGCTGTCGCAGAACATCAAGAAACTGACGAAAATCCTGAAACGGCATTGCTACTTCCTCATTACATCACGTCGCCCATGACGACTTCGCCGTCATCCGGCGGGCGCTTGTAGAACTCCGCATTCATCCGGCTGGGCAGGCCTTCGCGCTTGAGCGTCTCTTCGAACTCCTTGCGGATCGCCGGATCTTCCTGGTGATAACCGATGGCGCTGCCGCCTTTAGAAAGTTCGATGGCGCCATAGTCCATAAGCTGCTCGCCTGGCACGCCCGGTTTGCGCGCGCGCTGATTGTTCGGACCATGCCACGCGCTGATGCGCAAGCCTTCTTTGCCGATGCCGAAGTGCTGGTGATACCAGTCGCCGCTCATTGGCGCCGCGGAGACCAGGCCGACCGGTTCGTAGTCCTGCCGCAGAATTTTATCGGCTTTGCCATTCTTCCACGGCGTTGTGCCGAGCGCTTCCGGCCACGTGTAGGTGTAACCTTTGCCTTTGACGCAAACGAGCACGGCGGCAGACGCGTGCTTGTGCGCCTTTGAATAGCGTCCGGTTTCGTGCTGGCCGATCCAGAGATAGAAACGGTTCTTGGCCATCGCCGGCTCGACGCGCCGATAGCCGGGCGAGCGCCGGTTATCGAGCGGCAGCTCGCAATTGACGATATCGGGAATGAGATTGGTGCGGCGCATGGCGAGGCCGCGGATCGGGTCGGGTTCGAGATCGTCCTTGGGCTTGAAGAAATCCCCGGCGCCGGAAAAACGTTCGCTGAACGTGTATGGGCAGTTGAACACGAAATCCATGTTGTCGAGCACGTTCATCACGTTCGGCGCGGTGGTGCCGCACAACAGCAGCGCCGGGGAACTCGCGGCATTGATGATACGGTGAAAGGCATTGAGCGGGATCGTGAACAGCGAACCCTTCTGCCATTCAAAAACGTGTCTCCCGCTCTGCCCTTCCTGCCACACTTCCGTGGTGCCACGGCCTTCGACCACCAGCACGACTTTCTCGTAAAGATGCCGCTCGACGTTGAGCGCGCCAGCGCCCGGAACTTCGACGACATAAAGGCCCCAAAGGCCTTCAGTGCCGAACAATTGAATGAATGAGCCGCGGCCGCCGAGCCGCGGCCAGGTCACCAGCGGCAGATCCTGCACGCGGCGCACGCCGATGCCGCGATAACAAGGCACGCCTTCGGCTTCCATGAAACGGTCGTACGGCAGCGGCTGGCGCTGGAACTTGCCATAACCGGCATTCTCGCCTGCCTTTGGCTCATGCCAGTGAACTTCGTCGGGTGTGTCGTGCATGCGCTCCCTTTATCCACGTGCGCAGGTGCGTCATGCACTCAATTGTTGAGTTATGCACCTTGCCCAATAAGGCGAGGATAGCGATCTCACCCCAAGCCTTCAATCGAGCGGGAGACGGCCATGACTCCGGCAAACGACGACCAAGCCGCGATTCGCAAATTGATCGAAGACTGGAGCGCGGCCGTGCGGAGGAAGGACTATGACGGCGTGCTCAAGCGGCACGCGCATAACATCCTGATGTTCGACGTCCCGGGACCGTTCCAGTCGGAAGGCATCGAGGCCTACCGAAAGACCTGGGATCTTTTCTTCGGGTGGATGTCGCAGGCGGTGAAATTCGACTTCTCGGATATTCGCATCACCGCAGGCGCAGACGTGGCGTTCGTTACAGCGCACGGAAAATGCTTCGGCCCCGACGACAGCGGCAGTCCTGCCGATCTCGACTTCCGCTTGACGATGGGTCTGCGGAAAATCGACGGCGAGTGGATCGTCGAGCACGAACACCACTCTGTTCCCGCTCCTTGATCTTGTCGCGGCGCGACTGGCGCAACATACACTGAAGTTTAAGCAGATGACCTTTGCCTTTGTAATGTTACAATGTTACATTATCGGAGGGCTGTTACCGTCACGCAGGGTGCGCAAGCCGCATGGGCTGGTTTCGGGCGAATGGCAGATTGGGGAGCCGGCTCGCGCTGTTTGCGCTGGCAGTGCAGCTCGTTCTGTCGTTCGGACATATTCATCCGGACGATATTTATGGCTCCCTGAAAGTACCATTCCCGGCGCACGCCTTTTCACATTCGGCGACGGACCAAGGACTGACCGTCAGCAATGACCGGTCGGCCCAGTTCGCCGACGATTTCTGCGCAATCTGCGCCAGCGTCTCGCTCTTGGGCAATTCTGTTGCGGCTGAACCGCCCAAGCTTGCCCTGCCCGAGCTGCAAACCGTCGAGCATACCGCCCGCGCCATAGCGTTTGTGATCGCGCCGCCGCGGGGGCCATTCCAATCCCGCGCTCCACCCGTCTCCTGAAAATCGGTCGGTGCTGAGCTTGGTTCGTCGCGCTCCCTGGAGCGTGAGCGATGCTCCCAAGTATGAACGCGGGTTTCGTTCTCTCTTAGAGACAATGTTTTTGTCGATATCCCGCGACAGCACGATCGCCTGCTGGCCGTTCGTTTCATCGCTGCCTCCAGCATTCAGGATTGTGGTGTCATGACTGCTCACATCTATCGACTTTGCCACGCTATTTTGGTGTGCGCCCTCGCGTTGATCGCACTTGTCGGCTGCTACGATTTTGCATTCTCGCAGGACGCAGCGCCGGCAGTCGCCCTGCCGCAGCTCACCGTGACCGGGGAAAAACCCAGGCCGAAGCCGCGGCCTGCACCGCGCACTGCCACGGCACCGCCTGCCGCGCAGCCTCAAACCGCGACACAACAACTCACGACCCGGAACGACGCGTTCGATCAAGGCCGCCGCAATCTCTACACCACACTCGGCACCACAACGAACACGATAAGTCACCAGCAAATCGAAGCGTTGCCACAAGGCAGCAACACAACCGTCGAAAAGATCATCCTGCAGGCGCCGGGCGTGTCGCAGGATTCCGCAGCCAGCGGCGTCGTTCCACATCCGCAACGACCACGCCAACGTGCAATTCCGTGTCAACGGCGTCATGTTGCCCGACGGCGTTAGCGGCTTCGGCAGTTTCCTCGATACCGGCCTGATCGGCAGTTTGTCGCTGGTCACCGGCGCGCTACCGGCGCAATTCGGATTGCGCACGACCGGTCTTGTCGACATCACGACACGCGCAGACGCCTTCAACAATTCCGGCAGCATCAGCCTGTACGGCGGAAGCCGTGGCACCGTCACACCAAGTTTCGAATACGGCGGAACGTTCGGCGGGAACTGTCAGACCAGTTCTTTAACAGTGAACAAGGCGCCGGCATCATGGTCGGCCGGCGATTGCTTTCCCGGCGTCCAGTATTTCTTTAGCGGCCGTTATTTGCAGACCACCGAGGGCATTGAGAATCCGCTGCCGTCATTGAACGCGATCCACGACTTCTCCGAACAGGTGAAAGGCTTCGCCTACATGTCGACGTTCGTCGACCCGGCAACGCGACTGAGCCTGATCGCCGGCACCTCTTACAACACCTTCCAGATTCCCAATGTGCCAGGGCAACCGAACAATCCGATGGTTAGCCCTGCCCCGACCTTCAACTCGGCGCTCCTTAACGAAAATCAGACCGAGTTTACCCAATTTGGCGTTCTGGCCCTGCAACGCTCGACTCCGGGCTTTGACGGGCAGGTTTCCTATTTTACCCGCTACAACAACCTGCACTTCATCCCGGATCCGACCGGCGATCTGCTGTTGAACGGGATTGCTTCGGACATCAGCCGACAGTCCTACTCCAACGGCATTCAGGGCGATGCGTCCTATGTGATCAATCCGGCGCACACCATTCGCGGCGGCTTCACGGTGAGCGCCGAGCAGGCCTGGGTCGACAACTCGTCGATCGTCGAGCCATGCATCCTTGTGACGGCACCGACAGCGGAGCGCCCCGGACCATCACCGACGACAATGCCAAGCTCGGCTGGCTCGCCGGTGTCTATGTGCAGGACGAATGGAAGATCACCAACCAGCTCACGATGAATGCCGGTCTGCGCTTTGACCAGATGTGGCAATTCACCGATGCCAATCAGTTAAGCCCACGGTTGAGCTTCACTTACAAGCCGTTCGAGAACATCACCCTCCATGCCGGTTATGCACGCTACTTTACGCCGCCAACTTTGGTTGAAGCGGTACCGGCCAACATTGCATTATTCAACAACACGACAGGCGCGCCACCGGCCGGACAAGGCAATAGTCCGGTGCTGCCCGAGCGCTCGCATTATTTCGATGCCGGCGTCGACCAGAAATTCAAATTCGACTGCACCTCAAAGTCGGAGCGCGACTGCTCCACGCTCGATGTCGGCGTCGATGCCTACTACAAGATCGCGCGTGATTTGATCGACAACGGCAATTTCGGCCAGGCCCTGGTCCTTGATGCTTTCAACTATGCCAAGGGCATCAATGAAGGCGTTGAGTTCTCCGCAAAATATCACAACGGCAATTTCGACGCCTACGGCAATCTTGCCATCGCAGAACAGCGCGCGACCAATGTGGTGTCGAACCAATACCTGTTCGACAACACCACACCGCTGGCCGACCTCGGCGGCCTGACCGAATTCCAGTATATCGCCACGCATTGGATCTATACCGACCATAACCAGTTCGTAACCGGATCGGCCGGCGTTTCCTATCTGTGGAACGGCACGCGCTTTTCGACCGACATGATCTACGGCTCGGGTTTGCGGGCCGGCGACGCCAATATCGGCAGCGAATCTCCCTATGCGCAATTCAATGCCGGGCTGTCGCATGAATTCGCGCAGCCGGACGGCAAGCCGGTCACGGTGCGCTTCGACGTCGTGAACCTGTTCGACACCGTCTACCAAATCAGAAGCGGCAGCGGCATCGGCGTGTTCGCTCCGCAATACGGTCCCCGCCGCGGCTACTACGTCGGCATCAGCAAGAAGCTTTGAGGTCAAACGCCATGCCAATCGAGACAGCGAGCAGAGCGACATTCAGGAGCAGCGACGTGCAGACACGGTCAATTGAAAGGCTGAATCAGAAACTCAGGGTGTTTCGCTTGACCGCGCGCGCGCAATCGGCAGAAGATACTGAAATGCTTATAGTTTTTCATTATTCCAAAGTAAAAGTGCGAGCTTTGTGGCCGTACCGGAAGGCAGAAATGACGTGTAAGACCAAGAAGAACACTGCTCGTGCGCCGCTTCGGCGCTCTTTTGCTCCGGTGTTTCTGTCCATGCTCGCCATCAGCGCCGCCGTCGTTGCGGGCGCGCCAAAAATTTATGCGCAGAGTACGCCTGCTGCTTCCGCATCGTCCTCTGCCCCTGCGGCACCCCTCACCGCGGCATCGACACCGGCAACGCCTGCTGTAACTCAACCGGCATCGGCGGTTCCTGCTGCTCCGGCCGCTGCGCCGTCCATCCAATCGCCGGGCTCGCCGTCTGCGGATGCTCAACCCGGCCAGCCGGCCATCGGCCGTGCGCTACTGCCGCAAGACATGTCGCCGTGGGGCATGTTCCTCAATGCCGATATTATCGTGAAGGCGGTGATGATCGGTCTCGCCTTCGCTTCGCTGGTGACCTGGACCGTTTTTGTGGCGAAAACCCTGGAACTGAGTTCCGCGAGGCGCGCGGTGCGCAATGGTCTTCGTATTTTGACCGATGCCGTCACGCTCGCGCAGGCACACGACCGGTTGCGCGACAGCGACAGCGTGCCGGCGCAATTGATGCAGGCCGCCGCCCAGGAAATCCGCATGTCGGCGAACGCGCGCGGCGACGGACTTAAAGAGCGTATCGCCTGGCAACTCGAGCGGATGGAGATGGCGGCAAGCCGCAAAATCTCGCGCGGCACGGGCGTTCTTGCCACCATCGGCTCGACAGCACCGTTCGTTGGACTGTTCGGCACCGTTTGGGGCATCATGAACAGTTTCATCGGCATTTCCAACGCGCACACCACAAACCTTGCGGTGGTCGCGCCGGGCATCGCAGAGGCGCTGCTCGCGACTGCGTTCGGCCTCGTAGCCGCCATCCCCGCCGTCATGATCTACAATGTCCTCGCCCGCTCTACAGCTCACTACAAGGCATTGCTCGGCGATGCGTCGGCGCAAGTAATGCGGCTGGTGAGCCGCGACCTCGATCGCGCCAAGCTGCCGCTGGCGCAGGCCGCTGAGTAACGCCGTGGCCATTCGTCTCGATCACGGCTCTGACGAGTTGACCGAGGTCCATGACATCAACGTTACGCCGTTCATCGACGTGATGCTGGTGCTGTTGATCATCTTCATGGTAGCGGCGCCGTTGGCGACGGTTGACGTGCCGGTCGATCTGCCATCATCAAATACGGAACGGCAGCAACGGCCCGACAAGCCGGTGTTCCTCACCATCAAGACCGATCTCAGCCTCGCCATCGGAGACGACATAGTGAGCCCCGGCAATTTGCCGTCCGCCCTCGATGCCGCCACCGGCTCCAACAAGGACCAGCGTATTTTCCTCCGGGCCGACCGCGCAGTGCCTTATGGCGACGTGATGCAGGTGATGAACCTGCTCCGGTCGTCCGGCTATCTGAAGGTTGCATTGGTCGGTCTGGAGGCGCGACCGACCCAATGACCGACCAGGCTCTGCAATGGTTCGATGACGACAATTCGCGCGATCTGAAGCGCTGGTCGTTCGCAGCCGCGGTCGTTGTTGCAATTCACGCTGCCGCCCTTGCCGCCTACATGTTCTGGCATCAGCCGGAAGTGGACATCGGCGATGACGCGCCGATCGTTTCGGTTGATCTCACCCCACCCGAAATCGATCAACAGGAACAAGCCAAGGTCGACGCGCCGACGCCACCGAAAGAAACCTCGGAAGACGCGATCCTTCCGGAAGAGAAGCCGCCGGAGAAAGTCGAACAGACCAGCCCCGCCCCGCGCACCACTGTACACACCGAAGCCAGCGCGCCGCGCATCGACCCGTCATGGCAAAGCCTGCTCTTGAAACACCTGCAACAATTCAAGAACTACCCCGCCGGCGCACGTGAGCGTGGCGAGCAAGGTGTGGCGATGCTCGCCTTCACCATGGATCGCAACGGCAAGGTCCTGTCGCGGCGGATTGTCAGCAGTTCCGGCCATCCCGATCTCGATGCCGAGGTCCTGACACTGGTAGAGCGCGCGCAGCCGTTGCCGGCATTTCCGGCCAGCATGAATGAAGACCGTCTCGAACTCACCGTCCCGATCCGGTTTTCGTTGCGCTGAACATCCCCTGCCCTTACGAAACTCTACACACTATGATGGCGTTGCCATTTCCGGAGGAACCATGCGTACCAAACATTGCCTGACCGCAGCCGACGTCAAGACGATGCTCGCCGCGTGCGAAGCCGAAGCCGCCAAGAACAAATGGGCGGTTGCGATCTCGATCGTCGATGACGGCGGCTTCCTGTTGGGCGCGCTGCGCATGGACGGCGCTTCCGCCATCACGTCCGAGGTATCACTCGGCAAAGCCAAGACCTCAGCAATGACCAAGCGGCCGAGCAAATTCTTCGAGGATCGCCTCAAGGAGCGTCCGGCATTCGCAGGATTTCCCGCAGGAATCCTGATCCAGGGCGCCGTGCCGGTGATGCACCAGAACGAATGCGTCGGCGCGATCGGTGTCTCCGGCGTGCAATCGCACGAGGACGAGCAGATCGCCCAGGCGGGCGCGAGCGCGCTCGCCTGAGCAATCCTGGTTCTGACTACTCCGCCGGAACGCCGGCCAGATCCGGATGCGCCACCGGGCTCTTCATATCGAGCCAGAAGGTGGAAATCGCCGACACCAGCGCCAGTCCGGCAAGCAGATAGAGTCCGCTGCCGAAGCTTCCGGTGATGGTCTTGACCCAACCGACCGCGGTTGGGCCGAAGAAGCCGCCGAGATTGCCGATGCCGTTGATCCAGGCGATGCCCGACGCGGCCGCGGAGCCGGTGAGGAACATCGACGGGAAGGTCCAGAACGGCCCTTTACTGCCGTAGAGCCCGATCGTCGCAATCGTCATCCCGACGACCGCCCAGCCGGTGCCGATTGTCATGCCGGCGATGACGAGACCGACGGCCGCGACGATGCAGGCCGTGAACAGATTCCAGCGCCGCTCGCCCATCCGATCGGACACCCAGCCCCAGACCAGCATGCTCAACGCGCCGAATGCGTAAGGGATCATGCTGACCCAACCCACCTGCATGTTGGTCAGGCCGAGCTGCTTGACCATTTGCGGCAGGAACAACAGCAGGCCAAGGCTCGCCGTGACGATGCCGAAATAGTTCAACGTCAGGACCAGAACCTTCGGTTCCCAGAACGACTGCCACAAGCTGACCTTGCGTTTGGCCTCCACCAGCGTGCGCTCGGTCTCAAGCGTATCGATGAGCCAGGTGCGTTCGTTGTCGTTCAGCCAAAACGCCTGAGCCGGACGATCGGTAACGAAAAACAGAAAGAACACGCCGACGATTACCGTCGGGATCGCTTCGGCGATAAACATCCATTTCCATCCGGCGATTCCCCAGACACCATTGAGCTCAAGAAGCGACGTCGACAGCGGCGCGCCGACCGCGACCGCAAGAGGCAGCGCAACCGTAAAGCCGGCCATGATGCGCCCGCGATGCCAGTGCGGGAACCAATAGGTGAAGAACAGGATCATGCCCGGAAACAACCCGGCCTCGGCGAGACCGAGCAGGAAACGCATGATCGAGAAAACTCCACGGGCCGACGACAGAACGCCGTTAGGCCTGAAAGAATCCCCCATGAGATCATGATCCGCGCAATCCAGATGCGTGCGCCGACTTTTTCGAGAATAAGGTTGCTCGGAACCTCGAACAGAAAGTAGCCCCAGAAGAACGCGCCTGCCGCCATGCCGTAAGTCGCGGCATCGAGGCCGAGATCCTTGTTCATTGTAAGAGCGGCGAAACCCACGTTGATGCGATCGAGATAACAAAGGAAGTAAGTCAGGATAGCCAGCGGCAGGAGCCGCCAATAGACCTTGCGCGCAGTCGATTGTTCGACTGTATCGGCCATCGTATCCTCCCAAAATGCCACGTTAGATTTTTTTGCTTTGGCACCAGCATAGAGGAGACGGTGTCGCGATCAACTGCGGAACTCAACACCACCGCGCTTTGTAGAACGCTCTGCACCGCCGAACACGGCAATCAAACAAGGGCAACAATGATCAGGACTTTAGCCTCACTTCTTGCCGCAACGGGAACCGTCATCACCCTGCTTGTTGCGGCGCACTCTGCCGATCCTGTAACGATCAAAGTCGGCGCGACCAGCACGACCAGCGACGCCCCGATCTATATCGCCGACAAACTGGGCTATTTCAGCAATGAAGGCCTCAGCGTCGCCGTCAGCAACTTTCGTTCCGCTTCCGATATGGTTGCCCCGCTCGGCACCGGCGACCTCGATGCCGGCGCCGGTTCACCTTCGGCAGGAATGTACAATGCCGTATCGCGCGGCGTTCGCATCAAAATCGTCGCCGACAAGGCGTCGTCGCCGCCGGGCTACGGCGCCACCAAAATTCTCGTGCGCAAGGACCTGATCGACAGCGGCCGCTACAAACAGCCCAGCGATCTCAAAGGCATGAAATTCGCAATGAATGCGCCGGGCGTGAGCAATACGGCAACGCTCAATGTGCTGCTGAAATCGGCCGGCCTCAAATACTCCGACGTTGAGACGCTCAACCTGCCCTTTCCCGATCACGTCGCGGCATTAAAGAACAATAGCGTCGATGCCTCGGCATCGGTCGAGCCCGGGCCGGCCATTGCAATCAAGAACGGCTTTGCCACGCTGCTCAAATCCGACGATCAGATCATTCCCTATCACCAGATCGCGGTCCTGCTGTTCTCGGAAAAATTCGCGGAACAATCCGACCTCTCTCGTCGCTTTATGCGAGCCTATCTGCGCGCCGTTCGCTTCTATAACGGGGCTTTGAAGGACGGCCACATGGCGGGACCAAACGCGGATCAGGTCATCTCGATCCTCGCCGAGACCACCAGCATCAAGGATCCGCAAATCTATCGAGACATCACGCCAACCGGCATGAATCCGGATGGCCGGGTCAACGTGCAGAGTCTCGCCGACGATCTGCAATTTTATCGCGAGCAAGGCCTGATACAGGGCGACGTCAAGCTCGACCAGATCGTCGATCAGTCCTTCGTCGAGGCCGCGGTCAAGGAACTTGGTCCCTACAAGAAATAGTGGCTCGGTACAGAGGATAACCGGAACAATGTTCGGCTGGCGCAAACGCATCGGCTATATCGGCCCGACTGTCATGGAGGTCGTACCGTACGAGTTTTATAAATTCGCGCCGGACGGCATCGGCCTTGTCGGCGTCACATGCAATATCGACGATTGGAGCGCGAAATATTTCGACGAGGCGCTGGCACAAGTCACCACCGCTGCCGCCTATCTCGGGTCGCGCGGCGTCGACTTCATCATTCACGGCGGTGGACCCTTGATCGTGGCGCGCGGAAAAGGGTTCGAGGAAATCATCGTGTCCGACATCGAGAAGGCTGCCGGCGTGCGTGCCACGACGGGCATCCGGGCGGCAATGGAAGCGCTTCGCCATATCGGCGCACGGCGCATCGCGATGGCATCGCCCTACCCGGAACGCCACAACCGCGCCATGGCCGACTATCTTGGCGCTCACGGCTTCGAAATCGTCCACGCCGAAGGCCTCGACGTCCCATTTAAGCGCCTGCAGGCCGTGACACCGGCGGATATCAGAACTTTTGTCGAGACGGCCGTCAAACGCTCGCCATCCTGCGATGCCGTCTACCTGCCCTGCCCACAATGGCAAGCGGCGCAAACCGTCGATGCGCTGGAGCGCGACCTCGGCATCCCGGCGATCACCTACTCCCACGCGAGCTTCTTTGCCGCCTTCAAGTCTCTCGGCGTCAAGGATCGAATCACTGGCCACGGCCGCCTGCTGGCATCGCTGGCAGAGGCAGCGCGTATGACCGTGACGAAGTGCATTGCTGCATCATTACAAGGCACGGCTTTGATTTGCGCGCTCATCGCGGGCGCCGCACATGCCGATCCGGTAGAGGACTTCTACCGCGGCAAGACGATCGAGATTGCAATCGCCGGTGCGGCGGCCGGCGGTTACGACGTCGCCGCCCGCACCCTCGCCGCCCATATCAGCCGACACATTGCCGGCAATCCTACGGTCATCGTCAAGAACATGCCGGGCGCCGCCGGTCTGATCGTGACCAACTATCTCTATAATGTCGCCAAGCGCGACGGCACCGTTATCGGCATGCCAACGAGCAATGTGCCGCTCGAACCGCGGCTCAAGCTGCTTTCGCCGGACGGTAGCAATGTCAAATTCGATCTGCGCGACTTTGCCTGGATCGGAACGCCGCTCCAGGAGCCGCAGGTGACATGGGTGTGGCACACTGCGCCCGCGGCGAATGTCGAAGATCTCAAATCGAATACGATCCTGATGGGCGCAACGACCGCATCCGCGGACAACGCCATTCTGCCAATGCTGGTGGACGAGCTGATCAGCACCCGGATGAAGGTTCTCACCGGCTACCAGGGGCAGAACGAGATCAATCTCGCGGCCGAGCGCGGCGAGGTGCAAGGTAACAATACCGGGTTGTCGAACCTTACCGTCAATAAGGCCGATTGGCTGCGCGACGGCAAAGTGCGCATCCTCCTGCAATTCGGCAATGAGCGCTTGCCGCAGTTGCCGAATGTGCCAACGGCGATTGAATTGGCGTCGTCTGACGCGGACCGCGCGATGCTGCGATTCTACAGCCTGAAATTCACGATGGCACGCCCGTTACTGATACCGCCCGGAGTTCCCGCCGAGCGAACTGCCGCGTTGCAAGCTGCGTTTGAAGCAACAATGACGGACAGCGACTACATCGACGACGCCCGGCGTATCGGGCTTGATACAAACTGGCTTGGCGCCAAGGCGTTGACGGATCGCGTCCGCGACATCGCCGACACGCCGCAACCGGTCGTTGACCGTCTGCACGAGTTGCTGGCCCACGCGGACGTCAAATAAGACGCGCTGTCCGGCCATGCGCCCAACACCACTCGCCGCGGCGCGAACATGCTGTAATATCTCCAGCAGAAGCTGTCAGGGAGTAGAACGCCGTGCTGGCGCGTAGCGCATCCATGCAGTCACGCATTGCCATGTACAATGACAATGCGCTCAAAATCGGCCTGTTCGGGGCGAACTGCTCGTCAGGACGATCCGCCACCACAGTGCCGGAACGCTGGTCGGCAAGCTGGGAAGATTGTCTTGCGGTCACGAAGATAGCCGACGAAGCCGGCCTCGATTTCATGCTGCCGATCGCGCGCTGGAAAGGCTATGGCGGCACCACCGATTTTCACGGTGCAACGCTCGAAACCATTACCTGGGCCGTTGGTCTGCTCTGCGCCACCAAGCGCATGACCGTATTCGGCACCGTCCATGCGCCGCTGTTCCACCCGCTGATTGCCGCCAAGGAATTCGTCACCGCCGACCACATCGGTCAGGGCCGCGTCGGCGTCAACATCGTCGTCGGCTGGAATGAAGGCGAGTTCGACATGTTCGGCGTGAAGCAGCGCGACCACGACATGCGTTACGACTACGCGCAGGAATGGGTCGATGTGATCAGGCAGGCCTGGGAACGCGACGACACGTTCGACTTCGACGGCAAGTACCTCAATCTCAAGGCTGCACGCGCGTTTCCGAAGCCGTTCGGCGGAACGCGTCCCTTGATGATGAACGCCGGCTCGTCGGATGCCGGACAGGCTTTTGCACTGCGCAATTGCGATGCGTTCTTTGTCGCCAGCGCCGGAACGCGGCAATCGCTCGCCGGCAATGCCGCAAAGGTGAAAGAGGTCAAATCAGCCGCCCAGGCGATCGGCCGCGATATCGAACTGTTCACGGTCGGTCAGGTCGTCTGCCGGCCGACGCAGAAAGAGGCCGACGAATACTTCCGTCACGTCAACATCGACAATGCCGACTGGGGCGCCCTCGACGGCATGCTGGCGAACAAAAGCATGACGCCGGAAACCCTAGGCGTAAAGGAATATGAAGAGAAGCGCCGCTACTTCGCAGCCACCGCCGTCGGCGGCTACCCGTACGTCGGCACGCCCGACAAAATCGCCGACGAACTGGCGGTCATCAGCGAGGCCGGCATGCACGGCATCGGCCTGTCCTTCGTCAATTTTCTCGACGAAGTGCCCTACTTCTGCGACGAGGTGCTGCCGCGGCTTGAACGCAAGGGTGTACGCGTCAAACGCTAAACATTAGCAGCTTCACTGAGGCTCAAGCCCAGCAAGCTTGACGGCCCGTCCCCATAGGGCGATGTCCGAGGAGACCATCGCTGCGAACTCAGCGGGAGTGCTGCGTAGGGGATCGACACCGAATGTCCGCATCTCCAAGCGTTGAGGAGCGCCGAAATCTCTCACCGGATCGTACTGCACCTTTATCATCGCGGGCGCGATGGCGATTTGCGGCGTAAGCGCAAACAGCAGCGTATAACCGTCAGCCGGCGAACGGGCGACCGTCTCGGCCGCGAGCGTGCCGTTGGCTCCCGGTTTGTTTTCGACAACGAAAGGGCGATCGAAGACATCACTCAACCGCGACGCCAGTATTCGCGCCATCGCATCGCCGCTGCCACCCGGGGCGTAGGGATAAATGATGCGGACGGGTCGCGCCGGCCAATCGGCAGCTCGCGCGGGGTCGGCGAGCGGCACCAGCGCTATCGCGATCATAAAATGCCTGCGGTTCAGCATCGCAATACTCCTTGAACGATTGGAGGGGGCCGGGCATGCGCGGTGGTCATCACAACCATAGCGCGACTTGGCTATATCCTAAAATTCTATTTCGAGATAACCTCATAGCTGTTTAGCTAAGGGACATTGCCGTGGAATGGACTGACCGCATCGGCCGCCGGGTGAAATTGCGCGATCTACACATTTTTCTCGCTGTTACAGAGACCGGTAGCATGGCGAAAGCGGCCGGCCAGCTTGCCGTCTCGCAGCCCGTGATTTCGAAAACAATCTCCGATCTCGAACATGCCCTCGGCGTACGGCTGCTCGATCGAACATCTCAAGGGGTCGAACCGACCGCCTATGGCCGCGCATTCATCAGTTGCGGAACTGCGGTATTCGATCAGATGCGCCGCGGCGTGCAGGAGATCGAGTTTCTGTCGGACCCGACTACCGGCGAATTACGGGTGGGCTGCACAACTCCCCTGATGGAAGATCTTATCCCAACCGTACTGGAGCGATTTTCTGCCCGACACCCCCGCATCGTTTGCCACGCATGGGACGGTGACAGCCCAACCATGAATCGAATGTTGCGGGAGCGCAAACTCGATCTCGCTGTGTCACGGACCTTCGGCAGGCATCTCGGCGATGAGTTTACTGCGGAGTTTGTCTTTGAAGAAAAAATGCTCGTCGGCGCGCTCACCGAAACATGTTCGCGACTTCCTGCTCGGTCGGCAGCCTGTTGTCCGGCGTCATCTCATTGACCACCGCCGGCAAATGCTGGCTCAACGCGGCGAGTACCTGGTCCTTCGATAAACCGGTGTGCGCGATCAGGGTCGAGATCTGATCGGAGTCGAGCACCTTGGCCAGATCGTCGGTGGAGATTGCTTTGTTGGGCCCAGAGCCGACCCAGGTATTGGCAGCGCTGCCCTGCCCGCCCTGCTGGAATTGCTTGAGCAAGTCATTAAGACCGCCGCTCAACACGCCCCCGGCCGCACCGCCCGCAAGCACACTGCCCAATCCGCCTTTCAGGATGTCGCCGAGGCCGCCACCCGAACTTGTACCTTGAGACGGCGCAGTCTTGCCCGGTGTCGCTCCCGCGGGAGCACTGCCTGGCTGGCCGGTAAAACTTTTCAGCGCCTTATAAGCGAGCAGGCCGATGACGGCCATTGTAACTGGCGACATGCCGCCGCCACTGCCGCTCGTCGAGGGGCCACTCGGACCGCGCGGCCCGTTTTGCATGCCATTGAGAACATCCATCAAACCCATATTCGCCTCCATCCAGACTGACGATCAGATTGTGACAGCCACCACATTGCAGCGCGGTGGCCGAAATATGTCAAAACACTCAACAGTGCGTGTGCCAAGACTGCCAATCGTTAAAATTAGAACTCTTCGAGCAGTCGTCCCAAACCGGCAATTTTGTCCATGATACCGTTGGCGCGCAGCGCGTGCCAGTACGTCGCTGTATTGATCGCGATCACCGGCTTGCCGATCCACATCTCAGCCGCAGCGGCCAGGCGGACCATACTCAGGTTGGTGCCGACCTGGATCAGCGCGTCGGTGTCCTTGCCGTTGCCGTTTAGCGTGATCAGCTTTTCACGCAACACTTCCGGCGGCACCTCGGCAATTCCGGTCCAGCTTTTACACTCAAGGCACATATCGCGGACCACTTCGAAACCTGAACTCGGTGAAGTAGCGGCGCACTTCGGCATTGGCGACCGGATAGTAAGGCGAGATGAAAGCGATGCGCTTGACGCCGCCATAGGCATTGAGTGCGGCCGTCGATGAGTGAGACCCGACGCTGATCTTTACACCGGCTTCCTTTTCCACCTTGGCCACGAACGCATCGGCACCGGCAGCGCCGCCGTTGAACGTCACCGAAGACATGCCCATAACGAGATAATCGGGCTCGCACGTCATGACGCCTCGCACTGCGTCGAGAACGTTATCGCCGATGACATTGATCCCCGCCATGAAGGACTCATTACTGACGGCCTTCGCGTTCGGTGTGAAAATCCGGCTGTAATGATTGGTAACGCCGGGCGGTCGCATCATGTCAAAATCAGGCTGCACAATCGTGTTGGTCGAGGGTCCGATAACCCCGAACTTTCGCCGCCAGCCGAGAGCGTCCCGCATTGTCGAACAACTCCGGAAATTTACCCCCGATAGTACGTCACTGTGGCCTCGGTGAACCAGCCGGCGACAGGCTCCCCTCCTCCCGCGCCACAACTTTAGGGTAGCCTTCTCGCGGAGCTGCCGGGCATCGGCTGCATTGGGACTAAGGGAGGACCACATGCACGGAGTGACTCGAACACGCTTTGCTGCCGCGGCCGCCGCAATGGCGCTGCTGGCGACAGCCGGCACTGCGGCATGGCCGCAGAGCAGCGGGCCAATCAGGCTGATCCTGCCGTTCGCGCCTGGCGGTCCCGCCGACGCCATGGCGCGCGTCGCCGCAGAACAGATCAGCGCCGCAGGCGGACCTTCCATGGTAGTGGAGCCGCATCCGGGCGCTGGCACTGAGATCGGAACCGAGTACGTGTCGCGCGCAACGCCCGACGGCAATACGCTCGCGATTATCTCGAATTCATTCGTCGTGCTGCCGCTGATCCGCAAGCTCAACTACGATCCGTTCACGGACTTTACGCCGATCTGCAAGCTGGCGGACTTTCCGCCGCTGATCGCCGTCAATAGCAACTCGCCCTATCGCACCCTCGCCGATCTTTTCAACGCCGCGCGCGCCCAGCCGGCCACGCTGACAATCGGCAGCATCGGACCGGCGACGTCGTCGCAGATGGCGATCGAGATGATCAAATATTCCGCCAAGATCAACATGACGTTCGTGCCCTTCGCCGGATACACACCGGCGATCCAGGCGGCGCTGGGCAATCAGATCACAGCCGCCTACGCCGACTATGCGTCGCTGCAGGCCCACTTGCAGTCCGGCAAGCTGCGCGCGCTGGTGACGACGTCGCGAAAGCGCGTGGCGGCCTTGCCTGACATACCAACCGCGGTTGAAGCCGGATATAATGTCGAGGAAGAGTTCTTCGGTGGCGTCATTGCGCCGGCGAAGACCCCGAAGGGCACGGTTTCAAAACTTGATCGATATGTTCACCACCGCCATGCGGCAGCCGGCGTTCAAGGCAAAATATGCCAGCCTCGGCTTCTTTGCCGGCGGCGAATGTGGCGCCGATTACGCTGCAATCCTGCACAAGGACCAGGAGGATTACAAACGCATCATCCACGACGCCAACCTGAAAATGGATTGAACGGCCAGCATGTCCGCTCCCGATGTCAATTCCGCACTTGCCGGACTGGTGCACACAGCGGGTTTCGATCCCGCGGCACTAGGGCAGTGTCAATCTTACCGGCAGCGAGCCGGCGCTGCCGTCCTCTTTCGCAATCGGCACCGGTGCACAAGCCACGATTGCAGCGGCAGCGATCGCGGCCAACGAATTATGGCGGCTGCGCACCGGACGTCGGCAGCGGATCGGCGTCGACATACGCCACGCGGCGATCGAGTTCCGCAGCGAACGCTATCTGCAACTCGACGGCAAACCCTACGAGGAATATCACGACGATCTCGCCGGCCTCTATCGCTGCGGCGACGGACGCTGGGCACGCCTGCATACCAATCTGCCACATCATTGCAGCGGTCTGCTCGCGCTCCTGAATTGCCCGCATGACAAAAAGGCCGTGCAGCGCGCAGTCGAAGGATGGCAAGCCGAAGCCCTTGAGACGGCAGCGGCGGAAGCCGGGCTTGCGGTCACCGCGTGCCGGTCTTTTGCGGAATGGGACAATCACCCGCAGGGCCGCGCCGTTGCCGCACTTCCTGTTTTCACCATCGAGCAGATCGGCGACGCGCCGCCGAAGCCGTTTGCCCCGGCGGATCGGCCGCTGAGCGGCATCAAGGCGCTCGACCTGACCCGCATCATCGCCGGCCCGGTCTGCGGGCGCACGCTGGCTGCGCACGGCGCCGACGTACTGCTGGTGACGGCCCCTCACCTTGCATCGTTGTTTCCCCTCGTCGTCGATACCGGCCGTGGAAAATTGTCGGCTTCGCTCGATCTGCGCGAGCAAAGCGCGCGGGAGACGCTCGCAGCGTTGCTGCGCGAAGCCGACGTCTTTGTGCAGGGCTACCGTCCGGGCGGCATTTCCCGGTTCGGCTTTGGGCCGGAGGATGCCGCCCGGCTGCGGCCGGGCATCATCTACGTCTCGCTCTGTGCCTTCAGCCACGTCGGACCATGGGCTGCGCGCCATGGCTTCGATTCGCTGGTGCAAACCGCGAGCGGCTTCAATATCGCCGAAGCCGAAGCCTTCGGCGATAGCAAGCCGCGCGCACTGCCATGCCAGGAACTCGACCACGCGACCGGATACCTGCTGGCGTTTGCGACCATGGCGGCGCTTGCCCGCCGCGCCGAACGCGGCGGCTCATGGCACGTCCGATGCTCGCTGGCGCAGACCGGCCATTGGTTTCGGCAGCTTGGCCGTGTCGACGGCATGACCTGTCCTGATCCTGGCCTTCGAGACGTCGCCGACTACCTGGAAGACTCGCCGTCGGGATTTGGCCGCCTCACCGCGGTTCGCCACTCAGCGACCATGAGCGAGACGCCGCCGCGCTGGGTTCTGCCGACTGTGCCGCTCGGCACCAATCCGCCGGCATGGCCGAAATAAGCGTATCAGAGGCCGTAAGATTTCAAGTTGCGCTCGATACGCGCCAGCACCGGCGTATCGCCGTGCCGGAATTTTTGCCCGGTGATCAGCTCGTACATTTCGATATAGCGGCGCGACAATTCCTGCACGAGATCGGCCGGCGCGTCAGGCAACTTCTGCATCGCCGTACGGGTCGGAATTCTTGATGAACCACAGGCGCAGGAACTCCTTGTCGAAATATTGCGGCTCCTCGCCTGCCGCAAAACGCGACTGATAGGAATCGAGCTTCCAGTAGCGCGACAAGTCCGGCGTGTGGATCTCGTCGATCAGCACCAGATTGCCGTTCGCATCGGTGCCGAATTCATATTTGGTATCGACCAGGACGAGCCCGTGACGCGCGGCGATATCCTGGCCGCGGGCAAACAGCTTAAGCGCAGTCGCCTTGATGCGCTCGAACAATTCCCTGGTGACAAACCCTTCGGCGATCATCTGCTCGGGCGTCAGCACCCGGTCGTGCACGGCTTCCTTGGTTGTCGGGTCGAACAGCGGCTGCGGCAGCTTCTGGTTCTTCTTCATGCCCTCCGGCAGCGTTAAACCGCCGAAATCGCGCTGGCCTTTGCCGTAACGGGTCCAGATTGCCGTGTCGGTGACGCCGGTGAGAAAACCGCGCACCACGGCCTCGACCGGCACCAGTTTGCACTTGCGGGCAACCGTCACGTTGGGATCCGGCGTCGCAATCACATGATTAGGCACAATGTCCCTGGTGGCTTCAAACCAGTGCGCACTGACCTGATTGAGAACCTGCCCTTTCCACGGAATGTGCGCGATGATCCGGTCGAACGACGAATGCCGGTCCGTCGAAATCAGCACCAGCCGGTCGCCGCGGTCGTAGATGTCACGTACCTTCCCGGTGATTTTCGGCCCGAGAAAATCGAAATTGGTCTCTGCGAGAATTTCCATGACGGACACGTCTCTTATTGCAGAACCTTCAGGCCGAGTATTTTTGCGATGACCGCAAGATGATCCTGCTGCTCCTTGACGCTCGTCGAAAACTCTTTGGGCCCTTTATATCGATGATCGTCCCGATATCGCCAATGCGCTGGGCGATAACTGGATCGGCGGATACAGCACGAATCCGTCGGCGATCGCCGCGCGCGCGCTGTCGGAAATGCCGCGTGGGCCAAAAATCCCGCCGATACTTTCAAATGTAAGGTCCGGATATCCGACTTCGGTCGCGGTCGGGATCTCGGCGGCGCGGTCGGCGCACGCTGCCGGCTCGTCACCGCGAGCACCTTGATCTTGCCGGCCTGCATCAACGGCTGCACCACCGCAAACGACCTCGAGAGCACCTGAATACGCTCCTGCGCGAGATCGTTCGGCGCCTGCATGATGTCGCGATAAGGCACTTTGACGATATCCAGACCGCGTCTCTTGATCCAGCCGAACAGCAGGAAGTCGGAAATGCCCTGAGACGCCGCGGCGTTGAGCTTGCCCGGCTGCGCTTTCGCGAGCGCGATGAGTTGGTCGATCGAATTGATGTTCAACGACGCCGGCACCGAGACCGCGAGCACAACGTCCGACACGCTGACGACCGGTACCAGATCGCGCTGGATGTCGAGCGGCAGGCTGTCGTGGTCGTACGGCAGCACGGTGAAAATGCCCGGCCGGGCCGAACCACAGCGTATGATCATCGTCCGCCGACTTGAAAGCCTGTAACGACACGATGCCGTCGCCGCCCGGGCGATTTTCCACCACGACCGGCTTGCCCCAGCGTTGCGACAGCCGATCCGCGAACAGCCGCGCCGTGATATCGGTCGCGCTGGCGGGGTTAAACGGCAGAATGAATTTAACGGGCCGCGTCGGATAAGCCTGCTGCGCAACTACGCCGCCTGCAATTGTCACGCAGGCCGTAATGGCAAGCCCCAGTTTCGCCGCCACCCCGAACCACCTCATCGAAATCCTCCCCCGAGCGATGAATTCGTCACGCATCCAATTCCTTGAAGTAACGATAAATGCCCCACTGGCTGAATGGAATTCGGCGTTTGGAGGCGAGATAGGCCTTGATGCGCGGGCGCTTCGCCACGCGATCGCGTAGCGCGATCAGTCCGGGCACCTTCTTCTCGAACCGCTTCATGCGCTTTGGGAAAGCATAGCGCAGCCCTTCGACGATTTCGAAGATCGAGAGATCGACATAGCTCAACCTGCGGCCGACCATGTAAGTGCCGCCGTTGTGCTGGAGCACGCGTTCGAAGTAGCCGAGGAATTTCGGTACGCGATAACGCCAGAAATCCGGTGCGCCGTTTGGCGGCCGGCTTTTGCTCCTCGTAGTAGAGCCAGCCGGAGACCGGATGGTGCGTATCGTGGATGTGCTCGACCATATCTGCGATGGTAAGTTGCAATTGATGCGCCCACAACTGGCCTGCCTCATCGCCGGGCGCGAGCTTGAGCCGTGGACCGAGGTAAAACAGGATCAGCGCCGTCTGCGCGATCACGAGCTTGGCCGCCTTGAGAAACGGTGGAGCGTATGGCGACGGCGCTGCGCCTGTGTTCGAGCACTTTCATCATCGCCAGGACGCCACGCTTGCCCGGGCGCCGCGCAATATCGATGTAATCGGCGCCAGCCTCCTCGAGCGCGAGCCTGACGAATTCACCGCGGCCCTGAATAGTGGGCCAATAATACAGCTCGTAGCGCATCGCCCGCCCTCGCCTTATCCAGCGGTCTTGTATTGCTCGTCGGTGACCGGCTCCATCCACTCGACGTGCTTGCCGTCGAGCGCTTCCTGCATCGCCACGTGAACCATGACCGTATCTGGCCCAGCGCCATGCCAGTGCTTTTCGCCCGGCGGTATCCAGACCACGTCGCCCGGACGGATCTCGCGCGCTTTCTGGCCCCAGACCTGCACGCGCCCGAAGCCGGACATGACCGCGAGCGTCTGGCCGAGCGGATGGGTGTGCCAGTGAGTGCGCGCACCCGGCTCAAAGCGCACCGTGCCGGAACGGATACGCGCCGGCGCCGGTGCTTCGATGATCGGGTCCTGCCAGACTGTGCCAGTGAAAAAGTCCGCCGGTCCCCGGCGCGACGGCCTGGAACCAGAGAGATGAATATCCATGATTGCCTTCCTCCACGAAGCGGCTTTTGGCTGGAATTTCGGGCATCGATGAGCGCCGCCAGCCAGTAAGATAGTGGAAATTTTACCGCGATACTCTTGGTATCGCCGTATTCACACCGGCATAGCAGGATCGCTTGTCACTGGCAGTTGGTGTAATGTGTGGTATCGAGTGAGGGGATATGGCGAGGCAACTGCGTAGCGTACCGTTGCGGCTTCTCATCCTGTTCGGATTTTAGGCCTTACGCTTGGGGCTTGCTCGAAATGCGACATACCCACGCCGTGGGAACACAGAGCTCCGCCGGGTTCCTGCCACGACGGCCCGCAACCGCAATAACGAAGCCTAACGTTCGCTCGCGGCGGCCGGCAGCGTATGCTGCTCTGAGTGCTCTGCGGCCGCACTCTCCTCATCACCGCTCGATGATGAAGCGCCACCTGGCAGCAACTCGTGACGCGTGCGCAGGTAAGGATCGGCAAGCTGCCGCGGCGAGAGCCCGGTAAACGCCGGCTGTTTGCGGCCGGTCCACCACATCCAGATCAGCCGGCATAGCATCGCCACCAAAGCGAGCTGGAACGCAAGACCCAGACACGCCGCAACGCCGTTCAGTCCGCCGAAAACACCATGGCCGAAAAACAGGCCGAGGAAACCCGCGCCGAGAAAACCCGACGCAAAACCGCCAATCAGGCCTGGCCGGTTGAACAAACCACCGAGCGATCCGCTCTGGGTTCCTGGCGACGGATGATCGAGCGCCGCAACGACAACGTATTTGGACACCTGGGGAGACGCGACGTAACTCGGCAACGCGCTTCTGATAAAGCTGCTCTCGCCTTTCAAACGCGCGTCTACACCGCCGCTCCAGACCAGCAAGGCAGCAGCTACCACCGCGAATGCGGCGAGCTGCCGCAGCCACCAAATCGGCGATATCAGTTCTGCAGTTCCGTTCACGGCCGCCGCTCCGCAACTCGTGTCGTGTGCATTTGAACGCGCGCCCAGTGGTACGCGATAGCAGCCATTTCCGACCTGTCGCAAAGCGTCGCACGCGTTAGTGTCGCAAGAGACGATCTGCACAATTTTCGGGGTTTTCGCGATGCATTCGTCGTGCACGCATCTGGATTGCAAAACGATGCTAGCGCTACTCGTGTCTAGTCGAGCGGTTCGATCCGCAAAATCTCGGCGCCGTGGTTATTTCCTGCCCAGAATGTAACGGGTGTAGTCGAATTATCTACAAAGACGCGACGAATGTTGGTCGGCCGGGGCAACAGATATTCGACCGCGTTGCCGGTTTGCGGTTCCAGGCGCAGCACGCGATCACTGGCCATTCCGCCGCTCCATAATTCTCCATTCTTGTCCATAAAGACGTCATACGGATAAGTGTGCGGTGTCGGCACGTCCCATTCGCGAAACAATTCAGTCTTGGTGTCGAACATCCCGAGCTTGTTGGCGGCAAACTCGGTGAACCAGAGCCGTCCTTTGTTATCGAGCATGGTCCGGCGCGGGCGCCATTTTGGCGTCAGCGTCGGATAGATCGTCGCCTCGCCAGTCTTGGCGTCAATGCGGCCGATATTCTCGTCGCCGAAATCCATGAAATAGAGATTGTTCTGCGCGTCAGCCGCCATCCCGTACGGCGCGTGCTGGTGCCCGGACATGAACTTGAACGGATCGATCAACTCGTATTGCCCGGTCTTGAGATCGAGCCGCATGATCGACTGCTTGGCGACCTCGTTGCTCCACACCTTGCCGTCCACTTGCGATGATCGCGGCATCACCATCGATTGCTGTGTGGCGTTGTTATTGAGCGCCGCCTGGACCGGAAAGATCTGAAAGGTCCTAGTCGCCATATCGAACTTGGCAACGCCGGCTTGAAACATCATGGCAAGCCACAGATTACCGTTGGCGTCGGCCTCAAGATCGAGCGTCCCGGTTGGCGAGTCCGGCTTGAGCACGGGGATTGGGTAATCCGTATTTTTACCGGTCTTCGGATCAAGCTCGCCCAGGAAATTCTCGACGAAATTGGAATACCAGACGTTGCCGTTGTCGTCGGTGCGCACATCATGCGGCGCAATGGTTTTTCGCGGCAGTTGATATTCGGTGATGACGACATGCGTGGCCCGACCTTTCGGGCGCGGCAGCGTTTGCAATTCGTAAGGCCATATCGGGCCGCCGCTCAGATTTACCGTTGCCAGATAGGCCGCCAGCTTGCGCATCAGATCGTCGCGCACGTCGCGCTCGGCAAGCCGGTATTGAACGTGTGCCTGGGTCGTATTGTTGGCGTACTTCGCCATGCGCTTGAGCACCGGGACGAACGTCTCGGCGGTATAGGTGGAGCGCGCGATGCGTTCGAAGGTGTGGCAGCTCATGCATTCGATCAGCGGCCGCTTCTGTTCAAGCGTGCCGGGCATGCTGATGAACCACTCGGTATTGGTCAGTTGCGCCGCGAGATCGGTGGTGCGCCGAAGCTTGATGGCGATATCAGACGAAGCGGAGCCAACATCCGCCTACTTGCGGACTGTCGAGGTCGAACCGACCGCGCGAATGCGCAGCGTGTAATGCCCCGGCGAAAGCCGGCCGTCGGGAAAACGAAAGCCGCCGTGCTCGTCGCTGACCACCGTCACAATAATCGGCGAGCCGTCTTTTTGCGCGCTGACCAGCACGCCCTCCATGGCGCCTTCTTCGGCGGATGAAACCGAGCCGGACAATGTCTGGGAAATTGCCGGCAGCGCGCCCAGGCAAAGCACGAAAATCGCGGCGAGCCGCATCGCGCCACGCCAAGCGCACCAGCCTGCGCAAAATTGAAACGTGCTGTTGGTCACTGCTTCTGAAGGTAACACTCGATTTCGACCGGATCTTTCGGATCGCTTTGCCGGGCGGCGCTCGACGCTCGCCTGCTTGTAGCCTTCCTTGGCGCAGGAAATCGTGATGTCCTTCGGTCGATGTCCTTGCCGAAGCCCGAGAATCTTGTAGACGCCCATGATATCGGTACGGGTCACCAGCGCGCCGCGATCCTTCAGCGCCGCAGTCACCTTGGCGTCGGAAATACCGGCCCCGTCGACCTCGCGGACAAACCCGAAATAAGACGGCCCGCTGTCCTCGTCGCTGTCGTCCTCGCCGAAGCCCACGCCGCCGGCATGAGACAAGACCGGAGCCGCAAGAGCAACCCCAACGGCAAGGCGACGCACAGCCCGACGCGATCAAGCGCATGCGATCTTTCCTGCCCTTGCCCTGCCCAGCGTCATGCCAAACTATAGCATGAACGCGCGCGTCTTATCGCGTCGATGCGGGCTGAGAAAACGGCCAATCGCCCGAGTTTGTCACCACTCCTCAGTGACTACCGGCGACAAGTGTCCACCACGGCATAAGCAAATCGATCACATAGCGAATCGATGCGACCGGAATAATCCACACCAGCGATAGCGGAATTTTACCATCGATCCGCTCCCGCTGACGCATCGCGATGATGCCGAGCGCCCGCGATCAAATTATGCTCAGCGTCCAGCCATACCAAAGCAGTCTCGGCCTCGCCGCTCCGGCCACCCTCGTAACCCCAAACCAGGCGGTCAGTCGCCAGCCAGAACGTGACCAGCGGCCAGTTCAAGAACTGAATGATCCAATAGACCACCGGGCCGGAAATCGAAGACACAGTAGCGAACGTCTGAACTGCCCGACGTAACCAAAGACGACGTGGACGGCGTTGACGTGCTCATGATCCGAACCCCGCGTATCGTTGAAACATGCCAACGATGAACAGGAACCAGCACATCACCGCGAGCACGATCGTCACGCCCTTGCGTGCGTTGTCTAGGCAGGGTTCTGAGCTCTTCCAGAAATACCAATAGGCCGGCAGCAGCACGAGGCCGAGTGTCGCAACGTGTTCCTTGAAATCAAAGAAGCCACCGGTCTTGTAGTAATGCCCGGCTTCGAGCGGAATGCGTATGGCGATGCGGTACTTGGTGTAGATGTACGAGCCGACGATATAGGTGAGATCCACAGCACGCAGACCGCCGTGGCATATCCGGCGGCGGGTACCGCACGAAAGCGGGTGACTATGTCGCCGGCTGGTTGTCTGCACCGGCAGCGCGACCGCCATGGCTTGATGTGTCAGCGCCCCGAGCAGACCGACGGCGAGGATGAGATGGACGAACAGCCAGATCGTCCAGAACGTATTGGTGGATATCCAGTCATTCATGTCGGCTTCCTCCCGTCGCACTTTTTTTGACGAAGCTTAGCGCATCGCGGGAAATATCGTCACCCGCAGCCCCGCATTCGTGCATGAGTGTAGTGCGCGACCGCACGGTCACAAACTTTGCGACGCAATCGCAGCACAGAATTAGAATCTGATCTAAGCGGCTAGTCGCGATCGGATAACCGATCGCATCATTGTTGCGGCTTGACCTGGAAGATCACCGGCAGCGTGAACGTCAGGCCCTGATCGGCGACCAGCGGCGGGGGTGGCGGCACCGGATCCGAGCGCTGCAACACTCGCAATCGCCGCATTGTCGAACGAGGTATCGCCCGACCCGGTCACGACACGTGACGACAACACGTGGCCGAGCCGATCCAGCACAAAGCTCACGACGACCTGGGCCTTCTGCATGGTACGGTCCGCCGGATAGCGTTTGTATTTATCGAAATGGGCGACCAGTTCCTTCTCCCAGGTCACTTTGGCGCGCACGGCGCTGTCACCGGTCCCCAATGAAGGCGCAACTGAGCGCGTGCGATTCCTGAGCGCCATTGACGCTTGGCATCGCCGTCGCCTGGGTCGCCAGTGACTGCTCCGAGGGGGCGGCCTGGACTGTGACCGTTTTCGGCGTATCGGTCTGTTTTTTTGAGTCGGTCGGAGACACGACGCGGTCGGGATCGTCAGTGTCTGTCGCAACCGCCTTGGGCAGGTTGCTGGGGTCCACACTCTGCTTCTGCTCGACGACCTCAGGTGATGGCGCGGAGGCATCGGTATCCGGACCGACCGGCAGATCGGTCGGATCGAGCCGCGGCGACATCAGTTCAACGCCGATCTCGATCGCCGGCGCGCCAAGGTCGTCGTCGGCATCGGGCTGCATCGCTGTCAACGCCAACGCGGCGCAACCGGCGTGGATGGCGACCGCACCGACGTCGCCGCGATCCAGACCTTCCGGGTCAGCTGCGGCGGCACGTCCTGATCCATCATGTACAATCGGTGGCCATTGCCCTGATCATCGCGGTGATGGCCGGCGGCATCGCCTTGCGCCGCGTCACCCGGCACGCCTTCAAGCGCAACCAGCGCGACTTTGAGGTATCCGCCGATGCGCAAAAGCTCGAGCACGTCCATCAACTCGCCATAAGGCACGGCGCGGTCGGCGCGCAAAAAGATGCGGCGATCCTTGCCGCCATCCGCCGCGCGCATCGAGCGACGCGGACCAGATCGACCCGCTTGACCGGCGTCTCGCCGATGGCCACGGCGAGATCGGCCTTGATGGTGACGTAGGTCGGCTTGTCCGGCTTCTTTTGCGGGATAGCGGTCGATGTCGGCAGATCGACCGGCAAGATCCACGGTCGAAAGCGGCGCCGCCACCATGAAGATGATGAGCAGCACCAGCATGACGTCGATGAACGGCGTCACGTTGATCTCGTGCGCCTCATCGAAATCGTCGTCTCGTCGTCGAGATCGCCAAGACGACGCGCCATGCGGTCACTCCGCCGCGCGCGACAGCATACGGCCGTGGACGCGGTCGAGATCGCGCGACAAGCAGCCGGCCGACCGCACCCGAGCGCGCGGCCGACAAGTTCGAGATAGCTCTTCGTCGCCCGCGAGAAGTGATTGTAGATGATGACCGCCGGAATTGCCGCAACGAGGCCGATCGGCAGTCGCGAGCAGGGCCTCGGCGATACCAGGCGCGACCACGGCAAGATTGGTGGTCTGCGCCTTGGAAATGCCGATGAAGCTGTTCATGATGCCCCAGACCGTGCCGAACAATCCGACGAACGGCGACGTTGAACCGATCGTCGCGAATATCCCATGCCCTGACGGACCGCGCGCGCTTCGGTCCGGAGATTTCGCTGAACGCGGACGCGGCGCGCTCCTTGATGCCGCTTCGAGCCGGATCGTCGGCGGACAACCGGACTTCCTGCACTCGCCGCAGCCAGGAAGCTGTGAGACATCTGCGTCGGCCCCAGCGCGATCTGCGCTTCCGCTAAGCGTCCCGGCTGTCCGCGATCCGTGCCCATCGCATCGTTCAGCCGGCGCCGCACGCCGCCAATTGAACGGTCTTGGCGAGGAAGATCGTCCAGGTGACGAGCGACGCGAACGCGAGGCTGCACCATCACCGCTTTGACGAGGATATCGGCGTGAAAGGAACATCGACCACGGCGACAGGTCGCGCTGCGCGCCAGGATCCGCCTTTCCCGCTCGTCCGCCGTTAGATCGGAATGTCGGTCTGCGCCGGTGCGGTTCGCTGGCGCGGCAATCGGCGCCGGGCAGCGGCGGCGGTCCTGCTGCGCGACACCGAGGCTGGCCGCCCGACCGTTGGCTGCGCCATCAGGCGTCGCAGCCGGCCGGAAACGAATCGCAAGCGCCAAGAGCAGACGCCAGTTCACGGTAACTCGCAACGACATCATAGACCTCGGCCCAGTAGCGAATGAGATTGTGATAGATGCCGGTCGAGCTTCACGATTTCAGGCGTCGCCATCTCCCAAGCCGCTTCAACAATCCTCTGGATCGCGTGTCGAGATCGAAAATCAAGCTGCGCGCATGCGCGTCGCGGATCATGCTTTGCAGCCAGAAGAATGAAGCCACCCGCACGCCGCGCGTGATCGGCGTCACCGTGTGCAGGCTGGAGGCGGGATAGAGCACCAGATGGCCGGCCGGCAGCTTGATCTCATGAGAACCATAATAGTCCTCAACGATCAGTTCGCCGCCGTCGTATTCGTCCGGCTCCGACAGAAACAGCGTCACCGAGAGGTCGGTTCGAATGCGCATGCCGGTCAGATGGTCGCCGCGCACCGCGTTGTCGACGTGCACGCCGAAATGATGGCCGTCGCCGTAGCGGTTGAACAGCGGCGGAAAGATGTGCAGCGGATCGCCGCCGAAATGAACAGCGGGTTGGCCGTGAGCGCCTTGATGACGCGCGGCCGAGCTGCCGCGACGACTTCGCCGTTCGGCGGCAATTGCTCGTTCTTCTTGACCAGCGCCGACTGCGCGCCAGCCGTCGAGCGGCCGTCTTCCCAGGTCGCAGCATCCATGATGCTGCGGAATTCCGCCACCTCGGCCTTGCTCAGCACATTCGGTACGCAAATCAGCATTCTCTACCTTCGGTGGAACTGGACCAATTCAGCATTGGAAGCGCCGACTCGCGACAAATACAGCGGCATACCGATCTTCGATCAAGCGTTCGCCGTAACAGTGAGCTCTGTCGAAGATGCTGTTGGTCAGCATCTTCCACTCCGGTCGAGTGTCGCCGATCGGTCCCGCACCACCGTCAATACCGCGCCGACAACACGAGATACCCGACGCGGCCCGGCGCTTCCAGCACGAACGGCGTTCGCGCTTTGATACAGCGCGTCGTAGTAGGTCTTGTTGAAGATGTTGTTGACGAACACCTTCGCCTTCCAGTTCTTGTTGATCTTGGCTTCGGCGAAGGTGTCAAAGCGCCAGTAGTCCGGGATCGACGTCCCCTGGTTCGCGGCCAGCAGCGTGCCGCCATATATCTTTGACCGATACACCGCCTGCCCGCCGAGTTCCCAGACTATCGGTAAGCTGATATTTGGTGAGCATGCTGAAGGACTGATGCGCGACGTTGGCGAGCGGCAGCCCCACGTTGGTCGTGTACAGCAGGGGCTGCGGCACGAAATTGGCGCGGCACATTCGACTTGGTGACCTGCGACTGCATCAGCGTCAGGCCGCCGAACACGCTCCATTTATCGGTGATCTTTCCGGTCACACCGAGGTCGATGCCTCGGACGTAATAGGCCGCACCGCCGATGATGCAGGAAACGTTGCCCGTCGTTGCCGTATAGGGACAGCTCGCGGTCGCGGTTGCGGCGCGGTGACGTTGAAGGCTTCGCGCGCGTTGTCCTTGGTGGTCTGGAACAATGCCCCCGTCACCAGCAGATGGCGGTTGAACAATTCCCACTTGGTGCCGACTTCGGCCGCCTTGTTCTTCTCAGGTCCCAGGATCTGGTTCGGGTTGCCGTTGAGAACGGGAACAAGGCCGCCATAAGCGATACCGCCGGTGCCATCGAACTCGGCGCCGACCGGATTGGACGACGTTGCATAAGCCACGTAGACGCTGCCGTTCGGCAACGGCTTATACGTGAGGCCGAGGTTGAAGTTCGGCAATCCGAATTCCGCCGACTGTGTGCCGAATATGTTGGCAACGCCGTTGACGGTCCCGTAGCCGGACGCGTTGATACGATAGTCGTCGTATCGAATGCCGCCGTTCAGGATCACGACATCGTTGTAGTTGACGGTGTCGAGCGCATAGACGCTCGCGGTGTTGATCTCGAATTTGGTCGGCAAGCCCGCAAGAGTCGGCGGGCCGAACGGCAGATTGGTAAATTGAGGATTGAAAACACTTACGCCGCTCACCGACCCAGTGCCGTTCGCACCTAGCACGATCGCCTCCGAGCTAAGCCCGGCATATTTATCGATCGATGATGTTTCCCGGTCGAGTTCGACGCCGGCCAGCGCCGTATGCTTGAAATCCACCCGTGTCGAATTTGTAGGTTGCCTCGGTTTGGTTTGCGACCACATCGGTGACCTGGTAGCGGCTCTGCGGATTGGCCGTCAATGTCGATGCCGACAGCGGGATCGCTCACGATCGGCGATTCCGCCAGCGTTCCGATGTAATTGTTGACCGATTCCGAGACGCGCGTCTTGTTGGTGACGAATGAGGTCCGGATCGATGTGGACTTCGGTGTTGAGCGTTCCGAAGTCCTGCTGAACCTTGAAGAAATCGCGATTTACGAAGCCGTAGAAGTTATTGCGATTGACACCGAAATCCGGGAACGGTCCGCCGGCCGTGCTGGTGAACTGTTGAGAGCTGGTAACTCCACCGTTGCACGCCCGGCCTGTAATACGGCACGCCGAAATCCGGGATGCCGTGAAGATAGGTGTGGACATAGTCCCCGGTGACTTTGACCGTATCCACCGGCTTCCACGTCGTCGCGACAAAGGCGCCATCGCGGTCATCGGTGGTGTAGTCGCGGCCGGCGACATCGGCGTCCTGGAACAGGCCGCCCGCACGAACCGCGAACGTCGGATCGATGACCTGATTGACGTCGAGCGTGACGCGTTTGGTCGCGTCGGTGCCGAACGTCGTATCCATGTTGTAGAAGCTTTTTTCGGTGTTCGCCTGCTTGGTCACGATGTTGATCGCGCCGCCGGTGGTGCCGCGGCCGGCGAAGGACGAGGCCGGGCCGCGCAGGATCTCGATCTGCTCGGTGAAGAAATTCTCGCGGACGCTGACGCCGGCATCGCGGACGCCGTCGATGAAGACGTCGTTGCGGGCATCGAAGCCGCGGATGAAGAAGCGGTCGCCGAACGCGTTGCCGCCCTCGCCCGTGCCGAGCGTCACGCCCGCCGTGCTGAGCACCGCCTGCTTCAGACGTGGTCGCATTCTTGTCCTCAAGCAGTTCCTTGGTGAGCACCGTGATGGTCTTCGGCGTATTGAGGATCGGCTCCGGAAATTTTCCCGAAGCTTGCAAATGATGGGCTTTGTAGGGCGCGGCGGGATCGGCGTAGGGATCGGCGTCCGGCGGAGCCTGGTTGGCATTAGCGGCAGCGGCCTGTTTGGCCTGCTCCGCCTGCCGCGCGTGCGCCGCGCGCAACGCCGCACGCGCCCGCAACTGCTCGGCCGTCGATTTGGTCGCTCGGAGGCTTCTTGCGCACAACGGGTGCATCGACCGTGACCGGCGGCAGCGACGAAGTCCTGCGCTTCCGCAGCGGTGAACGACGCCACCGCGATCATGCAGCCGACCGTCACCTTGCGGCCGGTTCTGGCGTCGAAAACCTCCTTGATCAGATCCGCTCTGTCGAAAGAGCGCAGCGTGCGCGGCGCCTTGACCACAACCATTTTCACCCCCGATTTAGAACCTCTAAAAAGTCCAAGCACTGCATGGACTTAGTCGTCATCACAGGTCCTTTATCGAGGTACAATTTCGCATGTCAAATAATCGCCAGACTAAAATTCCCGATTGAAGATTTTAGTTGTTCCAGTTCGTGCTGGCTCAGTTTTGCATTGGAATAATTTGAAGCTGACATTCGCAGATCACATCAATTCCAGAAGAGCAGCTGAGTCACTGAGCGCGCGGCGAAATCCAGCGTGACGGCGGCACAAAATTATCAGCCCAACCAGACTACATTCAAACAGCGCGAGAGCAAATACGAAACGCCACTGCTGCGACGCGCTGAAGAACATGGCGGCCCATCACGAGCAACATAGCTCCAAGACAATAAACGCCGCCACCGCCAAAATATTCCGGAGCAAGTCTACGATCCCTCAATCGCAGGTTCGGCGGCTTCATCAGAGAGAACAGCTCATCAACGGTTTTAACTGCGACTTGACGCACGCGCTCATTGTCGAGCGCGCCGGCGATCCGGACCTGCCGCACCACCGCGTGAATTTCATCGCGAAAGTTCGAAAGATACCGAAGCGGATCTTTAGAATCGTTCGCAACACGCGCAATCAGTCCGGTTATCAAAATCTGGCACGCAATCATGCGGCCGTTCAGCTCTTCCATGGCACTCTCCATCGCTTAGCTTGCGCGAGAGCTAGCACGAAAAAGATTTGATCTGAAAACAGCTATCGCGCGCCACGGGCCAGGCGCACGCGGTCACGCCGCCATGGTCTCTTTCACGGCATTGACGAGCTGCTTGAGCGTGAACGGCTTCGGCAGGAACGCAAACTGGCCGTCCGCCGGCAGATGCTTCTGGAAGGCATCTTCCGCGTAACCCGAGACGAAAATGATCTTCAGTTCCGGGTTCCGGCTGCGCAGCTCGCGCAACAGCGTCGGTCCGTCCATCTCGGGCATGACGACGTCGGACACCACGAGATCGATCTGCCCGTCCGAGCTTTCCAGAACCTCAATGGCTTCAACGCCATTGCCGGCCTCCAGCACCGTATAGCCGCGCGAGGCGAGCCCGCGCGCGTTGAGCTGGCGCAAGCCTTCCTCGTCCTCGACCAGCAGGATCGTGCCGGCGCCGGTGAGGTCGATTTTTGCCGCAGCCTTGCCCGGTTCCGGCGCGGCCGCATCGGCGCCGGGCGCGAAATCGCTTCGAGCTCGTTGAGGAGTTCCGGCACCGCTGCGTTGGCATCGACCGCGTGCCGCGGCAGGAAGATGCGGAACGTCGTGCCCTTGCCTTCCGTCGAGTTCGACGTAAACGAAGCCGCCGGTCTGCTTGATGATGCCGTAGACCGTCGAAAGGCCGAGCCCGGTGCCCTTGCCGACTTCCTTGGTCGAGAAGAACGGCTCAAAAATCTTGCCGACGATGGCAGCCGGAATGCCGGTGCCGCTGTCGGTGACTTCGATCAGAACGTAGTCCGCCGCCGGCATGCCCTTGGCCTGGTAGCGATCGCATTCGTTCGCGTTGAGATTGGACGTACGCACCGTGAGCCGGCCGCCGCCGGGCATGGCGTCGCGGGCGTTGACCGCGAGATTCACGATCACCTGCTCGAATTGCGAGATATCGGCCTTCACCGGCCACAAGTCGCGGCCATGCACGACTTCCAGGCTGACCTTTTCGCCGATCAATCGCTTCAACAGCATGTTGAGATCGGACAGCACCTCGCCGAGATCGAGCACCTGCGGACGCAGCGTCTGCTTGCGCGAGAATGCCAGCAGGTGCCGCACCAGGCTCGCCGCCCGGTTGGCATTCTGCTTGATCTGCATGATGTCCTGAAACGACGGATCGGTCGGCCGATGCGCGTTGAGCAGGAAGTCGGTCGCCATCATGATAGCGGACAGGACGTTATTGAAGTCATGGGCGATGCCGCCGGCAAGCTGGCCGACGAGATCCATTTTCTGCTGCTGCGTGACCTTGTTCTCGAGCTCACGCTGTGCGGTGGTTTCGAGCGCATAGACGATCGCCGCTTCCTGGTCGCGCTCGGCCTCTTCGACTGCGGTGACATAGAAGCGGCCGAACCGCTCCGCCGCGCCGGCAAGCGTCGCATCGACCGGTGCAATGTCGCCCTTGCCTTCTGCCGCCTGCCGGATGGCGGCCTCAAGCGCCGGCCGGTCGTGCTCGGCAACGATACTGCGGATCGAACGATCGACGCTTTCGCCATCGCCGCTGCGCGCGCCCTGGAACAGCCGCGCAAATAGCGGATTGGTGCGGATGACGCCGCCCTGCTTATCGACGGTCGCGATGGCCATCGGCGTGTGATGAAAGAACCGCATGAAGCGGATTTCCGCCGCGCGCTGCGGATCGCTGCCGTCGTCGCGGGCGCGATTGATAACCAGTGTCCGCGACGTTCCCGGTTCACCGTCTGCGCCAAAGGCCAACCTGTGGTGGAGCCGGACCGGCAGCGTGCGCCCGCTTCGGGTGCGCAGATCGAGATCAAGGATTTCGGTCTTGACCTCGCCGGGAGCGCCTCGCAACGTCGTCAGCAGCGCCGCCCCGTCGCCAGCGACGAGATCGGTGATTTTCAACCCGCCGGAGCCGACCTGTGCGAGGTCCTGATCGAGCCAGCCGGCAAGCGTCGCATTGAGATAGACAATGTCGCCCTTGCCATCGACCGAGAAAAAACCCGCCGGTGCGTGATCGAGATAGTCGATCACGTGCTGAACCGTCACGAAATGATCCTCCTGCCCGGCGCGCTCCTGCGTGATGTCACTCAACGACCAGACGGTGAGCCGACTGTCGCGCTTGCCCTTGCCGAGCGGCCGGATGCGGAAGCGCAGCCACCGCGCCGGCCGGCCGTTCATGGCGGCGACCCGCACTTCTTCCTGCAGGCGCCTGCCTTCGCGTGCGGCCTTGATCAGCCGGTAGATCGCTTCCGACGCATCCGCGTCGCCGATGAAAACGCGCTCCACCGGGCGCAGCTCATTAATGTCCGAAACATTGACGAGATCGAGATAAGCGGGATTAGCGTAGAGCACCCGCCCTTCCCCGTCCGTGACAACGACACCGTCGAACGCCCCATCCACCACGGCTTTGACCAGCGGGCTGACCGCCGCGGTCGACGACAGCCGCAAAATGCCGCACGCCAGTGCAAAAAGCGAGAAAACGCCGACCGTCGCAAGGACCGCAAGAAATGCCAGGATATAGGGCTCGGAGTTGGTGCGGCCGAGGACGACGATCCCGGTGGCGGCGGCGACCAGCAGAGCCGCAACCACTAATATGAGAAGGACACTGCCGCCGCGTTCCGCACCGGCGCTGCGGTCGATACCGCTTCGCACCAGCGCAGCGTCAATCGCGTCGTCGCTTCGCGTGACGGTATCCTGAGTTGTCATCCGCCTAGTACCGTCCCCTGACCGGCTTGTATTAAGTGCCTTGATCGACTGAATCGCGCAAGAGTCTTCGAATTGGTCTTTGAATCAGTCTCTGAACCGGTCTTTGCGTCTGCCGCCGCATGATTATCGGGCCACCAGCCGCCGCATCCGCATCAGGTAACCGATGATTTCGGCCACGGCGCGGTAGTGCTCCTGCGGAATCTCCTGGTCGATTTCCACCGTCGCATGCAGCGCGCGCGCCAGCGGCGGGTTTTCGACCACCGGAATGCCGTGCAACTCGGCCAATTCACGAATCCGGCGGGCGATCAGGTCGACGCCCTTGGCGACGCAGACCGGCGCACTCATGCCGCGCTCGTACCGGAGCGCGATGGCATAGTGGGTCGGGTTGGTGATGATAATCGAGGCCTTCGGCACCGCAGCCATCATGCGTTTTCGCGCACGCGCCTGGCGCATCTGCCGAATCTTGCCCTTTACCATCGGGTCGCCTTCGGTCTGGCGGAACTCCTCCTTCATCTCCCGCAGCGACATCTTCTGCCGCTCGTACCACTGCCGGTACTGGAACAAAAAATCGGCCGCCGCGACCACTGCGAGGATGGCGACCACCACCCCCAGCATCCGCATCGTCAGCGACTGTGTAAATGGCAGGATCGCGGCCGGATCCATCCCGATCATGGCGCGTATCTTGTCGCGCTGCGGCCACAACATCGAAGCGATCACCGTACCGAACAGCGCAAGCTTGACCAGACCTTTGGCAAAATTGGCCAGCGCCTGTTTCGAGAACAGCCGGGCGAGGCCGGCAGCCGGCGATATCTTCGACAGCTTCGGAATAAGTGGCTCGACGGTGAACAATATGCGGTGCTGAATCGCGCTGCCGAGTAACGCAGCGAGCGCCAGCAACAGAAACGGAATTCCGAGCGCCGCGAGAACCCTGAGCGCCACATTCTGCGCGAAATGCCCAAGACCCGGCGCGTCAGCCGGGATCTGGTAGGAATTGGCCAGGATACCGCGGAATGTAGTTTCCAGCGTTTGCGCCATCGGGCCGGCAAACACCATCAGCGTCAACGCCCCGCCGGCGATCATGAACCAGGTATTGAGCTCCGAACTGTGAGCGACGTCGCCGCGCTTGATCGCTTCATCAAGCCGTTTCTGTGTCGGGTCTTGTGTATTTTCGCCATCGTCTTCCTCGGCCATCGCGGCTCCTTAAGCGTGGGGCGCGAGCTCGTGCAGCACGCCTCCCGCGTAATCGAGGAACAGGCCCATCATTGAGCCGAGCGCCAGCAACAGGAACAGGAAGCCGATCAGGATCGTTGCCGGCAACGCAACGAAGAACACCTGCATCTGCGGCATCAGCCGCGACAGCACGCCAAGCCCGATGTTGAACAAAAGCCCGAAGACAAGGAACGGCGCGGACAGTTGGATGCCGATCCGGAAGGCGCCCGAGACCGTTTTTGTCACCAGCGTCGCCACGTCACCGACCGGCGGTACCTCGCCGGGTTCGAACAATGTGTAGCTGTCATTGAGCGCCGCGATGACGAGATGATGCATATCGGTCGCGAAGAACAGCGTGATGGCGAGCATGGTCAGGAAGTTGCCAAGCAATGCCCCCTGCTCATTTTGCGTTGGATCGACCGCGGTGACGAAACCCAGGCCAAGCTGCTGGGCAATCACCGAGCCGGCTACTTCAAGCGCCGAGATCGTGAGCCGCGCGGTCATGCCAAGCACGCCGCCGATGATGATCTCCTCGACCAGCATGACGATCACCGGCCCCAGCGCGCTGGTATCGATCTGATAGGCAGCGCGATGCAGCGGCAGCAGCACGCCGGCAAGAACCAACGCGATCGTGAGGCGGATTCGCGCTGAGATGTTCTGCTCGCCGAGGCCCGGCAGCAGCATCAGCATGGTTCCGGTGCGGGCAAAGACCAGCAGGAAGGCCGCGCCCATCGCCGGAAGGAATGAAACGTCGATGTTCACGGCGGCCGCCCGCTTAGCCGCTGGTTATATGAGCGGCGATCCGAAGGAAGTTGGCGTGTAGCCTGTCGGCCATGAACGGCAGCGCAATCAGCATGGCGACGAAAATCGCAAGGATTTTCGGTACAAAAACCAGCGTCAATTCCTGGATTTGCGTCAACGCCTGTAACAGCGAGATCGCCACACCGACAATCAAGCCAACCAGCATCAATGGTGCCGAGACCAACAAAAGCGTTTCGATCGAGTCGCGCGCCACGTCCAGAACTTCCGGTCCAGTCATGCTTTCCCCTGCTTTCACGCTACGGCGTGGAATCAAATCGGCATCTTCAGGATGTCTTCGTAGGCTGCGATCACCTTGTCGCGTACCGACACCATTGTCTGCATCGCAGTTTCGGTCTCGGCGACCGCCGTAACGACGTCGACCATGTTGGCTTTGCCGGCCGCGACAGCTTGCGTCTGCACATCCGACTTTTTTGCCAAGTCGGCAACCGAGTTGATGACGTCTTTGAGAATACCGCTGAAGTTCGGGCCGGTATTATCGGCCGGAGCAACGCCGCCGATTTTCGCCGCCTGCTCGCCTATCCGTTGGAGAGCCGCATAAGCATTGGCCGCCGCACTTGCCGGAATCGCCATGGTTTACCTAACCTTTGATGATATCGATGGTGCGCTGAAGCATACGGCGCGTCGCCGTGATGATGTTGAGGTTGGCTTCATAGGAGCGCTGGGCGTCCCGCATGTCGGTCAGTTCGACCAATGAATTCACGTTCGGATATTTCACGTTGCCGTTCTTGTCGGCAGCAGGATTGTCCGGTTCGTGCTTGACCTGAAAATCGGATGCATCCGGCGAGACGCGGCCGAGCTTCACGACATTGGCGCCGATCGAGCGATCCAGCTCCGACGTAAAAGTCACGATCTTGCGCCGGTACGGATCGCCGCCGGGCGCTTGAGCAACCGAGTCGGCATTCGCCATGTTCTCGGAGATGATCTCCATCCGGCCGATTTGCGCGTGCAGACCGGAAGCGGCGATCGTCAGAGCCTTCATGAAGTCCATGGTTCACCGCCCTCAGGCTTTGCCGATTGCTAGCTTGATCAGCGCCAGACTGCGCGTGTAGAGGCCCGCGACCGCTTCAAAATCCATCTGGTTCGAAGCGACCTTCATCATTTCGTCTTCGTGCGTCACCGAGTTGCCGCGTGGGCGCACCTGGAAGCGCCCGCTGGTATCGTTCGCAAATTGCGGACTGCCGCTCCCGGAAATGTGACCCGGCTCCGTCGTTGCGAGCGAAACCGAGGCCGCCGACAGCTGTTGTCCGAAATCCGGCGGTGCGAGGTCCTTTGCCTGATAGTTCGACGTATCTGCATTGGCGACGTTTTCAGCGAGCACGCGCTGGCGCTCCTGATGCCATTCCATGCGCTCGCGCAGCATTGAAAGGATCGGAATATCGGAGATCGGCATGGATTCTGCCCCAGGTTCCGGTAGGCAGACTTTGCCGACACCATGGTTAACGGGCGGTTAAAGCTTGGTTTTTCGGCGTTTGGTCATTAATTTGCCGTTTACCATGCGAATGCTTGTGTTGTCGGCTTCGGGGACGAAATCGGCTATAGTTTTTAAGACTTTCTTAGGAATCACGGCGGCAAATGTTTCCGGCGCCGTTAACCATTGGGATTCCGATGGTCCGCCGGAACTTCGCGGGGAGTTCGTCGCATGTTCGATGCATTGTTCAGTTCGCTGCCCGTGCAATTCTTTATTGCGTTCCTGATCGTCCTTGGACTGATCGGCGCATTGGCGTGGGTGGTTCGCCGTTTCGGCACCGGCCGGCTTGGCGGCGCCAACACACGCGGACGCCAGCCGCGCCTTGGCGTTATTGACTACGCCAGCGTCGATGCGCGCCGCCGCCTGATTCTCGTGCGCCGCGACAATGTCGAACACCTGCTCATGATCGGCGGCCCGACCGACGTCGTGGTCGAAGCCAATATCGTGCGTGCCGTTGCCGCTAACCCGCGCGATGCAGTGATTCCGCGTTCGCCGACAATGGAAATGCCGCGCGCAATGCCACTTCCTGAACCCAGCAACGGCGGCTCCTGGCCACTGCAACCCGAACCGATGACGCCATCGCCTGCTCCACGCGCGATGTCCAAGTTTGAGCCACTGCCCGAAGAATCCGCCAGTGCTCCGCTGCAACCTGTCACGGAGACCCCGGCGAAGCCGCAGCGCGACACACTTGCGGCGCTGGCCGATGAACTGTCGGCGCGGCCCGCTCCGCCGACGACACCCGTTCGCAACCGGAACCCGTTGCCGGCGCGCAAGCCGCAAGCCGAGGCACGCGTCCCCGAGCCGCGCACCCTTGAGCCACGCCTGCCCGATCCGCCGCCTGGTCCTGCGGCGGCTCCCGTGGATGCCTCTACCGATCAAAGCCTTGCCGAGATGGCGCACCGTCTCGAAGCGGCGTTACGCAAGCCCGGTGCACCAGCCGCTCCCGCCGCGCCACAGGCTGCCGCGCCTGCCGAGGCAGCTCCGCCGCAACGCGCCCCGCGTCAGGCCGATCCGAAGCCCGCGCCACGTGCTGATGCGAAACCGAACAAGTCCACCACGCTCTACGACAACCTCGAGCAGGAGATGGCAAGTTTGTTGGGCCGCCCACCAAACAAGAACTGAATGATCAAAATTTGTGGCCACCGCGTCCGTTTCAGTACGGTGGCGGCCTCTGTAGCGGCACTTCTGGTATCGGCGACGCCGCTCGCTGCGCAGGACATCAGCATCAATTTCGGCCAGGGCGCTTCAGGCGGCGGCCTTAACGAGCGCGTCATCCAGCTGGTCGCGCTGCTGACGGTGCTGTCGTTGGCGCCTTCGATACTGGTGATGATGACATCGTTCACCCGGATCGTCGTGGTGCTGTCGCTTTTGCGCACCGCGCTTGGCACTGCGACTGCGCCCCCGAACTCGGTCGTTATCTCCCTCGCGCTGTTCCTCACTGCCTTCGTCATGGGTCCAGTGCTGACCAATGTTTATGACGCCGGCATCAAGCCACTGGTCGCCAATCAGATCACGGTCAACGAGGCATTCGATCGCGCCAGCGTGCCGCTTCGCGGCTTCATGGAAAAAAACGTACGCGAAAAAGACCTGCAACTGTTCATGAACATGTCCGGCGAAGCCCAGCCTAAAGGTCCGGATGATGTCTCGATGCGCGTACTGATTCCGGCCTTCATGATTTCCGAGCTTAAACGCGCCTTCGAGATCGGCTTCCTGTTGTTCCTGCCCTTCCTGATCATCGATCTTGTGGTGGCCTCGGTGCTGATGTCGATGGGCATGATGATGCTGCCACCCGTCGTGGTGTCACTGCCGTTCAAGCTGATCTTCTTCGTTCTTGTGGACGGCTGGACGCTGGTGTGCGGATCGCTGATCCAGAGCTACGGGACCTAGTTCGAGGCCCCTAGGTCCAGACTTGCCGCGCCGTCTCGACCACGACTTCAAGCTTGCGCTTTTGGTCATCCGGCCCGAGCATGTTGCCGACTACGTCCGAGGCAAAGCCGCATTGCGGTGAAATCGCCAGTTGATCGAGCGGAACGAACTTGCTCGCCTCGCCGATCCGGCGTTTGAGCCCTTCCACTGTCTCGAGTTCGGCAACCTTGGTGCTGACCAGCCCCAGCACGACAATTTTTCCCCTGGGCACAAATCGCAGCGGTTCGAACGAACCCGCGCGCGGCGTGTCGTATTCGAGCAGAAAGCGTTGATGCGGCAATTCGTTGAACAACCGCTCGGCAATTGCATCGTAAGCGCCTTCGCGATGCCACATGCTACGCTGATTGCCGCGGCACAAATGGATCCCGAAGGTGATGCCGGGACAATTGGCGATCACAGCGGCTTCCGCCTTTAGCGATCTGGCAAAGTTCTGCATCGGGTCTTCGCCGCGCTTTCGCATCTGTGCCATGGTCGGCTCGTCGACATAGGCCGTGAAGCCGGGCGCATCGATATGGACGTAACGGCAACCGGCTTCGACGAGGCTGGTGATGATCTGCCGCTCGATCGCCACCACGTCGGCGACAAAGGCATCCATGTCGCGATAGACCGCGCTTGAATTTTCATATTCAAAGCGCTGGGAGATGCGGTCCGGGCCGATCAGCGACACTTTCGCCGGCTTTTTCGCGACCTTGCTGACGAAGCGGTATTCCTCAAGCGGAACGTTGTGCGCGAGCTTCAGCTTCGTTTTTGCTGGACGCCGATGCGACACGGCGGTTCCGGCGTGGTGCATGGTCGGAATGTCCCAGCGCTGCCCCGGCGCGGAACCTTCAACCCGCTGCTCATAGACTTTGAGCGTCGAAGGCGCGGCGTCGTAGCCTTCAACGGCGGCGCCGAAACTGTCCTGAAAATTCAGCCGGCGTATCTCACCGTCGCTGACAACATCGAGCCCGATATCCTCCTGCAGCCGGACAGCCGCGCGCACCGCATCGTCCTCGATTGCATGCAAAGCTTCGACCGCGATCTTGCCCTCATCGAGCGCCATGCGCGCTTCCCGCACCGCCATCGGCCGCAGCAAACTGCCCACGACATCGGTGCGGATTTTGGCGAGTTCCGGCTGGCTTTCACTCATAACTTGCACCTGTTTTCATTTGGCCGCTGTGGAAATGGCAGAGGCCGATTTTACCGTAACAATCGGCGAAACGGTCGAGGGAAGCTTCCAATAACATGGCGCTTTACGACGCCTTTGTCTCCTACAGCCATGCCAAGGACAAGCCGATCGCGGCGGCCTTGCAGTCGGCCGTCCAGAAGCTCGGCAAACCGTGGTATCGCCGGCGCGCGCTGCGCGTATTTCGCGACGACACCAGCCTGTCGGCGACGCCGCACCTGTGGCCTTCGATCGAAATCGCGCTCGGCGAGGCGCGTTACTTTCTTTTGCTCACCTCGCCCGAAGCCGCAGCGTCGAAATGGGTCAACCGCGAAGTCAGCCATTGGCTCGAGCACAACAGCGTCGACACGATCCTGATCGGAGTAACGAGCCGCGAACTGACATGGGACGAAGCTGCCGGTGACTTCGTTGGTCGGCCGAAACTCCGTTGCCTCCGGTTGTCAAGGGTAAATTTCCGAGTGAGCCGAAGTCCTCGACAAGCTGAAGTCCGCTGGCCGCCTCAGCCAGGCACAGCTTGTCACGATGAACGATCTTCAGCGCGAAGCAGAGCAAGCCCGTCAGGCTGGCGCGCAGTAATTAGCGCTGGGCGGTGCGGCCTGCGGCACGTGCCGGCGGAACCGGCGCAGCGGGTTGCGCGGCCGGCATCAAGTCCTTGGCCGATGGCAAGCCGTTCGATGCCGAAGGCATGGTATCCGGAACGGCCGGCGCGCCGGGCGGCGGCAACGAACTCGCATCCGGATAGCGCGACTGCATGTCGCGCAGGAATGCCTCCAGGGTATCGACCGCCGCTGCGGCGTGAGCGATCGTGATGAATTCCGCTCCGCTTGCGCCGAGCGGGGCTGACGCAACCTGGAACGCATGCGCGTCGGGTGTTTCCGCCATTTTCGCCGCATACTTCTCGCGAAAGCGATCGAGTCCGAGGCTGTCCTCACCCAGCGCGTAGCCAACCTCGGCGCGCAGAATGTCGGCACGCTCGGTTTCGTTGAGCGGTTGCCAATCCTTCCAGCGTTCGCCGTACATCAGCTCGATCTGCTCGGCGGATTCCCGCCAGCGGCGCGCCGCCCAATAGATGTCGGAGCGAAGCCGGATCGCCTCTCGACCGTCGATATTGCCGATCACTTCAAGCGCCAGATCGTGCCTGCTCATGTCCGACAACGCGCGCGCTTCGAGTAACAGCCGCTGATTGCGCAGCTCCTCGGGCAGGTCTGCCGAACGCGTCGAACGCAACGCCGCAAGCGCCCGGTCAGCCTTGCGGTTCAACAGATAGATGACCGCGAGCCGGGTCGCGACTTGCGACCGCGCCGCGCCTTGCAGGCGATTGTCGACCTGATACTGCAACAGATCGGCAGCCTGATCGAGCAGATCGACCGACACCAGCCGGTCGGCAAGGCGGCGGATCATCTCGTCGCCACGGCGGCCGATCGGAGTGAGTTCGCGGAAATCGTAGAACAGCGCCAACGCCTCAATTGCCGGCATCTTGTCGCCCTTCCCGGCGAGGAACAGCGCGTCAAAAGTCTTCGCCGCCTCCTGCTGGATACGGCGCGTCATGTCGGAATTGGGATGCGCCGCGAGAGCGGCCCGCATCACATAGAATGAGTCCCGGTAACGGTTTTGTTCGGTGTAGAGCCGCGCCAGCATCTGCAAGGCTTCGATCTCGGTATCGTCGCCGCGCCACACCGTCGTCAGCGTCTCCAGCTGAGAAACCGCGTCGTCACGCTTGAGATCGCCGAGCGAGAAACGCAGCAACGTCTCACGGAGCTGGCCCTGCGCCGCCGCGCGACGGTCCCACGAATCCGCCGCGGTGCGATAAGCCGCCAGCGCATCTTCCTTTCGGCCAACGCCTTCCGCCAACCTCCCGACCAGCACCGCCATCGCCGGCTCGAGTTCATGCGGTACACCGATGGTCTGAAAGTCGTTGAGCTGATTGGCGGCGGTATTGAAATCACCTACTTCGAGCGCCGAACGCATTTCTTCCCGAAGCGCGACCCGCTGCAGCTCAATCGGCAACGTCGTAACCGCGGCCTCGGAGCTCTTGAAGCCGTCGCGCGCCTGCGTCCACTTGCCCTGGTGGGCATAGGCAAGCGCCCGCCACAACGGCGCGTCGTGCTGATCGCCGACCACCGGATCGGACAAATCCTTCAGTGCGTCGTCGTCGCGATTCATCATGATTTCGGTAAGCGCGCGCAACACGGTCGTCGAAACAGTGTCCGTGGCCGGATGCTCCTCTCCAAGCGCAACGTCGAGCACACCCTTGGCTTCCGGATACATGCCGCGGGCAACGTAAAAGCGCGCAAGATCAAGCCGCGGCGCCAGACGTTTGCCTTCCGGGGCACCGGCTGCAGCAGCGAGCAGCGTCGATTGCCGCTCCGTAAAGGAAGCCTCGTGGTCGGCTCCCCAAAGCTGGGAATCGAACATCATCGGTTTTAATCCGCTGCCGCGCAGCAGCGTCTGCAACGAGGTCGAAAGCGCCAAACCCGCCGGGCGGCTGATGACGATCGTGTCCGGCTTGAGATCAACCTTCACATCGTCAGCGAGCGGATCGACAACGACGCCCTGCGCCGACGCCAGCGCACGGAACTCGACGAAATCCTTGGCGTTGACGAAGCCGCGCGCCGGCGCATAGCCGGTAACGACAATGAGACTGTCTCCTGCATCGGGATCGTCGATGTGATGGACGAGATGCGGCTCATCGAACGGTATCGTGACATTGGCGCGATTGGGCCCTGTCAGGTTGCGTGAAATATCCAGCGCGCGCGTCGAGTTGATCGCGCTGTCGCCAACCTGAACGGTCCACACCGAACCGTCGCTATCGACGGTCGACAGATGCGGGTGATCGAGCTTGATCCGGACAATGTCCGCATCCGCGGTACGCGTCAGCGCCGCGCCGCGAATGGTCCGGCTCGGCTCGTCTTCAAGCGCGCTGAGGTCCATGTCGATATTGGAGTCGAACACCAGCCACAGCGTGTCGGTGCGGCGGAACACCGCCGCCGCTGTCGCCTTCAGGAACGGAAACGACAGCTTCAAATTGGCGCCCTGACGCACCAGCTCGACCGCGACCTTGGCGGAATTCTGCGCAACGGGCGGCGATGCATCTTTTGCCGGCGCCGGCACAACGCTCGCAGCTACGGGGGCCGGCGCAGCTACAGGTGTGGGTGCAGGTGTCGGAACAACAGTCTCCGCAGCAGGCGCCGGCGCGTTCGATGCAGCAGCCGGCGCAGTAGCAGGCATTTCCTTCGCTTCGGCTTTTGGCTCGGAAACAGGAATCGTCGCGGGCGCGGCCATCTCGGGCTTCTCGGCCGCCGCTACAGCCGGGCCGGCGCTATCTGCCGCGCCCTGCTTTTGCGCCGGCGCCGTTGCCGGCGCGGCAGGCGCCACGTTAGGCACAGCGCCCTGCTTCGTATCCGGCAAAATACCGCTCGGCTGATCCGCCCTCGCCTCGTCGCTGACCACGTCAACGATGTAGCCCTTGTCGTCGCGGAACGTCCGCACATCGATCCGCGGCGCAAAGGTGAAGCTGACCTGCGAAGCCGCATCCTTGGTTTCGGTATCCACCGCGGTGACGGTCTTTGGTAACGCGGCCTGCGCATCGCCAAGATCGAATTTGATCGGCGCATCGAAAGTCAGCGTCAGTTTTTCCTTGTCGCGGTTGGCTGACACCGCCGTGTTCTGCGGCACATTGAATATGTAGCGCGTGAACGTCGGCTGGGTCGCGACGCGCACCTTCACCGGATCGGTCGCGGCCTGCTGCTGGACGGCCTGCTGTTCCTTGCGCTCCAGACGATCGGCCAGGCGGGCGCGGCGCGCCAGGTCCTCGATGACTTCCTGCGGCAACCCGGGCGGCGGACCGCTCCACGGTTCCGGCAACAGATCAATGAAGATCTTCTCGCCGGCTGAAATGGCGTTGACCTTGACGTTCTTCGCCAGCGCCGCACGGACACCGCGGCCATCGGGATCGCGCCGCGCGGCGCCGACATAATCGGAAATCTGCTCCGGAAGCCGATCGACGACGAGGTCGACCGGCTTGGCGAAGGTCACGATCAGTACATTGTTGGAGATGCGCGCCGTAACGTCATCATAGGCGTCCAGCTTGATGACGATCCGCGCGTAACCGAAGTCACCTTCGGTAACCTTGGCCTCGACCTTGCCCTTGATCGGAGGCTGCTCTGCGGTCTGCGCCGCGCAAGGCACCGCGGACGCAAAAACAAAAAGCGCCAAACCGCCGAGCATTGCAAGGCGATGCCGCGTGGCAGGCGACACATAATGACAAGCTTGCGGAACGGTGTGACCGTACGCCATGAGAACTCAACAAACTCAACTCGACTACGCCACCGTTACGACGCGGCCACGATGAAATTACCCCGACGCCGGCCTCTGGTTAATTTAGGACTAAGCGTTTAACGTCGACTTAACATCAATGATTCCAGAAGGTTATGGCGGCGCTCCGTCATGAACAACCGATGCTAGCCGCCTATCCTCCTGATCCGTCCGGTAATACCAAGCTCGCCGGCAGTGCCTGGGTCGATTTGGTCGATCCGACGGCGCTGGAGCGAACGACGTTCGAGAACGCGTTCGGGCTGCGCGTGCCGGCGCAGGACGAACTCGGCGAGATCGAAGCGACCAGCCGCCTGCAGGTCGAGAACGGCGCGCTCTACATGACAGCGCCGCTGATTTTTGCCTCCGGCAACGAACCATGGCTTCCGGTTCCGACCGGCTTCATGCTGTCGAAACAGGTGTTTATGACGCTTCGTTCCGGCAAGTCGGCAGCATTCGACTGCGCCGCGAAGGAGCTTTGGAACGAAAAATTCGAGCCGAGCAGTGCGTTCGCGACCGTTCTTGAGGAACTGGTCGATCATCTCGCCGATCTTCTCGAAGGGGCGAGCCGCGATCTCGACGAGACCTCGCACCTCATTTTCAGCGGCGAACAGGCCACACGCCTGTCGCACGAAACCGCGTTGCTGCGGCAATTGATGATCCGCACCGGGCGTACCAGCGAGCGGATGGCGCGTATCCACTACACGCTGATCTGTCTCGACCGAATGGCGAAATTCACCTGCGAGCGCGCCCGCGAATGGCTCAAGCCGGACATTGCAACGCGCCTTCAGTCGGTCAGTTCCGACGTCGCCTCGCTGGTGCAATACTCCGAAGGCTTGGTGAACCGCGTCCAGCTTTTGCAGGACGCCGCCGGCGGCATCATCAACATCGACCAGAACGACGTGATGAAAGTCTTGACCATCGCGTCCGTCGTCGGAATTCCGCCGGTGCTGGTCGCCGGCATCTACGGCATGAATTTCAAGGGCATGCCGGAATACGATTGGACCTACGGCTACCCCTACGCGCTGGCGCTGATTGTGATCACGGCGCTGATCCCGTTGCTCTGGTTCAAGTGGAAAGACTGGATCTAACCTTCTCTTCCCTCTCACCTATTCCGCCGCCTCCAGCTTCTCGGCCTGTTCCGCGCTGACATAGTGAATGGCTTTGCGCGAACTGTGCACCAGCGCGCCGACTGCCGCGCTCAACGCCGCAAACGCCTTGGCATCGAGCGCGCCGAAGAACAGATCGTTGATAGTGCGAATTTCATCGCCGATCTTGCCGATCTCGAGCCGCCCGGCCGGCGCGATGCTCAACAGGATGCCACGCCGATCGTTCGGGTTCGTGCGCTTGTGCAGAAAGCCGCGCTGCGCCAGCTTGCCGGTTTCCGACGCGACGAACGCATTCGATACGTGCAGCGCTTTCGCCAGCGCGCCGACGCTCACGCCATGCTCGCCTTGCAGATGCGCGATCGCGATCAGCACGCTGTATTGCGGGCCGCTCACCCCCATCCGCGCGCCGAGATGACCGCGCACCGTTTCCATGCGCGACGATACGGTGAGCAGATCGTGCACCAGCGCGCGAAAACCGTGGTCGGAGCCGCCCTTGAGCAGCGCCCGCCGCGAAGTTGTCGGCGGCAATGCCGAAGGTGCTGCTTTGTGCTTTGCGCGCGGCTTTTGCCGCGCGCCGTTTTTCTGGGTCATGTCTTACAGACTGACATATCCGGTGTCGGCGAGCAGTTCGGATTCCACCGGGATATGCAGGCTGTCATGCACGGCATTGTAGAATTTCCAGAAGCCGACGACGCAGGCGAGTTCGACGATCTGCGGCGGCGTCAGGTGCTTCTTGAGATCGTCCAGGATTTCGTCCGGCACCGAGGTCGGATCTTCCGACGCCGCCCGCACATAAGCGAAGCAGGCGCGCTCGAGCTCGCTCTTCGGCTGATAGGTGCCGGTAATAATGTCCTGCAACTCGACTTCGCTCAGGCCCCAGCCTTCGAAATCCTCCCCCTTCGCCTTCTTCAGCATCGAGCAGCTATGGGCGGTGCAGTAGGCGCAGCCGTTGGTGGCGCAGGCCACCGCGGCAAGCTTGCGCTTGAGCAACTGGTCGAGTTTGGAGGTCGGATCGCGCATGATGTTGCTGTTGAGCTTCCACAGCGTCTCGGCGATTTCCGGCCGGTGTGCGTAGAGCTTCAGCGCGTTCGGCAAAAAGCCCATGCGCTTCTTGTACGGATCGACCACGGGTCGCAGCCGCGGATCGAAATCCTCGTCTTTCACGTAGGGAATGAAGGGTTGAGCTTCGACCAGCACTTTCGGTTTAGGCGGAGTAATTGCGTCCATGGTTTGCTCCTCTCGCTTTATTCCGTCATTGCCGGGCTCGTCCCGGCAATCTCGAACAGGTTGGCAGAGCCCTTGCCTGTTTGATCGGGATCACCGGGTCTCGCCGCTACGCGGCGGCTCGGTGATGACGGCAAACATCACAAATAATCCTCAAGCTTCACCTTGCCCCAGTTCTTAGGCCAGGCCCGTTCGAAATCGGCCGGGTTATGCCGCGACTTGGCGGTGGCATCGATGCCCATCTTGCCGACGATGCGCCACGGCGCGTGGCCTTCGAGCGGCGCCGCCGACGGGTCGTAAGGCGAACCGCGGGTATGCGGCACAATGATAATGTCGCGCGCCGGATCGCAGCGCGTGGCGATGGCGTGATAGACCTCGCGCGCATCGTCGATATCGGTGTCGTGGCTCACCGCGACCACCATCTTGGTGTTCAGCCACGGCGCGCCCATCGCCGTCATCAGCGCATCGTTGACGAAGCCTTCGCGCGGATAATTGAACTGCAGGATGCAGGACAACGCCGCGCCCCAGGTCGGAAAGCGCACGTCCTTCACGTCGAGGCCGATTTCCGTGAGCCGATTGTACAGCACCGCCTCGTGGCAGAGCCGCGGCAGCGGCTGATGATCGGTGTCCGGGCAGGCCTGGTGATTGCGGTAGATCGGCCGGTCGCCGCGCATGGTGATCGCGGTGATCTCGACTTCCGGCAGTTCTTCGAAGTGCGGCAGGTGATACATCGACGGCGACGTCACCTCGCCGACCCTGGTCTTGCCGTTGAGCTTCACCTTGCCCTCGACCACGATCTCGGCCTGCGCCGGCACGGTGAGATCGAGCGTCTCGCACGGCACCATCTCGATATCCTGATCCATGATGGTGCCGACCATCTCCATCTCGCCCCACGCGTCCATGTGCAGGCCGGAAAAGTTCGCCATGATCTCGTAGGCCGGCGGCACGCCGAACACGAAGGCGATCGGCATTTCGGTCGCGCCCATGGCGCGGTACTTGTTCATGATCGCGTGCGAGTGCGGCGTGACGAAACTGATCAGGCCGCGCTTCGGCCCGACTGCGTGGGTGCCGGCGTGACATGAATTGTAGAACCCGGTCTGCGGGTCCCGGATGATGTTCATCGCCGTGACGTAAGGCGTGGTGTCCTTGTCCTTGTGCATGGGGATCGGCAGCGCCGTCCAGTCGACGTCGTTGCCGAGCTTCTTCACCTCCTTCACCGGACCGGTTTTGACGTTTTTCAGCCCGCGCGGCGGCTGGCGCAACCGAAACGCCAGCGTCTTGAGATAGTCCTCCGGCGCGACGCCGAGCGCGCGGGCCTGCGAGCGGCGGTTCTTCACCAGGATGTCGCAGAGCCGGAAGCCCGGCTTCTCGATGATGTTCTCGAACAGGATCGGCTGATCGCTCTGCGCCGACAGCGCGCCGATATTGTCGATGCTCACCGGCTTGGTGATACGGGTGACGAGATCGGCATTGGTCTCGAGATAGCCGCGCAGCGAGGCGTCGAGGCCTTGATTGGTTCGCGGCGGTGAAGCGGTCATGGTACGCGCTCCGAGTTAGTTAAGTAACTTTACTATTTCCTTTGAGCCAGGCGCAAGCAGGGTTTTGACCCGTAAGACAAGCGATCTCATTCTCGCGATGCGACTGCATCCGCGTAGTCCTGACGCGTAGCGATGATTTGCCTCGAACGCACGCGAGGCATTTCCACTTTTTGCTTCCCTAAAAGAGGGAAGCGGAGCGCCGAATGGCGCGGTGGACTGCACCTGTTATCAGGCACAGTCCGGGGGAACTGCACCCGTTACCGGGAACAGCCGCGGCCCTTATTACAAGGGCCGCTCGCCTTTCGGCGCTCCTCTACGGTTTGATGGAAGTCACCTCCCACCCCGGCCCGGGCCAGCGCTTCCTGGAATCGCCGGATCCAAACGGGAGACGTTCTAAGCCCCGCCTCCCTCTCCGAACGCCAGTGCAGCGAGCACCTCGCAGTCCGAACACTTGCCGGACGGGCATGATGCCCAAGCCGCCCGCGACAGAAGTGACGAGCCTCTGCCGCAGAAACCGCACCCGCTCCGTCAAAAGCCGTCGCTGCAGATGACGTCCCTCACGACGAGCGAGCTGATTGCCTATATGGCATTAGAGGAGACTAATGTCAATATAAAGGTTACTTAAAGGTTTTCCCAGGAGAGTGAAAACAGAAAACTCAGAAGACGCGTTTCAGAGAATGTCGTCGACGTTCGGGCTGGTGGCGTGCCCATTCGCTAAAATTCTCATCGTCCTGCGCGCATCATATTTACGCAGATGAATTAGCCTGCAGTCGCTACGAGGTGTGAAGCGCGTTGCGAGGATGAGGATAACCTATGCGCAAGTTCATTTTCGGGCTGGGCGTCGTCTTCCTGTTCATTCTCGGCGCTGGAGGCACCAGCCTTTTCATGCTGGCGCGTGAAGGCAATGCGCTGGATATAGAGAGCAAGTCCTATATCCAGGACGCCGTCGAGAAAATCACCGCCGACTGGAATGCCAATGAACTCTGGGAACGCAGCACCGTGCAATTTCGCAAGCAGGGAACCGAGCAGGACGTCCGCAATTTTTTCGACGCCGCGCGAAGCTCGCTGGGGCGGATGCAGCAATTCCGCGGCGCTGATGGTCAGGCTTCAGTAATGGTGACGCCGGCGGGCAGGAGTACAACCGCGCGCTATGACGCCAAGGCGAGCTTCGAAAAGGGCGACGCCGACATTATTATTAGCGTGGTGAAAAGCGAGTCTGGCTGGCAGATCGAAGGCTTCCACATCAATTCCACCGCGCTGATGCGAACGCTGGTTGGCACGCGAAGCTAAGTGTTGGGCTAGGCAGCCGAGCCAGCCGCGGAAAAACGATGACCATGCTGGCCATTCGCATCTACGAAAGCCGCAGCGGCCCCCGCATTCAGTTGAGCGATGCCCTTGCTGCGCTCGGTTCGAGCGCCGTCAATTCAAACTGGACTGTCTCCGCTGTCGAAGGAGCGGAAGAATGCGGTGTCGACGCGATCGGTCCCACATCCGCCAAATTTGATGCTTCCGCTCTGGCAGAAACGCGTATCACCGGCCAATGTCTGCTCAACCTGGCAAAAGACACGCGGCAAATTATTTGGGGCAAGTTCTCGGCCTACGAGGCTGCCGCTTCGACCGACCCCTGGATCATCCTGATCTTCTTCGACAGCACCTGGCTGGAAGTCCGCTCAACAGACGAGACGGCGCTGGCTCGGATTGCACGCGGGTTCGATGAAGTCCGTTCGCTCCGCTGATGCCTTGAATTGCGGTTTCCCGCTCCAAATCTTAGGCAGCATTCGGGTTAAGCCACATCTGGATTCTTGGGCAATGGATGCCACGGCAGGAGTTGCTGGCAATCATTATAGCTGTTGGCCTTGTTGCTGCTGCCGTGGTGATCGGTCCGGTGATTTATTAGACGATCTGGGGACCGCCAAAAGGACCATGGCAAAACGGCTTCGGGCCCGATTGGGACTGCCTTAATAGTCCGAAAGCGGGAGTTAGCTTTTGCTACAAGAAGCCTCAGAAACGCCGGACACCACAACGTCTCACAATCCGCAGTAAGCCGCAGCTTTTCCGCAAGATAGCGATGCGGGAGTTAGCCCCGAATTGTCCAGCGTGTTAGCCTGCTCCGGATAGTGGGGAATCGCCACGGGGCGCGGGAATGCTGGGCTGGTTTCAGGCGCTAATGCCGAAGGAAGAGCGGTTTTTCACGCTCTTTGAACAGCACGCCAAAATCGTCGTGGCCGGCGCCGAGGCGCTGCGCGGCCTGTTGCAGGGCGGCGACGGGGTCGAGAGCTACTGCAAGCAGGTGTTCCAGCGCGAAGCCGAAGCCGACGACGTGACCAAGGAGGTCCTGCTCGCAGTGCGGCGCACCTTCATCACACCGTTCGACCGTACCGATATCCAGGATCTGATTTCGTCGATGGACGATGCCATCGACCAGATGAACAAGACCGCCAAGACCATCGTGCTGTTCGAGGTCAACACATTTGAGCCGCCGATGCGCGAAATGAGCGAAGCCATCGTTCAATCGGCCAAGCTGGTGCTGGAAGCGGTGCCGCTGCTTGAGTTCGATCGGCAGCAATGCCGCCCGGCTCAATGCGCTGACCACGACAAATCATCCAGATCGAGGACCAGGCCGACAATACCTGCGATCGCGGCATCAAGGAGCTGTTTCTCGCCAGCCGCACCGAAGGCAACCAGGGCAGCGCGATGAAGTTCGTGATCGGCTCCGAGCTCTACGATCATCTGGAAAAGGTGGTCGACCGTTTCGAGGACGTCGCCAACGAGATCAATTCAATCGTCGTCGATCAGCTCTAAAGCGCGCTGAACTCATCCAGCCGATACACAGACCATGACCGATGTCCTCGCCCTGCCCCTTCTCATCGGCCTCATCGTCGTCGCACTGGCGTTTGATTTTCTCAACGGGCTGCACGACACCGCCAACTCGATAGCGACACTGGTTTCGACGCGGATGCTGCGGCCGCGCTACGCGGTGATCTGGGCGGCGTTCTTCAATTTCATCGCGTTCCTTATTTTCGGCGTTCACGTCGCCCGGACCATCGGCGTCGGCATCATCGCGCCGCAGGTCATGGATGCGCACGTCATCTTCGGCGCGCTGGTTGGCGCGATCGCCTGGAACCTGATCACCTGGTGGGGCGGCATTCCATCGAGCAGTTCGCACGCGCTGATCGGCGGACTGGTCGGCGCCGGCGTCATGAAGGCGGGTCTCTCATCGATCGTCTGGCCGGGCCTGCTGACGACGGGCGCCTTCATCGTGCTGTCGCCGCTGCTCGGATTTTTCCTGGCCCTGCTGCTGATCCTGATCGTGTCGTGGCTGTTCGTGCGCGCCAATCCGCGCACCGTCGAGCCGACCTTCCAGTGGCTGCAATTCGGCGCCGCATCGCTGATCTCGCTCGGCCACGGCGGCAACGATGCGCAGAAGACCATGGGCATCATCGCCGTATTGCTGTTCTCGCAGGGCCATCTCAGCGGCGACTTCTACGTGCCGTTCTGGGTCGTCATCACCTGCCAGGCCGCCATGGGTCTTGGCACGCTGGTCGGCGGCTGGCGCATCGTCAAGACCGTCGGATCAAAGATCACCCGGATGACACCGGTACAGGGCTGTTGCGCATCCGCCGGCGGCGCCATTATGCTTTTTGCCGCAACCTTTCTTGGAATTCCGGTGTCGACGACGCATACTGTCACCGGTTCGATCATTGGCGTCGGTGCGGCGAGAAAGGTTTCCGCGGTGCGCTGGAATATTGCCGGCAACATCGTGATCGCGTGGATCATCACGCTGCCGGCATCCGCGGCGGTGGCGGCGCTTTGTTATCTCTGCTCGAAATGGATCGGTTAGTGCTATTGGTGAGGGCTATGGCCAGCAGCAAAGACAAAGTAAGGATCGAGCTCGGCATGAAGGTGTCGGTGCGGCGAAGCAATCGCGACCGCATCGGCGTGGTGACGCGGCTCGAAGGAGATTACGTGATCATCCGGTGGACCAGCACGGAACTTCGTGAGGAAGGCGAGCATTATGCCCGTCGTGATGAGGTGACGCCGCTCGCCGGCTGGCTTTAGAGCATGACCCGGAAGTCCAGAAAGCAATCATGCGCGACAATGATTTCCTCTCGCTGCAAGCCAACATTATCTGTCTCCTGCTGGCGCTGATCGGCAGTACAGCGATCGTCAAGCATCCGGACTGGTTCGGTGGGCCGACCGCGGAGTCCGCGCCGGTCGATTCATCGAACGCGCCGGCGGTGACCTCGCCCTAGTCTGCACGAACGCCATAATCCCTCACCTGCGCATCGGCGAGACTCTGACTACGTGCAGCGACAAGGTCTTTGCGGTTGCCAGGCCAAACTTCGCGACAGCAACAGGCCGAAAATCGCGCGCAGTTGATGGTTTTCCATGTCGGCCGTTACCGCGCCGCCGCATGGCTCTCCGGCGAATGTGAGCCCCGCCCAACGGAAAGCGGGGCTTTAACGCAGTTTTAATAAAATGCGACCGGAATGGGGGTTGCCGCCCCGGAACGCCCACGGTGAACGCCATGCTTGAGGTCACGCGCTACGAACACCCACTACTCTTCGTAACCCGGCGCCAGACCGGCGAAAGCTATCGCCTTCTGGTCGGTCAGAACGGCGCGCTCGCCAGCGATGCCACTTTCTTCGAATGCGCAGAGGCCCGCTCTGCCGCGCTCAAGTTCCTGTCGCAGCGCGAGCAGAAGATTGAAGCCGCGTAACGGCGGCCAATCGCAGCCTTTTAAGGGTTCCATCCGGCGCCTCTCCGATCGGTTATTCCACCCGGCCGCTAACGGGTTGTACACGCCGCTGTGGGACACCCGGCGGGCACCGAAACAATCCGGCTCACAGACGTGCGATGATCGGCCGCCCTGGGCAAGACACGCCTAAAGACACGCTTAACTATAGACCGGATATCGACGGGCTCCGCGCCGTCGCGGTTGTCATCGTCGTCCTGTTCCATGCGTTCCCGGATTTTTGCCGCGGCGGCTTTGTCGGCGTCGATGTCTTCTTCGTCATCTCGGGCTACCTGATCACCGGCAACATCCTCGCCGGCATCACCGCGAACGAATTCAGCTATCTGGATTTCTATGCGCGGCGATTTCGCCGCATTGTTCCTGCCCTTGTCGTTGTCCTCGCCACTGTTTTCGCGCTCGGCTGGTTCCTGCTGCTGCCGGAGGAATTTCTCGACCTGAGCCGGCACACCGTCGCGGGATCGACCTTCATGTCGAATATCCTGCTGCTGATGCAGACCGGATATTTCGACACCGCATCCGATCTCAAGCCGCTGCTGCATCTGTGGTCGCTGGGCGTCGAGGAGCAATACTACATCGTCTGGCCGGCGATGCTGGTGCTCGCCTACAGAACCGGGCTGAACAAGCTCGCCGCCATCGCCATCCTCGGCGCCGCATCGTTTGCGTTCATGCTGGCCGCACCGAAGGCCGATGCGTTCTTCCTTCTGCCGGCGCGTTTCTGGGAGCTGCTGCTCGGCGGCGCGCTCGCCTGGTGCGCGCTTGAGCGCAGGCCGGCGATTGCGCGTTTGCAAAATTCGTTTTCTGCCGCCGGCTTGACGCCGCAGGTGCTTGGCGCGATCGCCGGCGCGCTGGCCGTGACCCTGCTGGCCGTTGCCGTGATCGCATTGAACAAGGACACGCCGTATCCCGGATGGAATGCGCTGTTGCCGACGCTGGCTGCGGTGCTCATCATTGCTTCCGGTCCGGGCGCATGGCTGAACCGCACCGTTCTCGCCAACAGGGCAGCCGTCACTTTAGGCCTGATGAGCTATCCGCTTTATCTCTGGCACTGGCCGTTGCTGTCGTTCGCCCGCATTGTCGCCGGTGAAACACCGCCGGGCTGGGTGCGCCTTGTCCTCGTTGCGGTGTCGCTGCTGCTGGCATGGGCGACATGGCGGCTGATTGAAATCCCGGTCCGCCAAAAACTGCTCGGAGCGATCCAGTCGGGCCGGCAACGCAAAGCCACTCTGTACGCCGCCGCTGCCAGTCTTGGCCTTCTTCTCGCCGCAAGCGATATCGCGGTGCAATTTCGTATCCTTCCCGCTCACGGCGCCGCGTATGCGGATCTTGGCCAGGACAATTGGTACCTTCACCTCGATGACATGGCGGCGGGCATGAATCGGGTCACCGCGCTATGCGACGCGGGCGATAATTGCGCGGCTTCGATTGATCCTCGTCCTACTATTGCCGTCTACGGCGACAGCCATGCCGAGCATTTCTTTCCGGGCCTGGTATCGGCTTTGCCCGGCGACGGCTTGGTGCTGCTGTCCCGCGCCGCCTGCCCGCCGCTCGCGAACTTCGATGTCCAGCAGGATGACTATCCAAGAGATTGCCCGGTCTGGAACAAGCGAGCCGTCGCCTATCTAACCGGCGACGACAGCATCGGCACTGTGGTGCTGGCGTCGCTGGCGACGCCCTATTTCGACGGCCTGGCGCACTCCGCCTATTCCCGCGACGGAATCTTCAAGGTCAGCTCCGATGTCTACAGCGGAAGCCTGCCGGATATTTTTTATCTCGGACTGGCGCAAACGATACGATCGCTGTCGGACGCGGGAAAACGCATCATCCTTGTCGTCGACAATCCGGAATTCCCGTTCGACATCAACGCCTGCGCCAGGGATGACCTGTTGCGCGGCCTGTTGGCAAGCCCACCGGATTGCCTGCTGCCGCGGCGCGCATTTGACGACAGGGTCGCCACTTACAGAGCCATGATCGGCCGGATCAAAAGCGAGTTTCCGCAAGTTTCGGTTTACGATCCGACCGGCCTGATCTGCAATCGTTTCGCCTGTAGTCCGTGGCACGGCGATCGCCTGCTCTATCGCGACAACGATCATCTTTCGGTTTACGGCAGCGAGTTTGTCGGCCGCGATTTCGGCACATGGCTGGCGCAGCAAGAAAACCCGAAGCAACACGCTGCCGACAGCGGTCTACAATTGCCGGGCGGCCTCAAGGCGCGGTGAATTGAGCCGCAACGACCGGCCCGCCGGTTTATCAGAAAGGCCACACTCCCGGCGGGCAGACAATCGTGTCGTAGCCCGTCGGGATTCCGCTGAAAGTGTGCTCCTCTTTCGGGATGCACGCGGCCGGTATCGGCTGGCATCCGAGAACGGTGCAGGCAACCCGTTGCGGGGGAGCGACCCGCGGCGCATGCGAGCGTACCCGGGCGCTGGCTGCACCCGAAGACAGAACAATTAGAACGATTGATAACGACGACAAAAGCTTTTTCACTGCGATCCTCGCGAGTGGGTTCGCTATTAGTTACGTATATCGCCGGCAGCCGGGTTCAAAACGCGGCGGAAATTTCAATCAGAAATGCGTGATACCGCTATTCCGGCGGCCGTCGGTAATTTGACGCTTGAGTCACTGATCTAGATCTTCTCGCCGTGATCTAGATCTTCTCGCCGTTTTTGCGCTCGGGCCGAGGCAGCGGCCAGCACGGATTATCCCGGCCGCTCCACTGCACCTTGCCGATCGTCGCCGCAACTTTCTCGGATGCGAACAGCGCGGCGGTCGCGGCAGCGCTGTCAGTTGCTCCGGCCGGCGGCGCCGACTGCTTGTCGCTCTTCTTGCTCATTGGCGGCGTCCCTTTGGGCTGCATTCCTGTGTTTCGATTGATCGCCAGTATAAACCGTCCACGCGCCGGGGCGTCAATCTTCGCGTCGCCGCAGAAGGTAGGTATCCATGATCCAGCCCTTCCGTTTTTTGGCTTCAACTCGCACGCGCTCGATCTCGTCCGCCTGCTTGCGAAGCTCTCCGGAAGCAAGGATTTCGTCTTCGGTGCCAAGATAAGCGCCCCAATAGATGTCGATGCCTGCATCGTCGACCGCCTTGAACGCACAATCGCCGTCGAGCATCACAACGGCATCGTCGATATTGCCGGGCAGGCCTGCGGCGATGTTGCGGCCGGTGGTAATGTGCACGGATCGCCCGATGCGATTGAGCGCGATGCGGTGCCGCGCCGCCAGCGCCTGGATCGCGCTGATGCCGGGAATGACGTCGTAGTCGAACGCCACGTTTCCCCGCGCAACGATCTGGTCGATGATCCGCAACGTGCTGTCGTAAAGCGACGGATCTCCCCACACCAGGAAGCCGCCACACTCGCCGTCGCCGAGCTCTCCGATCAGCCGCTCATAGATATCCGCCCGTTGCTCGTGCCACGCCCGCACCGCCGACTCATAGGATGAAGGCGAACGGTCGCGCGGCGGGTCAGCGGTCTCCACGAACCGATAGGACTTGTCCTTGATGTAGCGCTCGCAGATGTCCTTGCGCAGGCGCACCAGGTCTTCCTTCTCTTCGCCTTTGTCCATGACGAAGAACACATCGACCTCGTTGAGCGCATTGATCGCCTGAACCGTAATGTAGTCGGGATTGCCCGCGCCGATGCCGATGATAAAAATTTTTCTCATGGCCTTTTTGGCCCACCTTTGGCTCGTGGCAGTTTCAGCGCCCCGACTTGTCGAGGAAGGCTAGAACCGAGTCGCGGTGCTCCGCCGTGGTGTAGCAAACCGCCTGCGCCTCGCGGCCGAGCGCGAACACCTGCTCTTCGGCGGTTTCGAAAGTCCGGTCGAGGATTGCCTTCGAAAACGCGATCGATGCGCGCGAGCCCTGGCTTAATTCGCGTGCCCACGCCGCAGCGTCGGCAACCAGCCGGTCGGCCGAGGTCAAGCGATCGGCAAGACCCATCGTGAGCGCCTCGGTCGCGCCAACAGTGCGGCCGGTAAAGATCATCTCCTTCGCCTTCGGCAGGCCGATGCGGCGCGGCAGGAAATACATGCCGCCACCGTCGGAAACGAGGCCGCGCTTGACGAAGCTCATGGTGAAGGCGGCGTACTCGGACGCCACAATGAAATCGCAGGCCAGTGCCATGTCGCAGCCAAGGCCGGCGGCTGCGCCGTTGACGGCGGCGACCGTCACTTTCGGCAGGCTGTGCAACAGCGCGACGGATTTGTGGGTCTGCCCCTGCCGCCGCCAGCCATTAAAGGCCACCTGCCCGGCCGGCGCGTTCAGCCGCTCTTTCATTCCCGAAATATCGCCGCCGGCGCAAAAGCCTTTGCCGTTGCCAGTCAGCACCACCGCGCGCACCGCCTCGTCGGCAGCGACACGCTCAAGCGCCGAAACAAACTCGGTTCGCAACGCGTCGTTGATCGCGTTGCGGACTTCCGGCCGGTTCAGTGTAACGATTGCAACCTGATCTTCGACTTTGAGTTCGACGAGCGCGGTCATGGGAGATTTCCTTGCTTTATCTCAGTACTGCGCCTCGCCGTGGAGGACGCAAAAGTAAGCAGCGCGGAATTATGCAGCCATCGCCGCAAGCAATCCGATGATCGAGATCGCAGACAGGACGGTAAAAGCGGTCACGTTGACATCCCATCGCCAGGCTGCAGGACCGACCGGCGGACGAAAAGGCACGTAGCCGTTCTGATCGTAGAGTGCGCCATCGAATATCGAGCGCGCAGCCACTGCAACGAAGAATCCGCCGTAGACAGCCACGCTGAGCGCCGCAGCGAGATAAAGTCTTTCGACCGGCAGCGGCCCCGGCATCCAGATCAGGAACAGGGCGATGAGCCCGATGCCGGAATAGGACAAGATTTGCCACACAACGTGGAAACGCGCGTGCGGCGTCCACGCAGGGTTAGTCGCGTGCGTTTTGTTGAAATCGGCTTTGATCGTGACCAGTCCGTAGCCAAGTGCGCTCAAAGTCAAAAGTATCTGCGCAACCGTCACCATATCCTCGCCCCTCGGTTTCGACCCATTAGGTGGCGTTGGGTATAGCTGTTCTACCGCCGCCATCCAACGCCGGTACCGAAGCCTGGACACGAGCCGCCGGCTCTGCGTTTACTGCTGCAGGACAGCGATGGCGCTGATCTCGATCAGATAGTCGGGAGACGTCATCTTGTTTACCTCGACCATGGTCGAGGCCGGCAGCGGCGGCTTGAAGTATTCCGCCCGCACTTTGTGGATCGCGTCGAAGTGCTCCATGTTCCGGACGTAGACATCGACCCGGCAGATATCGTCCATCGTGCCGCCAGCCGCTTCGACGGCGGCTTTGACGTTTTCGCAAACCTGACGGGTCTGCTCGGTGATGTCGCCAATGCCGGCGATGGTGCCGTCCGGACGGCGCGCGGTCATTCCGGAAATGAAAACAAACCGTCCGGTGGCTTCGATGGCGGTCGCGTGCGAAAAAACGCCGCTCGGCTGCCGGAGTTTTGGACTGGATATCTGAACCTTGGGCATCCGTGCTCTTGAGCTACTCCGCCGCCGCGATGCCGGCCCGGCCGGCCGCCTGCTCCTCGTCGTAGAGCCGCGACAGGATGCGGCGCGCGGCGATGGTGCCGGCGTCGGCGGCAATGTCGACCTGCGGCGCGCCGGGCATGAGCTCGATGGTGCGCTGCTGCGCCGAGAACACCGCAACGTCTTCCAGAAACGCCAATTTGATCTGTTCGAAGATCCGATTGGTGGTCTCCGGATTTTTCACGTCGAAATCGTGCGCCTGGCCCCAGAAATAATGTGAGGTTGTTTCGGTCTCGGGCGTGATCGCATTGAGATTGCGCATACCGATACCGCCGACCCGCTTGCCTTCCGGCGCGCCGGTGCCGGTCGGCGTCGCACCGACGTCGAGCCGCAGGAAAGCCGGCGGCACGAAATCGATAATCTGCCAGCGATCGACGTGGCCGGTGAACTTGCCGACCTTCTGGAACGTCGGCGGCGGGTCCTGGTCGATGATCCAGCGCGTCACTACGACGTTGTTCGGCGCCCGGTCGACCTTCACCTTGGCGTGCTCGGCGAGCGCGAGATTGCCGATGGTGGTGTCGTGAACGAACGCGAGATGCGTGAGATCGAGCAGATTATCGACCACAAGCTGCCAATTTGCCTCGACATGGAGATAGGAGCTTTTGGCGCCCCAGTTCGGATCGTCGAACCAGTGAAAGTCGGTGATCGTGTCGGGATCGGCCAGCGCCGGATCACCCATCCAGATCCAGAGCCAGTGATAGCGCTCGACCACCGGATAGGTTCTCACCCTGGCCGAATGCGGAATGTGGTCCTGACCCGGAATGCGCACACAGCGGCCATCGGTGCCGAAGCGCAGGCCGTGATAATGACATTGCAGGTCGTCGCCGACGAGCTTGCCCATCGACAGTGGCAGGTGGCGGTGCGCACAGCGGTCTTCCATCGCCACCGGCGCGCCCTGTTCGGTGCGGAAGAAAACCACCGGCTCGCCGAGGATCATGCGGCCAAGCGGGTTGCGCCCGACTTCGGCATCGGTCGCGGCGACGTACCAGTAATTGCGCAGGAACATAGCCAGCCTCCCTGAATTCTGGGCGTTGTGAACGCCTGCGCCCGATTTGAATGGCGTGCGCCACCTACATTATACGTAGGGCCCAAACCTCATGTCATCTGGCCTCGCGCGCCGCCGAGGCCTGCTCGGTACGAATGACGTCAGCTGGGTTCATCGTAAAGACGATTTCGCGATGGGCTGAGACGGTTATTGCGTCGCCGGCTGGCCCTGGATCTTCGGCAGGCTGTTGACTCCGCCGTTGCCCGCGTTGCCGTCCTGTGACCTGCTGGCGAGTTCGACAGTCAGCCGCTGCGCGGTATCCGGCGTCATTTGCGCCATGATGTCGGCCATGTGCCGGGGATCGATCTTCGACGCAATATCGATCAGCACGTTGGGTTCCATGCGGTCGAAGATCTTCGCGGCATCGCGCGGCTTCATGTTCTCGTACATGGTGACGAGGCCTTTGAACTGCGCTGCCTGAGCGCCGTCCTTCTGTTGCGTCACCACGGCGATGCGCTGCTCGGTCTGCTTCATCTCCGCAAGCTTGCCGTCCATCCGCTTCTCGGCCGCCTGAAGAAGACTCTCGCGGATATCGAGTTCGCGGCCGCGTTTGTCGAGCTCCTCGCGGCGCTCCTGCAAACGCTCGAGGATGGCGCGCTCGGCGCCGGACGGCGAGCCATCCAGCGGGATGACGGTGCCGGCGGGTTTTGTCTCCGGCGCCTTGGGTTGCGGCGGCTTTTGCGTATCTGCCTTCGCTTCCTTCTGTTCCTTCGGCGGCGCTTCGGGGACCGAACCGGTAATGTCGGGATTGAGCCTGTCTGTCCGTGTCGAGGCGACGATCCGCGGCAGCTCTTGCTGTGGTGGTGCGTTCTGCCCGTCCGGAAAATTGAACATCTGCGATGCCCACGACCCGCCGACCGGGCGCGGTTTTAACGTATCGTTGTTCGCCAGCAGGTTTCCGCCGGCGTGGTTGTCGTCGTCCAGCAACAGATCCGCGGCGATCAGCGCCAGCAGACACACGCAGGCAACTACTGCGATCGGAAGCAGCCGCAATTCGCGAAGAAAACGGGTCATGCCGCGAGACCGTGCACCTTTGTGCGCAGCCTGTCGGCGAACGCCTGGGCGGCGACCGCGACCGATTTCGCCTCGTTGACCGGCGGCGGCGCCGGTTCATGGGCTGGGCGCGCTGCGGCCGCGATCTGCGACAGCCGGTTGAGCACGTCCTTGCCGACTGTCAGCTTGCGGTCGAGGTCGGCGCTCACGGCTTCGGCGCGGTTTAACCGCTCGCCAAGGCCGATGTCGCACTCATGCACCGTGATCTTCAGGCCGGCGATGGCGCGCTCGGCGATTTCGGTCGCAGTGATCAGCTCGGAAATGGTTGCACGCAGCGCCATCTCGTCGGCCTTCAGCAGCTTGAGGCGCCGATTGAGCAACATGCAGTAACTGACGGTCAGCATAAGAAGAATTGCGACCAGTCCTTCGATCATCACGCCGAAGGTATTGCTCATGATTGGGCCTCCATCGGTTTGTTGCTTCCTCCCGCCATTTCGAACATGGCGAAGGTCGTGCTCGGCTTGCGTAGGGTCTTGGCGATGCGCACCGCGACGCGGTCGCCGACGCGGCCCATCCGTCCTTCGGTCAGCGTTACCGAGCCGCAGCGCACGATGACCGGCGCGTCGGGCTTCAGCTCCAGCATCAGCGTGTCGCCGACGTCGAGCTTCATGATCTGCTTTAACGGCAATTGCGCTTCGTAAAGCACGGCATCGACTGCGATTTGTGCCTGTCCGAGTTCGGTCGCGAGATGGCCTTCCCAGGTCGAGTCGCGGCCGAACTTCTCGCCCATGAACATCTGCAACAACACGTCGCGGATCGGTTCGATGGTGGCGTAGGGCAGCAGCAGCTCGATGTTGCCGCCGCGGTCTTCCATGTCGATGCGCAGCCGCACCAGGATCGCCGCGTTGGCCGGCCGCGAGATCGCGGCGAAGCGCGGATTGGTTTCCAGCCGGTCGATATTGAACTTCACTGGCGACAACGGCCGGAACGCCAGCTCGGCATCCGCCAGCACCACCTCGACCATGCGTTTGACGAGATTGGTCTCGATCGTGGTGTAAGGACGGCCTTCGATACGGATCGGCGACTGGCCGCGCCTTCCGCCGAGCAGCACGTCGATGATCGAATAGATCAGGTTCGAATTGACCGTGCACAGGCCGAAATTGTCCCACTCCTCCGCCTTGAACACGCCAAGAATGGCCGGCAGTGGAATCGAGTTGAGGTAATCGCCGAACCGCACCGAGGTGATGCGGTCGAGCGAGACTTCGACGTTGTCGGAGGTGAAATTGCGCAGACTCGTCGTCATCAGCCGGACCAGCCGGTCGAAGACGATTTCCAGCATCGGCAGGCGCTCGTAGGAGACCATCGCCGAGTCGATGATCGCGCGAATGCCGGAATTGTCGTTGAGGTTTACGTCGGCCAGCGAGAAGCCGAGCAGGGAATCGATTTCGTCTTGCGTGAGAATGCGTTCGGCGCCGCCCTTGGCGGCCTGGATGAACTGGCCGTCGTCGACCATGTTGGCCCAGTGCTGGGACATACTGTCGGCTTCGCTCACCGGGGCGTTGACTGTCGCCGTGGCTTGCACTGCCTGCTGCTCGGCGTCGACGGCAACGCCCCACTCGGCTGCGAGCGCGTCCTGGTCGACGTTATCCTTCAGTGCCATCGTTTCACAGTGACCGCGTTAAGATGTTGCAACACTCACTGAACGACGATTTCCTTGAACAGCACCGCGTTGATCTTGTTCGGCGCAATCGCGGCATCGACACGGCGCGTCAGCTCTTCCTTGAGCCGGTACAATCCTGCCGATCCGTCGAGATCGGTTGGCCGCAATTCGCGCAAATAGGTCTGGAAAGCGTCGAGCAGCCGCGGCATCACCGGCTGGATCTGTGCTTGTACTTTCTCGTCCGGCAGTTCGAGCGCGATCTTCACCTTCAGATATTGCGTCCGCTCGGTGCCGCCGCTCGACGACAGATTCACCAGCACGTCCGGCATATCGACGAAGATCGGCGGCTTGACCACCGGCTCAGCCGCAGCGGTCTCGGTGTTGTGGCCGAAAAAGAAGTAATAGCCGCCGCCAGCCGCGCCGAGCGCAACGATGCCGCCGACGACCATGATAATGAGTTTTTTGGAGAGCCATCCGGCGTTGGCCGGCGCGGCTTCTCCACCCTCGGCGGCTTCCGGCTTCTCGGCTTCTGGTTGCGTTTCGTTCTTTGATGCCATCGTCGTTCCCGGTTGCGTGAGGGCGCACGCAGTCGGCTGACAAAACGCAAGAAAACATGCCGGAAGCGCGACTCGCGCCACCCCTGCGGCGCTGCCAAAACGAGGCTAGGGCACGAATGGTTAACGGATACTTGCGGCCGCGGTCTGGGCAGGAATTTTTTGCCCAGTTACGCCCTGCCAACGGCCTTTTCTGCCCTGCCCCAATGCGGCAAAAATCAACTACCGCATTGAAATATCTATGTTTCTTTCTTTGGCACAGCTTCTGCAGTTCCCCCTATGCCGCAGCTTGGGAGAGTCGCGGTGGATCACGGTGACGACGTCTCTGGAGAAGGCGGCCTCACTGTCAAAAGGGGAGAGTACCGATGGAGAATGCCCTTCTCGTCGGCCTGTCGCGGCAAATGGCCTTGAGTCATGAACTCGACATCATCGCCAACAACATCGCGAACATCGACACCACCGGTTACAAGGCCGACAACGCGTCGTTCAGCGAATTTCTGATGCCGCGGGCCAGTGACGGCCAGTTCAGCGGTGGCGACAAGCGCGTCAGCTTCGTGCAGGACCGCGCCAGCTGGATCGACCTGAGCCCCGGCTCAATTCAGCGCACCGGCGATCCGCTCAATGTCGCGATCGACGGCCCGGGCTATCTGGTCGTGCAAACCGCGCGCGGCCAGCGCTACACCCGCAACGGTTCGCTCTCGGTCAACGGCACCGGCCAGCTCGTCACCAGCGATGGCGACGCGGTCATGGGCGGCAGCGGACCGATCACCTTTCAGCAGGGCGATCACAACGTCTCCATCAGCCCGAGCGGCATCGTTACGGTACGCGAAGGCACCAGCACGGCGGATTCGCCACGCGGGCAAATACAGTTCGTCAGCTTCGACAAGCCGCACCTTCTGCAAAAAGACGGCGGCTCGACCTTCATGGCGCCTAATGGCGTCAATTCCGGTCCGCCCTCGCCCAACACACACCTGGTGCAGGGTGCGATCGAGAAATCCAACGTCAATGGTGTCGCCGAAATGGCGCGCATGATCCAGATCACGCGCAGCTACGCCGACATCGCTGCAATTCTGCAGCAGCAGGGCGATCAGCGCCGCAACGCGCTGCAGCAGCTCTCGCAAATGCCCTCGAGCTCTTAAGGTCCAGGAGACCGCAACATGCGTGCGCTTGATACAGCAGCGACCGGAATGGCGGCGCAGGACCTTAAGGTCCAGGTCATCGCCGGCAACATCGCCAACATGGGCACGACCGGTTTCAAGAGCCAGCGCGCCGAATTTCAGGATCTTATCTACGAACACATGCAACGCATCGGCGCGCAAGCGTCCGACCAGGGCAACATCCTGCCTGTCGGCATCGAAATCGGCTCCGGCGTGAAGACCGTCGGCACGCCGCGATTGATGACCCAAGGCACACTGTCGCAAACCGGCAACACGCTCGACGCCGCTATCCAGGGCTCAGGCTGGTTCAAAATCCAGATGCCGGACGGCTCGTACAATTATACGCGCGACGGCTCGTTTCAGATGGACGCGCAGGGCCGCATTGTCACGGCGGAAGGCAATATCGTCCAGCCGACCATCACCATTCCGCCGAACTCGACCGGACTGACCATCAACCAGCAGGGTCAGGTGTCGGTGACACTGCCGAACTCGACGACGTCGAGCATCCTCGGCCAGTTCACCATCACCACCTTTGCCAACGACGCAGGCTTGCAGGCCAACGGCAACAACTTGTTCAGCGCGACGCCCGCCTCCGGCACACCGCAGGACGGCATCGCCGGCACCAACAGCGCCGGCACGCTGCTGCAAGGCAGCCTTGAATCGTCGAACGTCGAGGCGGTCAGCGAAATCTCCAACCTGATCGCGGCGCAGCGTGCCTATGAGATGAATTCCAAGGTCATCACCGCGGCTGACGAGATGCTGCAAACGACATCGCAGCTAATGAAGTGAGAAAGGTCCTGACCATGATCGGTCCTGCCCTGCGGATTTCGGCTCTGCTGTTCGCGCTCATCGCGCTGTTCCCGGCCGTCGCTGCCGCACAGGATGCGTCGGCCAATGCGGTGCCGGCGCTGCGCGCCAATGTAACCGTCGCCGGCGACATCGTCCGGATCGGCGATCTGATCGAAAATGCCGGAGCCGCAGCCGACGTCGCGATCTTCCGCTCACCCGATCTCGGCACCAGGGGCACGGTATCGACCGCGAGCATCGTCGAAGCCATCCGCCCGCATCAGCTCATCGATATCGACACCCGCGGCCTCGCCGAAGTCATCGTGACCCGGGCCAGCCGTCCGATCAGCGTGCAGGAGATGTCGGCGAGCATCGCGCAGGCGCTGGCTGGACAATTCGGTCTCGGCGAAGCCCGCAATATCAGCGTCTATTACGACCGCGACTTGCGCACCACGCAGGTCGAGCCGGGCGCGGTCGGCCAATTGCAGGTGCTTAGCCTGAACTACGATCCGCGCAGCACGCGATTTGACGCGACGCTCGATCTGCCGTCGAGCGCGGCGCTGCATCGCCAGCCGCTACGCCTGACCGGCACCGCGATCGAAACCATTCCCGCCGTAGCGGTCGAGCATCCGGTCATGCGCGGCGAGGTGCTCAAAGAATCCGATCTCATCGTGCTGCGCCGGCCGAAGTCCGAAGGTGGCGCGATTGCCACCATCGCCGAAGCCGCAGGCTTTGCGGCACGCCACGAACTGCGTCCGGAGCAGCCGTTGCGCACCGCGGATCTGACGAAACCCGACATCGTCCAGCGCAACGACACCGTGAGCATTGTCTATCAGGCGCCGGGCGTCGTGCTGACGTTGCGCGGTGTGGCTCAGTCGTCGGGCGCGCTCGGCGATCTGATCGGCGTGCTCAATGCCGACTCGAAGCGGATTGTGCAAGGCGTAATCACGGCTCCCGGCCGCATCACCGTGAACGCTGCGACGACCCGCGTTGTCGAAAATACCCCGTCTCCGATGGTGGTTTCGCCGGCGGGGCGGTCCGAGTGATCAAGTTATTGGCGTGAAAGGTTAGTTCAATGTCGCATCGTGTTTGGCTGTTGCGTTGCGCCCTGCTCTCTACTGTCGCTGTCGTCAGTACCGGCTGCGCGTCGCTTGATCGGCTGAAAATGATCGGGGAACAACCGCCGCTTTCGCCGGTGGACAATCCGACGGCAAAGCCCGGCTACAAGCCGGTGCAGATGCCGATGCCGACGCCGCAGCAGGTCACTTACAATCCGAATTCGCTGTGGCGCAACGGCTCGCGCGCGTTCTTCAAGGATCAGCGCGCCCATCAGGTCGGCGACATTCTGACCGTGAAGGTCAACATCAACGACACCGCGCAGTTTCAGGACCAGACTCAGGTTCAGCGCACCTCAACCGAGGATTCCAACATCAGCAATTTCCTCGGCGCCAAAACGATCGTCAATCCGGCGAAGGCCTTTCTGCCGGGATCGATCATTGCCGCGGACACCAATACGCAAAGCAACGCCACCGGCTCGATCAACCGGCAGGACCAGATCGTCACCAACGTTGCCGCGGTGGTGACGCAGATGCTGCCGAACGGCAACATGGCGATCGAAGGCAAGCAGGAAGTCCGCCTGAATTCCGAAATGCGCGAACTGCTTGTCGCCGGTGTTGTCCGTCCTGAAGACATTGACAGCGACAATACCATCGACCTGCCGAAAATCGCCGAGGCCCGCGTTGCCTATGGCGGCAAGGGCACCATTTCCAACATCCAGCAGCCGCCTTGGGGACAACAGGCGCTGGATGTGCTGTTGCCGTTCTAGCGACGGCGCAAGAGCTCCCCGGGATCGCTTGGCGCGCGAAAACGATCCCGTAACGACGCGGCCTCCGGCAGCTCCCCGCCGGAGGCCGCAAACTTTTATGCCGACAGCTTGTTCGCTCGCGAGGAAAAATCGGCGCGTATCAGATCCCGGTGCAACGTCGCGATGACGCTTTGCCAATCGCCAAACGCCGGCTGGCGATAGAGCCGCGCGGTCGGGTACCACGGTGTGTCCTGCCGCTCGCGCAGCCAGCGGAAATCGGCGGCAAACGGCAGCAACAGCAACAGCGGCTTGCCCATCGCGCCCGCCAGATGCGCCACCGCCGTATCGACTGCGATCACCACATCAAGCGATGCAATCGCGGCAGCGGTATCGGCAAAGTCCTGAAATTTCTTGTCGAACCTAACCACGCCGGTTTGTGCGACCAACAGGGAGACATCGCCCTCGCGCACATCGTGCTGAAGACTGACAAAGCTGACGTCCGGCACATCGAGCAACGGCAACAATGTCTCGAAGCGCAGCGAGCGGTTGACATCGTTATCGTGGACACGCCCGCCAGACCAAACGAGACCAATCAGCGGTTTTGATGAAGAGACCCTTTGCCACGCGTCGTTCGCGGGTGGCACAATGTACGGAACATCTGCGGGAATGGTCGACTCGTTCGTGCCGAAGGCCAGCGGCAAACTGAATAGCGGACAGTGCAAATCGAACGGCGGCAAGACCTCGCCACGCGCGATCACCACATCGACGCCGGAGAGATCGGAAAGCAACCGCACCAGTTCGCGCTGAACTTCGAGAATGACTCTGGCGCCGCGCGCGGCGACCAACGGCACGTAGCGCACCAGTTGCAAGGTATCGCCGGATCCCTGCTCGGCATGCAGCAGGATCGTACGGCCTTCCAGCGTCTCTTTGCCCAGCCATAACGGAGCGAAGAAATTGCGCCGCTGCGACGCCAGCAGGCCAACCTTCCAGCGCATTTCGTAAGCTGGCCACGCGGTGAAGTCGGCCAGACTCAACCGCGCGATGGCCTCGGTGAATTGTGCTTGAGCGAAATCGGGATCGCGCACCAGCGCCTGCCTCGCGGTCAGCAGCGTTTCGTGCGGCCGGTCGAGACGGCGCAGCGCGACGGCACGATTGGTCAGAAGCTGCACGCTTTCCGGCGCGGACTGCAGCGCCAGGTCGTAGGCCGCCAATGCATCGGCGACACGGTTGAGTTTGAGCAGCGCATTGCCGCGATTGCCCAGCGCCTCGAAATGATCTGCTTTGGCCGCGAGCACGCGATCGAAATCAGCCAGCGCCTCCGCCGGGCGGCCAAGCTCCAGCAGCACAACGCCACGCCGATTTAACAGCTCAGGATTGTCCGGCTCTATTTGAAGCCCGGCGTTGTAGCTGGTCAGCGCCCGCTCGAACTGCCGCAGCCTGTGGAAGACAAGCCCGAGATTGGAAAATCCTTCAGCGCGGTCGAGATCGGACTTCAGCGCTTCCTGAAACAGCACCAGCGCCGTATCGAACCGGCCATACTGACAATGAATAAGCCCCAGGCCGTGCAGTGCGTCGAAACTGTCCGGCTCCCGCTCCAGCACCGCCGTGTAAAGCCGCTGCGCTTTTTCGAGGGCGCCCTGCCCATGGGCATGCACAGCGCGGCGCAAAAGCCGCGACGTGTTCGCCGGCACAAGCTGCAACGGACCGCTCATTGGTTAACGAGCGGTAACCAAACATGGTGAAGAAAAGCTTAACTGCCGCGTCGCCGCCTATTCGTCGCGGTAAACCCGCTCGCGGCGCTCGTGACGTTCCTGGGCTTCGATCGACAGCGTGGCGATCGGCCGTGCTTCGAGCCGCTTGATCGAGATCGGGTCGCCGGTTTCTTCGCAAAAGCCGTAGGTGCCCTCTTCGATCCGTTGCAGCGCCGCGTCGATCTTCGAGATCAGCTTGCGCTGGCGGTCGCGGGCACGAAGCTCGATGGCCCGGTCGGTCTCCGACGATGCGCGGTCAGCAATGTCGGGGTGATTCTGGTTCTCATCCTGGAGATGCTGGAGGGTTTCTTTCGCCTCCTTGAGGATGTCATCGCGCCAGTCGAGCAGCTTCACGCGGAAGTACTCCCGCTGGCGGTCGCTCATGAAAGGCTCTTTGTCCGTGGGGCGATAAAGCCGCTCCATCGGCGACGGAGTCTTTCCGCTGCCGTTGGCATTGCCGTGGCCGTTGGCGCTGCCGTTCTTCACGGGTTTGCTGTCGGTCTTACCGTTCTTGCTTTTGACTAACTGCATTGTCCCTCAACTCCGTACACGACTGGTGTCGGGTCCTCCCGAAGGCTGGCCTATATATCGATGGTCGATGACAGAGACAATAACGATGATGATGCGCGGTGCAGCAAAATGAAGCTGCCGAAAAAACGGGCGGAACCGTTCCTATTTTCTTAATTTTCTCTATTAAATCAGTTACTTAATGTCAGTCTATGCCAGCTTTGGCAAGCTCGACCGCGACCCGCAAATCGATCTCGGCCAGTACCGAGTCGAGCTTGTCGTCACCGGAGCCATCCCCCAGATCGGCTGCCACCGACTTGAGCCGGAGCAGCGTGGCTTGATCGAGCGTTCCGGACAGCAGGCCAAGCTTCAGTTCATCGAGTGCATCCAGCGCCCGCCGGCCGTGCTTCACCGCGCGGCGGCGCCGTTCGGCCGGCTCCTCGATTCCCTGAAGCGCAATCAGCGCGTCGATGCCACCCAATGTACGCAGAGCGACCGTGGGATTTTGCGCCTGCGCGGGCTCGGAATCCGACAGCGAAAAGGTCCCGCCCGCCGGACGGCGTGCGATCGGGGCCGTTGTGGCGACCGACGTACCATTGGGGCCGTATATCCGCATGCCCTCACGGTGGGCTCTTATGGTTAATGGCCAGTAAAAAGGAACCGGCAAAACTTGCCTGAACCGGCAAGGGCTGCTTGCCGGCGCCCGCGCCGCCGGCCCGCCCCGAATTAATTTATCAAGTTAATTCAAGTACTTGCCCATACCAGCCCAGCTGGCACGCGATTGGCATCGCTCCTTCCGTCCGGCCTCTTGGGGAGCAAGATGAAGGGGACTATCAAGACCGCGCTCGTTGCGGTGCTCGTTGCTGCTTGCGCCGCTTCGACGGCGACGGCGACATCGCGCATTAAAGACCTCGCAAGTGTCGAGGGCATACGGCAGAACCAGTTGCTGGGCTACGGCCTGGTCGTCGGCCTTAACGGCACCGGCGACACGCTGAACAATACGCCCTTCACCAAACAGTCCCTGCAGGCCATGTTGGAACGCCTCGGCGTCAACATCCGCGGCCAGCAGATCCGCACCGGCAACGTCGCCGCGGTGATGGTGACCGCCGACCTGCCGCCGTTCTCTACGCAAGGCACCCGCATCGACGTCACCGTGTCGGCCATGGGCGACTCCAAGAGTCTCCAGGGCGGAACGCTTCTGGTCACTCCCCTGCTCGGCGCTGACGGCAACGTCTACGCAGTTGCGCAGGGCTCGCTCACCGTCGGCGGGTTCGAAGCGGAGGGACAGGCGGCGAAGATCGTGCGCGGCGTTCCGACCGTCGGGCGGCTGCCGAACGGCGCCATCATCGAGCGCGAGATCGATTTCTCCCTGGCCTCGCTCGGCCAGTTGCGGCTCGCGCTGCGCAATGCCGACTTCACCACAGCGAAGCGCATCGCCGTCGCCATCAACGACTATATCGGCTCGCCGATCGCAGAGCCGCTCGATCCTTCGACGGTGCAGCTCACGCTGCCGAAGAAATTTCCGCAAAACATCGTCTCGATGCTGACCGAGATCGAGCAATTACAGGTCGAGCCCGACGAAGCCGCCAAAATCGTTATCGACGAACGCTCCGGCGTCATTGTCATCGGCCGCGATGTGCGAGTGTCCACTGTCGCGGTGGCGCAAGGCAATCTCACCGTGACGATTTCCGAAGCGCCGCAGGTCAGCCAGCCCGCACCGTTATCACGAGGCCGCACTGTCGTCGTGCCGCGCACCTCGGTCGGCGTGCAGGAGGAAGGCAAGAAACTTGCGCTGGTGCAAGAAGGTGTATCGCTCCAGCAGATCGTTGACGGGCTCAATGCGCTCGGCATCGGGCCACGGGATCTGATCGTCATCTTGCAGGCGATCAAGGCCGCCGGCGCGATCCAGGCCAACATCGAGGTGATGTGATGAACCCGGTAGACTTCAGCACATCCCTCGCCTCGATCGGCAATGCCCAGGGCGCACAGGCCGACGCTGCCCTGAAACTGAAAGGCAAAGCCAAAGCCGCGTCCGAGCAATTCGAGTCGATGTTCCTAAACTCGATGTTCCAGCAGATGTTCACCAAAGTGGACGGCGACGGTCCGTTCGGCGGCAGCGGCTCGCTGAAGATCTGGCGCTCGTTCATGACCGACCAATACGCCAAGACCTTCGCCAAAAACGGCGGCATCGGCCTCGCCAGCCAGGTCTACAACGAGTTGTTGAAACAGCAGGGCCTGACCGCATCATGAGTCCGATCACGACCACTGCCGAGGCGGAGCAAGCAATCGACACCGTCGCTGGCTTGATCGATAAGCTGTCGAGCGTCATCGAGCACGAAACCAAACTGGTCCATGCCGGGCAGATGCGGTCGGCGACCGAGCTTGGAGCGCAGAAATCGCAACTCGCCAGCGAGCTCTATGCCTGCGGCGAGCGGCTCAAAGCGAACGCAAAATTCCTGGTAAAGGCGGCTCCGGCGCGGTGCGTGGTGTTGTCGCGTGTGCAGGAAGCGTTCCGCGCTGTGCTGCAAAGAAATCTTATTGTGCTTGCGACGACGCACGCCGTGTCCGAAGGCATCATGCGCCGATTATCGGGCGATCTCGCCAGGAAAGCTGCGCCGCAGATCTATGGCGCCTCGGGGCGCGCAACCGCGCCGTCCTCGAAATACGGGCAGCCGCTCGCCATCAGCCGCAAGCTCTAGAATTTAACTCGCTTGCGCCGGACGCTGCGAGACTTCAACCAGTTCGCCGTGTAAGCGCTCGAACGGTTCGCGCCAGTCGCCGATCCGGCTTTGCCGGAACAACCGCACGCTCGGATACCAAGAGCTGTCGGTGCGATTGAGCATCCAGCGCCAGTCCGGCGCGAACGGCAGAAGCAGCGCCACCGCCTTCCCCATCGCACCGGCTAGATGCGCGACAGACGTATCGACCGAAATGAGAAGATCGAGCATTGCGACAACCGCCGCGGTGTCGGCGAAATCGGAAAACTCCTGGCCGAGCTGAAGCACGCCGCGCTCGCGCAGAAAGGCCGCATCGGCCTCGCTGACGTCTTTCTGCACGCAGACGAAATCAATGTTCGGCACCGATAACAGCGCGACAAAGTGGCCAAGCGGAATGGAGCGATTGCGATCGTTGCCGTAGATGCTGTTGCCGGCCCAGCAAAGTCCGACACGGAGCCGGCCGTTTGCCGGCATCCTGTCGCGCCACTTTGCTAAACGCTCCTCGAGCGGCCAGACATACGGAAGTCTTCGCCGGTATCGACCCTGGCTCGGTGCTGAATGCCAGCGGCAGACTCATCAGCGGACAGAACAGATCGAAAGGCGGAACCATCTCGTTGTCGGTACAGACGTAGGAAATGCCGGGCACCGTCACGGCGAGGGATTTGAGCGGGCGCTGAACGCCGAGAAACACCTTCGCACCAAGGGCGGCGACCAAAGGCGCATAGCGGACGAATTGTATGGTGTCGCCGAGTCCCTGCTCCGCCATCAGGAATATGGTTTTGCCCTGCACGTCGGTATCGCCGCGCCATACCGGCTGCGCATAATCAGGCCACTGCTCGGAAAGCGGTTTCTTTTTCCAGCGGTATTCATATTGCGCCCAGCCTTCGCGAAAATCGCCGCGGCAAAGCCTCGTGATCGCGGCGTTGAAATTGGCCTCCGGGTTTTCCGGCTCGATTGCCAGCGCTTTACCGTAATAGTCGAGCGCCTCGTCGAGCCGGTTGAGCTTTAACAGCGCATTGCCGCGATTGACGTTGGCGGCGAAAATATTGGGATCGATGCACAGCGCGCGATCGTGCGTTGCGATCGCCTCGTCGATCCGGTCAAGTTCGGCAAGCGCTACACCGCGGTCGGTCAATGCCAGGGCGTGATGGGGATTGATCGCCAGCGCTCTGTCGAAACTGCCAAGCGCATCGCCGAAGCGCTTGTTTTTGACGCAGGCGCTGCCGTGATTGACCAGCGCCGCGAAATTCTCCGGCTCGACCGCGAGCGCTGCATCGAAGCATGCGATCGCCTCTTCGTGGCGATTGAGCTCAACAAGCACCGTCCCGCGATTGACCATGATGTCGGTGCGGCCGGGCGCGGCTTCGATCGCGGCATCATAGCTTGCCAATGCTTCCGGAAATCGCCGCAGTTTGGCAAGAACCACGCCACGGGTGTTTAGCGCATCGACGTGTGCGGGATTTTTCGCAAGCACGCTGTTGCATGGATCGAGTGCGGCTTCGAGCGAGCCGAGTTCGGCGAGAGCATTGGCGCGATTATGCAGCGATCCGAGACTGTTGGGATCGAGCGCCAGCGCCGCGTTGAAATTCTCCAGCGCTTCGGCAGGACGCTTGAGTCCCATGAGCGCGAGGCCGAGATTATTGAGTGCATCGGAGCGATTGGGTGCGAGCGCCAACGCTGCCCCGTAGCTGTCGACGGCTTCTTCCAGTCTCTCGAGCGACCGCAGTGCATTGCCGCGATTGTACAGCGCATCGGCATAAGCGGGCTTGATGGCCAGTGCCCGCTCACAGCTTTGCAGACTGTCTTCAGTACGGCCGAGCGTCAGCAACACAACGCCGCGGTTGTTCAACGCCTCGACATGATCTGGTGCAACCCTGATGGCGGCGTCATAGGCGCGCAACGCATCGCCAGGACGCTCAAGCGCGGTCAGGCAATTGCCGCAACGATAGAACGCTGCGGCATGCATCGACTGGAACTTGAGCACCGCGACATAGTCAGCCAGCGCCTCCTCATGGCGGCCAAGCGCCGCCAGTGTGTTGCCGCGGTTGTAAAATGTGGATCCATCGCCACCGCGGATCGCCAGTATCCGGTCGAAGCTTGCCAGCGCTTCCTGGTGTCGTTTAAGCGCGGCCAGAATGACAGCGTGATTGGTCAGCGCATCCGCCGAGCCGGGCTGCGACTTCAGCGCCGCGGCGACAAGCCGCAATGCCTCGGCAGATTTCCCCTGCTGGTGGCGCAATACACCCGAAAGATGCAGCGCATCGAAATGCTCCGGATCGCGCGCAAGAATGTCGCCGTAGACCCGGTCGGCCTCGTCAAGGCGGCCTTGCTGATGCAGCGCCAGCGCCTGATCGATCGCTGACGGTACCAGCGGGCCTTCGCTGGAAGCTGGCATGGCCATTATGTCTGCGGTCCGCCGGCAGTTTCGTTAGGACAGCAAGGTCGGCCAAGATGGTTAACGAGACGTGAATTCCGGCGATTTAGACACTGCGCGTTAACCGCAGACGGCCCATACTATCAACGTGGGAATTGGACTTGTTCAACGTCGATCATGACCAGCAGCATTGGCAGCAGCACCTCGTTCTGGCAGCAGGACCAGCAGTTTTGGTCGAGAAGCAAGGCTGAGACGCAATCCCTCGCGGACAGCACCTCCATCATTAATGTGATGGCCAATGCTCAGGCGAATTTGACCGCGGGACTGGCAAGCATCGCCAACCAGACCGCCTTGAGCCGCGTCAATAATGAGATTTCCAGCATCGTTCAGCAGGTTTTGAACAGCGCCTCAGGCAGCTCCACAACCTCGTCGTCGACCAACTCATCAACATCGTCGAGTAGCACTGCCACAGGCAGTTCGAGTTCCACGACGGCCACAAAGGTACCGCCCTCCCCAGCCACCCTGACTGGCAAATCGGTACTCACGACCGGCACGTCCCTCGCCAGCCTCGGTATTTTGCAAGGCGGAACGATTACGGTCAGCGCGAGCACCAATGCGACGACCTATACATCGACGGGAACCGACACAATCGGCGATCTGATCAGCGCCATCAATGTCGATCTTCCGACCAATGCGCAGGTGACCGCATCGCTCAGCAGCAACGGACGCCTGATCATCACCAGTAGAAACAACAAGGACTCGATAGCGGTCGTGGGCAGCGGCACAGACGCGGCCGCAATCGGTTTCGGGACCAAAAACAGCTCGGCGCAGCCTACCACCCCATCGAGCACGACATCCGGCACAACGACCGGGTCGTCGAAGAGCGCATCGTCGACCAGCAGTTCGAATACGTCGTCGGCAAACTTGGCGACAGAGTTTTCCAAGGCGCTTTCGCAACAGAACCTCACCAGCGCCCAGGGAATTCTCACCGGCACCGGCGTGAGCGGCACCTTGCTGAACATGTTGACCTGATCTTAGACTGCGCAGCTCCGAACAAGACGCTGCCGGTCGTTTCAAATATTGTCCGCTCGACCCGCCGCCGCAAATTGCGAAGACAGATCTCCGTGAAACGCCAGTGGGCCGACGTGGGTCAGCTTGCTGTTGAGATCGGCCCAGATTTCGCCGCCCATGTCGGTCCAGCGCTTGCAGAAGGCAAAATCTTCGCTGAGATAAGTGCCGTCTTCAGCGATCATGCATTCGAACAATGCGTACCGGTTTTCGCTCGCGGTTGCGGCGTCGTAGGAATGATCGCGCTTGTACTTGAGCTGCGGATATTGCGCGCACATCCGTTCCAGCGCCGCGCGTCGGATCATCAAAAAGCCCGTTCCGGCGTAGCGCACTTTGACGAAGCCGGACTTTTCCGTCACGGCGTCGGGATTGTCGACTTCAAAAACGTATCGCAATGACGCAGACCCAGGATTGGGGCGCCCGCTCTCGAGCGTCGATTTCACCCGGTCCCAGTCGATCCGCTTGATCGGATAAACCGCAGCGGCCATGTCGGCGCCGGACTGGATCAGCCGCAAAGCCTGGTCGGGCTCAAAGCCGATGTCGGCGTCGATGAACAGAAGATGCGTCGCGGCCGGATCGTCGAGGAATTGCGAGATCAGGCTGGCGCGGGCGCGGGTGATCAGCGCATCGCCGTCCTTGAACCGGACCGTCAGGTTGATATTCCCGTATTTCCGCATCTGCGTTTGCAGCCGCAGCAGCGAGGTGGCGTAGTGGACGGAAATTTGCCCGCCGAAACACGGCGTGGCGACCACGAGATTGATTGCCTGCGACGGCGCGCCGCCGGGGCTGCCATCGGCCGGGCCGGACTGGAGTGGCGGCGACTTGGCATTGGCCGCCGGCGGATTGGACTTCGCCCCCGGCGCGGCGGCGGGCGGCAGCTCGGCGTATTGAAGCTTGGCAAAGGCGGGCATGGCGGCGGACCGTCCAGTCGGCGCCCTCGCATTCATTCGACGAGCGCAGGTTCCAAGCCGCGGCGAAACTGGCGCCTCGACTTGCAATTATAGTTAACCAACAATGAAGCGGAATGGTTAATCGCCGTTTAAGGCGCCGCCGGAATTCGGGCAAACGGGTGTAAACCCTTGTGGTAACGGCATGACAACGCCTTCAGCACGGCTGCGGCGCCGCTAGGTGCATAATCGGTAAAAGCCCTGAGACTACAGGCATTCACGCGTCTTTAAGTGGATTGCGGCAAACCTTTGGCCAGTCCGATCGTAAGACATGATCGGAAACCACACACGCCCGTACGCGAGTACGGCACGTGTAGCCAGTACGGCCTGTAACCAGAAAGGTACTTTCTATGTCTGATATCACCCTTAGCACAGGTATTCGGCAGAACCTGCTGTCTTTGCAGCAGACTTCTTCGAGCCTGACCACCGTCCAGGAACAGCTCGCCACCGGTAAGAAGGTCAATTCGGCCGCCGATAATCCGAGCTCCTACTTCACCGCTCAGAACCTGACCAACAGCGCGAACTCGTTGAGCTCGTTGCTCGACCAGATCGGCCAGGGCCAGCAGACCATCAATGCGGCGACCGACGGTCTGACCGGAATCTCGAGCCTGTTGCAACAGGCATTGGCGACCGTCCAGCAGGCGCAGCAGGCGAGCCCGACCACGGCGGCGTCCGTGACCGGTAGCGTCGCTCTCACCACCACCAACGCCGGCGGCAACCTCGTGCTCAACGTTGGTTCTTCCAGCTACACGGTGTCCATCACCGCGAGCGAGTCGGTCAGCGCGATCGAAGCGCAGATCAACGGCACCACTGGCCTTGGCGCTACCGGTGCCCTGACTGCAAGCGATGACGGTTCGGGTCACCTGATCCTCACCGCCAACTCGCCCTCCAGCGGCATCACCGTCACTTCCGGTGCGGAAGCCACCGCGCTGGGCCTCAGCTCAACACCGGTCTTCGGCCAGAGCACCACGCGTGCGACGCTGCAGACCAACTACAACGGCTTGCTGACGCAGATCAATCAGCTCGCCGGCGACTTCGTCCTACAACGGCGTTAACCTCCTCAACGGCAATAACCTGACGATCGATTTCAACTCGTCGGGCTCTAGCTCGCTGACCATTCAGGGTGTGAACTTCAATGCGGCGGGTCTGTCGTTGTCGGCGATTTCGGGCACTGGCTCGGGTTCGTTCCAGGACAACAGCGGCCTCACCAGCACGGTCACGGCGCTCAATGCCGCGATCACCCAGGTGCAGAGCCAGACCGAAACGTTCGGCACCAACTCGGGCGTCATCGGCACGCGTCAGACGTTCACCACGAACCTGATCAACACCCTGCAAACCGGTTCTGACAACCTGGTCGCCGTCGACCAGAACCAGGCCAGCGCAGACCTGTTGACCTTGCAAACCCGGTCGCAGCTTGAAATTTCGGCACTGTCGATCGCCAACCAGGCGAACCAGTCGGTGCTCAAGCTCTTCCCATAAGTCCTCTGGTACAGGCCTTTGGTGGAGCGGCGGGGCCAAAAGCCCCGCCGCTTTTCATTTAGGCGGACCTTAACCGTACCGCGCCACGATATGTCGGGGCGCGGAGAAGTACAAAAGCATGACACTGAAGATTGAACTCAAGCGAAACGAGCGTGTCATCCTCGGCGATTGCGTCGTCACCAACCGCGGCGAGCGCACGCGTCTTGAAATCCAGGGCAAGGTGCCGATCCTGCGCGAGAAGGACATTTTTTCGCCGGCGCAGGCGGACACGCCGGCGAAGCGCATCTATCTCGCAGTGCAACTCATGTATACTTCGAAAGAACCGCACGACCACGAGAGGTCGTACTTGCAGCTCGTCCACGAGATGCTGGAAAGCGCGCCAGGCGCGCGACCGTTCATCGACAGTATCAATAATCGAATATTAACAGGCGATCTGTACAAAGCCTTAAAGGAAACGCGCAAGCTGATTGCGTACGAGAAGGATCATCTTGAAATGCAGCATGCCGCCAAGGCCTATTCAAAGGTCGCAAAAGAAATCGTGAGTCCGCGTGAACTTGAAGCAACCCTGCTGCTGAAAGCCGCAGCTCAATTGCAGTCGGTGCACGACAGCTGGAGCGAAAAAAATCCAAGGCTAAACGATGCGCTACTGTACAATCGCCGTCTGTGGACGGTGTTCATCGACGCCGTGTCGCGGGATGACAATCCGCTGCCGCAGAATGTGCGAAGCAACATCACCCACCTGGGCGCCTTCATCCTCGGAGAAACGTTCTCGCTGATGACCAAGCCGAAGCCGACACATCTCAAATCGATCATCAAGATCAACCGTGAGATCGCGGCCGGGCTTCGGGGCCAGGCGTAACGACCAAAATATCTGTAGAGAAAAGGCGGGCAAAAAACTGCCCGCCTTTTTTGTTGCCCGCTCTCGGCTTACATCTAGCCCGTCGAGGGCGCGAGGTAGTTGAGCAGGCTGACCTGCGCGAGCCGCGCCGTGACTGCCAGCGACGCCGACAGACTGTTTTGCAGGGTCAGAATCTGTTCGCCGACCTGGGCCTGGTTCACGCCCTCGATATTCTGAAGCATGCCCTGCAAGGTGGTCTGAGTTTGCGTGTTTAGGCTGGTGGCGTTCTTGATCGTGGTCTGCGCGTTGGCGAGATCGGCCTCCATATCGTCGATCGATTGCGAGCCGGATGGCGAACTCAGGTTCGTCGCGACCTTCTGGCTCAGCGCCGTGTAGCTCGCCTGCGCATTCGAATTGGTCGCCGAATAGGTCGTGGTCGCAAACACCGCAACGTTGGCAAGCAACGAACTGATCGCCTGCTCGTTGGCCTGCATGCCGTAAGCCACGGTCGTCGATGGACCGACCTGCGCCGTTGCGGTCTGCCGCGGCGAGGCGCTGTTGCCGCCAGTGTACCAGAACACCGTGTTCGCGGACGTGCCGGCCACGAGCGACATCGACGTCGCCGGCGTGCCGCTCACCCGCATCGGCGGATTGCCGCCGAAGAAATTGTTGGCTGCCTCCGTCGCAGACGCTGCCGGTAGCGTCGTTTGTGCAAGACTTGTAACCGCGGTCGTCAGCGCGGCCTGGATATTGGTTGCGGTTGCGCCGGTATTGGCGCCGATCGTGAACTGATTGATGCCGGGCGGCGAGTCCGTGGTGGCCTGCAGGCTGATGGTCTGGCTTGAGCCGTCGGGCAGGGTCAGATTGAACTGAACCGTGTCGCCAGCATTCGCGTTGCTGGTCAGGCCAACCGTTTCGGTTGGCGGCGATCCGCTCGGACCGCTGACGGTCGCGCCGGCTATGGTCGTATTCACGCTGGCCAGCTGAAAACCGAACGGCGAGCCATCCTGACTGAGCGTAATATTCGAGCCGCTGCCGCCGACCGTGAGCCGGCCCATATTGCCGGCGCCGAGATCGGCCTGTTCGCGCTCGGTGATAATTTGCGTCAAGCCGGCCTGTGCGCCATTGCCATTGAGAATGGAGTTCATGCTCGTTGTCGCCGGCTGATTCACGGCGTTGCCGGAGAAAATGTAGTTGCCGCCGACCTGGGTGTTGAGCACTGACAGAATCTGCTGCAATTGGGTCAGGGCTGACGCCTGTGTCGCGGTCTGGCCGCCATTGTTGAGCGTGAACGGGCCTTGCTGCGTCGCCGATTGTTCGACCGCTGAGCCGGTCGAGCCAAGTTCCGACAGCATCGATTGCGCGATGCTGAGCGTCGTACTGACGGTGTTGGCCGTGTTGCTATAGCCGTTAACCGCCGAAAGCTGCGCGCTAAGCGCGAGCGCGACGCCAGCCTGCGAGCCGAGACCTGAATAGGTCTGCGACGCGTTGCCCGAAGAGAGTTCCTGACTCAGCGAATTGAGCTGATTGTTCATGGTATTCACGGAGGCAATATTCAGCGCCGTGATCGAGCCAGGTCCAGTGATACTCATTATTGCACCGCCTGGAGCAATGTATTCATCATCGACTGGATGGTCGACATGACCCGCGCATTCGCCCCATAAGCGTTTTGCAGCGCGATCAGGTTCGACAGCTCGGTGTCGATACTGACGCCGGATTGCTGGTTGAAACGCTGCTGCAAGGCGCTCACCACCGTGTCCTGACCCTGTTGCAGATTAGTCGCCGCAGTGGACGCCTGGGTCTGCTGGTCGATGACTGCAGTCATATAGTTGGATAGCGTGCCACTATACGGCTGCTGCGCGGTGCCGATGCCCGTGGCCGGCGAAAAGGTCAGCGACGCCGACGTCATCTGATTGAGGATAAAATTTGGCCGCGTCGAGTCTCCCGCGGCGGTGTTCGCCGCATAGGCGACAAGGCTTCCGGGCGAGGCCGCGAGCGCCGAATTGACCGTGATACGGCCGGCGAGACCCGTGGTCTGTGAGCCGTTGGAAGTCAGCGCGCCGGTGATCGGGACGCTGCCGTCAAGGAATAGCGGCAGCTGCGCGCTGCCGCTCGTAAGCGATGTTGCCGTTGTGGTCGCCGACAATGCGTTGACCGCGTTGGTTGTCGCGCTGGCGTTCAACGCCTGCAGCACCGTACCAGACGGATTTGAGAACTGAATGTTGCCGCCGAACGCAGTATTGAGCTGCGCGACAACCGACGACATTCCGCCGGCGAAATTGACGCCGATGATCGAATTTTTCGGATTGGACGGATCCGTCTGCAACGGCAGCGAGCCGCCGGCGCCGAGCGCCTCGATGGTGATGGTGTGCAGCACATTCCCGGGGTCGGTATAAGTGAGCCGCAACGAATTGCCGGCCGACAACGTGCCGGTGTCGACGCTGAAGCCGCTCTGGCTGCCAGAGGTGACGGCGGTGCCCGCGGTTGTCTGGTTCGACAACGCCTGCGACATCTCGTTCGCCATCTCGTCGAGCTGGTTCTGCGCCTGCGGCAGGATCGTATCGCGCATCTTCACATAAGCGCCGATTTCACCTGACTGGACTGCGCCGTCGGCGATCAGATCGGTTTTCGTGCCGCTGGGAGCAGTGAGCGTGATCGTCCCGACTTCGTCCTGGCTTGGATTTGCGCTCCAAAGATCATTAGCCGACAAGGTGCCACCGCCGCTGAAACTCAGCGTCGATGCCTGCACACCGGCGACGAGTTGCTGGCCATTTCCAGTGAATAACGAAATCTGATTGTTGGAATTGGTGACGACGTTGATATTCATCATCTGGGTAAGCTGCGCGACCGCCTGATCACGCTGGTCTTCCAGTGCCGCCGATGCGCCGTCCGCCGGCGCGCCCTGAAGCTGCTGATTGATATTGGCAATCTGTTGCAGCGCCGTGTTGGCGGTTTGAACGTCGGTAGCGATCCCCTGCTCGGACTGGGTGCGAAGCTGCTGGACGCTCGCCGTCATCGAATTGAGATTCTGCGCCAGCGATTGCGCCGTGCTGATGACCGCGGCCTGGCTGGAATAGGAGCTTGGGCTGGCCGACAGCGTCTGCAGCGAGCTGGTGAAATTATTGAAGATGGCGTCTAACGACGTCGAGGATCCCGGCGTCCCGTAGATATTCTGAAGCTGCTGGTAAAGGCCGGAAGCGGTGTCCGCGTACGAGCCGCCTGAGGTCTCCGTCCAGAGCTGACTCTGCACCAGCGCATTGAGATTGCGGTTGATGCCGTCTGTGTTGACGCTGACGCCCGGCATGCCGGACGAGACCAGCTCGGTCTGGCCTAGACTTTCGTCGACGTACCCGGGCGTATTGGCATTCGCGACATTGCCGGCAATGACCGCGAGGCCCTTTTGGGTCACCTCGACGCCAGCCAACGCAGCAGACAATGCCTGACTTATACTCATGGCGGCGGCAGCCTCTGCAACCGAAGACTCGTCAACACACCGGTTTCAGCTCTTACTGAATCGCGGTCAGCAAGCTCTGGATCATCTGGTTTGCAGTCGTCATCACGCGGGCGTTGGCCGAGTAAGCCTGTTGCGCCACGATCAACTGGCTGAACTGGGTCGCGATATCCACGTTCGAAGCCTCGAGCGAACTGCCTGCGATCTTGCCGGTCGCGCCGTAGATCGGGGGGCCCGAGTCTGTCGTTGCGGCATAGGCGTCGCCGTTAAGAGCCTGCAGCGAGTCCTCGCCGTTGAAGGTCGCGAGCGTGATCTCTGCCAACGGAATTGTCTGGCCGTTGGAGAACGAGCCGACGACGCGGTTTTGGCTGTCGACCGAGACCGACTGCAACTGACCGGCGGCAAAGCCGTTCTGCTGAAGCTGGGTTACCTGCGTGGTCCCGCTGGTGTTGGCAAATTGCGTCAGGCCTTTGGTGCCGAAATTGAGCTCGACGTTGCTGAGCGTATCGCCGTTGATGTTCAGGGCCGGAATATTGAAAGCGCTCGTCGTCGGCTGGACCAGCTGACCGCTCGAGTTGAAAATAAAGTTCTGGCCGACGTTGGTCCAGGCGGCTTGAGTGCCGGTGGCGCTTGCACTGTTTTGGTAAAATAGATTCCAGACGGTTTGGCCGCCCGCGCTGGCCACTTGCGCCCAGCGGAATTGGACGTTCAGCGGATTTCCCTCGGTATCGTAAGACGTAAGCGATCCACCGTCGACAGACTGGCTGGTGAAGGTCGCCACATCGCTGCCGATCACCGTGCCGTTGCCCGGCGCGACCGACGGAGTCTGAACACCGAATGTCGACGGCGAAGCGGTGCCCGCTACAACGAGCGCGGCGTTCGGATCGGTCGCGACAAGATTGATGTTACCGTTCGCGACATTGACCGAACCGATAACACCAGTCAGTCCCTGGACTGCGGTTTGCAACTGACTCATCGTTGCAACGTCGCCGGCAGCAGAACCGAAGGTGATGGTTTGTGCTGCACCACCGCCAACCGATACGGTCAGGGTCTTGCCGCTAAGGCCCTGCGTCAGCAGGTTTGTCGGCGAGAAGGTGTGATTGCTGCTGCCGAAGCCCAGGTCAGACGCGTCGTTTGCCCCGCTGCCGGTCACGCTGACCGTAGCGGTGTCATTGTTGCCGGTGAGAACGATGCTGCCGCTGCTGAGTGATGCAGTAACCGCCGCATTGCCTGCGGCTCCGGAATTGATGGCGTTGATCAGGGAACCAACGGTGCTTGTACCGGTGACCGTGTAAGTTGTGGTGTTGGTACCGTCGCCGATTGAAAGCGTATCGCCCGAGGTGATCCCCAGTGATGTCAGCGTCGTGGCATTGGTCAGGCTGCTGACCGTGCCGGTTCCGGATGCAACTGCATCGGGCAACAGCGTCGCGCCCGTACCGGTAATCTCGGCGGCCGAGATCGGATTGTTGGCAAAATCGCTCGGAGAAATCTCACCGGACGTTGGCGTGCTCGGCAAGTTGGCCTCGTAGGTGATCGAGGTGGTCGCCTGCGCCGGGATGAAATTGTTCTGGAACTGCAGAACCTGCGGAACGCTGCCAACGGGATTGCCCGTGGTCGGGTTGACCGGAATACCCATGAGGTAATAACCGGCGGTATTCACCAGGTTACCGTTGTCATTGAGCTGAAAGTTGCCGGCCCTGGTGTAGTCGGTCACGCCGGAGAAAGTCGGCTGGTTGTCGGTGAAGCCCGCTGGCTTGGAGACAACGAAAAATCCGTCGCCGTTGATCGCCATATCGGTAGAGACTGAGGTGCTCTGGATCGTGCCCTGCACCGTATTGCTGGCTACCGATGAGGCGATCACACCGTTTGTAGTCTGCTGGTTGAGCGAAGCCTGCGAGACCAGGTCCTGAAAGCTGGTGTCGGTTTCCTTGTAGCCGATCGTCTGCGAGTTCGCGATGTTGCCGGAAATGTTTTGCAGCGCGAATGATTGTGCCTGCAAACCAGCCACCGCGGTCGTCAATGCATCGAAGATACCCATGACATTACCTCTCCAACTCGGTCCTCAACTTCGCGAGCTGCGGTTCGTGACGCAGCCCAACGCTGCGCACCATTCAGCAATCGTCGTGCCATACGATTAATATATATATTTCAATATCTTACGGAAAATCACAGATTCTGACCGGGTACGGATGTGCCGACCTCCCGGCAGATATTGCCGGGTCCAACGAGGCTTCATGTCGCGCAAACGCAACGCACATCCGGCTATGCCGCGCCTTGTGAGCGCCGACTCCGGCGTGCTTAAGTTCGCGCAGCCGCACCACACGCCAACAGCAACGCCAGGACTGTCATGCGCTTTGAAGGCACCAGCGCCTATGTCGCCACGGACGACCTCAAGATCGCGGTAAACGCGGCAATCGCACTGGAACGGCCGCTGCTGGTCAAGGGCGAGCCGGGCACCGGCAAGACCGTACTGGCGATCGAGATCGCCAAGGCGCTGTCGGCGCCGTTGATCGAGTGGCACATCAAATCGACCACCAAGGCGCAGCAGGGCCTCTATGAATATGACGCGGTGACGCGGCTGCGCGACAGCCAATTGGGCGATGCCCGCGTCAAGGATATTCGCAACTACATCAGGCGCGGCAAATTGTGGGAAGCCTTCGTCGCCGACGAGCGGCCGGTGCTGCTGATCGACGAAATCGACAAGGCCGACATCGAATTTCCGAACGATCTCCTGCAAGAACTCGATCGCATGGAGTTCTTCGTCTACGAGACCGGCGAGACGGTCCAGGCGCGCCGCCGGCCGGTCATGGTGATCACCTCGAACAACGAGAAAGAATTGCCGGATGCATTTTTACGCCGCTGCTTCTTCCACTACATCCGTTTTCCCGATCCGGATACCATGCGCGCGATCATCGACGTGCACTTTCCCGGCATCAAGCAACGGCTCGTCGCCGAAGCCCTGAAACTGTTTTATGAAATCCGCGATGTGCCGGGGATGAAGAAAAAGCCGTCAACCTCGGAGTTGCTGGATTGGCTCAAGCTCTTGATGGTCGAAGATATCGGGCCGGAGACCTTGCGCGAACGTGATCCAAAGAAACTTATTCCGCCGCTGCACGGCGCTCTGATCAAGAATGAGCAGGACGTACACCTGTTCGAGCGGCTGGCATTTATGGCAAGACGGGATAGCCGATAAAACGCAAGCAGGGAGCCGACGCCATGACGAAACTGACGCGCCGCGCCGTCGTTGCCGGCATGGCCGGCCTTGCTGCCACCGTTGCACGCGCCGAAGCGGAATGGCCGGCGCGCACCATCACCATCATTCACGGGTTCGCTGCCGGCGGCCCCTCCGACGTCGTCGCGCGCCTCGTCGCCGACGGATTGTCACGGGCGCTCGGCGTATCGGTCATCGTCGAGCCGCGCCCCGGCGCTTCGGGGACGACCGCGGCGGCGCAGATCGCCCGCGCGGCGCCCGATGGTTACATACTCGGCGTCATTCCATCAGGGCACGCCAGCGCCGTCGCGACTTTTGCGCATTTGCCGTTCAGAGGGGTTGACGACTTCACCACCATCACGATCTGCTCGGAATATCCGTATTTGATGGCGACCAACGCCGACAGCGGTATCAAGACTGTCGCTGAGTTGATCAACGCCGCGAAGACGAGATCGACTCCGCTGCTTTTCGGTACGCCGGGCGTAGGTTCGGGACCGCAGCTCGCGATCGAGCTGTTTGGCCTTAGGACTGGCCTGAAATTCCAGCACATCCCCTTCAAAGGCAGCGAACCGGCGGCGACCGAACTGGTCGCTGGCCGCCTTGATTTCATGATGGACCCGCCATCGAGCCTGCTCGGCTTCGTACGTAGCGGCAGACTCAACGCTCTGGCCGTTTCGGGCGGTAAGCATTACTTCGCATTGCCGGAAATACCGACTTTGGCGGAAAGCGGCGTGCCCGGCATAAGGGTCAGCGCGTGGCAAGGTTTGATTGCGCCGGCCGGATTGCCGGCCCCAATCCTGCAGCGGCTCAACGCAGAAACCGTCCGCATCCTCAAACTGCCGGAGACAAAAGAACGGATGCACGGCTTCGGCAACGAGCCCGCGCCGACGACGCCGGAAGAGTTTCGCAAGCAACTCACCGACGACATTGCGCTCTGGACCGATGTCGCCGAGCAAATTCACTTCGAGAAAATCTAGGGCACGATCCGATAAAATCCGCTTCGGTGAGATCACGCTCCGGCTAGTTGCCGCTTGATGAGATCGCGGTGAATCTTGCCCGATGCTGTTTTTGCCAGCGCTTCGACGATAAAGATGCGGTGAAGCGGAATACCGCGCTGAGCACACCACTCGATCAAATGGCTGTCGGCAACCGGCCGGTTGGTGACCAGGGCAACCCATACCTCCTCGATGCCGGCATCTCCGAAATTGCCGAAAGCGGCAGCCTCGTTCACCGCGGGATGCTTGCACAGCACGTCCTCGATCGTCTCAGGCGCAAGTTTTAATCCGCCGACATTGATGATGTCCGAGGTTCGGCCAGCCAACACCACCCTGCCGTCGGCACCGATGCGGCCAAGGTCGCCAGGATAAAACCAGCCGTCGCGAAAGCTTGGATTGTCGGCACCGGGCGGGTACGGCGCGCCCTGGCAGGTGGCGCGGATGCGGACAATGCCGTCTGTGTCCGACGGCAGCGCGCTGTCATCTTCGCCGACGATCTCCACCTCGGCCCACGGCGCGGCGAAGCCGATGGCGCCTTCGACAGCGGTCAGTTGGTCGCTAGTCGCAAAGGCGGTGCCGCCAGCTTCGGTCGAGCCGTAGAGGATGACGATGCCGCTGCACAACTTGGCGCGCGCCTCGGCGATCAGTGCCAGCGACAACAGTCCGCCGCCGGTTAGGATCGTGCGCAGCGATGGACACGGCACCGGTGCCCGCGTCTGTTCCGTCATGAGTTCCCGCACTTGCACGCTGGATGCCGACCATGGCGTCGGCGCCATAAAGGCCGATCATGTGCAGGCTTTCGCGAGGATTGGCCGCAAAGACCAACGTGCGTCCGGCAAACAACGCATGCGCGGCGAGCGTGAATCCCCAACTGCTGCTTAAACCGACCAACATCAGCAGGCGCTCCCACGAGCCGTATCCGAGCGTCGAGTAATAGTTCATCACCCACTGCTGGAACGCCTTGATTGTGAGCGAAATTGCCTTTGGCCGTCCGGTGGTTCCGGACGACAGCGCGACGCAGCAAATGTCGCTCTCGTTGGCAAAGCCCTGCGGTGGGCTCGCTGCCGCGCGTTGCGCGTCGCCGGCAAACCACGCGTCCTCGACCACGACATGACGCTGCCCCGGGAAGAGTGAGATACCGGGCCCGTGCAGAAAGGCAGCGACGGCAAGCTGCAGTGGCACGACATGATCCGGACGTGACGCCAGCAGAACCGGATGTCCGAGCCGGAACAGAGCCGCACCGACGATCATCTGCCGGATCGGGCTTTCGAGTGACAGACACACCAACGCGCCGGGCGGCAGTCCAAGCGCGCGCAACCGCGCCTGCGCCAGCAGGATTCCCTGCGCCATCATGCCATAGGTGGCGACGCGGTCAGGCAGAACGATCGCCGGTTTTTCCGGCCGCGACAAAGCGTGATGAAAGATGAGGTCGGCGAACGAGACGACTGGAGCCGCACTATCCACGGCGGCGCCTCTCAGGTGAGCCGATCAGAACTTGTAGTTGATGCCGACCCGGCCGATGTCCAGCTTGTCCTGGTAGTCAAACACATAGCCGGACGGCGGGCTGACCGATCACATTCCGCTGGGAAAAGCCGACGTGCAGATATTCGGCCTTGGCGGTCCAGTGGTCGGTCAATGCGTATTCGATGCCGCCGCCTGCGGTCCAGCCGGTTTCCGACGAACCCGTCGAGGCCGTAAACGGAAATCGCCGGGTCGGCAAGCTGATCCTTGAGGTCGGCGAAGGCGACGCCGCCGGTGGCATACACCAGCGCGCGATCGAACGCCCATCCAAGCCGGCCCCGTATCGTGCCAAGCGCATTCAGTCGGGACGAAAAGGTGTCGCCTACGACGGCTGGACTCGCAGCTCCAGTGCTTGCTTTGAGCGAGGACCACGACACATCGCCCTCGATGCCGAGAACGAGCTGCGATATCTGCCAGTTGTATCCGGCTTCAAGGCCACCGATGACGCCGGAGCCGTTTACGCTGACTGAACCGGAGGTAAGCCACGGGAAGCTCGCGGGATCGTTGGCAATTGAATTGTGACTGCCAACGCCGCCGACGGTGCCGCCGACATAGAAGCCGGTCCATGTCCAGGCCGGGACGCGGCGCTACCGGCGCCTTGTAGACCGGGCGAGCGAGATCGGCCGCCTGCGCGCCTGATGCCAACATCAGAGCAGCAATTGAAGCGCTGGTAAGCAATGCCGTCTTCATGCCCGAATTCCCTACAGCGTGATTCACAGGACGCGCAGTTTAGCATCGCCTGCCTTCCGCGAACTATGCCATTTCTGCCACATCTGCCGACAAAGTGCTGGATCGTCGCCGGGGCATTGCTGCCGGTAATATTATAGTCCCGACAGCACGAAGGCTGACATTCATCGCTACGGTTCCGAGAGTGGTCATGCACGCCGAAACCCCGTCGCCCCAAAGCATCCTCGACATCGGTTGCGGCTACCGTGCCAGCAAGGTTTTGCTCAGCGCCATTGAACTCGATGTGTTTACCGTTCTGTCGGATCGGCCGCTGGACGCACCGGCGCTGGCCCAGCGCATCGGAATACAGGATCGTGGTGCGCGGGATTTCTTCGATGCCCTTGTGGCGCTTGGTTTGCTGATGCGTGACGGCGAGGGGCGGTACGCTGCGACGGTGGAAACCGGCTTTTATCTCGACCGGCGAAAGCCGGCCTACATCGGCTCAATGTTCGAGCAATATAACGCGAGCGAGTACGCGTTGTGGGGCTCGCTCACGCAAGCCTTGCGAACGGGCTCGCCACAGACCGGCATCACAGCCGCGCAGCACTTTGCCAGCCTCTACGCCGATCCCGAGCGCTTCCAACGGTTCGTCAAATCGATGACCGGCGGCACCCTGCTTACCGCCAAGGCGATTGCCACGCAGTTTCGCTGGCAGAATTATCGGACCGTCATCGACATCGGCACTGCCGAAGGTTGCCTGCCCGTTGAGATGGCACTCGCCCATCCGCATCTCAGCGGTGGCGGCTTCGATCTGCCCGAGCTCCGGGAAATGTTCGAGGCGAACGTCCGCGAACACGGCTTGGCCGAGCGGTTGCAATTCCATGCCGGCGATTTCTTCACAATGCCGTTGCCGTCCGCAGATGTCATCGTACTCGGCAGGATTCTGCATAACTGGAACCTCGACATCAAACGAACGCTGCTTGGGAAGGCCTACAGCGCCTTGCCTGAAGGCGGCGTGCTCATTGTCCATGAGACGCTGATCCCCGAGGATCGCAGATCAAGCGCCGCTGGCATGCTTGCGAGCCTGAATATGCTGCTGTGGACCGCCGGCGGCTATGATTTCACCGGTTCGCAATGCGCCCAGTGGATGAAGGAGGCCGGGTTTAACGAAATTCAGGATCGAACCACTGGCCACCGAGCAATCAATGGTGATCGGCAAGAAGTCATAGTTCTGTTTAGTCTGGAGTAATTTCACTCTTGCGGCGATCGACCTGCCCGCGTTCACTCCGCCTGCGGTTTTTTGTGCGGCGCTTCGTCGGCGGATTGCGAACCGACTGCTCGGGCTCCGCCATTACCTCGGCCGGCGTGATCGGCTCGCCTTTGTCGCGCGGCGTTTCCATAACGGCTGCCGGCTGTTCGAAGTTACCCAACGGTGGTTCGCTCTGCGAAGGAACTTCGGCTTCGGGAATCGGAGCAAAACGGGCCGCTGCTTCGTCTGCAGCACGCCTCGCCTCTTCTTCCGCAGCGTGTCTGCTCGCTCGTCTTCCTCTTCGGCGGCGAGCCGCCGCGCTTCCTCGGCCTCGGCAGATCGCCTCTCGGCCTCGATGGCGGCCACGCGCGCTGCTTCTCTCCGCTTCCACCGCACAGCGCTCGGCTTCCATCGCTGCAAGACGTCTGGCTTCTTCCGCCGCTGCCGCGAGGCGGGCGGCTTCGGCTGCTTCTGCTTCCTGCCGCGCCTCCTCCTCGGCCTGACGCACCCTGTCGGCTTCGCGCGCCGCGATATGCGCAAGCTCGCGCGCTTTGGCGCGGCGCGCATTCATGGCGTCGCGGTAACGCCTGACCCAGTTATAGGTCTGCACACCGATGCGCCCGGCTATCCCGCCGGCCCAGACCAGTTCGAACGAAGAAAACTCCCGCCACGTCTGATCGTTGTTGACGATGGCCCGCGCGATGAGATTACCCGCCATCGCGGTGGTGTTGAGACCGTGCCCGCCAAAGCCCGACGCAAGCCATACGCCGGCGCCAAGCTCGCCGATCTGCGGCATGCGGTGCACGGTGTTGCCGAGCGTGCCGCGCCACGCATAATCGACGTCGATATCCTTGAGCTGCGGATAGGTTTTGCGGATATCGCGGGTCAGCGCGCGAATATAGCGGCGTGGATTGCGCGCCCAGGTGGTCGCACGGCCCGACAGCATCAGCCGGTCGCCGCCGACGATGCGGTAATGGTTATCGGACAGATCGGTGTCGCTGATCGCGCCGCCGAAGTGAATGGCTTCGCCAAGCGGCTCGCCGAGCGGCGCGGTGGTGATCACATACGGCGTGATCGGAATAAGCGTTGCCGCGATCCGCGGGATCAGGCCACCGATCTGCACGTTACCCGCGATCACCACGTGATTGGCGCGCAGCCGCGCCGACGGCGTGACAATGCGCTTGCGGACGCCCTGCGGATCGATCGACAGCGCCGGCGTGTTCTCAAATATGCGCGCGCCGTCCCGCTCGGCCGCCGCGGCGAGCGACAATGCATAATTGAGCGGATGGATCGCCAGCGCCTTGAGATGATGGATAGCGTGGAAATAACGCTCACTGTGCAACACCGCGCGGACGCGGTCGGTCGGCCAGCCCTCGATCTCACAGCCGAGATCGCCGAGCAACCGGACGGTGCGGACGATCTCGTCGCCGTTGTCGACCTTGGAGACGTAAAGCCAGCCGTCCTGCGGATCGATACCGGGGGTGCCTTCGGCCGCAATGGTGTCGCGCACGTAATCGACTCCGGCCTGCGACAGCGCCCAGAGCGACCTGGTGCGCTCGAAGCCGACACGGGCGACAAGCTTGTCGGCATCGGCGGCAAAGCCCGGCAACACAAAACCGGTATTGCGCCCTGAGGCGCCCGACGCGATGCGGTTCGCCTCCAGCAGCACGACGGACCAGCCGGATCTGGAAAGTTCACGTGCCGCCGTCAGCCCGGCAAGGCCGCCGCCGATCACACAGGCATCGACGTCAAGATCGACTGCAAGACGGGGACGCAGCGGATCGTCCGCTTTGGTGGCCGCATACCAGCTTTGGCCGTAGGCTTTGATGTCCGCTTCGTTCATTCCAACAGTCTTTCAAACCGTAGTCTTCAAAGCCTGTGCGGCCAACGAGCGGTTTTAACCGACATTGGCGCAGCGCGGTAGGAACTTCAAACCCGCCGCGCTAATCTCCGCCAGCCTTTGGACAACGCTAAGGCCGCCCATGCGCCGTATGTTGCTTTTGCGCCATGCTAAAACCGAGCGCGCCGGTCCCGGCGAACGGGACCGCGATCGTGAGCTCACCAAGCGCGGCCGCGCCGATGCGCCGGCCATTGCGACCTATATGGCGCACAACGATCTTGTTCCCGACCTGGCGCTGGTGTCGCCAGCACGCCGCACCCGGGAAACCTGGGACCTTGTCTCTGCTGTGTTCAAGAAGATGCCTCGGCACAACAATGAGGACCGCATCTACAACGCCAGCACGGACGATTTGATGAAGCTGATCGGCGAGACGCGTGGTGCGCCTTCGCTCCTTGTGATCGGCCACAATCCCGGTCTTCATGACTTGTCGTTGCAGCTGATCGGGTCGGGCGACACCAAAATGCGCACGCGCCTCTTGGAGAATTTGCCGACCTCCGGCCTTGCCGTTATCGACCTTCCCTTCGACAACTGGTCGCAATTGCGTCCACAATCCGGGCGGCTGGTACATTTCATGACGCCGCGCTTGCTTGACGAGACGCTCTGACGAGGCTGCGCTGTCAGTTTATTCCGCCTGAATGTTGGCGTCCTTCACCATCTTCGACCAGACACCGAGCTGAGTCTTGATGAATCCGCCAAATTCTTCCGGCGTGCTCGATAACGCGTCGAACCCGACATTCTTGAACTTGGTCTGCGTGTCCGGATTGTCGATCACCTTGCGCAGCGCGGCGTTGAGTTTTGCGATCACACCTGGCGGCGTCTTGGCCGGCGCAACGAGCTCCGGCCCAGGCATCGAGCTCGAAGCCCTTGACCCCCGCCTCGTCCATCGTCGGCAGATCAGGATAAAGCTTGCTGCGCTTGAGCCGCGTCATTGCCAGCGCCCGCACCTGACCGGAGCTGACGTGCGGCATGCCGACGGTGAAATCGACGATCATCATCGATACACGTCCGGCGATCACATCCTCGATAGCCTGCGGTGAGCTCTTGTACGGCACATGCAGGACGTCGATGTCGGCGAAATGCGCGAGCGTTTTGGCGCCGACGACGCCTGCGGTATTGCCGCTGGCCATGGAAAGCTTGCCGGGATTGGCTTTGGCGTAATCGAGCAATTCCTTGACCGAATGCACCGGCAGGCTCGGCGTGACCACCAGCATCAGCGTAAAGCTGCCGACCCGCGTCACCGGCTCAAAGTCCTTGATCGGATCGTAGGCGATGCCCTTGAGCAGGAACGGGTCCGCCGACAGCGGTGAGTTTGTCGCCATCATCAGATTGTAACCGTCGGGCGTTGCGCGGGCGACGTATTGTGCAGCCACCGCGCCGTCGGCGCCCGGGCGATCTTCAACAACAATCGGCTGCTTGAGCACCGTGCCAAGCGCATCGCCGATGATGCGGCACAGTGTGTCGCTGGCGCTGCCGGGGCCGAACGGATTGTTGAATGTGATCGGCCGCGACGGAAAGTCTTGTGCATGAAGTGACGGACTGGCCAGTGCAGCCGCTAACGCTGCTACCGCAAGGGTAAGCGCTTTCATTGTGTGATCCTCCCTGTCCCCTCAACCGAGGATAGCAGAAGTCAACACCGCGGCGATGCGTCAATTATGCCGATCATCAAGACTGCCGGCGTCAGGCCTGAGTGACGCGGAACACCTTACGCCGGTTCAGTCATCGAGCGTGATATGCGCGGCTTCGATGACCGGTCCCCACTGCTCGAAACTCCTCTGGATCAGATCGCGCATTTGCTCAGGCGTCGAACCGAACGGCATTGCCTGCAAGCCGCGAATACGCTCCTGTACATCGGGTTCGTGGAAGCCCTTGCCGATCGCGTCTGACAGCTTCGCTACGATCTCCTTTGGCGTACCGGGCGGCGCGGCGATACCCATCCAGGTATCGGCGATGAGGCCCGGGAAGGTCTCGGCGATGGTCTCGACGTTCGGATAATCCTTGAGCCGCTCGGCACTGCCGACCGCGAGGAATTTCAGCTTACCGGAGTCGATGTTCTGTTTGTTGGCGAGCAGGTAGTCCGCCATTACGTCGATATTGCCGGCGAGCATGTCGTTGATGGCGGGCGCCGAACCGCGATAGGGAATTTCCGCGATCTGGAAATTGCCCTTCATCGCGAGGAGTATGCCGAGAAGTTCGCCGGTCTGGCCCTTGCCCTGATTGCCGTAGTTGATCTTGCCGGGATGATCGCGGCCGTAAGCAATCAGGCCCTTCAGATTGTCGGCCGGAAATCCGGCCCGCGCGAGCACGACCAGCGGATAAGTGGAGAGAACGCTGACCGGCTCCATTTTCCGCGTGTCGAAGGCCGATCGCGCAAACAACAGATGCGTGGTGCTGTAAGTCAGCGACGGTGCGCAGAGCACTGTGTAGCCGTCCGGCGTGGCGCGCAGCACGGACTCCGTGCCGACCCGGCCACCGGCGCCCCCGGCGCGGTTATCGACGATGATCTGCTGGCCGAGCAGCCGTGACGCACGATCCGCCGCCAGCCGGCACTGCAGGTCGGCCGTACCGCCGGCAGACAATGGCACTACCAGCGTGATCGGCCGGTTCGGATAGTCTTCAGCCTGCACACCGGACAGCGCCGCGAGCAGTGCCGCGGCGGCAAGAAGCGCACGCTTCATGCCTTTCCTCCCTTGTTGTTCAAAAGGTCCTTATCGCGATCGCTCTTTATCAGTCCGCCAGCGCCGCCAGGATCCGCGCCCATGAACGGATGCCTTTGTGGAAACACTTGAGATCGAATTTCTCGTTCGGCGAGTGCACCCGATCGTCGTCGAGCGCAAAGCCGACCATCAGCGTGTCCATGCCGAGCACGGTTTTGAAATCGCCGACGATGGGAATGGAACCGCCGGCGCCGATCGTGACAGCCTTCTTGCCCCACTCCTCGGCCAATGCGGTGCGCGCCTTGCCAAGCGCCGGATTGTCGAACGCCACTTCAAACGCGGGGTTGCAGCCGAAATTGCCGAATTCGACCGAGCAATCGGCCGGCACGCGAGCGCGGACGAATTCCCGGAACGCGTTACGGATTTTCTCCGGATCCTGCGTACCGACCAGCCGGAACGACACCTTGGCGCTGGCTTTGCCGGGGATCACGGTTTTCGCGCCCTCTCCGGTATAGCCGCCGATAATGCCGTTCACCTCGGCAGTCGGCCGCGTCGAGATTTGCTCCAGCAGCAGACGGCCCTTTTCCCCGGCCGGGATTTTCAACCCGATCGGGCCAAGGAATTTTTCCGCCGTAAGGCCAAGGCTTTCGAGATCGGACTTGATGTCGGGCGGCAAGTCGCGAACGCCGTCATAGAAACCAGGAATGGTGACAGCGCCGTTGGCATCGTGCATCGCAGAAAGAATGTCGGCGAGCACGTGGATCGGATTGCGCGCAGCGCCGCCAAACAGCCCGGAGTGCAAATCACGGTCAGCGCATGTGAGTTGGATCTCCTCGTAGACCAAGCCGCGCAGCGAGGTGGTAATCGAAGGCGTCTGCGGGTCCCACATACCGGTATCGCAGACCAACGCCAGGTCGCGGCGCAATTCCGCAGCATTGTCTCGAACAAATCCGAACAAGTGCTTGGAGCCGCACTCCTCCTCGCCTTCGATCATCATTGTAATGTCGAGCGGCAGCTTGCCGGTGACGGCCTTGAACGCCCGGCAGGCCTCGATGAAGGTCATCGCCTGGCCTTTGTCGTCGCAAGCGCCGCGCGCAACGATGATTTTGCGGCCACCGTCGAGTGTCTCGACGCGGGGCTCGAACGGCGGCGTCTGCCAGAGGTCGAGCGGATCCACCGGCTGAACGTCATAATGGCCGTAGAACAACACCCGCGGCGCCTTCCCGCCGCCATTGCTGCCGTTGCCGGACTTGCCGATCACCACGGGATGGCCGCCGGTCGGGCGCACGCTGGTCTCGAAACCGAGCGTGCGCAGGTCGGCAGAGACGTGCTCGGCCGCCGTTTTGCAATGGGTTGCGTAAGCCGGGTCGGTCGACACCGACTGGATGCGCAACAACGCAAACAACCGGTCGAGACTGGCATCGAGGTCGCGGTCAACGCGGTCGAGAACTTTCGGCAGAGCTTCGGATGCCGTCATGGCGATACCTTCCATCACATCGCCCGGCCCGCGGACGATCCCGCAGGAACCTTATTATCCGCCGCCTGTTATTTCCACCGCCGCGCTGCGGCGGGAAATTGTTGCAGCTTTGCAACGCTCGCCGACACTTTGACCTGCGCGGCGCGTCAAAAACGCCGGAACCGCTGCCACATGCTTGTCATGCCCAGATCGACTGTCCATTATCGAGACAACCCGCCGTCAGTGCGGGAACGGCGCGAGGCGGACAGACTTGCGGAAGTCTCCTCTGCTGAAATGGGGGTTGGTCGTGCGGCTGCCGAGTGCGGTGATGACCGTTTCGGAGTGCTGTCCAAAAACGGACCATCCGCAAGGGTGCGTCCGTTGTACTTTGTTTGGGGCTCGGCGCGGTGCCGTAACGGCATCGCGTTGAGGGGAGATTTCGATGGCGTATCCGATAACCGACATCCGGGGTATCGGGCCGGACAAGGCTGCGGTGCTCAAGTCGGAAGGCATTCGGACCACCATTGGTCTCCTGCGTTCAGCGAAGACGCCGAAGCAGCGGCTCCGGCTTGCCGAAAGGATCGGCGCCGACAAGGACAACGTCCTTGACTGGGTGACCGCCGCCGACCGGATGCGGGTGAAGGGCGTCGGCTGGGAATATGCCGAGCTGCTCCGCATCGCCGGGGTCAAAACCGTGAACGAGCTCAAGTTCCGCAATCCGCAGAACCTGGTCGAGCGGATGAAAGAAGCCAACAAGCGGAAGCTGGTCCGGCTGCTGCCCAAGGAGCAGACCGTCGAGCGCTGGATCGAGAGCGCCAGGAAGCTGCCGCTGCTCATCAAGTACTGAGCGAAAGCCGCATACCTCTAGGCGTCTCGAGCGCTCTGACTAGCGCTATGCCGTGCGCGCAAAGCCACGGCCGCGAGAGCGCGTCTGGTACTTAGGGCAGTTGAGACGATGGCTAAGGAAACCGCCGCAAGCCGCGAGTTTCACCCGCCGGCCGCAGCCAATTCTGCGCAGCCCACCAACGTGTTGACCGATCTTCTTCAGAAGAAGCGTCCGCTGGTGATGGGCGTTCTCAATGTGACGCCGGACTCCTTTTCCGACGGCGGCAAGTTCATCGACCCGGCGCAAGCCATCGAGCACGCCCGCCGTCTCGCCGCCGAAGGCGCCGACATCATCGATATCGGCGGGGAGTCGACCCGGCCCTATGGCGGAATGCGGCCGGTCACCCTCGACGAGGAGCGCGAGCGGCTTGAGCCGGTCCTGCCGGCCGCCGCCACCATCGGCATTCCAGTTTCCATCGACACGATGAAAGCCGGCGTTGCAGCCTGGGCCCTCGAGGCCGGCGCGACCATCGTCAACGACGTCTGGGGCCTGCAGCGCGACCGCGACATGGCGCGGGTCGTCGCCGAGCACGGCGCACCCATTATCATCATGCACAATCGCGAGACTGCCGATCCCACGATCGACATTGTCGCCGACGTTTCGGATTTCTTCTCGCGTTCGCTCGAAATCGCCTGGAGCGCCGGCATCGCCCACCACCAGATTGTGCTCGACCCCGGTATTGGCTTCGGCAAGACCGCCGGAACAAAGCATGGCCTGCATCGCACACCTTGCACGCCTGGCGCGGCTTCGATGTGCCGTTACTGGTCGGCGCCTCGCGCAAGCGTTTCATCAGCTCCGTGGTGCCGACCGAGCCGATGGAGCGGCTGCCCGGCTCGCTGGCCGCGCATCTTCTGGCGGTCGAGAACGGCGCCGCCATTATCCGCACCCACGACGTCGCGCCAACGGTGCAGGCGCTCGCGGTTGCGGCAGCGATCAGGAAAGCCAAATGAGCGATCAGGTCTTCGTCACCGGGCTTTCGTTGCACGCCTATCACGGCGTGATGCAGCACGAGGCCAAGGTCGGCCAAACCTTCAAGCTCGACCTGGTGCTCGACATCGACCTCGCCGAAGCCTCGCGCACCGACAAGCTCAAGCACACTGTGTCCTACGACACCGTGGTGAAGACGGCGACCGAGGCGTTCTGCGGCCGCCGCTACAAGCTCGTCGAGGCGGCCGCCGGCGCCGTCGCGAGCGCCGTTCTCGACGGCTTTCCGCCGGTGCGAAGCATCCGCGTCACCGTACACAAGCCGCACGCGCCGATCGCCGCGACCTTCGAGGACGTCGGCGTGATCGTCGAGCGCAGCCGCGGTCAAGATCGCAAAGACGATCGCAAAAATGGCTGAGGCGTTCATCGCGCTCGGCGGCAATCTCGGCGACGTCCGCTCCACCTTCGACAAGGCCATCGCGATGCTGTGCGACGGCGACGCGGTGCGTCTCACCGCACGCTCGTCGGACTATCGCACGCCGCCGTGGGGCGTCGCCGATCAGCCGCCCTTCATCAACGCTGTCATCGCAGTCGCGACCGCGCTCGAACCGCACGCCTTGCTCGCCCGCGCTCAAGACTGCGAACGCGCCTTCGGCCGCGACCGGTCGCGGGAGCAGCATTGGGGTCCGCGCACGCTCGACCTCGACCTGCTGGCTTACGACGATCGCGTCATCAACGACGCGGTGCTGACCCTGCCCCACCCTCACCTGTTCGAGCGTGCCTTCGTCCTGGTGCCGCTCGCCGAGATCGCGCCCGACCGCGTGATAGGCGGCAAAAAGGTCCGCGACGCGCTGGCGCGCGTGGATGCGTCCGGCATCGAAAGCTCGCTCCACTCTAGGCTCCAACCCGCGGCATGATGCGCGGCATGGCGCTTGCACGATGCAAGCGGTTGGCCGGGATGGCCTAGTGGTTCAATGCAAACATTCGCATCCCGTTTTGGGAGGCCCTTTTGCGAATGTTTGCCGATTAGCAGATCCACCGGCAGCTTCAACCCGCGGAAAGATGGCAGGCCTGGCGCCTGCACGATCCAAGCTGAAGGCCAGGACGGCCTAGTCGATGAATTCTCCCATTCGATCGCGTTGTGCAAGGCCTTTTGCCGATCTTTGGCTTCTGCAGAGAACCACTCAGCAAGTATAAGTGGCAGTGGAGCTTTGGATTTGACATTCGCCTCACGAGCGAGCGGCAACGGCGTGGCGGTTGGCCGGAATAGCCCGGCACGTGGCATTTTGCAACGATGACTGGCCCGGAAAACATGCCACCCGCCGCCGAATTTGCGCCGGCGACACGGCGAAGCCTGGCGCAAGCTGGTCGATGGCGTGCTCAAGGGCGCGCCATTCAGCCGGCTGGAAAGCCGCACCTATGACGGCCTGCCGATCGAGCCGCTCTATCCGCGCGCCACCGATGCACGCGCGATCCCCGGCCGCGCACCGGGCGCCGCATGGACCATCATGCAGCGTGCCGACCATCCCGATCCGGCAGCCGCCAATGTCCAGGCGCTCGACGATCTGCAAAACGGCGCGACCGGTCTGATTCTGATCTTCGCCGGCTCGATCAGCTCGAATGGCTTTGGCCTCGACCCCGCAGCGGCAACGCTGGCCCGCGTGCTCGACGGCGTCGATCTCACCGCCATCGCCATCGATCTCAATCTGGGCCCGACCTCACGCCACATCGTCCGCGAGTTTCCCGCCTATGTGAAACAGCGCGGCGTGGCGCCCGAGGCCGTCGATCTTCACCTGTCGATCAATCCGATCGGCGGGTTTGCCGCCGCGGGCAACAGCGCGCAAAGCTGGGACGAGCTTGCGAAATCTTTCGCGAGCATGATCGGCGAACTGACCGCGGCCGGATTTCGCGGCCCGTTCGCTGTTGCCGACGGTCGGGTCATTCACAATGCCGGCGGCTCGGAAGCGCAGGAGCTTGCCTTCGCGCTGGGCAGCGCCGTCGCCTATCTGCGCGTGCTCGAAGCGAACGGCGTCGCGATCGAGAAAGCACGCGATGCGATCTATTTCCGGCTGTCCGCCGACGCCGAGCAGTTTCTCACCATGGCGAAATTCCGCGCGGTGCGGAAACTATGGGCGCGCGTCGAGGCCGCTTGCGGGCTGCGCCGAAACCGGTGCTGGTCACCGCCGAAACCGCGTGGCGCATGCTGACGCGGCACGACGCTTACGTGAACGTGCTGCGCAATGCGATTGCGGTCGCGGCGGCCGGTCTTGGCGGCGCCGACGCCATCACCATGCTGCCGCACACCGCGCCGCTTGGCCTGCCTGACGCCTTCGCACGCCGCGTCGCGCGCAACACGCAGCTTGTGCTTCTTGAAGAGTCGAACCTTGCCCGTGTCGCCGATCCGGCCGCCGGCTCCGGCGCGATCGAAGCGATCACCGAAGAGCTCTGTGCGACGGCGTGGACCCAGTTTCAGGAGATCGAAAAAGCCGGCGGCGCCTGGGCCGCGCTCGAATCCGGCGCTGGTCCAGAAGAATGTCGCCGCGATCCGCGCCGAGCGCGAAAAGGCGGTCGCGCGCGGCAAGGACATTTTGACCGGCACCAATGCCTATCCCGATATTCGCGAAGCCACGCCCGCCGTCCTCGATGTCGCGCCTGCCGCGAAGATCGAACCGGCGAGCGCCGCGGCGCTGCCGCGCATCCGGCTTGGCGAACCTTTCGAGAAGCTGCGCGACAAGTCCGACGCCATCCTCGCCAAGACCGGCGCTCGACCAAAGATTTTTCTCGCAGTGCTCGGCAAGCCTGCCGACTTCAGTGCGCGCGCCAACTTCGCCAAGAATTTCTTCGAAGCCGGCGGCATTGAGACCATCGAAGGCGTCGCCGGAAGTCGCTCGCCGCCTCGTTCAAGACGTCGGGCGCGACGCTCGCCTGTCTGTGCGGCGCCGACAAGACCTACGAAGCCGAAGCCGCCGGCGCGGCGGCCGCCCTGAAAACCGCCGGTGCGAAGCACATCTATCTTGCCGGCCGGCCCGGCGAGCTTGAGGCAACATTGAGGCCGGCAGGCGTGCAAAGCTTCATCTACGCCGGCTGCGACGCACTGGCGACACTGAACGCCGCCTACGATATTCTGGGTACGAACGGGTGACTCGATGAGCCAGATCCCCGACTTTACCAAAGTCGATTTTGCCGACGCCGCGGCTGGCGAGCGCGCCACCCGCTGCGCCGTGGCAAACGCCCGAAGGCATCGCGGTCAAAGGCGCTTACGACAACGGTGACGTCACCGGCCTGCCCTACATCGACGGCTATCCCGGCATCGCGCCGTATCTGCGCGGCCCCTACCCGACCATGTACGTCACCCAGCCGTGGACCATCCGGCAATATGCCGGCTTCTCAACGGCGGAAGATTCCAATGCCTTCTACCGGCGCAATCTCGCCGCCGGCCAGAAAGGTCTCTCCATCGCCTTCGACCTTGCCACCCATCGCGGCTACGACAGCGATCATCCGCGCGTCTCCGGCGACGTCGGCATGGCCGGCGTCGCGATCAATTCCATCTACGACATGCGCACGCTGTTCGCCGGCATCCCGCTCGACCAGATGTCGGTGTCGATGACCATGAACGGCGCGGTGCTGCCGGTGCTGGCGCTCTACATCGTCGCCGCCGAGGAACAGGGCGTGCCGCCGGAAAAGCTCGCCGGCACGATCCAGAACGACATCCTCAAAGAATTCATGGTGCGCAACACCTACATCTATCCGCCGAAGCCGTCGCTGCGCATCATCTCCGACATTTTCTCCTACACCTCGGCGCACATGCCGAAGTTCAATTCGATCTCGATCTCCGGCTATCACATGCAGGAGGCCGGAGCGACCGCCGACCTCGAACTCGCCTACACGCTCGCCGACGGCGTCGAATATGTGCGCGCCGGCCTGGGCGCGGGCCTCAACGTCGACCGCTTCGCACCGCGCCTGTCGTTCTTCTTCGGCATCGGCATGAATTACTTCATGGAGATCGCCAAGCTGCGCGCCGCGCGGGTGCTGTGGGCGAAGCTGATGCAGCAATTCAATCCGCAGGATGTCCGCTCGCTGTCGCTGCGCACGCATTGCCAGACCTCCGGCTGGTCGCTCACGGCCCAGGACGTGTTCAACAACGTCACGCGCACCTGCATCGAGGCGATGGCGGCGGTGCAGGGCCAGACCCAGTCGCTGCACACCAACGCGCTCGACGAGGCGCTGGCGCTGCCGACCGACTTTTCCGCGCGCATCGCCCGCAACACCCAGATCGTCTTGCAGCGCGAAAGCGGCACCACCCGCGCCATCGATCCGTGGGGCGGCTCGTTCTATGTCGAGCGCCTCACCCACGATCTTGCCGAAAAGGCGTTCGGCCACATCAAGGAAGTCGAAGAACTCGGCGGCATGACGCGCGCCATCGAGGCCGGGCTGCCGAAGCTGCGCATCGAGGAAGCCGCGGCGCGCACGCAGGCGCGGATCGATTCCGGCGCGCAGGCGGTGATCGGCGTCAACAAATACCGGCCGGAGAGCGAAGCCCCGATCGACGTGCTCAAGGTCGACAACGCCGCCGTCCGGCAGATGCAGATCGACAAGCTCACCCGGCTCAAGCGCGAGCGCGATCCGAAAGCGGTCGCCGAGGCGCTGGCCTCGCTGACGCGGGGCGCCGCCGGCGGCAACGCCAACCTGCTGGCGCTCGCCATCGACGCGGCGCGCGCCAAGGCGACCGTCGGCGAGATTTCTCTGGCGCTCGAAGCAGAGTTCGGACGTCATCGGGCGGAGATCAAAGCCATCTCCGGCGTCTACAAGCGGGAGGTCGGCATGACGGATGCCGTCGATCGGGTGCAGAAACTCGTCGCCGCGTTCGAGGACGACGAAGGCCGGCGCCCGCGCATCCTGGTCGCCAAGATCGGCCAGGACGGCCACGACCGCGGCCAGAAGGTGATCGCCACCGCCTTTGCCGATCTCGGCTTTGACGTCGATATCGGCGCGCTGTTTGCGACGCCCGGCGAAGCCGCCCGGCAGGCGGTCGAAAACGACGTGCACATTCTCGGCATTTCGTCACTCGCCGCCGCGCACCTGACGCTGGTGCCGGAGCTGAAGGCCGAGCTTGAGAAAGAAGGCCGCGGCGACATCATGATCGTGGTCGGCGGCGTGGTGCCGCCGCAGGATTACGACGCGCTGAAGAAAGCCGGCGCCGAAGCGATCTTCCCGCCCGGCACCGTGATCTCCGAAGCCGCCGAAGGCCTGCTGCACGCGCTCAACAAACGGCTCGGCCACGACAAGGCCGCGGCGGAGTAGTCATGGCTTTTGGTGACGATGCAGCTCCGTGGAATTCTCGCACACGAGTAGCGCAGTACGAATCGCTGTTCCCTACTCTCCCGGACTTTGTCGCTCATCAAACAGTCGGCGGAAAACTTTCTCAGACCATTGGCCTACCTGATAGTCGATCACCGCACTTGGCAGAGGATATTCTCGCCGCGTTGATTGCAAATCAGATGGGACTTAGTCTCGCATACGCTAAAAAGACCTACGTAACTCCATTTACTAAGTCCCGATGGCTCGGGCTGACGAGAAGAATAGATGCTCTATTCAAACTCGGACAGGATCGTCTGAAGTCGTACGTCTCCTTGGGTCTTGATCAACCGAAAGAAGAAAACGGCCTCCAAGACCTGTCGATGCAATTCTTTTTTCGCAACGTAGTTGCTTTTGACGCCGCCAAACGTCTGTCGGAATTGGGTTATCTTTGTGAGGTAGCAGCCATACTACGAATGGCGCTTGAACAGTTTGCCTTTGCCGGTCGTTTGTGGGCCTTGCCCGGCTCTACAAGCCTCCAAGCCATTAAGCCAGTTCAGTGTCTCAACTATCTCAAGTGTCTTGTTCCAGCGTCCGGACGACTATACGGCTTCCTTTCGAAGTACATCCACTTTGAGTATGACCATCACACGCATTTTTTTGCGAGATCATCGACGGAGATTTTTACAATTCAGAGAAGCTCAATTTTGAGGGCCTACGCGACCCATTTGCTCTTTATGACGATGGTTTGCGTAAGCCGGCAAATACTCAAGCTCGCAAAAAATCAGTTCAATGAAATTCCGAATTCTGTAAAAGAATTGGACAAGTTCATATCCGATGTCCAAGCTTACTCAAGCGAAGTCTGCGCCATCCTAAAAGACGACATCGTCCTCGCTGATTTGGACACACTCCTAGCCGATCTTGTCATGTCGACGTCATAGCCGGAGACCGTTAGTAAGCATCTAGCTAAGACATGAACCAGATCATTCTCACCCACTCATCCCGCCACACTCCCCCACGTCTTCGCCAGTTGCTCGGCGCCGCGCAGCGACACCGCGAAGATGGTGTAGGTCGGGTTCGACGCGCCTTCGGTCGGGAAGATGCACGGCCCGGCCATCCACAAATTCGCCGATCTCGTGGGTCTGGCCGAAGCTGTTGGTCACCGAGTTCGACGCGTCGGTGCCCATGATTGCGCCGCCGTGCAGATGGCTGGTCGGCACCACCGGCCCCTTGCCCGGCCACACTTCTTTCGCGTTCGTGGCTTTGGCGACTTTCACGCCCTGATCGAAGTTCGCGTTCCACAGCGCGATGCCGTCGTCGTCGAAACCGTGCGTGAGCTTGACCATCGGCACGCCGAATTCGTCCTTGTCGCTGACGACCTCGATGCGGTTTTCCATGCGCGGCAAGCCCTCACCGAAGAAGGTGATGCGGGTGATGCCCTTGGCCGCCCGCTTCATGAACGCCGCCAGATCCTTGCCGAACAGATCGCCGCGCGAAGCCGCGAAGTCGTTGGTCTTCATCGCCGCGCCGGCGACGATGAAGGCGCTGCCGAATGCATCTCGAATAGCTGGTCTTGGCATAGCGGTCGTACGACATGTACTGCGCGCCGATCGTGCCCATGTGCGGCGTGATGTCCTCGTCGAACAGCGCCCAGGTGCCGGCGACGCTGTGCGTCATCATGAACTTGCCGACCAGCTGGTTCTTGTTGGCAAGCCCGTTCGGATGCTTGTCGGTCGCCGAGTTGAGCAGGATGCGCGGGTTCTGGCCCGACCAAGCGGCGAGAATGACGACGCTCGCCTCCTGCGTCTGTTTCTGCTTTTGCGCGTCGAAATATTCGACGCCGGTCACCCGCGTGCCGTCCGCATTGGTGAGAACGCGCGTCACGGTCGAGAACGGGCGCACCTCGGCGCCGGCCTTCCGCGCCTCGCCGAGATAGGTGACGACCGGATTGGCCAGCGCGCCGATCGGACAGCCGACGTGACACCAGCCGTCATAGATGCAGGCGTTGCGGCCCTTGAACTCCTGCGACGACATGCCGACGGCGCCCGGCACGAAATGGATGCCGTTGGCTTCGGCGGCCTTGAGCCACGCCTCGCCGGCGGGAAAGGTTTTCATCGGCGGCATTGGATAGGGCTTGCCCGGCGGCCGCCATTTCTCTTCCGCCTTGGCGTCGCCGGAGACGCCGACATCCGCCGCGACCTGGTCGTAGAACGGTGCAACGTCGTCGTACGAGATCGGCCAATCGTGCCCGCGATTGTGCTCGCTCTTCATCCGGTAGTCGGTCGGCAGATAGCGCGGAAAATTCGGCGAAGTAGTGCAGCGCCGCGCCGCCGACGCCCCACCCGGCCTGGCCGACATAGCCAAACGGATTTTTGCCATCGAGCAGCACCGGCGGGCCGGCCGGCTTGACGCGGCGGCCCCAGATATCCGAGCTGATCAGATCGGTGAGCTGCCAGTCCGGGCCGTTGTCGAACAGGACGACCTTCTTGCCGGCCTTGGTCAGCACATTGGCATAGACCGAACCGGAAGCACCGGCGCCAACGATAACGACATCGACTTTTTCGTTTGCCATGGTGCTCACCACTTCCTGGTCGGTGCAATGTGGGGCATGTACGGCACGCCGAGCATGGCGTAGCCGTCCATGGTGGCGTAGACGACGTCGACCGCATCGCCGCGCAGCACGTTGTAGACGAACGGCCCGGGCGGTCCCTGCCAGCCCTCGATCTTGTTCTGGCGCATGGCATCGACGAAATCGTGCTGCTCGTCTGGCGTGAGTTCGGCGAATTTCTTGCCCTTGGTCCTGGTGCTGGCGCCGTCGATGGCGCCGAGCGCGGCGCGATAGAGATTGGCGAACGGCGGGCGGACATTGAGGATGCGCGCCTGCAGCAGCGACTGCTCCGGCGGCACCGAAATCTGCTGGTCGACATAGTTGGTGATGCCGGCGGCCTTGGCGCCCGGCACCAGCGCCTCGCCGACCGCATCGAGCGTCGCGCCCTGATCGGGAGTGAGCGTTTGCAGCGGAATATTCTGGGCGTGCGCCTCGCTTGGCGTCAGCATCACGTCGACACCGCCGACGGTAAACGCGAGCGTGCCGAGTGCCGCGCCTTGCATAAAGGCGCGCCGTTGTATCTCGTTCATGGCGTCTCCTCCCGAAAGTTCGCCCAGCGTCATCGCGCCGGTTAGAACCGTTCGAAATTCAACGCTGAAACGGAGGCGTAATCAAGCGGCTGGCGGCATCATTGCGGTTGGTCAGTCGGTGCGGCCTTGGCTTCTTGCGTCACCGCGCATTGCCGCAGACCGGCGCGCCGCGTGGCGCGGGCGCCTGCGGCAGCGATTTCAGGAAGTTGCGGAACACCGCATTGGTTTCAATGCATCGTGGCCTGCCTGGATCAGCATCGTCGACCTGATCCGGCGGCAGCTTGAGCGCGGTCTGCACCGCATTGAGGGCTGCCGCACGTTCCGGCCCGAGCTGGTCGAACGAGATGCGGCCGACGAAGAATTTCACGTCCTTGCAATTCCAGCCCGGCGTCGCGCCTAGCTGACGGCGCTGCGCCTCGGAAAGCTCGCAGCGCCACTTCACCAGATCGTCCTGCGCAGTCATCCATGTCATCCTGGAACGCCGAATAGGTGCCGACCGCACCAGACTGCGTCGCGGTATCGGACGTCGCCGTGATGAGATCGACTGCCGGACGGCCCAGCCACGGTCTGCGCCCAGGCGCCCGACGGTGCGCGGCCGGAATCGACCACGAGGAACAGACAGCCGGCGCAGCTTGACCGCCTCCTCCGGCGCGAGCGGCCCGTAGGGCGTGCTGGAGGCGAGCCGCGTGCACGGTGAACGCCGGCGAGGCCGTAATTGTCGACAATGCCGCCGTCGAGCAGCTTCACAAATTTGACTTCGCCGGAGTGATAGCGCTCGAGCGCGTCGGCATGAGGTCTCGATCAGCGGCGCGGCATTCGGATCGGTGCGCACGCGCTCCACCCACTCCGGCAGCGGCGTTCGGGCAGCCGCCGGTGAAATTCTGGATCACGACCGGCGCAAACACGACCGGCACCGCGGCCGATGCTGCGACTGCCTGCGAGATCGGATAGGTCGACAGATCGCTGCACAGCGCGCTGAACGTAACCGTGCGGTCGAACAGAACGGTGTGCGATTGTAGATGTCGGACGCGTTGATCCAGACCGTCGGCCGCTGCTCGAAGATCAGTCGACTTGAATGTGGCGCCGCCATACAGATTGGCGTCGAGCCACTTCGGAAACGCGGTCGGATCGTTGACGCCGCCCTTCAAGCCCTTCGCGATATTGAAGAGGCTCAGATTCGTGACTGCAGACTGGCCTGCGCGTTGTGCAGCAGGAAGCGTTGCTTGAAATCGACCATGGCCTCGCGCTTCTTCAGGCCGTAATAGGCCGCCAGCACCGAGCCGCCGGAGACGCCGGAAACGAAGTCGATGTGGTCGAGCAGCGAGATCGTACGCGCCCGCCATGTGCACCGGCGTCTCGTCGAAACCAGTCAGCACGCCGAAGGAGAACGCCGCCGCGCGCGTGCCGCCGCCGGAAAACGCCAGCGCGACGACCATGTCGTCGATAGTAAGCTCGCAACGTCGCGGCCGGGCCGCGAGACTCTGGCGCCATTGACTTTCGGTGAGTCGGCTGATTGATCGGATCGTTATGCCGCCGATTGAGGTGCAGCCGGCCAAGCAGGGCGGCACATGCAAGAACACGCCCCGCGCGAACTAAACGCTGGAACCCACACCCGACCATCCAAAGGTTATCGTCGCACCCTCGATCACCGGTCAAGCAAACGCCGCCCCCTGGAAGTGGTAACACTTCGTTAGGGTTAACCCTGGAACGCGGTTCCTCTGAGGTATTTTCGTGGCGGCATTGAGCGGCTGGACCGGCTTCACCCGAGATCGCCGATCGCTCTGACATCACCGCACACAATCGCACCGCTTGAGTTTCAAAGCTAATTCAATGCGTTAGCGTGCTTCGTGCGCGAGCAAATAAAAGAAGTGCCGATTTCTCCGGCAACTCTGACGCAGAATCAATTGGAAGTGCCCGCCACTGCGCGATTTCGCGTAACAGTTCCGTGACAGCGGCGTTGGTGAAGCGCTCACCACGACGTCCAAATGTGCCGGCTCGGGATGACCTCCGCCGGGCGAAAATTAAGCCCGGAAATCCCGATTTACACACCCCGTGACCGGTTGCCAGGCAGATCGTTCTTTCGGATTCACGGGGAATCTCCGATACTTGGACATCCCCTCCCCAATTCGTCCCCACTATCCCCACATCTTGGGGGTATATTTACGTTTTCATACTAGAGCTTGACGTGCGGCGCCGGGCTGTCCTAGCTTTGAAAAGTTCGGCGCGCGGGTAATTAGTCCGCCGGGCTCTCCCAAAAGGGGTTACGGGACGCTCCGCGCCGCCAATGGCGCGAACGCGGAACCGTCTGCTCTGCGGAGGGCCCGGAAGTAACAAAAAGTACCCGGCAAAGCCGGTTCGGGCGTGGGTGGCAAAACAGAGATCAGGGGCCAAACAAGACGCCAGCGGATTTCGATCCGGAGCGTCGCGGGGAACCTGTCGGCGGCTTATATTAGCGGGACTTCCGCACAGCCTCCGATGTGAGAAACTTGAGAATTGAAAGGGGCAGAAAATGCGGATCGAGCGGCGCTACACCAAAGAGGGACAGTCACCGTACGCGGACATCAAGTTCCGTTTGACCACGAGTGAAATCCGCAACCCGGATGGCTCGGTCGTTTTCCACGCCGAGAACGTCGAAGTTCCGGAGCAGTGGTCGCAGGTCGCCTCCGACGTGCTGGCGCAGAAGTATTTCCGCAAGGCCGGCGTCCCTGCCCGCATCAAGAAGGTCGAGGAAGAAACCGTCCCCTCCTGGCTGTGGCGCGGCGTGCCCGACGAAAGCGCGCTCGCCTTGCTGCCCGACAAGGAACGCTTCGTCGGCGAGCAGAGCTGCAAGCAGGTTTTCGATCGCCTTGCCGGCACCTGGACCTATTGGGGCTGGAAGGGCGGCTACTTCTCGACCGAAGCCGACGCGCAGGCGTTCTTCGACGAGCACCGCTACATGCTCGCCATGCAGATGGTGGCGCCGAACTCGCCGCAATGGTTCAACACCGGCCTGCACTGGGCCTATGGCATCGACGGCCCGAGCCAGGGCCACTTCTACGTCGACTACCGGACCGGCGAACTCACGCAGTCGGCGACCGCTTACGAGCATCCGCAGCCGCACGCCTGCTTCATCCAGTCGATCGCCGACGACCTCGTCAACGAGGGCGGCATCATGGATCTGTGGGTGCGCGAAGCGCGCCTGTTCAAATACGGCTCCGGCACCGGCTCGAACTTCTCGCGGCTGCGCGGTGAAGGCGAACGGCTGTCCGGCGGCGGCAAGTCGTCGGGCCTGATGAGCTTCCTGAAAATCGGCGACCGCGCCGCGGGCGCGATCAAGTCGGGCGGCACCACGCGCCGCGCCGCGAAGATGGTGATCCTCGATGCCGATCATCCGGACATCGAAGCCTTCACCGAATGGAAGGTCCTCGAGGAGCAGAAGGTGGCGAGCCTCGTCACCGGCTCCAAGATCAACCAGAAGCACCTGCGCGCGATCCTCAAAGCCTGCGTCAACTGCGAAGGCTCGGGCGACGATTGCTTCACGCCCGACAAGAACCCGGTGCTCCGCCGCGAGATCAAGGCGGCGCGCAAGAACTACGTGCCGGACAATTACATCCGCCGCGTCATCCAGTTCGCCAAGCAGGGCTACACCGACATTTCCTTCCCGGTCTACGACACCGATTGGGATTCGGAAGCCTACCTGACCGTCTCCGGCCAGAACTCCAACAACACCGTGCGCGTCACCGACGACTTCCTCAAAGCCGTCGAAGACGACAGCGACTGGAATCTTTACTGGCGCACCAAGGGCGGCAAGGTCGCAAAGACCCTGAAAGCCCGCGACCTGTGGGAGAAGATCGGCTACGCCGCCTGGGCTTCGGCCGATCCCGGCCTGCAATTCCACACCAGCATCAATGACTGGCACACCTGCGCCGCATCGGGCCCGATCGTCGCGTCGAACCCGTGCTCGGAATACATGTTCCTCGACGACACCGCCTGCAATCTGGCGTCGCTCAATCTCCTGGCCTTCCACAACCAGGCGCTGGCCGCAGCGGCGACCGGCGAGAAGCTCAAGAGCGAGCGTTACGACGTCGAAGGCTACGAACACGCCGTGCGGCTGTGGACCGTCGTGCTCGAAATCTCGGTGCTGATGGCGCAATTCCCGTCGAAGGAAATCGCGCAGCGTTCCTACGAATTCCGCACGCTCGGCCTTGGCTATGCCAATGTCGGCGGCCTGCTGATGTCGTCCGGCATTCCCTATGACTCCGAAGCTGGCCGCGCCATCTGCGGCGCGCTGTCCTCGATCATGACCGGCGTGTCGTATGCGACCTCGGCCGAAATGGCCGCCGAGCTCGGCCCGTTCCCGCGCTACCAGGAAAACCGCGAGCATATGCTCCGGGTGATGCGCAATCACCGCCGCGCCGCTTACGGCGAACGCGCCGGCTACGAGCAGATGACGACGCCGCCGGTGCCGCTCGACCACAAGGCCAACCCGGACCAGAACCTCGCCGCGCATGCCCGGCAGGCCTGGGACCGCGCGCTGGCGCTCGGCGAAGCCCACGGCTATCGCAACGCGCAGGCTTCCGTGGTGGCGCCGACCGGCACCATCGGCCTCGTCATGGATTGCGACACCACCGGCATCGAGCCCGACTTCGCGCTGGTGAAGTTCAAGAAGCTCGCCGGTGGCGGCTACTTCAAGATCATCAACCGCGCGGTGCCGGAAGCGCTCCGCGTGCTCGGCTACAGCGAAGCCCAGATCGCCGAGATCGAGGTTTACGCCGTCGGCCACGGCTCGCTCGGCCAGGCGCCCGCGGTCAATCACACCACGCTCAAAGCCAAGGGCTTCAGCGACGAAGCGATCGCCAAAATCGAAAAGGCGCTCCCGGTCGCATTCGACATCAAGTTCGCCTTCAACAAGTGGACGCTGGGCGTGGACTTCATGCGCGACACCCTCGGTGTCAGCGCCGAAGACATGGCTTCGACATCGTTCGACCTGCTCGCGCATCTCGGCTTCACCCGCCGCGAGATCGATGCCGCCAACATCCACGTCTGCGGCGCCATGACGGTCGAAGGCGCGCCGCACCTGAAAGCCGAGCACTACGCCGTGTTCGACTGCGCCAATCCGTGCGGCCGCACCGGCAAGCGTTTCCTCTCGGTCGACAGCCACATCCGCATGCTGGCGGCGGCGCAGCCGTTCATCTCCGGCGCCATCTCCAAGACCATCAACATGCCGAACGAGGCCACCGTCGAGGACTGCAAGTCGGCCTACATCCAGTCCTGGAAGCTCGGGCTGAAGGCCAACGCGCTCTATCGCGACGGCTCGAAACTCTCGCAGCCGCTGCAATCGCAGCTTATCGCCGAAGACGACGAAGACGAAGACGTGATCGAGGCTTTCATCGAGAAGCCGGCGGCAGCGCGCGCCGCGGCGCTTTCGGAGAAGATCGTCGAGAAGATCGTCGAGCGCATCGTCGTGATGCGCGAACGCGAGCGCATGCCCGACCGCCGCAAGGGCTATACCCAGAAGGCGGTGGTCGGCGGCCACAAGATCTATCTGCGCACCGGCGAATACGACGACGGCAAGCTCGGTGAGATCTTCATCGACATGCACAAGGAAGGCGCAGCGCTCCGCTCGCTGCTCAACAACTTCGCCATCGCGGTATCGCTCGGCCTGCAATACGGCGTGCCGCTTGACGAATATGTCGATGCCTTCACCTTCACCCGCTTCGAGCCGTCCGGTCCGGTGCAGGGCAACGACTCGATCAAGTTCGCCACCTCGATCCTCGACTACGTGTTCCGCGAGCTTGCCGTCTCCTACATGGAGCGCTTCGATCTCGCTCACGTCGACCCGACCGGCGAAGGTTTTGACACACTCGGCAAGGGCGTCGAGGAAGGCCGGTCACCGCAGGAAGGCCGCTACGTGTCGAAGGGGCTGACCCGTTCGCGCACCGACAAGCTGAAGGTGATGCAGGGCGGCGTCAGCGATAGCGATGACACCGCATCCAACGTCACTGCGCTGGCCGCCCGCAAGCCGCCGGCGCGACGGCGCTGAAAATCGAGCCCGAGCATAAACTCTCGCCGACGCAGGCGCTTGAACAGATGCAATGGTCGAAGCCCGCCGCTGCACGCGCCGACGCCAAAGCCGTCGCCGCCGAACGCCGCGCCGAAGCCAAAGCCAAAGGTTACGAAGGCGAGATGTGCTCGGAGTGCATGAACTTCACGCTGGTGCGTAATGGCACTTGTTTGAAGTGCGATACGTGTGGAAGCACGACGGGGTGTTCGTAACAATTACCTCTGAGGCGGCGCGCTGCGCCGCCTCAGCATTGTAAGAACATATCGCGCACAAGAAGGGCTATCTGAAGGTAACGCGCATGTGCGCTGATATCCCAGTTCAGAAGCCTCCCGACGATCAAGCACCCGATGCTTCTTGGTCCATAAGTCTTTCGATGGTCAGATCGCCGCCGCCATGGCTTGCTAACGCGGCAACTACGGCAATTATTATACTTGTTGCTGCTTTCCTTTTCCTCGCTGTCGTCGCTATCTGGCGATTAACAACCGACCTACTTGGAGACGACACGCAACGCGCATCAGAAGCAGTGAAGTCTTTGCTTCCTGTTCTCGGAGCCTTCATTGGTCTACCGTTGATTATTTGGCGACTCGTAATCCTGAGCCAACAAACTCAGATCAGCGAGACCAAGACGCAGATTGATCGCGAAACCCATTACACGTCCATTTTTGCCAAATCGGTCGAACTCCTAGGCTTTGTACGCGAGTCAAAGAGTGGGGGCGCTGGAAAGGAAGTTACGCGATCCGTCCCAAATATCGAAACGCGAACTCGGTGGCCTATATTCCTTGGAACGTCTTCTCACTGAAAGCATTCGAGACTGGCCTGCACCCGGTTCCGCAGACACCGAGTTAGGTGTTTTGATGGAACCGGAGGTGGGTCATGGAGAGACGGAAGTTTACGCGGGAGTTCAAGCTTGAGGCGGTGCGGCTGATCAAAGAGCGAGGCGTATCGTATGCGCAGGCCTCGGAGGATCTGGGTGTTCATCAGTCACAGCTGCGCAGTTGGGTGAAGGCGCTTGCGGATGATCCGCAGCAAGCGTTTCCCGGCCAGGGTCAGATGAAGCCCGAGCAGCTGGAGATCGCGCAGCTTAAGCGCGAGGTGATCAGGCTGAAGGCGGAACGAGACATCCTAAAAAAAGCCGCGGCCTACTTTGCGAAGGAATTGACGTGAAGTTCGGGTTCATTGCGAAGCACCGGGGGATCTGGCCGGCGGTTTGGTTGTGCGGGGCGCTCGGTGTCTCGCGGGGTGGGTTCTATGCTTGGCTGACACGACCGTGCAGTCGGCGCAACCGAAGCGATGACGAGCTGGGCGCGAAGGTTCGAGCGAGCTTCATTGCCAGCGATCGAACCTACGGCGCCAGGCGTGTGTGGCACGACATGCTTGCGGAAGGGGTATCGTGCGGTCTTCATCGGATCGAGCGATTGATGCGATTACAGGCTCTCAAAGCCCGTCCGCGCCGGCGTCGACTGCCGCCCGATCTTGGTGAGCGGCAGGTCGCCGCCGTCGCTCCGAACGTGCTCGACCGCAGCTTCGAGGCGCCCGCTCCCAACCGCAAATGGATCGCTGACTTTACGTATGTGTGGACTGCGGAGGGCTGGCTCTACGTGGCTGCCGTGGTCGACCTGTTCTCGCGGCGTGTTGTGGGCTGGTCGATGAGTGCTGAGATGACGGCGCAGTTCGTCACCGATGCGCTGGTGATGGCGATCTGGCGCCGAGGCAAACCCGATGCGCTGCTGCATCACTCCGATCGTGGCAGCCAGTACACCAGCGAGCAGTTCCAGAAGCTGATGTCAGATCACGGTGTGGTCTGCTCGATGAGCCGCTCAGGCAACGTCTGGGACAATGCGGCGATGGAGAGCTTCTTCTCGTCGCTCAAGACCGAGCGCACGGCGCGCAAAACCTATCGCACGCGCGACCAAGCCAAAGCTGACGTGTTCGACTACATTGAATGCTTCTATAATCCGAAACGCCGGCACTCGACGATCGGATATGTAAGTCCCGTGGAGTTCGAGATGCAGGCGGGATTCGCTTAGGCGGGTGTCAACCGAACCGGGTGCAGGCCAATCCGAGGAGCCAATTTAGAGAAGGCTTTTAGTAGCTACCTCGAATACACACTCCAGTCCTTAAAAGAGCGCGGACCAGACATCATGAGTTCTAGGGAAATAGTGCCAATTTACCAGTTACTGCAAAAAGCGACGCGCGATGAAAAGACGAAACTCTCGAGTGCAGTCCTCGAAGTACTCGAAATTATGACGCAAGGGACGCGCACCGTTGAGGCAACAAACGCCAATTAGTGAAGTTGTGTGAAGGTCGCTCAAGCCTTCTCACGCCCGCTGCCGATCACTATCAATCGGCAACACCTGACCGCTGATCGACTTCCCCGCGTCGGACGCCAGAAACATCGCAAGCGCCGCGATATCCTTCGGGTCGATCATTGCCTTGATCGACTGCTCGGCCATGGCGTCGGCGCGCACCTCGTCATCGACTTGCCGCTGATCTAGGCGCGGCCAGCCAACACGCGCTCGATGCGGTCGCCCGCGATCGCGCCAGGCGCGATCATCTTTACGAAGAATCCCGGCCTCACCAAGAGCAGCTGTAGCCCAAATATTCCCCGTAATAGACATTCCATGTCGGCCTGACATGGCAGGGATTGACGTACGGCGGATAAACCAGGCCCAGGCCCGGATAGTAAGAAGGGCCAAGCACGCGCACGGATCTGGCGTGACGTCCGTACCTGTGCTCGTGAGCCCTCCCGTAGTTGCGAGCATGGCTACGCGTCAGGTCAGGCGTTGCCGCTGCGGGCGCGCTCGTCGTTTGAGGAGCGGTGGTGATCGGGGGCACAGCACCCTGCGAACCCGGCACTGTGCCGGAGCCTGACACGCCGCCAGGCGCTGTCGGCGAAACCGGGGTCACCGGCGTTGGCGGCGGCACCGGGTTTGGCGTTGGAGTGTTGAATGTCGGTGTCGTTGGCGGCACAGGATTGACGAACTGCGCGCGGGCCTGGCCGATTGCTAAAGCCGCAGTCATTACTGCCAGCACGACGCCTGTGAAAAACGCAGGCGCCCGACGCTTCAATCCTGTTGCCGTCATCACTGTCTCCTTGAGTTCAGCCACTCCCTCATAAGAGATGTGGGGCACAAGTGTTCCAGGCAATCCCGGCGGAGTGTGGCCTTCGCCGCGAACTTGCGATGACGTCCACTTTACCGCGTCATGCCCGGCCTTGTGCCGGGCATCCACGTCTTAAACTGGCGTCGGAAAGCAAAGACGTGGATGGCCGGGACAAGCCCGGCCATGACGAATGGAGGGGCTCACGCCCTTTGCCGGTCATTATCAATCGGCAACACCTGCCCGCTGATCGACTTCCCCGCCTCGGAAGCTAGAAACACCGCAAGCGCCGCAACATCTTTCGGATCGATCATCGCCTTGATCGACTGTTCGGCCATCGCGTCGGCGCGCACTTTCGTCATCGACTTGCCGCTGATCCGGGCGCGGCCGGCGAACTCGCGCTCGATGCGGTCTCTTTCAACGGCGAAAGCGGCATTGTGACCTGAGACGAATGCGCAGTAGAGTCCGGGGACGTATCGGGACGCACCTTTAGGAAAGCCACATGTCGATCGGGTCCTGGAACAAGATTCTACTCTTGTCGATCGCTCCGCTCATAGTGCTCGCGCCGCAAACAGCGGTCTTCGCCGAACAACAAATGACCGGGAAGCAGTTCCTGGCTGAATGCGATCGCCTCGACCCCGCCTGTCGCAACGAATTCGTGGCCGGGCTGCAGGCAGTTGACGCGGGCAAGCTGGCCTGTCCCGAGCGAATTGACGTCAATACCCCGATCACTCCCTGGCTGGACTATATGCGCCGTCTCGTCGCTGAATCTCCCAGCCTTGGCGACGACGACAAGAATAATCTCCAACTGGAGGCGTTCATGCGGCTTTGGCCTTGTCCGAATAAATGACGATGCGCGCAATCATCGACTTCGCCCGATAAAGCGCGCACGGTGCGCGGGACCGAAACGCCAGCGCAAAGCGGCCGGGCCGTCACTCCAACTCGCAATCGTCGACCGGAGCCCATCCGGGTCTCCGTTACCTCGCACCGCGACACGGCGGGCGGAAGGATATTTCATGCAATTGCCCCCAATGCTGCAAGGCAACTCGCTTACGCGCCTCCTCCAGGGCGCCGCCGGCGGCGCCATCGTCACCATGATCATCGGCTTCCAATGGGGCGGCTGGCTCCTCGGCAGCACCGCCGCCAATCAGGCGAAGGAAGCCGAGCAGGCAGGCATCGTGCGCGTCCTTGCGCCGATCTGCGTCGACCGGTTCCAGCATGCCGCCGACGCCGGCGCCAATCTGGCACAGCTGCAAAAGGCCAACTCGTGGAATCGTGACGACATCATCACCAAGGCCGGGTGGACGACTTTCCCCGGCTCGACGCCCGACCGCCAGGTGGCACAGGCCTGCGCGAACCTGCTCAGTCCGCCGAAGTAAACGTCCGATCCGACGACGTCGCAGCCTGGATTGCGCTTGCGCAATCCAGGCTCGGCGCGGAGCGCTTGGGCGCTGGAGAATCGCTGCCGGATTCCGTAAACGAGATATGAATCCCGAGAAACCGAGCAAAACAAAGTTTGGAGACTCTTGCGCTGAGTCTCGTCCATGCTTTGCGGGCGATTCTTTTTGATAGCCTTCTGGAGCCCGCGATGAACAAGATGCTGGCAGCCGCTCTTTTGACCGCGTTCGTGGTCAATATGGCCTGCCTGCTCGGCCATCTCGGCGGCGTGGCCGGATAGAGGTAATCTCGGCGGCGAACCAGACCCCTCGGGACGCGTGCTCCCCCCTTGCAAAGGCCCGCTATGCCCGTCCTGAGCCAACACCATTATCGTCCGTGTCCGGCGATCAAGGATCGCCTGCGGGCTTGGAGCAGCCGCATGTGGATGCCTGGACGTTTTATCTTGGGCGCACTGGCCCTCTTCTTGGTCTGAACGCTGGTGCGGGCCTGGCGCACCGGCAATATCTATTCCGAGACATCGCGCTTTAACGTCGAAGACAATCCGCTGCTGTACACGGTGGGCTTCACCGTGCATGCGGGCATCGTGATTTTCCTGGTGGCCTGTGCGGCCGGATATCGCCCCGCCGAAATCCTTGACCTCATGGGCCTTGGCTGGGTCAATTCGTTCTGCTTCGCCTGCGGTCACGCGTAGCACGCCGCAGACCTGCCGCAGACTCTACGGATGCATAACCGTCAGAGCCAGCATGCCGACGAAGACGATGACCACGGCGCCGATCACATAATAGCTTGCCTTGACGGCGAAGGCGGTCGCACTGCTGCTCGTTTCCATGTCCCGCCCCGCTTTTTCTGAAAAATCCAGAAAATTCACTAGATACCCCTTTTGCCCGCTTGGATATGACTAAACACGCCATCCGCGTTTATTCTCAAAAAGCCGGTTTTAAGCCCAATTCCGCAGCATTGTGTGATAAGGGCTTGGCGATGATCGATCATTCCGACTTTTCCGTTGTCGTAAAACACCGGGCGCCGCCGCCGAACTCGTGGCGATGGGAAATCTATCGCGCCGGCCGAACCAGCCCGATCGACCGCTCCGAAAAATTTTTCGCGACGATGACCGAAGCCAAGCGCGCGGGTACGGCGGCGCTGCGCTCGATGCTGAGCGAATACCCGGATGAGGCCGCCGGTCACCGCGCCTGAGGGTGACGGCAACGGGCGATCCGCGCTACACTCCCCGCCATGGACAATTTTCAAATCGTTCCGCCGCTCGTCATCAAGGATGAGCCGAAGCCGCGGCACCTGAAAACGCTGAAAGACGCTCACGACTATGTCGATGAGGCGATGCGCATCGGCCATCCGGAGCCGTGGCGCGAAGTGTGGCACCGGCTGAAAGCCGTCGCCACCGAGGAAGACGCGATCGAAGCGATCGGCGACCTTCGCGAACTGCTCAACGAAGAAGATTTGTTGCTGCCGAGCGCGAAGTAACGGCTACGCTCCGTGCGTCATTGCGAGCGCAGCGAAGCAATCCAGCGCTTATGCAAGCGGCCCCTGGATTGCTTCCACCTACGCGCTCCGCGCTTCGGCGGACTCAAACCCACCGAAGCTCGCCTTGCGAGCGTAGGCGGGTCGTCACTACCGCTCCTCGCAATAACGAAGAGGCCTACTGAAACGGATAACCCGTGATCCCGGCGCCGGCGCGGATGTAGCCTGAGCCGATCGCGCTCAGCATTCCGACAATCTTGTCCGCGGTCGCTTCAAGCAGGCCCGGCGGTGCGCCGGCTTCGATCTGCTGTTTCAGTTCGATCAACGCCGCATTGGCGCCGACCACGCGCTGCGCCAGCACCGTGGTGACGAACAGCAGCGCCGCCGGATCGTTCAGCAGATCCGCGGCGTCGGCGACATGGAATTCGGAACGCTCCAGCGCGTGCACGTCGGCGGTGTGCGGCAGATCGAGCAGCGCCGAGAGTTCGCCGAACACCGCGCCGGCCTCGGCCACGCGCGCGATCTCGGTGCCACTCTTGCTGATGCCGACCGCGCCGCTTTTGAGCACCAGCAGCCGCCCGGTCTTGGTGCCTTCGGCGAATACCGCTTCACCGGCGTCAAAACTTTCGACCGGCAGCGCCGCCACACGCTCTTGCCACGCGGCGTTAGATACGAGCGCCATTGCGATCACCCCGCTTGCTGCATTGGCGCATGCCAACGCGATTACGTGGTGACAGTTATCACCGGCAAAAGCGCGCGGGCAATCGGGCTACGTTCAACCTTCGTCGCTCGGCGGCGCAATGCGCGTCTCGTGGAAGCGCCGCTCGATCATCGCATAGGCCTCGCGCACCAGGATGTGGGTAGCGACTTCGTTTTCGGTGCGGCCGAGCTTCCCCAGCGTCGCCAGCAGAGCGAGATAATTGAAGGTCTCGATCGGCAGCGTCAGGCTCAAGGCCCGCGCCTCCGAACGGTTTTCCGGTCGCGCCATTGGACAAAGTACCTTGGGATTGAATATCCCTGATTATAACTAGGTTATAATATCGTTAAAACTCTTGGCATGCGAATCGAATCGTGCAAGTTTCCCCCTCGGCGAAGGTTTTCGCTGCAACATGCTTAAAGCGGCCCGGCAGTTTTCGGCAACCGGGTCCGCCGAAAAAGCAACGAGCCGTCAATGCCTTAGGCGTTAATCCGGCTCGGTGAACGATGGCGCTTGGCCGCCGTCATTCGCCGAAATGACGCCCGATGCCTTGCCGGCTGCGCAGAAACCACATGCGCGCAGCCTTCGCCCTGCCGGCGGCCCAGAACGGCCGTCACAACACGGGGCCATACTATGTCTGTTGCTACCTCCACCTCCCCACTACCTCTCCCTGGACCGCGGAGCGCATCGAGCAGCTCCGCCATTGTGTCGTCACCGGACTGACCTGCAGCGAGATCGCCGCCGAGATTGGCGTCAGCCGCAACGCGGTGATCGGAAAAATCCATCGGCTGGGGCTGTCGACGGGGCGGCCCGCGGGTGCGCCGGCGCAAAGCTGCCCTCCTCGCGCCGGCCGCCCGCGGGCTCCGTCGCAGGGCCGGCTGCTTCGGCTCGCCTGCCTGCAAGCACCCGATGGCGGCGCACCGATCGCGCTTGGCGCATCGGTCGAAAGCGTGCATCCCTGCGCGCTGACCGAACTTGCCGAGCGCACCTGCCGCTGGCCGCTCGGCGATCCGATGTCGGCCGATTTTGCCTATTGCGGCAACGACGCGATCACCGGCTTCACCTACTGCGTCGGCCATGCCCGCATGGCCTACCGGTCATCGGACGCCGCAGCGCCTGAAACAGCGGCGGCGCTCGCCTCGGCTAAACTGCAAAAGTGAAACATCTCGCCAGCGGATGGCGCAGGAAAATATTCAATCCGCTTCGCAAGACTTGCCGCGTCAGAGCAATGCTTCAGCGGATTTCTGCGGCTTCGCAGTCTTGGCGCGCGGCTTCGCAGTCTTGGCGCGTGGCTTTACGGCCTTGTCGCGCCACTCCTGCTCCTTGAGCTGCAACATCAGCACGAACAACCCGTGCGAAAGTTTTTGCGGCGGCTCGTAGCAGGCCTTCAATCCGTCGCCAATCGTGCTCTGCAAAATCCGGTGGAATGTCACCGGATCATTACTGTCTTGATCCGTGGCGGGAACCGCGATTGAAACTGACATACCGTTGCCCTGAGTGCCCGTTGCCGAGTGAGGACGACGCTTACGCTATTTAATCGAAGAATCGGCAACTTGTTCCGCACCGTCTCCCGGCATTCACAGTTTTTGTCGGTAGCCGCAGTGGAACGCTTCAAGTTTCCGCGCGTTTTATCTTGGCATTTCTTCGTATTTGACGAGATTACAGATGGATCAGCACGACCAGGAACTTTTGGACAAGCAGCTGAGCGCGAGTTATCAGCCGCCGCCGCAGTCCGGGCTTATTGCGACGGCGATTGTCGCGATATTTCTCTTCGGCGTGATCGCCGGCTGCATTCTGACCGGTGTCACGGATTCGCAGATTGATGCGAACGGCCCAGCTGTAGCGTTCCTCGACACCGGTGCGCCAATCACGCGGAACTAGCGGCAACGTGCGACGCTGCCTGCGACAAGCGCCGCTGGATTCCGTGGCGCTCCGCACAAATATTCCGCTTATGCCCACGGTCACGTCGACTGCCATTCTGCGTATCGAGTACGACGAGTTCCTGCATCAGTTGCAGATCACATTCGCCGGCGGCAATACCTACGTTTACTACGACGTGCCGCGCGGCGTTTATGCAGGCTTTTTGCAGGCGGCATCGAAAGGCACCTATTTCAACGCCTGCATCCGCGATCATTACCGTTTCACGCAGTTGCCGCGCATAAGCCGCTAGCCGCAGAACTCACTCCGGAACCGCGCCGAACCGATTGGCGTCCTTATTGCCGGGCCAGACCATCAGCCAAAGCCCGATGGCGGCGAGCGGCAGACTGAACAGCACCGCTTTGGTCGATCCGTGGGACAGCACTTCCGAAGCGGCGTCGGCGGCCACCACCCAGATCGCGTGATAGCCGGACAGCCCGAGATCGTGCAGGCGGCGCACGGTGAGCGACACGGTCGAGATGCCGAGCACCGCGACCGCCACGGCGACGACAGCGATACCCGCCCACCACAGCACGCGGCCGCCATTCATGAACAACGGCAGGCTGGCAAAGAAAATCACAACAGCGGCGATACCGACCTGGATACCGCGCAGGAAAAACGGCAGGCGCGCCAGGCGGTCGTTAAACGAGAAAAATCGCTCGAACATCTGCGTCCACTCGATCCGCGTATTCGTCGTGGCAGGTAGCTGCCAAGTTCACGGCCAAATTCACGACCCAGTTCACGGCGAAATAAATACCGCCGGAAGATCGGTGGCTTGCTGCGAGCACCTGGGTTAGTGTCCGCGCGAAATCCGAAGGAGCCTTCATGCGCGCTTTTACGCGTCGTGACACATTGACTGTTCTCGCCGCTTCCGCTGCCGCGGCAGCCACCATTTCATCCGCTCATGCTCAAGGAAACATCGTCACCATGCCTGATGGACTGAAGATCATCGACGTCAAAGCCGGCACCGGCGCTTCGCCGAAGACCGGCCAGACCTGCGTCATGCATTACACCGGCTGGCTCTACGAAGGCGGCGTGAAGGGCAAGAAATTCAACTCGTCGGTCGATCGCAACGAGCCGTTCGAATTTTCGATCGGCACCGGCAATGTGATCCGCGGCTGGGACGAAGGCGTCGCCACCATGAAGGTCGGCGGCAAACGCACGCTGATCATCCCGCCCGCGCTCGGTTATGGCGCGCGCGGCGCCGGCGGCGTCATTCCGCCGAACGCGACGCTGCTGTTCGACGTCGAGCTGCTCGGCGTCAAATAGCGTTACTGATTTTTGCTGGCATCCGGCTCGGCACGCGGCGGGCGAAAGCCGCCGAAGCCGCACCGGCCGTTGTTCGCTTTCTGCGCGCGGGCGCGGCGGCGTTCGCAATCGTTGCCGTAGGTTTTGCCGCCGCAGGCACAGACCGGCGCGTAGATCATGTTGCAGATCTGCGGCGCGACCGCGCATTTGCCTTCGGCGACGGCGTTGCCGCAGCCGCCGGCAGTGAGTTCGCAATAGAGCCCAGCATCGCAGCCGGAGCCCGCGGTGCCGCCGCAAGGCTGGCCAAGTCCGACCGCGGCGGCGGCATCAACAAATCCGACCAGCGCCAGCAATGCCAAAGCCAGCCCGACGCCAACGAACCGCATTGTTCCCTCCCCGCGCGACTTCAATTCCGGGTGAAAGTTTCGCCTAACTGGCTTCGGCACTCAATCGGCAGTCAACACAGTTTTCAGTTGTCCCAGCCTCTACGCCGAGTCGCGCCTTGAGGTTCCGCAGTCTAAAGTAAGGCCACAGAGGGATTCGAAACAATGACCCGCAACAACCTGCTTTTCCTGATCATCGGCGCGCTGGTGATCGCGGTCGCCGCGATGGGCTATCAGCTTTATCAGGACCGCCACCAGCCCGAAGGCCTCGACATCAAGGTCGGCCCGGGCGGCCTGTCGATCCAGGGTAAATAAGCTTCTGCAAGTCGTTCGCTGTCACGCTCGCCTGCGCCAGAGCAAGGCGTCGAGGCTGAGCGGTCCGGCGCCGGCAAACGCCAGATAGAGGAAAATAAAGCAATACAGGACCGCGCCGTCGCCGTTATTGAGAATCGGAAAGAACCCCCGTGGCGCGTGGCTGAGGAAATACGCGAACGCCATCTCGCCCGACATGATGAAGGCCGCGGGACGCGTGAACAGCCCGAGCAACACCAGAATGCCGCCGGCAAACTCGATACAGCCGGCGAACCAGTACATAGTCATCACAGGCGGCGTCGGCAGCGGTGACGGAAAGCCGAACAGCCGCGACATGCCGTGCTCAATGAACAACAGCCCGGCCATGATGCGCAGGATGCTCAACGCATAAGGCTGCAGGCGATCGAGCCAAGCGGCAGAGGCGAAAGCAGTATGTGAAGGCAGGGTCGCGGTTAGCCTGATCCATTGCAATCAAATTCCCATCCGCGCCCTTGCATGCGGTCTAGCGAAAACCGCCATCGCGCGCACATCACAAAATTCTGATCTTCAATTTTGGAATGGCAGCCGGGAACAGGCCGCGCTAACGTAAAAAAGCCCGGATGCGCCGCGCTATTCTTCCGGCTCGGTGGTGAAGAACAGCGGATAGCCTTTGCTCTTGCCGAGCTCGGTCGCTTCCTTGGCCTTGGTTTCGGCGACGTCGCGCGCATAGACAGCGATGACGCAGGCACCGCGCTGGTGCGCCGTCATCATGACCCGATACGCCTGACTTTCGTTCATGCGGAATACCGCCTTGAGCACCTGCACGACGAATTCGCGCGGCGTGTAATCGTCGTTGAGCAGAATGACTTTATAGAGCGGCGGCCGCTGGGTTTTCGGCTTCGCCTTGGTGCGCGGTTTCTCGACAGTCTTGGTCGTCATCGCAGGCCCGCTTAAGCCCGGAAATCGGATGCACCAATAATAGGGCAAGGCGACCCCCTATCCCAGCCTCCCGATTGTGCGCGATAATGCCGTCACATATTTACGGTTGGCTACGCTTCTCGGCACGGACTTACATGTAAACCAAAGGACGGGGTTAGCCATGGGCATCCTCTGGATCGTCATCATCGGATTTGTCGCTGGATTGATCGCTCGCTTCTTGTCGCGAGGCCCGAATAATCCGAGCGGCTTCATTCTAACGACGCTGCTCGGCATCGCCGGCGCGTTTCTCGCTACCTTTATCGGACAGGCGATCGGCCACTACGGCCCGGATCAGGGTGCCGGCCTCATCACCTCGGTGATCGGCGCAGTAGTGGTGCTGTTCATCTGGAACCGCCTGGTGGCGGCGGGAATTATTCCCGATCACGGCAACCGAAGCTGACAGGCGCCGGCGCCGCCAAGCAGCGCTGCGCCACGCTCAACCTTGGTTTTCGGCGGACCGTCGGAGCGGACGCCGTATCGTGCGGCGCTCGACGACGACTGTGCGCGGCGTACCGGCACCGCTGATGATCGTTGTACGGTTGACATCCTTGCGCTGCGCGAACCGCAGCACCGCCCCCCTCGCCTCGTCGGCCGGAACCTCCATCAGCGAAGCCACAATCTCGACCTGCTCAGCGAGTTCTTCGGTCAGGCCCTGAGCGGCGAGCACCGCCTCCTCAACCGTCGGCAGGTCGCGTCTTACCCGACGTCGGCCGTCCTTCGTATCCCAAACGTCGCTCATTGCTGTGCCTTTGGCTTTGTTGTCGCACTCGTTCCGTACAGCAATTATCGGCGATTTGCCGCAATGCAGCAAGAAAATTGTGCGATGCATTAACAGAAATTTATGTGGATATTTCCGTGGCTTAGGCAAGGCAAAGCGCCGGCATGCGACTACCGCATGCCGGGTTTTAGACGACCTGGAGCTAGCTAGTTGAACCGGGCCTTACTGGCGCGCCGGCATCTCGCTAAACAGCACGCCGCCCTTGGCCTTGGAGTTCTTGGCGGTCTCGACCAGCGACACCGTGACCTGCTCCGGCGTCGTATTGGCGTTCTTCACCACCGCGGCGGTGATGTCCTTCACCAGGCCTCGCTTCTGCTCGAGCGTGCGGCCTTCGAGAATATAGACGACGACTTCCGGCATACATGCCTCCTCGGTTTTTGTTCAGGCGCGACCGCCGCTTAAGGCGGAAAGCTGCAGCCAGCTTGCAGGCGAACTTGCAAGACATCCTTGTCTGGCATTCAGGGGACCGTACTATCGGAAAGTTCCAGGGCCTGCACAACAGGGAGCAGACGATGAAGCGTTTCGTGTTTTTGGCCGGAGTTCTGACCCTCGGCATTGCCGCGGCCACACCGGCACGCGCCGATTACGCCTTGGTGCGATGGACCGACGGCACCTGCCGGATCTGGTGGGAAGCCGCCGTCACCCCATGGGGCGCCGGCTGGGCGAAGATCGCAGTTGCGCCCGACTTTGCCGCAGCATCCGCTGCATTCGATGCAGCGGTCCGGGCGAGGACCTGCAAGTAGCAACCGATACCTGTAATGAACCTTTCGGCCACGGCGTGAAACAAAGTCACGATGTGGCCGCAAATCCGCTTGTTTCCGGATTGGCCGCGTATTATCGAAAACTGTGCCTTCTAGGGGGCATAAGAGGGAGCTGTCAAAATGAAGCGTTTCGTATTCGCTGCGAGCGTTCTTGCGCTCGGTTTCGCCGCCACGGGTCCGGCCCGCGCTGACTTCGCTGTGGTCAAGTTCAAGGACACCGGCTACTGCCGCGCCTACTACGATCACACCGCGAAGCCCTGGGGCACCTCGCAGGTGCTGTGGGTGAAGGTGGACAGCTGGGATGTGGCCCAGAACAAGGGCACCTACGCCATCAAGCACCACTGGTGCAAAGGCTGGGACAAGTAAGCTTCGCTCACTCGTCGATCTGATCACCGCCCGCCCTCACCGGCGGGCGGTTTTGTTTAATTCGAAGAAGTCGACCCGGCGCGCGCGCTGAACAGGTGCCGCAGCAGCGGACCAAGCCCGCGGTCTTCCGGCTTCCTCTTCGGCGGAGACTGCGGGTTCGCAGCCGCTGTTTGCGGATGCGGCTGCTGTGTCTGATCGGTGCCGTGCAGCTTCTTGCTGCCGCTCTTCTGCGCTCCGGTCTGGTCCAGCATGAAAGTCGCCACGTCGGGCGCAGCCGCAGGGGATGATTCGGTTGCGGGCGGGATTTCGGCGAGCGCGGCGACGCTCGCCGGAACTGCAGGCGTCGATGCAGTGTGCGAGTCACTCGGTACCGGCGTCGAAGCTTGAGCTGCGGCCGGAGGCAACGCCGGCACAGCACTCGGCCGCTGCACATTCGTCGACGCCGCTGCTGGCGCCACGGCGGTCGTGGCTGCTGCATTTACAGGCGCTGGGGCGATCGCAGGCACGTTCACCGCTGCGGCGGCAGCGACCGAAGACGGAGCCGGCTGCACGGTAACCGGCGCGGCCTCAGCGGGTTGCACCAGCGAATGCACGATAACGAGCGGCTTGTCAGAAGCGGCCTCAGAGCTTGCCTGCGGGCCGAAAGCGCCGCTTGATCCGGCAAGCGACAGCACCACGCCTGCACCAGCCGTTGCGCCGATCGCGGTTGCGACAGCGACGATCCGTGCCGTACGCATGAAGCTCGGCGCCGGCGCCAGAGCTCCCAATTCGGGATGAAAATTCCCGCCGAACGGCATTCACAACCTCCAAAGCGATGTGACTGTGAAAACGCGCCCGGCTGATACCGCCGGTACACAACAAAACATTGGCGTCAAAGCGCCGGGTCGCTCACCATGAAGCTGCACGGGATTAGCCACGATTTTTACGTCCCGCAAGCGCAACGTGAGCCAGAACCGGCAGGAAAAACATGGTCTGTTGCCCTTTTGCATCAATATGTTGGCCTGCTGTGAAGAAATCGGCGGAAAGACCCGTAAAATGCCACCCGAAGCTGCCGACTATCCCGTTTCGGACCGCAGTCCCGCAGCCATTCATCGCCAGCCCCAAAGCCGCTAGATTCGCGGAACCATTCCCTGGATAGGTGAGCCATGACCGTCTCTATGTTCAAAATTTCCGTGCCTATTTTCGTGCAATTCCTCACCGCGCTTTCCGCCGTGCTCGAAAAAGCCGCCACCCACTGCGACGCGAAGAAAATCGAGCCTGCTGCGCTGCTCAACGCGCGGCTGTTCCCGGACATGTTCCCACTGGTGCGCCAGGTCCGCGCCGCAACCGATCACGCCGTTAACGCCAGCGCACGGCTGGCCGGCGCCGAGCCGCTGACCTTTGCCAACACCGAAACAAACTTTGCCGAACTGCGCGAACGAATCGCCAAGGCGGTCGACTTCGTGAAAAGCTTCAAGGCCGCACAGATCGACGGCACCGAGGACAAACCGATCAAGATCACGTTTCCAAGCGGCGCAACCCGCGACTTCACCGGTCAGTCGCTGCTGTTGGGGAATTCGCTGCCGAATTTTTATTTTCACTGCACCACCGCTTACGACATCCTGCGCCACTGCGGCGTTGAGGTAGGCAAGCGCGACTTCATGGGCACGCCTATCGCGCTCTAGCGCGTTACGAGGCGAACGAACGCCCTGCCGCACTCGGTGCAGCCGGTACACTCGGCGTTGTATCCGCGTTGTCGTTGTGATCGCCCATCGAGGCAATCCACGACGGGATGCCGCCGATTGCGGTTACAACATGCAGCGTGGCGCCAACCACGTGATCCTTGAGGTCGAGCGTGCGCGACAATAGCGACTTCGGCTGCGGCGCCGGTTGCTACGACCGGCGCGGCGATCGTCTCTGGCGCTGCTTGCGCAACAACCAGAGGCTGATGCGGCGGCAGGACGGCCGCGGCGACTACGGGCTTGCTGCGGACAGCAACCGGCTTCGGCGCAATAACCGATGCCGGAACCGCGCGAACGACCGGCGGCGCAGCCGAAGCGTCGGCGCTGGCCTTGGCCTCTGCCGCGGCGCGAGCATCAGCTGCATCCGCCGCGGCATTGCGGCTCTTCTCGGTAGCGATCTGCTCCTTGAGATAATCCATGATGGCGGAATGCTCGTCGCGGACCAGCTTGACCATTTCCGCCGAGGCGGGTGCGACCTGCTCGGTCGCCGGGCGCTGCGCCACATGGCCGAACTGGTAATGCGCGACCAGGACACCGCCGACGATGCTGGTCAGCGTCGCCGGCAGCACGTCGAGGACGAGCTTGGTCGCGAAGCGCCGGAGCATGGGTGCGCTATGCTGGACGGTACCTGTCTTCACGATCGCCACCTGCTGCATGATCCCGGCTCCTTCTTCCCAAGCCATTTTTCAAACGGCTGATTGAATTTCAAACATGTGTTCTGGGCAGCCGCTGGCCGAGAAAAAGGAATTTTTGCGGCAATCCCGCTTTTTATTGGAGGCCCTAGGCGCCTAGGCCGCCGGCGGTCCACCGGCTGATCATCCCGGCCAGCCACTCCGCCGCATCGGCATCGAGGGTGAGATTCATCGGCGGACCGGCCAATTGCTCGCGATTGCGCACGAAAACGCTGCATTGGCCCAGCAGCCAGATCGCAGCGACCATCAGGGTGCGCTGATCGGCATCCGGCAGGAACCGGCGGATCACATCCACCGCCAGTCCCATAAACGGGGTTGCTTCCTCGCTCATCAGCTTGCGGAACACCGCGGTCGGGCGGACCGTTTCCCAGTTGAAGATCCGCAGACTCCGGCTGAGTTCATCGCGGGCCGTCAGCGGCCGGAGCTGGCGGCGCACGAATTCGGCACAGAGCCGCCTCCCGTGACATGGTCTTGATCTCCTCGCCGTGCGCGAGCTGATCCTCGGTCAATGCGCGGAACGCTGCGCGCAGGACTTCGCGATAGAGTCCGTCCTTGCCCTCGAAATGGTAGTTGATCGCAGCCTGATTGACTTTGGCCTTGGCGACGATGGTGCGGATGCTGGTGCCGTCGTAACCGCGCTCGGCGAACAGCCGCTCGGCCGCTTTGAGGATGCGCTCGCGGGTAATATCGGAAGGCCGCGTCATCAGTTCCGCCTTTTTCAAACCTTCGTTTGAATTTCTAATAGGCGGAATAATCGCGCATTTCAATTTGTTATTTATGGCCTGCGGCAACACGGCACAGCCTAGGCGTCGTGCCGTGGTCATACTATTGTTGGAACCATAACAGCAGTTCCGAACAACTAAGGGAGGATTTCCGTGAATATTCAAAGATTGCCGTCTGACGTCATCGGCCTGTCGAAGGTCATGCCGCCGCTGTCGCGGCGCGGCTTCATGACGAGTTCCGCGGCGGCGGCCGCCGGCTACACGCTCGCCGCAGGTCCGGTACGCGCCGACGCCATTCAGACCGATGCCAAGGGGCTCGACGCCGGAATGGCGAAGGTCGCGGTCGGCGGCGGTGACATGCCGGTCTATTTCGCGAAGCCGTCCGGAGCGAAGAATCCGCCGGTGATCCTCGTCTGCATGGAAATCTTCGGCCTGCACGAATGGGTCAAGGACGTCACGCGCCGCGTGGGCCATCTCGGCGCGCTCGCGATTGCGCCGAACTACTACTTCCGCGCCGAGACCAACGGCGTCGACCTGACCAAGATCGAGGACATGAAGCAGCTCTTCCCGATCGTGAACGGGTTGAGCGACACCGAACTGTTCGCCGATCTCGATGCAACGGTGGCGTGGGCGAAGTCGCAGGGCGGCGATACCGGCAAGCTCGGCATCATGGGTTTCTGCCGCGGCGGCCGCAATGTCTGGCACTACTCGACGCACAATCCGAACCTGAAGGCCGGTGTCGCGTTCTACGGCAGCCTGATCGACAAGAGCGATACCGCGCCGAAAAGCTCGATCGACCTCGCTGCTGAAGTGAAGGAACCCGTGCTCGGCCTCTATGGCGAAGCCGACACCGGCATCACGCCCGATCAGGTCAAGCAGATGGAAGACGCGCTCAAAGCCGCCGGCAAGACCGCGGAATTCCATGAGTACCCCGGTGCACCGCACGGCTTCGTCGCCGACTATCGTCCCAGCTATCGCAAGGACGCTGCCGAGGACGGCTGGGCCAAGATGACGGCATGGTTCAAGAAGTACGGCGTGCTGAGCTAAAACCAGCCTGCTGAGAACTCTGAGCGCGGCGCTGGATAGCGCCGCGCTTTTCATGTCTGATACCTCGATGCCGGCCTTCATCTGCAACACCTGCGGCACGCAATTCACGCCCATCGGAGGCGCCGCCGCCGCGCTGCCCGATCTGCGATGAAGAACGCCAGTTCGTGCCGCCATCGGGCCAAACCTGGACCACGCACGACGCGCTGGCACGACGGTACACCAATACGTTTCGCGAGGAGGAACCCGGCCTGATCGGCATCGGCACGGTGCCGGCCTTCGCCATCGGCCAGCGCGCACTGCTGCTCAGAACCAGCAGCGGCAACTTTCTGTGGGACTGCATTTCGCTGCTGGATTCTGCGACCGTCGAAATCGTTAAGGCTCTCGGCGGGCTCGCCGGCATCGCGATTTCGCATCCACACTATTACGCGACGATGGTGGAATGGGCTCACGCCTTCAATGCGCCGATCCATCTGCACGCCGGCGACCGCCAATGGGTGATGCGCCCCGATCCATCGATAAAATTCTGGGACGGCGACACGCTGTCGCTCGCGGACGGCGTCACGCTGATCCGCTGCGGCGGCCATTTTGCCGGCGGCACCGTGCTGCACTGGGCGCAAGGCGGCAACGGCCGCGGCTCGCTGCTCACCGGCGACATCGTGCAGGTGATTCCTGACCGTAAATTCGTGACCTTCATGCGAAGCTATCCGAATATGATCCCGCTCTCGGCGCCTGCGGTCGAGCGGATCGGCAAGCTTCTTGAACCGTTCGATTACGACGTCATCCACGGTGCGTGGTTCGAGCGAACCATTCCGCGCGGCGGCAAGGACGTCGTGCAACGATCGATAACCCGCTACGTCGCAGCCGTCCGCGGCGACGGTTCGGCCGAGCTGAATTGAAAAGGGAAAAGCCAAATGGCGCGTATTGGAGAAGTAAAACGAGAAAACCTTTCGCCGCGGCAGCAGGAACTGCACGACGAGTTCCTGAAATCACGCCCGCGCGCCACACTGACCGGCCCGTTTTCCGTACTGATCCACACGCCCGAGATTGCCGAGCCGGCCGACAAGCTCGTCAACTACTATCGGCAGAAGGCCAAGATCGGACGCCGGCTGGTCGAGCTTGTGATCCTGCTGGTGGTGCGTAGCGCGTCCGTGCAATACGCATGGTCGGTGCACGAACCGCAGGCGCTCAAGGAAGGTTTTAGCCAGGACGTAATCGACGCCATCCGCGATCGCAAACGGCCAGACTTCAAGCGCGACGATGAGAAGCTGGTCTACGACTTTGTGACGGAGCTTCTTGCCGACAAGACCGTGAGCGCCGCGATGTTCGATCGCGCCAAGGCCGCTTTCGGCCTCGAGGGCGTCATTGAGCTGGTCACGCTGGTCGGCAACTACGTGATGATCGGCCTGGTCCTCAACACATTCGACATTCCGCCGCAGCCAGGCGTGAAACCGCTGACGTGATTGGCGTCAGTTGACCATGCCGATGACGTAAAGAATCAAACCAGCCAGCAACAAAAAGTATTGCGGGAACAGCGCCGCCTTGAGATGCGAGCTGCGGCGCCCGAACAGCTTGAAGTACGCCTCAACGTCGAAGTTCGACTGGCCGGGCCGGCGCGCTTCCTGAACCAATGGAATAAGCGCGAGCGTCGCAACGCCGAACACCGCGGAGAGCGTAAGGCACGCCATCGACGTCACCCGCAAGCCTTCGCTGGAAAACTCCACGCCGGAAGCGACCCAAGCGGTCAGGGCGATCGTCGCAATCAGAACGTAAGTGCTTGCGCTGCTCACGAATTCCAGCGCCTTGGTCTGCGCATCGCTCGGATAGTCATTCATGCTGCCGCTCCCGGGAATCTGGGGGTTATGCTAGACTCCCGGGCGGGAGTTTGACCATGACAATCGACCGCAGACACTTTCTGGCGCTGCTCGCAGGCGGTGTTGTGTCGCCTGCGCTGGCGCAATCTCCGGATGGTGCAGTTATGAGCCGTATTACCGCCTACGCGTTTTCCTTCGCCGGCCTCGAAGGCGATCCGATCCGGCTGTCGGATTTCGCCGGCAAGCCGATCATGGTCGTGAACACCGCATCGCTTTGCGGATATACGCCGCAATACGCCGGGCTGGAGCAGCTTTACATGCGCTTCCACGAGCGCGGCCTGGTGATGATCGGTGTGCCGTCAAACGATTTTGGCGGGCAAGAACCAGGCGGCGCTGCAGAAATCACCGAAACCGCAAACAAGGAATACGGCGTCACGTTTCCGCTGGCCGCCAAAGCCGAGGTCGTCGGCCCGAATGCGCATCCATTTTATAAATGGGCTGCGAGCGAGCGTCCGCTTGAAATACCGAAATGGAACTTTCACAAATATCTGGTCGGGCGCGACGGTCACATCGCGGCGGTGTTTCCGACGCAGACCGAGCCCATGGAAGCGCGCGTGGTTGACGCGGTCGCCAAAGAACTCGGGCATACGAGCTGAAATTTTATTCAGCTGCCGTTGCGATTGCCGAGCAGCGGAAAGAACACGTCCTGCCAGGACGCCGGCGCGGATTTGAGCCCGCCGGTTTTGGCCATGAAGGCGGCGAGATTCATCAGCCCGGCTGGCGCCACCGAATAAGTGATCGAGCCATCGGTCAGCATACCGACGATATCGTCCTTCGGCGTCTTTGAATTTTCCGACGCAATGTACATCTCGGCCGATTTTCCCGGATCCTTGGCCATGAAGTCCATGCCGTCCTGGATCGCCGCAACCACGACTTTCGCGACTGTTGGATTGGCATCGACGAAAGCTTTCGGTGCGCCCATCGCCACGCCGGTCATCTCCTGGCCGAGAATCTGCTTCGACGTCGTTACGGTGTGGATCTTGTCGCTTTTGCGCAGCACCGCGATGAACGGCGCGGTCGCGACATAACCGGCGATAACGCGCCCGGAGAGCAACGCCGCGGTCGCATCGGGATGCGGCATGCTGACAAGGAGTTTGTCGAGGCGGCGGAAATCGCCAAATGTCTTTTCCGCCGCTATGCGCATCACCACCGCTTGCGGCGAAGTGGTTGCCGGCACGGCGATCTGATCGTTGTCGCCAAAATCGGCGATAATCTTGATCTCCGGCTTGTTGGTCATCAGCACGAACGCATTGGCGCCCAACGCCGCGAGGCCTTCGACACCGAGATGGCCCTTGGTCTTTTCCCACGCGATGAGAAGACCCGGCGTGCCGAAGGCTCCGGCATCGATGTTGCCGGAGAGCACGGCGTCGGTGATTGCGGGAGAGCCGGAGAAGCGCTGCACCGTCACCTTAAGACCCGGTAATCCCGCTTTCCTGGCTTCTTCGGCGAAATAACCCTGCGCCTCGGCGACCACGACCGGCAGGTAGATCAGGCCATACTGGATACCGAGACGAACCTCGCTGACCTCGGCGCGAGCCGGCGCTGTAACGAGCAAGGCACAGGCGGCAAACAATGCGCCGGCGCTTGCGCGCAAACTTCCGGATTTCGGCATCTCACTCCCCTTCAAAGCGCTTCTGCTTTTGATTTTTCCAATATTTCGCTGCCGCGAGACGTCAGCTTCACCGCACGGCCGGCGTTGTTTTCGAGCCGCACCAGGCCTTCGATTACGGCGTCTTCCCACACCGACAGACGTGGGCAGGTGCTGTGCCAGGCCTCCATTGTATCGCGATAGTTACGCGGCCGGTCGGCAACCCAAGCCAAGAATTGCAGCATGATCAGGCTTGCGGGTTCGTTCATTGTCGCCTCCCTCGGCGCGGCAGTATAAGGCAGCGCGTTCCGGGAATCATGTCCGCTATTTCATCCACAGATATTAAGGCCCAACTCACGCGGCGGCGGCTTGTCACGCTCGCCTGCATGATGTCGATTTTCATGGCGGCCGTCGAAGCGACCATCGTCGCGACGGCGATGCCGACCATCGTCGGCCAGTTGGGCGGCTTTCATCTATTCAGCTGGGTGTTCGCCGCTTACCTGCTGGCCGCAGCAGTTTCGACACCGGTCTACGGCCGCCTCGCCGATCTCTATGGCCGCAAGCGAATGTTTGTCTGGGGCTCGGTGCTCTTTCTCCTTGCCTCGACCGCGTGCGGCTTCACCTGGGCGTTTGAAGGCTGGGGCATGGCGGCGCTTGTGGTATTCCGCACCTTGCAGGGGCTGGGCGCAGGTTCGCTGCAATCGATGGCGACGACGATCGTCGGTGATATTTATCCGCCCGCCGACCGGCCGCGGATCCAGGGCTGGCTTTCCAGTGTCTGGGGGATCGCGGCCATTGCCGGACCAGTGCTGGGCGCTTTCATCGTGCAGCACATCCACTGGGCGTTCGTATTCTGGATCAATTTGCCGATCGGCATCGTCGCGATCGTCATATTGGTGCGCTCGCTCTCCGAAAAGATCGAAGTGCGGTCGCACCAGATCGACGTATTCGGCTCATTGCTGTTGATTATCGGCGTCGGCGCAGTCCTGATGACGGTGGTGCAATTGCAAGACCTTGCCCCGACCATCATCACGACTCTGCTTTGCGGCGGGGTTGTCGCATTGGCACTGCTCGTCGTGCAGGAGCGACGCGCCGCGGAGCCGATTGTGCCGTTTCGGCTGTGGCGCCGGCGCATCATGGCCGAGTGCAATCTCGGCGGCCTCGCCATCGGCGCGCTGCTGATGTGCGTGATCGCGTTTCTGCCGACTTACGTTCAGGCCGGCATGGGACGCAGCGTGACCTTCGCCGGCTCGGCCATCGGTATTCAATCGCTGTCATGGAGCGTCGGTGCGGTGGTCGCGGCGCGCTTCATGAACATGGTGTCCTACAAAGCTACTGGCATCGTCGGGGCACTGATGCTCATTGGCGGCACCGCGCTGCTTATCACGCTTGATCGCAACAGCTCTTTTGCCTGGCTCGGTTCGGCAACCATGCTGGTCGGGCTCGGCATGGGCTTTTGCAACCAGACATTTCTGCTCTCGATGCAGGCAAGCGTCGGCTGGAACGAACGCGGCGTCGCCACCGCTTCCTTTCTGTTCTCGCGCACAATCGGCCAGTCGATCGGAGCGGCTATCGGCGGCGCGATCCTTAATTACGGCGTTGCGCAACAGGGGCCGGGCGCCGCCGAAACACTGGAGCGCCTGCTCGATCCGGAACGACGGCCAGGCCTCGACGCCGATACCATTGCGCATCTGGGCGACGCGATCGCCGGTGCTTTGCATGAGGTCTATATCATCGCCGGCGTGCTCGCGCTGCTGACATTGCTGACATCGCTGATACTTCCCGCCCGGACCGGCAAGAGCGCGGCATAGTGGGAACGAAACGGGCGCAATGCGCGTTATCTGCTGCCTCATCAGTTCTTGAACAAGGACTTCAAACTCAAGAACTGCTAACCTGATTGACGACTTCAGGAACGCGTGAGGGTATTTCCGTATTCCATTCCAAGGGCGAGGCCACATGGATCTTCTCATTAGCGCGCTAATCACTTTTCTGGTCGTTATTCTCGTGCTCTATCTGGTGAACATGCTGCCGATCGATGGCCGCGCCAAGCAGATCGTGCGCCTGATCGTGATCATCCTCGGCATCCTTTCGCTGCTGCGTTATCTTGCAGTCTTTTAAGAGCGCAAGACAGGAGCCTGTGACCGCTTGCTGCGTATTGAAGGCTACGTGATCGTATCGGCCGACGGCATGATCGCCGACGCCAACGGCGTCATGCCGGACTCCATCCGCAACGACGCCGATCAGAAATTTTTTCAGGGCGGACTCGATCAGGCCGAGGCCATCGTTCACGGCCGCCATTCGCACGAAGGCGGCCCGCGCGCCGATCGCCGCAAACGCCTGGTGGTGAGCCGGCAGATTGCGACAACCGCTCCCGATCCGGCGCATCCCAATTCGATACTCTGGAATCCGACCGGCGTAACGCTGGAGCAGGCGCTGGCGGACATCGGCGTCACCGATGGCACGATTGCCATCATCGGCGGGACCGACGTGTTCAGTATGTTCCTGCCGCTCTACAACCGGTTCTACCTGTCACATGCCGTAAAGGCGAAAATACCGGGCGGGCGGCCGGTATTCAGCGCGGTCGGTCCCAATGCCTCACCCGAGGACGTCCTGATGCAGCACGGGCTCCAGTCCGGCCCGCGGCAGGAACTCGATCCTGCCGCCGGCGTCAGCATCGTAACCTGGACACGCCAGTAAGCTGGAAGCGCCAGAAGCCATTATTTCTGAACCTGGATCAGTTCTTTGAGCTGGTCCGGTGTCAGCGGTGCCGAAAGGAACTTCTGGGTAACGGCATCAGTCATGATGTCGTTGATGCCTTTGACTTCATCGGTTTGCAGGGCTTCTTTCGGAATAAGCTTGATGACGCGCTGCACGATGGTATCCGGCAAACCGGAATACTCGGCGTAAACCTTGAGCGCTTCCGGATTGGAGTACATCCAGTCGACGGTTTCCTTGTAGGCCTGCATGAAGCGAACGATTGCGTCGTGGCGGGTCTGCAAGGTGTTGGCGCCGGTGAGATTGACGCGCACCGCGCGCGTCCGCAGCGCCGTGACGTCGTTGCCGGTGGCGATAATGCGCGCCTTGCCGCTTTCCACCAGATCGAGACCGAACGGCGCGGCGCCGAAACCGACGTCCACTTGCTTGGTCATGGTCTGCGTGATGGTCGAGGCGATATTGCCGGTCGCCGTCGGCTTTGCGGTCAGGTGATACTGCGCGATCAGCGCCAGCAACGAGCCATGGCTCGACGAACCGACCGCGGAAAACGCCACGGTCTTGTCGTTCATGTCCTGGATGGTCTTGATCGGCGAATCCGAAGGCACGAACCAGTAAAGGTCCGGTGCGCCGGTCATTTCGCTCGAAATGATGCGAATAGGCGCACCCTTGCCGAAGGTGCCGATCGCCGCAGACACGCCGGCGGCAACCGAAATATCGATTGAGCCTGCGATCATGGCCTGGATCGATTCTGGCCCTGCCGCTGTATAGAGAATATCGAGATCGAGGCCGTGCTTCTTGAAGATGCCGCCGCGTTTGCCGAGCTCGGCGATGCCGGCGTCCCAGGCGCCTTTTTGCGGCACTGCCACCTTGAGCGCGTCGTCCGCCAGGGCCGTGCCGATCTGGGCGCCGGCGATCGCGCCCGTCAGCGCAACGACTGAAAGGACGGCAGCGGCAAGTCTTCGCATGATTTCCTCCGGGAGCGATAACGGCTGAAAATTGCCGATTATCTTGTTGGCAAATATCGTGTTGCCATGACTTTACGCCCACCCTCACCCAGTTCAAGTTCGCGAATGTCGCGGATAGCGGCCCTCGATTACGAGATCGCGCAGGAGCAGGTCTCGGCCTTCGGCCGCCTGGGTCGGGCGCTGGAAACAGCGCTGGCAGCTTTGGCCGAATACGAGCGTGACAACGGCGAGCGGGATGCAACCCGCTCCCGTCTGGTCGCAGAAGCGAGCGACGCCCTATGGTGCTTTATCGTCCAGCGCGAGGCGATCGGACTGCGCGACCCACGGCCGGTGCTGCGCGACTATCGCGTGCCCGCCGAGGTGTATAACCGGATGGGTGTCTTTCGCGGGCGCTGAAGCCCCAGTCTCGGGATATGCAGCGCAGTCCCTGTGCCCAGAGGGAAAAATACCGGTCCCCGGCGCACTATTAGCGTTTGATTAACCGTTTTCTGCGCGGTTATGGGCTGCCAAACAACGGTTTGTTCACCGTTCCGAAGGCATTCTCAACGCAAATTCAATGGCGTGGCATTGCGCGGTACCATGTATTCCGTTCCTCTCCTCGAAGAGCTTGAAACCGCGCTTTCCTCCGGCAGCTTCGATCGTCGAAACCAGATCCTGACCAGCGTCACCGATTTGTTCATCAACGGTGCGCCGCACTTTTCCGAAGATCAGGTCAGCATATTCGATGACGTAATCGGACGCCTGATCGGCACGATAGAGGCCAAGGCGCGCGCCAAGCTTGCGGACCGCCTGGCGCCGATCGCAAACGCACCCTTGAATGTCGTCACGCTGCTCGCGTCCGATGAAGACATTGAAGTCGCCCGCCCCATCCTCGATCCGCTCCGAGCGTCTCAACGAACATACCTTGCTCGCCGCAGCGACCTCGAAGAGCCAGCAACATCTTTTCGCCATCTCGCAACGCGGTTCGCTCAGCGAAGCCGTCACCGACGTCCTGGTCGAGCGCGGTGATCGCGACGTCATCCATTCGGTGGTAAAAAACCGCGGCGCTCGCTTCTCCGACGCCGGCTTTCGCATCCTCGTCAATCGCTCGAACGGCGACGACGCCTTGGCAAGCGAAGTCGGCACCCGTAACGACATTCCGCGACCTCACTTCCTGATGCTGCTCGACAAAGCCTCGAACGCGGTGCGCGCGCGTCTGGTCGCCGAAAATCCGCAAGCCTCCACCGATATCGAGGGAGTGCTCGCGGAGGTTGTCGGCAGCATTCGCAGCGAGGTCCGCAATGCCTCGCCGGCTTTTGCCGCTGCGGAAGCGGAAGTCGAACGGCAGAACCGAATCCGCCGCATCGGCGAGGCCGAGATCTACCAATACGCCAAGGATCGCAAATTCGAGGAAACCGCGATTGCGCTGTCGATCTTGTGCGACACTCCGATCGACGTCGTCGAACGCGCTCTGCTCGATCCCGGCGCCGAAATCATTCTGATCCTGTGCAAGGTGGCCCGGCTGTCGCCGACCACGACAAAAGCAATTCTGCTGTTGCGGGCCGCCGATCGTGGCATGTCGGCCGAAGACCTCGAGCAGGCGCTGACCAGCTTCAACAAATTGCAGCTTGAAACCGCAAAGCGCGTCCTCGGCTTCTTCCGGACGCGAACGAAAAAGCCGGCAGAGCCAAGGGCTGCGCTGGCCGTCGCCGTCAACGGCTAATTCGCGCCAACAGCGCGAACTCAGTAGCCGCAATAATTATACCCGACCTGAACCCAGGCGCCGTTTGGATATTGGTAATAGCAGCCGCGGTGCCACCAAAAATATCCGCCCTGGCGACGTTCCGCTTCGCTGGCGATGATGGCGCCGGTTGCCGCACCGATCGCCGCTCCAGCAACGACGCCGCCCGCGCCGCGGCCGACCGCACCGCCGATAATTCCGCCGAGCGCGCCGCCGACAATGGCGCCACCGATCGGATCCTGCGCTGCTGCCTGCTGCGCTGGCATCAACGCCGCGAGCGACAGGAATGCCCCTGCCCCCAAAGTGCGCATCATGTTCTTTCTCCCTTCCTCTGCACCGCCACTGCGGCCCGTGATTAGTCGCGCCGCCGAACCGTGAGGTTCGGCCAAATCACCGCTATTATAGCCGGTCCGTGGACTAAAATGTGACCAAGCGGAGTCCGCGGAACCATTTCGCAGCCGCAAAAAGTTATCCCGCGAGTTGCGGCATTAAACGCAGCGCCGTCTCCCGGTTGATCGATACGCAGTCGGCGTCGCTAAACGGGTAATCGTTCATACCGTCAACCGCCTCGATGCCTTCCCGGTACGGATAATCCGAGCCGAACATTAGCTGTGACACCGGGATGAGTTTCAACAGCGCCGCAAACTGGCCCGGCAGGTTGCCCTGGGCGATCTCGTAGTAGAACCTTTTTACAACCGGCACCGGACCGTCCGGCATGCGCGGATCTTTCTTGATCGTGGTCTGGCGGATGAAGCGGCCGATCAGGAACGGTAGCGTACCGCCGCTATGAGACCAGATGAAACGGATATCCGGGCAGCGGAACGTGGTGCCGCCGTCGCCAAAAATCAGGCTCGCGATCGTGCGCGTGGTATCGGTTGCATATTCGATGGTGCCATCCTGCACGCCGCCGATCATGTTGCTGCAGCAGGCCGGTGAAACCGGATGCGTATAGACCACCGCCTTGCGCCGGTTCAATTCCTCGAACACCGGAACGAACGCAGCATCGCCGAGATATTTTCCGGCGTAGCTGGTGTAGAGGCCGATGCCGTCAGCCTTGAGCACATCGAGGGCGTATTCGATCTCCCGCAGACTGCCTTCGGTGTCGGGCAGCGGGATCGCCGCGAACAGACCGAAGCGCCCCGGATAATCCTTGCGTAATTGAGCGCCGTAATCGTTGCATTCACGCGTGAGCTTGCGTGATGCCTCAACCGTACCGTTAGCGAACCAGACGCCCGGCTGCACCAGCGACAACACCGACGTCTGCACGCCGGCTTTGTCCATATCGTCGAGCGACATTTGCGGCGACCATTTCGGCATATTACCGACGTGACTGTCGGCAAATGCCTTGGCCTGAATCTGCGGCAAATAATGATGATGAACGTCGATGCGCGTTCTTGAAGGCACAGCAGGCTGCGCGACGGCGAATTTCGTTCCTGACGCTCCAAGCCCCAACGCAGCGATGCCGCCGACAAGAAAATTTCGCCGCCTCTTATTCGGCGGCTCCGCCACCGGCGCGCAGCAGGCACATGAGCCGAAATGTTTGCGCCACGCAGGTTTCTGCAGCGTCGTCGATCTCCGTAAAAGTTCGGCGTCCATCCCTGCTCTCACTTTTGTTTCTATATTGCGGCTTCGAAGCTTATCCGCGCTCACGCGTACAGCAAGCAGGTCAGAGCGCCGTTTTTGCGCGCCGACGAACGCGTCGATAAATGGAACGTGACAGAGCTTTAAAGGTTTTCTTGCAGAATCCGCTTGACTTGCAGGCTATTGCATTTATGTCGGGACCTTGCCGCTATTGGTCAGTTGCGTGAAACTGATCGGGGCGGCTTTCGTATTCCGTGGCGCCGGTTTCGCCGGCATCTCGGGTTCTTATTCTGATTGGAGAGGCAGCATGGCAAAGAATGCCCTCTTGCGATCGGTGAAGGGCTTGGATGTCCCAGGTACCGCCCGAACGGAAGCCAAAAAGGCCGCATTGAAGGTCGCTTCTCCAGCACAGGCGGAGGCGCGCCATGATCATTTTGCGCTCCGCAACGGCGTGCGTTGCGCCGGCACACATCTGATCATCGACCTGCACGGCGCGGAGCGGCTCAACGACATCGAGCACATCGAGGCGACGCTGCGGCGCTGCGTTGACGCGGCTCGCGCGACGCTGCTGCACATGCATCTGCACCACTTCCAGCCAAGCGGCGTCTCCGGCGTTGCCGTGCTGGCGGAAAGCCACATCTCGATTCATACTTGGCCGGAAATCGGCTATGCCGCGCTCGACGTGTTCATGTGCGGTTCGGCCGATCCCGATGCCTGTGTACCGGTACTGAAAGAGGCATTTTCGGCGAAACGTGTCGGCGTCAACGAATTGCTGCGCGGACAGGACGCTTAGGCGTTCCCGCCATTTGCCAAAAATAAGCGGCCGGGTGTAAGTCCCGGCCGTTTCCATTTTCGGCCTCATTTCTGCAGGCCCGAGGATTGCCGTGGCCAACAAGAAAAGAATGGCGAACAAGAGAAAAATAGCAGGCAAGCAACGCTGGATCGCCGAGACGCTGTTCGACGATCTCGGTTTTCGCATGAGCTACCGGGCCGACAAGGTGCTCTACGAATTGCAGACCGAACACCAGCACCTCGTGCTGTTCGAGCAGCCGTATTTTGGCAAGATGCTGATGCTGGACGGCGTCACCCAGATCTCGGGGCGTGATGAGTTCATCTATCAGGAAATGATGGCGCATGTGCCGCTGTTCGCGCACGGCAAAGCGCGTGACGTCCTCATCATCGGCGGCGGCGACTGCGGTATTGCCGAAGAAGTGCTCAAGCACCGATCCGTGAAGCACCTCGTCCAGGTCGAAATCGATGCCAAGGTGATCGAATTCGCAAAGGAGCACTTCCCCGAATTCGCCTGGCCGGTTTTCGCCGACAGCCGGTTTGAAAGCGCGATCGGCGACGGCGCCAAATATGTCGCCAAAACCGATCGCCGCTTCGACGCTATCATTGTCGACTCCACCGATCCGCAAGGTCCCGGCAAAGTTCTGTTCAGCGAGAAATTCTATGCCGATTGCAAGCGCCGTCTGAAAACAGGCGGCGTTATGGTGACGCAAAACGGCGTGCCGTTTTTTCAGAAGAAAGAACTTGCCGGCACGATGTCGAAATTCAACCGGCTATTCGCTGACGCAACCTGCTATGTCGCCGCGATCCCGGTCTATATCGGCGGCCACATGGCGATGGGCTTTGCCTCCAACGACAAGCGATTGCGGCAGCACCCGGCGAAAACAATCGCTCAACGCTATCGAAAAGCCGGCAGCTTCAAGACGCAATACTGGACCCCTGAGGTTCACGTCGCTGCTTTCGCGCAACCCCGCTTCATCGCCGACGTGGTGGCGAAGTCCAAGGCACGGGCCAAGACACGGGCTAAGGCACGGGCCAAGGCACAGGCTAAAATGGAACAGTAGGCGCCACCTTGCTTTTTGGCCCTCTGACGGCGGTCACAGACTTCCGCTAATCTCCTTCCGCGCCAGTAGCGCGTTCACACCGCTGCGAGGAGGAGAGTATGAGCTTTTTCCCTGCCAAGGACCCCGAGCTCGGCGACGCGGGCGCAAGCGACATCATCCAGCAGGTCGTGGTGCCGCGGTCGGTCGACCTCGGCGGTTTTCAGGTGCATCGCGCTCTGCCATCGGCGCGCTCGCGCATGGTCGGGCCGTTCATCTTCTTCGACCATTTCGGTCCGGCGGTGTTCAAGGCCGGCGACGGCGTCGACGTGCGGCCGCATCCGCATATCGGACTGGCCACTGTCACCTATCTGTTCGACGGGGAAATCGTGCATCGCGACAGCCTTGGCACCGCAATGCCGATCCGCCCCGGCGCGGTAAACTGGATGACGGCAGGCCGCGGCATCGTGCATTCGGAGCGCACCGCGGCCGACCACCGTGACGGCGGCGAGCCGCTGCACGGTCTGCAGCTCTGGGTCGCGCTGCCAATGAAAGACGAAGAGGAGGCCCCGGCCTTCGCCCACACCGCCGCCACCGATATTCCTGAGCTTAAAACCAACGACATGACTTTGCGCGTGATTGCAGGATCGTTGCACGGCTTACGGTCGCCAGTCGCAACCTCATGGGAAACAATTTTCGCCGATGTGATACTCAAGGCCGGCGCGACAATGCCGCTGGATGCCGACCACGAAGAACGTGCAGTCTATGTGATCTCCGGCGAAATCGAAATCAGCGGAGACCGCCACGGTCCAGAGCGGCTCCTGGTGCTCAAGCCTGGCGACCGCGTCGCGATCAAGGCTTCGAGCGACGCGCATTTCGTCATCGTCGGCGGCGCACCGATGGACGGCCCCCGTCACATCTGGTGGAATTTCGTGTCCTCGCGCAAGGACCGCATCGAAGCCGCCAAGGCCGACTGGAAGGCTGGCCGGTTCGACATCGTGCCGGGTGACACAGAATTCATTCCGTTGCCGGATTGAAACGCGAGGGGCAAATGCTGGCCTATTTCCGCTTAGCCGTACTGGCGGCATTACTATGCGTGCCGGCGATGGTTTCCGCCTCGGCCCGCGACCGATCCGATCTCGCCCGCGCCTACCAGGTCATCGCGTCAAAGACGTTCGTCGATCTCACACACGGCTTTGGCCCGGAGACGCCGGTGTGGGCTGGCTTTGGCCAGGCGAAGTTCTCGCCGGCCTCAGATCCGAAAACGCACGAGCCTTATACCATTCCGAAGGACGGCTTCCGCACCACCTATTACGAGATGGTCGGGCAATACGGCACCCACGTCGATCCGCCGGCACATTTCGACGAGACCGGCATCACCATGGATCAGATACCGCTCAAGCAGATGATCCTGCCGCTGGTAGTGCTCGACGATACGCCCTACCTCGGCAAAGACCCCAACCACGCGTTTTCGGTGGCCGATCTGAAAGCTTGGGAGGCGCGGCACGGCCGCGTGCCGAAAGGCAGCTTCGCCGCGTTACGCACCGACATGTACAAGGATTGGGACACCAATCCCGAACGCTTCAAGCGCCAGCCGTTTCCGGCCTGGGCCTTCGAGACGATCAAATATCTCTACACGCAGCGCGGCGTGACGGCGAGCGGGCACGAAGCCATGGACACCGATACGACGGACAAGATGGATTCCGAGACCTACATCCTGCAGCATGGCCATTATCAAATCGAAGTAATGGCCAACCTCGACAAGGTCCCGGAAACCGGTGCGGTCATCGTCGTGACCTGGCCGAAGGTGGAGAAGGGCCTCGGCTTCCCTGCCCGCGCATTTGCCATATTGCCTTAACCGTCACATGCTCAGGCAGCATGGCGTTGTGATCGCATCCAGGCGCCGACCTCGCGCTCCGCTTCCCCACGCGCAAAGCCGTAGCGGTCCTGCAGACGGGCAACCAGTTCGTCGCGCCGTCCACTGATACGGGTGATGTCCTCATCCGTCAGTTTCACCCAGTTGTGCCGTAGCTGGTTCTTGAAGTGCAGCCAGTTGATTTCAATCTGGTCCCAGTTCATTGCTGTCTCCCGTGCTAACACCCGACGCGCGCAAAACATGCACCCCGCGCGTCGGCGGCCATGTCAGCGACGAGATGCGGCCTGAATTCGGCGGTAACGGGGTCATTCCAAGACCAATATTGGCGGCCCGGCGGCGAACACGGCTTGTCAATTCAGAAAGACACTCTTTGAGGCCTGAGCAATTTTCTTCGCGCCGGCGTAGTTGCGAATGGCTAAATAGCGACTGCAAAACACCGGGCACGATGTAGGATGCCTTATAACCTATCGATGATTCATAATGGCTTCCTCCTCTACGTCACCCGACATTAAGCACCTCGCGAGAGGCATCCGCGCCGGCGACCGCAGTGTCCTGTCCCGGGCGATTACGCTTGTCGAAAGCAAACGCGCCGACCACCGCGCCAGTGCGGCAGCCTTGATGCAGGAACTGGTTACGGCAACCGGCAAAGCCGTGCGCGTCGGCATCACCGGTTCGCCGGGCGTGGGCAAATCGACGACCATCGACGCGCTCGGCTCGATGCTGACGCAGCAGGGCCGTAAGGTTGCGGTGCTGGCAGTCGATCCGTCGTCGCGCCGCACCGGCGGTTCGATCCTGGCTGACAAGACGCGCATGGCGCGGCTTGCCATCGACGCTAATGCTTTCATTCGGCCGTCGCCATCCTCCGGCACGCTCGGCGGGGTCGCCGCAAAGACACGCGAGACCATGCTGCTGTGCGAAGCGGCGGGTTACGACGCCATCCTGGTCGAAACAGTCGGGGTCGGGCAGTCGGAAATCGCCGTCGCCGACATGACCGATTTTTTTCTTGTGCTGGTACTGCCTGGCGGCGGCGATGAACTGCAAGGTTTGAAAAAAGGCGTTATCGAGCTCGCCGACATGATCGCCATCAACAAAGCCGACGGCGACAATCTGGGGCCGGCAAAACTGACGGCGGCAGAATACGGCGCCGCAATGCATATCCTCGCGCCGGTTTCGCCGAATTGGACGCCGCCGGTTGTCACCTACTCGGCGCTCAAGGGTGACGGCATCGACGCGCTGTGGAATCACGTGCTCGATCATCGCAAACGGCTCACCGCCTCCGGCGAGCTTGCAGACCGGCGCGGCGCCCAACAGGTAAAGTGGATGTGGTCGATGCTGGAGGAGAGGCTTTACGCGCCGCTGTGCTCAGATCGCGGTGTCAAAACGGCCTTGCCGAAGATCGAAGCCGACGTCGCCGCCGGGCGACTGGCGCCCGCTTCCGCGGTCGAAAAAATCGCCGGGATGCTCCGGCTGTAAGATGCTTGGACTCTTATAATGTTTGTGCTGATCACAGGCTTCGGCCCCTTCCCCGGCGCACCGGTCAATCCAAGTGCAATTCTGGCGAAAACACTGGCGCGACGGCAACGGCCGGCCTTTGCCGGACTCGATCGCACCGTGCATGTGTTTGCCACCAGCTACGAGTCCGTCGATCGCGAACTGCCAAAACTTCTCGCACGAAAACCCGACATCGTATTGCTGTTCGGCGTTGCGGGCCGCCGCCGCGAGCTGTGTGTCGAGACACAAGCGCGTAACGCAATTTCGGTCCTGTTTCCTGACGCCAGCCGCCACCGCCCGCAACAAGGTGTGATCGAACTCGGCGCGCCGCCGGTACTGAAAGGCAACGCGCCTTTCGCCCGACTAGTGGGCGCGGCAAAAACCCGGCTCGCGGCGTCGCGCCAGTCACGCGATGCCGGACGCTACTTGTGCAACTATGTCTTTTGGCGGGCGCTGGAACGTGCGCGAGGCGGCCGGCCTCTGGTCCAGTTCGTCCACATTCCGCCGGTCAGCAACAAGCCGCGTCGAAAGCATGGAAAACGGCGGACACCTTCGTTCGCTGGACTTCTTAACGGCGCTGAGGCGCTGCTCATCGCTTTGGTCTCCGCAAGCCGGCATTAACAGTTAAGTCTGTGATCGCATCACGCGAAGTGGCCCGAAGCGCGGCCGCTACCTATCTTCCATCATCAAGGGCCAGTTTTGCCAGCTCGCTCGATTTGGCCAGGAATTTGCAAGGTCGGCGGAAACAACCTGAGGTATTTTTGATGAAACTTTCTCGCCGTCGGGCGCTCCAGCTTGGAACAAGCGCCGTCGTTCTGTCAGCGGCACAGCGCGCCTATTCTGCCGAAGCCTTTCCAACCCACCCTGTTCGGGTGATCGTGCCCTTCGGCCCCGGCGGCCCGGTGGATGTTCTTGGCCGCCTGATCGCCCAGAAATTCTCCGAGCATTTCGGCCAGCAATTCTTTGTCGAAAACCTCGCCGGCGCCGGCGGCAATATCGGCACTGAGAAGGCGGCAAAGTCCGAGGGCGATGGCTATACGATCCTCATCACCGCCAACAACCATGTGATCAATCCGATCCTCTATGAGACCGTACACTACGATCCTTTCAAGGACTTCGCGCCGGTGTCGCTGGCCGTGGGATTTCCGACCGCGCTTTCGGTGAACAAGTCCGTGGCGGCGAACGATGTCAAGGAGCTGACCGCGCTCATTCACGCAACGCCGGGAAAGTTCAGCTTCGCCTCCGCCGGCGTGGGTACGCCGTCCCATCTGCTGGGTGAGCAGTTCAAGCAGAAGCTTAACCTCGACATAGTCCATGTGCCTTACAACGGCAGCGGTCCGGCAACGGAAGCGGTTCTCGCGGGCGACACGCAAGTGTGCTTTGCATCGCTCACGGCAGCAGCGCCGCTCGCAAAAAGCGGATCACTGCGCGTGCTCGCAACCATGAGCAAAGTCCGGTCTGTAGCGCTCCCCGACGTGCCGACCATCGCGGAAGCCGGCTTTCCCGGCCTCGAAGGTGAAGGCTGGGTTGGCATTTTCGTGCCGGCCGGAACGCCACCGGCCATCATTGCCCAATTCAGCGAACAAACCCGCGCGGTTCTCGCCGAGCCCGACATCGCACAACGTATTGCAACGCTCGGCTTTGCGTCGGTCGGTTCGACAGCAGACGAATTCGCCAAGCAACTCGCCAATGAAAATCAGACCTGGGCGACAGTCATTGCCGCTGCGAATTTGAAGAAGCTCTAGGAAGGTTAGGCTTTCCGGTCCCAATCAGATCGCGGCCGTCACTCTGAGCAGGCCGACATCAAAGCCGTTCCAGTTGCGCAATGTCGGATGGATAAAAGGACCGAGCGCAATGCGTTCGGAATCCGAGAGCGGCACAAATCTCGCTATCAGCGCCGCCATGATCGCCTGTGCCGCGCGGCTTGCGCCATCGTCGCACTTGATTGCGATGCCAAGGCCCTGTTCTGGCAGCGCGCCGCAGTAGACACCCTCCGCGCCGGTTTTGACGAAAATCCGAGCGCCGAAGAGCTCCATGATCTCGGTGTCAAACCGACCGGTGCCGGCGACGTACCAAGGCTTTTGTGCACAGGCGTGGCGCAACTGCACAGCAGCGCGAGCACGCACAGGCGAAAGTTTGTGGCCGGTTGCGAACTTGGCAAAAGCGTGTGCCAGACTTTGCAGCGGAATAGCCCAAGTTGGAACCGAACAACCATCGATGCCGCGGCGGTCATCGCTCAGCGTGATGCCGGTCAGATCCTCCAGCACCGCGCGCACCTGCCGCTGCACCGGATGATCAGACTTCCAGTAGCCTGCGGGATCAGCACCCATCGCACAGGCGGCGCAAAGAAATCCGGCATGCTTGCCCGAACAGTTATTATGCAGCGCTGAAGGCTGACCGACCCGCGCTAGTTCGATGGTCGCCGTTTCCGAGGCTGGCCAATGCGTCCCGCAAGCCAGCGCCGAGGTGTCGAGACCTGCCTTTGCCAGTATTCGCGCGACAGCCGCGACATGGCCGGGCTCGCCGCTATGTGAGGAGCAGGCCAAGGCCAGTTCCTCATTGTTGAATGAAAAAAGATTCGCGGCGTTGCTCTCCATCAGCACCAGAGCCTGCAACGCCTTGACCGCAGAGCGCGGAAAAACCGGAGCGGCAACATCGCCGAGCGCAAGAACGAGACTTCCCTCGGTGTCGGCAACCGCAACAGCGCCGCGATGCCGGCTTTCGACCAGCGCTCCGCGAATGACTTCGACCAGAACCGGATCGTTCATCCTCAGCCTTCCAGTACGTTGCTCCTAACGAGCAACCCTGTAGCATTCTCATATCATGCGTCGACTCACCATCGTGCTTCCGGTGCTCAATGAGGCCGCGATCATCGTCGGCGCATTGCGGGCGCTTGCGCCGCTGCGCAACCGTGGCGCCGAGATCATTGTCGCCGATGGCGGCAGCACGGACGGCACGCCGCACTTGGCCGAGCCTTTCTCCGACCGCGTCATCACCGTACCGCAAGGCCGCGGCGCGCCGTTGAACGCCGGCGCTGCAGCTCGGCACCGGAGACGCCCTGCTCTTCCTTCACGCCGATACGCTTGTCCCCAGAGATGCTGACCGGCTGATCGCCGCGGCGCTGACTCGCCGCGCCTGGGGCCGCTTCGATCTGCGCATCGCCGGACGGCATCCTTTCCTGGCCGTGATCGCCCGCATGATCAACTGGCGATCGCGCCTCACCGGGATCGCCACCGGCGATCAGGCAATTTTCGTCACGCGCGAAGCGTTTATCGCGGTTGGCGGCTTTCCCGATCTGCCGTTGATGGAAGACATCGCGATCAGCCGGCGGCTCAAACGCCTGTGCCGGCCGTTCTGTATCGCGACGCCGGCGGTCACGTCCGGCCGGCGCTGGGAGCGGAACGGCATCGTCCGCACCATCCTGCTGATGTGGCGGCTGCGGCTCGCCTACTATCTCGGCGTCGAGCCGGCACTGCTGGCGCAGCGTTACGGTTGTGTCACCTTACCCGCGCAGGGCAGCGCCGGGCCATAGCTTCGGCGCGGTGCGCACATATTGCGGCGGCCGCACCACCTCGGCGTCCAAAGTCTGCGCCGCGTGCCAACCCCAATGCGGATCGTCGAGAAAGGCCCGCGCCATCGCCACCATATCGGCCTTGCCGCTGGCGACGATCTCTTCGGCCTGTTTGGCGCCGGCGATCATGCCGACGGCACGAGTAGCGATGCCGACCTCTTTGCGCACGCGCGCGGCAATTGGCACATTGAAGCCCGCCTCGCCCGGCCAGCGGCTCTCCGGCGTGATATTCGCCGACGACACGTCGATGTAATCGAGGCCTGCGGCTTTCAGCGCCTTGGCCGTGGCGACGCCGTCGTCAGCGGTAAGGCCGCCATCGACCCAATCGGTGCCAGTGATGCGGGCGCCAAGCGGCACCTCGCGGGGCACTGCGGCGCGAACCGAACGCACGACTTCAAGCGGGAACTTCATCCGGCCCTCGAACGAGCCGCCGTAGGCGTCGTTGCGCTTGTTCGACAACGGCGAAACGAAGCTGTGCAGCAGGTAACCGTGAGCGAAGTGCAATTCGATGGCGTCGAAGCCAGCGCGCAGCGAGCGCTTGGCCGCGTCAGTAAATGCCGCGGTCACCTTTGCCATGTCGTCTTCGTTCATGGCGTGCGGCGTATGCCATCCCGGCCCGAACGGGACCGCTGACGGGCCGACTGTCTGCCACGCATCCTCGGCCGCGGTAAGCGCCTTGGCTCCTTCCCAAGGCCGTTGCGACGACGCCTTGCGGCCGGCATGCGCGAGCTGGATCGCGATCTTTGCCGAGCCGATGTGATGGCAGTGATAGACGATGCGCTCCAGCGCCGCCTCGCAGGCATCGGAATAGAGCCCGAGGCAACCATGGGTGATGCGGCCGCGGCGCTCGACGTGGGTTGCTTCGATCACCAGCATCCCGGCGCCGGAATTCGACAGCATACCGAGATGGGTCATATGCCAGTCGTTACCGACGCCGTCGTCGGCGCTGTATTGGCACATCGGAGCGACAACGACGCGGTTAGGCAGTTCGAGACCGGCGAGCCGGATCGGCGAAAACAAGGCACTCGTCATGGCTGATCACGCTTTGGGGTTTGAGGGCCGCGGACGGGGCAAACCTGTGGATAAGCGCCGAACGGCGCGTCGAAATCGATGCCCCAGTGCGGCGCAGTAAGTCAAGTCTGGGAAAGAAAGCCTGCGGCAGCAGCTAAAACAGCTTACGCGCTTGCCGATCCGCTACTCGGCAGCCTGCTGATGCTGTTGCCGCACGATGCCGGCATTGATCGCCCACTGCTCGCACAGCGCGGACGCTTTACGGATTTCCCGCTCAAGTTCTGGATATGTGTAGTAGTGCTTCCAGCGGCCGGTATCCGACAATTCTATGAAGTGAGCGTACCGACGCTCCGCCAGTGCGAGCCATTTTCGCGCGACATTGTCGTACGGGAGATTTTGGTCGTACGGGAGATTTTGCCGTTCCGACATGAGACAGCCAGAAGCGCCCGTAAAGTCAGCGCTTCAGCATGTCTATTTTGTTGTTTGATTCGAGCAAACAAATAGATTTGGCTTTTATTTGGACGTTTTTATTGACTTTCAGTTTGTGGATAACTCCGTGCGAATTTTGATTCGGCGTTAACCTTTCACCGCCATGACGCCCTCGATCTCGACGGAAATCTGGTTCGGCAGCATCACATTGCCGACGGCCGATCGGGCATGTCGGCCGGCCTCGCCGAACACTTCAACAAAAAGGTCTGAGCAACCATTGATCACCTTCGGCGAGTTGTTGAAATCCGGCGTGGCGTTCACCATGCCGAGAAGCTTGACGACGTAGTCGACGCGATCGAGCGAGCCGAGCGCATCGCGCGTCGCCGCCAGAAGACCGAGGCCAACGATGCGCGCGCGCCGGTAGCCCTCCTCGATGCTGATCCCTCCCCCGACTTTTCCGGTGAGCTGCTTGCCGTTCTCGTCCCGCGGACCCTGGCCGGAGAGATAAAGCACGTTACCAACCAGCCGATACGGCAGATAATTGGCAACCGGCTTCGGCACCGACGGCAGCACAATGCCAAGTTCCTTCAAACGCGCTTCCGCACTCATCTGAGTTTTCCTTTCAGCAAATTGTCGAAGCTTAGAGCTTGATGCGCAAAACGTGCGCCAGTTCGCCAACGATCCCGCGGCGAAACAGCAGAACGCAGGCGACAAAGATAACGCCTTGAATCACCAGCACCCATTGGCCGAAGGCAGAGAAATAGTTCTCCATCGCCACGATCAGGAAGGCCCCGGTCACCGGCCCGAACACGGTGCCAAGCCCTCCGACGAGCGTCATCAGCACGACCTCGCCCGACATGTTCCAGTGCACGTCGGTCAAGGATGCGAGCTGAAACACCAGCGCCTTGAGCGAGCCGGCTAGCCCCGCCAGCGCCGCAGACAGGATGAAGGCGACGAGCTTGTAGCGCTCAGTCTTGTAACCCAACGAGATGGTGCGCTGTTCGTTTTCGCGGATTGCCTTGAGCACTTCGCCGAACGGTGAATTGATGATGCGATAGATCAGCAGAAACGCGGCCAGCACAATCACAGTGACAAAGACATACATCGTCATGTCGTCAGCGAGATTGAACAGGCCGAACAGCCGACCGCGCGGCACCGCCTGGATGCCGTCTTCGCCGCCGGTCATCTTCACGCGCAACGCGACCAGATACATCATCTGCGCCAGCGCCAGCGTAATCATCGCGAAGTAAATCCCCTGGCGGCGGATGGCGACGCTGCCGGCGATCGCACCAAGAACGGCGGCAACACCAGTGCCGAGCAGCACCGCGAATTCAGGGTGCCAGCCCCACGACTTCGCCGCATAGGCCGAAAAGTAGCTCGCCCAGCCGAAATAGAGCGCGTGGCCAAATGACACCAGGCCGACGTAGCCGATCAGAAGGTTGAAGGCACAGGCAAACAGCGCGAAGCACAGCACCTCCATCAGAAAGACCGGATAGACAATGAACGGGGCAATCGTGAAGAACGCCAGCATCACCGCGAAGGCGACGGCAAATGTCCAAGCCGTTTCGCGGCGCGGCAGCAGTGCCTGTGAATCGGCAAGGTTTTCGGTCATGCGCGTCGTCCGAAAAGCCCGGCCGGCCGCACCAGAAGCACGACGATCATGATGGCGAAGATCACGGTGTTGGAGGCTTCCGGAAAAAACACCTTGGTCAGGCCTTCGACGATACCAAGAACGAAGCCGGTTATGATGGCGCCCATGATCGAGCCCATGCCGCCGATCACCACGACGGCGAACACCACGATGATTAGGTCAGACCCCATCTGCGGCGAAACGTTGTAGATCGGGGCCGCCATTACACCGGCCAGCGCCGCAAGCCCGACGCCGAAACCGTAGGTCAGCGTGATCATGCGCGGCACGTTGATGCCGAAGGCGCGCACCATGGTCGGATTCTCGGTCGCGGCGCGCAGATACGAGCCGAGCCGTGTGCGCTCGATGCCGTACCAGGTGGCGAAGCAGACGACGACCGAGAACACCACGACCCAGGCGCGATAGTTCGGCAGGAACATGAAGCCGAGATTACGGCCGCCCTGAAGTGATTCCGGCACTGAATAGGGCTGACCGGACGAACCGTAGATGTTGCGGAACAGCCCCTCGATGATCAGCGCCAGACCGAAGGTCAGGATCAGGCCGTAAAGATGATCGAGATTGCGCAGATGCTGCAGGAACAGCCGCTCGATCACCACGCCAAGCGCGCCGATCACGATCGGCGCGATGACCAGCGCCTCCCAATAACCGATGCCGAGATATTGCAGCAGCAGGTAAGCGGCGAACGCACCCATCATATAGAGCGCGCCGTGTGCAAAGTTGATGATGTTGAGCATGCCGAAGATCACGGCGAGACCCAGGCTCAACAGTGCGTAGAACGATCCGTTGATCAGGCCGAGCAGCAATTGCCCGAACAGCGCCTGGGATGGAACACCGAAGATCTGGAACATCAAACGCTACCGCTAAAAAACCTCTCCCCGCGAGCGCGGGGAGAGGCCACATGGATCAGTTGGTAACCAGCGGACAGCCGCCGTCTTTAAGCGGACGGAAGGCTTCTTCCGCCGGGATCGTCGTGCGCAATTTGTAGACGTCGCCCGGATACTTGGATTCTTCGGGCTTCTTCACCTCGAACAGATAGGCCGCGTGGATCTTGCGGCCATCGGCGCGGACGTAGCCCTTGCCGAATACCGGATCGTCGGTCGGGATTTCCTTCATCTTGGCGACAACGGCCTTGCCGTCATCCTTAGTCTTCAGTGCCGCGACTGCTTTCAGGTAGTGCAGCGTTGCGGCATAGTCGCCGCCCTGATTCATGTTCGGGAACTTGCCCGGCATTTCAGCCTGCCACCGCTTGCTCCACGCCCGCGTGGTGTCGGTCATGTCCCAGTAGAAGGTTTCGGTGAGCACGAGGCCTTGCGCGACCTTAAGACCAAGCGCCTGCACGTCGCCGATATAGAACAGCAACGCGGCGAACTGCTGGCCGCCTGCGGCAATACCGAACTCCGAGCCTTGCTTGATCGAGTTGATGGTATCGCCACCGGCGTTCGCAAGGCCGATGATCTTGGCCTTGGACTGCTGGGCTTGCAGCAGGAACGACGAGAAATCCTGGTTGTTGAGCGGATGGCTCACACTGCCGAGGACCTTGCCGCCATTGGCAGTGATGACCGCCGTGGTGTCGCGCTCGAGCGCATGGCCGAAGGCATAATCGGCGGTCATGAAGAACCATGTATCGCCCCCGGCTTTCACGATCGACTTGCCGGTGGCGTTTGCCAGCATCCAGGTGTCGTAAGTCCAGTGCACCGTATTCGGCGAGCACTTCGGACCGGTGAGATCGGAAATCGCCGCGCCCGAGACCAGGAACACTTTGTTCTTTTCACGCGCTACTTCGTTGACTGCGAGCGCAACACTCGACGTCGGTACGTCGACGATCATGTCAACGCCGGAATCGTACCATTGCCGGGCGATTGAGGCGCCGATATCCGGCTTGTTCTGGTGGTCAGCGTTGATGACCTCGACATTGAGGCCGTGCGCGGCCGGATCGAAATCCTTCACCGCCATTTTGACCGCAGCGACCGAACCGGCACCGTTGTCGTCGGAGTACACGCTCGACATGTCGGTGAGCACGCCGATCTTCACGTTGAGTCTGGGCTTGCGCCGTACCGGCAAAACAAGCCAGCACGACGCCCGCAATTGCCGCGCTCGTTATGGATTTCATCGACCAATCCTCCCTGAGAGGGCCTTTGGCCCATTATCGTTGTTGCGATCAGTTGGTGATCATCGGACAGTTGCCGTCCTTGATCGGCCGGAACGCTTCCTCCGCGGGAATGGTGGCCCGCAGTGTGTAGTCGTCTCCGGCATATTTGGACTCCTCGGGCTTTTTCACTTCGAAGAGATAAGCCGGATGAATATTGCGGCCGTCAGCGCGGATCGAGCCCTTGCCGAACAGCGGATCGTCGGTCGGCATCTCTTTCATCTTCGCGACAACGGCCTTGCCGTCCGAGCTGCTTTTGAGCGCGGCGACCGCCTTGAGGTAATGCAGAGTCGCCGAATAGACGCCGGCCTGCACCATCGTCGGAAACTTGCCGGACCGTTCCGCCTGCCAGCGCTTGGTCCAGGCGCGATTGGCGTCGTTCATGTCCCAATACCAAGTCTCCGTCAGCACAAGCTCCTGGGCCGTTTTCAGCCCAAGCGAATTCACATCGCTGATGAACACCAGGAGACCGGCGAAATGCTGGCCTCCGGCCGTGATGCCGAACTCGGCGCCCTGCTTGATGGAATTGATGGTGTCGCCGCCCGCATTGGCGAGACCAATGATTTTCGCCTTCGAAGCCTGAGCCTGAAGAAGATAGGAGGAGAAGTCGCTGGTGTTGAGCGGCGCATTCACGCTGCCGAGCACTTTGCCGCCGTTGGCCTGCACGACCGCTGTGGTATCGCGCTCGAGCGCGTGCCCGAATGCGTAATCCGCAGTAATGAAGAACCAGGTGTCGCCGCCGGTTTTGACCAGCGCCTTTCCGGTGCCGTTGGCCAGCATCCAGGTGTCGTAGGTCCAGTGAATCGTATCCGGGGAGCATTTCGCTCCCGTCAGATCGGAGCTTGCTGCGCCGGAGACCAGGAATGCCTTGTTCTTTTCGCGGGCGACTTCGTTGACGGCGAGCGCGACGCCGGAATTGGGCACGTCGATGATCACGTCAACGCCGGAGTCGTACCATTGCCGGGCGAGATTGGCGCCGACATCCGGCTTGTTCAACATATCGCCGGTGACCATCTCGACTTTCATTCCGTGCGCCGCCGGATTGAAATCCTCGATCGCCAATTTCGCGGCGGTGACGGATCCGGGGCCGCCAAGATCGGCGTAGAGCCCCGACATGTCGCTCATCACGCCGATCTTCACGTTGACCGTTTGCGCGTGCGCCGAGGTCGCCAGCAACGCTGCCGTCGGCAATGCCAAATCCCTTGCGAATTTCATTATCAACCTCCCTTGTGCGGTCTGCTTGTCCGCGTAGCCTATCAAACTCCGAGATACTCGTGCAGTTTCCCCATATTGGCCTTTAGTTCAGAGGTCGAAAAATGATCGACGATGCGGCCGTGTTCCATGACGTAGTAGCGATCGGCAACGGTCGCGGCGAAATTGAAGTTTTGCTCGACCAGCAGAATGGTGAAGCCCTGCGCCTTCAGCGTGCCGATGGTCCGGCCAATCTGCTGGATTATGACCGGAGCGAGACCCTCGGTCGGCTCGTCGAGCAATAACAGCCGCGCGCCGGTGCGCAGGATACGGGCAATGGCCAGCATCTGCTGCTCGCCGCCGGAGAGCTTTGTGCCCTGGCTGTTGAGCCGCTCGCGCAGGTTCGGAAACAGCGCAAAGATGCGATCGAGATCGAGCCCGCCGGGACGCACCTGCGGCGGCAGCAGCAGATTCTCCTTCACGTCGAGGCTGGAGAAGATCGCGCGCTCCTCGGGGCAAAAAGCGATGCCGGCACGCGCGATTGCGTCGGAGGAAGACTTGATGAGTTCGCGATCCTCGAGCCGCACCGACCCTGTGCGTTTGTCGACGATGCCCATAATCGCCTTCAGTGTCGTCGTCTTGCCGACACCGTTCCGGCCAAGCAGCGTTACGACTTCGCCCGGCTGCACATCGAGGGTGACGCCATGAAGAATGTGTGACTCGCCATACCAGGCCTGGAGATTGTTGATGGTGAGCATCGGACGTGTCTCAGACATGGCCGGTCCCAAGATAAGCTTCGCGCACCGCCGGATTTTCCGACACCGTCTTGTAGTCGCCTTCGGCGAGCACCTGGCCGCGCGTCAGCACGGTGATACGATCGCACAGATTGGCGACGACACTGAGATTGTGCTCGACCATCAGCACCGTGCGCTTTTCCGCAAGCGACTTGATCAGCGCGCTGATGCGGGCAATGTCGTCGTGCCCCATCCCCGCCATCGGTTCGTCGAGCAGCAGCATTTCGGGATCGAGCGCGAGCGTGGTTGCGATTTCCAGAACCCGCTTGCGCCCATAGGACAATTCGACCGCCAGCACATTGGCAAAAGGCGCAAGCCCGACGTCATTAATCAGCGTCATGGCACGATCGTCGAGCTCATGCAGCACGCGCTTGGAGCGCCAGAAATCGAACGAGCCGCCGCGTTTGCGCTGCAGGGCAATGCGAACGTTCTCGAGCACGTTGAGATGCGGGAACACCGCGGAAATCTGAAAAGAACGCACCAGTCCGAGGCGCGCCACGTCGGCCGGTTGTAGCGTCGTGACATCGCGGCCGTCGAATACGATGCGGCCGCGGGTCGGGCTCAGGAATTTGCTCAGAAGGTTGAAGACCGTGGTCTTGCCGGCGCCGTTTGGACCGATCAGCGCGTGAATGCCGCCGCGCGCGACGCGCAGATTGACCGAGCGCACCGCAACAAAGCCGGCGAATTCCTTGGTCAGATCCTCTGTCTCAAGGACAGTTTCAGAACTCACAAACGTTCCCCCAAACGCGGGCCAATCTCCGCATGTTTCCAGAAGGGCGTAAAGGGGAAACGGCGAGCGCGCGACACTACGGCCACGCTTTGGCCCGCGCCGTTTGGCTTTCCGGTTATTGGGCGCACAAATGAAGACCCGCCCGGTGGGGACGAGTCCGGGCGGGCCTGGAAAATCGGCGCCAGCGTCGGGGGATGCGGGCCGATGACGGCATCAAAAGGTCCGTCCTTCGTTAGTCAGTCTCAGTACCGAAATGGTTCAAAGCCCGGACTTACAGTTTGCAGGGAAAACGCAGCAGCCTAAGGTTGAATTACGGTATAGTACTACCGTCTATTCGGGCTGGTCAGAAGGCTCAACCGGCTCCGCGGACGCGACGACCCGTTCGTGCCGCATGCGCGAGACGACCCGGACAAACTCTTCCTTGGCGAGCTTAGTCACCGCCAAGCCGTACGCGATAGAACCCGCCGGGCCGCGGCCCGTCGACCAGTGTAGCCTGGTAATTCTCCAGGAACTGCGTGATCTCGCCCGCATTTGCTTCATGTGCAAAGCGCACCATCGCGTAGGTACCATGACCACGGGCCGCGTCGGCCGCCAGATTTTGTGCGACCGGCGACTTGGTCAACACACTCACCAGCACGGATGCCCTGAACCGCAATTGCCAGACAGGCAACCGCCGCTCCGATTGCCAATGTGCGCGGAGAAAAACTGGCGATGAAAGTCGCGAACCGTCCGGCAACGACGCGCGCCGAGGCGCGTTTGCGCGCGGCCAGCGCCTCGTCATCGATTGCCGCCATCAGCCGGTCCATGGCGCGCGCCGTCGGCACGCCGAGCGATTCATTCAGCGAAATCGTTTCGGCAAGTTCCTCGCGTGCAAGTTCGGCCTGCCGCGCGAGAGCGGGATCATTGCGTAGCGCTTCCTCGACCCGTTGCTGGTCGCGGCGCCGCAGCGTGCCCGCAGCATACCACGGCAGCAAGGCTTCGATCTCGGTAGGTTCGGTATTTTGTTCACTTGTCATTACGGCCACCCTCGATCAATTCCCGCCGCCTTGCACAATTCCCCGAGTTTCTTGCGTGCATAGAACATGCGAAGTTCTTGACCGTGTTTTCCGGAATGCCGACGATCCTGGACACCTCTTCCACCGATTTCTCGTGGTAGTAGACCAGGTCGATGACCTCCCGATGCTCGGGCGACAATGCAGCCAGGCACTGTCGCAGTTTTTCCCCTTTATCCCGCTTCTCGGTTGCAAGCGCCGGATCGTCCGACGGTTCCTCGATCGTTTCCGCCATTTCCTCGTCGAGACCCTCTTCCCGCCGCTTGCGAAGCATCGAGAGAGCCTTGAAGCGCGCGATTGCGATCAACCATGTCGAAACCGCGCTCCTGCCTTCAAAACGGCCGGCCTGACGCCAGACGTCCAAAAATACTTCACTGATCACGTCCTCCGCCGCCATCTCGTCACGCATGAGGCGAAGAACGAAGCGAAAAACCCGCACATGATGCCGGGCAAACAGCACCTGCATCGCGAGCTTGTCGCCGCGCGCGATACGGCCAATCAGCATTTCGTCTGACGGTGCCTGCATCGCTCTAGGTCAGCTCACCCACTTGGTCGCGCGTCCGGGTTGTAAGGTTCAAATAGCCGTGATGCTTTGCCGGGCGGCCCGAAGGGTTACCGTCGATTTCAGCGAAAGTCATTTATTTTCAGTATCTTGTGAATGCCCCTCGGCAAGCCACGCGCTGGCGGAATGCCGTACCATTGCCCAAATTGCGCGGAAGCCGCCCCAGAGGCAAGCGCGACCCGGCGCGGGCTATCGCCGCGCCGCCGGCATGGTCGCTTCGAGCGGTTTCTCTTCGATCACCAGCATCGCGATAAACGCGACAGCCATCGTACAGGCGATGCCGATAAAAACGTGCACGAAAATCGCGACTGAAGCACCATCGAGCGCCTTGGACAGCGTGCCGGCGGCGGTCCGCCAACCGACACATTCGCAAGCACCACGGCGCCGAACACTGCCACGAGAATTGTGCTCACAAGCGTGCGGACGAAATTCATGGTGCCGATTGCCGAACCAAGGTGATGCAGCGCGACCGTGTTCTGCAGCATGACCTGGGTCAGCGGCGCTGTCGGACCCCACCCAATCCCTATCAGGAACAGTATGATCTGGAGTTGCAATGGCGTGAGCCCGTCCGCGAAATAAGCAAGCGCCAGAATCGAAACAATGGACAGAACCTGCAGAATGTTCGGCAACAGCTTGTAGCGCTTTACATGTCCGATGAGCGGGCTGGAGAGCCCCGCAGTGGCATTAAGCGTGACCATAAGGATCATCACGCTCGCACCTGACGCCGTCGCTGACCAGCCGAGAGCGCTTTGCAGGTACATCGGCAGGAAAATGTTCAAACAAAAAATTGCACCCCAGCCAAACGAATGCCCGATCATCGCCAGCCGTGCGCTCCCGTCAGCCAGCACCGCGACCGGAATGAGCGGCTCCTGCGCCGTCAGCAATCGCATGACAAAACCGCCTCCGACTACAAGCGCGCAGGCCAGCAGCGCGATAACCGGAGACGAGAACCAGGGATAGCGAACGCCGCCAAGATTGAGCGCCAACATGAAGGACGAACTCGACGCAACGATGAGCAGCGCGCCGAGGAAGTCGAGGCGATGTGGCCGCTCGTATCGCGGCAAGCGCCGCAACATTGTCAGTGTCAAAACCACGGCGAGGATGCTGAGCGGAAAACTCCACAAAAAGATCATCCACCAGACCAGATGGTCGCATATCCAGCCGCCGAGCAGCGGCCCGCAGCCGCCGGCGGTCGTGAATGCCAGTGAGAAAAAAATGTAGTATTTCGCGCGATCCTTCGGCGACGCGATGTCGCCGAGGACCATTTGTGCAATGGCCGTCAGACCGCCGCCACCGCACCCCTGCACCAGGCGGCCGAAGATCAGCATCAGCATCGTTCCCGACGTGGCTGAAACGATGCAGCCGCACATGTAGATGCCAAGCGCGATCAGCAGCGCCGCACGCCTGCCGTGGATATCGGCGAATTTTCCATAGAGCGGCGTGAGCGCTGTCGCGGCGATCAGATAGGCGGTGACCAGCCACGGCAGATTGTGCACGTCGTTGAGCGCGCGTCCGATCGTCGGCAGCGACGTCGCCATGATCGATTGATCGACGGAACCAAGAAACACCGGCACCATCATGCTGATGGCGATGATGCGCTTTTCACTATGCGTGAGCGGCTCGCGCTCAATGACCGGCGCTGCGGACGCACCTGCTTGCGGCGGCGGCAAGCCCTCGCTGACCTTGGCGTCCATCAAGCCTCCCGGCGAAGCTTGAACGTCAATACCGGCAAACCTGATCGAAGTCATTTAAAGCTTGGCGCATGGCAGGATTGCCCGCGCCACGCTTCGCTGAGCCAAGCCTCGCTGAGCCAAGCCTTGCTGCGCCGAACCTCGTTGTGCGGCGCACTTAGCGCTTGCCTACCTTGAGCTTCAGCAGCGCGTCGGCGTTGCCGTGGCAGAGCTTTTCCATATCCGAAGGCGAAAGCCAGATTTTGTTGAGAAAGTCTCGGCCGTTCTTGTGGGTCGAATACGGGTAGTCGACCGAGAACATGATGCGGTCGATGCCGAATGTCGTCAGCGCGACATAGAGCGGCGGTTCATTGAAGATACCGCTGGTCGTGATCCAGACCTGATCGAGAATGGTCTGCGGCACCGTCCGCTTCAGATGGCCGATGTCACCGGAAAATACCTGGCTGGCGCGATCCAGCATCATCGGCAGCATTTCGCCCATGTGGCCGATGACGATCTTGAGCTTCGGATGCTTGTCAAACGTTCCGGCGACCACCATGCGGAGCACGTGGACAGCGACTTCCGAGTGCCAGCCCCAGCCCGCCGTTTCCAGCACGCGGCCGGCGCCTTCCGGCAGATCGGAGAAGTAGGCCTGCCGAACCGCGGCCGGCGGAATGTGCGGATGGATGTAGACCGGAACATCGAGCTGCTCGGCGGTCGCGAGAATGCCGTCATAGCTCGAATGATCGAGAAACCGTCCGTCGGTCGTGCCGTTGACCATGGCGCCAACAAAGCCGAGTTCCTTGACCGCCCGCGTCAATTCCTTTGCCGCGGCATCGGGGCTTTGCATCGGCAGCGAGGCAAAGCCGGCAAAACGGTCCGGATGTTTCGCGCAGGCCGCAGCAAGATGATCGTTGATTTCCCGCGCCATCGCGATGCCATCGGGCCCCGGCACCAGATCCGGACCCGGCCCGCTGGTCGAAAGCACTTCGACGTCGATACCTGCCTCATCCATCGACTTCAGGCGCTTCTCACCGAGATCGGGCAGCAGAGCCAGCGGATTGGGCATGTCAGGCCGCGGGGCCCGTGGCTTGTAGCCGCGCCGCGCCTGGGTCTCCTTATCGACGCGACCCGACACCGCGGGAACTGAAAAGTGCTCTTCAATGGCGACAGTACGCATGGGGCATTTCTCTCCATTCGCGCATGACTTGGAAAACCATGACTTGGGAAATTATGGATTTTTCCGAAAAGATCGTGCGCTATCAACAGGTGGGAGGCCGGTTGTTGCATCGTTATTGCCATCCAGCAAGCAGGTAGATTACGGTCGTCCAAGTCGACCGCCGATGCGCCGTAAGCCCATCGTGTCGTCCGGAATGAACCTCCGGGCCTGTCGAATTCCAGAGATAGTTCCAACCGCTCGCGCGATGTCGCCGCGTGGCACTTTGTATTGAAGGATCATCATGAGACTCAGCGCACGCAATCAGATCAAAGGCAAAATTCTCGAAGTCAAAAAAGGCGCCACCACTTCCCACGTCCGTGTCGAAATCGGACCGGGACAAGTGATCACCTCTTCAATCACCAACGAAGCGGTAGACGAACTTGGGCTGAAGGCTGGCGGCGCAGCGACGGTCGTTATCAAGGCGTCCGATGTGATGATCGCGATCGACTGAGGAACCGGCCGTGAAATCAACAATCATAATCCTCGCGGCCTGCGCGATAGCCACGCCCTGCCTCGCGCAAGAGCCGGTCGGCTGCGACAAGTTCAAATGGCCGCTCGACAAGGAGCGCGCGACGCTCACCGGCACGGATTTGCCCAAGCTGAAGTCGGGCGACAAGGCGGCGTTCCCGATTCCGTTCGGTGCAACGCTTGCACTCGCGTCGTTCGACGATGCGAAACTCCCCACAGCCCCGGAACGTACACCGAAAGATCCAAGCTCATTTGCCGGCTACATCTCTGTGCAGGCGCCGGCCAAGGCGGGAACCTACAAGATCACACTGTCCGCCGAAGGATGGATCGACGTCGTGCAAAACGGAGCGGAGGTGAAATCGGGTGCGTTCAGCGGTGCTCTTGGCTGTGAAGGCATCCGTAAAAGCGTGAAGTTCGATTTGGCGCAAGCACCGTTCACGCTCGAACTGAGCAGCGTCAAAAGCGACGCAATCAATCTCACCATCAGTGGAGATTGATCGCGCTGATGGAATTGAATCTCTAGTGCTTCTTCAGCGTATTGGCGACCTTATAGCTCGCCTGCGTGTTCTTCTTGATGTCATCGAGCGTCACATCGGGCGCAAGCTCGATCAGCGTCAGCCCGCCGCCACCGGCGCGATCGACGGTGAATACGCCGAGATCGGTGATCACCATGTCGATGACGCCGGCGCCGGTCAGCGGCAGATTGCAGCGATGCAGCAGCTTCGACTCGCCTTTGGCCGAGTGCTCCATCACCACGACGACTTTCTTGACGCCGCCGACGAGGTCCATGGCGCCGCCCATGCCCTTCACCAGCTTGCCGGGGATCATCCAGTTGGCGATGTCGCCGTTCTCCGCCACCTGCATGGCGCCGAGGATGGCGATGTTGATGTGACCGCCGCGGATCATGGCGAATGAATCGGCGGAATTGAAATAGCTGGTCGTCGGCAGCTCGGTAACCGTCTGCTTGCCGGCATTGATCAGATCGGGATCTTCATCACCCTCATAGGGGAACGGTCCGGTACCGAGCATGCCGTTCTCGGATTGCAACTGCACGCTCATCCCCTTGCGGGATGTAATTCGACACCAGCGTCGGAATGCCGATGCCGAGATTGACGTAGAAACCGTCCTGCAATTCCTGCGCGGCGCGCTCCGCCATCTGCTCGCGGGTCCAGGGCATGTTCGTTCCTTTCAAGCTCGCTTGCGCACGGTGCGCTGCTCGATGTGCTTCTTCGCATCCGGCACATGAATGATACGCTGAACGAAAACTCCCGGCGTCATGATGTGGTCCGGATCGATCTTGCCCGGCTCCACCAGTTTTTCGACTTCCGCGACGGTTATCTTGCCGGCGGTCGCCATCGGCGGATTAAAGTTCCGCGCCGTCTTGCGGTAGACCAGATTGCCCTCGGTATCGGCGAGATAAGCGTGAACGATCGACAGGTCCGCCACCAGACCGCGCTCCATCACATAGCGCTCGCCGTCGAATTCCTGCACCGGCTTGCCCTCGGCGATCAGAGTACCGACGCCGGTCTTGGTGAAGAACGCCGGAATGCCGGCGCCGCCGGCGCGGATGCGCTCGGCGAGCGTGCCCTGCGGGTTGAACTCGATCTCGAGCTCGCCCGCGAGGTATTGCTGCATGAAGGTTTTGTTCTCCCCCACATAGGAGGAGATCATTTTCTTGATTTGCTTGGTGTCGAGCAGAAGCCCGAGCCCCGTTCCATCGGTCCCGCAATTGTTGGAGACGATGGTCAGGTTTTTGACCCCGGACTCACGGATCGCGAAGATCAAGGTTTCGGGAATGCCGCAGAGGCCGAAGCCGCCTGCCATGATGGTCATGCCATCCTTCAGCACCCCGGCCAACGCGGATTTTGCGTCCGCATAGACCTTGTTCATGTTCGCTCCATTTCTCCCGGCTGACTGAACTTACGCATAACGGGACGGGTAAAAAGGTCAACCCGTTTAGGGGAAATCCCGCCTGCCCGGCCTACTTCGCGCTGGTCGGCATCGTGTTCAGCGGCGACGGCAGATTGTCGTGCGGATAATATGTCCAGAACACGAAAGCGCCGGCAAACAAGACGGCCGCAATGATTGCTGCCGCGAACTTGTTGCGAAACGAGATCAGGCTTCCCAGTAGGGCCGCCACGAAAGCAAACAGTGACAAAATCCCGACGTAAGGCCAATTCACCGCAGAAAGATCGATAGGCATTGCGTACTCCTCACCGCCCCCATTGCGCCCCGAACGCCGCATTGTAGCCGAGCTTCGCCTTGCGCGCGACCACCGCACTGATGCATCACCCCGTACACTGCGCTCACCACACTTGCTCATCACTTGGCGGCCCACCTGAGCGGGCGATATAAGGCCATCACCTCGCCGCCAAAGTATTGGTCCGATACCTCATCCGCATGACAAATCTGCTGATCCTCCTGACGCTGACGCCAGAGCTGAACAATCAGTACCGCGACCGCCTTAAGGCGAAATTCCCGGAGCTGAATGTCAATCTGGTCGACCACCATTCCAAGGTCGGACCGTACATAGCCGACGCCGATATTTTGCTGACCTTCGCGCCACGTCTGTCGGACGACGTGTTGCGCGCCGGCACCAGCCTGAAATGGGTTCAGGCGCTCGGCACCGGCGTCGACAACCTGATCGACCGGCCGGTGCTGCGCAAAGACATTATCGTCACCAACGTGCACGGCATCCACGGACCGCCCGTGTCGGAAGCGGCCATCGGGTCGATGCTGGCGCTGGCACGAAACATTCCTCGCGCGGTGCGGGCGCAAGACGAACGCGAATGGGCGCGCTTTCCGGCGCAGCTTCTGCACAACAAAACGGTCGGCATTTTCGGCATCGGCGCCATCGCCGAGGAACTGGCGCCGAAATGCAAAGCGTTCGGCATGCGCGTTGTCGGCGTGAGTTCATCGCCACGCGATGTCGCCGGTTTCGACCGGATGTATTCGAGCGCAGATCTCGCCGCGGTCGCCGGCGAATTCGATTTTCTGGTGCTGCTGACCCCGCTTACCGACAAGACCCGCAACAGCGTCGATGCCAAAGTGTTCGCCGCGATGAAGCCGAAGAGCTTTCTGGTCAACCTCGCGCGCGGCGGCGTGGTCGACGAGGCCGCACTGGTCGATGCGCTGAAAGCGAAGCGGCTCGCCGGCGCCGCGCTCGACGTCTTCAACGAAGAGCCGCTGCCGCGCGATCATCCGTTCTGGGAGATGAAGAACGTCATTATCACCACCCATCAGGGCGGCTTTTGCGACGTCTATATCGATCACGCATTGCCGACCGTCGAAACCAACATGCGTTGCTTTCTTTCCGGCAATATCGGCGGCATGATCAATGTCGTGCCGCACTAACTAAAAAGGGACTTTGTGCTATGGAGCAGCTTTCTGAACGCCTGCAAACGCCGATCTCGACGGCGGAACTGGAACGCCGCTGGAAAGCTGTGCGCGCCGCCATGGAGCGCGACAAGGTCGACGTGCTGTTGATGCAGAACAACAGCGACCAGATGGGCGGTTACGTCAAATATTTCACCGACCTGCCGGCGACCAACGGCTATCCGATGACGCTGGTATTTCCGCGCGACGACCTGATGACGATGGTGACCCAGGGCCCATTCGGTGGCGTCAACGAACTCAACGGCAAGAGCGACGGCACGCGCCGCGGCGTCAAGACCTGGTACACGACACCAAGCTATTCGTCCTGTTACTACACCGCTCCTTACGATGCTGAACTCGCGGCAAAGGCGCTGGCACCTTACGCCGGCGGCACGATCGGTCTCGTCGGCACCTATCAGATGTCGTTTGCCGTCGTGGATTATCTGCAAAAAGGCCGCTTCTCGAACACCAAGTTCGTCGATGCCTCCGACCTCGTCGACCGCATCAAGGTGATCAAGAGCCCGGAGGAAAAGGAACTGGTGAAACTCGCCGCCGCGATGCAGGACGGCGCAATGCGCGCTGCCTTTGCCGCGGTCGAGCCCGGCATGCGCGACCGCGACGTTGCCGCGATCGCGCAATGCTACAGCCAGCGCCACGGCAGCGAGCACGGTATCTACCTCTGTGCCTCGATGCCGATGGGCAAGCCGGCGCAATTCGCCGCGCGCCACTATCAGAACCGCGTCATCCAGAAAGGCGACGCAGTTGCCCTCCTCGTCGAGGATGCCGGCCCCGGCGGCATGTACACCGAACTCGGCCGCACCTGCGTCGTCGGCAAGGCGTCGCAGGAAATGACGGACGAGTACGCCTTCGCGCTCGAAGCCCGCAAATACAATCTGAGCCTGCTCAAGCCCGGCGCGGCGTGCAAGGACGTGTTCGCGGCCTACAACGATTTCATGCGCAAGAACGGACGGCCGGAGGAAAAGCGTCTGCACTGTCACGGCCAGGGCTACGATCTCGTCGAGCGGCCGCTCATCCGCAACGACGAGCCGATGAATATCGAAGTCGACATGAACATCGTCGTGCATCCGACCTATTTCAAAGGCGGCATGCTGTCGTGGTACTGCGACAATTATCTGATCGGGCCGAACGGCCCCGGCGAGCGGCTGCACCACTTTCCGGAAGAGCTGACCGAGCTCGGTTAACCTTTCCGCACAAGCCGCCGCATTGCGTCGAACCGTCAAATTGACGGCTCGGCGACATCAAGGCAGCACTGCGGCAACGGAGGAAATGCCTATGAAGACGAGATTTGCCGCGGCGATGGCCGCGGCCGTGCTTGCATTCGGTGCGACCGCGAAAGCCGATAGTTTCCCCAGCCACTCACTGACGATGGTCATCCCGTTCGCCGCCGGCGGACCGACCGACGTGCTCGGCCGCCTCGTCGCCGGCCGCATGAGCGAAATCCTCGGCCAGACCGTAATCGTCGAAAACGTCAACGGCGCCGGTGGCCAGACCGGATCGCTACGGGTCGCCAATGCGACGCCGGACGGTTACGAATTCGTGCTCGCCACCGTCGGCACGCACGCACAGGGACAGACGCTTTATCAGCACCCGCTGTACAACGCCGTTACCGATTTCACGCCGGTGATTCTGATCGCCAACATTCCGCTGGCGCTGGTCGCCCGCAAGGATCTGCCGGTCAACAACTTCAAGGAGTTCGTCTCTTACGTCAAAGAGAACCAGGCGAAGATGCAGTTCGGCTCCGCCGGCACCGGCTCGGCGACGCATCTCGGCTGCCTGCTGATGAACTATCTGCTCAAGGTCAACGTCACCCACGTGCCCTATCGCGGCTCGGGTCCGGCGATGCAGGACCTGCAAGGCGGACGCATCGACTATCTGTGCGACGTGATGACGACCGCGAAGCCGCCGATCGACAGTGGCGCGGTCAAAGGACTCGCCGTGTTGAACGCTCAACGCTCGCCGGCTCTGCCGAATGTGCCGACCGCCGTCGAACAAGGCACACCTGACCTGATCGCCTACACCTGGAACGCGATCTTCCTGCCGAAGAACGCACCGCCGGACATTGTCAAGAAACTGCACGACGCCACGCTCGAAGCCATGCACACGCCTATGGTGCGCGACAGGCTCTCCGGGCTTGGAGCGGAGATCGCTACCGACGAGCAGGCGACGCCGAAATATCTCGGAGATCTCGTTAAAAGCGAAATTGCGAAGTGGGCAGTGCCGATCAAGGCCAGCGGCGTAACCGTAGAATAACCTCGCTCAAGCGGCCAATCCGGCCGGTTCCATCTGACGAACGGCGGTTGCTCCCGCCGTTTTTTGTCTCTGCTTTGCGCGAAAAAATCCGCAATCGCGTCACCCTCAGGCCACGCGGCCTGTGCCGTATGGGCACGGGGAGCTTCATCGCTTGGTGGAGAAAGTAATGTTGCATATCCGCGTAGTCACCGCTGGTGCGCTGCTGCTCTTGATGGCAGGCGCCGCTGCGGCGCAGTCCGATGGCGCAGCCAGCACGGCGGCGCCGGAAAAACCGGTTTCCCTGCTGCAGCTTCTTTTGAAGCCCGCAGCCAGCAGTGAGCCAACCCAGGATGAGACAGGCCGCGCAAGCCCCGACCCAGCAGGCGCAACCGGAGCCTACGGCGCATACGCGAGTTGCGCACAGGCACAAGTCGGCAAGGAAATACGCCCACCGGAAAGCTCACGACGACGCCGCTACAGCGGAGTCTCCGGCATCAGATTCGGCGGCCACAACCGCAGCGCCGGCACCCGATGCTGCGGCGAGTGCACAAGCAGCGCCAGATCAATCAAATATGAGCGCGGTGGTCGTTGACGGTCACACGGTGCAGATCGCTTCCCCCGACCAGGTCAACATGATGGATATGGCTGCCGGTGACACTCAAGCGGCTTCCCAACAGGCAGTAGCTGCTCCGCAACAGGCGGTGGTAGCGGATTCGCCGCAAGCAGCGGACCCGCAGCAAGCCATTGCGTCCCCGGCAGAGCCCGCCGCGACAGAGGGACAACCGGCAGCAACGGATCAAACGCCGGAATCCACTCAGCCCGTTGTTGCAACGGCATCAGTGGCGCAACAGGACGACGGCAGCGATAAGAGCCGCGACCTCTGGTACGAGAAGCTTTTGATGACGCTGAGCGGCGCGTTCGTCGCTTCATCGGTAGCCTGGCTGCTGATCGGCTCGGCGCCGCCGCGCCGTAGCGAGCCGATGCTGACTTACGAAACCGAACGCATGACGCGGTGAGCGTCGCCCTCACCTTTCGCCTTCAGCGTCTTGAACAGGTCGAAGGCATCCTTGGGCTTCATGTTCTTGTGCACGACGGCGCCGACGGCGGCGATCATCGCCTGCGGCGCCTCGGACTGGAAAATGTTGCGGCCCATGTCGACGCCGGCGGCGCCCTGCTGCACGGCGTTGTAGGCCATGGTCAGCGCGTCGAGTTCCGGCAGCTTCTTGCCGCCGGCCATCACGATCGGCACCGGGCACGATGCGGTGACAGTCTCGAAGCCTTCCTCGACGTAATAAGTCTTCACGTATTGCGCGCCGAGCTCGGCGATGATGCGGCAGGCGAGCCGGAAATATTTGGCGTCGCGCACCATGGCCTTGCCGACCGCGGTGATGCCCATCACCGGAATGCCCACGCGCAAACCGGCATCGACCAGCTTCGTCATGTTGTGCACCGAGCGCGTCTCGTGCTCGCCGCCGATGAACACCTGAATGCCGACGCCGGCAGCGTTGAGCCGCATCGCGTCGTCCATATCCATGGCGATCTGCTCGTCGGACAATTCTTCGCGCAGGATGCTTGGGCCGCCGCTGGCGCGCAGCACCATCGGCTTCTGGCATTCCGCCGGAATGACGCTGCGCAGAATTCCGCGCGTGCAGAACAGCGCATCGCAGTTCGGCAACAGTGGCACGATGGAAAGATCGATGCGTTCGAGTCCGGTGGTCGGGCCCTGGAAGTAACCGTGATCGATGGCAAGCATGACGGTACGGCCGGAAACCGGATCGAACACCCGCGCCATGCGGTTCTTCATGCCCCAGTCGAGCTGGTGCGTGCCTTTGAGAAAAAAGCCCGGCGTCTGCTGCGGCTGGTCGACCGAGTAGCGTTCGCCTTCCTTGTCGGCTTCCGGCATGGGGCACCTTCCTGGTGTGGCGGAATGTGTTCGAATTGGCAGACGTATGCGTCATCGCCCGCGCGCAAAGCAAGGGCGGTCACCGAAAAACTAAGCGCAGCCTAAACGTGGAACGGCGTTTAATTCTGTGCGTGCGGTCTACAGCCTTTGAAGCGCGCGATTAACGCTGTGCCTGGTGTTTGCGGTGCTTGCGGCTTGCTGCCGCCGCCGGCGCAGAAGGGCCGCTGCCGTAAGGATTGACGTTGCAGGAGCCCTTATTGCCTGCGATCACATTCGGATAGCACTCCTCGAAGCTGCGATAGATGCACTCCCAGGAGACCCCGCCGTCGCCGTAATCGATGATGGCGCACCACGGCGCATTGCCGCCGGAGGCGTGGCCTGCCGGGACGTACGAGGCATGGTTGCCGCCGCAAGCGCAGCGGCCGTGAGCAAGAGTTTAGAAACACTGGATCTCACCACGGCAATTTCTCCGTTTGTGCGTCGCTCCTACTGCGCCAAAGAGACTAACACCGGCGGCTTTGCAATTCTTGCCGCGGCTTGTGACCGGAGGCGGATTGCCAACTTTGCCGTCGGCATTTGGCAAACCATTGATCGGCCTCAGGATTCAAGCCGAAACAATTCACCCTTGGCATATGTTCCTGTTATGTTCTAGCGTGCAGTCAGAGAACATACAGAGAACATACAACCCTTATGCACAGCCGATGACCACAAGTGGCCGTCGTCTCCGCATCTTCTGTCCCCGGCCGGCAATCGTGCTGCCATTATGGCGGATTACGCCGCCTGCTGCCGCGCCTGGAGGGGTTCAGCTGGCCTCTGCCGTTCGGCTTGGCCGCCCTCGATTCCCATCTGCCGGAAGGCGGTCTCACCTGCGGCGGGCTGCATGAAATCGTGCCCGAAGCAGATGGCGCGACCGCATCGGCGTTCGGGTTCATCGTCGCTGTTCTCGGCCGTCTGCCGAAAACTCACCCGCTGGTTTGCGTCATGCCAGCCTATGGCCGCCGCTCTCACGGCCGGCTTCACGGTCATGGTCTTCAACGCGCTTGGGCTCGATCCAGGCCGGCTGATCCTGGTCGAGACCGCACAATCGCAAAGAGACATTGTGGGCGATCGAGGAAGCGCTGCATTCGGCGGCGCCGGCTGCGGTCATTGGCGCGATCGACAAGCTCGATCTGAGAACGAGCCAGCGTTTGCAGCTCGCCGCCACCGATACCGGATTGCCGCTCTTTTTGCTGCGGCCGGCGCCGACGCTGGAATCGAGCGCGGCGGCGACGCGCTGGCGCATCGGCACCGCGGAAGCCGCGCGCGACCGTTACGGGCTCATCGTGCGCCCGCGCTGGCACCTGCATCTCGAACGCTGTCGCAACGGACGGCCTGGTCATTGGGTAGTGGAGTACGATCATGTCGCGCATCGTTTCAGTTTATCTGCCGCGATGGCCGATCCTTCGCATGCTCGCAGCACAGGCGAAGAGCCGCTGCGAGCAGCCCATTGCGCCTGACGAACCGTTCGTCCTTATCGTTGCTGCAAGCGGCGGCCCGCGCATCTCCGCCCTGAACGAAGCAGCGGAAGATCTAGGTCTTACAATCGGCGAACCGCTTGCCGATGCGCGCGCGAAAGCCGGATTCCTGCAAGTGCGCGCCGCCGAACCCACAGCCGACGACATCGCTCTGCAAAAACTGGCTTTGTGGGCGACGCGCTACACGCCGACCGCCTCGCCGTGGGGTGAAGACAATGGCGCCGACGGTTTTTTCCTCGACATCGAAGGTTCGGCGCATCTGTTCGGCGGCGAGGACAAACTGATCGCCGATCTTGCCGCACGCCTCGAAAAAAATTTCGGTCTGCCGGCGCGCATTGCCGTTGCCGATACGCCCGGCACGGCATGGGCGCTGTCGCACTATCACAAAGCATCTTTGTTCGTTCTGCCGCCGCGCCAGGAAGCCGCGGCGCTTGCGCCTTTGCCGATTGCAGGTTTGCGGCTCACACCGCATACCCGCGCCACATTGCGCCGGCTCGGCTTCAAAACCGTCGGCGCATTGCTCGACAAACCGCGCGCGCCATTCGCCGCGCGATTTCCTGCCGAACTGCTACGGCGTGTCGATCAGGCGCTCGGCCGCATCGACGAGCCGCTCGTGCCCGTTATCGCGCCGCCGGTCTATCACTCATTGCGTTATCTGCTGGAGCCGATCTTCACCCAGCAGGCGATCGTCGCTCATGCCGATCGCCTCATGCAGACGCTCAGCCACGTGCTCGCCCGCGACGATGCCGGCGCGCGCAGCTTGCGGCTGTCGCTCTACAACGTCGACGGCGGAGTCGAGATCGTCGATATCGGGCTGACGCAGCCGACACGTAACGCCGCCCACGTAACACGCCTTATCAATTTGAAGCTCGAGGCGCTTGCCGGCATGCACGACGCCGGCTTCGGCTTCGAGGCGCTCGGCCTGGCCGTAACCTGTGCCGAGCCGATGCCGGCGCGGCAGACGGAATTTGCCGCCACGGCCGGGGATGACGTCAATTCAGAACGCTGCGCGGCGTTGATCGATGCTTTACGCCAGCGGCTTGGGCCACAAAGCGTGCGCTGTTTCGAATCTGTCGCCAGCCATTTACCCGAACGCGCGGAAATTCTGCCACCGCTGACCGGCAAAACTTCCGCATGGCCGGCCCCGGAGCAGGCACGCCCGCTGCTGCTTCTGCCTCACGCCGAGCCAGCCGAAGAAGTGCTGGCGCTCATTCCCGAAGGTCCGCCGCGGCGCTTTCGCTGGCGCGGCGAAACCCACGAAGTCAACGGCGCGGAAGGACCGGAGCGCATCGCCGGCGAATGGTGGCGCCACCGCATGTACGAGCCGACACGCGACTACTATCTCGTCGAGGATTCAGACGGTCAGCGCTTCTGGCTTTATCGCGAAGGTATCTACGGCCGCGAGGCCACACAGGCGCGCTGGTTCGTGCACGGGCTGTTTGCGTGAGTAATTCCAATGATCGCCTATGCCGAGCTTGCCGTCACGACCAATTTCTCGTTCCTGCGCGGCGCTTCGCACCCGGAGGAGATAGTTGCAGCAGCCGAGCAACTCGGTCTTGCCGCCATCGGCATCGCCGACCGCAACTCTTTTGCCGGCGTGGTGCGGGCCTATCGTCAATGGAAAAAACGAGAAGCGATCAAGCTCATTGTCGGCACGCGGCTTGTCACCATCGATGGCTTCGAGGTTCTGACCTATCCGACGGATCGTGAAGCTTATGGACGGCTCTGCCGCTTGCTCACGTCCAGCAATCAAAGGACCAAAAGGGTTGGCAAAGGCGAATGTCGTCTGACTTTTGATGACATACTTGGCGCCAGTGAAGGCCAGATTTTTATCGCTCTTGCCGCCGCTCGATTTATTCGCCCGTCCCCGCGACAGCGGAGATCCGGCGCATGAACAATTTCAGGAATATCTCACCGCTCTCGTGCGTACCGCACCCGGCCGCACCTTTCTTGGCGGCGTTCATTATCATCGCGGCGACGAGCCGCGGCGGCATCGCCTTGCTGGACGAACTCGGTGAACGCACCGGCGCACCGCTCGTCGCCATCAACGATGTGCTCTATCACGCGCCCGAACGCCGGATCCTTGCCGACGTCGTCACCTGCATCCGCGAGAAGTGCACCATCGCCGAGGCCGGCTTCCGGCTCAACGTCAATGCCGAACGGCATATCAAGCCCCCGCAGGAGATGGCGCGGCTGTTCAAGAAATTTTCCCGATGCCATCGCCCGCACGGTCGAGATTGCAGACGCCTGCACCTTCTCGCTCGGCGAGCTGAAATACGAATACCCCGACGAACCGATACCGCCAGGCAAGACCGCGCAGCAGCATCTCGAAGATTTGACCTGGGCCGGCGCGGCGGAACGTTATCCGAAGGACCAGTTTCCGAACGGCATTCCAACCGAAGTCACGACGCATCTGAATGAAGAGCTGTCGCTTATCGCCACACTCGACTATGCCCGATACTTCCTCACCGTCCACGACGTTGTCGCTCACGCGCGCAAGGAGCTCAAGATACTCTGCCAGGGCCGCGGTTCCGCAGCGAACAGCGCGGTCTGCTATTGCCTTGGCATTACCGAAGTCGATCCAAACGAAAGCAAGCTTCTCTTCGCACGGTTCATTTCGGCGAACCGCAACGAGCCACCCGACATCGATGTCGATTTCGAGCACGAACGACGCGAAGAGGTCATCCAGTACATATACGAGCGGTATGGTCGCCATCGCGCAGCGATCTGCGCCACCGTCATTCATTATCGCTCCCGTCGCGCCATTCGTGAAGTCGGCAAGGCGATGGGTCTGACCGAAGACATCACCGCCGCGTTGGCAAAGACGGTGTGGGGCTCTTACGAAGACGGCCTGCCCGACGATCACATTCGCCAAGCCGGGCTCGATCCGGCCAACCCGGCAATCCGGCAATCTATCTTGCTTGCCAGAGAGCTGCTCGGTTTTCCTCGCCATCTGTCCCAGCATGTCGGCGGTTTCGTGCTCACGCGCGGACCGCTCGATGAAACGGTACCGATCGCCAACGCTGCCATGGACAAGCGCACCTTCATCGAATGGGACAAGGACGACATCGATACGATCGGCTTGATGAAGGTCGATGTGCTCGCGCTCGGCATGCTGAGTTGCCTGCGCCGCGGACTCGATCTTCTGAAAATGCACTATGGCAAGGAGTATTCGCTTGCGAGCATTCCCAAGGATGGGACTGACGACGCGCCCGCGGTTTACGAGATGCTCTCGCGCGCCGACTCCATCGGAGTGTTCCAGGTCGAAAGCCGCGCGCAGATGTCGATGCTGCCTCGGCTTAAACCACGACGTTTCTATGATCTTGTCATCGAAGTTGCGATCGTGCGGCCGGGACCGATTCAAGGCGATATGGTGCATCCTTATCTGCGCCGGAGAGACAAGATTGACCCTGAACATTATCCATCGCCCGATCCTCAAGAAGGTCCAGCCAATGAACTGGAAAATGTTCTGAAAAGAACTTTAGGCGTTCCATTGTTTCAGGAACAGGCGATGCAGATCGCCATCGATGCGGCAAAATTTACGCCTGACGAAGCTGACGGTCTGCGCCGCGCTATGGCGACTTTTCGCCACAACGGGACAGTCCATCGCTTCGAGGAGAAATTTATCAACGGCATGGTGCGCCGCGGTTATGACCGCGCCTTTGCCGAACGTTGCTTCAAACAGATCGAAGGCTTTGGCGAGTACGGCTTTCCAGAAAGCCATGCTGCCAGTTTCGCGCTGCTGGTTTACGCCTCGGCATGGATCAAATGTCTCTATCCCGAAGTATTTTGCGCCGCGATCCTCAATAGCCAACCAATGGGATTTTACCAGCCGGCGCAGCTTGTGCGCGATGCGCGGGCGCACGGCGTCGAAGTCCTGCCAGCCGATGTCAATTGCAGCAATTGGGATTGCACGCTTGAGCCGGCCGCTCAGGGCCGACATGCCGTGCGTCTCGGATTCCGCCTCATCAGCGGGCTTTCAGAAAAAGAACTTGAAAGACTTATTGCGGTGCGCGGTAACGGATTTTCCTCCATCGAGCGGCTCGCCGCGATTGCCGGCGTGTCACGCTTCACCATCGAACGGCTCGCCGAAGCCGATGCGTTCCGGTCTTTGGGGCTCGACCGGCGCGCTGCATTGTGGGCGGCCCGCCGGCTCGACGTAATCGGCATCAGCACCGCACGCCGCATCGCCAATACCAAAATCGAAAATCCGCTACCGCTACTCGCGCCGCATTTGGGCGACGAGTTGTTCGCCGAAGAACCCGTCGCGCTGCCGGCCATGCCGCTCGCCGAACACGTCGTCGAGGACTATGTCGCAACCGGCCTGTCGCTGAAGGCGCATCCGGTCGGGTTTTTCCGCGACCGCCTCGCCACGCTTGGCGCCGTCCACAACATGGAACTGAGCAGCGACGCTTTACCGCAGGACTCGATGGTGACTGTCGCCGGACTGGTGCTGATCCGGCAGCGGCCGGGGACGGCAAAAGGCGTCGTATTCCTGACGATCGAAGATGAAACCGGCCCCGCCAACATCATCGTCTGGCCTCAAGCATTTGAAGAAAATCGTCGCACCGTGATGACGGCGCGCTTTCTGGCCGTGCGCGGCCGCCTGCAACGTGTGGGCCTTGTCATCCACGTCGTTGCGCGAAGTTTCGTCGATCTGTCGGCTCATCTGCCCTGGCTGCGCGAGGGCGGCGATCTGTTTTCGCCCAAATTATCCGGTGAAGCGCTGCCAAACGGCGATACCCTGCCGCTCAAGAGCCGGGATTTTCATTGATCCGTTTGAGCAACGCCCAAAACACAACTCTTGCCTCCATTCCTGACGACCCGACTTCACAAATCGGTGCCCGTGCAATGGCCCGGGAACTTCCTGACCCTTCAAGCCATATGCCGATGAGACATAGCTTGAAGTCTGGCTTTAGCCCTTCTTACAACCGTAAGAAGAATACGCGGGAGCTATGCCATTAGACATGCCAGTTGCGCGTAAGCCCGCCCCCATATATCGTTCAGGACCTGTCGAAAGCAGGCAGTCCCAGCGCGAGGACCGCGCGCTAAAATGGGAGCGACGAGAGGCCGCGACACCGCGTCGCTGCGGGAATTTTCGGCTTTTAATATAGTTCCTCGTTCCCAGAACAATGGGACGGGTATCAACAATGGCCCCGAAGATGGCCGGGAGGAATTAAGTGGAGCCTTCCCACAGCCTTCTCCGCGACCTCGTGCGCAAGCGCGATTTCTACGCGGGCGGCTTAATGGTTTTGCTAGGCCTCGGCGTCGCGCTGAAAGGCTCGACGTATCGTGGCGGCACATTGATGCATATGGGACCTCGGATTCTTGCCGACTGTACTCGGCATCATCCTGGTCCTGATTGGCATCGCAATCGCCGCTGTCGCCCTTTCCCCGGCGGACAATGACGAAAACCAAAGCATCCTGCCGGAGCACCCACAGTGGTGGGCATGGCTTTGCATCCTGTTGAGCCCGGTGTTTTTCATTTTCTTCGGGCGCTACTTCGGGATGGCCCCCGGCACATTCATGTGCGTCTTTATCGCCGCGCTGGGTGACAAAGACGCGACGTGGCGCAGTTCGATTATCCTCTCGGCGATAGTGACCGTCTTTGGCGTCGGATTGTTCTCGTACTTCCTGCAAGTACCAATGCCGATATTCACCTGGAGAGGTGGCCTGTGATTTGGACCGCATTTCACGATCTCTGGTACGGCTTCGGCGTCGCGCTCGAGCCGCACAATCTGATGTGGTGCTTTGTCGGCGTTCTCGTCGGCAACATGGTCGGCGTGCTTCCGGGCATGGGCCCGCTTGCTACCATTTCCATCCTGCTGCCGCTGACTTTTGGCATGAAGCCGGTCGGCGCCATCCTGATGCTGGGCGGCGTCATGTACGGCGCGCAGTACGGCGGCGCGATCTGCTCGATCCTTTTGAACTTGCCATGTCACCCGCCACATGCGGTGACCTGTCTCGACGGCTTCCCGATGACAAAGCAGGGGCGCGGCGGCGTTGCGCTCGGCCTTACCGTTTTTGCGTCATTCGTGGGCGCATCGTGGGGCATCACCGAAATGATCTTCCTGTCGCCGCTGCTGGTGCGCGCGGCGCTGCAATTCGGTCCTGCCGAAGTCTGCTCGCTGATGCTGCTCGGCCTGCTGGCCGGATCGACGCTGGCGCGCGGTTCGCCGCTCAAAGGCGTGGCGATGACGGTGCTCGGACTGTTCCTCGGCTCCGTCGGCACCGATCTCGAAACCGGTTCTGAGCGCTATACGTTCGGCCTGACCGAGCTCGATGATGGCGTAGAATTGATCGCGCTGGCGCTTGGCCTGTTCGGCATCGCCGAGTTCATGAACAGCGTCAATCAAGTCGCGCCGATCAACACCCGGTATACCCACGTCACATTCAAGGACATGCGGCCGACCAAGGCCGACATGAAACGGGCCTTCTTCCCGATGTGGCGCGGCACCATTATCGGCAGCCTGTGCGCCCTTATTCCCGGAACCGGGCCGACCATTGCATCCTTCGTTGCCTATGCGACGGAGAAGAAAATCTCCAAACACCCCGAGCTATTCGGCACCGGCCTGATCGAGGGCGTCGTCTGCCCGGAAGCCGCGACGCATTCCTCGGTGCAGGGCGACTTCATCCCGACCATGAGCCTCGGCATTCCCGGCGACGCGGTGATGGCGCTGTTGCTCGGGGCGCTGATGATCCAGGGCATTGTGCCTGGCCCGCAGCTGATTTCTCAGCATCCGGATATCTTCTGGGGCCTCGTTGCCAGCTTCTGGATCGGCAACATCATGCTGGTGCTGCTCAACGTGCCGCTCATTGGCATCTGGGTAAAGATGCTGGCGATCCCGTACAAGTTTCTCTACCCGAGCGCGATGTTCTTCGTCTGTATCGGTGTCTACGCCGCCAACAATGACTTCTTCCAGGTTGGTGAGGTCGTGGTGATCGGCATGCTCGGCTACGTCCTGCTCCGCCTCGGCTTTCACCCGGCGCCGATCCTGCTCGGCTTCGTGCTGGGCCCGCGGTTCGAGGAGAACTTCCGCCGCGCCATGCTGATCTCACGCGGCGACATCACGGTGTTCGTGCAGCGCCCGATCAGTGCAGTGTTCGTCGGACTGTGCGTCCTCCTGATCGGATCGCAGATCTACATCCGGCTCAAGGGCACGAAGCCGCCGATCGAACCGGCGCTGGACCACACGGCCACGCCGGGCAGTGCGCAGCAGGTTCCGGCAACTCCCGCCGAGTAAATCTTCAAGGCAATCGAAACCAAAACGGGCGCCATCAGGCGCCCGTTTTCTTTAGTCCCCGCTCCAGTACACGTCCAAGTCTGCCGGAGAACAGCTTTGCATCGGACGGACGCTCGCCGTCGAGCACCCTCGCCTCGTCAAACAGCAGATGCACGGCGTCTTCTTTGAAAGTCTGATCGCCATCGCCCAGCGCCGCAAGCGCAACGATCGTCTCATGGCGCGGATTGACCTCGAAAATCGGCTTTGACGCCGACCCCAGCCTGCCCGCGCCGGCAAGAATACGTTCCAGCGCGCGGTCCGGACCGGAATCCGGCGCCACCAGGCAAACGGCGCTGTCGGTGAGACGATCCGAGGCGCGCACATCGGCGACCGCTTCGCCAAGGGTCGCTTTGACGAAAGCGAGGAAGTTTTTCACTGCCTCGGCAACTTCCGGCGCAGCCGCTGCCTTGGTGTCTGTCAGCGGGATGAGGGCCAGATCGGCCGCGCCCTGCGTCACCGACTTGAACGGCTTGCCGCCAAAGTCGAGACCGGACATCGCCCAGAAACTGTCGACCGGATCCGGCAACAGCAGAACTTCGATGCCACGGGCACGGAAACCCTCGAGGTGCGGCGAAGATTGCAGCCGTGCGATGTCGTCGCCGGCGAGATAATAGATCGCCGTCTGATTGGTCTTCATATCGGCGGCATAATCTTTGAGTGTGCGCCATTTGCCGCCGGACGCGGTGGTCTTGAATCGCGACAACGCCAGCAGCGCATCGCGGCGCTCGAAATCCTCGTAAAGACCTTCCTTGAGAACCGCGCCGAACGTGTCCCATATCCTGGTGAAAGTGTCCGGCTCCTTGTCGGCAAGCCGCTCCAGCTCCGACAGCACACGCCCGGTCACCCCTTTGCGGATCGCGGCAAGAAGCGGGCTTTCCTGGATCTTCTCACGCGAGACGTTGAGCGGCAGGTCTGCACTGTCCACCAGCCCGCGCACGAAACGCAGGTAACGCGGCAGGATATCGGCCTCGTCGGTGATGAAAACGCGTTTGACGTAAAGCTTGATGCGGCCCTTGCGGTCCGGATCGAACAGATCGAACGGCCGCGAGCCCGGAATAAAAAGCAGCGTCGTGTAATCCTGCCGCCCTTCGGCGCGATAATGGATTGTGGCGACCGGTTCGTCGAACTGACCGGCAATGCTGCGATAGAAGTCGGTGTAGTCGCTGGCGCTGATTTCGGACTTCGGCTTGGTCCAAAGCGCCGCGCCGTCGGTGATCTCGGCAGGCTCCGCGCCGGCCTTTTCGACGATGGCGATCGGCACCGGAACATGGCCCGACTGCGCCTTTACCAGCCGCTCGATTGTCCCGCGCTCGGCGTAGGTTTTCGCATCTTCCAGCAAATGCAGCACGACACGGGTGCCCCGGGCCGGTGCTTCTGCAAGCGCGGCAGGCGATATCGAGTACGTGCCTTTGCCGTCGGAGGACCACAGCCAGCCGATATCCGTTCCAGCACGGCGCGTAATAACATCGACGCGCTCGGCAACCATGAAGGCCGAATAGAAACCGACGCCGAACCGGCCGATCAGCGCCGTGTCGTCGCTAAGCTTGTCACCAGGCTTTTCGCCAGCCTGGTCACCGTGCCCCGCCTCGACCCGATCGAGAAATGCCTTGGTGCCTGACCGCGCAATGGTGCCGAGCGATTCGGCAAGCTCCTCGCGGCTCATTCCGATGCCGTTGTCTTCGACCGTCAGGCGCCGCGCATCGGCGTCCACGGTCAAAGTGATGCGTGGCCTGAATTCGCCGCCCAGCAGGCTCGGCTCGGTTATGCCCTTCGTAACGTAACCGCTCGCAGGCATCGGCGGCGTTGGCGATCAGTTCGCGCAGAAATACCGACTTATCGGCATAGACCGAATGCACCATCATGTGCAGAAGCTTGGCGACGTCAGCTTCGAACGGCCGGTTCTCTTTCGTGCTGGTATCGGCAGCAGTCATCGTCTTTCCTCGGCAGCGTCTTATTGGTTCCGAGATAGGGCCATGGATCGAAGATTCAAGACCGGAAGGCTTGCCGGGCCCGCAGCGTTGTCTGTTCAATTCCGCTGGAAAGTCGAGATATCCACGCAGCGGGCTCAGGGAGCAGCCTTCGCCAAAGTAGAACACGGGAGAAACGATGCTCGAGCTCTATCACAACGTCAATTCGGTGTGCGCCCAGAAAGTGCGGATCGCTCTTGCGGAAAAAGGCCAGAAGGTCACCGAGCATTTGCTGACCTTGCAGGGCGACCAGAACGATCCGGCCTATATGAAGCTCAATCCCAACGGCGTCGTGCCGACGCTGGTGCACGACGGCAACGTCATCGTCGAGTCTTCGCTGATCCTCTATTACATCGACGAAGCATTCCCGGCCCCGCCGCTGATGCCGACGACGCCGGTCGCCCGGCACCGCGTCCGCCTCTACAACAAGCTGATCGACGAATACATGCACAATGCGTGCACGATCATGACATTTGCGACGGCATTCCGTCCGCGTTTTCTCAAAATGACGCGCGATGCATGGCTGGCCGAGATCAACAAGGCGCCGCTGAAGCGCCGAGCCGAATACAAACGCAGCGTCATCGAGCATGGTCTCGATTCGGAATTCGTCATCGATGCGCTGCACCAGCACCAGAAAATGATTTCGTGGATGGCCGCCGATCTCAAGCGCGGCCCCTATCTTGCCGGCGAAGCCTTCAGCAACGCCGACTGCGCGGTGATCCCGTACATCCTGAGGCTTGAGCTGCTGAAGCTCGGCGGCGATGTGGCAGAACGAACCGCGGATCGTGGACTGGTGGGCCCGTGTGCGCGAACGTCCGTCCGTCAAGTTGACGATCTTCGATCGCATGCAGGAAGCCGACTGGGCGCCGTTCAAAAATCTGGCGCCCGATCCGTGGCCGAAGGTGAAGGAACTCCTGCAGGCGGCGTGAAGCCGTTTGGTTTAGCCCGGCTTGAGGCCAGCGGCTTTCACCACCTTGGCCCATTTGTCGGTTTCGGCGGTGAGGAATGCCTTGTAGTCCGCCGAAGAACCGATCATCGGCGTGCCGCCCAATTCGGCAAATCGCGCTTTGGTCGCCGGTTCGCTCATGATCGTGTCGATCTCGCTGTTGAGCTTCACGACAATATCATCCGGCGTCTTTGACGGCACGCCGACGCCGTTGACATTGCTCGCTTCGTATCCGGCAACGAACTCGCCGATCGAGGGCACGTCGGGCAGCACCTCCACCCGCTTCGCCGTCGTAACACCGAGCGCATGCAACCGGCCGGAGCGGACGTGTTCGGTCGACGAGGCGGCATTGTCGAACATCACCTGGACCTGGCCGCCGAGCATATCGGTTAGCGCCGGCCCCGCGCCGCGATACGGCACGTGCGTCAGTTCGATGCCGGTCATCATGGCGAACAATTCGCCGGCCACGTGCGAGATGGTGCCGATACCGGCCGACGCCATATTGACCTGGCGCGGATGGGCTTTGGCGTAAGCGATGAAATCGGGAATGGTCTGCGCCGGGAACGACGGATGGACCTCCATGATATGCGGCGCGCGGAACATGCTGGCTACTGGTGTGATATCGCGGAGATAGACGAAGCTGAGATCAGGATAGAGCGTGGCGTTGACCGCATTGGCCGAGCCATCCAGCAACAGCGTGTATCCGTCGGGCGCAGAATTCACCACGACTTCGGTGCCGAGGTTGCTGCCGGCGCCGCCGCGATCCTCGACGACAAGGGGCTGACCGAGCCGGTCCGACAGCCACTGCCCCATCTGCCGCGCGATGATGTCGCTGACGCCGCCGGCTGGAAACGGCACCACAAAGCGGATCGGCCGCGATGGATAGGTTTCAGCGCTGGCCAATCGCGGAACGATCGGCGCGGCGGCGAGACCCGCGGCTCCAAGCAATAAATGTCGGCGTGAGATGATCATGGCGATGCTCCGTGAGCCCGGGCATCTCCTCCAAAACGGCTCGCGAGCAGAAGCCCGCGCATCGCTACCCTTGATTGTCGAAAACCGTTGGCCTTCAGCAGCGATCAGATAACGCTATAGCTAGGCCGTTTGGCGGGTCGAGCCATCTCAATGCCGCGCCCGACCTGGAACTGTTGACGGTCCAGCGAATGTTCGGCCAAGGTCGTCCGATGAATACGCCCCTCCTGCTGACGCCGATCGCCTTGCGAGGCCTGACTGCGCGAAACCGCATCGTGGTTTCGCCGATGTCGCAGTACGCCGCCGTAGACGGTGCGCCGACCGATTGGCACCTTGTCCATCTCGGCAAATTCGCCATGGGCGGCGCCGGCATCGTTTTCGTCGAGGAAACGACCGTCGAGGAGCGCGCCCGCAAGACCTACCATTGTCCAGGCATCTATACCGACGCGCAGGTCAAGGCGTGGCGGCGCATCACTGATTTTCTGCGTGGCCAGGGGGCGCTCAGCGCCATTCAGCTCGGCCACGCCGGCCGCAAGGTGGCGACCAAGGCGCCGTGGGAAGGCTTTGCTCCGCTCTCCGAGGACGACGCCAAACATGGCGAGCCGCCGTGGCAGGGCATTGCGCCAAGCCCGATCCCGTTCAAGGCCGGCGCCATGGTGCCGCGCGAGATGGACCGCAGCGACATCAAACAGGTCGTTGCTAGTCACGTCGATGCGGCCAAAAGATCGCGCGATGCCGGGTTCGACATCTGTGAGATCCACGGCGCTCACGGCTACATCATCCAGCAATTCCTCTCGCCGATCACCAACAAGCGGCAGGACAGCTACGGCGGCGACTCTGCAGGGGCGCATGCGGTTCGCACTAGAGTTGATCGAAGCGGTGCGCGAAAGCTGGCCGAAGGACCGGCCGCTGTTCTTCCGCGCCTCCTGCGTGGACGGCAAAGGCGGCGCCTGGGAGCTTGAGGACACCATCGCGCTGTCGAAGGAACTAAAGCAGCGCGGCGTCGACATGATCGATTGTTCGTCGGGCGGCATCGAAGGACCGCTGACACTCTCCGTGGTACCGCGCGTGCCCGGCTATCATGTGCCGTTCGCCGAGCGCATTCGCCGCGAAGCGGATATTCCGACCATGGCAGTCGGGCTGATCACCGACCCCAGGCAGGCGGAAGGCTATCTTGCGGAAGGCCGCTGTGACCTGATCGCGCTGGCGCGGGAGATGATGTGGGATCCGAATTGGCCGGTTCACGCCGCGCAGGCACTCGGCGCTGACCCGCTGGCGCTGTTGCCGCCGTCCTATGCGTGGTGGCTGCGGCGGCGCGATGAAACGCGCAAGCTTTCGACAGCCGGCGGCGAAAAGTCCTAGTGGGTTGGAAACGGCAGCCGCTCGATATCGAGATCGGCGGCCATGATCTTGCGATGGGCCTGATCGAGCCAAGGCTGCAACCTGGCGACACGCTGTGAGATGGTCGCGAAATCGCGCCGGAACTCCGGCATCACCGCTTTGACCGCATCATAGATCGTCGTCTCGCTCACGGTGGTGAGCTGGCGGTCGCGCACCACGATTTTGCCATCCACCATGACATGGCGCACGCCACGACCGGCCTCGATGTGGACGAGCTGGCGCGCGGCGCTGTTCATCGGCGAGAAAGTCGGATCGCGGGTGTCGATCAGCGTCAGGTCGGCTTTGAAACCCGGCGCAATCCGCCCGATGCTGTTACCGAGCCGCGCACCGTCCGCCCCCGCTTCGGTCGCCGCCTTCAAAGCCGTCACTGCCTGCGGCGGCCCTGGAATCGGATCGCTCACCGCCGCCAGCAGCGTGAACAATTTCATCGCCACGAACATGTTCTGCGCGTCGGAGCAACTGCAATTGTCGCAGCCGAGCCCGACGCGCACTCCCGCCTTCTGCAAGGTGCGGATCGGCGCGATGCCGCATTTCATTTTCAGATTGCCTTGCGGGTTGAGCACGACGCCCGCGCCATGCTCCCCCAGAATGTCGATCTCTTCCGCCGAAAGCCAGACGCTGTGCGCGAAATTGAGCCGCGGATCGAGCACGCCTTCCGCGGCGAGGCGCTTGATCAGAAGGCCGCTGTATTCCGGCAAGGTCAGGCGCGCCTGCACCGCCATGCCGCGCGACTCATAAATATGGGTATAGACCGGGATGTCGTAACGGCGGGCGAGTTCGATGGTCCGTTGCATCAGGGCCGGCGAGCACCGTTCCGGTGCCGAAGGACCAAGCGCCCATGACACCCGCGACGGCGCAGGCTGCTTCAGCCGCGTCGTCTCGAAGTGGCCGATCAGGTCGAGCTTCCGCTCCGGTTCGGCTGCGGTGGACAACAGAGGATGCAGTTCGGCGGGAAATGTGTCCTGCCAGAACGGAATGGTCTCAATGCCTTTGCGATCGGCATATTGCAAAGCGAAGATCACGCGGACGCCGACCTCGTCGTAGGCCTTCATCACCGCATCCATGTGACGATCCTCGTAGGGATAAAGCGTCAGCATGTCCTGAATGGTTGTCATTCCCGAGCGCAGGCACTCAAGCGCACCGAGCAAGGTCCGGGCGTAGACCTCTTCGGTGGATCGTGGCGGATATTGCGGCGGCAACGCATAAAGCCGCCAGGACTTCCAGCGGCACTTCTTCCAAAGTGCCCTTGGCGAGGACGTCGTGAGAATGATAGTGCGCGTTGACGAAGCCCGGCAGCACCAGATGATCGCGCGCGTCGATTGTCTCGATGTTTGACGCCCCGTCCGTGCGGTAGCTCGAAGAAATACCGGCGATCTTGTCGCCGGCGACGGCGATATCGGCCGGCGGTGGTTCGTGCCAATCGGCATCGGGCGTGAAGACCCGGCCGCCCTTCAGCAGCACTGTCGTGCCGGACGGAAGTTGTTCATCTGCCGCCATGCTTAGACCGGCACCCTTACGGTCGCCCGCAAGCCACCCATCGGACTATTGCCGAGGGTGATTTCGCCGCCATGGGAGCGCGCGATATCGCGCGCGATGGCGAGACCTAGTCCGGTGCCGCCCTCGTCCTGGTTGCGCGCATCGTCGAGCCGCAGGAATGGCTTGAAAACGTCTTCGCGCAATTCCTGCGGAATGCCGGGCCCGTCGTCGTCGATAGTGATAGTCAGCCAGCGGTGATCGCGATGGCCGATAATCGACACGGCTTTGGCAAATCGGCCGGCATTGGAGACAAGATTGTAGATGCAGCGCTTGAATGCCGCCGGACGCACCGTCACCTCGGGCGGGCCGTGGAAGGCCACCGTCGCATTGTGGCCGTGACGCTCGGCGTCCGCTCGCAGCTCCTCCAGAAGCTCGGCAATATCGGTCGGCGCCGACTGCTCGCCGGTATCGCCGCGGGCGAAAGCCAGATAGGCCTCCAGCATCGCCGCCATTTCATCGACGTCTTTCTTGATCGCATCGACCTCGGAGCTGTCGCCGAGCAGCGCCAGCTCGAGCTTGAAGCGCGTGAGTACCGTGCGCAGGTCGTGCGACACGCCAGCCAGCATAGTGGTACGCTGCTCCATGGCGCGCTCGATACGTCCTTTCATTTCGAGGAACGCCGCGGCTGCGCGACGCACCTCACGGGCACCGCGAGGCCGGAAATTCTGCGCGTCGCGTCCCTTGCCGAAATCTTCAGCAGCGTCTGCCAGCCGCACGATCGGCTTGATCTGATTGCGCAGGAACAGGATCGCGATAGTCAGAACGACAACCGAGATCAGCACCATCCACGACAGAAACATCCACGAATTGGAATTGTAAATGTCGCCGCGCGGCGCAAAGACGCGCATGATGGTGTCGTCGAGCTTGATGCGGATTTCGACGATCGAAGACTTGCCGACGGTATCGATCCAGAACGGCAGACCGATTTGCTTGCGGATTTCATCGGACAGCGTCGCGTCGAGTGCGGAGAAGAACGGCTTCGGGCCGGGCGGCGGCAGGTCCGTCCCCGGCAGGAAATCCACGACAAGACCCAGCCGTTCCTGTGCGATACGCCGCAACTGCGCCCGGTTAGGCGCCTGCGGAAAACTTTTATAGACGTCGATGAGAGCGGCGATCTCCTGCGTCACTGCCGACGACAGATAGTAGTTCACCACGCTCGACTGCCGCTCGATGAAGAGGAAGGCGACGGCCGATTGCAGAATGACCATCGGCATGATGATGATCAGGAGCGCGCGCGCATAGAGGCCGGTCGGCATCACCGAGCGCAGCCAGCGCGTGAACCGATCCCATGGCCGCGTGACGTAACCGGACGCACTCGTTACCGCATTCGCGGCATTCACCAGGCGTCCCGCCGCGACCCGCAACCGTCCAATGCTATCGTCGAGATTGGCCATGCGATGTCCACAATGACGCTTAGAGCGCCGGCACCAGCCGGTAGCCCACACCACGTACGGTTTGAACGATCAGCGGATTGGTTGGGTCGCGCTCGATCTTGCGGCGCAGACGATTGACCTGCACGTCCACGGTGCGTTCGCCGATTGCCTCGTTGTTGCCGGCCAGCGCCTGCCGCGGCACGGTCTCGCCGACGTTCGACGTCAGCACCCGCAACATCTCGCGCTCACGGTCGGTCAGGCGGATCGCCTCCTCGCCGCGGCGCAATTCGCCGCTGGCGAGATGAAAGACGAACGCACCGAACCGCACCGACTCCGCAGGCGCGGCGGCCGGTGGCGTCGCGCGCTTGAGGATATTGGCAATGCGCAGCGAAAGTTCGCGCGGCTCGAACGGTTTTGACAGATAATCGTCGGCACCGATCTCGAGTCCCATGATCCGGTTCTCTTTCTCATCGCGCGCCGTGAGCATCAGGATCGGCACCGTCGAGCCTGAACGGATGGCGCGCGCCAGATCGAAACCGTTTTCGCCCGGCATCATGATGTCGAGGATCAGGAGATCGAACTTGAGACCGTCGAGCTTGGCTCTGGCCTCGCGCGCGGTCTCCGCAGTGGAGACCCGATAACCTTCAGCGACCAGAAAGCGAAGCAGCAATGCGCGAATACGGCGATCGTCATCGACGACGAGCAGATGCGGCGCGTCGTCGGAAGGCGCTATCGAAACCACCGTCATGATCCGTTGTCGCGGCCGTGCGGCGGCGCCCGGTCGGCATTGGCGATCAGGCGCAGCACATGATCTCGGTCGTCGGTCATGCTGGCGAGAAAGCGGCGCGCCGCATCGCGGGCGCCGGGGCCGAGTTCGCCCAGCACCCGCTCGATCCGCGCGGTTTGCATGCCGGCAAGCTGCAACGCCAGCGCTTCGCCTGCCGGGCTGGCGTGGAGCAATCGCTGACGGCGATCGTGAGCGCCCTCGCGCTGCACGATGTAGCCTTCATCGATGAGTTGCTTGAGGACCCGGCCGAGCGATTGCTTGGTGATTTTCAAAATGTCGAGCAGGTCGGCGACCTTGATGCCGGGATTGCGGTTGACGAAGTGCAGCACCCGGTGATGCGCACGGCCGAAGTCGAGCTTGGCCAGCACTTCGTCGGGATCGCCGACGAAATCGCGATACGCGAAAAACAGAAGCTCGATCAGATCCCAGTAAGGCTCATGCGCAGCCGCCGGAGTAGCGGCAGGCGCACCGGCACTGCGAGGGTTTCTGGGGGCGGTGATGCTGACGTCGGCCATTTAGGTCAGTAGTATTGACATATTTTGAAACGCCTGTTAAGCCATGGCTCAAAGGTCGCATCGCGACTGCGCCAAACCAACTCTACATTGCGCGAGTCGAGAATGGCGCTCAATCAAGCGTTCGCGACCATACCGGGAGTCCGGTCCCGAAGCAAAAAGCTGAAGCCTTTGTGTGGGCTAAGGTTTTCAGGTCGGGATGAGAAATGATGTAAGGGAGGCAATGCGATGGCAGTGCCCTTCGACCAGCGGTCAGACCTGATTTGGTTCGACGGCAAACTCATCCCTACTTCGGAATCCAAGATCAGCGTACTCACGCATGGCCTGCACTACGCGAGTTGCGTGTTCGAAGGCGAGCGCGCCTATGGCGGCGTGATTTTCGAGGGCACCAAGCACTCGGAGCGCCTGAAAAACTCCGCGCGCATCCTCGACTTCGAAATCCCCTACTCGGTCGCCGAGATCGACGCCGCCAAGCAGCTTGTTCTGGAAAAGAACAATCAGAAGGAAGCCTATGTCCGGCCGGTCGCCTGGCGCGGCTCCGAACAGCTCGGCGTTTCGGCGCAGAACAACACAGATTCACCTCGCCATCGCCACGTGGGAATGGCCGAGCTATTTCGATCCGGCACAGCGCCTCAAAGGCATCCGGCTCGATCTCGCCGAATATCGCCGTCCCGATCCGAAGACCGCGCCGTGCCTTGCGAAGGCTGCGGGCCTCTACATGATCTGCACCATCTCCAAGCATCGCGCCGAAAAGCGCGGTTACGCCGACGCGATGATGCTGGACTGGCAGGGCCGCGTTGCCGAATGCACCGGCGCCAACATCTTCTTTGTCCAGGACGGCAAGATCCACACGCCGATCGCCGATTGCTTCCTCGCCGGCATCACGCGGGCGACCGCGATGAACCTGGCGAAGCAGGCCGGCATCGAAGTGATCGAGCGCCGGATCATGCCGGAAGAACTCAGCGGCTTTTCCGAGTGCTTCATAACCGGCACCGCCGCGGAAGTGACCGCAGTTTCCGAGATCGCAAACTGGAACTTTACGCCGGGACGGATCACGGCCCAGTTGATGCGCGACTACACCGACACGGTGCAGCCGAAGGGCAAAGCCGCGGCGGCGTAAGTTCTCACTGCCCCTACATCACCACGCGGAATTCGATGCGCCGGTTCTTGGCGCGCCCATCTTCAGTCGTATTGGAGGCGACCGGTTTAGTGCCGCCATAGCCCGTCGCCGCGATCCGGACCTGCGCGACGCCGTGAGCGACGAGATAGGTCACCACAGCCTTGGCGCGCGCTTCCGATAACGACTGATTGGCAGAAGCACCTCCGGTCGTGTCGGTATGGCCACTGACCTCGATCTTCACCGACGGACATCGATTGGCGATGTCAGCAACACTGTCGAGCAGTGCATTGCTCGCGCTGTCCAGTTCGGCGCTGCCGGTCTTGAAATAGATCGCGCCGGTGGTCGAGATCACGCTGAAGCGGGTTTCGCATTCCTGCGACGTTATCGGCTTCGATTCCTCCTGCGCCTTCTGCGCCGCGGCCTGCTGCTGCGCCTGCTGGACGATGGGTATCCGGTCGCCGGTCTCGAACACCAGATCGAACGTGAAGCTTGCGGCACTGACGATCGGCGTGCCGTTTACCGCTTCGGAGAGCTTGGCGAGGCCCGCGGTAAGACCAAAGTCATCGGCCTTCACCACAATCGGTTTTGCCGTCGCGACGGAAACCGACTTATCGCTCAACCGCGTGACATAAACTTGCGCATCAAAATCCTTGGACATGCCGTGCATTGCAACTGTGAAATGCAGCGGATAGGTGTCGCGGATCTGCGACGTCAGATCCTGCAGCTTCGACATATCTACCTTTGCGGTGACTTCCGCGGTCGGAAACTTGTAGGTTTCGAACAGCAGGAACCGCATGCGCACGTCGCGCACATCGACACCTGAGGATACCGAGGTGAGATCGATTTTGACGTCGGCGTTGCCGGCGCCGTCGATAGTTCCAGTCAAGCCGCTGAACTGATGGATTTCGGTGATCGATTCCGCTTTCGATGTCTGCATATAGAAGTGTGAGGCGCTGCCATTGAGCACCCATTGCTGCTGCGCTTGCGCTCCGCTCAGGCCGGCGAAGACACCTGCAGCAGCCACGCAGAGACCCATTGCGGCAATTCGCATCCGCCATATCCAGTCGGTCGTCATTGGCAGCCGCCTTGCGCCCATTTCATCATCGCGATCTTTTCCGGCCCGCCGTAAGGGTGCTGTATCCGCATCGTCATTTTGGGATCCTTGGCATAGAGCTTGGCTTGCACGCACAGCGACTGTTGATTCCACTGATGGCAGTTGTTGCAGGTCTTTTGCCAGACCGCGTCGGGCAGTCCCTCGATCGGCGGATAGATGGGAATGCCAGTGATCAGCTGTGCAAGCGACGACCCGTTGACCGGTGTCGGCCCTTCGGTGATTTTTCCGGTGAACGTTATGACCCCATGCCCGAAAATATCCGGCGGCGGAGCATTTGCAGCAGCGGGCGCGGGCTGCGGTTTCGGCGCGGCGGCCGGCGGCGCGCTCGTCAATGCGGCGACGTCTGCCTGCGCGGCCGGCTGCAAGGCACTCTTGATCGCCCAGCCGTCCATCGCCGTGCGTTGACTCTGAGGCGCAAGCTTGGCCGTGACGTGAAGCCAGGTGCGGTCGCTCTGGGCATGCTGTTCGCCGACGACACAGACGAAATCGCTCTTGGCCAACGCGCCGATAAAGCTCGAAATCGGCACGCGGCTGGCTAAAGATATTCAGGCTTGGGGCTGTGACTTGATAGTATTGGCAGTTTGCCTGCGATTGGGCCGATATCGAACCCGTCGCCGCGGCGAAAGCACAGCAAAAAACGGCAAGACCGACGATAAAACGACTGATCATTGGTTTCCTGGCGGCCCCGGGCACACTAGCAAAAAAATGCGCGACTTACATGCGACTATTTCCCCAAGACATTATACCGCTGTCGTCAATGCAAGAAATGCTTGTTCGATCGTTGCGGTTCCGGCTTTGGCGGGGCGTCTGGCAGGCCGCGACCGATTTTCGCGTCGAACGCAGCAGCCACTCGGTTCCCGACAACCCAATCCAGAACGAGGAAGCCTGGAGCGTTATCGCCACCAACTGCGAGCACATGGAATTGTACCTGACCTATGAGCGCGGTATTGCGGATAGTGTCAGCAGCAAGACAAAGTTTCACTCCGCCGCCAATTCCGGCGCATATCAGATCTGGAAGATCGGCCAGGGTCTCGACATCGTGCGTGCCCTTTAATGGCCGCCGTGACCGGACATATTCATCGAGCCATCGGCTTTAACATCGGTACCTTCGACGACGATCGGCGGCGCTCCGGCGATCTCCGGCCCGACCACCACGATCTGTCCCATCATGGATGGGTGCGGGGTGCAGCTATAAGGATACTTGCCGGGTTTGTTGAAGGTGACAGTTGCGATCTGGCCGGCGTTCAACAGCCCGGTATCCCAGCCGCCGTTATCGGCGCCTACCGCGTTATGTTGCGTCGCGCCGCGATTGGTGAATGTTACCTTGGTGCCGGCCTGGACCCTGATCTGCGGTGGACTGAACCGGTAGTCCTCGACTGCAACCTTGTCAGTGTCGCGGATACGCGCAGCGCGCAGCGTGCGCGGTGAAATCGAAACTCAATTCGTTCGGCGGCGGCGGCGGCGTCTCCGCTTGCGGGATTGGGTTGTTCGGGTTGCCGTTGAGCTTGAACGCCCAGATCATGTCGCCGTTCGCCGATGAGGTCTGGATCGCCAGACCGCCAGCAGCGATCGCAAGATACTGTTCGCCGTCGATCTCGTAGGTAATTGCGGGCGCATCGGCTCCCGCGCCGGTTTGCCACTGCCACAGCAGGTCCCCGGTCCTGGCATCGTAAGCCTGGAAATTGCCGCTCGGCTCGCCGTGGAACAGCAGGCCACCCGCAGTCGTGAGCGAGCCGCTACCCTGCCCGATCGAGTACGGCATCGTGTGCTGCCATACGATGCGGTTGGTCCGTGAATCGACCGCGGTCAGAAGTCCCGGAATATTTGGCGCCGATCGGAAGCGGCGCCTCTTTGCCGGTTTCCGGAGCAATTCGGACGCCCGGCCGGACCGCTCCCGTGACATAAAAGTATCCGGTCTGCGGATCGTATGACATCGGCGACCAGTTTACGCCGCCGTTGCCGGTCGGCGTCATCAAAACCGGCTGATCCCAGTACGTGCCAAAGATGCATTTGGTAATCCAGGTGCCAAGCGGTTCCGGACATTGCGGTACCACCGCGTCACCTACCGGCACAGGCTGCGACACCGAGGTGATGCTGCGCCAATCCTGCTCCACCGGGGTTTCATTGATGCCGATCAGGGGCTGCCCGTTGGTGCGATCGAGCATGTAGATCCAGCCGGTCTTGCAAGCCTCGGCGACGCCCTTGTGCAACGTCCCGCCGTAGACCTGATCGAACAGCACGACCTCGCTCGGACAGTCGAAGTCCCACAGATCGTGATGGACCATCTGAAAATGCCACGCATAAGTACCGTCGAGATGCAGCGCGAGCATCGACGAAGTGAACAGATTGTCCCCCGGCCTAACGGCGCCGTGTCCGGTCGCATCCGGGCCGGCATTTGCGGTAGTGAAATAGAGAAGGCCCAGATCGGGATCGACAGCCGGGGTTTGCCAGACATTAGCGCCACCGTGCTTGTAAGCGTCGGCGCGCAACGGATCGGGATCGTTCGGCGACGGCCAGGTGTCGGAGCCGATATCGCCGGGGCTGGGAACGGTCCAGAAGTGCCAGATCTCCTTGCCGGTTTTGGCATCAAGGGCGGTGAGTTTCCCCCGGGTGCGCTTGTTAGCGCCAGAAATTCCCGTATAGACCCTGCCCTTGTAGTAAAGCGGCGCCGCAGTAATCGAGTAGCCGTCCTGCCAGCGGCCAATCACTGTTTGCCACACAAGTTTTCCGGTCTTGGCGTCGAGCGCGATCAGTTTGCCGTCGAGCTGACCGACGAAGACCTTGCCCTCGCCGACGGCAACTCCGCGATTGTCCCAGCCGCAACACACCGCACTGTTGTCCTGCGGGATACCGGAAAAATGCTCCCAGAGCCGCTCGCCGGTTTTGGCGTTCAGCGCGAAGACATCGTCGTTGCCGGTGGCGAAATACATTACGCCGTCCTGAACGATCGGCGTGCCTTCCATAGAATATTTGCTGCCAAGCCCGGAACCGAGATGGACCATCCAGGCGGCCTTGAGGTTCTTGATGTTACCGAGATTGATCTGATCCAGCGTCGAATGACGCGTATTGTGCCAGTCGCCGCCGATGGTCGGCCATTCCTTGCTGGGATAATCGCGCAAATCGGCTTGCGCCAAGGCGACTGCAGGCATCACCGCAAGAGCGAAGGTTGCAATACTCAACAACGCAGCGCGCATTGTCACTTCACGTTTTTCCTGGTCGGACGAAAATGAAATCCGGCGGGAACTAAGTCCCGCCGTTTCGTTCAAGTGTCTTCACGCAGCAGGATCTAGCCGGGCTGACGCTGCCCGCCCTTGCCCTGACCTCCGCCGGGCTTTCCCATCATGGTCAGCTTCGGCAGCAGAAGACGGGTGAGCATTTTGAAGCGGCCCTTCTGGGCATCGCTCAGGCTCTGATAAAGCGGTTCGCCCGCATCCGCCATTTTTTTCACCAAGGGAGCTGACTGCGCCATGGCATCTGCCCGGCTCGACAGCCGCGCAAACGGATCGCCGCCGCCCTTTTGCGGCTGCGCATTACCCTGCTGCGCCGCTTGACGGGCCTGCATGCGCTGCACGCGGAACTGGATCAGATCTTGCAGCGACTGCTGGTAGGGACCCCACTTTTGCGCCTGGTCCGGCGTAAGTTCCAGCCCGGCCTTGATCGCGGCGATGCGCGCATTGGCGGTCTTCGCGAAACGGTCGGGATTGATTTGACGCTTGCCGCCGCCTCCCGACTGCTGCGCGTAGACCAGGGTCGAACCGACGAGAGCCAGAGCTGCTGTCGCAGCGATTACAGGTTTCCACATATCATCCTCCAAGGATCGTTGAGTTCAGTTGGTAAATTAGTCGCTGCTACTTCCACTGCCGCCGCTTCCGCTGCCACTAGAGCCGCTGCCGCCGCTTGAACTGCCGCCGCTGCTTGAGCTCCCGCCACTCGAACTGCTTCCGCTGCTCGAGCTGCCGTTGCTGGAACTGCTACCACCACTCGAGCTGCTGCTGCTCGAACTATTGTTGCTTGAGCTGCTGCTGCTCGAATTACTACTACTACTTGAACTGCTGCTACTTGAGCTGCTGGAACTGCTCGCAGCAGCCGCTGCTGCCGCGGAAGCCGCTGCCGCACTACTGCTGGTCGCCGTAGCCTTGGCTGACGACTTGCTGCTGCCGCCACCCTTTTCTTTTTCGCTGCCGCCCTTTGCGGATTTCTCTTTCTCGGCCTTCTCTTTTGCGGCAGCAGGCGCCTCGCAAACATTGACCTGCGTCGAGGTCTTTTGACCCGTCTTCTTATTGGTCTTGTTCTTGGTCTTCGATACGCAGCTCAAGCCCGGGCAACAATCGGCATCCTTCGTGCATTCCTCCCCGACCGCCACGCAAGCCGCAACCGCCACGGCATTCATGGAGTAGGTGCGCTTGCTCGTACCACTTGGAATATTAAACGCAGTGAGCTTCGAGCTGACAGCCGGCTTGCCGGCATCGTTCGCCGTGCTCACGATTGCCGCACCGGTCGTGTCGTATGAGATTACTCCCGTCGAGTCGGAATGCACGCCGAGGTTCCATCCCGCCTGAACCGGGACGGGAGCTGCGGTCGTATAAGTCTGAACGCCTTGGGCGGCTGGAGTTATAGTCGGGCTGACCCACTCCACCGTATTGTTTTTGTCGACCAGGACAAATTCAAAAGGTTTCTTACCCTCGGCGTAATACTGGAATGTGCTGACAAATCCGTTGGCGCTCACCGGATGGTTGGTGTCGATCACTGTGAAGTTTGAATAAGTGTCCACAGCCTTGCGGTCCGTCGCCGGATTTCCGACGATCAGCGCCGCCGCAGCGGCCGTCGACGACGTTGCTTTCTTTTTCGCGGCCAATGACGGAGCCGAGCTTACGGCTATCATTATGACAGCGGCCACGGCCATCCTCGATACTGAAACTCGCCCCATCGCATTCTCCCTCATGGCAATCTTATCCATGCCGCTCGTTTAATCGCCGCTGCTACCGCTGCCGCTGCTGCTACTACCGCCGCTGCTGGAACTTCCGCTACTGGAGCTTCCGCTGCTGCTGTTTCCACCACCACCGCCGCCCTTCTGCTGCGGTGCCTTGGCCGACGATTTCTTTGACGAATTCTTTTTTGAAGACTTTTTCTTCTTCGTCTTTTTCTTTTTCGTTTTCGTTGTCTTTTTCGTCGGCTCTGCGGGTGCGGGCTTTGCCACGGCCTTTGGCGCAGCCTTGGCAGCTGGTTTCCGCGCGCCCGGCGTGAGAAAATCCGGCGAAGTAATCGATCCCGGAACTGACCCGGAGCTCGACGTGCACGGCGGCCCGCCCATCATGCCGCACGCCTGCGCCAGCCTGATCTCGCTTTTTGCGGAAGTCGTGAGAACAAGCGCCCAAGCGACCATGCTCAGCATGAGTCCGCGACGGCACATCAAAGCAATTCTCATGTCAGATCATCCAGCGGCCGTACAGCCGTACAACAAAGAGAAAAAGACGGCCGTGAAGCCCCCTGACGAGTTCGCATCGGATGCAAATCCGATAGCCTCTCGTTCCCCCCGTAGCGATTATGCATGGGCCGTTTTAGCAACGCAAGGATCGCAGCGCTTGCGAAACGCCGACTTACATCCAAGAAGCGTAATTTAGGCCGTATGCTCAAGCCGATGTTGCCGGCTCAGCGACAGAGAGCCTGCGGCGAGAGCTTTAAGCCCATGTTTGCAAGACAACAACGGAACTTTTGCCAACGATCCGCCGGAACCAGCTAAATTTTTTCAAAGCCTTTCCGCGCGTCACGGCATGACAGATTGACGACATGAAATGAAAGAACTCATTCAGTCGCCTGGGGCGCCAAGTTGTAGTCGACAAACTCATCACGCGCGACGGTAAAGCGCGGATGCGCGAGAATTTCCTCGGCGGAGTGAAAGCGGGCAACTTTGTGAAATCGATGTCGGCCATGGAAGACTCAATTCCACATCAAATGGCCGAATGCTCGATCCCCGACGCGACTAATCTCGCTCCGAGCATGGTCGTCCATTCCAGCGAGCTATCGGCTGGATCAGTGATACGTACCGACAGTCAGGCAGCAGCACTTGCCGTTTTTGGGATTGCAGACCTTGGCAAGATTTCCACCGCATTGCAGTTCCTCGCCGCCGCACTTGTACTGTCTTGGCAAGCATGGTTGCACTCGGATGCCGAGCTGGCGTCGATGTGCCCTGCTGCGTATCGGCTTGCGCCGGAAAAACTAACACCACCAGCATGAATGCTGCGCATAATGTCATTGCAAGATTTCGCATCGCCGCTCCCCCTTAAATGATTTTCTATTTCCACCGCTCTGCCGCCGCGTCGTCCGTGGCCTTGGCTTCGACCCACGTCTTGACCAAGGTCTTGTCGGACGCTTTCTCCACCTGTTTCCAGAACGGCGCCCGCGTCTTCAGATAATCCATCAGAAACGACGCCGCGGCAAACGCCGCCTCGCGATGGCTCGATGCCGTGACCACCAGCACGATATCCTCGCCAGGCACGATCCGGCCGTGACGATGGATCACCGTGACGCCGAGCAGCGGCCAGCGCGAGCGGGCTTCCTCGACATGGCGCGCGATCTCGGCTTCGGCCATATCGGGATAATGTTCGAGCGTCAGCGCCGCGATGCCCTCGCCGTTTTCGTCACCACGGCAAATGCCGGTAAACGTGACTACCGCGCCAATATCGGTGCGCCCATGTTTGAGCTTTGCCACTTCGGCGGCGGCGTCGAAGACTTCGCGTTGCAGGCGGATCGTTGTTGACATTACGGGCATCAGCCGCCGGTCATCGGCGGAAAGAATGCAATCTCATGGGCTCCGGCCAATTTCGCGTCGGCTTTCACATGGGTCTTGTCGATCGCGGCGCGGATCACTTTCGGATTTTCGAAAGCGTGAGCGTATTCTTCGCCGCGTCCGGAGAGCCATGTTTGTAATTCGCCAACGGTCGAGATACCCGCAGGAATCTCGATATCCTCCTCCGTTTTACCGATGCGCTCGCGCACCCAGGCAAAATAACGGATCTTCACGCATCTTCCTTGGTGAGGTGGTGCACGCCGGCCTGCAAATAATCCCAGCCGGTGTAGAGCGTGAGCAGCGCCGAGAGCCACAAGCAGCGTGATTCCGATACGCGTCACCACCGGTACCACCGCGTCGCCCGCCTCGCCGCAGATCAGAAAGCCGACGGCGACAAGCTGCAGCGTGGTCTTCCACTTGGCGAGCCGCGTCACCGGCACGCTGACCCGCAGTTCCGCCAGATATTCGCGCAAGCCCGACACCAGGATTTCGCGGCACAGGATGACGACGGCGGCAAACAGCGCCCAGCCGTGGATGGTACTTTCCGCCGCCAGCATCAGCAGGCATGACGCGACCAGAAGCTTGTCGGCGATCGGATCCAGCATCCGGCCGAGCGACGATTGCTGGCCCCAGATGCGGGCGAAGTAGCCGTCGAGAAAATCCGAAATGCCCGCCGCGATAAAAATCACCAGCGCCACCCAGCGCAGCCACAGCCCGCCATGCAGAATGTTTTGCCAGAACATGCACGCGACCACGACCGGTACCGCGACGATGCGGCCGTAAGTCAAAATGTTGGGCAACGCCAGCGGGCGAGCGGGCGGGCGGCTCGGCGTCGTCGTAATCGTCGAATTCATGCCCGCACCATAGCGCCGGGGAATGACGACCGCGAGACCCAAACCGCGCATGCCAGCGCCTCAAACGTCGCGATCATCATGCTTGGTGGAACCTCTCCTGGTTTCATCGCGTATCCAAATGGTTACGTCGTCCCCTCATGAAAAAATTCGTATATCCGCCGCGCCGTTTCGGCACTGATTCCACCGACCTGCATCAAGTCGGCAACCGCGGCACGCTCGATCGCCTTGAGCGTGCCGAAGTGCAGCAGCAAGGCTCGCTTGCGTGTCGGTCCGATGCCTTCGATTTCCTGCAGCCCGGCCTCGCGCAAATCCTTGGTGCGCCGCGTCCGGTGCGAGCCGATGGCGAAGCGATGAGCCTCGTCGCGCAGCCGCTGGACGAAGTAGAGCACCGGGTCGCGCGGCGGCAGCTTGAATGAGTCGCGGCCGGGAAGGAAGAAGGTCTCGCGGCCGGCGTCCCGGTCCGGGCCCTTGGCGATGCCGACCAGCGGCACTTCTGCGCCGAGGCCGGCAAGCACTTCGCGCGCGACATTGAGCTGGCCCAGACCGCCGTCGATCAACACCAGGTCGGGCCATGGAGACTCGGCTGGCGACTCAGCTCCCTCGCCTTCCGCCTGCAGGATTGCGGTTTCCTCCGGAGGCATCGCCGTGTCCGGAGCAACGGCGGCCGCAGCCAGTGCGACATCCGCCACCGTCGGCCGCGGCGCCTCCGCGATCAGCCGCTTGAAGCGGCGCTCCAGCACCTCGCGCATCATGCCGAAATCGTCGCCGGGCGTGAGCTCGGTCGAGCGGATATTGAATTTGCGATAGTCCTTTTTGCGGAACCCCTCGGGCCCGGCGACGATCATGGCCCCGACCGCGTTGCTGCCCTGAATGTGACTGTTGTCGTAGACCTCGATGCGCCGCGGCGGATGCGGCAATCCGAACGTCGTGGCCAGATCGCGCAGCAGTTTTTGCTGCGATGAGGTTTCGGCGAGCTTGCGGCCGAGCGCCTCGCGCGCATTGGCAAGCGCGTGCTCGATCAAATCCTTTTTCTCGCCGCGCTGCGGCACCGAAACTTCGATCTTGTGACCGCTTTTGGTGCTCAGCGCATCCGCAAGCAGCGCGCGATCTTCGATCGAATGCGAGATCAGGATCAGGCGCGGCGCCGGCTTGTCGTCATAGAATTGTGCCAGGAATGCAGACAGGATTTCACCAGGCCCGAGCGAACGGTCGGCACGCGGAAAATAGGCGCGATTGCCCCAGTTCTGTCCGGTCCGGAAGAAGAACACCTCGACGCAGGAGAAGCCGCCCTGCTGATGCACCGCGAAAACATCCGCCTCCTCGACACCGCGCGGATTGACACCCTGATGCGATTGCACCGCGGAGAGCGCCGCCAGACGATCGCGATAGATCGCGGCGCGCTCGAAGTCGGTCACTTCCGACGCCTTCTCCATCTCCGCGGCCAACTGGTCTTTGACCGCCTTGGAGCGGCCCGACAGGAAGGCGTTGGCTTCGCTGACCAGTGCTGAATAATCGGGAAAGTCGATTTCCTTGGTACACGGCGCCGAGCACCGTTTGATCTGGTGGAGCAGGCAGGGCCGCGTGCGGCCCTCAAAAAACGGATCGCTGCACGAGCGCAACAGGAATGCGCGCTGCAAGGCATTGATGGTGCGGTTGACCGCCCATACCGAAGCGAACGGCCCGAAATAGTGTCCCGGCCGGGAGCGCGCGCCGCGGTGCTTGAGGATCTGCGGCGCCCAGTGATCCGACGTGATGAGGATGTAGGGAAACGATTTATCGTCGCGCAGCGTGACGTTGAAGCGGGGTCGCAGCCGCTTGATCAGGTTGGCTTCAAGCAGCAGCGCTTCGGTTTCGGTGCGGGTGACGACAAATTCCAGCTTGCGCGTCGCCGCGACCATGCGCTCGATCCGGGTGTCGAGCCCGGTCGGCCGCGCATAGGCGCTGACCCGCTTTTTGACGTTCTTCGCCTTGCCGACATAAAGCACGTCGCCACGCGCATCGAGCATCCGGTAAACGCCGGGCCGCGACGGCGCGTGCTTTACATAAAGTAATATCGCGTCGCGGCCGGCAGCGAGCGAATTCTCGTCCTCATCGAGACGAAGTTCCACCGGGCCGCTTTCGTCGACAAGCGGCAGCGGCTGCTCATCTTCTTCGTCCTCGGCGAGATCGATCTCCGGCTCGAGGTCTTTTTTCGGAACATTCATCAGTCGGCGAGCCCGGCACAACCAGACAACACGAATATAGAATCCCTTAACGATGTCATCTTGGAAATACTTGCCGATTCATGACCGCTTAACTTCCACATCGCGATAAATTGTACAGGCCTGGACACGGGCCATCGACCCTTGCTGCGATCTTCATATGGGCATTCCAGCGTTTGGTGCCCATCCGCGTGTCGCCCGAAATCTTCGGAGAAGTCAGTATGAGAATCCTTCTTGGCGCAGCTTTCTCTGTCGTGATCGCCGGCACCGCTTTCGCCGCCGATATGCCGGTCCGCAACTACTACACCGCACCCGCCACGCTTTCCCCCTCAAGCTGGGCCGGTCCCTATCTCGGTGGACAGGTCGGCTATGAATGGGGCTCGGTGAGCAATAACCCGACCCGCCCAACCGGTTTCCAGGGCGGCATCGAGGCCGGTTACAACTGGCAGTCCGGCCAATTTGTCTTTGGCGGCGAAACCGACCTCAATATATCCGGGGCCCGGGATACGTCGGCGCCGTTCCAGTTCTCAAACGCGTGGTACGGCACCCTCCGCGGCCGCGCCGGCATCGCCTTCAACAATCTGCTGGTGTACGGAACCGCCGGTCTCGGTTACGGCAGTCTCACTGGGCAATCTTTCGGCTTCTTGAGCCAAAGCAAGACCAGCGCCGGCTTTGTCGGCGGCGTCGGCATCGAATATGGTTTTGCATCGCACTGGTCGGCCAAGGCCGAGTGGCTCTATCTCGACCTTGCCGACCGCACCTACGCTGCGACCGGCACCAATAACGGTCTTGCGGCCAATCTGGTCCGCTTCGGCGTCAACTATCACTTCTGATCGCCGTTTCTCGGCTTATTTCACTCTAAAGCAGTGTTTCAGCCGCGCGGCAAAGTACGTCGCGCGGCTGTATTTTTTTCAATCGCTAAAGTTTCAGTTCCATTCATAATTATTTAACCACATTATCGCCAGTCTTAAGACAATATTTGCTTTAATCGTGACTGTACTTGATGAATTCTCGCCACATTGTCGTCTAGATAGACAAAACAACTGTGTCTTTGCTGCACTAGACGAAATATCGTTCGCGAATACTATCCGGCCAACCCAATTCAACGGAGGTCGGGAAAATGAAGCGTTTGTTTCTTGCATTGGTCGGCGTGGCGGCACTGACCGGAACGGCAGTGGCGGCGGACTTAAGCTCGCCCAATGCCGCAGCCCTATTACAAGGCGCCGGTTGTTGCCCCGGCGTTTAGCTGGACCGGCTTCTATATCGGTCTGAACGGCGGCGGCGGGTTCGGCCGTTCTGCTTGGGACTCCACCGGCTCGTTCAACACCTCCGGCGGACTGGTCGGCGGCACCATCGGCTACAACTACCAGATCGGCCAAGCGGTCGTTGGCCTCGAAGGCGATGTCGACTGGGCCAACATCAACGGCACCACGAACAACCTTTGCGGACTCGGCTGTAAAACCAAGGATAGCTGGCTCTCGACGGTGCGTGGCCGTCTCGGTTATGCGGCTGACCGCTTCATGCCGTACATCACCGGCGGCGCGGCGTTCGGCGACGTCAAGGCGTCAACTCCGGGCTTCGCCGGCGGCAGCAGCGATCGCGCCGGCTGGACGCTCGGTGCGGGCCTCGAATTCGCGGTTGCGCAGAACTGGAGCCTCAAGGCCGAATATCTCTACGTCGACCTCGGCAAGTTCAACTGCGGCGGCGCCTGCGGCGCGGCCGTTACCGACAACGTGTCGTTCACGACAAACCTTGTCCGCGCCGGCGTGAACTACCACTTCTAATCGCCGTTGCGATCCGCGAAATGGAAAACCCCGGAGCGAAAGCTTCGGGGTTTTTGTTTTAGAACGTGTACTTATCAAGCCGCGCAGTCCGCTTGACCGGCGGCAAGCGTCGACAGAAACTATTCACACCGCCGAGAACTATTGCCCAAGATGAGAATTGACCTAACGCCGCGCGGGTGCTGTTACGACGGCATTTCGCGGGCGGACTGCCGACAAATTCTGTCAAAAGTGGAAAACATCAGTGAACCGATCCGCATCGTTAGCCGCCGTAGCGATCGCAGCGCTGTTTGCGGCGAACGTCCGGGCTGTATCGCAAACGCAGCCACTCGATTATCACATCTCGAAAGTCGTTCCATTGGGGCCGCCGGATCGGTGGGATTACGTCGTGTTCGATCCCGATTCGCGCAGGGTATACGTTGCGCATGGCGATCGACTTACGGTTGTCGACGGCGGCAGCGGCGGCATTATCGGAACTGTCGAGGGAATGCCGGGCGGTACACATGGCGTCGCCATCTCGCACGCCACCGGCAAGGGTTATACCGATGACGGCAAGGCCGGCATGGTTGCCGCGTTCGACCTCACGACGCTCAAGGTGGTCAAACAGATCAAAGCCGAGAGCGACGCGGACGGCATCGTCTTTGATCCGCCGAGCGGCCATATTTTCGTGATTGACGGCGATTCCGGCAAGCTGACTGTGATTGATCCGAAGACCGACGCGGTTGTCGCTACGATCGATGGCGGCGGCGGGCTGGAATTCGGCGACACCGGCAATAACGGGAAATTCTACGTTGACGGCGCCGAGAAGAATGAAATCGTTCGCGTGGATACGGCTACGAACAAGGCCGACGCCCATTGGGCAATGCCGCCCTGCGTGACGCCACATGGCCTTGCGATCGACCAGGTCCACCATCGGCTTTTCGCCAGTTGCTCGAACAAGGTGATGGTCGTCATGAATGCGGACAACGGCACCGTGATCGCGACCCTGCCGATCGGGGAAGGCAGCGATTTCGCGGTTTTCGATCCGGAACGCAGCGTGGCGTATAGCTCCAATCGCGATGGTACGCTTTCGGCCGTCGCCGAAAAATCGCCTGAGAATTTCGTGGCATTGACTCCGATCCCGACCCAGATCGGGGCGCGCACGATGGCGATCGACCCGAAGAGTGGTCGAATTTATCTGGTGACAGCGGAGATGACCGTTAATGAGTCTGCCGCACCCACCGATTTCAGGCACCGCTACAGCATTAAACCCGGTTCTGTCAGGCTGCTGTTTCTCGACCGCACGCAGTAGCGAGCTGTCATCAGCCCGGCTTGGTGGCACTGAACGCCGGCACTCGCGCAGCGAAATCGTCGAGCCACGCCACCAGCTTCGGATGGCTGGCGCGCCAGCTGCCGTTGAAGCGGAAATCGCGATAGCCGAGCACGCAGGCAAGTGTGATGTGCCCGATGTTCGGCGTTCCGTGCAGCGGCGGCGGTGACGCTTCAAGCGCAGCAAGTCCGCGAGAAACTTTTCCGGCCTGATGATCGAGCCATTTTGCGTCGTGCGTTTCTGGCTTCCGCCAGCGCGAACTCGTAAACGGTGAGGATCGACGCATCGAGAATCCCGTCGCAGAGCGCTTGCAGGCGCAACGCCATGATGCGCGCCACCGGATCGCTCGGCACGATCTTGCCGCCGCCGGCGCGGTGGTCGAGATATTCGAGGATGACGCGCGAGTTGTAAAACGCATTACCGTCTTCTGCAATCAGCACGGGAATTTTGCCGAGCGGATTTTGCTGCCGGACACTGTCACCGACATCCGAGGTATCGGCAGCTTCGACTTTCACGTCCTTGTCGAGACCGAGCACTGTCATCGCAATGCGTATCTTGCGTCCGAACGGCGAAGCCGGGGACGAACGGAGTATCATCATGGAGACACCACCACTGATTTCGGGAAAATCACGTTGCTGGTGTCCGACTCCGAAGTTCGCACTATCATGCGGCTAGGCTCGATGCGAACTTCGGAGTCGAAAAGGACACCAGCGACTATAAGTACCAGTGTGGCTTCTGGATTTGAAGTTCCTCACTGAGCCAGCGGGCATGATAGGAGGAACTTCAAATCCGCCACACTGATCGCAACGCAAAAGAACGCCGCTCGGCGAAGTGCCGCACGGATAACTGAAGTCAGGCGCCGTGCTCCCACACGGCGCCGCAGTACAAATCCTAGCCGGTAATAACGAGATTTACCGCCTTCGGACCCTTACCTTTCTTGTCAGGCTCGACGTCGAAACTGATATGTTGACCCTCGGTCAACGACTTCAGTCCCGCACGTTCAACAGCGGTGATGTGCACGAACACATCGCGGCCGCCATCATCAGGCTTGATGAAGCCGTAGCCACGTTCGCCATTGAAGAACTTGACAGTACCACCCATTGCCATCGGGTAACTCCCTACCCCGTGGTTGCTCCGCCATCGCGCCCCCTCGGCACGACAGCTAGCTGGACATCCACACGAGCAAAGAGAGCGTAAGCCGCTGACGGCCCCAACCACTCCGCCGGCCCCCCACAGGAGGCGGAACGTCTAAGCCAGCAACAATGAGGCTAGACCAATTTTTGTTGATGTAAAAGTGGTCAGCAGCCTGACAAACTAGGTTTGTCTGGTCAGCCAATCCACCGAGCAAGCCGCGTCCCGGGAAAGGATCTGACCGAGTTCAGGCAGCCGCGCCCGCAGCTCGGCGTCGAGCTTGAACGGCGGGTTGACCAGGATCAGTCCGGAGCCGGCGAGACCAGTTTCACCTTGCGCAGGAGCCATCGTGATTTCGCTCCGCAGCAAATTTGGCAGCACAAGTTTGCGCAGGCGCCGCGCCAGGGCATCAGGCGCATCACGCTGTTTTATCGGATACCACAGCAGATAAATGCCGGCCGGCCATTTGCGGTGCGCGGCAGCTAATCCATTGGAGAGACGGCTGAAATCGTCGGCTTCCTCGAACGGCGGATCGATCAGGACGAGGCCGCGGCGTTCTTTCGGCGGCACGTAGGCGCCGAGCGCCGTCCAGCCGTCGATCGCCAAAGCCTTGGAGCGCCGATCGCCGCGAAGCGTGCCCTGCAACTGGCGCGCAGCCTTTGGCTCGAGCTCGCAGGCAATCAGCCGGTCCGTGGCCCGCAGCAGGGTCTGCACAATGGCCGGCGAGCCCGGATAGGTGCGCAATGTTCCGCCGGGGTTAACGGTAGAAACCGCCTCCAGATACGGCTGCAGGAAATCTTTCAGTTCGGCTGAGGTCGAGGCCTGCCAAAGCCGTCCGATGCCGTTTTCCCATTCACCGCCACGGCTGGCCTCCGAACCCGACAGGTCGTAGCGCCCGGCTCCGGCATGAGTGTCGATGACACGAAAGGCGGCAGGCTTGATACGCAGATGAACGAGGATGCGTGCCAGCACGGCGTGCTTGTGCACGTCGGCAAAATTTCCAGCATGGAAGGCGTGCTGATAATTCACGATTTTAGGAAGTGACTCACGCCCCTCCGCGCACCGGCGGCATCACCACCTGATCGCGCCGGCAAGCCCGCTTGGTCACCTCGGGGCAATCGTGGAATTTCAAATCCTTGGACAAACAAATCCGGATTTCCGTCAAACGCTTCTTGTCGCAATCGACGGCGATGGCGGCAGGCGTCAAACCTGAATTGGCCTTGATGAACGCATCCTGCACGGCGCCCGGCGCAACCATCAATGGCTGTTGCAGCGCGGTGTAGTCCGGCGGGATCGTTATCGCCGCACGCGCTTTGCGGATGGTGTCGAAATAACCGTTCGGGGAAAGCCCCGAACAGGTGCCGTGCTTGTCCCATTCGTTGTAGATCAAATGCGGCGCCGGCATCAGATCGAGCATCGATGAGACGATGCCGCGATAGAGACGCGGCGACGGCTGCTGGCAGTATTCCGGAAACCCCTTGTCGTATTGCGGCCAAAGCCCGTGCACCACGAACGAATATGGCCGCGCGCCGCATTGCATTCCGGACGACTGGCCGTTGTGGCGCTCCGCCGCCCCGGCGCAGAACGACGGCGACCACGACAGCGACAGCACATAAAAGTCGAACTGCCCGGGCGTACCCTGCCGATCGTCCTGAGCGATGCAGCAGGCATCAGCGCCGTCAAAGACAGAACGGCGGCGAATGCCGCCTGCACAACAATACGAATCATGGAAGCCTCTTTTGGGAACCTTTTAGGGAACCGCTCCACCGCGCTGTCACAATATGGTGGAACAATAGCACGACGAACGTAGCGCGAACAGAATATGGGCAAATGTCGTATAGCTGGTAACCTTCGGCGTACCTACTTTTGCTTCAGCGTTTGAACGTTGCTGCGCCGTTTGAGATCGTCGCGTCGTAAGTGCGCTACTTCAGGGTGATGAGGGCATCGCACATGACCATATATCGGCTCTACAAGAATCGGGCTTTCGAGCCTGAGGCCATCACAGTGATGACCGACGCCTACGCCGAGGTGTGCCGCACGCTCGGCCTGGGCGAACGTGAGAATGCCGACACCAGCAAGGTCGCCAAGACGGTGATCGAATACGCCCAGCGCGGCGTGCGCGACCCGGCGCGGCTTCGCGACCGGGTGCTGGCGGCGATCAACCGCTCGGGCGGCGTCAACGCTTTGTAAACCGCGTTCCGAGCCGTTGCTGCGTGGCGCAAAAGCGCCGCAGTTTCGGGCGGATGTTCGCCCGAATTTCATGGCTTCACTTCGCGCCCAGTGGGACCCAGTACATGGGTCCACTTCAGTCCATGGCGCACGGGGTTCGGATCATGAAGACAGTTGGCAAAGGCATATTCGCCGCGAGCATCGCGCTCGCGCTCATGATGTCTGGCGTCAACGCCCAGACGATGGGCGGCGGCCATAAACATCACGGCGATACGGCGAAGAGCGACACGCAAAAGCCCAAGGCCGACGAAAAGGCCTACGCCCAGGCCATCGGCAGCCTGCCCGACAAGTCATACGATCCTTGGCACTCGCTGCGCTAACGCGCAGGTGGCACGCACTGCGCTAACACGCCGCTGGCATAGCGATCAGGGGGCAGCCGAGCGGCACTCGGGCCGATAGGCCCAGTTACGATCGAGACCGGCGACGCAGAAATTGACGCCCCATCCCATGCCGATGATGTTGGTGTCTTCTTCGATCGCGTAGTTGATCAGGTGCTTAGTGCCGTCGTTGATCACGGCAGTGCCGCTGCAAAACCGGCGCGGGATCGATTGCGCCGCCCATGCCAACATCCCGGTCTCGTGGATATTCTCGATGCCGACGATGCGCAGCTCCGAATTCCAGAAGCGGAATTCCTTGGTGTGGAAGTTGGTGATGATGCGGTCGAGCGCCTGGGAATAATCGCAGGCCGGAAGGTCGCGGTCATAGCGCGGCCCGGACAGCCAGAAATTCTTCTCCAGGATATTCGCCGCCCGCGGCTGCGAAACCGCCATCAAACTCAACGCCAAAGCCAGCGCGGCACACGCCAAACGGCCATACACGGCCCGATACATGGCCCTCTCCCACCCGCTTGAAAACTCAAAGCTAACCCTGCCGGCAACCGTGCCGCGACGGTGCCTGCCGGTCAAGGCCGGAACCGATGCGCTTTGCGCACTTGCGCGGCCGACGTGACATCGCCGCCACGCTGCCCCGATTCGGTTCGGGAAATCAGCACGTCCACAGCAAATGCGGAACTGTCAGCCGGCCATCATCGCTTTGTAAAAATAATCGTTTCGGCAAATTATCCACCGCTGTGATAACAATCGCTTGCGTATTTGATTCGAGACGTAACCGGGGTGTGAGGCGTATTCGAGCCGCGACCCGGCTCTCATTTTCACCCTCCTTGTAATCCTCGCCGTCCGCCAGTTCCGGCGTGCCGCCGCGGGGCCAGTCTGTAAGGCGTTCGCCGGCGGACAGCCGGTGAGGTCAGTCGATGGATTCGCATGAACCATCGCAGACGGGCAGCCGGGCGAACTCGGGGGAGAATTGCCATGGGTGAAGTGCATCGGCTTTTGACCGGAACCGAGTTTCGGTTTGCAGGCGGCAGGCCGCTTGATGGTGCAGGTGTTTCCATCGTGGGTGCAGGATCTCGCACTTCTGGTGGAAAGCGTGGAATGCGCGCGGCCGAGCAGCGCTTCGCCGGACTGGCAGCCCGGCGCGACCGTGCGGCTGCCGTTCAGCAAGAAGATCTGCAACGACGGCGATACGGTTTGCAGCCAGGCGCTGATGGCGCTGGCGGACACCGCCATGGTGATCGCCTGCTCGGCGGCGTGGAACGGCTACCGGCCGATGAACACCATCGACCAGACCACCCATTTCCTCCGCCCGGTCAGCCACGACGTCATCGCCGACGCCCGCGTGGTGCGGATCGGCCGCAACACCAGCTTCGGCCGCGTGATGCTGCTCGGCGCTCACGACAAGCGGCCGGTCGGCATGGTGGCGACCGCTTATTCAATGTCATAACCGCGCCGGGCGCGCCGCTTCCCATCGTTACCGTGAGGCTCTAAACTTTCGCCGGTTTAAAGCGGGTGGAGGCGTGGGCTATGAGTTCGGAAGCTGTTGATTGCGCTCGGTATCGTATTGGCGAGCAGCACCGCGGTCTTTGCCATCGGCGGCACCTTCACGGGCCCCGGCTACTGGATCACCGGCAACGACACCGGCGGCATCATTCCCGTATTCACCGGCCGTCGAGACCACCTACAAGCAGATGGCGGCGGACTGGTGCGCGCGCTGGAACCGGCTGTCCCATGTCACCAGCGTACATCGCGTCTACGGCGATTACGTCAGCTTCGTCTGCATCGATAAGCCGTGGATGATCCACTAGATCACCCGGACCTGTTTCCAATCCCCCACCACAGCCTGAACGATCGCCAGTGCGGCGACGGCCGCGGTGTCGGCGCGCAGGATGCGCGGGCCGAGACACAGCCGGACGACGTTTGGCAATTTGAGCAAAGTGCCGAACGCTCGTCATCGGCAAAGCCGCCTTCCGGACCGATCAGCACCGCAAGCGGCGAGTGCGGCGGCACCGCGGACAGTGCCGCAATCGGGTTTGCCACCTCGGCTTCCTCGTCGCAGAAAATCATCAAGCGCGCGGCGTCGCGCCTCGCCAGCATCTGTGCAAAGGGCAGCGGCTCGGCGACATCCGGCACGGATAAGATCCCGCATTGCTCCGCCGCCTCGATCGCGTTGGCGCGCATGCGCTCGGTGTTGACGCGGGCGGCCTGGGTGTGCCGGGTCAAGACCGGCTGCAATTCCGCCACGCCCATCTCGACCGCTTTCTGCACCATGTAGTCGAGCCGTGCGGCTTTGAGCGGAGCGAACAGATAATGCAGATCGGCTGGTGCGGTCTGCGCGCGCGCCAGGTCGCCGATATGCAGCAAGGCCGAACGCCGCTGCGGCTCGATGGTCGCGGCCCACTCGCCGTCCCGGCCGTTGAAGGCCAGCACGCCGGCGCCGGATTTGAGCCGAAGCACATGCGTCAGGTAATGGGCCTGTGCCGGCTCCAGGGTGACGGCGGCGCCGGCGCCAAGGGGCGCATCGACGTAAAGCCGGGGACTGCGGAAATCGTAGCCAGGCATGGTTCCAAAGAAATGAGATTTGGGCCTGTGAACTTGGTGTTGCCGGCTTTACCCTTGTTGTGACATGAGCACCAGCGTCGCACCCTTGCGGTTCGGGGCGTTTTGCCCCCGTCTCGCCGAATTCAACGCGCCATTAGTGCGTCGGGGGCTATTGGGCTTGTTCCGGGACCAGGGGCACGAGGGACTATAATGATTCGCAGCCTTGCCGCCGCGCTGACCATTGCGGCCGCCGCGACTTTGCCGGGCGCTGCGCTAGCGCAATTTCCGCCACCGCCGCCGACCGGATCCCAGGGCGTATTTCCCGCCCCGCCGCCGACGGGATCGCAGGGTGTTTTCCCGGCGGCGCCACCGCCCGGACAGGGCGGCATGGTCGGCGGACAGGGAGGCGGCCAAGGTGGTGGCGGCTTTGGCGGGCCGCCGCAGGGTGGCGCTTTTGGCGGACCGCCGGGGGGGCCCCAAGGCATATGCGCCAACTTCGTAAAGCTGAAGGAAGATGCCGACGTCAAAGGGCATGCGATTCAGGAAGTCGCCAAAAAACACGACCGCAAACAGATGTGCGGCGCTGTCACGCGCTTCGTCGAAATAGAAACGAAGGTGGTGAAATTCCTGGTCGACAACAAGACGACATGCGGCGTCCCCGAGCAGGCCGTATCAAACGCAAAAGCCAGCCACGAGAAAACCGTGCAATTCCGCGACCAGGTTTGCGCCGAGCAGCCGCAACCTAAGGCGCCGACCTTAAGCGATGCGCTCGGCACGCCGACGCTGGACACGCGCAAGAATACCAAGACCGGAAAAGGAACGCTGGACACGCTTACCGGCAATCCGCTGGCGCAATGAGCGCGGCGCCGGGAAGCGCGGCACCGGATTCGGTCGCCGACGCGACCGGCAATTGGGTCGATACTCTCGCACCGTCGTGGTCGCGTCCTTACCTCCGCCTCGCCCGGCTCGACCGGCCGATCGGGTCATGGCTTTTGCTGCTGCCGTGCTGGTGGTCGTCGGCGCTTGCCGCGGTCGCAGCTCATGCGCGAACACCGAGCCTCGTGCACATCGTTCTGTTTTTTATCGGCGCGTTCGCCATGCGCGGCGCCGGCTGCACATACAATGACATTGTCGATCGCAATCTCGACGGCAGCGTCGAGCGCACGCGCTCGCGGCCGATCCCGTCCGGCCAGGTCAGCGTGCTGCAAGCTGCGATCTTTCTCGTGCTGCAATCGCTGATCGGGCTTGCGGTGCTGCTCAGCTTCAACGGCTTCACCGTCCTGCTCGGGCATTGCCTCGCTTGCCATTGTCGCGATCTATCCGTTCATGAAGCGGATCACCTACTGGCCGCAGATCGTGCTGGGGCTCGCCTTCTCGTGGGGCGCGCTGATGGGCTGGGCCGGCGCATTCGGCAGCCTCGGTCTCGCGCCGCTTCTGCTCTATGCCGGCTCGATCTCGTGGGTGATCGGCTATGACACCATTTATGCGCATCAGGATCGCGAGGACGACGCGCTGATCGGCATCAAATCGACCGCTCTTCTGTTCGGCCCGCGCACCAAGCCGATGCTGGTGCTGTTCTATTCTGGAGCCGTCATCCTGATTGGCGCGGCCGGAGCGCTTGCCGGCGGCGGATTGGCGTTCTGGCTCGGCCTGGTCGCCTTTGCCGCCCATCTCGTCTGGCAGATCGTCCGCCTCGATACCGCCGATCCCGACAACTGCCTGAGTGTGTTCAAATCCGACCGCGACGCCGGACTGATCCTGTTCGCCGGCCTCTTGCTCGACGCTGCGCTGAGAGGCGTCTGATCCAGTCGATACGTCATGCCTGGCCGCAGCCGTTCCACGAACGGCGTCGCTTCCTATGTGCCGGGCATGACTAAACAGCTCTTGTCGACTCTGCCCGGCAGGCGCAAAATGGCGTCAAACCACCGCACCTTTAGAAAGCGGCAGGTTCCTAGGGAGCGATCAATGAAATTCATTACCATGCTGGGCATGACTACTGCGCTTGCGCTGATTTTTGCGCAGGTTCCACCGTCAGCCGTGCGCGCCGATACATCGGCCGCCGCGCTTGCCGGTCAGGTGTCGTCGGACGCCGAAGCCAATATGGAAGGCGTCGTCGTCACCGCGCACAAGGACGGCTCCATCGTCCAGACCAGCGTGATCACCGACGCCAAGGGCCACTACGCGTTCCCGGAAAACCGGCTTGAGCCCGGCCACTACTCGATCGCAATCCGCGCTGTCGGCTACGACCTCTCCGCTCCCGCCGCAACCGACGTGCAGACCGAGAAGACCGCGAATGTCGATCTGAAACTGGTCAAAACCAAATATCTCCCCGACCAGCTCACCAATGCCGAGTGGATGATGAGCATCCCGGGCACCGAAGAGCAGAAAGCGATGCTGCTCAACTGCACGAGCTGCCACACCATGGAGCGCATCGTCCGCTCAACGCATAATTCCGATGAGTGGACGCAAGTCGTCTCGCGCATGATGGGCTACGGCGCGGTGAGCCAGCCGATAAAGCCGCAGCCGATGCTTGACCGTTCGCGCGCCGGCACGCCGGAGCAGTACCGCAACATGGCGGACTATCTGGCCACCATCAATTTGAGCGCCACCGACAACTGGACCTACGAGCTGAAGACAATGCCGCGCCCGACCGGCCGCGACACCCATGTCATCACCACCGAATACGATGTGGGCCGCGAAACGTCCGAGCCGCACGACATCCTGGTCGATAAGGACGGCGCGGTCTGGTACACCAATTTCGGCGAGATGGAGATCGGCAAGTTCGATCCGAAGACGCTGCAATTCACCTCTTATCCCATCAAGAAGTTCAAGCCGAACGCGCCGACCGGCCTCTTGAGCATCGAGTTCGATCACCAGGGCAAGATCTGGTTCGACACCATGTACCAGGGCTCGCTCGGCTGTCTCGATCCGAAGACCGGCGAGATCGCCTACTATCCGGTCGATCCGAAGTGGAACGATGACCGCGTACAGCTGAACTTCACCGGTCTGCACTATGAGGTCGACAACAAGGTGTGGACCAAGAGCGTTGGCACCCAGGACATCTTCCGCGTCGACCTGAAGAGCGGCGAGTGGGAGAAATTCCATCCGACCGACAAGCTGCCGGGCCTCAAGAATGTCGGCATCTATCAGGTGATGGCCAACTCCAAGAACAATCTCTGGATGGCGGAATTCACCGAAGGCCACCTTGGCAAGATCGACGCCAAGACCGGCGACGTGACGTGGTACGCGACGCCGACAGCGCATTCCCGCGCCCGCCGCATGGAGATCGACGACAAGGACCGCGTGCTGGTGACCGAATATCGCACCAGCAAGGTCGCCCTGTTCGATCCGGCTACGGAGAAGTTCACTGAGTACACCCTGCCGGAATACACCTTCCCGTACCGGGCGAACTTCGACAAGAACGGCGAGATCTGGGCTTCCACCATGTCGACCGACCGCGTCGTGCGCATGGATCCGAAGACCGGCCAGACCGAGCAATATCTGATGCCGTCCGACACCAACATGCGCACGGTGTTCATCGACAACACGACGACGCCGGTGACATTCTGGGTCGGCAGCAATCACGACCATCGCATCGTGAAGGTCGAGCCGCTCGACTGAGGTCCGTCATTCTGAGGCGCTCGGCGCAAACGCGCCGAGCCTCGAAGGGTCGCAAACTTTCTAACGACGAGAAGACCGAAAGCTCTCCCTCCCCCGCTCGGGAGGGAGAGTTTTCTTTTTGGGGGAAAGCCCTACTCGTCATTGCGAGCGGAGCGAAGCAATCCAGCGTTCATGCCAACCGCTCTGGATTGCTTCGTCGCTTACGCTCCTCGCAATGACGGCCCCTAGGCTGCCTTGCGGTTGGCAACGCCGTCCAGTTCCACCAGCGCATCCGCCGGCAGCTCAAGTTCGGCTGCCGCAAGGTTTTCCCGCAAGTGCACGAGCGATGACGTTCCGGGAATGAGCAGGATGTTCGGCGCCCGGCGCAGCAGCCAGGCCAGCGCCACCTGCATTGACGTTTTGCCGAGGCGCGCCGCGACCTTCGACAGGATCGTCGATTGCAGCGGCGTGAACCCGCCGAGCGGAAAGAACGGCACGTAGGCGGTCCCTGCCCGCTCAAGTTCATCGATCATCGCGTCGTCTGCACGATGCGCCAGGTTGTACTGGTTCTGCACGCAGACGATCTCAGTGATGCGGCGGCCATCCGCGACCTGCTTCGCTGTCGCGTTGCTGAGCCCGATGTGCCGCACCAAGCCCTTGCGCTTGAGCTCGGCAAGCGCGGTCAACGGCTCCTCGATCGGCCCTTCGATCGGCTCATGCGGATTGAACATGAAGCGAAGATTGACGACGTCGAGCGCGTCGACGCGGAGATTGCGCAGGTTGTCGTGCACGGCCTGCGTCAGGTCCTCGGCCGAGAACGCCGGATTCCAGGATTTGTCGCTGCCGCGCCGCGCACCGATCTTGGTGACGATGACGAGATCGTCCGGATAGGGATGCAGCGCTTCGCGGATCAGATGATTTACAACATGAGGACCATAGAAATCGCTGGTGTCGATGTGATCGACGCCGCTTGCCACCGCTTCGCGTAGCACAGCGATTGCTTCGCCATGATCCTTCGGTGGGCCGTAAACGCCGGGCCCGGCAAGCTGCATGGCGCCGTAGCCGAGCCGCTTAACGCCGCGGCCGCCGAAATTGAATGTGCCGGATTTGTCGATGCTGGACATGTTCGGTCTCCTTCCAAGAACAAAGCCAAAGCTAGGCGCTGTCCCAGAGCACGATAATCCCGTACAATCCGCACACGTTGTACGAATTTATGGACAATCAAGGCCATGAAAGCAGACCTGTGAAAGCCGATCTGGCCGATCTCAACGCCTTCGTTGCCGTCGCAAACGCGAAGGGCTTCCGCGACGCAGCCCGCGCCAGCGACACCAGCGCTTCGGGCTTGAGCGAAGCCGTGAGACGGCTGGAAGCGAAGCTCGGCGTGCGGCTGCTCAACCGCACGACCCGCAGCGTGGCCCCGACCGAGGCCGGCGTGCGGCTGCTCGAACAGCTTGCGCCGGCACTCGCCGAAGTCGACGCAGCCCTCGATGTGGTGAACCGCTTTCGCGACAAGCCGGCGGGCACGCTCAAGCTCAACGTGCCCGTCAGTGCGGCGCGACTCGTACTCCCCGCGATTGTGCCGGCGTTCCTCGCCGCCTATCCCGACATCAAACTCGAAGTGATCGCCGACGACAGCTTCATCGACGTGCTCGCCGCCGGCTGCGACGCCGGCATCCGCTACGACGAACGGCTGGAGCAGGACATGATCGCGGTGCCGATCGGGCCCCGCTCCCAGAGCTTCGCGACCGGAGCTGCGCCAAGTTATCTCGATCGCCATGGCCGGCCGAAGCATCCGCGCGATCTGCTTAAACACGCCTGCCTGCGTGGCCGCTTCAGCAGCGGCGCCATTTTCCCATGGGAGTTCGAGCGTAATGGTGAAGTGGTGCGGGTCGATCCGCAGGGACCTCTGTTAGTCAGCACCGGCGCCGCGGTCGATCTCGCCGTCGATGCCGCAATCGCCGGCACGGGCATTATCTCCCTGTTCGAGGGCTGGCTGCGCCCGCATTTTGAAAGCGGCGCGCTCGAGCCGGTGCTCAAGCCGTGGTGGCAGGGTTTCCCGGGTCCATTTCTTTATTATCCCGGACGCCGCCTCGTGCCGGCGCCGTTGCGCGCCTTCGTCGATTTCATCAAAACGCAACGGGGGTGATTGTCGCAGAGTCCAGCGGCTTGCAAACTTTTACTTCCGCTCGTCCCCGCGCAAGCGGGGACCCAGCCTGGATTCCCGCTTGCGCGGGAATGAGCGGCAATTGCTTCGCTCGCAGTTACAAGTCTTATAAATTCGAGCAGATCGACATTGCTCCGGTGCGCGTGCAATTGAGCCCGTGCTTGTTGGTGTAGTGGATGGTCATGTCGGCCGGCGGCGATTCGCAGATCGAGGCAAAGCCGGTGTTGTGGCAGACCAGCCCGGTATCGGGATCGATAAATTCGTCCTTGGCAAGTTTGGCCAGCGGATTTTTACTTGTTGTGCTTTTGCTTGGCGGATTTTGCACCAGCTTGGTTGAGACCCAGGTGTAACTGCGCGTCGCCATGCAATCCTTGAACGCCTGGGTAATATCATCCTCGCGCGACAGACCGGTCTGCGCGTAGCAATAATCCACCGCAGCATCGGCGACCGCTTGGCTGCGCGGGTGTCCGTGCGGCCGGATATTGTCGTGCCACGTAAATTCGTAGTGCGACGACGCCAAGCCGGCGACAAAGAGCCGAATACCACTGCGGCAGCGATGATGACCTTTTTCATGTTTTTCATGGGAGTTCTCCTTGCTCCTATCGGTCGGCGGCAGCGGCGTGCGGGTTCTGCGGGTTACAGGAGTTTCATCCGCCGGAAAGCTCGCGGTTTTTGCTGAAATAATTGTCTCTACTCTATTGACTTTTGGTCCCTGAATATGAAATAGAGAGTCACCCCGCTCGTGGTGAGGGACGTCATTCGCGGTGACGGCTTTTGGCGGAGCGGGCGCGGGTTCTGCGGGTAGGGTTCGTCACCTTATCTGCGGACGGCCTGGGCATCATGCCCGTCTAGCGCGTGTCTAGACTGCGAGGTGCTCGCTGCACTGGCGTTCGGAGAGGGAGGCGGGGCTTAGAACGTCTCCCGTTTGCATCCGGCGATTCCAGGAAGCGCTGGCCCGGGCCGAGGCAGGATGAAAGTCCGGTCAATCCGCAGTGGAGCGCCGAAAGGCGAGCGGCCCTGCAAAGGGTCGCGGCTGTACCTGGTAACGGGTGCAGCTCCCGGACTGTGCCTGGCAACGGGTGCAGTCCCCCGGTGCGCCGCTCGGCGCTCCGCTTCCCTCGTTATCGGGGGAAGCAAAATGGAAATGCCTCGGTTGAGGCGAGCTTTCATACCGCTTGAACAACAACCCGGATGCAGATGCATCGCGAGAACAATCAAACTCGTTCATCCTTGACCGCACCGCCCCATAAGAGAGACTCCATCGAATGGCCGACCGATTGCAACAAATGGCGCAGTGGATGTGGGACGCGCGGCAGCACCGCCTGCCCTACGCCAACCTGCCTGACAACCTGACACCAGCCTCGATCGCGGAGGCCTATGCCGCGCAGGAACTCTACTACCGGCTCGCCGAACCGGTTTACGGCGCGGTCGGCGGCGCCAAGATCGCAACCACCACGAAGGTGATGCAGGAATTGATGGGCATCAATCATGCCTGCGGCGGCGCGATCTTTGCCCGCACCATCCATCAATCGCCGGCCCAAGAATCTCCCGCCAAAGTGCGCGCGGCGGATTTCGTCAACCTGCGAATCGAAAGCGAGATCGCGCTCAAGCTCGGCGCCGATCTACCAGCCAGCGGCGCGCCCTGGACGCGCGACAGCGTGGCGTCGGCCGTCGCCGGCGCCATGCCGGCGTTCGAACTGATCGAGGATCGCAACGCCGATTATACCAAGACCGCGGCGACGTCGCTGATCGTCGAGAATTGCTGGAACGGCGGCGTCGTCGTCGGTGCGCCGAAATCTGTTGCAATGACCGACCTCATCGGCATTCGCGGCTGTCTTTCGATGGACGGCAAAAGTATCGGCGAAGGCGCGGCGGAAGATCCGGAGGCGACGCTGGCATGGCTCGCCAATCTCCTTGCCGAACGCAAGCGCGATCTGAAAGCCGGCATGGTGGTGATCACCGGCAGCCTGATCGCGACAGTGTCGATCGCGCGCAGCCAGCGCGCGGTATTCACCGTCGACGGCCTCGGCGAGGTGGCAATGGAAGTGGTGTGAGAGCGCCGCTAATTCCGCGCGATGATTTCGCGCTCACGATACACCGTGGGCAATGCCGGGAGCTTGCCGGGACGGCGGCGCATCAGGCGCGAGGGCCGGCGGCGCGCGATAGCCGAACGCCGGCGGCGGCGCCAGGTCGGCTTTTCGATCCGCACCGCGCCGAGCGTGGCGAACGGCTCGCGCAGCGTGCCGTCAGTTTCGGCGACCAGCAGCGGAACGCCGAGCACGCGGCCCCACGACTGCCACTCGGCGACAATCTCTTCGCGGTCCGGGGAAGAAAACAAAGGCAGCGACAGCGCTGGATCGGAATGTTCGAGAACGACCGCGATCGAATGTGGCGGCTGACCGGCATCGCCTTTCAGCCGGATGGCGACGCCGCGATAGGCCTTCACCGGCACGTTCAACGCCATGCGGATGCCGCGCACCGAGCGCCGCACCACGACGCGTTCGCGGTGCAGATCGACCACGCGACGGCGCTCGTCGGCCGCTTCGTCGGCGGCCTCGAAACGCACAGGCAAGGAGAAGGGGTCGAGCCGCGACGAGGCCCCCATCGCATTTGTGCGATGGGGGACCCCGGCATGGCCCGGCCCGGCAGCAAGACTGCCGGCTTCCATTTGACGCCTCGAAAACTCCCGCCGGACTGTTGCCGCCCGGTTGCCGTCACCTTGCCAAATGGCGGTCGCAATCGGCTTAAGGAGAACGGTTAAAAGCTTATGTTTTCCGCGTTGACGCCGCGCATGATTGACGAGTGGTTTCGCGCGGGCGCGCGATTATCGTTTTGGTCATCGAGAAGCGACGCGAGTGGCTGCGACGCTCGCCAACAAACCCTTTGCCGAATGCCGAAACACGGCTTAAATCAGGCACTTCCCGACCACATCTTCGCCTTGTCTTTCCCGGTCACCTCTCATAAACCAAGTGAACATTGCCAATGAATTCACTCCTCGACCAAACCGCACTGTCCGATCTTGCCGAGCGCCTTGTCGGCGCGGCAAAGCGCGCCGGCGCCGATGCAGCCGACGCCATTGCCGTGCGCGGCGTGTCGCTCTCGGTCGACGTGCGCGACGGCGCGGTTGAGGAATCGCAGCGCTCCGAGGGCGACGATCTCGGCCTGCGCGTACTGGTCGGCAAAAAGCAGGCGGTGGTTTCGACCAACGATCTCGCCGGCACCGGCTTTGACGAGCTTGCGCAACGCGCCGTCGCGATGGCGCGCGCCGCACCGGAGGACCGCTTCGCCGGGCTCGCCGATTCGTCGCTGCTGGCCAAAAAATTTCCGGCGCTCGATCTGCTCGATCCGGACATGCCCGACGTTGCGATGCTGGAACGCCGCGCCCAGGAGGCGGAAGCCGCCGGGCTTGCAGTCAAAGGCGTCACCAAATCCGGCGGTGCATCGGCTTCGGCCGGCATCGGCGGCATGGTGCTGGTCACCAGCCACGGCTTTCACGGCTCGAGCATCGGCTCGCGGCATTCGATCGCGATGTCGGCGATCGCCGGTGAAGGCACCGGCATGGAAACCGATTACGATTACACCTCGACGCTGCACGCCTCCGATCTCGAAGGCGCGGCCGTGATCGGGCGTAGCGCGGGCGAGCGCGCGGTGCAGCGGCTCAATCCGCGGAAAGTGACCACGCGGAAAGTGCCGGTGGTGTTCGACCAGCGCATCGCCGGCTCGCTGGTCGGCCACGTCGCGAGCGCCGCAAACGGCGCCTCGGTCGCGCGCAAGACAAGTTTCCTTCGTGAAAAGCTCGGCGAGCAGATCTTCGGCAACGATATCGAGATCGTCGACGATCCGCTGCGCGTGCGCGGTCAACGCTCGCGGCCGTTCGACGCCGAGGGCGTCGCCGGGCAGGTCCGCAAGCTGATCGACGGCGGCGTGCTCAAGACCTGGTTTCTCGACAGCGCCACCGCGCGCGAACTCAACATGCAAACCACCGGCCATGCCAATCGTGGCGTGTCCTCGACCCCCTCCCCGGGCTCGACCAACCTTCATCTCGCCGCCGGCGCAAAAAGTCCCGAGCAGTTGATCGGCGAAATCGAGGACGGATTTTTTGTGACCAGCCTGATCGGCATGGGCGTCAATCTGGTCACCGGCGATTACAGCCGTGGCGCATCCGGCTTCTGGATCGAGAACGGCAAGCTGACCTATCCGGTCAGCGAGGTCACCATCGCCGGGCATCTGTCTGAAATCTTTAAGAGCCTGACGCCCGCGAACGATCTCGTGTTCCGCTACGGCACCAACGCGCCGACTGTTCGACTGGAGGGCATGACTGTTGCCGGCCAGTGAGGTCGATCTGCAACAGCAGGCAGCGCGCCTCGAAGCAGGCGTTCGCGAGGCCGGCGCTTTGGCGCTGTGGATGTTCCGCAAGCCGATGAACAACTGGACCAAAGGCGAGGCGCAGTCGCCGGTTTCGGAAGCCGACATTGCGGTAGACAATCTGCTACGCGAGCGGCTTCACGACGACCACATCGCCTGGCTGTCGGAAGAAAGCGTCGACGATCCGGTGCGGCTCGAAGCACGTTACGTCTGGGTGGTCGATCCGATCGACGGTACGCGCGCCTATATTGGCGGCTTGCCGGATTGGTCGGTGTCGGCGGCGCTGGTCGAGAACGGACGGCCGGTCGCGGCCTGCCTGTTCGCCCCGGTGAGCGAGGAGTTTTTCTCGGCCATTGCCGGCGCGGGCGCGACCCGCAACGGGGCCGCCATTGCGGTGTCGAACGGAACCGATCTCGCACAAGCGCGTATCGCCGGGCCAAAAAGATTGTTGGAACGGCTGCAGGCGGTGTCACCGCCATTCACGGTGATGCCGCGTACCCATTCGCTGGCGCTGCGTTTGGCGCGTGTCGCCGAAGGAACTTTCGAAGCGGCCTTTGCCGGCGGCAACAGCCACGACTGGGACCTTGCAGCAGCCGACCTTTTGGTGCACGAAGCGGGCGGCGCGCTTTCGCCTTTCGGGGGTGGCAGCGTGACCTATAATTGTCCCGTGCCGCGGCACGGGATGCTCGTCGCGGCCGGCAGGGATCGGCATGCGGCGCTCCTCGAAATCATCAGGGATGAACGCCTCGCAGCAACCTAAATCGCGGACCCGAGCGCGCGGATTTAATTGTCATGGCGGACATTCAGCAACCCAGGCAACTGCTTCATCTGGTTCTCGGCGGCGAACTTTCGAGCGTCGCGGACGTGCAGTTCAAGGACCTCAGCAAAGTCGAAATTGTCGGCGTTTATCCGAACTATGCGAGCGCTTATGTGGCGTGGAAGGCGAAAGCCCAGGGCAGCGTCGATAACGCGGAAATGCGCTATTTCATCGTGCACCTGCATCGCCTGCTCGACCCTGAAGCGGCACCGGCGCATTGAGCTTAAGCGATGGATTTTTGGCGGCGCATCAGCCGGCAGCAATGGGCTAGAGTGACGATTGGCGTGCTTGCCGCCGAATACGTACGCTTCGTCGGCAAGACCAACAGCGTGATGGTGGAACCGCCCGATGCTTATGACCGCGTCGAACCCGATCTTCCGGTCATCGTCACGTTCTGGCACGGCCAGCACATGCTGGCGACCAATGTGCGCAAATCGCATCACCGCGCCAAAATGCTGGTGTCGCGCCACTTCGACGGCGACATCAACGCGATCGCGGCGAAACGGCTCGGCGTCGGCACCATCCGCGGCTCCGGCAATCACGGCAGCAGTTTCGTTCACAAGAATGGCGTTGCCGCTTTTCAGTCCATGGTCGATGCACTTGCCGAGGGCTACTCGGTGGCGTTGTCAGCCGACGTGCCGAAGGTCGCGCGCGTCGTCGGCGCCGGCATCATCAAACTCGCGCAAATTTCCGGGCGCCCGATCTATCCGGTCGCCATCGCCACAAGCCGCCGCATCGCGTTCGACAACTGGGATCGAACCACGATCAATCTGCCGTTCGGCCGTAGCGCCGGCGTCGGTCCCGATCCGGTGCGCGTGGCGTCGGACGCTGACGCCGCGGCACTCGAAAGCGCCCGTCTGCTTCTTGAACAACGCCTCAATAGCGCGACGCGGCGCGCCTACGAACTGGTCGACGGACCAAAAGCCGCGCAGCCGCAGCAGCAATAAGGAGGGCATCCGTGCCTGATCCGTTGCCGCTGGCGCTGCGCCTTTATCAATTCGCGTCGTTTGCGGCTGCACCGATCGCGGCGCCACGGTTGCTGGCGCGGCGGCTCGATCGCGGCAAAGAACATCCGGAACGGCTTGGCGAACGCCGCGGCGAAGCCAGCGAGTCTCGGCCGGAAGGGCCGCTGATCTGGCTTCATGGCGCAAGCGTCGGCGAAATGCTGGCCGCGGTGCCGTTGATCGAACGCATCCGCGGGCTCGGCTTCGCCGTGCTAGTGACGTCCGGCACCGTAACCTCGGCGGCGCTTGCGGAGTCCCGACTGCCGCCCGGTACGCTGCATCAGTTCATTCCGCTCGACGCGCCGCGCTATGTCGGACGCTTCCTCGATCACTGGCGGCCAGACCTGGCGCTATTCGTCGAATCCGACCTGTGGCCAAACCTGATCCTCGCATCGGCGAGGCGCCGCATCCCGATGATCATCGTCAACGGCCGCGTTTCGGAACGTTCGTTCCGCCGCTGGCGGATGGTGCCGGGCGTGATCGGCGCGCTGCTGTCGCGGTTCGATCTTTGCCTGACCCAGTCTGCCGTGGACGCCGAGCGCTACGGCGAGCTGGGCGCGCCGCGCGTGAGTTCGACCGGCAATCTGAAACTTGACGTGCCGCCGCCGCCGGTCGATGCGGCAAATCTCGGCAAGCTGAAAACGGCCATTGGCGCGCGGCCGATTATCGCTGCGGCTTCGACACATGCCGGCGAGGAGACGACCTTTGTCGCCGCACACCGGCGGCTGCGGGCAAAAAATCCGTCGTTGCTCACCGTCATCGCGCCGCGCCATCCGGAACGCGGCGAGAGCATCGCCGAAATCGCCAAGGTCGCCGGCCTGAAAGCCGCGTTGCGTTCGCGCGGCGAATTGCCGGACCGGCAGATCGATATCTATGTTGCCGACACGCTGGGAGAGCTTGGCCTGATCTATCGGCTGGCGCCGATCGTGTTCATGGGCGGTTCGCTGGCAAGCCACGGCGGGCAAAATCCGATCGAGGCGATCAGACTGGACACCGCGGTGGTCCATGGGCCGAACGTCTGGAACTTCGCCGAAATCTACAGCGCGCTCGACGAGGCGCAGGGTGCAAAGCTTGTGACCGACGAAGAGACGCTGCTGACCGAACTCAATGGCTGGCTGCGCAATCCGGCAGCCCGCAGCGCGGTAGCGGATGCCGCGACGCGCACAGTGCAGACGCTCGGCGGTGCGCTCGAACGCACGCTTGCCGCTCTCGATCCTTACTTCATGCAACTGCGTCTCGAACAGCGGGCGTCGTGATGAGAGAACCGGCCTTCTGGTGGCGTCCGGGAGCCGGCAAACTGCTCGATCCGCTCGGCGCACTTTACGGCGCGGTGGCGGAACGGCGCATGGAGACGCCGGGAACGAAGGTCGGCGTCCCGGTCATCTGCCTAGGCAATCTCACGGTCGGCGGCGCCGGCAAGACACCTGCCGCACTGGCGGTCGGCCATCTCCTGCTCGAAATGCACGAGCGGCCGTTCTTCCTGAGCCGCGGCTATGGCGGCCGGCTTGCGGGGCCGGTCCGCGTCGACCCCGGTTTTCATCATGCGGCCGAAGTCGGCGATGAGCCGCTGATGCTGGCGCGCCTCGCCCCGACCATCGTCGCGCGCGATCGCATCGCCGGCGCGAAAACCGCGCGTAAGGGCGGCGCCAGTGTCATCGTCATGGACGACGGCTTTCAGAATCCGTCACTCACCAAGGACGCTTCGATCGTTGTGGTCGATGGCACGCGCGGCATCGGTAACGGGCGTGTCCTTCCGGCGGGGCCGCTGCGCGCGCCGCTGGAGTCCCAGCTCAAACAGGCGCGCGCCATCGTCATCGTCGGGCCGAAAGACGGAGCGCCGCGGGTCGCACAGGCTGCACGCCGCAACGGCGTCGCGATTTTTCATGCCCGGCTCGAGCCGGACCGCAGCAGTCTCGCAGCGCTCGGCGGCAAAAAGGTTCTGGCCTTCGCCGGCATCGGCAATCCGGACAAGTTTTTCGCGACGCTCACCGAGGCGGGCGTGCCGGTCGCCGAACGGAGGAGTTTTCCCGATCACCACCGCTATACGGCGGCGGAGGCTAATGCATTGATTGCCCGCGCCGACGCTGCGGCTCTCGTCCTGATGACGACGGAGAAGGATCACGTCCGTCTTGCCGGCGATCCGGCGCTGGCGCGGCTCGCGGCGCGCGCAAACTCCTTGCCGGTGCGCCTCGTCATCGAGGAGCGGGACCTGTTCCGGCAAATGATCGCGAGTGTTTTGAAGCGCCGGTAGGCAGCGCGCTCAAGTCTTTTGCGGATAGATGGCGCGCTGCCGCTGCATCACCGCCTCGGACGTCGCATAAGCTTCCTGCAGATCGACGCTCCAGTAGCGTAGTTCCTCAAGCGGGATTTGCACCCCGGTAACCGCGCAGCGCACGAAGGCGCCGGGACGCACGACGCGAAAATCGCCGTCGAGATATTTGACGTCGGCCTCGCCGGGCATCGGGCTTGAGCGGTCGGTGCGATTGAGCAAGTGGCGCCTCCTGGCGGGCTCTTGGCGGGCTCTTGGCCGACTCCGGCATCACCCGCAACTTTCGCAAACATAATCGTTCCATTGCCGGGACGAAACCCTCCGACTTGTGATCGCCGGAGCGCTGCGACAGGGCCGGACTTCATGGTACGGTGGCTTCCGGGGCATGCCGGTCACGTTGGCAAATTCACCTTGGCAGTAATGGGCTTTCGCAAACTTCTCGTCATGCTGGCCGGCGCCGCCTGGTGCGCGACCGCTTTTGCCGCTCAGGAGGCGGTCGATATCCCCGGCGACGGGGTGACGCTGCACGGCACGCTCTATAAGCCCGAAGGCGATGGCCCCTTCCCGGCGATCGTGGCTCTACACGATTGTGGCGGCACTCACGCGACGTCCGGCCATTGAGGCACAGGTCTACAACGAATGGGCCAATCTCCTGGTCACCAAAGGCTTCATCGTACTGTTTCCGGACTCGTTTGGCTCCCGCGGGCTTGGCTCGCAATGCCGCGAAACCGAGCGCAAAGTGCATGCCCGGCGTGAGCGCGTGGCCGACGCCAACGCGGCGCGACGGTGGCTGCAAAGCCAGAGCTACGTCAAAGGCGACCACATTTCGCTGCTCGGCTGGTCGAACGGCGGTTCGGCTGCGCTGTGGACGGTGCGGCCGACGACAAAGCCAAAGGACGACAGTACGGATTTCCGCTCGGCAGTCGCGCTCTATCCAAGTTGCCGCCGCCTGCGTGAAACGGCATGGAGCGCGCGGATACCGACGCTGATCCTGACCGGCAGCGCCGACGACCTGATGCCGGCCTCGCTCTGTCAACAAATGGTAGCTGGTGCCCGCGGCCGCACGGCGCGCGCCGAAATCGTCGTCTATCCTGGCGCCTTGCACGAATTCGATCGCGCCAATACTCCGGTACGGCCCCGCGGCGGCTCCGCCGGCGCGGCCCACGGCGTCAATTCCTCCGCACGTAACGATGCGCTCAAGCGCGTGCCGGAGTGGCTGGCGCGTTAATTCTTGTTGCCGGCTTTAAGACGACGTGCCAGCGACATAAACAGCAGCGGCGACAGGTAAGCCGGAAACTGCGCCAGCGCGAAGTAAAGCCACGTCATGGCCGGCAGCGCTCCGCCGGTCGCCGCCAGCATCAAGCCCATGTTCCGCTGCGACGCCATCAGGCCCAAAATCAGGGCCGGTTCGCGGCCGGCTTTGATGAACACCATGGCTGTCAGGCCGAGAATGGCGAAGGTCAGCGCAAAGGCGAACACAGTGAGTTCGATCATCATGGCCGGTTCGGCCGCAAAGTGCGCCGCGACGTCTTCCATCACGGCGGCGACGAAGACGAAAACCAGAATGATGTTCACCCCGTTGATCTGATCGTTGTAGCGCGCAAGCGTGGACAGCCTGACGAAACGGCGAATAACGACGGCGAGCAGCAGCGACCCGGCCAAGATCGCGAACAATTTCATTCCAAGCGCCAGCGGTGAAATCGTCAGTTTCGGACCGATGAAAATGTAGGAAAACATCGGCGCCGTCAGCGGCAGCAACATTGTGCTGGCGACAAGTGTGGTCAAGATCAACGTCGTATCGAGCCCCATGACGGCCGCAAAGGCGGGCGACGCCATCATCGGCGAGGCGATTGCCTGCAGCATCAAGCCGATGAATAAATCGGGGGCGCGCGTATCGACCTTGACCGCAAGACATCCGACCCCGATCAGCGCCGGAATGATCAGCGACGTCCATACCGTCGCTGCAATCAGTAAGCCGGACTTGCGAAGCTGACCGCGCAAATCCGCGGTTTCCACGCGAACAAACGCTACGAACAACAGGGCAAAGATCGCCTCCGGCACGTAGGGTTTGAGCAAAGCGTCGAACGGCGGCACCAAAATAGCGATGAATACGACCGCCGCTATCGCTCGCGCGCCCTGGCGTCCAAGCCAGGCTAACGCCGCCGAGAGCACCGCTAGAACCGGCATGCCAAAGCTCTCTGCGATGTGGGCTTACAGATAACCTGTCCCCATTTCGGCGGCGAAGCGAGCCGGCTCGCCTTCCCAGACGACGCGCGCGTGCTCGAGCACATAAACGCGATCGGCATGCGGCAGCGCGAAGGTGACATTCTGTTCGCCGAGCAGGACGGTGATCTGGGTGGTTTCGCGCAATTTTTCCAGCGCCATGGAAATCTGTTCGAGGATTACCGGCGCCAGGCCCAGCGTCGGCTCGTCGAGGATGAGAAGTTTCGGCTTCATCATCAGCGCGCGCGCGATCGTGAGCATTTGCTGTTCGCCGCCCGACAGCGTGCCGGCGGCCTGGGTTTGACGTTCCCGCAGGATCGGAAACAATTCGAACAGCCACGCGATTTGAACATCGCTTTCGGCCGTCGGCAGGTGCTGGCCGCCAAGATCGAGGTTCTCACGCACCGTCATGTCGACGAACAGTTCGCGGCCTTCCGGCGACTGCACGATGCCGTTGCGGGCAATCGTCGCCGCGGTACTGCCGCGCAGCGGCACACCCTCGCGCTTGATCTCGCCGGAATACGGCAGCAGGCCGGAGATGGTATTGAACAGCGTCGTCTTTCCCGCGCCGTTCAGTCCGACGACCGACACGAATTCGCCGGCATGGACATGAACCGACACGCCTTCGAGCGCCTGCGCCTTGCCGTAATAGACACTGACGTCCTTGACTTCGAGGAACGGCGTCGCCGCGTCGCGGAACGAAGACTCCGGCCGCGCAGCCGTTTCGATGCTGCCGCCGAGATAGACGCGGCGCACCGTTTCGTTGCGCATCACCTCATCCGCGGTGCCTTCGGCGATGCGCTCGCCGACATACATGGCGATGACGCGGTCGACGAGTCGCGCGACGCTTTTGACGTTGTGATCGACCAGAAGGATAGCGTGCCCGCCGTCACGCAATTCGCAGATCAGATCCGAAAACGCCGCTGTCTCCCTGGATGTCAGCCCGGCGAACGGCTCATCGATCAGCAACACTTTCGGATTACGTGCGATCGCTTTGGCGATCTCGATCTTGCGCAGATCGGCAAAAGGCAGCGTTCCCGGACGGCGATCCAGCACGGCTTCCAGGCCGACGCGTTTGGCGATCTCGCGGGCATGGTCATTGATGGTTGGGTCGGCGAACAACCGGGTCAGTTTGTCGGGCAACAGGGCGAGCTTGATGTTTTCCAGCACGGTCTGGCGGTGCAGCGGACGGGAATGCTGGAACACCATGCCGGTGCCAAGCCGGGCGATCCGGTGCGACGGCCAGCCCGCGACCTCAACGCCGCCAATGCGCACCGAGCCGCCATCGGGCCGCTCGATGCCCATGATGAGCTTCATCACCGTGGATTTGCCGGAGCCGTTCGGACCGATCAGGCCGAGGATTTTTCCGGCTTCGACACTGAGCGCCATGTCCTTAACGGCGACAAGGCCGCCGAAGCGCTTGGTGAGCCCGGAAACCTCGAGATGGGCGGTCTCGGCCACGATCAACCGCCCTCCCTCGTACGCGTGAGCAAGCCAAAGAAACCGCTCGGAAACAGCAGCACCACGACCAGTGCCATGGCGAAGACAACGAAATTCGCCAGGTCGCCGATCGGACGCAGCGCCTCAGCCATGCCGATAATGAACACCGCGCCCAGCACCGCGCCGAGGATGGTGCGGCGGCCGCCAAGCACCGCGGCGATGATGATCTGCACGCCGACCGTAATGTCGACGAAGGTGCCGACCGAAGCCGAGCCGAGATAAAACACCATCAGCGCGCCGGCGAGGCCGGAGAAAAAGGCACTGATGACGAAAGCGGTCAACTTGTGCTTGGTGACGTTAAAGCCGAGCGCACCGGCCTGCACCGCATCCTGCCCGCTGGCTTGCAGAATCAGCCCGACCGGCGAGCGGGACAACGAGAACAGGATCGCGGCGCTGGCCGCCATGAACCAGAGCGCGATCTGGTAATTCTTGGCGTCGCTGATGGTTATGACATCGGGCACCGTCAGCCCGATCTCGCCTCCGGTGAGGCTCGCGTCGACCACCACGTAGTTCTGCAGCATCAACACGGCAACGAGCGTAGTCAGGCCGAAATACGGCCCACGCACACGGAGCGCCGGAAGCGCAAGAATGACGCCGCCCACGACGGCCGCAAGCGTCCCGGCGACAACGCAAATCCAGATCGGCGGCTGATAAAGGTTGTCGAGAATGCCGGCAGTGTAAGCGCCGCTGCCTATCAGGAAGGTCGGTCCGAAATTGACTTCGCCGGCAAAGCCGAACAGCAGGTCCCAGGCCATCGCAAAGACGCCGAAGTAGAAGGCGATGGTGAGGAGACCGAGGACATAGCCGGAGACGGCCAGCGGCAGGAACGATGCCAGCACGACGACGGCGAAACCGATCAACAGAATGCGTGTGGTCGGTGAAAGCTGCATCTAGCGCCGCCCCAACAAGCCACGGGGACGCACGTACATCACGACGATCAGCAACAGCAGCGCCGGGATCGTGCGGTAGGCGGGAGAGATCAGATACGCGGTGATGGTCTCAAGATAACCGACGACGTAGGCCGCTATCAGCGCACCCGATACGCTGCCGAGACCACCAAGCACGACAATCGAGAACGCGCTCGCGGTCAACGGACCGACGCTGTACGACGAAACACCGAGGAACATGCCGAGCAGCACGCCGGCGACGCCGACCAGCAAGCCATAGATCGCCCAGACCGCGATGTAGATTTCCGACAGCTCGATGCCGAGCAGTGTGACGCCGCGCGGATTCATCGACGCTGCAAGCACAGCCTTGCCGGCTCTGGTTCGGTTCACCAGGAGCCAAAGGCCGCCGATGACCAGCCAGCACACGATCGCGGTGAACAGCTCGTTCTTCGGCGTGCGCACGCCCAAAATCGACATGACGCCGCCGACGATCGGTGCGACGGTCTTGGCGTTGTTGGTGTAGAGGTACGCAATAAATTCCTGGATCATGATACCCCAGAGCAGCGTCGCCGTGAGGATGAATATCTCCTTCTCCTCCTCGCGGATTTTCCGCGTACGCTGCAACGGACTGACGATGACGAAATAAGTTACGAGCGTGGCAACAAAGCCGGCGGCAATGCCGATCAGGGCGCCGGTGTAGGGGCCGGCATGCAGGTCGTTACCGGCGGCCCACGCGGCGACGACCGCCACCACCATCAGCGCGCCGTGGGAAAGATTAAGAACGCCCGAGACGCCGAAGATCAGCGCAAAGCCCATTGCGCCAAGCGCGTAGAGCGAACTGATCGCAAAACCGTCGACCAGGATCTGCCAGAATACCACGCTCACGCAACCGGTCCCCTATCAAACATTGTCCCCGCCTGCAGACGCAAGCGGGGACATTTTTGGCACAGTCGATCAAGCTTCCGTCAATCGACCGAACCGACTTTGATGAATTTCGGAAAGCGCAGTTTGCCTTTGGCGACATCTGACGGCCACAAATTGATCTGTTTGCCATCCTGCCATTGCAGCATCAACCCGGTGATCGTGCCCGGCCCAACCTTGAGCGCATGAGGATTCAGCAAGTCCTTGCCCTTGAACTGTATGCGGCCGATCGTTCCCTCGAAATCGGTTGTTTCCAGCGCTGCAACCAGTTCATCGGGATCGGTCGATCCGGCCCGCTTGATGGCGTCGACAAGGTAATAGACTTCGTCGTAAGCCGTGTAGCCGCAATACGACGGCAGGCTGCCGAAACGTTTCTGGAACGCGGCCACGAACGGCAGCGTCTTCGGCGTGACCGGTACGCCAGGCCCGGAAACGGCCTGATATAACACGCCGTCCGTCGCGCCGTTGGTATCGTTCCAGAACGTGGAATTTGTCGCTTGCGCGGAAATTCCGAACATCGGGATCGGCACTTCCTGTTGCTTCCATTGCAGCTGTCGGCTGCGTCCCGACATGCGCAATTCCGGTGATGATGACGTCCGGCTTTTCACTTTCGATCTTGTTGAAGATCGGAGTGAAGTCCGTGGTGTCCGGAGAGAAGCGGATATGATCGAGAACCTTCAGTCCGATCTCTGGCAGGCATTTCAGATATTCCGCATCGAGCGGCGTGGTCCACGCCGCATCCTCGCTCATGACCACCGCTGTTTTCATGTGGAGTTGACCGACAAGAAGATCTTTAGCCGGCGCGCACACTGAATCGGCGATGCTGGTGGATGTCAGATAGCCGTGGAAGGTGTATTTGAGATTGTCGTAGTCCTTGGCGATATTCTGGGTAATCACGTCGGAAGCTGCGCCCGGCGTCACCATCACCGTCTTCAAACGGCCGGTCCACGGTTCAAGCGCGAGCACTACCTCGCTGACGTAGCTCGCGATGACGGCGTTGACGTGATCCTCGTTCACCGCCCGCTGAAGGGCGCGTACGGCTTCTGCCGCCGATGAATGATCGTCGTAGGCGACGATTTCGATCTGACGGCCGTTGACGCCGCCGCTGGCGTTGATCTCGTCCGCTGCGAGTTGTGCCGCCTGCGGGATTGACGCGGCGGCAACCGCTTGCGCCTCGGAAATAACGCCAATTTTTATCGGAGCCTTTGATTGTGCGTAGCCGGGCCCCGCAGATATCAACGCCATGATGGCAGCACTTGCACACGCCGCCAGCACAGTATGCCCTGTCAGCCTACCCATGATATTCCTCCCTGGGATCGTGCAGCCGCCTGTTGTCGCGGCGGCCTTTCACACAAGTCCAGCTTGCCGTCCCCGATCAGCAAGTTGGTTTAGCGTCGCTAAAGCCTCCGTACTTTCGGAATGAACCGTGGCGCGCTTCTCGAAGTAGCGCACCACGAGGTGTTTCCGGCCCCAACGTTGAGGCCGCTCCTCAGAGTCACATCAATTGGCCGAGCCAACCTTGATGAACTTCGGGAACTTCAGCTTGCCGTTTGCAACTTTGGCCGGCCACAGGTTGACCTGCTTGCCGTCCTGCCATTGCAACATCAGACCGGTGATGGTGTCCGAACCGACTTTCAACGCGTGCGGATTGGGCGTGTCCTTGCCCTTGAATTGTATGCGGCCGATGGTGCCAACATAGTCAGTGGCTTCAAGCGCGGTGACGAGCTTGTCGGAATCAGCCGAGCCGGCCCGCTTGAAGGCGTCGGCGAGGTAATAGACCTCGTCGTAAGCGGTGTAACCGCAGTAGGACGGGAAGTTGCCGTATTTCGCCTTGAACGCATTGACGAAAGGCAGCGTCTTCGGCGTCACCGCCACATCCGGGCCAGACACTGCCTGGTAGAGCACGCCCTCGGTGGCGCCGTTGGTGTCATTCCAGAAGCTCGAATTAGTCGCCTGCGAGGCGACGCCAAGCATCGGGATCGGCACTTCCTGCTGTTTCCATTGCACCGTCGGCTGCACGCCGACGTGCGAAATGCCGGTGATCATCACGTCGGGCTTTTCACCCTCGATCTTGTTGAAAATCGGCGTGAAGTCGGTGGTGTCCGGCGAGAACCGGATGTGATCCAGAACATTGAGTTCCGCATCCGGCAGACATTTCAGATATTCGGCATCGAGCGGCGTGGTCCATGCCGCATCCTCGCTCATCACCACGGCGCTCTTCATGTGGAGCTGGCCGGCCAGAAGTTCCTTGGCCGCGGCGCAGGTCGAATCGGCGAGGCTGGTCGAGGTCAGATAGCCGTGGAAGGTATATTTGAGATTGTCGTAATCCTTGGCGATGTTCTGGGTGATGACGTCAGATGCCGCGCCCGGTGTGACCATCACGGTCTTCAGGCGGCCGCTCCACGGCTCGAGCGCCAGCACGACCTCACTGATATAGCTTGCGATCACCGCATTGACGTGATCCTCGTTCACCGCGCGCTGGAAAGCGCGAACCAACTCGGCCGCGGACGAGTGATTGTCGTAGGTGACGAGCTCGATCTTCTGGCCATTCACGCCGCCCGCGGCGTTGATCTCGTCGGCGGCAAGCTGCGCGGCCTGCGGGATCGATGAACCGGCAACGGCCTGCACTTCAGCGATTACGCCGATCTTGAAAGTGCTCGCTCGATTGCGCGTAGCCCGGCGTCGCGAGCGCAAGCGCCAAAGCGCTTGCACCAAGCGCTGCAAACAGGGCGCGGCTTTCCTGCTTAACCATTGATAGTCCTCCCTAAAATCGTTCAGCCGCATCTTTAAGGCGACGGCTTGCAATCACTCTATCGCAACGCGTTACACCGGCAAGGGCGATTTTGTCGCGCAATTCTAATCCTTTAGGCCATGTTGGAAGCGCCAGCATTGCAAAAAAAACGCCGCTTGCGCCGCGCCGTTATGGCGGGATCGAACAATCGCGTTATTCTCGGTAGCGGGGAGTAAACGCTTATGGCAACGGACCAGAGTTCAGAGCATTTCGATTACATCATCGTCGGCGCCGGCTCCGCCGGCTGCGTTCTGGCCAACCGGCTGACTGCGTCGGGACAGCATCGCGTGCTTTTGCTGGAAGCCGGCGGACATGACCGCCATTTCTGGATTCACGTCCCGCTCGGTTTCGCCAAGTTGTTCAACAATGCCACGGTCAACTGGCTTTATAAGTCCGAGCCCGAACCGGAGTTGAACAACCGGCAGATCATTCAACCGCGTGGCAAGGTGGTGGGCGGATCAAGCTCGATCAACGGGCTGCTCTACATCCGCGGCCAGCACGAGGACTATGATCATTGGCGGCAACTCGGCAACGCCGGTTGGTCGTTCCAGGACGTTCTCCCCTATTTCAAGCGCGCCGAAGATCAGGAGCGCGGCGCTGACGATCTGCATGGCGTCGGCGGCCCGCTCTCCGTCTCCAACGTCGGAGAGCCGCATCCGCTTTGCGAAGCCTTTATCGAAGCCGCCGAACAATCCGGCATCCCGCGCACCGACGATTTCAACGGACCAAAACAGGAAGGCGCCGGATATTTTCAGCTCACGGCGAAGAATGGCCGGCGCTGGTCGACAGCGGCTGGTTATCTCAAGCAAGCCCGGCACCGCCATAATCTCAAAGTCGAGCTCAACGCGCTGGCGACGCGGATTTTATTTTCCGGGCGCCGCGCCATCGGCATTGAGTATCGCCAAGGTGAAAACCTGCGAACGGCTTACGCCGACGGCGAAGTCATTCTTTCCGGCGGCGCGTTCAATTCACCGCAACTGATGCAGCTATCCGGTGTTGGTCCGTCCGACTTGCTGCGCTCGCACGGCATCGGCGTAGTCGCCGACGCGCCGGGTGTCGGCTCCGACCTGCAGGATCATCTGCAGGTCCGCATGCAATTTCGCGCCAGCCAGCCGATCACCGCGAACGACGTCATCAATAACTGGCGTCATCGGTACGCAGCCGGTGTCCGCTATTTTCTTACCGGCAAGGGATTGCTGAGTGTTGGAGCGGGCTATGGCGGAGCATTCTTCAAGACCCGTCCCGATCTTGAAACACCGGACGTGCAGATTCACTTCCTGATCTTCTCGACCGAGTCCGCTGGCGCCAATGTGCACCCGTTTTCCGGCTTCATGGCATCGGTGTGCCAGTTGCGGCCTGACAGCCGCGGCTATGTCCGGATCAAGTCTGCCGATCCTGCGATGCCGCCCGCGATCCAGCCGCGTTATCTCACGGCACGCAATGACGTCGACACCATCATCGCCGGGCTGAAACAATTGCGTCAGGTGATGAATCAGCCGGTAATGCGCAAGCTGATCGCCGAAGAACGGGCGCCGGGCGACAAGATCGTGAGCGACGCCGATCTCCTGGAATACGCGCGCAACACCGGAACCACGGTTTATCATCCGACATCGACCTGCCGCATGGGCCCGGATCCGTCGGCCGTGGTCGATGAGCGGCTTCGGGTACGCGGCTTTGAGCGGCTGCGCGTGATCGACGCCTCGATCATGCCGTCGCTGGTTTCAGGTAACACCAATGCCGCCGCGGTGATGATTGGCGAGAAAGGCTCGGACATGGTGTTGCGGGATGCCACCGCGAGCGCGCCGGTCGCACTGTCGGCTTAAGCGAGGTTAAGACGACCTGATCCGCGCCGTTTCCTCGATGTCGACGTTGCCATCGGCATCAAGCGCGACGCCATAATCAAGCTTCGCCTCTTCGGCGCTGATCAAGCCATCGAGCACGTCGTCGAGCACGCTCTGCGGATCGCGGGCGAGTGGATCGCCGAGCCCGCCACCGCCGGGCAGATGCAACTGAATGGCGTCCCGTGGCGGCACGGTCTGCCGGCCTTTCGGCCGGATCGGCCTGCCCGATCGTAAGGCGACGATTCCGGCAGCACCATTCTTGCCGCCGTCACGACCGCGCGCCGGGTTCTTCACCCGTTCGAAATTGCAAAGCATCGCCACCGGATTGGCCCCTGCCCCGCCGACCTCAATAATCTGGCCAAGGCCACCGCGGCGTTTGCCGGCGCCGCCCGATCCTTCGCGGAATTCGCGGCGATAGAACACCACCGGCACCACGCTTTCGGTCGCTTCTACCGGAATGGTGCGAACACCGGAGGGAAACGACGTCGCGCTCAGGCCGTCCTTCTCCGGCCGCGCACCGGTACCGCCGCAATGGAAGATCACGGACGAAAACTCCGGCAACGTGCTGGCGTCAGTGCCTTCATCCACTTCATCGACCAGCGAACCGCCGCCAAAGATTTGCGGATTCCACAGCGACGACGCGCCTTCCGCCGGCACTCCGCCGGGAATGACGTCGTGCAGGCAACCGAACACCACGTCGGGCAGCATCTGGCCGACAGTGTGCCGTGCTGCGACCGGCCACGGCCGCTTCACGTTGAGCAGACAGCCCTCCGGCGCGCTGACGGTGATCGGCTCGAGCGAACCGGCATTGTTCGGAACGTCCGGTGCGACCAGGCACTTCACGCCGAACGCCGTATAGGCAAGGCAATAGTTGTAGACGACGTTGATGCCGTAGGACGATGCCGACGACGTGCCGTCGAAATCGACATTGATGCCGTCATCGGACACCGTAAGCGCGGCATTGAGCACGAGTGGCTTCTCATAGCCGTCGATCGTCATGCTGTTGCAGTAAGTGCCCTTTGGCAGTGCCCGGATGCGCGCCAGCGTCGCATCGCGCGACGCTTCCAGGATCGTGTCGCCGAGCCGGTCGAGATTAGCGATCTCGAACTCGGTCATCATCTCGACAAGCCGGCGGCTGCCCTCGTCGTTGCAGGCGGCGCAAGCGTAGATGTCGCCTTCGACCTGCAGCGGCTCGCGCACATTGGCGCGCACCATGCGCAACAGATCTTCGTTCATGCGGCCTTCACGGGCGAGTTGCATGATCGGAATGGCAATGCCTTCCTCGAACACTTGCCGCCCGTCGGGGCCCATGCCGAGGCCGCCGATATCGACGACATGGACCGTGTTGGCGAACAGCCCGACCGCTTCGCCGCGATAAAAGCTCGGCGTCACCACGGTGATGTCATGCAGATGGCCCGCGGTCAGCCATGGATCGTTGGTGATGTAATGATCGCCAGGTTTCATTGTCTCGACCGGGAAAACGGCGAGAAAATGCTTCACGCCGTTCGCCATCGAATTGACGTGGCCCGGCGTGCCAGTCACGGCCTGCGCCAGCATCCGGCCCTGGCGGTCGAACACGCCGGCGGAAAGATCGCCGGCCTCGCGCACCGACGTGGAGAACGCGGTGCGGATCATGGTCTGCGCCTGCTCCTCCACCACCGCGATCAGGCGGTTCCACATGATCTGGCTATGGATCTGTGCAAGCGCGGCGTTAGAGCGAGCGGGCATGAATCAACCTTCGCGGCGGACGAGTTCAATATAACCGAACTTGTCGATCTGCGCGTCGAACGCGGGGCTGACCACGGTCGAGGTGTCGTCCTCGGCAATAACGGCCGGCCCGGCAATACGAGCGCCCGGCGCCAGATCGGGCCGCCAGTAGATCGGCACATCGAGGAACTCGCCGCTTGCCGGATCGAACACCGGCCGCCGCGATCTCGGCTGCGGCGCCGATAATTTGGTCTCGACCGCTACGGCAAGCTCCCCTTCCGCCGGCGCGGCGACAGCGATCACCCAACTGAGGATTTCGATCTCGACGCCGGGAATGGGCCGGCTGTAGAGCCGGCGATAGGCCTCTTCGAACAAGTCCTTGATCGCGCCCTTGTCCGCCGCGGTGAAATCGCGCACCGGAAGCTGGACCGCGATCTCGTGCCCCTGCCCGCGATAGCGCATGAAGGCCGAACGCTGTTCGGATAGTTCGGCATGCGGGGCACCCTGCCGCACAATTGCCTCAGCCTCCGCGCGCATTTCCGCAAGCAAACGGTTCGCCGCAGCAGGATCGAAAGTCGAAAGCCGCATCAATCGTCCCGCGCACGATCTCGTAGGCGACCGGCGCGCGCAACAACCCGACCGCCGAGCCGACGCTGGCATTGGCCGGGATCAGCACGCGGCTGACGCCGATCTTTTCCGCAACGCGCGCGGCGTGGAGCGGCGCCGCACCGCCAAACGCGATCAGCGTGCGCGGCCGCAAATCCTTGCCACTCTCGATGCCATGCACGCGCGCGGCGCTCGCCATGTTCTCATCGACCACTTCGCTGATGCCGAGCGCCGCGTGCTCGCCGGCAAGGTCGAGCTTGTCGCCGACCCGCGACTTGATCACGTTCTCCGCTCCGACTTTGTCGAGCACAATCTTGCCGCCGGAAAAGGTCGCCGGGTCGATGCGGCCCAGTGCGACATCGGCGTCGGTGACCGTCGGTTCGCTGCCACCGCGCCGGTAGCACACCGGCCCCGGCTCCGATCCGGCGCTGCGCGGACCGATGGCGATGCGGCCAAGCGCATCGACGCTGGCGATAGAGCCGCCGCCGGCGCCGATTTCGACCATCTCGATGACCGGAATGCGCAGCGGCAGCCCGGAGCCTTTGACGAACCGGTAGATGCGCGCCACTTCGAAAAAGCGCGCGGTCTGCGGCCGCGCATGATCGATGAAGCAGATCTTCGCCGTCGTGCCGCCCATGTCGAACGACACCACCTGGTCGAGGCCATGCTGCCGCGCGATACAGGCGGCGAAGATCGCGCCGCCCGCAGGCCCGGATTCGACGAGCCGCACCGGAAACCGGGTCGCGGTATCGGTCGTGGTGATGCCGCCGCCCGAGGTCATCAGCAGGATCGGGCAGCGGAACCCGGCGCGAGTGAGTTCGCGCTCGAGCTTGGTGATGTAGCTGCCCATCAGCGGCTGCAGATAAGCGTTGGCGCAGGCGGTGCTGAAGCGCTCGTATTCCCGCATCTCCGGCGATACGTCCGACGACAGCGTCACGGCGACGCCCGGCATCCGCCGCACGAGCGCTTCACCAACGCGACGCTCGTGATCCGCATTGGTGAAGCTGTGAAGGAGCGCGATCGCTACTGCCTCGATATTCTGCTCAAGGAGCGTGTCGATCGCCCGGTTCACGCTATCGATATCGAGCGGCACCAGCACGCTGCCCTGCGCGTCAGTCCGTTCGCGGACCGGCAGCCGCAGCCGCCGTGGCACCAATGGCGGCGGCAAGTCGATATTGACGTCGTATTGCTCGAAGCGGTTCTCGTGCCGGATTTCGATGACGTCGCGAAAGCCTTCGGTGGTCAAAAGCGCCGTCTTGGCACCCTTACGCTCGATCAGTGCATTGGTCGCGAGCGTCGTGCCGTGAATGATCAACTGCACCGCGCCGGGTTCGATACCTGCTTCGCCGATCACCATGCGCAGGATCGAAAGAACCCCTTCCTCCGGCGCGCGCGTCGTGGTCAGGCCTTTCGCGGTGTATCGTTTGTCGTCGACTTCGAGCGCAACGTCGGTGAACGTACCACCGATATCGACGCCCAGCCGGACAGAGGTGGCAGTGCTCACGCGCCAGAACTCGTGCGGCTACGCCCTGTCACGCCGCCAGATTGCCGAACCGGATGAGATTTTCTTTTTGCTTGTCATTGCGCGGCGCCAGCTTGAACAGCCGCGCCGCAGTGCCGCCTAGAATATTGTGCCGCGCCTTCTCGGTCAGGAACGGCAAGTCCCATACCGTCGACGGCAAATCAAAGTCCCAATGCGGATAGTCGGACGCATACATCAATTGCGTCTCGGCATTCATCATGCGGAAGGTGCACTCGAGCGCCGTCATGTCGACGCGCTCCATCGGCTGCGTCGCGTAGTACATGTCGCGCATGTAATCGGAAGGTTTCTTCTTCAACAACGGATATTCCGATGCGCGTAGCAAGAATTCATGATCGAGCCGCTGCATCAGGAACGGCACCCAGGCCAAGCCGCCCTCGATCCAGATCACCGGCAATTTAGGAAACCGCTCGCCGAGTCCGTTGGTCACCCAGTTGGTCACGTGCAGGATATTGTAGAACGGGAAACCGAGCGCATGCACCGAAGCGAAACGGTTGAGCCCCTTGAACACCGGCTCGCCGATATTCACGGCGGAATGGAACGCCAGCGCCAGGCCGCGTTCCTCAATGGCGCGGAACACTTTCATGTTGCTGTTGTGATGGATCGGTTGATGGCGCGCGGAGGTCACCAGAAAGCCGGTGACGTTCTTGCAGCCGCCGAACATTTCGACCTGCCGCAGCGCCTCGTCAGGCTCGTTGATCGGCAGTGACAGCATCGAGTAGAGCCGTCCGCCGCCTTCCGGCAACGCCTTCTCCGTGAGCCAGCGGTTGTAGGAGAAGCACAGCTCGATCTCCATTTCTGTCGATGGATGGAGACCGACCGCGAGCAGCATGGTCGGAAACAGGCAGGCATAATCGACGCTCATCGCGTCCATCCAGCGCTGGCCAAGTTCGAATGTCGCGCATCTTGCCGGCCTCGGTCTTTTCCGACGAGCGCAGCGGATAGCGGGTGATGCGGCCGCCCATATCCTGAAAACTGACCTGGCTCGGCATCAACGTCTGCCGGCCTTTGGCGCGTCCTGAGAGGACAAGCTGGCGCAGCACATCGTTCTCGATGAACGGCAGGAATTCGTCGTAGCACTCGTTCTCGTAGTGGTGGGAATCGATGTCGGCGACCAGGATGTCATCGAGCTCGCGCTCGTGGGCCTGCTTGCGGGCGTGGGCCAATAACCGGCTGGTATTGAGTTCCTCGATCGGTACGCGACGGCCGCGATCGGCAAGCAATTCCATGTCTTCCTCCCGAAGGACGCTGCGACATCCGGCGGGACGGGCTCAACAGCCGAGCGCCGCCCCGACTTTCGTCGGCGCGGCGCCAGATTGACGCGTTTCGATCGAAAAAGCCACAAGGACAAGCCCTGCCGGCTCTAGGCTAATCCAGCGTCAGCAGCGATGGCATTAGCGGCAGTGAATGTAGCCGCGCCAGCCACGCCAGCAGTGCCTGTGCCAGCCCCAGCCACCGCGACGCCAGCCGCCATGCCAGTACACCTGCGTCACAGCACTGTGGTCAGTCGCAGCTCCCGCTGGCAGCGGCGCCATCGGCGCAGCCTGCGAGGTCCCGGAGAGGCTTGCGAAGATCGCTCCGGCAACAGCCATCGCGAAAAGAGTCCGTGTCATTTATGTTCTCCTTGGGTCGAACCATGTTCGCTGCACACAATAACGCAGCAGCAAGATGGCCGTTCCACGGCTGCGACATGAATGCACTGTCAGGAATTGTAACTTAGTCGAGAGCAAACAACTTCTGCGCGTTGGTGCGGCCGATCTTCACGCGATCAGTTTCAGAAATTTCGGCTGCATCGAACCACGCGCAGGCCTGCATGTGATCCTCGAACGGATAATCGACCGCGAACAGTATGCGATCGACGCCTAGCGTGAGAACCGCATGGATGAGCGATTGCGTGCAGAAATGTCCGCTGGTGCTGATGTAGAAATTGCTGCGGCAGTAGTCCGTCATACTCCGCTGCGCAGGTCGGTTCGGCACCTGCTTGAGCCGGTGATCGAGCCGCCACAGATCATAAGGGATGCGTTCGCCGAGATGGCCGATGACGATCTGTAATCCCGGATGTTCGTCGAGCAGGCCGCAACCCATCAATCGCAGGGCGTGGATCGCCGTCTCGTCGGCAAATCCCCATGGCGAACCGACCAGCCACGGATGACCTTCGTACGCTTGGCGACGGCTTGGCAACTGATCGCGCGGGTGCAGATAGAACGGCACACCGAGCCGCTCGACCTCGGCCCAGAATGGCCGGTATTGGGGGGCGTCATAATAGATCGCGGTATCGGCTGAACCGACTTGTGAAAATCCGTTGACCAGCGCGCCCTTGAATTTCAGGTCGTGCACACAGCGCTTCAATTCGTCGGCGGCGGCCTGCGGATCCTGCATTGGCAGCGCCCCGAGGCCGGCGAAACGGTCCGGCCGCTTGGCGACGGCTTCCGCCAGCACATCATTGGCGCGGCGCGCTATCTCGATGGCCTTTGCGGTGTCGTAGATGCCCTGCACCGCATTGGAGTTGAGCGAAATGACTTCGATCTCGATGCCGGTCTTGTCCATCTCGGCGAGCCGCGCGCCGTGAATGTCGAGAAGCTTGGCTGGAATGCTGGACCAGTAACTGCCGGGATAGCGATTTTCACTGCCCGACGTTTCTTCGATCTTGAAATGCTCTTCGACCGCAATCTTGCCCTGCATCCCAACTGCCTCTTGAATTAAAAAAGGTTGCCCTGCCCCGGATCACCGTCACGGCGGGACCGCGGTCTGGGCGGCGCAGTGAACGGCCTCACGGCTGTGACCCGGCCGTCAGCGCGCGCTCCGACGCGGCCGTCAACAAACTCGATCTCCATTGCCGTGCCGGCGGAAACAGCGGCTGCAGTGTGCAGAGGCCGTCCGGCAGCGTCGCGCACGAGCGTGAAGCCACGCGCTAGCACGCCACGATAGGAAAACGCCGCCAACAATTGTCCGTCGCGTTCGCAGCGCGCCAGCCGCGCGGCGATAAGGCCGCGCACGGCGCGTTCCGCCCGGCCGGCAAAGACAGCGATGCGCTCCTTCTGCCGGGCGATCCGCGTCTGCGATGCCGTAATGCTGGCTGTCAGACTCGCGCGCAGGCGATGCGCAATGCCCATGTAACGCTCGCGGCGGCGTTCGACAGTGCTGCGCAACAGATGCGGGTTTAGGCGTCCGCCGATTCGCGAGAAATCAACACGATGGACTTGTGCATTGGTGTGCAATGCCCGCGCCAATGCCGCCGCCGCGTGATCAAGCCGTTGCCGCGGCAGCGCGAGCACCTCGTCAGCATCGGGCAGCGCCCGCGCCGCCGAACGCAGTTCGCTACGCCGTGCATCCTGATTGCGCTGCCAGGAGGAGAATGCCCGTCGCGCCAGCGCACCGACATCGCCCATCAATTCGGCACGCACCGGCACTGCCATTTCAGCGGCCGCGGTTGGGGTCGGCGCCCGCCGGTCGGCAGCGAAATCGATCAGCGTGACGTCGGTCTCATGGCCGACTGCGGAGATCAGCGGGATCATACTCGCCGCTGCCGCGCGTACGACGACTTCTTCGTTGAACGACCACAAGTCCTCCAGCGAGCCGCCGCCGCGCGCGACGATCAGGAGATCGGGACGCGGTATCCGTCCGCCTTCTGACAGCGCATTGAAACCTTCGATCGCGGCAGCGACTTCGGCAGCGGAGCCTTCGCCCTGCACCCTTACCGGCCACAGCAACACGTGGCGCGGAAAACGGTCGGCGAGGCGATGCAGGATATCGCGGATCACCGCCCCGGTCGGTGACGTAATAACGCCGATCACGCTCGGCAGGTACGGCAAGAGCTGCTTGCGCGCTTCGTCGAACAGGCCTTCGGCGATGAATTTCTTGCGCCGCTCTTCCAGCAGCGCCATCAGGGCGCCGAGACCCGCCGGCTCAACGGTTTCGACAATGAGCTGGTATTGGGAACGACCAGGATAAGTGGTGAGCCTTCCGGTCGTCACCACCTCCAGCCCGGCCTCGAGCTTGATCTTGATGCGTGGTGCACTGGATCGCCAGATCACGCCGGCAATAGACGCCCGATCGTCTTTCAGATCGAAATAGACGTGACCGTTGGAGTGATAGCTGACTTTGCCGAGTTCGCCGCGCACGCGTACATAGCCGTAAGCGTCCTCGATGGTGCGCTTGAGCGCGACCGAAAGCTCGGAGACGGTCAGTTCCGGTAGATTGAGCAGCGGCTCGTTCAAATCCTTCGTTCCATCATTGCGCCGCGACGCTGGCAAGCGTCGGACATTCGCGCTTGTCGTTCGGTTGATCGAACGGCGCATAATTCGTCTTGTCGACCATCAGCGGCTTGAGCATCACGGTATTCGGAATCGTCTCCTTGCGGATCATGCGTACCGCCATTTCGACGCCGATGCAGCCCTGGACGAAGGTGTCATAGTCGCCGCTGCCGATGATATCGCCGGACTTGATAAGGTCCATCACTTCACGGCTGGCATTAATGCCGGCGACAAGCGACTTTCGCCCGGAGGCCTTTAGCGCATCGATGGCACCGATCGCCATCGGGTCATTCGCAGCGAGGACGCCGTCGATCTGCGGGAAGCTGCTCAGGAAACCCGCCGTTATCTGTTTGGCTTGTGGGCGCGCATAGTTGCCGGACTTGCCGGACAGCAGCTTCACGTCAGCAAAGTCCTTGATGGCCTCGCGAAAGCCTTTGGCGCGGCCCTGGGCGGTGAGATTGCCGTCCGGCCCGTCGAGAATCACCACATTGCCTTTGCCGCCCATTGCCTTGAGCAGATACTGGCCGGTCGCTTTTGCCAGTGCCGCATCGTCGGTGCCGACATACCCTGCGACTGTACCGCCCGAAAGCTTCTCATTGGCGTTGATCAGCGGAATGTTCGCGGCGTTGATCTTGCCGACCGCGCCGGCCGCCTGAGTGTAATCCACCGGCACGAACACGATGGCATCCGGCTTATCCTTGATCGCATCATCCACCAGCTTGTTCTGCTCGGTGACACTGTCGGCGGTCGACGGCACGTAGTTGATCACCTGAACGCCAAGATTTCTGGCGGCAACGGCCGCGCCTGCCCGCAGCGCCGAGAAGATCGGGCTATTCTGGTTCTTGGTGAAAACCGCGATGGTTTGCGCGTCCGCAGCCTGTGCCCCGCACACGCTCAACGCCAACATAGCGATCCCGGCGGCAGTGCTGACAGTGGATGGCACAACTGATTCCATGGGCTTTTCCGGCTCGCATGATTAGTGTTGTGTGGACTGGGCCGCGGTCAAGGGCCCAGTTCAAGTGAATTCGGTAAGGCATTCCAGCACATGAATATTTTGCTCCTCGGCTCCGGTGGACGCGAGCACGCGCTGGCATGGAAAATGGCGGCAAGCCCGCTGGCTGACCGGCTTTATTGTGCGCCTGGCAATGCCGGTATCGCTCAGGAAGCCGAGTGCGTGGCGCTCGATATTGCCGATCATGCCGCGGTGATCGCGTTTTGCCGAACCAACCGTATCGATCTTGTCGTGGTCGGGCCGGAAGCCCCGCTCTGCGCCGGCATTGTCGACGACCTCGAAGCCGCCGGCATCAAGGCATTCGGGCCAAGCAAGATTGCGGCACAGCTCGAAGGCTCCAAAGGCTTCACCAAGGATCTGTGCCGCGCCAACAATATTCCGACCGCGGCCTATGAGCGCTTTCGCAGCGCGGCGCCAGCCGAGGACTATATCCGCGCTAAAGGCGCGCCGATTGTGGTGAAGGCTGACGGCCTTGCCGCCGGCAAGGGCGTTGTGGTGGCGCAGAACGTCGGTGAGGCCGAAGCCGCCATCGACATGATGTTTAGCGGCGCGCTGGGTGCGGGTGGCGTGGAAGTCGTGGTCGAGGAGTTTCTCGACGGCGAAGAGGCATCGTTTTTCGCGCTGTGCGATGGCGAGACCGCGCTGCCTCTGACCACGGCGCAGGACTACAAGCGCGCCTTCGACGGCGACAAGGGGCCGAACACCGGCGGCATGGGCGCCTACTCGCCGGCGCCGAATATCGACGATGCGATGAGCGCCCGTGTAATGAAGGAGATCATCCAGCCGACGTTGCGCGCGATGAACGCAATGGGCGCGCCGTATAAGGGCGTGCTCTACGCCGGGCTGATGATCACACGCGACGGTCCGAAGCTGATTGAATACAACGCGCGCTTCGGCGACCCGGAAACGCAAGTGCTGATGCTGCGTCTGATGTCGGACCTGGTGCCGGCGCTGCTGGCAAGTCGCGACGGCCAGCTCAAATCGTTTGATCTGCGCTGGTACGCCGAGCCTGCGCTCACCGTCGTGATGGCCGCCAACGGCTATCCGGGCGACTACAAGCGCGGCTCGGTGATCGAAGGACTAGACGAGGCAGCAAAGGTCGAGGGCGTGCAAATCTTCCACGCCGGTACCAAGGCCGAAGGCGGCAAAATCCTTGCCAACGGTGGCCGCGTGCTCAACGTCTCCGCGAGCGGCAAAACTGTGCGCGAGGCACAGGTGCGCGCCTACGAAGCGATTTCGCGCATCCGCTGGCCTGACGGCTTCTGCCGCCACGATATCGGCTGGCGCGCCGTGGAGCGCGAAGCCGGCAAGAGCTGACCTTGCCAATCACGCCGTGTCGCTGCGGGATTGCTGGACTTCTCCGCCGCGCGTTAGACTCCCGCCATGACAACGATTGATCGCCAGAGCGCATTTTCCGGCACGCGCGAGGTCACTGAGCAGTTGCGCTTCGATCCCGCGCGGCTGGAAGACTATATGCGCATGCAGGTGCCCGGATTTGCCGGGCCGGTTGCGGTCAGCCAGTTCAAGGGCGGCCAATCCAATCCGACCTATCTGCTCGAGACGCCGCGGCGGCGCTACGTGCTGCGCCGCAAGCCGCCGGGTAAATTGCTGCCGTCGGCGCACGCGGTGGACCGCGAACACCGCGTCATCAGCGCGCTCTACGCACAGAATTTTCCGGTGCCGGAGCCGGTGCTTTATTGCGCCGACGAGACCGTCGTCGGCACGCCGTTCTTTGTCATGGCTTGCGTCGAAGGCCGGGTGTTCTGGGAGCCGCAGATGCCGGCATCCAATCCCGACGAACGCGCCAAGGTCTACGACGCGATGAATGCGACCATCGCAAGGCTACATAGCTTCGATCCCGCCGCCATCGGGCTTGGCGATTACGGCCGCGGCGAAAATTACGTGGCGCGGCAGGTCGATCGCTGGTCGAAGCAGTATCGCGCCTCGGAAACCCAGAAGATCGAGGAGATGGAGAACCTGATCGCGTGGCTGCCGGCGCACCTGCCGCCGCCGCAGCCACCGCGCATCGTTCATGGCGATTACCGGCTCGACAACATGATCCTCGCGCCCGACACGCCGAAAGTTTCCGCGGTGCTGGATTGGGAACTGTCCACGCTCGGCGATCCGCTGGCGGACTTTTCCTATCACCTGATGACGTGGCACATGCCGCCGTCCGATGCCGGCACCGGCTCGCTGCTCGGCTTTGATCTCGCCGCGCTCGGTATTCCGGCGCTGGAAGCCTATGTCGACGTCTATGTGACGCGGACCGGGCTCGATCCGCGACCGCATCTGCCGGTTTATTTCGCCTACAATTTCTTCCGCCTCGCCGCGATCCTGCAAGGTATTGCCGGCCGCGTGCGCGACGGCACCGCGACCAGCGTCCATGCAGCGGCGAAAGGCGCGCAGGTGCAGCCGTTGGCGGCAAGGGCCTGGGAATTCGCGGTCAAGGCCGGCGCATGAAAACCTTTGCGCTCGCGCTGGGCGGTGGCGGCGCGCGTGGGCTGGCACACATCCCGGCGATTGAAGCGATCGAAGAGTTGGGCGTGAAGCCAGTCGCTATCGCCGGCACGTCAATCGGGGCACTGGTCGGCGCCGCTTATGCGGCTGGAATGACGTCTAAAGAGATGCGCCGGCATGTACTTTCCATCGCGCATAGCCCGGGCGAAACCCGGCGGCGACTTCTCGCCGCGCGCGCCGGCACGTTAAGCGACCTGCTTTCCGGCGCCTTCAGCCAGGCAACGCAGATGGACGCTGAAAAATTCTGCGCGCAATTCCTGCCCGAAGCCATCCCCGAGGATTTTGCCGAGCTCGCGATCCCGACCACCGTGATGACCACCGACTTGCACCGCCGCCAGCAGGCGCCGCTGTCATCCGGACCACTTCGGCCGGTGCTGGCCGCGGCGATGGCGATACCGGGTATTTTTCGGCCGGTCGCCGTGGACGGCCGCGTTCTGATCGACGGCGGTACAACCAACCCGTTACCGTTCGACCTCCTGCGCGGGCTCGCCGACGTCGTCGTTGCCATCGATGTCCTGACCGCGCCGCCGCTCGAGCGCTCCGATGTCCCCGGCACATGGGAAGCGCTTTATGTCACCATCAACATCATGGGCAGCGCCATCATCGCAGCCAAGCTCGACCATACCGCGCCCGATCTGCTGATCCGGCCGAATGTCGCAGGGTTCCGCACCCTCGATTTTTATCAGGCGACTTCGATCCTGCGGACCGCCGAGCCGGTCAAAGCCGAGGTCAAAGAGAAGCTGGCTGCGCTGTTGGCCTAACGGCGTTCGCGAAAAAACTCTTTGAGCATCGCGCTCGACTTCCGCTTCCGCCAGTCCGCCATAGACCTCCGGCCGGTGATGACAGGCCGGCGAGGCGAAGAACTTTACGCCGTTGTCGACTGCGCCGCCCTTCGGGTCGGCCGCGCCATAATACAGGCGGCGGACGCGCGCGAACGATATGGCGCCGGCGCACATGGCGCACGGCTCCAGCGTGACATAGAGATCGCAGCCTTCGAGCCGCTCGGAGCCGAGCGCTGACGCCGCCTGCCGGATCGCCAATATTTCGGCGTGGGCGGTGGGGTCCCGGCCGGCAATCGGCGAATTTCCGGCACGGGAAATGACAGCCCCGTTATGCACGATCACACAGCCGATCGGCACTTCGCCGCGCTCGCCGGCGGTGCGCGCCTCATCGAGCGCCATGTCCATAAAAGATGCCATGAAAGAAACCTTGGTCCCTCAGGGCTCGCTCTGCTATCAGCCATCGCACTATGGATGACAACCACACTGGGCACAAAGACGGCGACCGCATCGCCAAAGTGATCGCCCGCGCCGGCCTGGCGTCGCGGCGCGAGGCGGAAGCGTGGATCGCGGCCGGCCGCGTCGCCGTCAACGGCACGCTGGTGACCTCCCCCGCGCTCAATGTCACCGGGGAGGACCACATCGTCGTCGACGGCGAGCCGCTGCCGCAACGCGAGCGCACCCGGCTGTTCCTCTACCACAAGCCGCGCGGGCTGATGACGACGCACGCCGACCCGCAGGGCCGGCCGACGATCTTCCAGCGTCTCCCCGCGAACCTGCCACGCCTGATCAGCGTCGGCCGTCTCGACTTCAATACCGAGGGCCTGTTGCTGCTTACTAACGATGGCGCGCTGGCCCGCGTGCTCGAACTACCGTCGACGGGGTGGCTGCGCCGCTATCGTGTGCGCGCGCATGGGTCGGTGACGCCGGCGCAGCTCGAAGAATTGCGCAAAGGCGTCACCATTTCCGGTATCCACTACGGCGCAATCGATGCTTCGATCGAACGCGTGCAGGGTTCGAATCTCTGGCTGAGTTTCGCCATCCGCGAAGGCAAGAACCGCGAGGTCCGCACCGTGCTCGGGCATCTCGGCCTCGACGTCGCGCGACTCATTCGTGTCTCGTTCGGGCCATTCCAGCTCGCAGCCCTGGCCGAAGGCGCGGTGGAAGAAGTGAAAACGCGGGTGCTCCGCGAACAACTCGGCACCAAACTGGTTGCACTCGCCAGCGTGGATTTCTCCGCACCGGTCAAACCGCGCGTCGCTCCGCCGAAACAAGAGCGGCGCGAAACGCCGCAGCAGGCTCCAGTGCATCACGCCTGGCGCCCGCGCGAAGAAGAGCGGCCTAGCAAGAAGCTCAAGCGCACATATCATGGCGCCCGTTCCGATAAAGGGCAGCAGCGGCAACCGCCAGCCGGCAAGGCACGAACCGGCGCATTGACCGATCGTAAGGGCCGTGTTGTTCCCGTCGAACGCCACGGCGAACCGCCGAAGCGCGACGAGCCGCGCAGGGATTTTGCAAAACGCAGCCGCCATCAGGACGGCAAGCATTCGCGCAGACACTCGTCCGACCGCTCATCCGGCCCACGCCCGCGCAATCCGCGGAGCCGCTGATGCGCGTGGTCGGCGGCAACTTTCGCGGCCGCACCATTGCCGCACCGAAAACGCAAGATATCCGGCCCACCGCCGACCGGCTGCGCGAGTCCCTGTTCAATATCTTGGCGCACGCCTACGGCGACCCAGTGAGCGGCGCACGTGTGCTCGATCTCTTCGCAGGTACCGGTGCGCTTGGCATCGAGGCGCTGTCACGCGGCGCGGCATTTACATTGTTTGTCGATGACGGCGCAGAAGCGCGCGCGCTGCTTCGGGAGAACGTCGCCTCCTTTGGACTTGGCGGCACCTCCAGGGTGTTTCGCCGCGACGCGACCAAACTCGGGACGGCTTATCCGGTCGAACCGTTCTCGCTGGCGTTTGTCGATCCGCCTTACGGAAAAAAGCTTGCGGAAAGCGCGCTCATCTCAATGCGCGATGGTGCATGGCTCGTGCCTGACGCGCTTTTGGTCGTCGAAGAAGCCGTGAAGTCGGCGTTCGCTGCACCGGAGGGCTTCACCGAGCTAGAACGGCGGAGCTACAACGACACCGAGTTCGTGGTGCTGCGGCGCGTCACTCGGCCGTAATGCCCGCGGCCTTTGCGGCATCGCCCCAGGTTTTGATCTCGCTGACGACAAGACCTTGCAGGAATTGCGGCGTGCGGTGATCGGCAGGCGGCAGCGCCGCGCCAAGCTCGCGCACACGCTGCTCGACCGACGGGGTCGCCATCGCCTTCAGGATTGCCGCATTGAGCTTCGCAACAATCGGCGCCGGCGTTGCCTTCGGCGCGAAGATGGCGTTCCAGCTATTGGCCGAGAAGCCTTTCAGGCCCTGCTCCTGCGCTGTGGCGATATCGGGGAACATGGGTGAACGCTCGCTGCCGATCACCGCGGGCGCCTGCACCGCATGGGCCTGTAGCTGCGGCATCGCAGTGGTGATCGTCGGGCACATGAAATCGATACGGCCTGCGATCAGGTCCTGCATCGCCGGCGCCAGCCCGCGATACGGCACATGGGTAATGGTAACGCCGATATCGGTGTCAAACAGCGCACAGGCCAGGTGCGATCCGGAGCCGGTACCAGGCGAGCCGTATTGCATCTTCGACTGGTTGGCCTTTGCGTAGGCGATGAAATCTGAAAGATTGCCGGCTGGAATACCCGCCCGCGTGGTCAGGATCAGCGGCTGCTGCGCGACCAGCGCGATCGGTGCGAAGTCAATCGCGGCGTCGTAAGCTGGCTCCTTATGCAAAAGTTGCACCTGCGCGTTGGGCGATTCACCACCGAGCAATAGCTGATAACCGTCGGGATCGGCGCGGGCGACACGCGCCGCGCCAGTCATGCTTCCCGCGCCGGGAACATTCTCGACAACGACCGGCGTGCCAAGAATATCGGCCAAGGCCGACGCATAGACGCGCCCCATCGTGTCGTAGACGCCGCCCGGGGTGAACGGAACGACAAGCGTGATCGGACGCGCCGGCCAGTCCTGCGCATGCGCTTGCGCACCGAGGAACAAAAATACCGCCACCCACACCACGCGTTTCAAAGACATGCCCTGCTCCCGGAAAAATCCTATCGCCGACCGAACAATCGCTCGATATCGGTCAGCTTCAGTTCGACATAGGTCGGGCGGCCATGATTGCACTGGCCGGAATTCGGCGTGACTTCCATCTCGCGAAGCAGCGCATTCATTTCTTCCGGCTTGAGCCGCCGCCCGGCGCGCACCGAGCCGTGACAGGCCATCGAGGACGCCACCTGCATCAGCCGCCGCTCCAGCGGCAGGCTCTCGTCCCATTCGCTCATGTGCTCAGCGAGGTCGCGCACCATGCCGGCGCCGTCGATCTCGCCCAGCAACGACGGCGTCTCGCGCAGCGCAACGGCGCCGGGACCGAACGCTTCCAGCACCAGGCCGAAACGCGCCAGTTCGTCGGCACGTGCCACCAGGCGCTCAACATCAGTTTCGTCCAGTTCGATGATTTCTGGGATCAACAGGATTTGCCGCGCAACCCCATTTTGATCAATGGCGGCCTTGAGCTTCTCGTAGACGATACGCTCGTGCGCGGCGTGCTGATCGACGATGACCAGACCGTCGCGAGTTTGCGCCACGATGTAGGTCTCATGCACCTGCGCCCGTGCCGCGCCGAGCGGCTGCTCAATCTGCTCGACCGCGGGTTCGGCCTCTTCCACGCGCAGATCCGCCGCCGGCGTGCCGACGTCAAATGCTGCCTGAGCAACTTCAGCAAACCCGCCGCGCGTGGCCACGTAGGGTCCCCGCGGATCGCTCGGCCGCGACGGCGAGCGCCGCCAGTCCCAGCCACGCTGCGCCAGCGTTGCCGGCCTAAACGCCGCGATGGTGGCGCTGCCGCCGGTAGAAGCCGCGCGCGTTCCTTCGCGGGCCAGCGCGGCTTTCAATGACGACACGATCAGTGCCCGCACCAGCCCGCCGTTGCGGAAGCGCACTTCAGCCTTGGCGGGATGGACATTGACGTCCACCTCCTTCGCGTCGAGCGTTACGAACAGTGCAAGCAGAGGATGACGGTCGCGCGGCAGATAATCCGAATAGGCGCCACGCACCGCGCCAAGCAGCAACTTGTCGCGCACCGGACGGCCGTTGACGAACAGATATTGGCCGAGCGCGTTGGCGCGCGTCAGCGTCGGCAATGCGGCAAAGCCCTCGATGGCCACCCCTTCGCGCTCTGCCGCAACCTCGACGGCATTGGCACGAAAGTCGGCGCCGAGAATATCGCCGAGCCGCGTCAGCCGGCCGGTGGCGCCGGGCAGCGCGGCGGCAAAACTTACCGGCACGCGTTCCTCGCCCGCCAGCGTGAAAGCAACATCCGGGCGGCTCATAGCCAACCGGCGCACCACTTCGCGTACCGCCTCGGCCTCGGTGCGGTCGAGCTTGAGGAATTTCAGCCGCGCCGGCGTCGCATAAAACAGGTCGCGCACCTCGACGCGCGTGCCATTGCTCAAGGCGGCCGGCTTGATGCCGGACTTAGCTCCGGCATCCACCTCGATGGCCCAGGCGTGCGGTTCGCCCGCATAACGGGTCGTAATCGACAGACGCGCCACCGACCCGATCGAAGGCAAAGCCTCGCCGCGAAATCCCAGCGTGCGGATCGACACCAGATCATCATCGGCAAGCTTCGAGGTGGCGTGGCGCTCAACCGCAAGCGCCAGGTCGGCCGCAGTCATGCCCTCGCCGTCATCGGTGACGCGGATCAGGCGGCGCCCGCCGCCGTCCGTCATCACGTCAATGCGGGTCGCTCCGGCGTCGAGGGCGTTCTCGACCAGTTCCTTGACGACGCTTGCCGGGCGTTCGACCACCTCGCCTGCGGCGATGCGGTTGACGACGGCTTCGGAAAGCTGGCGGACAGGCATGCGCTACTCGATATGGGCCACTCGACAGGAACGACCAGTGGGCGACTCGGGCTGGCGGGGGACCGTAACCCGGAACGCGCTATGGCGAAATGCGGCCGGCTCAGTCGAACGATGGCCTGGAACGCCGCAAGTTTTTGATGCCGGAGCGGCGTTTCTTGCCCTCGATCCGCCGCTCGCGCGACGCCTTGGTCGGCCGGGTTGGACGGCGTTTCACCGGTACGACCGCCGCCTGCCGGATCATCTCGAGAAGGCGGTTCAGTGCGTCCTCGCGGTTGCGCACCTGGGTGCGATGGCGCTGTGCGATGATGACGAGAACACCGTCATTGGTCAGGCGCGAGCCCGCGATACGCTCCAGCCGCTCGCGCTACGTCAGGCGGCAGCGACGGCGAATGCCGAACGTCGAAGCGAAGCTGCACTGCAGTCGAGAGTTTGTTGACGTTCTGCCCGCCCGGCCCCGAGGCGCGGACAAAGCTTTCGTCGATCTCGCGCTCGTCGATGGCGATGCGGCCGGTGACGTGAATCATGGGTGCGACCGTATATTTCCGCTCATTCCCGCGAAAGCGGGAATCCAGCGTTGGTCGCGGAGAAATGGGTCCCTGCTTCCGCAGGGACGAGCGGTGGCCGCCTTAGTTCGCGGTCGTACCGGTGGACGCCACGCCTTCCGGCTTGCCGACCACGGTCACAAGCAAGCCGCCGTCCAGCAGCCGCTTGGCGACGCGTTTCGCGTCATCGAGCGTCACCGCGGCGATCATCTGCTGCCGCCGCGAAATGTAATCGATGCCAAGATCGTCAAGCTGAAATTGCACCAGCAGCGAAGCAACCTTGCTCGAAGTGTCGAGATTGAGCGCGAACGAGCTGTTGAGATAGGATTTGGCCTTGACGAGTTCGTCGGCGGTCGGACCGTCTTCGGCGAGCCGGTGAATTTCCTTCTGGATCAAATCCAGGGTGTCACCGGTGCGATCGTCGCGGGTCGCAGTCGAGCCGATAAACACCGCAGCGTGATCGAGCCACAACAGGCTATCCGACACGGAGTAGGCCAACCCGCGCTTCTCACGGACTTCCTGATAAAGCCGTGAGGAGAAGCTGCCGCCACCGAGAATATGATTGACGATGTAGGCAGCCATGAAATCCGGGTCCTTGCGGGCGATCCCGGCACCGCCAAACTCGACCACCGCCTGCGGTACATCGAGATTGACGACGATGCGGCGGCCGAGCCCCTGCGGCGAGACGGCTGCTATCGGCGCAAGCTGCGCCTTCGCCGGCAGCGACCCGAACACGCGATCGAGCATTGCCTTTCGCGGTATCGGCATCGATATCGCCGACGATGGCGACTTTGAGATTGTCGCGCGCTACGACGCGTTGAGTGTACGACTTCAGGTCGTCGATGGTGATCGTCGGTACGGATTCGACCGTGCCATTGACCGGCCGGCCATAGGGATGGGCGGGGAATGCGGTCTCCCACCAGCGCCGATTGGCGATGTCGTTCGGACTGGTGGTCGCCCGCCGCAAATTGGAGAGAATTTGCGCGCGGTTAAGTTCGACATCGGAGGCGTCGAAGCGCGGAGCGTTGAGCGACAGCCGCAAATCCTCGAATGCCTCATCGCGATTCTCGGTGAGCGTGCGCATCGAGCCGCGCAGGGTTTCGCGATCGGTACTGAACCGCAGCTCGATGGCCTTGCGCTCAAGGCGATCGTGAAAGGTTTTGGAATCGAAATCGCCGACGCCGTCGTCAAGCAGCGACGCCACGAGTTGTGCCGTGCCCGCCTTGCCGGCCGGGTCCTGTACGGCGCCCCCGGTAAAGGCGAAGTCGATAGCGATCAGCGGGATAGCGGGCTCATGGACTAGCCAGGCTTCGATACCGCCGGGCGACACCACACGCTCGATCGTCGTTGCAGAGGCGGGTGCCGTAAACGTCAGTAACGAAACGACCAGCGCCGCCGCGGCGTGGAACATCACCTTCACGAGCGCTTCTCCTCAGGCTGCAGACTTTTGACGAGATAGCCGGTCACCGAGCGGCGGCGATCAAGCCATTGCTTCGCAGCATCCTGCACGGCGTCGGCCGTAACCGTACGAATCCGATCGGGCCACGCCTTCACCATCGCCACGGTCTGGCCGGTGGTCAGCGCCTCACCGTACCAGCGCGCCAGCGTCGCCTGGTTGTCCTGCGCATAGACCGCATCGGCAATAAGCTTGGTCTTGGAGCGATCGAGTTCCTCGGCGGTAATGCCGTGGGTAATCACGTCAGCCAGTACGGCGTCGATACCATCTTCGACCTCGCGCAGCGTGACACCGGGCTTCGGCGAACCGAACACGCCAAACTTGCCGTAATCCAGTGCAGTGCCGGAATAGTAAGCTCCGGCGTTGAGCGCAACGCCTTTGTCGACAACCAGCGTCCGGTACAGCCGGCTGTTAGTCCCGCTGCCGATAACATGGGCGAGTACATCGAGCGCCTCGCTCTCGCCGGGCTTGGCGGTTGTCTCTGACGGAACCAGATAATCGCGGGTCAAGCTGGGCTGCTCGACATTGGAATCGGCGAGCGTCACGGTGCGCGGCGCTTCCTGCGGCGGCTCTTTCGGCCGATTGCGCGGCGCAATCTCGGCGCGCGCCGCGACCTTGCCGTAGGTCGCCTCGGCATCCGTCTTGACCTCGTCGGCCGTTACGTCGCCCGCAACGATGACGACCGCGTTATTCGGCGTGTAGAAGCGCCGGTAGAAAGCCAGTGCATCATCGCGGGTCAGCTGCTCGATCTCGGGCCGCCAGCCGATCACCGGCCGGCCATAAGGATGATTGAGATAGAGCGCGGCATCCATCTGCACGCCGAGCCGGGCGGCCGGATTGTTGGCGATCCGCATATTCTGTTCTTCGAGCACGACATTGAGCTCAGGGCGGACAACGTCGTCGGTCAGCACCAGGCCGGTCATGCGATCGGCCTCGAGCGTCATCATCTCTTTGAGATGCTCGCGCGGTACGCGCTGATAGAAGCCGGTATAGTCGCTGGCGGTGAACGCGTTTTCCTGGCCGCCGATCTCCGCCACGTCGGCTGAAAACGAACCGGCCGGATTTTTCTCGGTGCCCTTGAACATCAAGTGCTCGAGAAAATGCGCGAGGCCGGATTTGCCCGGGGTCTCGTCGGCGCCACCAACTTTGTACCAGACCATGTGGGTAACGACCGGCGCGCGATGATCCGGTATCACCACGACCTCGAGGCCATTCGCCAATGTGAAGTCGGCAATGTCCGGCGCGGCGCCGGCGCGTGCCGCGCAGGCAAAAGTTCCCGCGAGCGCCAGCGTGAGCATCAGCAGTTTTTGCACGTATAAATTCTCCGCAAGCCCGGCCTTCCGTCGGCTGGGACATATGTGGGCTCGGGCAAAAGTGTCCCGAACGTCGTCCGCCCTCAAGCGGCCAAGCAATTAACTCTTAATGCCCAGGGTTAGCCGACGTGCCGCTGCTAAGCGTCGCCCGATCGCCGACGGTCTGCGGTTTGTACTTCGTCTCCGCCGGGCCGATGCCGTAGGGCTGATCAGGCGACGGTGTCTGATATCCGGGAGGCGGATCGGTCAAAGATTGTCGCGAAGGCTCGCCGGTGAATGTCGCGTACTGCTCTTTCTTGAAGATGCCGCTGAACATGCTCTTCTTTGCGCCCTGGTCGCGCGGGTCGGTCATCTGCGAATTTGCCGACGAATCGCCATCACCGGAAGAATTGCCGGGACGGGCGCCTGACGGATCCAGTTCACCCCGCGTCAGCGGACGCGAGGCATTGACCACGGAGTCGCCCGTCTGATACCGCGGGCTCTCATCCTTTTTGGCCTTCTTTTTCCGTTCGACATCGGCGTCTTTCGGCCAATTCGGCGCCGGCGGCGCACTGCTGCTCACCGGAGGTGGCAAATCGCGGGTCGGCGGCACGACCAGCGGCGAGCGCTCGTTATAATCGATGCCGTCATAGGTCTCGCCAGAGCGCCGGAACCCGAGCGTGTGCATGATGGAACCGAAGACTGACGGGCCGTCATCGTCGGCGCGCGCCTCGGGAGCGAGGTAAATCATGGTAACGGCCACGGCGCTGAACAGCGCAGCTCGGCCAAGAACTCGGCCAAGCCTGCGACTCAAGAGACGATCCTGTGGCATATCCTCACCCACCCCAAAGACCCCGGACGCGTTAATCTAAACGGTCGCCATAAAGGCAAACCCGACCCTCGTTACCTACTGTTTTATAACCGGGATCAGGGCGCTTTTACGGCGCTACCGCCTCGCAGCAATTCATACAGCAGGCCAAAAACCCCTGCAACTATCGCAACATCAGCGAGGTTAAAAACGTACCAGCGAAAGCTCCAGGCCGCTGTTTCGATGTGGAACAGCACGAAATCGAGCACACCCGGCCAATGCAGCCGGTCCACGGCGTTGCCAACGGCGCCGCCGATGATGAGACCCAGGGCCGCAGCCGTGAGCCGCGACGGCGAGCGGGCCAGCCAGAGCCCACAGGAATACCACCGCCACAACCTTGAATGCGAGCAGCGCCCATTGGCCAACCGCCCCTTGATGCTGAAACAGCCCGTAGCTGATGCCGGTGTTCCAGGTCAGCAACAGTTCGATAAAAGGCGTCAGCGCCACATTCGACCGGGCCGGCAGATCGACGCCGTAAAGCAACCAGAACTTCGAAGCCTGGTCGATGACACAGGCCAGTGCCGCGACCGCCAGCCCGAAGCCGCTTAGCGGCCCCCAGGCATAGCTTGGGGTCGAATTATCTGGCGCGGCGTCCGCCACAGCCTGTTACCCCGCCGCCTTGCGCATGGCGTCCCATTCACGAAGCGCTTGCGCATCGCGTGGCGTGACGTCGGGATACTGCGGGTCGCTGCCGACGGCCGGCGAGATTTTCCATGAGCGCGCGCACTTCTTGCCCTCCGCGCGCTGCGGCACCACCGAAACCGAACGCACGTCGTCGAGACGGAAGGCCGAATTCGGCCCCTCGCCTTCGACCAAAGTCGCCGCCGACGTAATGCACAATTCGGCAAGATCAACATCGACTGCGGAAGCGAACAGATCGGCATCATCGACGTAAATGACCGGCGCGGCTTCGAGCGACGAGCCGATCCGTTTTGCCGCGCGCTCAAGTTCAAGCGCCCCGGTGACAACGCGGCGGATGTTGCGCAGCTTGCGCCATTTTTCCGCAAGCGCATCGTCGCGCCAGGATTGCGGGATCTCCGGAAATTGTTCGAGGTGAACGGAGACCGCCGCCGGATCTCGCGCCAGCCACGCTTCTTCCGCGGTGAAGCACAGCATTGGCGCAAGCCAAGTCACGGTGGCGCGGAACAGATGATCCAGCACGGTGAGGCAAGCCTTGCGCGTCACCGACGAATACGGATCGCAATAGAGCGCGTCCTTGCGGACATCGAAATAGAACGCCGAGAGATCGACGGTCATGAACGCGTTGAGCGCCGCGAAAATGCGTTTGTAATCAAAATCGGCGTAGGCCGCGCGGATCTGCGGATCGATCTCGGCAAGCCGATGCAGCATCAACCGTTCGAGCTCCGGCATTTTTTCCGGCGCAATGCGGTCGGCGGTCTGGAAATGAGCCAAGCTGCCGAGCATCCAGCGCAGCGTATTGCGCAGCTTCCGGTAGGTCTCGACTGTGGTTTTAAGAATTTCCGGCCCGATACGCAGATCGTCGGCATAGTCGGCGGCGCAGACCCACATGCGCAGGATATCGGCGCCGGAATTCTTGATGATGTCCTGCGGCGCGGTGACGTTGCCGAGCGACTTCGACATCTTGTAACCGTTCTCGTCCAGCACGAAGCCGTGGGTAAGAACGGCGTCGAACGGCGCGCGGCCTCGGGTGCCGCAGCTTTCAAGCAGCGAAGACTGAAACCAGCCGCGATGCTGATCGGAGCCTTCGAGATACATCACCGTGTCTTTGCCACCGTCGGCTTTGCGCTTGATGCCGGCGAGGCCCGGAAAATGCTTCGGGTCTTCGAGCACAAAAGCATGCGTCGAGCCGGAATCGAACCAGACGTCGAGAATGTCGTCGACCTTCTGCCAGGCATCGTTGGCAAGCTTGCCCAGAAAGCGTTCGCGCGCGCCCGGCGCATACCAGGCATCGGCGCCTTCTTTCTCAAATGCCTCTACGATCCTCAGGTTGACCTCCGGATCATCGAGGATTTCGACCGAACCGTCCGGCAGCTCTTTGATGAACACCGTGATCGGCACGCCCCAGGCGCGCTGGCGTGAGATGACCCAGTCGGGGCGGCTTTCGATCATGCCGTTGATACGGTTTTCGCCCTGCGGCGGCACCCAGCGCGTCGCCTTGATTGCTTCGAGAGCGCGATGCCGCAACGTATCGCCGTGCCTGACGATATCCTTGTCCATGGCGATGAACCATTGGGGCGTGTTGCGGAAAATGATCGGCTTTTTCGATCGCCAAGAATGCGGATACTGATGCTTAAGCCGCCCGCGCGCGACCAGCATGCCGGCGTCGACCAGCGCCTTGATCACCGCCTCGTTGGCGTCGCCCTTTTCGCCCTTGTCGTTGAGCACGCGCTTGCCCGTGAACCCCGGCGCCTGTTCGGTGAAACGGCCGTCGGCATCAACGGTGTAGGGAATGTTGATATTGATGCCTCGCGCCGAAAGCTTCGCTGCATTGGCGATCCAGATATCGAAGTCGTCGCGACCATGGCCGGGCGCAGTGTGCACGAAGCCGGTGCCGGCATCGTCGGTGACATGGTCGCCAGCCAATAGCGGCACATTGAACTCGTAGCTGCCGGCGAGGCCCTTGAGCGGATGCGAGCAGACGAGCCCGTCCAGAGACTCCGTAACGTCCTGAATTTTCTTGTAGGCGGTCACGCGCGCCTGACGGAAAACATCGATCGCCAGCTTGTCGGCAAGAATAAAAAGATCGTTTGGCTTCGCCCAGTTATCGATGGGCGCATCGACAACTCGATAAAGTCCATACTCGATCTTCGGCGAATAGCTGATCGCGCGATTGCCTGGAATCGTCCACGGTGTGGTCGTCCAGATTACAACAGACGCCCCCGTGAGCGGGCCCTTTCCGGCAACGACAGGAAACTTCACCCACACCGTGTCGCTGACATAATCCTCGTACTCGACCTCGGCTTCGGCGAGCGCGGTCTTTTCCACGACCGACCACATCACCGGTTTCGATCCGCGATAGAGCGTGCCGTTCGCCGCGAATTTCATGATCTCGCGCGCGATCTGGGCTTCGGCGGGAAACGCCATCGTCGTATAGGGGTGCGCCCAGTCGCCGGTCACACCGAGCCGCTGGAATTCCTGACGCTGCACATCGATCCAGTGCTCTGCGAATTGCCGGCACTCCTTGCGGAAGGCAACCAGCGCCGCGGCATTGGCGAAGTCAGGCTTAGCTTTGCCCTTGGAGCGGTAGTTGTCCTCCTCGATCTTCCATTCGATCGGCAGGCCGTGGCAGTCCCAGCCCGGCACATAATTGGAGTCGAAGCCAAGCATCTGCTGGCTGCGCGTCACCACATCCTTGAGGATCTTGTTGAGCGCGTGCCCGATATGAATGTTGCCGTTGGCGTATGGCGGCCCGTCGTGAAGCACGAAGCGCGGCCGCCCCTTGGCGTCGTCGCGCAGCCGCTCGTAGAGCCCGAGCTGCTGCCAGCGCTGGAGCAGAGCCGGCTCCTTCTGCGGCAAACCCGCGCGCATCGGAAATTCAGTCTTGGGCAAAAACAGCGTTTCGCTGTAGTCGCGCGCCTTGGAAGCCGATTCGCTCATGTTTTCCCTACGAACCCGGGCCTTCTAACAGGCGGATTGCACTGCCGAAAGGGTCTCGCGCGTAGTGCCAAAATCAGCGTTGGGAACCGCCCCCTCGCACTTCGCGTTGACCTAACAGCCGCCTTTGGCAGGCAGGGCGACGGAGAAGTTTGTGGAATATATCCGCGCCAGGCGCGAAGTCCGACACGCGCTGATCATCAACGACCCGAAGCCCGTCGATAACATCGAGAAGATGTGGCTTTCGGCGGGTTCGGCCGCGACGATCGGCATCTTCCTGCTGCTGTTCGGGGGCTTCCTGTATGTCGGCAAGGCCATCCTGCTGCCGGTGATCGCGGCGGCTGTGGTGGCGCTCACGCTCGCCCCCATCATCAAGGCGGCGCAAAAGCGCGGCGTATCGCCGTGGATCACTGCCACGCTGCTCGTCGCGGTGTGTTTCGGCGCGCTCGCTTTGGTGGCGACTGCGCTTGCCGGCCCGGTGAGCGAATGGATCGGCCGGGCACCGGAAATCGGCGCCACCATCCGCACCAGGCTTTCCGTATTCGACGAGCCATTGGCGGCGCTGCACCAGCTGGAAAACACGCTGTTCAGCAGCAACGGCCTGCTGCCCGCCCCTTCCGAACCTCCGAACGTCGTACTGCCCGTTGTCGCGTTTGTGACTCCGGCAGCGGGAGAAGTGATCCTGTTTTTCTTCACGCTGATGTTTTTTCTGGTCGGACAGATCAATCTGCGCAACCAGGCCGTGGCGATGTTCAGCAACCGCGATTCCAAATTGCGCTTTCTGAAAATCATGAAAGATATCGAAGGCAACCTCGCCGGTTACCTGACCGTGGTGACCGGCATCAATGCCACACTCGGAATTGTCGTCGGCATCGGCGCGTGGCTGATCGGGCTGCCGAACCCGGCAATTTTTGGCTTGCTTGCCGCTATGTTTAATTACCTGCCCTACGTCGGGCCGGCCATCATGGTCGTCATTCTGTTCAGCGTCGGCCTCGTCACTTTTCCCTCACTCGGCCACGCGTTGATCGCACCGCTGGGGTTCGTTGCGATAACGACAGCGGAAGGACATTTCATCACACCAACCATCATCGGACGGAGACTGACGCTCAGTCCGCTGTTGGTGTTTCTGGCGCTCGCATTCTGGTCCTGGATGTGGGGACCGATCGGCGCTTTCCTCGCCATGCCGCTGTCGATTGTAGGCCTCGTCATCTTCAATCATCTGTTTCCGGATGATGATGTCGTGCTCCCCGAATAATGGAACTTTTCTCCCGCACCGGGCTTATCCGGGCAACACTGCCCATTCAAATACGGAGAATAGTAATGAATACCGCATCGACGGCATCCCAAGGCGTGCGCGAGACAGCGAAAGACGCGCGCGACGGCCTGCGTGAAGTGAAGAACGCCGCCGGCGATGCGTCCAATGAGATCCAGGACGATCTTGCGGCGCTGCGTGAAGATTTCGGCCGCCTCGCCGAGCAGATTGCCGATATTGTCGCTAACAAGGGCGGCAAAGCGTGGCTCCGCGCGCGCGGCGCCGTCGGCGACGCGGTCTCCGACGCGCAGGACAAGGGCCGCGAGGCCGCTGGCGCGGTGCGTGACGTGTCGGACAATTTTGTCGACGCTATCGACGACTCGATCTCGAAGCGGCCCTATACGACGCTGGCGCTGGTTGCCGCCGCCGGATTCATTTTCGGCGCGACCTGGCGGCGATAAAGCCTAGCAATACTGACAAGCGCGAGAGCGCGATGTTTAGAAACCTGATGCGCGACATGGTGCTTTCGGTTCAATCGCGAACCGGGATAACTATGTCGTTTGTTGCCTGGCTTGGCGTCATCGCCTTGGCCGGCATCACCGCGTTCACCTTCCTGTGCGTTGCCGGTTACAGCTGGCTGTCGGCGCAGGTAGGCAGCATCTACGCCGGGCTGATCATGGCCGGCATCTTTGTGCTGGTCGCTGTCATCGGGACAGCTGTTTGTGCAGTGACACGCCGCCGCGCCCGAGAGCGCGCCATCCTTGCGCGCGCCGCCCGCGCCCGTACGCCCTCATGGCTGCTCGATCCCCGCATCCTGACAGCCGCAGTGCAGATCGGCCGCGAACTCGGCTGGCAACGCATCGTGCCGGTGGCGTTCGCCGGCTTCATGGCGGCGCAATGGGCGCGCGAACATCGCGAACGGGCTCACGGCGGCAAGTAACTCCTCCAATCATGCCCAGCTACTTCCCGGCGGCATCTTCCGTCTGAACGTAGATGACCGCTACACCGTCGCCATAAGCTCGCCGCCAGCCGGGCAGAAAATTCATCAGCGCGGCCCGCGGGCCATTTGGATCGAGGAGCGTCCAGGTGATCCTGTATTGCGCGAGCAGTGCCGGGAGATTGTCGGTCGCTCTGTACCGCGCGATAAAGTCATTGCCGTACATGTCAGCGCGTCCGTCAACGAACGGCGCAACACCGGCAAAGATGAGGTAATCGCCGAATATATAGTCATTGAATACCGGACCGCCCAGCCGGTGCTCCTGCGCAAAAGCGACAGCTTTCTGCGGACCATAAATTCCGGGATCATACACAGTACTGAACCGTACAAAACCCGCTCCAAGAGCTAACACTAGAACTCCAGCGAGCAGTGCCGCAGTTCGATCAGTAACAGCCGCGAGCTTTGCCAATATTTTGTCAAAGCGCGTGAAGCTGAAGCTGCGCAACTGCGATGACAGAGCGGGTGCTGCGATCATCGGCAGGATCAGCCCCAGATATTCTACGTTGCGCCGGTGGCCGAGCGCCATGTGCAGCAGCAATACCAGCAACACAATGCGCATGATCGGAAGCTTCAACCCGATCAGGAGAACGCTAATCAGCATGAGCATCAAATAGAATTCCAGCGGCTGAGCGTTCTGGAAATCTGGACTCCGCCACTCCTGCACCATCGATAGCACCGCATCCATCCGCGCGAACTGAAACGGAAATATCAGGCCAGCGATTCCGTTAGGTGTCACGAGACCGGCAGCGATGGACACCGCAAGAAACAACATCCAGTCCCGCGCGGCACGCCACAGCGCCATCTTGTCCTGCGCTTCCAGCAAAGCTTCCAGTGCGAAGAGCGCGGCCAACCCCAGGCCGAGCACAAAAGAGCCGTGCAGATTGGCCCACAACACGATGATCAGCGCCATGAGTAATGGCGGCGCACGTTCTTTGCTGCGTGCAGCGACGAGGCCGGCAACCCACAACGCCAAAAGCGGCCAACTGAAAATATGCGGCCGCGCCAGCAGGTGAATGTAGCAAAGCCCCCACGTGCTGATCGCGACAATGAGCACGTGTGATGGCGTCAGATAACGCAACAGAAAATGGACCAGGATCACCATCGTTGCCGCGAAACAAAGTGCCGTGACGACAACCAGACCTGTCCAACCCCAGTGGTCATAGAGCCATGCGGTCGCGACTTCGGCGAGCCATTCGTGCGGCACCCAGGAAGCGTTCGGCATCGAATTTGAAAACGGATCGTGATGCGGCACCGCACCATGCGCGATGATCCACCGACCTACGGCGATATGCAGATAAGGGTCTGGATCGTGGAGAACGCGGCGTGCCGCAGTAAGCGTGGTCGCATAAACAAATAAGCCGACGAGAAGCGGAAGACCGAGCCCGCCGTGTCGCGATGTGGGACTCTCAAAGCTCACCATGTTTGCCGAATTTTGCCGAACACCGAGGCCGCGTGAGTCTTGCCACACCTGACAAAAGGCGGCAAACCTCGCCCAGGGTCTGGGCCGATGGCGCAACCGCTTAAAATCTTTATTTCCTCGCCGGGCGACGTCAGCGACGAACGGCGTCGCGCGGCGCTGGTGATTAGTCGCCTGAAACGCGAGTTCGCACGTTTCTTCGATCTCTCCGCGGTGCTCTGGGAATACGAGCCGATGCTGAGCTCGGGCCATTTCCAGGATGTTATCGACCCGCCTTCGTCCGCCGATATCGTGGTGCTGATCCTTTGGTCGCGGCTTGGCACGCCGCTGCCAGCCAAAACGGACACGCGGGAATATAAGGGACTCGACGGCCGCGTGCCGGTCACCGGCACCGAGTGGGAATACGAACAGGCCCTTGAAGCGCGCCAGACGCGTGGCGGCGTCCCTGATCTTCTGGTGTATCGCAAACTTGCCGAAGGCTTGGCGTCATTCAGCCGTGTCGAACAGCTCGATCAACTGCGTCAGCAGTGGGAAGCGCTGCAGGGTTTCTGGCAACGCTACTTCGAAACGCCGGACGGGCGCTTCAAAGCGGCATTCAATCGCTTCACCAGCCTTGATGAATTCGAGTCACAGCTCGAACAGCATTTGCGCGAGCTGTTGCGCCGGCGCTTACCGCCGCAGCCTTTGCGGGTGGAGGCCAAGCCCAGTGACCGGCTCCAATGGTGGGCTGGCTCGCCTTATCGCGGCCTCCAGTCGTTCGACCTTGACCATGCCGCAGTGTTTTTCGGCCGGGAGCGCGCGCAGCGCGAAATCACCGAAGCTCTGGTGCACCGGGCCAGCGAGGGATCGGCGTTTATGCTGATCCTCGGTGCCAGCGGCTCCGGCAAATCATCTTTGGTCCGAGCCGGTATCGTGCCGGACCTGATGGCGCCTGGCGTCGTGAGCGGTGTTTCGACCTGGCGGCACGTTGTCGTTCAACCCGGCGATCTCACGCCCGACCCTTTCGCCGCGTTGACCGGCCTGCTTATCCGATCGAAGGCATTGCCGGAACTCACGGCTGTCGGCTTTACGGGAACCGAAGTTGCCGGACAATTGCGCGGCGATCCTGCATTGGCCGCGGTGCCATTACGTCAGGCACTTCAACTCGCCGCGGCTAACGATCCGCACGCCGTGTCAAGCGCTGCGCGAAAAGGCCAACTGATCCTGGTACTGGATCAAATGGAAACGATGTTCACCTCAGCCGCGTTCAACGATCAGACACGGCGCGAAGTCGATACGTTGCTGGCAAGGCTGGTGCAAAGCGGTCAGGTCTGGCTGGTCGCAACCTTGCGTTCGGATTTTTACCATCGCCTGACCGAGTTACCGGAACTCAATGCGCTTGCATCCGGCACCGGCCAGTATCAGCTTGCGGCGCCCAGCGCGGTCGAGATCGAACAAATCATCCGCGGTCCGGCCGAAGCCGCTGGGCTGCTGTTCGAACTGGACGACAAGACCGGTATCCGGCTGGACGCAGTAATTCGCGAGGCCTCGGCTCGCGATCCAGCGTCGCTGCCATTGCTCTCCTTTGTGCTTGACGAGCTTTATCACCGCGACATCGCGGGCGGCCGCGGCAATGTCCTGACCTACGACAGCTACCGCTCGCTCGGCGAGCTGGAAGGCGCGATCGCACACCATGCCGATCAACTGGTCGACGGCCTGCCACCCGAACTCAAGACCGGACTCCCCTCCCTCCTGTTGTTGCTTGTCGAAATCGACCAGTTCAAAGGAACGGCAACAGCCCGCACGGTGCGCCGGTCATCGTTGTCCGGCCCGCAACAAAACGAACTGGCCGATAAACTGGTCGCGGCGCGATTGGCCGTCGCCGATGACCCCGGTACCGGAGAAACTCTACGTGTTGCCCACGAGGCGCTGCTTACCCATTGGCCGCTATTTGCAAAACTTATCGACGAGCACCGCGACTTTTTGATTGTTCGCCGCCGCCTTCAGGGGGACACCGCAAACTGGCAGAGCAACGGCTGCGCCGCCGACCTCCTGCTGCCGGCCGGCCGGCGCCTCGCCGAGGCGGAGGACGCGTTGTCGAAACGTCGGGCCGATCTCGATCCCGAGATCGTTGCCTACGCCGAAGCATCAATCGCCGCGGAGCGCGATCGGGTCGAGGCCGCACAACGCGCCAAGGAGGCCGCACTGCGGCGCGAACTGCAACGCAGCCGGCGCATCGCTGCCGTTGTATCGGTCTTGCTGCTGCTAGCGGTGGCCGCCGGAGGATACGCCTGGCATGAGCGCACTGTCGCGACCGATGCACTCGTCGAGGCGGAACGGGATTACCAGCTCGCGCTCGATCAGGCAGCCGGTAATGTCCAGCTTCTTACTGATAGTTACGAGGACGGCGCGGTATCGACCAATCTGATGCGGCAGCTTATGGAAAAATCGCAGAAAACGATAAACGGCCTTACCGGCGAAAGCGAAGATGTCACCGTCGCGCGGATCAAGCTTCTCGATGTCCTCAGCCTCGCCTACACCGCTCTAGCCAACGCCAGTAACGCCCAGACATTTGCCGAACAGGCGACGGCGCTCGCAGATGGCTTAAAAAGCAAAACTCCCGCCGATCCGCAAATCATGGCCTTGTGGGCGAGATCGCACGGGCTACTCGCCGATGCGCTGTTCTGGAAAGGCGACTCGAATGGAGCGCTTGCGCAAGCTCGTATGGCCGCCGATGCCGCTGAAAAGCTTGTCGCAGCAAATCCCGGAAATGAAAATCTGCAGCGCGACTTGATGGCCGACTACCAGAGAGTTGGCTACGCGCTTCGGTCGCTGGGCGATCTTGCCGCTGCCGCCGACACGCAACGGTCTTGGGTCGCGCATGTGCAGGCGCTGGTCGAGCAAAATCCTAACGATACGCGGTTGGCAGCGGCACTCATTAATGCGCAAATCGAACTTGGCGATACGCTGGAGCAGAGCGGCAAACCCGCTGACGCGATCCCGTCATATCAAGCGGCCAAGGCTATCGCCACGCAGCTTGCGGCGAAAGATCCGAAGAATTTTGGTTATACCGAGCTGCTTTCGGAGGGTCGGGAAAGAGTTGGCGATGCATTGCTCGCGCAAAACGCATCAGCTGAAGCAATGGCGGAGTATCGCGCGGCCCTTGATCTCGCCGTGAAGGTGTCAGGCAGCGATCCAGCAAATTTCCTGTGGCGAGAACTTCTTGAGGCAATGCACGAGCGCGTCGGCGAGGTGCTCCTGCAGGACAAAAACTATACGGAAGCGCTGCAAGAATTCCGCAGCTATTTGATGTTGACGCAGGAAACACTGGCCAAGGCGCCAGACAACGGCAGTGCCAGTTATGACGTCGCCAACGCGCACGAGAAAGTCGGCGATGCGATGCGCGAGCAAAACGACCTCGGCGGCGCGTTGCAAGAGTATCAGCAGTCGGTAAAAATCGCGGCGGATCTGACCGGGAGAAACTGGTGGAACGCCGGATGGCAAAAAATGCTGGCGATGGCCTACCAGCGCGTCGGCATGGTGCTGAGCGCTCAAGGCGATACGAGCGGTGCGCTGGCGCAATTCAAGCAATGCGCGGCCGTTCCCGTCAATAATTTTACCTGGAGCCCCCGACTGCTGTGGCCACCCGACGTCCTGAAATATTGCAAGGATGAAATCGTAAAGCTCGAGAATCCACACTGAAACAGCGCCGATATCTCCGGCAAAATGAACTCGCCCGCTTGCGGGTGCAAACGGGCGAGAAATTTCAAATCGAAACCGCAGGATTTGAAGCTTTATGGCTTGCCCCCGTCCTCCTGCTGACCTGCCCATGCTGACCCGGACAGGGACGACCCGACAAATGCGACGCCCAATCCTAAAGTCAGGACGATTGCGAAAATTGCTGCTGCTTTGCTCATAATTTCAAAGTCCCTCAATCGTGGTGGAGACAGTGGCATTCTGGATAGCCCGTGTGAGTCCGTCAACGGTTTTAAGACGACTTCGGCATCAAATCGGCGGGAAGGCACTGCCCGACCGCGCCAAAGCCTCACGGGCCAAACGGCTGTCGTCTTTCATTTGCGCGATGAGGGCCGCCGTGCCGTCGAACATCCGCTCTTCGCGGACCCAGTCGATGAATGCCACGTCAAGCGTCTTGCCGTACAGATCGGCGGAAAAATCGAACAGAAAGATTTCAAGCAGTACTGCGCCGGTATCGAACATCGGCCGGCGGCCAAAATTCGCCACGCCGTCGATATGGCGGCCATCCACGCCGATACGCACCGCGTAAATGCCGTAGCGTAGCGCACAACTCGCATCGAGCCGGATATTGGCGGTCGGAAAACCAAGCTCCCGGCCGCGCTTGTCGCCATGGATCACAGTGCCGGTGATAAACCAGGGATAACCGAGGAATTCATCGGCCTCGCGTACCTTGCCCTGCGCGAGCGCTTCGCGGATCGGACCGGATGACACCGGCCGGCCGTTATCTTCGAAGCGCGGCACGACTTCGACGGCGAAGCCGCGCTTCTCCCCCTCGACTTTCAGAAATTGCGGCGAGCCGGAGCGCTTCATCCCAAAGTGGAAATTGAAGCCGATCACAGCGCCACTTACGGCGAAGCGGTCGACGAGGATCTGCGAAACAAATTCGTCGGCGGTGAGCTTTGCCAACGCCGCGTCGAAGGTCAGTACGATTGCGCCATCGAGCCCGGTCGAGGCAAGCAGTCGAAGTTTCGCAGCCTCGTCAGTCAGCCGGAACAGCGGCTCGCCGGGATTGAACAAGGCGCGGGGGTGCGGTTCGAACGTCATGACGGCCGCCGGCCGCCCGAGGGCCTGAGCACGGCTCATGGCCGCACCGATCACCGCGCGGTGCCCGCGATGGACGCCGTCGAAATTGCCGATCGCAACGACCGCTCCACGCAGCGCGCCGGGCGGCATGCCATCGCGCACGACGAGAAAATTTTTCGCCGGCATCTGCCTTCAATGGTTAAGAAATCATACACCGGCTAGGTGCCGTAGCCGGGCCGGCAAAGTCAAGCCGCGGCCAGCCATGGTTGCAGGCGCGAAATCGCGCCGATCGGCACGATTAACTCGATATCAAACACCAAAGTGTAGCTTGCCGGCGGTCGGGGACGGGAATGCCATTGAGGTGGCCCTGCCCGGATTTTTCGCGCCAGTTGCGCAGCAGGAGCACGTGGGGCCATGGCTCTCGATCCGTCAATTCCGGTGCTGGTCGTCGACGACTATTCGACCATGGTTCGCATCATTCGCAATCTCCTCGGACAGCTCGGCTTTGCCGACGTCGACGATGCCAAGGACGGCGAAAGCGCCCTCATCAAGATGCACAGCAAGCGCTACGGCCTGGTGATCTCCGATTGGAACATGGAGCCGATGACCGGTTACGACCTGCTGCGGCAGGTTCGCGCCGATCCCGGCTTGGGCGAAATCCCGTTCATCATGGTCACGGCGGAATCAAAGACCGAGAACGTGATCGCCGCGAAAAAGGCCGGCGTGAATAATTACATAGTCAAGCCGTTTAATGCGCAAACGTTGAAGTCGAAGATCGAGGCTGTGTTTACGGAGAAGGTCGAGCATACGTCGGTTCACGAAGGTAACGTGCCGCAGTTCCCGATCCGCTAGACCGCCCAGATGCCGGGCTGCGCCAAGCCGCAGCTCGCTACCACTTCAATCCGAACATTACCGCCTTCGGCGCCACACCGCCGTCGGCGAAGATTTTGTTAAGCGCACCGAGATCGGGTGTATCGCGTCCGCCATACTCTTCGGCGTGAATGCCGGAAGTGATGAAAAGGCTGTCGATGCCGAAGGCAGTCGCGCCTTTCAGATCCGTCCGCACTGAATCGCCGATCGCCAGCACGCGGTTGCGCCGCACCGTGGCGCCTCGCGCCTGTCTGCGCCGTCGCCAGCGCGACTTCGTAAATCGGCGCGTGCGGCTTGCCGCAATAAAGCACCTCGCCGCCGAGCGCAGCATAGGCGTCGGCCAGCGCGCCGGCGCAATAGACCAGCGTGTCTCCCCGCTCGACAACAACGTCCGGATTGGCGCAGACCATGAATTGCGACCGTGCCCGCATGGTCACCAGCATGTCACGGTAGCTGTCCGGTGTTTCGATCGTGTCGTCGAACAGGCCGGAGCAAACGACGTAATTGGCCGACTCCAGCGCTGAGAACTTCACCTTGAGACCGTCGAAGATCGAATGGTCGCGCTCCGGGCCGAGATGAAACACATTGTCCGCCAGGCGGCTTTCGATAATGCCGCGCGTAACGTCGCCGGAGCTGGTGACGGCATCGTAGGCATCGCGCGGTACGTTTAGCCGGTCGAGAATGCGCTGTACGGCGAAACCGGGCCGCGGCGCATTCGTAATCAGAACGACCGTGCCGCCGCGCTGGCGGAATTTCGTCAGCGCCTCGCAGGCCTCCTGATACGCCGCGATGCCGTTATGCACGACACCCCAGACGTCGCTGAACAGCACGTCGTAATCGCGCGCCAGCGGCTCAAAATGCGTAATGAAATCGGGCAAGACCCAAGCACCTCGGAGCGCCGGAGGCGCGCGCGAGGTGCTTAGATTATTTGTGCTCTACCATCAACCGGCGAGTTCGGCGGCTCGCGTATGCGCGGCAAGCAGCGACGCCAGCCTGGCCGGATCGCCGCGCGCCATGCCGCATTCGGTGCCGATGCCGTCAACACGGGCGTGGCGGCGCGCGGCCGCAAGGCGTGTTTTGTCGCCCTCGGCATCGTTGTGGTGGATCAGTCCGAGATAAAGTGCCGTGCCGGGGCGCAGCTTCAGCTTTTCCAGCGGCGCGAAATAGGCGTCATCGGTGCGGCCCTTCGGCACCGGCAGATGGAAGAACTGAATCTGACGGCGCACCCGCGCAATGATGCCGTTGACCATATCCACCATCAGCGCAGCGTCTTTGGGCTGCACCATGTGCTCGTCCGCCGGACTGCCGTAGCAAAGGTGGTAGCCGAGATCGACCTTGCTCGGCACGGCGTCGCCGATCTGGCCCAGCACCTCGATACATTCGGTGCGGAAATCGACCGGGCCGGGTTCGTAGTAACCCTCCCAGGCCAACACCTCCTGACAAACGTCCCACTGAATAGCGATGCGGTCGTTCGGCAGTGCCGCGGCGATGGCGTGAACCTCGCCGATGAAATGCTGAGTCAGCGCCGGGAGCAACTTCGGACGGTCAGCCGGCACCATATTGTTGTAGGTCGGCGCGATCGGGGTTGGGATGCTGATCTGGAATTTAACACCCTCCGGAATGGTACCGTCCTTCTGCATACGGTCGAACACGGCGAATGACGCGATCGCCATATCGGCGTAGCCGGTTTTGAAATCCTTGCGGTTCGGCGTCATTCCCGGCTTGATGCGCAGCCGCGAAATTTCACGTATCACCTTGCCGTCCCATTGCTTGAACTGAAACGGCGGCAGATCGTGGGCAACTTCAATTGCCGGATTCTCGGCCAGAACGTCCTGAAGAAATTTGATCCAGGATTTGCGGATTCCGGTCTCACCATCCGGCAACCGCACCACGTGGCCGCCGCAGGCGCCGGACAACGTCCGAAACACGCTCTCGGAATCCGGCAGTGGAATACTGCCCACGAAGTGCACGACTGGGGATTTAGCTTGCTCAGTACTCATAAATGTCATTCCTCCCCCGGCTGCACCGGGCTGTTGTTAAAATCATAACTCGCTACGGTGGCGATGTAACCCCGTGTGTTGATCGCAATCGACGGGGCAGGTATGGGTTTTGACCCATAACAAAATCTAAGGTCCGCACGATGCCGACTAGCTTCCGTCAGATCATCAACAAAGCCGTCAAGGACAAGCGTTTTCTGGTTGTGCCGGGCGCTCACGATGCGCTTTCCGCGCGGTTGATCCAGCAAATCGGCTTCGAAACGTACTTCATCGGCGGTTTTCCGGTGGTCGGCGCGCGTTACGGCGTGCCGGATGTCGGGATCAAGGGCTTCGGCGAAATCTCCGCTGCCGTGCAGGACATTATGTCGGCCTGCGACCTTCCGGCTTTCGTCGATGGCGATGACGGCTACGGCGACGTCAAAAATGTCGTGCATACGGTGCAGACTTATGAGCGCATGGGCGTGAGCGCAATCCTGATCGAGGATCAGCAATGGCCGAAACGCTGCGGCCACATGGTCGGCAAGAAAGTCGTGCCGATTGAACTTGCCGAAGCAAAGATCAAGGCAGCTTGTTCAGAACGTATCAATCCGGAAACCTGGATTCTCGGCCGCACCGACGCACGCGCGGTCTACGATCTCGACGAAGCGATGCGCCGCGCCGAACGCTACATCCGCGCCGGCGCCGATGGCATTTTTATTGAGGCGCCCCGCAGCATTGCGGAGCTGGAGCGGATCGGCAAAGCCTTCGACGTACCGCAGATCTGCAATCCGTTGATGGGCGGCCACACGCCGATATTGAGCATGGAGGAATTAGGCCAGATCGGCTTTGATTGCGCGGTGCTCGGGCTCGACACCGTGATGCATGCCGCCAAGGCGATCGAGACGGTGCTGCTCGACATGAAGTCGGGCAAATTCGCGCACCGCAACGACGGTATGGAGTTCGAGGACTACAAAAAGCTCGTCGGCTACGACAAATGGGAAAGCATCGACGAGCGCTTCGCGCCGAAGTGACCGGCGGTCATCACCGGGCTAGACCCGGTGGCCCATCTTCAGCGGCGACATTTACACCAGCGCCGGCTCGCGCCTCGGCGCCTTAACCGGATCCTTCAGACCGAGAATCCGCCTCGCGTTGTCGTAGAACAGCTTCTGCTTGTCGGCGTCGGAGAGCTTGATCTCCTCGATCAGCTTCAGGCATGGCGCCGGATCCCAGCACGGATAGTCGGTGCCATACATCACGTGGTCGATGCCGTAATAGTCGATCGCGAACTTGATGCCCGCGGCGTGCGGCGACACCGTGTCGGTGTACATCCGCCGCATGTAATCCTGCACCGGCCGCGGCAGTTTTGCCGCCTTGGAATTCTTGTCCATGCGGCCGGCCTGATATGGCAGCGAGCCACCGGTGTGCGACATCACGATCTTGAGGTTCGGATGGCGCTCCATCATGCCGGAAAGAATGAGCCGCATCGCCGCCACGCTGACCTCGATGACCCGGCCGAGACTCAAATGCAGCGCGCCATCGTAACCGTCAGAAAGCATGTCCTGGAAGATCACATCGGTCGGATGCAGGAACAGCGGCAGGCCGAGCTTTTCGACGTGAGCATAGAACGGCTCGAGCCGCTCGGCATCGATCCGCGCGTCGTCGCCGACGCTGCCCGGCAGATTGACACCCATCAGTCCGAGGCGATTGACGGCGTCATCGACCACTTCGATCGCGGTGCGCGTGTCCTGGAGCGGCACCGCGGCGCTGGCCCAAAGCCGGCCCGGATACTTCTTCTGCGCGCCGGCCATCTCCTCGTTCCACATCAGCGCATAGTCGCGCCCTTCGGAGAGCGGCATATCGGAGAATGACACCGAGAACGGACCGATCGAGCAGACGACATCGACCTGATGGCCGAGGCTGTCCATGTATTCGAATTGCTTGTCGAGATCGAACCACTCGGCCCAGCTGTTGAGGTGCTGGCCGCTGGCGGTGCCGCGCATGTAGTCGTAACCGCCGCGCTTGTTGACCCGCGCCTTTGGAAAGGCGCTGCGCTTGCACAGCTTGTCGAAAATCGACCGGGGCCACCAGTGAAAGTGCGAGTCAATGATATGCACGAAAGTCTCCCGCCAAACGGCTCGAAGATACAACGATTCTATTAACAGTAGCGTTCCCGGTCAACGCAACGGACTGCCTAAAAGCCGAGCGTCGGCATAACGTCCGCCGGCGGCGTTTTCCATGCCTTGGCCGGACGGCCTTCGGCGATGGCCCGCAGTTCGCGCATGAGAATCTTGCGCCACAGGATGATCCCGGCGTCCGATCGGCCGAGCCGTTCGCTGGCGCGATCTTCGATGCGCCCCTGCCCGGCCTGCACGGCGATGTCCTGCACCACTGCGAGATCGGGATGCGTAATATCATTAAACCGGATTTTCCCGGACCAGATATCGCGCACGACGTCCATGACCGGGCGAGCCTCGGCGACCTTACGATCGTATTCCGCACGCTTGACACGATAGGCATCGGCGTCCTTGCCGGCGGCCTCGACGTGGCTCGTGATCAGCCACATGTGGTTCTCGTCGTCGATTGGGGTAAAGCTGAAATAGATTTCCGTCCAGCCGCCGACGCCATCCATGCCGGCAAGCGGCGGCACGATCACACGGGTCAAGTTTGGCGCGTAGTGCAATGTCTGCCGCACCTTGCCGGTCTTGCGGGTGCCGAAGCGCAACATGCCCCAATCGGTTTCTTCCGCCGTGATGATCGGCAGATCTGCGGACATCTTGGCATGTGAGCCGCCGGGCTGGTGGGCGAAGGCGACATGCACTTCGTCCATGCTGTTCTCGAAGCTCTGCAGGTAATTGCAGGGCACATGCTCGGCGTTCCAGACCTGGATCAAGCCGTCGGTCGTACGATGCGGAAAATGCGGAAATGGCGGCGGCTCGCCGGGACCGAAATAGCCGAAGATCAAACCGAGGTGTTCGTGCGCCGGATACGTTTTCAGCTGCACCTTGCGGGCGAAGCCTGCTTCCTCGGCCGGCTGGTCGATGCATTGGCCGGAGCAATCGAATTTCCAGCCGTGATAGACGCAACGAATGGCATCGTCTTCGATCCAGCCGAGATGCAACGGCGCGCCGCGATGCGGGCAGCGATAATCCGCAACCTGAACGCGACCTGACTGCCCGCGATAGAGCACATAGTCTTCGCTCATGATCCGGATCGGCTTGGCGTCGCCGGCCGGCAAATCCTGGCTGCGATAGAGTGCATGCCAGAACTGCCGCATGAAAATGCCGCCGGGCGTTCCGGGCCTGGTCGTTGCAATATCGATATCCGCGGCCTCAGGCGTCGAAATCCTTACGCGGGCCGCCGGGCGCTGCTCAACGAGCGTCATCGTTTTCACTCCCGAGAGGGTCTTTGCATGGGAGCATATCACGGCCGCGCCTTGTCGGCCTATTGCCGGAACGGTACGTTCCACCCGCCGCAACAAGCAAAACAATAGCGGCCCAAGACACGGAAGAATTGGCAGGGGAAAATTGCAAGTCATGGCCTATACGACCAAACAACCGCCCGTTTTATCGTTTGCCGAGCGCGGCCGCCGCTGGGCGAATGTGCGCAAGCTGATGCGCGAGCGCAGCATGGAAGGACTTCTCGTCGCCGGCTTTCGCTCCCGCGAAATGTACGAGACCTACATCAGCGACGACTACAATGAAGGCTGCGTGATCTTTCCGCTGGAAGGCGATCCGGTCGTCATCACCTGGGCCTATCTGCGGGTGATGCGCGCACGCTGGTCGGCCGAACGCGGCAACAATCTGTGGGTCGATGATTATCGCGTCTCGACAAGCGGCGTGGGCGTCGCCGAAGTGATGCGCGAGAAAGGCCTTGGCGAAGCCAACCTTGGCGTCGTCGGCCTAAGCTCGCAGGCGCCGACCGAAATCTACGGCGCCATTCCGGCGAACTTCTGGAACGAGATCACCACCGCCATGCCGAAGGCGCGGTGGACCGATATTTCGGAAGAATTCAGCCATCTGATGCTGGTGAAAAGCGACGAAGAGCTGGCGCAGGTGCGATACGCCGCTCAGGCCGCCGAAGCCGCCTGCAAGGTGATCGCGGAAGTCGCCGCGCCCGGTGTCGGCGAGGAAGTGGTGTTCGCCGAGGCGACCGCTGAAATGCTGCGTCAGGGCATCGGCGTGCGTTACCCGGTCATCGTCATGAATTCCGGGCCGCATACATTATCGTGGGGACCGCCGCGCTGGACCACGAGTGGTGAAGCGCCACGCGTCCTGCAACGCGGCGACCTTTTACAGATGGAATTGATGCCGCTGTGCGGCAACCAGGAAATCCAGGTGCAGATGACGGTGGCGCTCGATCCGCTCGACGAGACCAACACGAAATGCGAGCGCGTCGCGCTGGAGTCCTACGCCGCCGCGATCAAGGCGCTCAAGCCCGGCATCACCTTCGCCGACATGCTGGCGGTGATGGAAGAGCCGCACAGGAAAGCCGGCTGCTGGGGCTATACCCCGCTTCTGCATTCGGTCGGGCCGCATTTCCTTGCCGGCCGCACGCAGGTGAACATGGATCAGGTCGATCTCGGCGTGCGCTACGTCGGCGCCAATACGGCGCGTGTGCGCAAGGCGGTGCTGGAGCCAGGCATGGTGTTCGCGCTCGAGCCCAATGCCTGCATCGGCAATCACCGGGTCAATATCGGCGGCACCGTCGTCGTCACGGCAACGGGTTGTGAGGAACTCAATCACATCCCGACCACCGTGACGCACAAACAATAAGGTCGGCCGCTGCCTGCCCGGCACCGATGCCGCATGGCAAACCGCGGCGATTTCTGCGATGGTTTCGCCGACCTGGATTGACAAACAAACGGGGCGTGGAGGAAGCGATGAGGCGATCGTTCGGCGGTATCTGGACTGTGGCCTGCGCCACGCTGCTGGTCACGGCGGCGACGCTAGCGCCCGCCCACGCCAATGAGAAACTCCGCGTCGCCAAGGTGGTGCCGTTCGCCTGGACTTTCACGCCGCTCGATATCGGCATTCAGGCCGGAATTTTCGCCAAACACGGCCTCGACATCGAGGCGTCGGCGTCATCCGGTGACGCCAAGTTGCAGCAACTCATCGCATCCGGCAGTGTCGATATCGGCATCGGATCGGGGCCGGGCATGGCCTTCATCGTCAAAGGCGTGCCGGCAAAAGCCGTCGCGGAGATGTACGGCGCGCCGCGCAATATGGCGGTGATGGTCGGCTACAATTCCCCGGTCAAGACCGTCGCCGATCTCAAGGGCAAGAAGCTCGGCTGCACCACCGTCGGCTCGCTGACCGACTGGATCGGCGCGCGCATCAACCAGAAAGAAAACTGGGGCAGCGACGGCATCACCATGGTGCCGATCGGCGGCATGCCGCCGGCCCGCGCCGCGATCAAGACCAACCAGATCGACGGCTATATCGGCGCGCTCGAGACCGGCTATTCGCTCGAAGAGGCCAAGGAATGGCGCGTCATTACCGACGCGACGCCGTTCGTCGATCACTTCATCACGCATGTCATCTTCGCCACCAACGACTCAATCGAAAAGCATCCCGATGCGGTGCGCGCCTTCCTGCAAGGCTGGTTCGAGACCATCGCCTATATGAAGACCCACAAGGCGGAAACGGTCGCGATCTCGGCCAAGGTGCTGGGCTTGAGCGAAACGGTGGTTTCGCGCGTCTATGATGAACAGATGGGTGCGTTCAGCACCGACGGCACGTTCGACCCGCAGGGCGTTGCCGTGCTCAAGAAATCTTTCATCGACATGGGACTCCTGAAAGACACCCCCGACGACAAGGACATGTTCACGACGCAGTTCCTGCCGGTGAAGGTCAGCGCGCAGTAGAGGCTTAGCTGCGGCCTGCGGCGCGGGCGAGCTGGGCAAGGATACGGCCGGCGCCTCCGCCAGCCGGCTTGGCGGCTTCGGTTTCGTCTGCCGGCTGCGCGGCGTCGCTTTTCGGCGGGTCCGAACCCTGCAACGCTTCGGCGCGCACCGGCCGCGGCGGCGAGAACAGGAAACCCTGGCCGAAGCGCACGTCGTAATCGAGCAGATCGACCACCGCGCCTTCCGCCTCGATCTTCTCCGCGATCAGGTCGATACCGAAGCGGCCGAGCAGATCGGAGAGATCGGCGGGGTGGATGTCGGTCGAAGCCGCGCCGACGCGGTTGAGCAACAATGTGGCCGGCGCCTTGATGAAGCGGAAGCCACGCTCGGTGAGCTCGCGCGGCTCGACACGCAGGTCGGTGAGATTGTCCATCGCGAAACGGAAGCCGCGCTCGGCGATCGCGGCGAGCGCCTCATGTTCGATCGGCCCCATGGCGCGCACCGCGCTCTGGCTGAACTCGAACACCAGTGCCGGCGCAATCGCGCGGTTGGCGTCGATGAACTCCATGAGCTGAGGAAAATTCGCGTCGCTCAGCGTCTCGGCCGAAAGATTGCAGAACAGGCCGATCTCGCGGTTCTTGAGCAGGAGCCGGCGCACCACCTGGACGCAACGCAGCACCGAAAGCTTGTCGAGCTTCGGCATCAGTTTGCCGGCCTCGGCAAATTTCAGGAAATCGGCGGCAGCGACCATTTCGCCGCTGTCGGACTTGAGCCGCGACAGCGCCTCGTAATAGCGCACCTTGCGCTGCGGCAGGGTCACGATCGGCTGCAGGAAAAGATCGAGCGTGTTGCTCTGGATCGCGCCCGCGATCAGGGCAATGACACCGGCCTGATCGAGACCGCCGAAGGCCGGGATCATATCGGACACGGCCGCAGTCTCGTTCGCAGCAGCAGCCGTGGCGGCCGAAGGCACCGGAACCGAGCCTTGAACCGGAGCGATCGCCGACGGGCGCGGCGGCACTGCCGCGACCGCAGCGATACGCGGCGCACTGCTGCTGCCGCCGTTGTTGAGCGCGACCTCGTGCGCGGCGACGCGATCGGCAAGGCGCTTGACCAGCGTCGACAGTTCCTCGATCTCGGCCGCGAGCGGCTGCGCCGTCGCCAGCGCCTTGTCGAGCACGGCCTCGACCTTCTTTTCCATGGTGGAAACCTTCAGGCCGAGTTCACCAAGCTGCCGCGCCATATCGGACGAGCCGCGGGACAGCGTGGCGATCTGATCGGTCACTTCGGCACGGTCGCGGCTGCGTGCTGCAACGGCGTTGTAAACCGCAAGCGCAGTGAGGACGCCGAGGCCGATCAGAAATGACTCGGCGCCGGTAAGACCGAAACGGAGGTAGACGACGAAACCGACCGAAGCGGCGATCAGCGCCATGCAGACAGCGATGAAAATGGCGCTTATGCGCACCATATCCTGACCCCGCGATACCCTACGCCGAACGATGCAGCCCCACGGGCCAGTTTACGGCCCATTCGCAATGATTCGCGCCCAGCTCGCATCTAGTGTCCACAAGCGCGGCGGCGCTGCAAGGGCGGAGCCTGTTTCCGGAACGAAGAATACCCGTTTTCCGCCAATATCATGCGCCATCCCCGCCCTCGGTGGCTATGCTTTTAGCGAGCTTTTATAACGGCAACCATGACTGTGGCGACCGATATAGCCCCTGCCCGGGCGAACCCGGGCCTGATCGGCTGGATCGAGAGCCAGCCGCGGCAGGCTTTTGCCGCCTTCCTCGCGTTGCATTTCGCGGTCTGGACGGCGCTACCGTCGGTGCTTTACCTGAACCTGCCGCTCGACCTGATCGAAGCGCTGACTTACGGCCGGGAATGGCAGCTCGGCTACGACAAGCTGCCGCCGCTGCCGTGGTGGCTGGTCGAGATCATGCACCGCGCGTTCAATACCGACGCGGCCTATTACGCGCTGGCGCAAACCGCGGTGATTGTTGCGTTCATTGCGGTCTGGGCGGCCGCGCGCAAGCTCGTCAGCGCCACTGGCGCACTGGTTGCCGTCCTGATCATCGACGGCATGCACTATTTCCAATACACCGCCGTGAAATTCAATCACGACGTCATTCAACTGCCATTCTGGGGCCTGGCCGGTTACGCGTTTCATGCCGCGCTGCGGCGCGGACGCATTGGCCACTGGCTGGTGCTCGGCTTTTCGTTCGGCGCCGCGCTGTGGGCAAAATATTTTGTCGTGGTGCTGGCCGTACCCTACGCCTTGTTCCTGCTGTTCGACCGCGATGCCCGGCGGGCGCTGGCGACGCCGGGGCCGTGGCTTGCGCTGGCTGTCGCCCTGATCGTCACAGCGCCGCACATCGTCTGGCTGTTTCAGACCGATTTTCTGCCGCTGAACTACGTCGAGCATCGCGCCGGAGAGGTGCGCGGCTGGTACGATCATGTCCTGCATCCCGCTGTGTTCGCCGGCAGCCAGATCGGCTTCCTGCTGCCGTCATTCTTCATTGCATCGGGTTTGTTCTGGCCGCGGCGCACGGCCGAGGCGGATTTCACTGCCGAGGCTTTCGATCGCCGGATCGTGACTCTGCTCGCGTTCGGACCGGGTCTCGCGATGATCCTGCTCACGGCGATCAGCGGCCGCGGCACCATCGCGATGTGGGGATATCCGTTATGGCTCTATGTCGGCCTCTGGATCGTACTCACCGCGCAGACGCTGCTCGATCGCGACCGCCTGATCCGCGTCGTGGCCGCCTGGGCCACAGTGTTCGCAATTTTCGCCGTTGTCTTTGCCGTCAACTACACGGTGCTGCCGCTGATCGATCACCGCTATCGCGCGGTGTTCTTTCCGGGTGACAAGCTTGGCATCGAACTGACGCACCGCTTCCGCGCCGCCACCGGCGCAAAACTGAACTATGTCGTCGGCGGCATGTGGTACGGCGGCAATCTTGCGCATTATTCGCCGGATCAGCCGCAAGTCCTGATCGACGGCCTGCCGCAGCGCGCGCCGTGGATCGATCTCAACGATCTGCGCAAGAAAGGCGCGATCGTGGTGTGGGAAGAAGACGCAGCACACATGCCCGCGGAATTTGCCGCTGTTGCAAGCGGCGCCGAGGCTGGCACGCCGTTCGATCTGCCGATGCGCCGCGGCGAAGGTCATATTCACGTCGGCTGGGCGATCCTCAAGCCGCAGTGAGGGCTATCCCACCGCCTTGATCGCGCGGCCGACCTTTTCGAAGATCTCGCCGATCTGCGCTTCGCTCACGATCAAGGGTGGCGACAGCGCCAGGGTCTCGCCCGAAACGCGAACCAGGACGCCGATGTCATTGAAAGCGCGGTCCATTATCTCATAGGCGCGTTTGCCGAAGGCGTCCGGTCGCGAGGCGAGATCGATGCCGGCGGCGAGACCGACAGTGCGGATATCGAGCACGCCGGGCAGCGATTTCAGCGTCATCGCCGCCTCGGCGAACACCGGCTCGAGCGCCTTCGCCCGCGCGAACAGGTTTTCGTCGCGGTAAAGATCAAGCGTCGCGAGACCCGCGGCGCAGGCCAGCGGATGCGCCGAATAGGTGTAGCCGTGGAACAGCTCGATGACATGCTCAGGCCCGTGCATGAAGGCGTCGTAAATGCCTTCGCGCACGATCACGCCCCCCATCGGCACGCTGCCGGAGGTGATGCCCTTGGCGAACACGATCATGTCCGGGGTGACGCCGTAACGCTCGGCGGCGAAGGCGTGGCCGAGCCGGCCGAAGCCGGTGATCACTTCGTCAAAGATCAAAAGGATGCCGTGGCGATCGCAGATCGCGCGCAACTTTTCCAGATAGCCCTTCGGCGGCGGCAGCACGCCGGTCGAACCTGCCATCGGCTCGACGATCACCGCGGCGACGGTCGAAGCGTCATGCAGTGCGACGATACGTTCGAGATCGTCGGCGAGATGCGCCCCCCACTCCGGCTCGCCCTTTGTGAACGCCTGATGCTCGCGGCTATAGGTCGCCGGCAAATGGTCGACGCCGGCCAGCAGCGATCCAAAATGCTTGCGGTTGTTGACGATACCGCCAACCGAAATGCCGCCAAAGCCGACGCCGTGATAGCCGCGCTCGCGGCCGATCAGGCGGGTCCGCGACGCTTCGCTACGCACATTATGATAAGCCAGCGCGATCTTCAGCGCGGTATCGACGGCCTCCGACCCTGAATTGCAAAAAAACACGCGGTCAAGATCGACCGGCGCCAAGGCGGCAACCCGGCTGGCCAGTTCGAACGATTTCGGATGGGCGAACTGAAAGGCGGGTGCGTAATCCAGCGCCTTGGCCTGGGCAGTGATCGCAGCAACGATCGGATCGCGGTTATGCCCAGCGTTGGTACACCAGAGCCCCGCGGCGCCATCGAGCACGGCGCGATCCTGTGGCGTGTAGTAGTGCATGTCCTTGGCGCGCGCGATCAGCCGCGGCGCATGTTTGAAAGCGCGGTTTGGCGTGAATGGGACCCAAAACGACTCAAGGTCGTTCGGCGCGCCGAGCGATCGTGCGGTATTTTGTCCTTGGCTTGTGGCCGCCATCGAAATCTGCCTTTGACTGCTGGAGCACTCATCCGCGTTGCGGTAGAGGAATACTAGTCACTCCCGGTTGTTTGTCGCTATAGCCTGAGCTTCCTCCGCACGTCTTTGCCCATGAACCGGCGGCCACACAAATCAAACTCGCCGCGCACGAGCGCGGTTCCGGCTGTTGTTGTGACCCCTTGGCTCCCCGACAAGAAGGACCGGGGCTCGGTCGCAAAAGTCCCCCGCAATCAAAGCATGATCCGGCAGGGTGAGCCCTGCGGCGAGATTTTCTATCTTCACGCCGGGACCGCCAAGATCCACATGCTTTCATCATCGGGCCGGGAAGCTGTCATTATGGTTATAGGTCCGGGCGAGTTCTTCGGTGAAGGCGCGCTGCTGGATCAGGCCCAGCGCATTGCGACCGTCACGGCGCTCACCGATTGCACGGTCGAGCGCATTGAAGTTGCCGAAGCCTGGCAGCTATTGCGGGACGACAAGGTGTTCGCAAAAAAGCTGATGGATTTCCTGGTGACGCGCAATCGCCGGTATCTCACCGACCTCAGCGATCATCACTTTCACACCACCGAGCAGCGTCTGGCGCGCGCGCTGCTGCAACTCCCTCACGTCGACGGCGGCACGGCCGAGCGCCCAAAAACGCCACGGATCAGCCAGGAGATGCTCGCCGAAATGATCGGCACCACGCGCTCACGGGTGAATTTCTTCATGAACAAGTTTCGCGACCTCGGCATGATCGAATACGACAACAGGTCCGACGGCGACTTCATCGTCCACGCCTCGCTCGCGCGCTTTCTGGAGCGCGGCTGAACGGCGCTGGTAACGCAGGAGCCGAATCTCTTGCCGTGCTTGCCGCTTCCGGGCGCGGCTGCTACCACCGCGCCATTGATAGCGGCGCGAAGTTCGAAAAATGGCCGACAAGCCGGATAAATCCAACAAGCTGAAAGCACGGCTGCCGCGCGGGCTCGCCGACCGCGGCCCGGGCGAGATCGCCGCCACGCGCGAGATGATCGAGAAGATTCGCGCGGTCTATGAACTTTACGGTTTTGAGCCGGTGGAGACGCCGGCGATCGAATACACCGATGCGCTCGGCAAGTTTCTACCCGATCAGGACCGGCCGAACGAGGGCGTATTCTCGTTCCAGGACGACGACGAGCAATGGCTGTCGCTGCGTTACGACCTGACGGCGCCGCTGGCGCGCTACGTCGCGGAAAACTTCGACACGTTGCCGAAGCCGTATCGCTCCTATCGCTATGGCTATGTGTACCGCAATGAGAAGCCGGGCCCGGGCCGCTTCCGGCAATTTATGCAGTTCGATGCCGACACCGTCGGCTCCTCATCGCCCGCCGCCGACGCCGAGATGTGCATGATGGCCGCCGACACCATCGAAGCGCTCGGCATTCCGCGCGGCAGTTATGTGGTGAAGGTCAACAACCGCAAAGTGCTCGATGGCGTTTTGGAGTCCATCGGGCTGAGCGGCGAAGCGAATGCGGGGAAAAGACTGACGGTTCTGAGGGCGATCGACAAATACGACCGTTTGGGACGAGACGGCGTTGCAGCCTTGTTAGGTCCAGGCCGAAAAGACGAAAGCGGCGATTTCACCAAAGGGGCTGGATTAGATAACAAGCAAGCCGAAAAGGTTCTCAACTACATCGAGTTTCAACTCGATGAGAAAGTCGGTGATCTGGAAAGCACCTTGAAGGATTGGGCGCGAGAAATCGGCTCCAGCGCGACCGGAGCGGAAGGCATTCAGGAACTGGCGCAAATCGGAAGCTTGGTGCGTGCAGCAAAATACGGTCCCGATCGGATCAGCATTGAGTCGAGCGTCGTCCGTGGCCTCGAATACTACACCGGCCCGGTCTTTGAAGTTGAGCTGCTGTTCTCGACCGACAGTACCGCAGGATCGCCGCGCTTCGGCTCGGTCGGCGGCGGCGGGCGCTACGACGGTCTCGTCTCGCGCTTTCGCGGCGAGCCGGTGCCGGCAACGGGTTTCTCCATTGGCGTGTCGCGGCTGCTTGCCGCGCTCCAGCATCTCGGCAAGGTCGAGACCAAGAGCCGAAGCCGGCCCGGTCGTCGTCACCGTGTTCGACCGCGACCGCGTCGCCGACTATCAGGGCATGGTCGCCAAGCTGCGCAACGCCGGCATCCGCGCCGAGCTTTATCTCGGCTCCGGCAAATTCGGCCCGCAGATGAAATATGCCGACCGGCGCAATGCGCCGTGCGTCGTCATCCAGGGCTCCGACGAGAAGGCCAAGGGCGAAATCACCATCAAGGACCTGATCGTCGGCGCCGAACTCGCCAAGCTGGAAAAAGGCCGCGAGGAGCACCTGCAAAAGCAGGCCGAGGCGCAAATCGTCGGTGCCGGAGGCCGATCTGGTCGCCGCCGTGCAAAAGGTGCTGGCGCGGCACGGGCTCACGAAGCTGATCCCGTCATCCCGGACGCCGCGCAGCGGCGCCCGAATCCATGCCCTGCGCCGGGACGTTGGATCCGGGCTCCTGCTGCCGGCACCCGGATGACGAACTGGCGCGGGAATTTTTTCGCGCCTAGACTGTTCTTATATCCTGAGCTTCGACTGTTCGGAACTTGGGCTGTGCGACAATTCTTCCATGAGCGGTCATTGCGGCGGCGCGCGGTTGCGCTGGTCGCCGCCTATGCGATCGCGCTCGCCAGCCTGCTCGCAAGTTTCACCGCGGCGCGCGCCGCAGCCGACGCCAACAACACCCTTGGCGTCATCTGCCACACGCTCGATACCGGCCAGACCGCTCCGGCCGGCGGACAGGACAACGGCAAGGCCTGCGCCGAAAATTGCTGCATCGGTTGCCTGATGCTGACGGCGGCGTTGCCGCCGCCCCCGCTCAAGGTGCCGGTGAACCGCAAGCGACCGGCGAACGGCTGCCTCTGCCGGCGATCGCCGGTCTCGTCACCGCTCCACTCACCAAATCCCATCGCTCGCGAGCGCCTCCACTGCCGGCGTGATGTCGCGCGGGAACCTCCCCGCGCCGTTTGCATCTCACGCTCAAAGTGGAGACTTCCATGCCCGGCTATCCGAGGGGCTCACGCGCATTCGCGCTCAGCCCTGTTGTTCGCCGCCCTGCCCTGTTCCAGCGCGTTCGCCCATTGCTTCGTCGGCGCGCGCTTCTTTCCGGCGACAATCGCCACCGACGACCCCTGCGTCGCCGATGAATTGTCGCTGCCGACCATCCAGTGGTCGAAGACCGCCGACACACCGCCCGCCACCGAATGGGACGTGTCCGGGGAACTCTCCAAACGCATCACCGAAGATCTTCGGCATCTCGATCGGCGAGGGCTGGTCGCAAATCCACCAGCCCGGCGGCTTCACCATGGCCGGCTTTGGCAACCTCGAAACCACGCTACAATACCAGTTGCTCAAGGACAGCGACCATGAACTGGCGATGCTGCTCGGCCTGATCGTCGATTGGGGCGGCACCGGCGCCAGCAATTCCGGAATCGGCACGCCCTACAGCGTACTGACGCCGACCTACTATTTCGGCAAAGGCTTCGGCGACCTGCCGGAAAGCGCCGGCTGGCTGCGCGCCTTCGCGGTGACCGGACAGGTCGGCTACGAGATCCCGAGCCGTTCGTACGACGTGGTCGCAGGCGCACCGATCCCGCAAGTGCTCGATTGGGGCGGGTCGATCCAATACAGCATGCCCTATCTGAAGTCGGAGATTCAGGACTTCCAGCTTCCCGACTTCATCAACCACCTGATCCCGATCGTCGAAGTGGACATGCAGACACCGGTTGCCAACAACTACGGCAACAGTTTCGTCACCACCGGTACCGTCAATCCTGGCGTGATCTGGGTCGGCAGCTATTTCCAGGTCGGGATCGAAGCGCCGATCCCGGTGAACAGGCAGAGCGGCCACGGCATCGGCGTGCTCGGCCAGTTGCACCTTTATCTCGACGACATGTTCCCGCAAACCCTCGGACAGCCCCTGCTTGGCGGCAAGACCGCGGCGGCGCAAAAACCCAACTTCTAAGGTGAAGTCATGCAAACTCTCATGCGAACCCTTCTCGTCCTCATCTCCCTGGTCGCCGCAGCGGCTGCCGGCAGCACGGCGCAGGCCCACGCCTTCCTCGATCACGCGAGCCCGCTGGTCGGCTCGACGATGCAAACTGCGCCGCATGAAGTGGTGCTGACGTTCACGCAGAATCTCGAGCCGGCCTTCAGCACCGTCGAGGTGACCGGCGCGAACGGCGGCACGTCGACCAGGGCAAAGCCTCGGTCAGCGGCAACACCATGCGGATCGGGCTGAAGACAATCGGCGCCGGCAGCTACAAGGTGAACTGGCACGCCCTGTCGGTGGACACGCATTCAACGCAGGGGAGTTTCACCTTTCATATCGGTAGCCGATAACTTGAAAAACCCAACCGTCAAAGTATGTTCGCCGAAAAGGAGTTGTCGATGCGAATGCGATTCATTCTCCCGTCGCTGCTGTTTGTGCTGCTAGGAGGCGTTGCTGCCGGCGCCCACACGACCCTCAATCACTCGAACCTGCCGGCTGGCGGCACCGTCGCGGCGGCGCCGGATGAAGTCGTGCTTACGTTTACAGAAAGTCTCGAACCGGCGTTCAGTACGGTCCAGGTGATCGACGGGGGCGGCGCTCGCGTCGATCAAGGCAAGGCTTCGGTCAACGGCAATATGATGCGCGTTGGACTTAAAGCGCTCGGCGGTGGTACCTACAAAGTGCACTGGCACGCAGTATCTACAGACACGCACGCGGCTGACGGCAGTTTCAGCTTCAACGTCCAAAGTCCGTGATCGCCAAGCTTACATGCGAGGCACCCGGAGCGCGGCGTGGATGATCTTCTGATCTATGTCCGCACCGTTCACTTCGCCTCAACGATGCTGGTTGCAGGTGTCGTGTTCTTCACGGTGCTCGTTTTCAATCCGGCCGCCCGCATCGCGGGCGAGAAGGCGCACGCTGCTGCCGAAGTGCGAGCGTGGAACAGGCTGCTGGCGTGGAGTGCGCTGCTGCTCGCCGTCATTTCCGGTGCCGGCTGGCTGGTCCTCGCCGCAGCGGCAATGAGCGGCGACAATCTTGTCGACGTTTTGCCAAGCGGAACGCTGTGGACCGTCCTGAGCCAAACCACTTTTGGGCACACCTGGCTGATCCGGCTTGGTCTGGCTGTCAGGACTAACTGCACTATTCGTTCCGCTTTTTTCTGCGCCTGACCGCAATTCTAACTGGCTCGACTCCGTTGCAGCCATTGTCGCGGCGACCTTTGCAGGCGGACTTGCCTGGGCTGGACACGCCGCCGGCGGTCTCGGAGACGAAGCGATCATCCATCCTGCAGCCGACGTGCTCCACCTGATCGCCGCGGCAGCGTGGGTCGGCGCGCTCGCACCGCTTGCCATTTTGCTGGCGGTGACAGGCCACGGGCCGGACGAACTGGACATGGCGCGCACCGCGACGTCGCGCTTTTCGCTTCTCGGCATGGCCGCCGTCGCGACGCTGCTGGCAACCGGGCTCGATCAACTCGTGGTACCTCGTCGGCAGCGTCGATGCGCTGCTTCACACCCATTACGGCAAACTGCTCCTGCTCAAGCTCGCGCTGTTCCTGGGCATGGTCGCCGATCGCGGCGTTCAACCGGTCGCGATTGACGCCGGCTCTCGTTCAGAACGGGAGCATCGCGGCCGCGCAAACGGCGCGGCGCCGGTTGTGCCGCAACGCCGCCATCGAAACGATGGCCGGAGCTCTGATCATCGCCATCGTCGCCGTGCTTGGAACGCAGCCGCCGGCGAACCATGCCGGTCACCATTCCACGTCCGGTGCCGTTCCGCCCGATGCCGCCTTTCAGCACATCCATACCGACCAGGGCATGGCCGATGTCATGATCGAGCCCGGCCATATCGGCGCAGCACGCGCGACGATCCGGCTATGGAACGACGATCTCGAAACGCTGCCGGCCAAGTCTGTGACCTTCACGATCACCGCGCCTGTGGCCGGAAGTAAGCCGGTGACGCAAACCGCCGTGCAGCAGCCGGACGCGGCATGGATCGTCGACGGCGTGCAGTTGCCGGAAGCGGGCAACTGGACCGTCGAAATCGATGCCAATCTTGCTACCGGGAAACAACTCAAGCTGCGCGCGCCGATCGTGATCGACGCGAAATAGCCGCGTGCGGCGTTACTGAAACACGTCGCTGATCGTCACCGGCTTGTTCCGGCTCGACGTCCTGCCGATTCCACCAGCCGCCGCCGAGCGCCTGAAACAGCGCAACGGTATCGGCAAAGCGGGCGGCCTTGGCCTGCGCCAGAGTGAGCAGCGCCAACTGATAGGTCTGCTGGGCATTGAGCAGGCCGAGATAATTGATGTCGCCGAGCTGCATGCGCTGACGCGTGATCTCGAGACTTCTCCCGGCGGCATGTTCGGAGGCGACCGCCTTCTGCAGAGCGATGGCATCGGACTGAATGGCGCGCAGCGAGTCGGCGACATTCTGGAACGCCGCGATCACCGTGCTGCGGTATTGCGCCTGCGCCTGCTTGAACGCGGCCTTGGCCGCCTGCTCGCGGAAGAACAGCGTGCCGCCATCGAAGATCGGCTGCGTGATACTGCCGGTAATGACCCAGAACTCCGTGCCCGGGCACGAACAGCTGATTCATCGCAAGCGACGTAGCACCCGGATTGCCGCTCAGCGTGATGTTGGGCAACCGGTTGGCGATGGCGACGCCGATCTGGGCGCTGGCCGATTGCAGATTGGCCTCGGCGGCGCGAATGTCGGGCCGCTGTTCGATCAATTTCGACGGCAAGCTCAACGGCAGATCGCGCGGCAACCGCAGTGAGGCGAGATCGAAGCGTTCTTTGATGAGGTCGCTTGGAAAACCGCCGCTGAGCGCGGCGATGAGATCGCGCTGCTGCGCCAGTTGCTTCTGCAGCGGCGGCAGCGTCTGCTCGACCTGCGCCAGCGCCGCTTCCTGGGCCACGACGTCGCCTTCGGCGAGATCGCCCAGCTTGAGCTGACGCCGCATGATACCGAGCACGCCGGTTTCGATCTTGATGATCGTCAGCGTCGCCGCGATCTGGCCGCGAAGCGACGCCTCCTGCACCGCTGCGCCAGCGAGATTTGAGGTGAGCGTGAGGTAGGTCGCCTCCAGCGCGAAGCGCTGCGAGTCCGCCTGCGCTTCCAGCGACTCGATCGAGCGCCGCACACCGCCGAAAACATCGGGCGTGTACGCCACATTTAATTGTGCGGTGAAAAGATTGTACGTCGGCGCTCCGGGGACGAAATCCGACGGCTGGCCGATCGGCATGATCTCGCGCGTCGCGTTGTAATTAGCATCGACGGTCGGGAACAGTGCGCCGCGCTGCGCATAGACATTCTGCTTCGCTACCGTGAGCGCGGCCTGCGCCGCCTTCAGATCCTGATTGGCGGCGAGCGACTTTCCGACGAGGCTGTTAAGATCTTTGGAGTGGAACAGCGTCCACCACTGGCCCGGCAGGTCGAGATCGCCGACGAACCGCTGCCCCCCGCCGCCGGCAGTGGCCGCCGACGCAGTGGTCTTACCGAGCGGCTCCGGCGTGTAGCCGGTAACGTCCGGCGCAGACGGCGCCGCGAAATCGGGACCGACCGCGCACTGCGTCAGCAGCGCGACGGCAATCAGCGCGACAGCGGCCCCCTGCAACACCCGCCCAGTCATCCCCGTACCCGCATCCTACCCTTACGCTTCGCAACCCCCTGGCGGTCCCCACCGCCGTTGCCTCTTGCCGCGACCGCCGATCCGCCCATTGCTCCAGCGCGAAATAGAATGTCGGGACAATGAACAATGTGAGCAGCGTAGCCGGAATAAGCCCCCCGGCAACTACCGTTGCGAGGTTGCGCTGCACGTCGCTGCCGACGCCGGTCGCGAGCGCGGCCGGCAACATGCCGACAGTCGCCACCGCCGCCGTCATCAGTACCGGCCGCAACCGCTCGGCGGCGCCAGTCAGCACCGCATCGAACAGCGGCAAGCCCTGTTCCCGAACCCGATTGAGATTGGCCACCATGATGACGCCGTTGAGCACTGCGACGCCGAACAACGCGATGAACCCGACGCCCGATGCCACATTGAGTGTCGTTCCCGTGGCGTGAAGCGCGATCAGTCCGCCGAGCGCCGCCAGCGGCACGACACCGACAATGAGGAACACCTGACGCAGCACGCCAAATTCGGCGTAGAGCAGCACCATCATCGCCGCGAGCGCGAGGCCGAAGATCAGGCGGAAACGCGCCTCCGCCCGCTCCTGCCCTTCGAGCTGGCCACCCCATTCGATGCGGTATTTCGAGCGATCGAACGCGACCTTCTGACCGATCAGCCTGTTGACTTCCGCCACCACCGAAAGCGAGTCACGGTCGTGATAATTCAGCTTCACCAGCAGATAACGATGGTTCATCTCGCGATCGATCATGCTCTCGCCGGTCTGCAACTTGACCTGCAGCGACCGCGCGACAGTGGGATCAGCGCGTCATCACTCGACGTCAGAACCAGGTTCTTGATGGCTTCGGGGCTGCCGCGATCCTTAGGCGGAAATCGGACTGTGATGTTGTAGTTGCGGTCACCGATGAAAAGCTGGCTGACAGCGGCGCCGCCGATCCCGGTACTGATCAGATTGGTGACATCAGCGACGTTGATGCCGTAGCGCGCGGTCGCCGCGCGGTCGACCTTGATCGAAATCTGCGGCAGCGGCGTATACTCGTCGATCGCCGCGTCGCTGACGCCCTGCACGGTGTCGAGGACGCCAACAATCGAGTTGCCGATGCGGCGCAGCTCATTGAAATCGTCGCCGAACACCTTGACGGCAAGCGCGCTGTGCGGATCGAACACATAGTCGAGCACGCTGTCCATGATCGGCTGGCTAAACGCGATCTCGAAGCCCGGCAATTTGTTCGAGCCGTGCTTCGAATCCGCTGTTGCAGATCTTCCTTTGTCTCGCCGGACGGCCAGGTGCTGTACGGCGTCGAGCATGACGGCCGACTTCCATGTGCGCGGGCGTCCACGGATCGGTGCCATCGTCGTTGCGGCCGATATGGCTCACCACCGTCGATACTTCCGGGAACTCGTCCAGCGCCTGCCGCAGCTCGGCAACCATGTCGGTCGCCTTTTGCAGCGAGATGCCCGGCGGCATTTGCGCGTGCAGCCAGATCGAGCCCTCGTCGAGATCGGGCAGGAATTCGCGCCAGACGGTGAGACCAAGGACGATCATCAAAATCGCCGTAATCGCACTCAGCACATAGGCAATGCGCGGGCGTTGTAGCGAGGCGGTAAGCACCTTCCGATACTCGCCGTCGAGCCAGCCGAGAACCGGGTTGTGAAAAACGGCGCCGCGGCCTGCGATACGCGACATAAGCGAGCCCAGGGATCACCAGCAGCGCGAAGACCAATGCACCGAGCTGCGCGAAACCCACAGCATAGACCATCGGATAGAACAGCTTGGCCTCGACCCGCTGGAACGCGAACAGCGGCAGATAGGTGATGATGATGATGGCAGTGGCAAAGAAGATCGGCCGCGCCACCTGCCGTGCTGCCTCATAGGTATCAGCTTCGGTCAGCGGCTCGTTCGGCTTGGCTTCGCGGCGGCGCAGGATCGCCTCGGTCATCACGATCGCACCGTCGACGATGATGCCGAAGTCGATGGCGCCGAGCGACAGAAGGTTCGCCGAAATGCCGGCGTGGTACATCATGACAAACGCCACCACCATCGCGAACGGAATGGTGATGCCGACGATCAACGCGCTGCGCGGGCTGCCGAGGAAGAGGATCAGAACGATCAGCACAAGGCCGATGCCCTCGAATACCGTGTGGCCGACCTTGTCGATGGTGGAATCGACCAGATCGGTGCGGTCGAGATAGGGCACGATCTGGACGTTTTGGTCCTTGAGCTGCGCATTCAACTCCGCAATCTTGGCGTGGACCCCGGCAAGCACCTGCGAAGGATTTTCGTGCCGCAACAGCAGTACGGTGCCTTCGACCACGTCGTTGATGCCGTCCTTGCCGACAACGCCGTGGCGCTCCTGATTGCTCAGCTTCAGCTTGCCGAGGTCACGCACCAGGATCGGAGTGCCATTGTGCTGTGTGACAACGATATTGCCCAGGTCATCGAGCGTCTGGACCAGGCCGATGCCGCGGATGACGAACCCCTGCTCGCCGCGATTGAGCACGCTGCCGCCGGCATTGGCGTTGTTGTTGCTGATCGCGTCGGTGATATCCGACAGCGAAATGTTGAAGCGTATAAGCTGCTGCGGATCGAGCTCGAGCTCATATTGCGTCGTCAGCCCGCCGAAATTCGAGACGTCGGCGACGCCCGGCACTTGCTTGAGGGCCGGGATCACTGTCCAGGTCTCGAGTTCGGACAGCTCGCGCAGATTTTTGGTGCTGGATTCGAGAACGTAATAGAGAATCTGTCCAGTCGGCGACGACAGCGGATCGAGGCCGGGTGTCAGGCCCGGCGGCAGCGTCGCGCCCTGGATGCGCTCCAGGATACGCTGGCGTGACCAGTAATCCTCGATGCCATCGCGGAATTGCAGCGTGATCAGCGACAGGCCGAAGGTCGAGCGCGACCGCATCATCGCCAGTCCGGGCGTGCCGTTGAGTTCGCGTTCGAGCGGAATGGTGACTTGTTGTTCAACCTCCTCGGCAGCGAGCCCGGGCGCGGTGGTGATTACCTGCGATTCCGTATCGGCGATGTCCGGATACGCTTCGACCGCAAGCTGGGTCCATGAATAGTAGCCATACACTGCGGCGAACAGGCAGATCATCGACACGACGAGGCGTTTGCGCAGCGCAAAGCTGACGATCCAGTCAATCACCGAGCAGCACTCCGCCCCTAACGACGACGCGTTCGCCGGGTTTGACGCCGCTGGTCAGCATCACCTGATCGCCCTGCTGAAAGCCGATATCGACGTCGCGCGCCTCGAACGTCCACGGCGCGGTCTCGACGAACACCTGGTTTTCATCGTCCTTGAGCACCAGCGCGCTTGCCGGCACCACCGGCTGGCTTTGCACCGGCGCGTAAAAGCTGACATTGGCGAACATACCGGGCCGCAGCCGCGTGTCCGGGTTCTGAAACGCGATACGGACCTTGGTGCGCCGCGTGTCGGGGTCGAGCACGTCGCTGACGAACAGTACTTCGCCCTTGAACACTTCCCCGGGATAGGCCGGGAACACCACATCGACCGGCTGTCCCTTGGTGACCAGCGACGTATCCTTCTCCGGAACGCTTGCGGTGACCCAGATGGTATTGAGATCGGCGATGGTCATCAGCGCGGCCGTCGGATCGTTCCAGTATTCGCCGGCGGCGACCTGGAGGTCGATGACGCTGCCGTCCATCGGCGCCGCAACCGTCACTTTTTGCGATTTGTCGGGCGCGTCAGGATCGGCAACGCCAATCTGCTTGAGGTGTGCCGTGGCCCGCTGGTACTCGACTTCGGCAGTGACGTAGTCGGTTTCCGCCTGTTGCACCTCCTTGAGCGCTGCGCCGCCGATCTTTTCCAACCCGCGCTCGCGATCGCGGCTCTTGAGCGCCAGCGCCAGCAGCACCCTGGCACGGCCGTAATCGGAATAAGCGGAGCCGAGATCGGGCGAGTCGATCACGACGAGCGCCTGCCCGGACTTCACCCGCTGTCCAAGCTCGACGTTCAACTGGGTGACGAGACCCGAGAGCGGCGGCGAGACCTTGATGAGATGCGCCGGGTCGGCTTCGACCACGGCGGGAAGAACGAGATCGCGTTTGATGTCTTTTGCAGCGACCGCCTCGATCGCGAGCTTGCTTCGCACCGGCGAACCTTCCGGCACCGACACGGTGTTTCCCGACCGGATCACCGGTTCGGTTTTCTGCGTGACCTCACCCTGCCGGTAATGACGGCCCGGGCCGGCAACCAGCCAGAACACGCCAGCGCCAACGGCGAGCACCAGCAGAACCGACATTACGATCTTGGCGTGCGGCGACTGTCCGAGCAGCGGCTCGGCTTGGCCTCGATCGCCCTCATCCTGTTGCGGCAAGGGTCAGCCTTTATCTGTCTTCGGGTCGGCGGGCATGCGGAACTCGACCGAATGAGATTTCTGGAGCAGGCGGGCGCGGACGGTTTCGTTACGCGCTCGCCGGCGTTACTTCAGTGCTGGGATCGTCACGCGGCGCAAACGCCGCAAGCGACCGCCTCAGATCGAGGGCGGACCGCGGGCGTGGAACGGGACATACGGCGACGCCGCCCACTCTAGTTGTTCAGGCGCTTGCAGCTTGAGGACGACAAATGTCGCCGGGACCGAAAGCGCCGGCGGCACGGATACCGCGGACGTGCCGGCCAACTGTATCAGCGCGCAGATCGGGCAATTGTAATCGGATGAGCCGCCGGAGTTGCTGCACGGATCGGTGGAATTCTGCGCCTGGTGAGTAAGAGACGACAGCGCGGATTCGGCTGCGCCTGCGGAGATGCCGTGAACGTGGCCGAATGTAAGCACAAGCTGGATCGCCAGCGCAAACAGCGCCAGACGCGAACCAGACTTCATATGTGCCCGAAACCAGCGCATGCCTTCGCCAGAATTAACCTTGCCGGCAACCGATCCCGGCTTCCGCAGCGCCCACGGTAGCAGGAAGCAGGAAGGGTCGTGCGCGTCAATTTAAAGACGGTTAGCGCCAACTGCCAAGCTTAGAACTGATAGTGGAACCGGCCGGAAATCACGTTCGCCGGGCCGCGGTCGGTATTGTAGGCGGGATTGGCGATAAACTGATAGTCGGCGGTGAGTCGCACCGAGGATGTCAGAGCGTAGCTGTAATAAGTCTCGAAAATCTGCTCGAGGCCCGGATGCGGCAGCATGCCGTCGCCGATCAGGATGCCGAGGCCGCCGGCGGCAAAATAGGCCTGGTGTATTCCCGAAATCCCGTTCACCACGCCGGCGATGCCGACCGTGTCGTCGGGCCGTCCCCACGATTTGCCGTTGAGCGAAAGGCCGGCGGCAACGGTGCGGTCGATATCGGTGAATTCGTAGGGCTCGAGATTGCCATTGGCCCAGCCGGCGCGGACGAACGCGCCAAGCTGTTCGGTGATTTGCTGCTCGATATTGAGGCTCACGCCGCCGCGGCTGGTGTATTGGCGGACCGCTGCGGTGCTCGGTGTCCCGCCGATCGCCGCCGCAAGTGCAATGGCATCGGTGTAACTGCCCATGCGGCCGCGGCTGAGGAAGCCGGTGATCGCCACCTTGCCGGGCTGACCCCAGATTTCGTAGCGGCGCTCGATTTCGCCGATCCACTGGAACTGATCGAAACTCGGGTCGAGCACGGTGCTGTTGGGCACATTGGAGAGATCGAAGATGCCGCCGCGCACGGTCCAGTCGCCCTGATACCACTCAACCGCCGCGCCATAGCTGAAGCCCCAGGCGTCGGCCGCGTAGTCGAACGTGCCGGTATCGGCCAGCGACCAGTTCATGAAATCGTTGCGCGGATCGTGGGCGTATTTGTTGTTGTCGAAAACGTCGGTGACGCCGAACTTGCCGACCGTGATGACGAGCCGGTTCGCGGTTTGCGAGCCGCTGAACTGATTGGCGCCGCCATCGATCTTCTGGCTGTCGCCGCCAAGGTCGATGGTCTGCCGGATGAAATAACGCGGCAGGCGGGCATAGGGCACCGCGGCGCCGACTTTGTACGCCTCGCCGCTGGTGAAGCCGGCCACGCCGAGCGTGTTGCTCAGGCCGAAGCCCTGATCGATCTCGGGATCGATCCAGATCTCGCCGCCCTGCCACGGCCGCAGGCCGACATAGGCCGTTGCGTCCGCCGTCTCGCGGCCAATGTTCGGCGTTAAGCTGTTGCCGCCGCTGTAGGGATTGCGGAACGGAAAGACGTATTGATCGAGAAACGTCGTTTGCCCGTGGATGGCGAAATTGTCGGTCTCGAGCGCGGGTGAATCCGCCTTGTTGCCGGACGACTTCGCGGCATCGCCGCCGAGCCTGTAATTCAATCCGAGCCGCAGTTCGCTCAAAGTGAGGTCGGAGCCGAAGCGCTGCGCGCCAACCGGAAACGTCACGCTGCGATTGCCGTAATCGATGAACAGATATTCGAGCCGCGCCGTCCAGTTGCCCGGCAGCGCGTATTCGACGCCGGCGCCTGCCGCCCCGCCGACGCGCGGCACCGCGAAGAGATTTTCCACCGTACCCGCCGGCGCGACACCGCCTGCAATCTGCGTGCGGGTGAACTGGTCATAACTCCACGCCAGGCCACCGGTCGCATAGAACAGCCAATGTCCTGTTCCGAAATTTGGCGCGTAGCCGATGCGCGCGCGCAGCGTGCCGGAATATTCCACCTGCTCGGAATAGCTGGCGAAGCCGGCGACCGGTGACGCGACCGCAGCCGTGCCACCGACATTGCTCGGAAACGAAACGTCAGCTTCGATGCCGAGCAGCAACCGCGACGGCAGCATGAAGTTGTAACCGGCCTGAAAGCCTTCGAAGAAACTGCCGGTGCCGTCGGACGCGTCGAAGCTGTTGAAGAAGTCCAGCGCTCCGGTCGTCGCAGGCGCGCCGGCTGACGTCGCCGACCAGCGCGACGAACCGCCCGCGTAGCCAAGATGGCCGCCGACGTAGAATCCGCTCCAATCGTAAGCCGAGCGGCGCGCTCGGCGGCGGCACCTTCACTGGCATGTCGGCGGCGCGCGCGGCGCCGAAAAGCGCGACAAGCCCAAAGCCTGTCAGCAGCCCAGCCCGTATCACTGCCTCGACCCCCACGGACGTTTCGCGAATTTTGCTGCCACCGCAGCCACGACATCATCGTGACAGGCGACCCAAACAGGCATGCCCGATAACGTCAAAGTCGTCACCCCTGAACATTATTCCTGAACAGTGTTCATCCCCGGAGTTCATTCGTGATCGTTCCCGCCCGAAAATACACCGTTGGCTACATTTTACAATATTAGCTACATATCGCGCAACCGGCGCGCTTGCTCGTTCTCGCGATGCACCTGCATCCGAGTTGGCGTCACGCCAGTAATGAAAAGCCACGAAGCTTCTGCTCTCCGCACCGATCTTCGTCAGATGGCGTCAGCGGTGGTCACGGGCGCCGTCACGATCTGCGCTTTAAGCCACGAAATGTAAGAAGAAAGAAAAGGAAGCAGAACGCCGACAGACGCATAACCGCTGCACCTGCCGGTGCAGCGCGCGCCTTGCCAGGCGCGCTCGCCCATCGGCGTTCCACCACGGTTCTCACCCAAGGGACTTTCCATCCCAAAGGCTCACCTCGGGCCAGGCTTCGTGCCGCACGCGGCGGATTCCGCCGGGTCTCGTGCTGCACTTCCAGCGATGCACCTCGCGCGCCGGTCATAGTGCCGGCAGGCATGATGCCCGAGACGCCCGGGAGCGGAGGTGACGAGCCGCCGCCCGCGGGCACCGCGTCCCGCTCCATCAGCCCGTGTCCCAGGCTGACGTCCTTTACGTAAGCGGGATTGACCGCCACTTTTCAAAACAACAACGCGAAGTCAAAGCATAAGAAATTGTGCAGACAAATCGCGCACTTGCGAGGTGAAGAGTCCTGCCTCACGTGCGCCAAATGCGCGCTTGATTCGCCTCTTGAAGAAGCGTGAGGCCGCTTTTGCTAAAATAAATCAGAGCCTTATCTATGAGACACTGCTGCGATATCCGCGGAAGCCTTGGCTGCGGACGCAGTGCAGGCAACCAGCGATCTACTTAATTCGAACGCATCTTTTTCTGCGTCGTCGGATGCGGCCCAGGCGGAGGCACGTAGGTCGTGTTCCGGTTGCAAAAACCACCGATGCCACTCACCGTGGCCGTGCATTGCTCATATGTCGTGAACCCGCAATTTGTCCCGCCACCGTTTCCGCCGCCGCTGTACTGGGCACACCACGGGTAGTTTGTCTCGCCCGTGCTGATCATGACCGCCACAGCAAAAAGTCCAAACCCGAAGAAAACGCGCTTCATAGCCACCTCCTGGATTGCACCGTCTCTTCCGATATAAACGTCAAAGCCCCGCAATTATTTCATGCCGGGAGCAGACGCTTCAGTCCCTATCAATAATGTCATGCGACGCGCGGCGCGACTTCATAGCCGAGCTCAGCGGTGCAGCCGCGGCTTTGGACGCCAGCCGGCGGCTTGTGTTAACATCCCGGTTTGAAATCCGGGATAGCGGACGATGAATTTCCCTCAGTCTGGAGGATGTCAGTGCGGCGCGATCCGCTATGACATCACCGGGCCACCGGTGGCGGTATATGCCTGCCATTGCAGCGAATGCCAGAAGCAATCCGGCTCCGCATTTGCCATGGGCGCGGTGATCCCGCAGGAGCATTTTCACATCACGAAGGGCAAGCCGAAAATGTTTGCTCGCGAGATCAGCCCATCGAAGACAATGGAATGCTGGTTTTGCCCTGACTGCGGGACGCGGCTCTATCACGTTCCGGGCGGTGCGGCTTATCCAAACCGCAACATCAAGCCGGGAACGCTGGATGATACATCTTGGTTGGTCCCGGCGGCTCATCTTTGGACTCGCGGCGCACAGGAGTGGATGGTCTTCCCCGAAGGCGTAACACGCTATGAAACTCAGCCTGAAGTTTTGAGTTGGGCTTCGCAGAAACCGTAACGCCTCGTTCAATCTCTACCGCTTTTGGTCGCCGTATCGCTCTTCGACCGCGGCAGCGACAAATCGCTTTCGTGCTTCCCGGCCCGTTCCTATCCCCTTGACGGCGCACCACTCTGAAAAAGCGCGCGGGTTGATGCGAACGCGCATGACGACATGCCCGTAGGCTTCCAGCCCTTGCTTCATTTCCTCTGCCATTTTCAGCCACTCTTTCCAGGTGGCTGGCATCTTGCTGCCGTCGTCGAAAATATTCCGTAACGCCGGGTAATCCCCTTCATCAATCCAATAGACGCCTACAACGGGAGGCGGCTCGTCTTCGTTCATGGTCATGAGCCATCCTACGACGAGTTGGAGAATATGCGCCTTGGCGTTATTCGCGCGAAAGCAAACCGAAGGAGCAGACGTTTCAGCTCCGACCGATAGTATCACGCAGCGCGCGGCGAAACTTCCTGTCGCGCTTGACGTGCCACTCGCGGCTCATCGCTTGTTCGCGGGTCTTGCAAAGTTCGAAATGAAGCAGCGTCCATTGCCGCCCTCGCGTTGACTTGGCGCCGCGTCCCGCATTGTGCTGCAGGAGCCGTCTCTCGACGTCGGTTGTCCAGCCAACGTAGGTCAAACGCTCGTTATCGCGTCTGCTGCCCAAAACATAGACGAAACATGGGGTTGCTTGTCTGGTGAACATTCAATCTGAGGCAGCTTCGCAGTTCAGTTCATTCCTGCAAGCGCATTACTGCATCGCCCAAAACCGGGCAACAGATTCTTCCTGGTCGGCGATCCGGCCGGGTCGGCCGAGAGGCCCCGAAGACAGGGTAATTTTTTTCCGGTCGTTTGGGCGGACCTCAGAGACCGATGACAATGGTGATTTACGGGATCTGTCGTACAGGACGGCACCGGCGTTGCCGCCGGCAAAGGCCAGATCATCCTTCTCGCACGTTGCCGCGATCGTCAGTCCGATCGAAGAAAGATGGGCGCGGCGATAGCAGTACACAGCCAGCATGGCCCGCGCTGCCGGCGAGACGGTCTCAATGAGCCGCACAAGTCCGTCCGCACTCGCTCGATACATTTCGCCAAGCATCTGGTCAGCAACCGGACACGTCTCTTCCTGAAGCATAACGTGGGATTCCGACTGCATCGCTGATCTTCCAGGGTTGCTGCGCCAACGGACAGCATCCGGCATAACGCGTTAACGTGGCGTTAACCCAACCGGATTGCGCGCCTGCGCCGGAAATCGGCGCGCTGCCTCACGATGCAAACGGTGTTCTGGTACGGCAGGGCCGCGATCTCATCACCGCGACCTACGCCTATATCGACCCCAATGTCTCCGATAAGTCACACCTTCCGCTGAATTCGCCCTTGCACGAGACGCGCGATGGCAGCGGGAGCTTCTTCGGGGATAGCGAAAACACAACTCACATTGATTTCGCAAAGAACGTAAGTGTCCTCCCCTGTAGCCGTGCGGGGCCCGTAGAGAAAATCGGCGTCCCAGATGATCGGCAGTGAGGCGGCGTCTATGCCGAGCGTCTGCATCATCTGCGGCGTCCACTCGCTTTCCATTTTCGAACGCAGCGCCTGAAACGCCGGAGCGTCCGGCCCATGCATGATGCGCGGGCCAGATTGGGCGGCTGGCGAAGCCGGTCCTTCGGGCAGCGGTAGCATCAAGGCCTTGATGAGCTGATGGCCGAAGCCCACGACCTTATCGCCGCCCATGTAACAACGGATCATTCCGTCCGGCAGGCGCGGCTGAAAGGGCTGATCCACGATGCACCCGTCTTCGGTGAAGTAGGCTTCGCAACGCGTCATGAAGCTTTCGAGCGTCAATTCTTCCGGCACGCTGCCCCGCTGTGCTTCCAGAACGACGACGCGCGCTGAGTGCTGATCTGCTCCACCTTCCAGACGCCCTGACCGGCGTTGCCGCGATTCTGCTTCAACACGCGCGGACCGCCTGTAGCGAGCGTGACCGGAAAGTGAGAGCGAAACTCGGCCGGCGTGCGGTAAAGGCGCGTGTCGGTACCCCAGCCGAGATGTTTCGTGCGGTGCAGGACTTCCTTGACGCCCATCTTGAGGATCACGTCAGGATGAGCGCTGACCCATGGTCCTGTTGATGGCCCTTTTGCTGCCACCTCGCGCAGCATCGGGTCGAGCTTCGCGCGGGTCAGGCCGTCATCGAGCGGATTCACCCAAACCAGCACGCCATCGACCGCCAGGAGCTGTTGCCGAACTTCATCGAGCATGTCATCGGCATAGACGGCAGGTTCGGCACGAATGCCCCGCGCGTCGAGTTCCTCGAAGATGCGGCGATACCGGTTGTTCTGCGGTGTTGCTGCCGCGCGTGTGGCACGGTCACCGCGCCAGACAATTGCCACTCGGCCGTTTTGCATGTTCGACATGTTCAAACTCCCGACGGAATGACCAGACCCAGCCCGGCCAAAACCAACAACACCAGAATGAGTTTGCGAAACGCCGCGTCATCCAGCTTTCCGTACAGCTTGAAGCCCGTCCACAAGCCCGCGAGCATTGCCGGAAGACCGAGCGCATAAAGGCGCAGCACGTCGGCCGTGATGACGCCGGCAATACCTAGCGATATGACGTTGGCGATGATGGCGGCGAGCAAGACGGGCTGGAAGACCCCGCGCTGGACGTCCTTCGGCCAACCGCGCATCTGACACCAGATGAGGATGATGAAGCCTGGCAGACCGGTCAGGCCAGCGACTATTCCGTTGACGAATCCGACGCCGGTATCGACTGGCACATTGCTCGGCACCGGCTTGAGCTTCGGCTGTACCAGACCATAGATGCCGTAGACGATCAGGAGCACGCCGCCACCGCTGCGCAAGTAAGCTGGATTGACGTAAGTGAGCAGCATGGTTCCGAGCGGAACACCGAAGAAGCCTCCAATCACGAAGGGCGCGATACTCTTCCACGTCAGCGAATGCCGGAGTTTCCAGACTTCATAGCCTTGGGTCAGCAGGCCATATCCGGCAATCAGCGTTGTCGTCTGCACCGGCGTAAGAATGTGCAGCCACACGCCCGAAACCACGAAGCCCATAGCGAAACCGGCAAGACCGGATGCGAACCCGCCGACGAAGGCGGCAGCCAGAAAAAATACAAGGACGAAGCCATCCATGGCGTCTCTCTCCCCACAGGAAGTGAGCGGTGCTTGGATGGCTTGCCATCTTGAGGGGAGACCGCGATGTGCCCCTGTATTTGCTGTTCAGAGTTCTGTCAGGCGTCTAACAAACATCGAGCTCCTCCATGACGAAGAAGACGGTGCTTGGGCCTTGATGGCCTGACGTGTGGGGCGACCGCGGAAGCCCCTTGAATTTGTGCCGGACGATTATTTGACCATCACCCATGCCGGTTGCAGGATCGGGTACGCAATCAGGCCGACCACCGCGGTTGCCGCGATCAACAAGGGATTGCTTACTTTCCAGCGGAAAAGAACGGCAAGCGAGACAGCACCGATCAGCGCTGTCAGCCAGTCGCCAATGGCAATCCGGCCAAGCAGGATGCAAGCGCCGAGGATCGTGCCGATGGCCGCGCCATAAGCGCCGCGTACGAAGCCCTGCACGTTTGGATTTTTACCATGGCGCGCCAGCAGAGGCGCCGCGACCAGAATGAAAATGAACGAGGGAAAGAAGATAGCAACGGTCGAGACCACCGAGCCCCAGAAACCGGCGACGAGATAGCCGACGAAGGTCGCGGTGATGACGACAGGCCCGGGACTCATCATCCCGACCGCGACCGCGATCAGAAACTGCCTTTCGTCGAGCCATCCGTATTGCTCGACCAGCCCCTGCTGGAGAAACGGTACAATCACGAGACCGCTGCCGAAGGTGAGCGATCCGGCCTTGAGAAAGAACAGCACCAGCTTGCTGAGTGTCGTGCCGGTTGCCGCCGCGGGAGCGACGAGCAGCGGCACCACTGCGATCTGCAGTTTAACGTCCGGCGCTTTGCGAAACAGGTTGCCGTAATAAAGGATGCCGATGATCCCTGCGCCGATAAACAGAAACGCCACCTCGGCCTGAAGAATAACCGTTACCGCGAGGCAGACGAGCGCGATGGCCCATTGCAGCCAGTCTTCCATGCCGAGTTTCGCAAGGCGGTAACAGGAGTGAAGGATCAGCGCGATCACCGCCGGGCTGACACCGTAAAAGATTGCGGTGATGGGCTTGAGGTCGCCGAGATAGACGTAGAGCGCCCCGAGCGCGGCAACCATCACGAAATTCGGAAAGATGAAGGCCCAGCCGCCAATCCAGGCGCCCCAGAAACCGCCGCGCAAATAACCGACGTAAATGCCGACTTGAATCGCAAGCGGCCCCGGCAGCGATTGGCAGATCGCGATGGCTTCGCGCATCTGCTCTTTCGTAAGCCAGCCACGCTCGCCGACCAGCTCGCGTTCCATCTGTCCGACAAGAGCAACCGGGCCGCCAAAGCCGATCGATCCCAGACGCAGGAAGTAGAGCAGCAGTTCGGTCAACCGCTCAGGTGGTGTCTTCGTCGCCCCGTCCGTCACGCTAATCCTCCCGTTGAATGCTGGACCGCCCGAAAGCGGCCCAGCTCGTCGTAGCATTCAGTTCGAGCTTTTGACGTTGGCCATTTTGTCGAGCGCCGCGCGCAAGGTCGTCGCCAGCTTGATAGCGTCGTCGTTGGCCCAGAAATGCATGAAGAACAGGCGCGGCTGTTCATCGAGCATATGGCTGTGCAGTGCCGTGACCTCGACGCCACCGTCGCGAAGCGCCTTGATGACGGGATTGACCTCGCTCGACACCATCACAAAGTCGCCGGTAATCGCGGCCTTGCCGTTCCCCGTCGGCTGAAAGCCAATCCCGGTCGCAACGCCGAGCGGGCCGGCGGGCGCAACAGCCATGCCGTCCATCGTCACCGGATCGCGGCGCGGGACGCCGAACTGATAGACGCCGCCATTGGCCTGGCCTTTAACGCCGATAATCTGATCGAGTTGCGCGGTATCGAGATCGATCGCGGGCGGTGGATTCGGTGCCGCCGCTGGTGCATCGAGCGGCGTCTTGCTCACCGCCAGAGCATTGCGGATTGCCGTGGCCATGTTGACGGCATCGCCGTGCCTGCCGACATGCATATAAAATGTCGCGGGATTGGCGCGCAGCAAATGGTTGTGCACCGCGGTGATTTCGATCCCGCTAGCGATCATCTTGGCCATCACCGGATTGATTTCAGTTTCGAGCAATACAAGATCGCCCATCACCATGACGTCCTGGCCCATCGGCTTGAACGCAACCCAACCGCCGAGCGCCAAAGCAGGTTTTATTGTCACGCCGTCGAGCGACACGTTGAGGTCGGTGCGCGGAAAGCCGTACCGGTGCACGTCACCGGACACGACGGCAGCCTTGCGGCTGAAAATCTGCTCGACAGACTGCCAATCGACGGCTTGAGCGGATGCCGACGTACTAAACGTCAGCGCGAGAATCCCGGCAGCTAAACACCAACGCATCATTGATCATTCTCCTTGTGTTGCTCACCCTCGAAATGGGTCATCTCCTGAACGGCCTTTTTACAGCGCCGGTTTGAAAATCCAAATCGCCGCAGCTTCCGTCGCTGTGGCACGGGCCGCGAGCAGTAGAACGTCGAGTTCGGGAACAAACAGCGAGGTGCGCGCGCCACTAACGGTTGGAATACGCTCAAGCCGCCGAAAGCTGGCGGGTTGAGTTTCAAAGACGTCGATGAAGCCTTCGCCACAACTGACATACAGCCGGTTGCGCTTTTCATCGACAAACAGATCGTCTGAATCGGAGCATGTATCGGCCTTGGCCGAGATAGAGCCATCTGCGGCAATTCCGATCAGCAGCGGTGGATTTCGCGAAACCACAACGATGCGATGGTTTGCCCGGTCGAGAGCCAAGGGAAAATTACCGCCCTCGCGCAGCGGCCACCGGGCGTTCTCGCGGCCCGTGACGGCATCGAGCACAGCTACCGCATGAGCGCCGGGTATGTTGACGAAAACCTGCCTGGGCTCGCCGCCGATTTGAAAACTCTCCGGATGAGCCGGCAAAGAAATGTCGCCGATCTTCCTTTGCTGTACGATGTCGATTGCCGCGATCGCGCCGCTGCCAAAGCCGACCAGAACGCGATTTCCGTCATCATCGAAGCGGACATTGTCGGCATCGCTACCGAGTTCGATCCGCCCAGCCGCGGGGTATTCCGGCCCATGAAACAGCCGCACAGAACCGTCACGTGCATTGGCAACGTAGAGCGTATCTTTGGACGGCACATAGCCGACACCCTGCGGCTCCGAGAGCCCGCCAATGGTGCGGACAGTTTTGCGCGCGGCGATATCGACGATCCCTACACTGTCGTTGCCGAGTTCGGCTACGAACAGCCTTTTGTGAACTGCATCGATCGCCATATGGTCGATGCGGCCCCGAACTGGGCCCAACGGAACTTTTGCTTCAATCACAAGTAGCCCGGTCTCCGCCTGCGCAGGAACAGCCGTCGCAGGAAAAAAGACAACCGCGGCGAGCGCATAAAGCGACAGCCAGCACCGTAAAAGTAAATTCGGATCAGCGTCCATGCGTACTCACATTCAATTTCTGGATTCAGGCGGCGGTCGCCGCTGTTGCTGGCCAATTATGCGTTTCGGCTTGCAGCGAACGGCACCACGAAAACAGCGCGTCATAGATCACCATGCCGTGCGCCAGCATCTCGTGGTCGTCGGAAAAATTGGCAGAAAGACCGAGCGAGATCGCAAACAGGCCGCCGCACTGCGGCGCGAGATCGTGGCGCGACGTATCGGCGCCGCGAACGATGGTCGCCAGACGGTCAAGCGCGGGATCGCGGATGTCGTAGATGCGAATGATGGTGTCGAAAGAACACTTGTCGCCTTCGTGCGTAAATTCGACGCCATCAATGTCATAAGGCGTCGCATTTAGCGCAGCCGCTGCGGCGACAACCTTCGTCGTCGGCACATAGAGAAATTGCGACCGCGCGTCGATGAACCGCCGGATCAGCCAAGGACAGGCAATGCGATCGATCTTTGGCCGCTCACGCGTGATCCATTTGCCGGGTTGCGATCCGATATTACGCCGGGTCGGAAGGCCTTTATCGAACCAGCCTTCAATCCCACCCTCGAGATAGGTCGCATTGAAGCCAAGCGCGCGAAGCACGGTCGCGACAGACTGGCTAACCTCGTGGCCGTGCACGCAATAAACCGTGACAGGCCGATCAGCCGCCAAGTCGTGCGCCAAGTCTTGCGCCAAGTCCTGCGCCCATGATTCCACGCGATCGGGCGATTGGTGGAAGGCCGATACGATCAGCCGGTCAGCATCGGCGAAGGCGGCATCACGGCGCACGTCTATGACGAGCGGTGCTGTTTCGGTGCCAAGCCTGGCATAGAGTTCGGATGGAGTGATGGAGCTTTGTGTCCCGTCCACGCGCAATCTCCTCGACACGTCGAGTGTTGCGCAGAGCTTGGACGGAAACCGTCTGGAGGGGAGCCTGCATATCCCCGTGTGCAAACTATAGGGAGCCGCTAACGCCCGTGCAAGCCAGACATGACCGCCTGACCGTCAGCATTACAAGCCCATGACAGCGAAAGAGAACGCATCTCATTCGCCGCAGTTGCACGGTGTCACGTTGTCGATTCGATAGCTTTGCACGGCCTCGTCGGCCGCAAAATCGACCTGCACGTTTACGGAAGGCACACGCCAGACAAACCGCTCGCTGAACCCAAGATCGGGGGCGGTCTCTTTCTCGCGCACGAACACAATATCGAAAGTTCCCGTTGCCTTTGCCGTGCAACGCGACGCGTCGACCGAAACTACCGCGCTCCACGTCCGAGAGTGGGTTGGTGGCTGCATCTCGGTAAAGTGAACGTCGCTTATCGAAAGCGCGGGCTGGCAAAACTCAGCGCTCGTGGCAGGCACGGTGCAAACCAAGACCAAAGCTGCGGTTGCGAACCCTGCCTGGCGTAATCGTCGTGAGGTAACTCGGGAGAGATTTCGAAGACTTTGACGTCTCATAGATGCTCCTTCCCTTGCGGGTAGAGCAGCACTTGAGACGGAGCGTCCTTCAGGACCGGGCGGCCGCGTGTAAGCCCGACTTGATTGATACTTGGCAATTAACACTTCGAAGAATAGCGCGCAACGCTTCATTTCAGAAGTATGAGACAAACTCAGGACCATCAAAGCGGCGCGCGGTGACCCGTGTATCTTACATGGCAGGACGATGTCTGCTTCGGATCAAGAGCGGACGTCAGCGAGATGAAAGGTGAAGTCCCATAATGAAGCAAGCCAAGATAACTGTTGCGGCCTTTGTGATTGGAACCGTTCTCGGATTTCTCGCCATCGCCGGCGGCTACATCGCCTGGGCTATTGCTACGGATTATCTCGACCGCGAAGGAGCGACCGGAATGGCAGTCGTCTTCATCGAAGCGCCCCTGGGAGGACTGCTCATCGGCATCGTTTCAGCGCTGGTAACGTCCAATATTTTGAAACGACGCCAGCAATCGTAACGCGCGCGCTGCCCCTCGTTTCCCGGAACCTTATTGCGAGCCTAGCGCAGGAGGGCATATCGGCGCTAAGGTGGAAAAAATGGGGACTGGCATGTCATCGCCGCAAGTGCAGATTGAGGCGCGCAAGCGCTTCCGCATCGTATTGATAAAGCCGTCGCATTACGACGACGACGGCTACGTCATACGCTGGTTCCGGTCGCCGATGCCGGCGAACTCGCTGGCCAGCGTCTATGGCCTGATCGACGACTGCGTGCAGCGCAAGGTCCTCGGCGACGACATCGATATCGACATCGTGGCCATCGATGAGACCAATACCCGCATCCGCACCGACCGCGTTATTGCCGAGATGCGGGCCAACAATAATTTCGGCTTCGTCGGGCTGGTCGGCGTGCAGTCCAACCAGTATCCGCGTTCGCTGCATATCGCCAAGCCGCTGCGCGCCGCCGGTATCCCGGTGATCATCGGCGGCTTCCATGTGTCCGGCATGCTGGCGATGTTCCCCAACGTCATGGCGGACCTGCAGGAAGCCCTCGACATGGGAGTCACGCTGTTCGCCGGCGAGGCCGAAGGCCGCATGGACGAGGTGCTGCGCGACGCCGCAGCCGGAAGGCTGAAGCCGCTGTACAACTACATCAACGATCTGCCGGCGCTGGAAGACGCCGTGACGCCGTTCCTGCCGGGCAATACCGTGCGCAAGACCATCGGCAACGTGACCACGTTCGACGCCGGGCGCGGTTGCCCGTTCCAGTGCTCGTTCTGCACCATCATCAATGTGCAGGGACGCAAATCGCGCCGCCGCAGCCCCGACGACGTCGAGAAAATCCTGCGCAAGAACTTCGAGCACGGCATCGACCGTTTCTTCATCACCGACGACAATTTCGCCCGCAACAAGGATTGGGAGCCGATCTTCGACCGCATCATCAAGTTGCGCGAGGAAGACGGCATGGACGTGCGTTTCCTCATCCAGGTCGACACGCTCTGTCACAAGATCCCGAACTTTGTCGAAAAGGCGAAGCGCGCCGGCGTGACCCGCATTTTCATCGGGCTTGAGAACATCAACCCGGACAATCTGCTCGCGGCCAAAAAGCGGCAGAACAAGATCACCGAATACCGCAACATGCTGCTGGCGTGGAAAGCGGTCGGCATCTGGACCTATGCCGGCTACATCCTCGGCTTCCCGAACGACACGCCGGAATCGGCGCGGCGCGACATCGAGATCATCAAGAAGGAGATGCCGCTCGACGTGCTGGAGTTCTTCTTCCTCACGCCGTTGCCGGGCTCCGAGGACCACAAGGTGCTGTTCGGCAAGGGTGTGCCGCTCGATCCCGATCTCAACAAATACGATCTCGAGCACGCGCTCACCCCGCACGCCCACATGAGCAAGGCGGAATGGGAGCAACTCTACCGCGACGCCTGGTCGATCTATTACACGCCGGAGCATATCGAGACGATTTTGCGCCGCGCCCAGGCCTACGGCATCAACATCTTGCGGCTGGCGCAGATCATTCTCTGGTTCGCAGGTTCGCTGACCATCGAAAAAGTTCATCCGCTGCAAGGCGGTCTGGTCCGGCTCAAGAGCCGGCACGAGCGCCGCCCGGAACTGCCGATGGAGCCGATGTGGTCATTCTATCCAAAGCTCGTGGCGGAGATGGCGGTAAAGCACGCGCGGGTGGCGAAAGCGGCGTGGGGCATCTACCGCATTTACCGGAAGGTGGCGGCAAGCAAGCACCTGCCCTACAGCGACCAGGCGATGATGCCGGTGACCGAAGACGACACCTCGACGCTCGAATTGTTCACGCACAACCAGTCGGCGCGCGACGCAGTCGACCATTCCCGCAAGGTGAAAGAGCTGACGCGCTCGGTTGCCTAGCTCCTGTGCGGCACTGCCCGCCGTTCCGGTACGCAGCGGCTGGCTACGCCTGCGGTAACCAGCGCCGCGATATTTCATTCCTGTTATCGTACGACGCTTCGAAGATGCTGGCCGCGAGCGTGGCGCGCACGTGCAGTATCGTCGTCAGGACATTGCGGAACCCGTGCCTGAACCCAGCCGGCACCAGGACCGACTGGTTGGGCCGCACGATCGCTTTTTCCTCACCGATCCAGATCTCCGCGTTGCCGTCGATCACCTCCAGCACCTCCTCCACGGCATGGACATGCGTCGGTGCGCCAAGCCCCGGATCGCAGTACTGATCGAAGATGCAGAGTTGCCGGCCGCCGTTAAGCGCCGACGTCCGCATCCGCGTCATGACGCCGTCCCGCCACTTCTCCAGCGGCTGATCCTCATGAATGAAAACTTGCATGGCCTGCCCTCTCATTCTCTTATCCGCATACGCCCATACTCTAACTGCGCGCACACGCGCCACTGATACCTGCTCAAAAAGTCCTGGCGGCGGTCAGCCGCACCGCGAGCGGTTCGGTCGGGTGCAGCACGTAATCCATCACGCCGTTCTGGCACACCGCCACCGGCACGGTCTGCACCGGGAAGCACATGGCGAAGAGATTGTCGGTCTTGAGTAGCGAGCCGTAGGCGTATTCGGCCTGCGCGGTCTTTGAGTTCAGAAGGTTCAAGCCGTCGAGTTGGACGCGCCAGCCGTTGTCGAAGCGATAGCCGACTTGCCCATTGAAGATGCTGAGCGGCGGCGAGCGGAAGGCGCCGTCTTCGGTCAGCGGCCGCGTGCTGATGTAACGCCAGCGCAGCGAACCGAACCAGCCGGTCGCCTCGCCGAGCGTGACGCCCGCTGACGCCACCATCCACGGTGCGTTGTAAACGAAGTTGCCCGGCGCGTTGCCGGCTGTCTTTGGGCCGCAATCACCGGTCGCTTGACCGCAACCGCGCTCCTCTCCAAACTCGCCGACGGTGGTTCCCGCAAGGGATCAAAAGGGAACGCGGTGCGTGAGCAACTTTCGCTCGCAACGCCGCGGCTGCCCCCGCAACTGTAAGCGGCGAGTTTTTCGTCCAGCATTGCCACTGGGAATGAGAATTCCCGGGAAGGCGGACCAAGACAGCGACCCGCGAGCCAGGAGATCTGCCACCAGCAACGGTCACGCGCGAGCGCGTCGGGCGGGGTGTCCCGGTGTACTTAAGTCCGGTCGTTTCAGGTCCGCGCTCAAGGCGAAAGCGGACTGCCAGACGGCCCAAATCGCGGTGACGGGGTACGTAGTTCGCCGTTGGGGCGTCGCGTGTTGCCTGTCATCCATCGCGGCCGCATAGGCGGCCGGTCATCGTTATTCCGCTGTCTCTTCCTCTCGACATCGACAATCGCGGCAAGCTTGGCGCTCGCATCGGACCCGGGCATGGCGCAGAACGCCACCCCGCAAGGCGCAGCGGCAAGTGGTCAACCCAATCTTCCGCAAATCCAGGTCTCCGGGCAAAAGCCGAAGAAGCCGGCAGCCCGAAAGAGGTCCGGCACAGCCGTCGCGGTGCGAACACCGCCAAGCACGGCGCCGGCGCCGCCTCCGCAACAACCGCTCGTCGGCATCCCGATGACGCCACTGAACGCGGTCGCAGGCAGCGCCAGCCGGCTCGGGCTGCCGGTTCTTGAAACGCCCGCCAGCGTCGAGATCGTTACCCAGCAGACCATGCAGGATCAGGGCTATCGAACTAGCGCCGAAGTCGCCAAGGGCGCGGTCGGCGTACTTGATCTCGACGCGGCCGGCGCCCCAGCCAATTTTTCTATGCGCGGTTTCACCGGTGGCGCAGTGAACGTCCTCTACAACGGAATTTCGATCGGCGTGGCCAGCGACACGACGCGCGTGATGGACACGGCCAATCTCGACCAGGTCGAGTTCCTGAAAGGGCCGTCGGCGCTGATGTCGGGCCTCAATGCGATCGGCGGCTCCGTCAACTACGTCAGCCGGCAACCGACCACGGGGCCGATCCAGAATGAGTTCGACCTGTCGGTGGATTCGCTTGGAACGTTCCGCTCGCACTTTGGTTCGGGCGGCAGCACCGGGGTTCAGGGCCTCGACTACCGGTTCGACGCGGTGGGATCGAACATCAACAGCTTCATCGATGGCGACTATCGCGACCTGACCGAGCTTTCCGGGCAGTTCAATTATCACGTCAACAGTAATCTCACGACCTTCGTGGCCATCGACTACAAGAAGGATTCCGGACACGCCTATTGGGGCACGCCGCTGGTGCCGACCTCGTTTGCTGGCTCGAACGCCAAGAGCGGCGTCGTTTCCGGCAACGCTATCAGCGCATTCTCCGGCGACCTCATACCGATGGTCACTATAGATTCCCGGACCCTGACCACCAATTACAACGTCGCCGACAACGCCACTGGCGCTCAGGAGCTTTGGCTGCGCAGCGGATTCGAATGGACGCCGCTCAATAATGTCACGGTCAAAGACCAAGCCTACTACTATCAGGCCAAGCGCAACTGGATCGACAGCGAAACCTACGCTTTTGGCGACAGCGACTTGGGAGCCGGCTGTATGCCGGGTACGATTTGCCGCGACCGTTTCTTCGTCGACCATAATCAGCACGTCGTCGGCAACAATATTGATTTCTTGTGGGACTTCTCGGCTGTTCGGCATGGACAACCGGCTCGCGGCCCAACTCCAGGTGAGTGGCGACAGGATCACATTCACCGAGGAAGGCAACGGCGGCTATCCCCAGGACTTTGTTTCGGTGCTCGGTCCCGATCCCGGAACCTACGGCGCCGCAGCGGCCGATATCCGGAACAAAGAACTTGATGACGCCGCGCTGGCGTTCGAAGACCGTCTGAAGATCACGCCAGTGTTCGCGCTGATCGGCGGCGTTCGTGTCGACTATTGGACGCTAAAGAGCAACGGCAGCAACTTCGATGGCTCGATGCCCACCGGTGAGCCGTTCACCCAAGTATGGAAACCGGTCTCCTATCGCGCCGGTTACACCTATGAACCGATCAAGGATCTGGTGTTCTACAGCATGTACGCCACGTCGTATGATCCGGCAGCCGCTAACGTATTCTCCGTCAACTCCTCGGTGCCGCTGGCATTGACCAGTGCGCAAATCTACGAGACCGGCGTCAAGCAGCTGTTGTGGGACAACAGAGCGGAGTGGACTTTTGCGGCCTACGACATCACCCGGCGCAACGTCTATGTGCCGATCACTGACACAACGTCCGCTCTCGCCGGCGAAATCGGAACCAAGGGTATCGAACTGGCAGGCGCGGTGCGTCCGATCGACGGCCTGAAGCTCTGGGGCAACGTTGCCTGGACCCAGGCCCGCTATGAATATTTCAATGCCCTGGACTTCAACGGAAACCTCGTATCGTGGACCGGCAATACGCCCTCGAACGTCGCTCCGATCGTCATCAATGCCGGTGCATCGTATCGTTTCGAGCATTGGCGCTGGCCGGTGGAGATCGGCGGCTCGGTGCGCCACGTCGGCAACCGTTATCTGTTCGAAGACGACGCCACGACGATGGACGCCTACACAACGGCCGACGTTTACGCCTTTGTCGACATTCCCGGCAGGGACCTGAGTTGGCCGGATGTCAAAAACCTGCGCGTCACGTTCCGCGTGCGCAATCTGACCAATACCATCTATGCGGCATTTTCCGACCCGGGCTATCCGGACCAGGTCTATCTCGGTGAACCGCGGACCTATGAGCTTGCCGCCTCGGCGAAGTGGTAGCCCCGACCGGTTGCCGAACTTGCCGCTCATCGTAAATATTTGATTTCGCTTCGATAAAGCCGGCGCTTTGTTTCAGAGCGCGTCCGCGAGCGCGCCCCAGCCCGCCGGCATTAACGGCGGCCGTCAATCTTCGTCGAATTGTAGGGTTTGCCGTGCTAAAGCCCGGCCCAACAAACAGGGATTGCGCGTCCGGCCGGGGGTCTTAACCGGCCGTGGCCTAAAGTAGCGTTATGTCGAGCACGACCAACAACGGACCGGATACGCGGGCGCAGACGCTTGCCGCATCGTACGTGCGCGCCGGTTATGTGCAGGTCGATCCACCGGTGCTGCAGCCCGCGGAGCCGTTTCTCGACCTGTCCGGCGAGGACATCCGCCGCCGCATGTTCCTGACTTCCGATCCGGACGGCCGCGAACTTTGCCTGCGGCCCGATCTTACCATTCCGGTGTCGCGCGACTATCTCGCATCGCCCGGCGCCGGAAAGCCCGCAGGGTTTTGTTACCTCGGCCCGGTATTCCGTCATCGCGACAATGGCGGCTCCGAATTCGTCCAGGCCGGCATCGAGTTCTTCGGCCGCACCGATACGGCGGCAGCCGATGCCGAGATGCTGGCGCTCGGGCTTGAGGCCACGACGCACTACGGACTGAGCGCTCCGGAAATCCGCATGGGCGACGTCGGGCTGTTTTCGGCGTTCATCGCCGCGCTCGATCTGGCGCCGGCGTGGAAGCGACGCCTGACCAAGGATTTCAATCGCAAGTCTTCGCTCAAGCACGATCTCGATCAGCTCACCATCGCCACCGCGAACGGCTCGCCGGAATATCAGGGCGTGCTGGCGGCCCTCGCCAATTCCGATCCGAAGGGCGCGCATCATCTCGTCACCGACCTGTTGTCGATCGCCGGCATCGCCGCGGTCGGCGGCCGCTCGGTCGCCGAGATCGCCGATCGCTTCCTCGAGCAGGCGGCGCTGAACGCGCCGACGCGATTGCCGCGCGAGACCCGCGCCTTGATCGAACGCTTCCTCTCGGTCGGCGGCGATCCGGACGAAGCCGCCGGTGAACTGCGCGCGCTGGCCGCCGACGCGAATATCTCGCTTGAGGCCGTGCTGTCGCTTCTCGAAACCCGCACCGGCTTCCTTGCGGCGCGCGGCGTCGACGTGCGCGCCATCAAATTCTCGACCGGCTTCGGCCGCGGCTTCGACTATTACACCGGCGTCGTGTTCGAGCTGCACGATCCGCGCGCCAAGGCCGCACTGGTCGCCGGCGGCCGCTATGACGGGCTGCTGACACGGCTCGGCGCGCCCTCGCCTATTGCCGCGGTCGGTTTCGCCGCCTCGATCGAGGAGCTGGCGGCCTGCGGAGCCGCGTCATGAGCAACGCGCCGCTCCTCCTCGCCGTGCCGTCGAAAGGCCGCTTGCAGCAAAACGCCGAAGCTTTTTTCGCCCGCGCCGGGCTCGAGCTCGTCAAGCCGCGCGGCGCCCGCGATTATCGCGGCGCCATCAAAGGCCTCGACAGCGTCGAGATCGCCTACCTCTCGGCTTCGGAAATCACCCAGCAGCTCGGCCAGGGCATGGTGCATTTCGGCATCACCGGCGAGGATCTGGTGCGGGAGATGATCCCGCGTTCCGATCAGCGCATCGTCATGGTGACCGGACTGGGCTTTGGCTACGCCAATGTGGTGGTCGCCGTGCCGCAGGCCTGGATCGACGTGCGCAACATGGCCGATCTCGACGACGTCGCCACCGCGTTCCGGCTCAAGCACGAACGCAAGATGCGGCTCGCGACAAAATACGCCAACCTGACGCGCAACTTCTTCGCCGAGCACGGCGTGGTCGATTACCGCATCGTCGAGTTGGCTGGCGCGACCGAGGGCGCACCGGCGGCCGGCACCGCGGAAATGATCGTCGACATCACCACGACCGGCGCAACGCTCGCCGCCAACGGGTTGAAGGTGATCGACGACGGCGTGATCCTGCGCTCACAGGCGAATCTGGTAGCCGCGCGCGCCGCAACCTGGAGCGAACAGCAGCGCGAAACCGCGAGTCTGATCCTCGATCGTCTCGCCGCGCAAAAACGCGCCTCGTCATATTGCGAAGTGCGCACCCGCTTTGCCGGCCTGAACGATACGATGCTCGCCACCGCGCGGGAAAAGTACGGCGTTGTCTCGCCGTTCGGCGGCCCGACCTCGTCGGGTATGCTGACGCTGCACTGCCCGCCGCAGCACGCCCACGCGCTGGCAAACTTCCTGCGCGATAACGGCGCGGAAGCGGTGTCGGTCGGCGCGCTGGACTATGTCTATACGCGCGACAACGCGCTTTACGCCAGGCTTGCCGCTGAACTCGGCAACTAGCGTTCCAAACCTCGTTGCCGGGGACTGCCCATAAAGCTAAGTAGCGGAGTAATAACCGCTTGAGGATGAAGCATGGGCAAGGATCGGCTCGCCGCGTTCAGCGATGGCGTCATCGCCGTCGTCATCACCATCATGGTCCTGGAGCTGAAAGTGCCAGAAGGCGAGGACTGGGCCGCGCTGGCAAAGGTCGGCCCGGTGTTCGTCGCTTATGTCCTCAGCTTCGTTTACGTGGCGATCTACTGGAACAACCACCATCACATGCTCCACACCGTCACTCGCGTTGACGGATTGATCCTGTGGGCCAATTCGAATCTGCTGTTCTGGCTGTCGCTGGTGCCCGCTTCGACGTGGTGGCTCGGCCAGCACTTTCCAGCTCCACTGCCAACGGCGGTTTATGGCTTCACACTGCTGATGCCGGCGATCGCATATACCCTTTTGCAGATGGCGATCGTGCATCGCCAGGGGCCGCGCTCCGTGCTGGCTGGCGCCCTCGGCAAAGACTTCAAGGGGAAGGCTTCGATCGCGCTATATGCCGCAGGTATCGCGTTGGCATTTCTAGTTCCATGGATATCGATCGCATTATACGAGGTGGTCGCGATCATGTGGCTCATTCCCGATCGGCGGATCGAGAGAGTGATGCGCGAAGGCTGAGGGGGGCATCCGTGGGACATCGTTTCGTGGTGAAGGCGGCAGCGGCGCTGGCAGCAATCGTATTGTTGGCTGGAGGCAGCGCGACAGCACAACCCTATCCCGCAAACAAGATCACAATAATCGTCGCTTTCGCGCCGGGCGGCGTCGCCGACACGCTCGCACGCCTGATCGGCCAGGGCCTAGGCGAACGTTTGCACCAGACCGTCGTGGTCGAAAACCGCGGCGGCGCCGGCGGCAATATCGCCGCGTCTTTTGTCGCGCGCTCCGCACCGGACGGCTACACGCTCCTTGCCACGACGACCGCGATCGCCGTCAACGAGACGCTGTTCGCCAACAAGGATTTTTCGGCGAAAGACTTCGCAACCGTCGCGATCCCGGCATCGAGCCCGGAATCGCTGGTGACCAGCGGGACCAACCCCGCCAGCAATCTTGCCGATTTCCTCAAAGCGATGAATGGCAAGACCATCAATCTTGCGATACCCGGCGTCGGCACCGGATCGGACATCGAGGCGGAATATTTTCTGAAATTTATCGCCAAGGCGCCGGCCCAGGTCATTCCGTTTCAGGGCGGTGCGCCGGCGATCACGGCCACGATCGGCAATCAGGTCGACATGATGGCGAGCACGCTTGGCGGCGGCGCGGCGGCACAGATCGACGACGGCAAGCTCAAAGGTCTTGGCATCGCGGCGGACAAACGCGCCGCCGTGACGCCGAATGTGCCGACTTACGCCGAGCAAGGATTTCCGGGTTTCACGGCGGCATCGTGGGTCGGATTTTTCGCGCCGGCGAAGACGGACCCGCACATCGTCGCTGCGCTGAACGTCACGATCAACGAGATCGTCCAGACACCCGACGTGCAGAAGAAGCTTGGCGACTTGGGCTTCGATCCGATCACCGGCTCGCCGGAACAGGCCGAGGCAATGTTCCACGCCGAAGTCGACAAATGGGGAAAAATGGTGAAAGCCCTCGATCTGTCGATCAAATAGGCACTGGAACCCGGCGCTTCGTCTTGCGTTGTATTTGGCTTAAATGCTTCACAACCCAGGACACTCCAACAAAGACGGAGGACAGCCGTGCGCGTGTTGCTTGGCATCATTCTCGGTGTATTTTTGACCATCGCCGGAGCTTACGCTTACGATTCATCGTCGGGACGCGTGCCGAACGGGCTCGCGTCTACCGCCGCCGGCGGTCAGGCACCGATGGTAAACTGGGACGTCGTCGGCACGAACTGGAATCTGTTCAAGACCAATGTTCGTGAAAGCACCGGTAATCTCGAACGGAGCCTGAAAGGGCATACGGGCTAAACTTCAGGCTGCCGGCGTTTCGCCGCGCAGAACCTGAGCGAACAGCGGCATGTCGATGTTGCCGCCGGAGAGAATGAGGCCCGCGCGCTTGCCGGCGTAGCGGGCTCTCTCTTTCATCAACGCAGCGAGCGGCGCAGCACCCGCTCCTTCAGCCATATTGTGCGTGGTCGCGTAATAGATTCGCATCGCATCGGCGATCTCATCTTCGCTCACGGTGACGATGCGGGCCGCGCCCTTTTTGATGATCTCGAACGCTTCCGCTTGAGGATCGCGGCACGCCATGCCGTCGGCGAAGGTCCGCGCCGAATTGGTCGGCGTCAGGTGCCCTGCTTTGAACGAAAGCGCATAAGCCGGTGCATTCTCCGCCACCACGCCGACCACTTCGGTTTTCAGGCCGAGGAGATCGCGCACCGTGATGACGCCGCAAATACCCGAGCCCATGCCGATCGGAACATAAACCGCGTCGAGATCCGCAAAGCTCGAGAACAGCTCATAAGCATAAGTCGCGACGCCTTTGACCAGATCGCGATGAAACGACGGCACATAGTGATAGCCGCGCTCCTTCTGAATTTGCGCGGCGGTGACGCGACTTTCGTCGAAGTCCGTTCCGGCCGTGATCAGCTCGGCGCCGAAAGCTTCCATCGCGGCATTCTTCTCGCGTGAATTGCCTTCGGGAACGACAATCGCCACCGGGATTTTATTGCGCGCCGCGGCAAGCGCAATCGACTGGCCATGATTGCCGCGCGTCGCGGTGACCAGCCCTTTGAGATTACGCTCGGCGCGGCACAAGGCGTCGACGTAAACGATCCCGCCGCGCACCTTGAATGCGCCGACCGGGCTGTGGTTCTCGTGCTTGACCACGACGGTCGCACCGACGTGCTTTGCCAAAAGCGGCCACGCATAGGCCGGCGTCGGCGGCACGATCGGGCGGATCGCCACCGCGGCATCTTTCAGTTCGTCGAGCGAGAACAGCGGCATTGAAGTTCAGTTCCGGAGTTCAGTTCCGCGAGCGAAACACGACAAAATGCGACAGCGAGAAATTGACGACGAAGCTTGTCAGAATGGCGGCCGCCTTGGCGAGCCATACCGGCAATAACAGGATTTGCGCCGCAAACAGCAAGGTCGCGGTATTGGTGAGCAGGCCCGCGATCCCGGACCCGACGAATGTCAGATACGACCGCCAGCGCAGCCTGCGCCCGGATTCGGCGGCGAACGTGATCGATGAATTGAGGATGTAGGACCCGGTCACCGCAACCGACCAGGAGATGATGTTGGCCAGTACCAGCGTCGCGGTTGTGGCGCTGCCGCATTGGCAGAAATCCGACAGCGAGCCCGCCGCAGCGAGCCCCGACTGCGATCCGCTCAGCATCGCCCGCGCCAGCAGAAATACGCCGTAATCGACCAGCGTATTGACCACGCCGATCAAGGCAAAGGTTAACGCCTTGACGCTCAACCCGTGGCTGCCCAGCCCCGTGCTACCAATAGCGTTGCGGAGCCAAATGCGCGCCGAATCGATGCGGGACGTGCTGGTCATTGCGGCTTCCGCATACACAAGAGAGGCCGATTACGCTATAGAACGGCCAGCGAAGAGAGCACTCTGATGAGCCCTGTGGGCGACCAAACAATGACACAGACGCGCGGCGGCGGGCAGTCCGCGGCCGCCGCTGGACTGTCGATTGTCGTGCCGCTTTACAACGAAGCGGCATCCCTGCCGCACCTGCATGCGCGGCTGATCGAGATCGCGCGAAAGCTCGCTGCCGACCGTTCGCTCGCCTGCGAAGTCGTCTATGTCGATGACGGTAGCGCCGACAACACGCTTTCGATCGTGCGGACATTGCCGGCCAGCGGAATCGATATTCAGATCGTTTCGCTGTCGCGCAATTTCGGCAAGGAGGCGGCACTGCTCGCCGGCCTCGACCACGCCCGCCGCGGCGCCGTGCTGTTCATGGATGGCGACGGCCAGCATCCGCCGGCGCTGGTCGAAACGCTGGTCGGCTACTGGCTCGATGAAGGTTACGACGTCGTCTACACCGCGAAGGCGAGCCGCTCGGGCGAGTCGCTGCCCAAGCGCATCGCGATCAAGTCGTTTTACAAGCTGCTCAATTCCGACGGCCGCGTGACCATCCCGGAAAATGCCGGTGACTTCCGGCTGCTGTCGCCGCGCGCGGCGCAGGCGCTGCGGCAGATGCCGGAGCGCAATCGGTTTTTCAAAGGGCTCGCGACCTGGATCGGCTTTCGCCAGAAGCGCATCGACTACGAACCGGCGCGGCGCACCGACGGCAAGAGTTCGTGGGGCCTGCGCTCGCTGATCGGACTGTCGCTTGACGGCCTGACCGCCTTTTCGGTCGCGCCGCTGCGCATGGCAACCGTGCTCGGGCTCATTTTCGCGCTTGATCGCGCTGATCTATGGCGGCGAGATCGTTTACGAGACGCTGGTGCATGGCGCCAGCGTGCCCGGCTATCCGTCGGTGTTCGTCGGCGTCATGGTGCTCGGCGCCGTGCAGCTCATCATGCTCGGCGTGCTCGGCGAATATATCGGCAAGATCCTCTACGAGATCAAAGCGCGCCCGGTCTATTTCGTCGCCGAGCACGACGTGAAATCGCGCGACGACGCGAGCCAACCCGACGCCGGCGCCCGCACCGCGGCCGAATGAGCGCACGACGCATTACGCTCTGCGCCGACGATTACGGCATTTCGCCCGCGGTGAGCGGCGCGATCCGCGATCTCATCGCGCCGCGGCCGTATCAACGCCACGTCGGTGATGACGGTGGCGCCGAGCTTCAATCAGGACGAAGCGCAAACCCTGCTCGCCGCCACGCAACGCGGCGGCGCGATCGGACTGCACGTGACGCTGACGGCGCCGTTTCGTCCGCTGTCGGGAAATTTCGCACCGCTGAAGAATGGCGCGTTCCCTGCCCTGCCCGTCAATGCTGCTGCGCGCGCAATTGCGTTTGCTGCAGCCGGATTTGCTGGCGGCGGAAATCTCGCGCCAGTTCGAGGTCTTTAAACGCGCCTTCGGCCGGCCGCCGGACTTTGTCGATGGCCATCAGCACGTTCACATCTTTCCGCAGGTCCGCGACGCGTTCCTGCGTGTCGCCAAAGACGCCGCGCCAAACGCCTGGGTCCGGCAATGCGGCCTGCCGGAGACCCGAAGCGGCGCCACAGATCCGAAAGCCGTACTGCTCGGCTGGCACAGCCGTCACTTCCGCAAGCTTGCGCAGGCTTGCGGCATGCGGACCAATCCGGCGTTCGCCGGCACCTATACGTTCCGCCCGGACGCCGATTTCGCCGCGCTGTTTCCGGCCTTTCTCGACGGCATGCCCGACGGCGGCCTGATCATGTGCCATCCCGGCAAAGTCGACGCCGAGTTGGAGCGGCTCGATCCGCTCACCACATTGCGCGAGCGTGAGTACGACTATTTTCTCGACGAGAGTTTCCTGCGGCTGCTTGAAGGGCAGCGGGTCACGCTGAACTAGAAGGCTGCCTGCGAGTCGATCGTCGCCTAGTCGGATCGGTCGAAAATGACTCCATTACAAGACATGCGCGTCAGAGTGCGGACTATAGGATTTTCACGTAGGCTGTGACGTGATCGAGCTGAATATGAGCAATCCACGAGAGTTCGGACAAACCTCAGCCCGAGTTATCCGCGTCTTTGTATCGTCGACTTTTCGCGACATGCAGGCGGAGCGCGAGGAGCTCATCAAGCGAACCTTTCCGCAACTGCGCAAGCTTTGCGAAATGCGAGCCGTCACTTTTTGCGAAGTTGATTTGCGGTGGGGGGTAACCGATGAGCAAAAGGCAGAGGGGCGAGTCCTGCCGATCTGCCTCGAGGAGATTCGCCGGTGTCGACCTTATTTCATTGGACTCCTTGGTGATCGCTATGGCTGGGTACCCGACCATATCGATCCACCGACGCTGGCGCAGGAACCCTGGCTGTCTCGCTATATCGGCCGATCAGTCACCGAGCTGGAGATGGTCAGTGGCGTCCTCGACAGTCCGGAAATGGCTGGCCATGCCTTTTTCTATTTCCGCGATCACGCCGCGTCCGCGGCAATGCAGGGTTCGCTGCCAGCCGACGCGACATCGAGCGATGCCGCGGCCAAGCTCGACGCACTGAAAGAACGCATCCGCCGCTCCGGCATTGCACTGCACGAAAGTTTCCGCTCGCCCGAAGAACTTGGCGCGTTGGTGCTGGCAGATTTTACGCGTCTGATCGATCGATTATTTCCTGCCGAGAACTTACCAGACCCGCTCGATCAACAGGCTATCTTACACGACAACTTCGCGGCTCAACGGGCTCAAATCTACGTCGGGCGCGATGAATACTTCGACCGTCTCGACGCTCATGCTCGTGCGGATGGCGTACCACTTGCCGTGCTCGGCGAGTCCGGTTCGGGAAAGTCGGCGCTACTCGCCAACTGGACCGACCATTACCGAGCCACGCACCCCGTGGATTTTGTCTTCGTCCATTTCATCGGCGCCTCCCCGGTCAGTAGCGATTGGGCCTTACTCGCGCGACGCCTCATCGGTGAACTCAATCGGCGTTTCGCGCTGTCGCTTCCGGCTCCCGACGAGCCGGCGGCACTGCGGAAGGCACTCTCCGACGCCTTGCGCATGGCCGGCGCGATGCATCGACTGATTATTGTGCTGGACGGGCTCGACCAGCTCGAAGACCACGATCAGGCACCTGACCTCGCGTGGCTGCCGAACGACCTGCTGCCGCGGGTGCGACTGATCGCATCCACGCTGCCTGGACGGACGTTGGCGGAAATTCAGCGACGTGCGTGGACAACCCTCACCGTAACGCCGCTTGATGAGGAAGAGCGGAAACGCCTGATCGTCGCGTATCTCGGCCGTTACACAAAAGCACTTGACGGTTCGCAGATTTCGCTTGTTGCCGAGGCCCCGTTGTCTGGTAACCCGTTATTCCTCACGGCTTTGCTGGAGGAATTGCGCGTATGGGGCATCTACGAAACACTCAACGATCAGATACGGCACTACATCTCGGCACCGACAGTCGGCGACCTGTTCCAGAGAATGTTGGCCCGCTACGAGACCGATTATGAGCGCGATCGCCCCGGATTGGTTCGGGACAGCTTCTGCGCCATCTGGGCGGCGCGGCAGGGCCTGTCAGAGTCTGAGTTGCTGGATCTGTTGGGCAAAAATGGGGAGCCCCTGCCTCACGCATATTGGTCCCCACTCTATCTCGCCGCCGAGCGATCGCTCGTCAGTCATTCTGGCTTATTGACGTTCTTCCACGATTATCTTCGGCAAGCCGTAAAGGACCGCTATCTTGGCGGCGAACGACAGCAACACGACATCCATATACGGCTCGCCGATTATTTCGCGGCGCGCGAATTGTCCCAGCGCAAAATCGCAGAACTTCCCTGGCAACTCACTCAGGCGCAAGAGTGGGATCGCCTTGCCGGCGTTCTCGGCGACCTGCCGTTTATCGGAGCAGCGATGAAGGATAAAGCCCACGAGGTCTATGCCTATTGGGCCCAAGTCACTGAACATAATCCTGAGGCGCCGCTGAAGGCTTATCAAAAGGTCCTGGAAGACCCTAACGACAATCTTGTTTATATGCATCCGGTGTCGCTCATTTTTCTGCGACTCCATTACCCGAAACAAAGCGGCAAGCTCCAAAGCTACCTTTTCCAGGTTATGGAGCAGCTTAACATTACCGACGTCGATTCCTTTGTCGGCCTCGCAATCGAAACTGCGGCAAACGAACGAACGGCGGGAAACCTTGAGGCCGCATTGTCGATCATCGCAATGGCAGCCGATGCGGCACGTCGGCGCGGTAGTGCCAGGACACGCGCGGCGGCCATTGGAAATCAGGCGATATATTTTGAAGCCGCCGGCAAACATCACGACGCACTGACACTGTTCGATCAATCCGAGGCGTTGGCCCGTGAAGCAAACGACAAGGCGTTGCTTTGCGACCTGCTCAACAACAAAGCGGCCATCGTTACGAAAGCTGATCCAGTGTCGACTTTGCGCCTTCTGTCGGAAGTTGAGCGTATTTCAAGAGAAATAGGCAATTACGACACACTTTGTATCTGCCTTGGCAATCAAGGCCAGGCTTTTTTGCGTCTGGGCGACCGTGACGCGGCGCTCGCCAAATTTCAGCAACAAGAGAAGGTGTCTCGCGACATCGGACTAACTGAGGGGCTGCGCAATTCTCTGCTGTTTCAGGCCTTCGCATATTCATCGCGACAGGACGCAAATGAGGCTATTCGGGTGCTTGATGCGCGAGCGACCCTGTGCCGGCGTATCGATGACAGGAACAACCTTGCTGACACATTACTGCTTCGGGCCAACATCCGGGTACAATATGGCTTGGATCTGGATAGCTCCTTCAAGGATGTGATTGAACAGGAACAACTATGCCGATCCATTGGTGATAACGCCAATTTAGCGACCGGCCTCTTGGTTCATGCGAATTTGTTGTCACTCCGTCGCGAAGACTCTCAATCAACAGAGGTGCTTCTCGAAGCAGAGATAATCTTTCGCAAACTAGCGGACAAATCGGGCCTGGCGACCTGCCTCGCCGCCGAGGCGATACGATTTGAGGCAAATGGCCGAGGCGGTGAAGCCACCCGCGCCCTCAAGGAAGCCGAGACGCTTTACCGCGAGACCGGAAACGTCGAGGGCGAGGCGCGTGCTATGTTCGATCAGGCCCGGCTATTTTACGCGGTCACTGGAATGGCTGCGGCAGCCCTGCCCGACATGCGAAAGGCGCAGGCGCTGGCGCAAACACACGGCCTTATGGGGCTCGCCGAAGATATAAAGCAATTTGCCAACCGTATCGACCGGCAATAACGGAGCGTCTGACACGATGCAAAACTGGAATTTGCCGCACATCACGGCCTATTGGGATGATCGGGTGGACGCGATCGAGCGTTTTTCGCGCCTGATCGAAGCAACACCCGAGGCTGATCGGCCAAAGGAGCTCGTGGCTTTAAATGATGCGGTAGCGCTTCAAACCGCGGCTCTGACCGATGCGGATCTTATGAAATACGCAATAGCCATCGTAGAAGATCTTTATAAAGCTGTGTCGAAACGGACTTACATCGATGAACCGGTCTTGCAGTATCTCGACGCGTCCTGCCCTCCATTTTTTAAGGCTCTTCGGGCGCGAGGCTATGTCATCTGTTATTTCGTCAATAACACCTTCGACAGTCTCGTTCGGCCATTAACCGCCTACCCAGCCTGGTTCGCCGCTGCCAAGCTTTTTTACCTCTGTCCTCAACACATTCCCTGCCAGGACCAGCCAGAAGAGCAATGGCCCGAACTGGTAAAAAAGCACGTCATCGACGGTCGGCAGGTCGCCCAAGAACTCGTATCGCGCTGTCGACAGGAGGGACGACATTTTATCTATCTCGACATTGCTGCCGATGAGAATGATTTTGAATTCGCAAAGCCGGTGGCCGGCGATGCGGGAGCCATTTTCGTGTATCGAGAAGAAGCACCCGTTCCGGGAAGCCGTATCATTGCATACTTACCGTCGGAACCGCGGCAGCGGGCTGGCTGACAGGAAGGCAGCGCTGACACAGGCACGTCTATAATTGCATTTCCCGATCAGGCCGACGGAGCAGTAATTGTCTGCTCATGGACCCTTGCGTCATCTCGCTGCCGCGCAGCAACTCGGTCGCTTTCGGGGCGAAGCGGACATTGCGGCGAATTTTATGAGTACATGGCCACGCTGCGAAACCTCACTGCTGCGCTGTAGCCGGGTCGCCTGGCCGATGGTTCAGACCAACGCGAACGTGCCTGCGCACTCACATCACCACGACCTTGGCGCCGACCTGCACGCGGCCGTAGAGATCGATCACGTCGGCGTTGCGCAGGCGGATGCAGCCGGACGACACATCGCCGCCGATCGTCCAGGGCTCGTTGGAGCCGTGGATGCGATAGAGCGTCGAGCCGAGATACATCGCACGCGCGCCGAGCGGATTTTCCGGGCCGCCGGCCATGTAGCGCGGCAGTTCTGGCCGCCGCTGCAGCATCTCGGGCGGCGGAACCCAATCCGGCCACTCCTTTTTCGCGGTGACTGTTTTGATGCCCTTCCACGTAAAGCCGGGCTTGCCAACGCCGATGCCATAACGCATCGCCTTGCCCTGCTCCTCAACGAGATACAGGAAGTGATGCGGGGTATCGATCACGACGGTGCCGGCCGTTTCGGGGCTGCTGTAATCGACGGTCTGGCGGTCGAATTTCGGATCGACCGCCGGATGCGCCATGTCACCGTCGCTTGACGGCGCAAAAGACGCCGGGGCGGACGCGACCGAAGCAGGCGCGATCTGCTGCACCGGCGGCAGCGGTTGGTAGCCGACTTCCGGCATCGGGATGAGCCGGGTGTAGTCAAAGCCGGGAGCAGCGGCCTGCGGACGCCGCGCACGTTGTCCAGCAGGCGCTGCGGAGGAAGGCGCCGTTTGATAGCCGGCCGGCTCGGCCGGCGCAGCACTCGCGGTCTGCTCCGGCACGGCGCTGTCATCCCCCGATTGTGGTGAAGACTGCTGCTGTGCAGATCGTGCCCGATAGCTCAGATATTGTGGCTCGGGCTGATAGGGCCGTGGCACGGTGGGCTCGCGCGCCACATCGGCAAAGATCATCTGGATGAAGCCGCTGTTGTTCGCCGGACCGCCGGCCTGCGCAAAGGCCGGAGCAAGAGAACACGAACCATAGAGCGCGCTCGTTACGAGCGCGAAATTGCAGATACGCCGCATTGCTTCACTCTGTACGCTGACACACCACACCCGAGCGTCCGGCAACGACACACCGCTCGCCCGCATGATGAATTGAAACTTAAAACTCGACTGTTTGGTAAATTTTTTCAGCGCACGCCCTGCGGCGATGCTCTTTGCACATCGTTCATCAAGTTACGGTTTATATTGAATGAAGGACGGCGGCTCATGGTTAACGCCGCGTCGCGTCTCTGCCAACACAGCTCGCTTGCAACGCCGGCAAGTTGTGAACCGGTATTAAGCGTATTTGCGTAGTGTCCCTTTTTGAACAGGTCCCGCAATAATGGCCGAACCGCGCAAAGTCTTCCGCATCGAAAGAACGGGTGCGCTGCGGCCGCGTGACGCGGTTGTCGAAGTTCAGGCGCCGCTGCGTCACGCCGAACTGATGAACGAGATTGCCGCGCTCCGCGCCATGCTGACGGCGGCGGCGATGCAGCAGGCGAACAACACGCCGGGTGATGCCGGGAACGAGCGCCTCGCCTCCGAACTCAGCCTGATCGTCGGCGCCATCGACAACGGCGCCATCAAGGCCAACAGCGCGACGCTACCGGCCGACGCACCGCCGATGACGCGGATCGCGCACGAACTTGCCGAAGTCGCCAACACCACCGAGCTGGCGACGCAGCGTGTTCTCGCCGCCGCCGAAGAGATCGATCAGGCGACGAAGAACTTGTCCGCGGCACTTAACGGCAAGTTCGAGCAGGGCCTGGTGCAGGATATCCAGGATCACATCATCCGCATTTTTGAGGCCTGCAATTTCCAGGATCTCACCGGCCAGCGCATCAGCAAGGTGCTGTCGATCCTCAACTTCGTTGAGGATCACGTCGCCCGCGTACTGGAAGACATCGCCCGGGATTCCGCGAGCGCCCGGCGAGACGGGTCGCAATACCTGCACGGGCCGCGGCTCGAAAAAGATTCCGGTCACGTCAGCCAGACCGAAATCGACAAGATGTTCGGCAACTAACCCCCTTAAGGGCGGCTGACACCAAACAAAACGATTATTGCGGCTTCATCGGTTTGCCGCCGGCAGCACGCGGAGCCGGGCGCGGAGCAGCACCCTCCGCCGCACAGCGAACATAGACGCCGACGCCGTAACGGCCGGCGACTTCCGGATCGATCCAGCGCAGCACCATGGTGCGCCCGTCGAACGACACGATCTCACGATCCTGCGCGCCGCCGGCATCGCCGGGCGGGCCGATATAATTCTTGCCGCCGGGAGAGCCTTTGAGCACCAGTTCCTGCAGGTCTGCACTGTCGGCGAGATACATCATCACGCCGCCGCTTGGGCCGCGGTTGATGATCACCGGCTGGCCGCACTGCGCGCGGGCCGCCGAAGTGGTGCGGGCGAGGTCGGAATCGTTGTGGTAGGCGCCGTAACCCCAGCGGCCGACCATTTCTTCGGGCCGGTACTGTGAGGGCATCGAGGGGCCTGCCGCCGGGGCGGCCGCAGGAGACTCAAGGGACGGGGTGTTGGTGCTGCACCCGGCGAGCACGATGGCCGACAGGCCGACCACACCCGCCAGAATCCGGAATTCGCGGAGCGACGCGTTCATGAAGTGCTCCCCCTCAAAATCCTACCGCCAATCCGGACCGGCTTAAAGCCATCGGCCCCCGGCTCCCGCCAATGCTTCGGTTTTACCCCTCGGTTCTTTCCACTTAGTTGCAAAGTTTCCCCCGAGGCTAAAGCCTTATGGCCCGGTTTTGGCGATATGTTGGCCGTTTCGCCGCTTTACGCCGTTGCGCCCTGCCCCTGCCGGGGCTTTGACCGGCGGCTGGCGCGGATCCTGCAGCGGCGCGGATTTGTGAATGCTCAATTCGCGCATGGCGTCGGCATCGCCGAAGAAATCCGAATCCGCGCGCAGACCAACCGCATGAATGCCGGCGATAGCGCAGATATCGTCCATTTCATTGGCGTCGCCCGTGACACCGATCGCCGCCATAACCTCGCCGTCGCGGTCGCGGATGAGCTGGCCGCCGCCTTCGAGGAACAGCGGATAGTCGGCGAGGTTCTCGATGGATTGCATGAACTGCGGCTTCTCGTTCGCCTTCTGCAAAACGAGCTTTGATGGCCGGCCGAGCGCCAGCGAAGCATAAGCCTTGCCGTAGCAAACCTCGAAGCGAAGCATCGAGGCATTGTCCTGTTTCTGAAATGCTTTCACCCGCCCGCCGGCATCGAGAACAATCGCGCTCATCGGGCGGCAGCGCTCCTTCTTCGCCTTGGCGAATGTCGCTGCAATGATCTTGTTGGCCTGGTCGAGACTTAGCGCACGCATGCTGTTTGAGGTCCCTTTCGTCCTTGCGGCATCAGTCTAGCAGTATCGCGCGGCCCGGACAGAATTTCGAACGATACGGCGGCCGTATTGCCGGCCCTGGCCCGTTCACCATCCGGCACAGCCCCGGCGCCGGCCTCGCCGCGCGGCTTGACAGTCCCCGCGCCAAACCTTATTTCCGCGGCAGCCTTTGGCACTCAATTGTTAAGAGTGCTAAAGTGCTGAAATAGCTAACGTTTCTGTGAAACGCCAATGCCGCCGAGACGCGGTCGAGAGGATAATCATGGCGAAGACGAAGTTCCGGCCACTGCATGACCGCGTGGTCGTCAAGCGTATCGATGCCGAGGAAAAGTCCAAGGGCGGCATCATCATTCCCGATACGGTGAAGGAAAAGCCCTCCGAGGGCGAGGTCGTGGCGGTTGGCCCCGGCGGCCGTGATGAAGCGGGAAAACTCATTCCGATCGGTGTGAAGTCCGGCGATCGCGTGCTGTTCGGCAAGTGGTCCGGCACCGAAGTGAAACTCGACGGCGAGGAGCTCCTGATCATGAAGGAGTCCGACATCATGGGCGTGATCGCCTAAGCCGCAACGAAACATCCAGGAGAAATTTGAAATGGCTGCGAAAGACGTAAAATTTTCCGGCGACGCCCGCGACCGCATGCTGCGCGGCGTGGAGACGCTGGCCAATGCGGTGAAAGTCACCCTCGGCCCGAAGGGCCGCAACGTCGTGCTCGACAAGAGCTTCGGCGCACCGCGCATCACCAAGGACGGCGTCACTGTCGCCAAGGAAATCGAGCTTGAAGACAAGTTCGAGAACATGGGCGCGCAGATGGTGCGTGAGGTTGCGTCGAAGACCAACGACGTGGCCGGCGATGGCACCACGACGGCGACCGTGCTTGCGGCTGCGATCGTGAGGGAAGGCGCCAAGGCGGTTGCCGCCGGCATGAACCCGATGGACCTCAAGCGCGGCATCGACCTTGCGGTCGCCGCCGTGATCGAAGACATCAAGAAGCGCGCCAAGAAGGTCGCGTCGTCCTCGGAAGTTGCCCAGGTCGGCACCATCTCGGCGAACGGCAACTCCAACGTCGGCAAGATGATCGCGCAAGCGATGCAGAAGGTTGGCAACGAAGGCGTTATCACGGTCGAAGAGGCCAAGTCGCTCGACACCGAAGTCGATATCGTCGAGGGCATGCAGTTCGACCGCGGCTATCTCTCGCCATACTTCATCACCAATGCCGAGAAGATGGTGGCGGAGCTCGAAGACGCTTACGTGCTGCTGCACGAAAAGAAGCTCTCCGGGCTGCAGGCGATGCTGCCGGTGCTCGAGGCGGTGGTGCAGTCGGGCAAGCCGCTGCTGATCATTGCCGAGGACATCGAAGGCGAAGCGCTGGCGACCCTCGTGGTCAACAAGCTGCGCGGCGGCCTCAAAGTCGCGGCAGTGAAGGCGCCGGGCTTCGGCGATCGTCGCAAGGCCATGCTCGAAGACATCGCCATTCTCACCGGCGGCCAGCTCATTGCCGAAGACCTCGGCATCAAGCTTGAGAGCGTGACCACCGCGATGCTCGGCCGCGCCAAGAAGATCGTGATCGAAAAGGAAAAGACCACGATCGTCGACGGCGCCGGCAAGAAGAAAGAGATCGAGGCCCGTGTCGGCCAGATCAAGGCGCAGATCGAGGAGACCACCTCGGACTACGACCGTGAGAAGCTGCAGGAGCGGCTGGCGAAGCTCGCCGGCGGCGTTGCGGTGATCAAGGTTGGCGGCGCGACCGAAATCGAGGTCAAGGAGAAGAAGGACCGCGTCGAGGATGCGCTCAATGCCACCCGCGCCGCGGTCGAGGAAGGCATCGTGCCGGGCGGCGGCGTTGCGCTGCTGCGCGCCAAGAAGGCGATTGGCAAGCTGACCAACTCCAACCCCGACGTCCAGACCGGCATCAACATCGTGTTGAAGGCCGTCGAAGCGCCGGTGCGTCAGATCGCCGAGAACTCGGGCGTCGAAGGCTCGATCGTGGTCAACAAGATCCTCGAGAACAAGTCGGAGACTTTCGGCTTCGATGCGCAGAACGAGGAGTATGTCGACATGCTCGACAAGGGCATCGTCGATCCGGCCAAGGTAGTACGCGCCGCGCTGCAAGACGCAGCCTCGATCGCGGGTCTGCTGGTCACCACGGAAGCCATGATTGCCGAAGTGCCGAAGGATGCGCCGGCCATGCCGGCAATGCCGGGTGGCGGCGGTATGGGCGGCATGGGAGGCATGGGCGGCTTCTAAGCCTCACCGCTTTCTGCAAAATCATGAAGGGCGCGGAGCAATCCGCGCCCTTTTTGTTTTCGGGAATCCACAGGTGCCTGAGCCGCTGATGTAAGGTTTTACAGCAATTGACACCGGCGACTGCAATCCGCATGCATTAATCGAATTTCCCGCCTGCATGCGCTGGTTATTCCGGCGCATTTCATTGCAAGACCTCCGTACGCCTTAAGACCTTCCGTACGCCTTACGCAGATTGATTTTCTGCCTGTCACCGCTCGCAGTACGTCCGCAAAGCAAATCCCTCAAAGTCGTCAGACTGCACGATGTCGCACGCCGCACTTTTGAGCCAATCCGGACTTTTTATCGCCGTGGCCGGCGGCGTGTTGGCTTACAAAGGCGATCGCTATTTTGAAAATCAGGACACCGTCGAACGCGTCGCGGGATGTTTGCTTATCGCCGGGCTGGCCTGTATCGGCGCCAGCCTCGGCCTGATCCTTGACTCGCCTTTTCCGTGAACGGCAGAAACTCCCGCCTTCACTCGGCCGCCCGCTTGCCAGGCTGGCTGCGCGCGTTTCGTACCGCCGGCATGACGTGCGCGGCAAACAGCTCCGTCGAACGCAGCATTTCGGCAAGGGTGAGATCGCCGAAGCAGAATTGTCCGACCACATAATTCGCTGGATTGTCCTCGAATTGCGTGGCCAGGAATTCGCTCACGGTGTCCGGCGATCCGGCGATGGCCTGTCCCTGCTGGATCACGGCGTCGTAACTTTCCGCGTGCAGCGGTGACTGCGGCAGCGTACCGTTGAGTTCCGAGAGGTAGCTGAAGCTCGATCGCCAGCGCAGATAGGCGCGCCGGGCGATTTTCAGCGCTTCGGTATCGCTGTCCGCGACGACAATAAAACGTACAATGCCCATCTTGGGCGGCGCCGCGGAACCCTGTGCCTCGGCCCAGACCTGGCGATAGCGCGCCATGATGGCGCGCGCATTGTCCGGCATGTCGTTGGTCACGACATTGAGACCCTTGCGGGCGGCGCGTTCCGCGCTGTCCGGCGAATGGGCGCCGTACCAGAGCGGCGGATATGGCTTCTGCAACGGCGCGAATTCCATCGGGACGTTTTCAAACTGGTCGTACTTGCCGTTCCAGGTAAGATTTTTTGCCGTGAACGCCTTGAGAATAAGCTCGAGCCGCTCGGCATAGATGTCCTGCCGCTCCTCCGCGTTCTGCCCGTAATAGGAAATCTCGAACGGCACCGAGCCGCGGCCGAAGCCGATTTCCAGCCGGCCGCCGCTCAGGTGATCGAGCATGCAGATTTCCTCGAGCACGCGCAGCGGATGATGCACCGGAAGCGCGTAGACGAACGTGCCGAACCGCAGCCGGCTGGTGCGCTGCGCGATCGCCGACAGAAACACACTGGGAGACGGCGCCATTCCAAGCGGCGTGAAATGATGCTCGGCGAGGTGGTAGGCGTAAAAGCCGCAGCGATCGAACGCCTCGATAACCTGCAGCCGTTGCTCGTAATAGTCGCGCAGCGGCAAATCATTGCGATCCAGATGGTCGAAAATGCCGAATTGTAAGTCCACGCTGCTTTTAACCTGTCTGTAGGCTATCGCCGGAGCCTTGCTTAACGCTCGGATAGCAGTTGTTCGTCCCCGACGAGGGATGGCCATGCTAATTGAGGATTGGCGTTGGAACCAGCGCGTCTGGACTGCGCTTTTTCGCCCCCTCCCCACACTCCGCTGCATCGCTTGGTGAATAATCGGCTTACGCCGGCACGAGGTTTACCGGCAACGCGTCAAGCGCGCACTCATCATGAACGCAAATGCCGACATTCCAATTAGCCTTCTGTAAGACGCGCGGCGCAATGCTGGCCTGGTTTGAACACGGCTTGAAATGGTCTTTCCAACGGGAGGATGCGGACCATGCAAGATCAGACCATGCAGGAGCGCCGCAAAGTGGCGCGCAACCGGTCTCTGCTTCAGGGCAAAATCCTGATCAATGACCGGCGCTCGGTGATCGATTGCGTTGTCCGCAATCTGTCCGAAAACGGCGCCTGTATTCGGGTGGCAAGCCTCGCCGGCATTCCGCCAGCCTTCGAGTTACAGATCGGCGACGAAAGCGTAACGCACAAATGCGTCGCGATCTGGCACAGCGAAAACCGGATCGGCGTCGAATTCCGCTCGCAGAAGCCGGACCGTGCCGGATCGAAGGAGGACACCATCAAGCCGGGACAAAACAATGCGACGGCACCCGCAGCTTCCACCGACGTCGTCCGCAGCGAGCTCTTGTCGCTCCGGGCCGCGCTCTATGAAGTGCCATTCGGCGTCGTTCTGCTCGACAACGAGTTGCGCGCGCAATTCATCAATCGCGCCTTCCGCAAAATGTGGCGATTGCCCGACAGCAAAGCCGATGCCAAGCCGGCCTTTATTGCCTTGATGCATCATGGCCGCGACATCCGCGCCTACGACGTTCCTGAAAACGAGCTGAAGGACTATATCGCCGAACGCGTAGCACGCGTTCGCGTCGGCGATCCTACTCCGGCGGATCTCCGTCAAGCCAATGGTGAAGTCATCCGGTTTCATTGCACGGCGTTGCCGAACGGCGGCCGGATGCTCAGTTATACCTACATCACCGATATCGTGCACCAAGCCGACGAACTGCAAAACTTGCGAAATGCGCTCGACAATGTCGAACAGGGTATTTCACTGCTCGACTCGCATCTGTGCGTTCAATTCATGAACCGCGCCGCGCGCAAGATGTGGAAGGTGTCGGACGAAATCGCCGAGCGCAAACTGAACTACGCGGAACTGGTGAACACGACGCGGCTCACCAATGCCAGCGGCGTTCCTCAGGAAGGGCTCGACAAATACATTGCCGAGCGCATTACCACCGTTCGCAACGGCGACCCGACCCCGGCCGACGTCGTCCTGTCCGACGGCAGGACGATGCGCCTGCAATGCGCCGTGCTGCCGAACGGCGGGCGAATGCTGACTTACAGCGATGTGACCGACCTCGTGCGCGATGCCGCCGAACAGCATCACTTCGCGACGACCGACAGCATGACGGACCTGAACAATCGCCGTCACTTCATGACGCTGGCTGCCGCCGAATGGCAACGCTTCCAGCGCTATCAACGGCCGTTGTCGCTACTGATGTTCGACATCGATCACTTCAAATTCATCAACGACAAGCTCGGCCACGACGCCGGAGATCAGGCCATCGTTCATCTCGCCGAACTGGCGCGTCAGGACAAGCGTCCGACCGATATTCTGGCCCGCATCGGTGGCGATGAATTCGTGATGCTGCTGCCGGAGACCGACGTCCAGCAGGCCGGCGTCGTCGCCGAACGACTGCGCCAGAAAGTGGCGCAGACGCCTGCCGGCGGACCAGGCGCGGAGATGAAAATGACAGTCAGCATCGGTGTCGCCGATGCGACGCTGAGCATGCCTGGCATCCAGGCGCTGCTGAAGCAGGCCGACGAGGCGCTTTATCGCGCCAAGCTCCTCGGCCGCAACAAGGTGAGTCTGGCGAACCCGCCGCCGGTGACGAAGGTGGCGGCGGAATAACTGGGCAGCGCGGGCTTTCGCCCTTCACACCGCGGATGACGAAAAATCAATTCGTCATGAGGCGGAAGCGGAGCGTCGAGGAACCGGACAGCTCGATAAGATCGCCGTTGCGCCGCCAGCTTGTCGCTCCGGCCAGCGTGGCGATGAGGTCCTGGTCGAGACTTTCGCGCTCCGGCGTGCATTGCGCGGGCTGCGACGCACCGGGAACGATGGTGATGGTGCCGTCGGCGCCGACCGTGGCCTGAGCCTGCACACTGGTGCACCACAAATCGATCGACGTCGCGCCGTTATCGTCGATCTCGAGCATCGGCATCCGCTTGGTGCCGTGCATCGGCGCGGCATCGAGCACGAGCTCGCTGCCGAATGGAAAAGTTCCATTTGCCTGGGCAGGGTGGATTTGGGCTGGACAGATCGCGATTGCGAGAAGGGCTAGCGCAGCTTTCAAATTGGTCATGGCGGGTAGCGAATAGCGAAATAGCGAACAGGGGGGAAGCCCCTATTCGCCATTCGCCGCTCTCACTATTCGCGGTGCATTACGCCTTCGGCAACTGCGCGATGTCCGGGAAGAACAGGTAACAGGCGACACCGATCAGTACGAGGTAGACCAGCAGCACGAGGGTCCAGCCGAAATTATGCCGGATCACCTCGCCTTCATTGCGGACAAACTCGCTGGTCGACACGCCGACGCTCGCGGTCTGCGGCGCGATCGGCTTGCCGATCTCGGCTCCCACCGAATTGAGCGTCGGCAACAGCATCAGCGGGAAGCCGAGCAGTTGCCCGACCAGCGCCTGGAACTTGCCGAACATGGCGTTGGTCGAGGTGTTCGAGCCGGACAGCGCCACGCCGATGAAACCAAGCAGCGGAGCAACGACGATGAAGTAAGGTCCGAGCACGGAGAAGGCCTTGGCGAGCGAGCCGGCCATGCCCGAATAGTTGAACACGAAGGCAAGGCCGAAGATGAAGACGCCGACGAGGCAGGCGCCCCACATTTGCGACCAGGTCTTGGCGAAGATCTCGCCGACCTGGGCCATGCTGACTCGCATCAGGATCGAAACCACGATCCACGAAACGAGAATAGCTGACCCGCCGACGAACGGCTTGAAGTCGAACGCCGCTGTGATGGTCGCACCCGGCGCGATCGAGGACGCAGCCGAGACCGCAAGATGCAGCCAGTTCACGCCCGGTAGCGACGACCATGGTCCGGTCCAGGCAACGACGATGACGACCAGCACGATGATCGGCAGCCAGCCCTGGAAGACTTCGCCGGCGGTCAGACCATGACCCTCGGCTTGCGCTTCCTGCGCCGCGGTCACCGGCACGCCGCCATAACCGAGCGTCTGCGCCGGCCGCCAGACTTTGAGCAGCACGAGCAGGCAGGCGAAACAGACGATGGCGCCGATCACGTCGGGCAGATACGGCCCGAGATAGATCGAGGTCGGCAACTGGCCGGCGACGTAGCCGAGCGAACCGACGATGGCGAGCGGCCAGCCGCCTTTCATGCCCTGCTTGCCGCTGACGAGGTAGAGCAGGATCCATGGCGGCAAGAGCGCGAGGATAGCGACGATCTTGCCGACCGAAGCGGACAGCGCAAGCAGCGGCATGCCGGTCACCGCGGCAAGCGCGATGATCGGTGCGCCGAGCGCGCCGTACGACACCGGCGCGTTATTGGCGATCGCTGCGACGCGAATGGCGTCGAGCGCCGGAATGCCGAGTGTGATCAGGATCGGCGCAACAAAGGCCCATGGATAGCCGAAGCCAACCAGTCCCTCGAGCAGTGCGCCGAACGCCCAGGCAAACAGGATGGTCTGGACGCGGACATCGCGCGTACCCTGTTGAATAAGCCAGCGACGCAGCTTGTCGAATGCGCCGGTCGTGACCAGCGTATTGAACAGCATCACGCCCCAGAACGTGATCCAGTCGACGTTCCACACGCCGGTCGCGGAGCCGTAAAGGTACGCGTTGAGCCCGTCGCCGAACGGCATCTTCCAGACCCACAGGCCGAGCACGAAGGTGACAATCGAACCGATCAGCACCGCGAGCCATGCCGACATGCGAAGTCCTGCCAGCAATACCAGCAGCAGGACCACCGGAATAAGCGCGACCAGCCAGGTCACGAAAAGGTTCCCGGTTGGATCGAGAATTTGAGTGAACATTTGGCAATTCCTCCCCAGCTTAGGACTTGCGAACGATTATTATTGTTTCGCCGCCCGTTGGCCGGGCATGCGGACACCGAGAATGCCCGCTTCGACACGGAGAAGGCAAGATTTACTGCTTATCAATTGGGCGAACTGCCCAACGTGTGCACACGACTAATGGTCGCGGTGTATCGCCTTTCCAGCCTACTGCAGTTCCAGACGGGTTCATGATATTGCAACGCACCATCGCAAATCCGGCGAATGTACTTCGTAATTTCTTGCTTGTGCGCTCTGGTATTTCCGCATTGCACCGTGACGATCAATTTGGAGGAATTTCGTGAAACGCCTTGCCTCGTCGTTCGCCGTCATCTGGCGGCTGTCGGTGCCCTATTTCCGCTCCGAGGACCGCTGGCCGGCGCGAATCCTGCTCGGCGCGGTGGTCGCGATCGAACTCGCTATCGTCGCGATCAACGTGATCCTGAACACTTGGTACAATTTTTTCTACAACACGCTGCAAGACCACGACTGGAACGGCTTTGTCCGCGCCATCGTATATTTCTGCATTATAGCGGCTGTCTTCACACTGCTCGCGGTCTACCAGATCTATCTGAATTTCTGGCTGCAGATCCGCTGGCGGCGCTGGCTGACACAAACTTATCTGCGACAGTGGCTTAACACCGCCAACCACTATCGCATGCAGCTCATCGGCGATGTCGCCGATAACCCCGACCAGCGCATTGCCGAGGACCTGCAATCATTCACCCAGAACACGCTTTCGATCGGACTAGGACTGCTCAATTCCTGTGTCACGCTCGGTTCGTTCGTCATCATTCTGTGGCGGCTTTCGGAAGATGCGCCGCTCGAGTTGTTCGGCATGAGCATCCCCGGTTATCTGGTCTGGGCAGCACTGATCTACGCGGTAATCGGCACCTGGCTGACACATCTGATCGGCTGGCCGCTCATTCCGCTGAATTTTCAGCAACAGCGCTTTGAAGCCGACTTCCGTTTCAACCTGGTGCGGTCGCGCGAGAACGCGGAACAGATCGCATCGCTCCGCGGCGAGGCTGCCGAACGCGAACGTCATCTCACCCGCTTCGGTCTGGTGGTCACCAACTGGATCGCCATCATGAAGCGGCAGAAGAAGCTGATGTGGTTTACCCAGAGCTACAGCCAGGCCGCGGTGATCTTCCCATACGTCATGGTGGCTCCGGTCTATTTCGCCGGCAAAATGCAGCTTGGCGGGATGATGCAGACCGCTTCCGCCTTCAATAGCGTGCAGAATGCGTTGTCCTACTTCGTCACCGCGTATCGCTCGATCGCGGAATACCAGGCAGTTGTCGCGCGGCTTTCGGGTTTCGAGGCCGCAATCGAGGCCGGCCGCGCCGTGGCGCTGACCCAGCCCGCAATTGAAACAGTGCCGCGTGAAGGTGCCAACGCCATCACAGTCGAAAACCTCGCTGTCCGGCTGCCGACTGGCGCGCCGCTGATCGATGCGGAGGACCTCGTTCTGCCCGCCGGAGATCGCGTCCTGGTAACCGGCCCGTCGGGCGCCGGCAAATCGACGCTGTTCCGCGCCATCGCCGGCATCTGGCCGTTTGGCTCAGGCCGCGTCGCGGTGCCCAGCGACGCCAGAATCATGCTGTTGCCGCAGCGGCCGTATTTTCCGGTAGCGACGCTTGCCGATGCGATCACCTATCCGGCCCGTGCCGGGACGTTTGACGACGCGAAGCTTGCCGATGCATTGACCGCAGTGGGACTGCCTCACCTCGTGGCGCGGCTTGGCGAGGAAGCGCACTGGAACCGGATGCTATCGCTTGGCGAGCAGCAGCGGCTCGCCGCGGCCCGCGCCCTGCTCCATGTACCGGACTATCTGTTGCTCGATGAGGCAACCGCATCGCTCGACGAGGCGGCTGAAGCGCAGCTCTATCGGGTGCTGCAGGACCGGCTCAAAGGCACGGCCATCGTCTCCATCGGCCACCGCTCGACGCTGACGGCGTTCCACCGCCGCCGGGTCGATGTAATTGCCGGTCAGACGGTCAATCAGGTGCGCGACGTCCCGCTCAATTCAGCGGCCGAGTAAGACGGGAAATTTTCCGGTCCGCTGTTTGGCTCGCGACAAAAGAAAAGGCCGGTGGCGTTGCTGCCACCGGCCTTAACTGAAGAACTTCAGCCGATTATTTCAGGTTCGAAGCGAAGTCGACCGAGGCCGAGAGTTTCGCAACGAAGGCCGCGCTGCACCAGTTGGTGCCGAAACCGCCCGGGTTTTGAGTACGTCACGTTACCAGGCGAGAACGTCGCATTCTGGGCGCTGGTGAAGACGTTACACTCCGCCTTCGTCAGGTTGGTGTCATAGTAGCGCAGATCAAGCGTCAGCACCTTGTAGGTGAAGCCGACACCGACGTCCCACGTGGCGTAGCTGGTATATTTCACGCTGGAGAAAAACGGATTTCCGGGCACGCCCGTGCCGTAGAAGCTGTCGCTGCTGCCGAGAGCCCAGTAGCCAAGGTCGCCGGAGATATACATCCCAAGGCCGTTCGGCAGCAACGTGCCGGGAGCGGTCCAGGTGACGTTGCCGGTGGTGAACCAGCCATAAGCACCGGTGTTCGATACTGACGGAGAATACCACTCCTGAATTCCAGCGGCCCAGCTATCGTTAAAGGTGTAAGTGGCCTTGCCGTAGACTTCGTAGAAGCTTGCGTGCGCCTTGGCGAAGTTACCGTTGCCAAGAGGCGAGAAACCGGGCTCGGGAACCGAGGCGCCAGCCGGCACGCCGCCGCCGTTCGCATTACAATTGTTGGTCGGGCCTGCGGCAAAACCGAAGCACTCGCCGCCCGGATAGTAGTAGTACCAAGCGCCGACATCGAGGGCGAGTTTGTCGAAGGTCGGGCGAACGCCGCCGTAGAAGTCGATTTCAGCCGCAGCGTTATTCGGGAAGCTGATGCTCTCGCCGGAGACGCCGCCGTACCACTGCAGGCTCGGGTTGGTGTTGTAGCGGAGCTCGAATCCGGCCTGCGTCGACGGCTTGTGATTAGACTGGGAGATACCGCGGAAATTATAATCGTTCATCAGAGCCGCGGTGACGACGAGGTCCCACGGATTTGGCGCCTCTGCCGCTTTCGGCGGAGCCTTTACGGCCATGTCGGCTGCCATCGCGGCGGTCGAAGCCAGACCAACTGCTAAAGCGAGCGAGAAAGCTATCTTTTTCATCGTTCAACCCCTTTTGTCCCCTGTTCCCGGCCGCCGGCTTTTCGCCTCAACCAAGTCCAGCTCAATTTCCGTCAACGAACCCCGAATGACGTGGGTGGATTTTTCGAAAATTTTTGTCACACAGCCAAGTCTAAAACGGTGGCAGATGCTGCCTTTTTATGCGTTTCGGCCTTTTTCAGACACTTTGTCTGGTGGTGTGGCGCGAGAGATACACTTTTCAGCCTGCAAACGCGGTTTTTGACCCGCCATTCCGCTCTTGTTTCAGCCTTTGGCGTTCTCGGCTGTGGATAGTTTTGCCCCCGAAGCCTTTGCGCGCAATTCGTGAGCCATCCGAGGTTCCGCGTCTTGCCTTTTTCCGCTGCGATCTCAAATGAATAGTCGCAAGCCGATGGAGGCCTCGTGATGAAAGCAGTCGTTGACGGCCAGGTGATCGCCCAGAGCAGCGGCATCGTCGATTGCAAGGGCTACCAGTATTTTCCGCCCTCGGCGGTGCGGATGGACTGGCTGGAAAAGACGGAAAAGACCGCGGACGACCTGAAATGTCCGCACGGCGTGCAGTTTTACGACGTCGTGGTCAGCGGCAAACGACACCTGCGCGCCGCGTGGTCCTACGAATCGCCCCGTCCGGAAATGGAGGCGGTCCGCGACCTGTTCGGCTTCTGGCAGGACATCGAAGTCGCCTGACTGGAAACCGTTACGCCGCCGCTTTTTTGCGATTGATATCCAGCCGGGCGTCGACCAGCGCCACCTGGGCGTCGATTGCCGCGTTGCTCAAGCCTTTCTGCCGGGCGATGAGCTGAACCAGCTTGTCGGCGCGTTCGATATTGGGCGCGCCGTTTTGCAAGGCGCGCGCCGCCGAAGCCGGGCGTGTCAGCGACTGCGCTGCTGCCGCGTATTTCTCGAACGGTACGAGATCGTTCGGATTGGCGCCAAGCTTGACGCAGAGATCGAACACAAAATTGTAGACCGAACGCGACTCTTCGATGTTGGAATGCACGGCCTCTTGTGCGGTGCGCATGCCATCCTTGGTGATGCAGCGGTAGTTGCCGGCAAGCAGCATCGACCACTTGGCGAGCGGCACCCAGATCGAGTCATAGGCCTTGAGCTTGACCGGCAGCTCGATCTTTCCTTCCGGCGTATCGAAGCGCGCGGCATCGACGTCCTTTTCGAGGTTGCGGATGATCTGCGTGTCCTTGTCGTCCTCGAACTTCGCGCATTTGAAATTGGTCGGCAGCGTGACCAGCAATTCATTGGCCTTGCCGTCCGGCGGCCGGATCGCCTGCGGATCCGGGCTGTTGAGCGTGATCTTTTTCGGATCGAGCCGAGTCCCAGACGCGCGGATCGGTGTAGGCGGGCTCCAGCGCCTTGTAGTCGAGACCGGGGATGCGCTTGACGTAAGGCAGCGGCGGCATGTTCATGATCGACATGCAGGGCACGCGCGATTTGCCGACCGCGTCGAGCAGTTCGCGAACGCCGGGCGAACGGTATTGCGGCTCCTGCATGCACAGGCCGATCAGGTCGTATTGCTTCGGATCGACGCCGGTTGCCGGCCCCGCAGACACTTTGCCGGGCAGCTTGCGCAATTCCAGCAGCACCGGGTCTTTGCGGCCGCGTATCGGCAGCTGAACCTTGAAGCCCTCGGTGTTGATGAGATCGGCCTCGGCCGGGAGGCAGACGAGATGGATGGAATGACCGCCGAACAAAAGCTTCGAGGCCAATAGCGAGCCGTAAGACGCACCCATCAGCAAGATATTGTAGGTCGGCATTACGCACCTCCCGGAAAGCGAGTGGCCGGTTTTACCGGCATCGGATCGGCGACGCCTCGCCGTCCATCCTTATGGTGCGCCAATGCTATTGACCCCACCGGACCTATGCAATGCACCTCAAAGCAAAGAGGTTTGGGCGCGCAAGTGGCACGACGCCGGCGCAAAGCCGGACGTCGCGTCACCTACGCGGCGTAAAGCTGCTAGCTGTTGCCGCCGCCAAAACCCGAACCGGGGGCGTCCACGATGGCGCCGGAGCAGGTGCCTGAGCTCGGGTGCTGGCGCAGGGGCCGGAGCGGCCATGACTGGCGCAGGCTTCTTCGGTGCTGCCTTGCGCTTCTCGGCGCTGCCTTCCGCTTCGGTACTGCCTTCTTTGCTTTTTTCTTGGCCGGCTTTCGCTTCGCAGCCTTCATCAGCTTCTTCTTCCGCGCCGGAGCGGCTTTCTTCTTTTTCGCAGATTTCTTTTTCGACTTTGCCTTCTTCGCCATGATCGCCTCCCGATCTGTCTACTGGATTGAAGTTGAACCCCGGCTGGCTATACGCGAACTGAGCGACCGCAGTGCGGCCGGACATGGACCGCCAGTGGCCCAATCGATCAACTCGATCGTATGAACAATTGGAAGCTCGGTGCCCGCCGCGATCTGCGTGATACAGCCGATATTGCCCGCTGCGATCACATCAGGCCGCGTGCTTTCAATGTTCTCGACTTTACGCTCGCGCAGCCGCGTTGCAATGGCGGGCTGAAGAATATTGTAGGTGCCGGCGGAGCCGCAGCACAAATGTCCGTCGGGTATGTCCTTCACCATAAAGCCGAGCTTGCCGAGGAGTTCCTTCGGCTGGCTGCGAATGCGCTGACCGTGCTGCAACGAGCAGGCCGAATGGTAAGCAACGGTGAGCTCCGGAACGTTCGTTTTAAGCGCCAACGGCAAAGCGACAAGAAACTCCGTTATGTCCTTGGTCAGGCTCGACATATGCGCGGCCTTGTCGGCATAGGTGGGATCGGTGCGGAGCATGAACCCATAGTCTTTCACCGTGGTGCCGCAGCCGGACGTATTGACGACGATAGCATCGACATTTTCCAGCGCGCTCCAGGCATCGACATTGGCGCGTGCCTGCACCAACGCTTCGTCGTCCCGTCCCAGGTGATGGACCAGCGAGCCGCAGCAGCCGGCGTCGCCTGGAAGCACCACGTCGTAGCCGTGACGCGTCAGCACGCTGATCGTCGCCGCATTGATCTGCGGCGCGAGTAGATCGTTGATGCAGCCGGCAAGCATTGCGACGCGGCCTTTGCGTTGACCGACGGCCGGGATGATCTGCGGGTCGCGCGGCTGGTGCGGCAAATGCGCTGGCGCAAGGCGAAGCATCGCGGCGATCCGATCGAGACCCAGCGCATCGACGAGCGGCGCAAACGGCTTGGCGAACAGCGCGGCGGAAAGTGCAAGGCGAAATCGCCGCGGATACGGCATCAGCCACGCCAGCATCGAGCGAACAAAGCGATCAGCCAGCGGACGCCGGTAGGTTTCCTCGATATGCGCGCGGGCATGATCGACAAGATGCATGTAATGCACGCCCGAAGGACAGGTCGTCATGCAGGCCAGGCACGACAGGCAGCGGTCGATGTGCTGCGCGACCTCCTCTGTGGCCGGGCGGTCGTGCTCGAGCATTTCCTTGATGAGGTAGATGCGCCCGCGCGGGGAATCGAGTTCGTTACCATCCAGCACATAGGTCGGACACGTCGCGGTACAGAAGCCGCAATGCACGCAGGCGCGCAGGATTTTTTCCGATACAGCGACTTGCGGGTCGGCAAGCTGAGCAAGCGTAAAGCTGGTTTGCATGATCAGACGCCCGCCCACATCCGCCCGGCATTGAGCACGCCCTGCGGATCGAAACTCTGCCGGACCCGCGCCGACAGCGCGGCGAGACCCGGCGGCTCCGGTGTAAAGACCTGGACCGCGGCCCGCACCGCAGCCGGCGCGCGGATCAGTGTCGCATGGCCGCCGGCCGCTGCGACAGCAGCCCGCACCTGCGGCCCGTGCGCGTCGTTTGTCGCCGGCAAGGCGGCCCAGATCAGCCCGCCCGCCCAGTCATAGAGCAGCTCGGCATCACACTGCTCTGAAAGCGCACGTCCGAGCACGGGAGCCGCCGTCGGCGACGTCGAAATACGCCAGAGATCGCGCGCACCCGAAGCACCGCTCGCGGCGAACGGCACAACATCGCGGATGCCACGCCACAGCAACCGCGATTGCGTCTCGTCGAGCGCGCCAAGCGTGCCGAACGGTGCCAGCAGCTTTTCCAGCACGCCCTTGCGGTCAGCGACGGATGGCGCCACGCCCTCAAGACGGAACATCGTCACCGACGTTTTTTCTGTTGCGATTTCCGGAACGCGCACCGCGGCAGCCGCCGGTGCATGCGCTGCCGCTGACACGTCGGCATAGGAACCTGTTGCGGCAGACATCGCCTTGCGCGCTGTTGCGTCATCAAGATTGAGCACCATCACCGACGCTTCGGTCTCGGCGCGCGGCAGCGTCTTGATCGTCACGTCGGTCATCACCGCAAGCGTGCCCCACGAGCCGGCGAGCAGCTTGCAGATATCGTAACCGGTGACGTTTTTGACGACGCGCCCACCAGATTTGAAGATTTCGCCGTGACCGGACACGGCATGAACGCCGAGGAAATGATCGCGCGCGGCGCCGGCCTTGATGCGGCGCGGGCCGGAAAGATTGGTCGCCAGCACGCCGCCGATGCTGCCCGCTCCGGCCGCGCCGCCAAGTACACTCGCATAGTCCATCGGTTCGAACGCAAGCTCCTGCTTGCTGTTCGCCACCAGCGCTTCGATCTCGGCGATCGGCGTGCCAGCCTTCGCCGACAGCACCAATTCCTCCGGCTCGTAGAGCGTCACGCCGGAGAGACCGGAAAGGTCAAGCGTCGCATCCCATTGTGCGGCGCGGCCGATGGCGCGCTTACTGCCGCGGCCGACGACTTCGAGCGTCTTGCCGCCGGCAAGCGCGGAACGAACCGCCTGCTCGACATCGGCGGCATCGCGGGGCTTAAGCTGATTGTCCGGCATCGTTTTTTCCGAATTAAACTTACGCAATATTCTAAACGCGCGCGACCTTTTCGCTTACCTATCGGCATAGGCGAAAGGTGCAATCATGCAGCGCACAATCATTGCCGGTTTGATCGGTCGCGCGGCACCCCAAGCCCGAAAGAATGGCTTATTCCGCCGCGTCGGCCGCGCGCGATGAATTTGCAAAGACCGGCATGATCTCGCGGGCGAAGCGGCGCAATTGCACGCTGCCGCCTGAGATGGTCAGCAGCACATATGCAACGCCGGATTTCTGCAACGCTTCGAGCATCGCGCAGATTTCATCCGGCGTTCCGTAAAGCGCATTTTCCTCGGTGCCGCCGGCCTTGTCGGCGTAAGCGAGCACGTGCGAGCCTCCCTTCTTCTCCGGCGCACGCGATACGTCCACGGTGCGTTTGGTGTAAGCCGCCTGCCGTGCCAGCGCCGCCTGCTTGTCGGCCTCGCCATTGGCGACATAAAGCTGACGCGCCACAGCCACCTGCATCGGATCAAAACGCAGCCCGCGCGCTTTGCGCTCCGCTTTATAGATACCGATACGCTCGCCGATCTTTTCGGCGCTGGCATACTGGTCGAGGATCAGATTAAAGCCGCGAGCCGCGGCGCGGCGGATCGAAGGCTCGCTGGCGGCGGCGACCCAGAGCGGCGGATGCGGCTGCTGTGCGGGCGGCGGCTCGACGACGATGTCTTCGAAGCGCCAGAAGCGGCCGCGATGCGACCAGCGCTCGCGCGTGGTCCAGGCCCGGATCATCACATCGACGGCTTCCTCGAAGCGCGCTTCGGCTTCCTCGGGCGCGATCGCAAAGCCTTTGAATTCGCTGTGCCGGTAACCCTTGCCGATGCCGAAATCGAAACGGCCGCCGGAAACAAGATCAAGCGTCGCCGCCTGCTCGGCGAGCAACACCGGATTGTGCCACGGCAACACGATCACAGCCGTGCCAAGCCGCAGCGTCTTGGTGCGCGTCGCCAACGCCATCAGCAGCATCAGCGTCGCCGATACCTGGTTCCAGCCGGTGAAATGATGCTCGACGGAAAAGCTCGACGCATAGCCGAGCGCCTCGGCCTCGATGTTGTAGTCGAGGTAATCGCGGAACCCCTGCCCGGTCTCCGGGCCAAGGTCGTTACTATTGGCTTGCGCCGAACTGAACAGGCCGAATTTCATATAAAACACGCCTTGGCGCTGGATAAAGATTTATAGTGCGGTCTGCGAAATGTTTCCGCAACGGAAGAGATATTCGCCCCGAGCGGAATTGTGACGGCGACATCGGACCGGCGAGCGACGACCGTGAACATTATCGACGCGTTCCTGTTACATGCAAAGCATCAACCGGCCGCGCCGGCGATTTGCGCGCCGGGCCGAAAGATCGGTCTCATCAGCTATGGCCGGCTCGCTGCGTGCGCCAACAACGTTGCGGCACGCGCACTCGCGAGCGGGCTCAAACGCGGCGACATCGTCGCGGTCTTCGCCGGGGATCCGATATTTCACTGGGCCCTTATCCTCGGACTGACGCGCTTGGGCATCGTTTCGCTGTCAACGATAGATCCCAACCTGCCGGCGGAGTTCCGGATCGACGCAGTTCTCACCGACACTGCTGTGCAATTTCGCAATGCCACACGGATCATTCACGTCGACCCGGATTGGCTGAACGGCGACGACGCACCACCTGCCACCACGAGCGAGCAGGACAGCGGTGAGCTCGCCCGTATCATCCTGACGTCGGGTACAACAGGCGACCAGAAAGCGGTGGCCATGAGCCACGAGCTCATCTTACGCCGCATCCAGACCTATGATTTTGCCTTCGGTAGCCGCATCGCGATATGTTCGCGGATATTCCTCGATGTCGGCTTCGCTGCGAATAGCGGCTACCTCTGGGTCATCTACATTCTGGCGCGCGGCGGCACGGTCTTCGTGCGCGGCGGCGACCCGGCCGAGACCATGCAGGCGCTGTCGCTGCACAATGTGCAGGCTATGGTCGCTTCGCCAGCGGGCATGGCAGAATTCCTCGATTATTACGAACGCTCGCCGGCGTTTCTCTGTCCGTTCGAAGTGATGCTGTCGGTGGGCAGCAAGCTTGCTACTTCGCTTTCCGGTCGGGTGCGGGCTCGCATGTGTTCGCTCGTGGTTCACGGCTATGGCGCGACCGAAGGAAATCCGGTTGCCGGTGCGTATGTTCATCAGATCGAACACATCAAAGGCGCGGTCGGTTACGTCACACCTGGAATGATCGTCGAAGCTGCCGACGACGCCGGCCGCCCGCTGAAACCCGGCGAACAAGGTCACATTCGTTTTCGTGGCGACCGCTGCGTGTCCGGCTATTTCGGCGACCCGCCGGATACAAACCGGTTTTTTCGCGACGGCTGGTTCTATCCCGGCGACATCGGCGCCGTCACCGCAAACGGCGTGCTAGTCATATCCGGGCGCAGCAAGAGCATCATCGATCTCGGCGGGGACAAGATAAACCCGGAAATCATCGAAGCGGCATTGCTCTCATATCCCGGCGTGGTTCATGCCGTAGCCTTCGGCCGCGCCAACACACTCGGCATCGAAGAAATCTGGGCTGTCGTGGAATCAGCCGCGAACGTCGACGGCGAATTGGTGCGGGGACATTGCGCAAAACAACTCAACAAGGAACTCGTCCCGGTGCATGTATTGCGTGTAGCCCGGATGCCCCGCAATGCCGGGGATAAAATTGACCGGCATCAGGCTATTGCCCTTGCTCAACCGAACTAACACGAGGTGTCACAGCACTTCATTACACCTGAATTTATAGGGATTAATCGCCAATGTGGCATTTCTGCCATAGGCGTATGGCGCCTCAGCCGATAGTGTGGCGGCTTGAATCGGTGACGGGGCGCGTTCTACCGATGAAGACCTTACGAACCTATTTATTTGCGACAACCTCCTATGCGGTGCTCATCGGCAGCGCGTCGGCGGCCGATATGGCGTTGAAGGCGCCACCGTCGCCACCCGCCGCAGTTTCGAATTGGACCGGGCCCTATGTCGGTCTCAATGCCGGCGTTGCACTCGACCACTCGGCATTTACCGATGTTGACTTCTTCTTTTTTCTGCTGCCCACCGGCCCCAACAACACATTTTGGACGCCGACGCGAACCGACTTCACCGGCGGTGTTCTCGCCGGCTACAACTGGCAAATCTCCAGATATGTTCTGGGCCTGGAAGCCGACCTCGACGGAGTGACGGGCAAGCACACTTCGAGCATTCCCAGTTCGGCAACAGGCGGCGTATTCGCATCGACGAAAATGGACTGGATGTCGACAGTGCGCGGCCGTGCCGGTGTTCTGATCGACGACGCGACGCTGCTCTATGCCACCGGCGGCGTGGCCTTCACGCATTTCTCGGATTCCTGGGGAGCAGTGGCATTTCCCACTTTCCAATTCCCGCCGAGCAGTCAATCTCGCGCCGGCGGCGTCTTCGGCGGCGGGGTCGAGCACATTTTTGCGCCGCATTGGACGGCGCGCGTCGAAGCGCTTCACGCGAATTTTGGAACTTACACCGCGACCGTCGTGAACGGCCAGACTTACCGCACGAAGTTTGAGCACGACACGACGACGGTGCGCGGAGCCCTCACCTACAAGTGGTAGGAGTACGGCGGACAGGCGCGCCACCGGTCCGCGATCAGCACAGTCAGAACCGCGGAATGTCCGGGTGCGCCACTTGCCCGGCATGCACGTGCATCTGGCCAAACTCCGCACAACGGTGCAGCGTCGGGAATACCTTGCCCGGATTGAGCAGGCTTTTTTCATCGAATGCGCACTTGATGCGCTGCTGCTGATCGAGATCGATTTCCGAGAACATCACTGGCATCAGATCGCGTTTCTCGACGCCGACGCCATGTTCGCCGGTGAGCACGCCGCCGACTTCAACGCAGAGTCTGAGGATATCGGCGCCGAACTGTTCGGCACGATCGAGTTCACCCGGATTGTTGGCATCGTAGAGGATCAGCGGATGCAGGTTGCCGTCGCCGGCGTGAAATACATTGGCGACGCGCAGACCGTACTTCACCGACATTTCCTGCATACGCATCAGCACCAGCGGCAATTTTGCCCGCGGGATGGTGCCGTCCATGCACAGATAGTCCGGTGAAATCCGGCCGACCGCGGGAAAGGCCGCCTTCCGCCCAGCCCAGAACAGCAAGCGCTCGTCCTCGGAGTTGGACAGCCGGCAGCTCACTGCGCCGCATTCATTGGCAATCGCCTCCACCCGCTCCAGCAGGTGGTCGACTTCTGCCTTCGGTCCATCAAGCTCGACGATCAGCAGCGCCTCGACGTCAAGCGGATAGCCGGCGTGGACGAATTCCTCGACGGCGTGGATCGCGGGGCGGTCCATCATCTCCATGCCGCCCGGAATAATGCCGGAGCCGATGATGCGGGCGACACACTCGCCGCCGTCCTCGGATTTGGTGAAACCGATCAGCGCCGCCCGCGCGGTCTGCGGTTTTTTCAGGATACGCACTGTGATCTCGGTGACGACGCCGAGCAGGCCTTCGGAGCCGGTGACGATGCCGAGCAGATCGTAGCCGCCGGAGTCGAGGTGCTTGCCGCCAAGCTTTATGATCTCGCCGGTCATCAGCACCAGTTCGCAGCCGAGCAGATTGTTGGCGGTCATGCCGTATTTCAGGCAGTGCACGCCGCCGGAGTTTTCCGCGACGTTGCCGCCGATCGAGCAGGCGATCTGCGACGACGGATCGGGCGCATAGTAGAAGCCCGCGTGCTCGACAGCCTGTGACACCGCAAGATTGGTGACGCCCGGCTCGACCACCGCAACACGGTTTTCAAAGTCGATTTCGCGGATACGTTTGAATTTGGACAAGCCAAGCAACACGCCGTCACCGAGCGGCAGCGCACCGCCGGAGAGCGATGTGCCCGAGCCGCGCGGCACGACCTTGATGCCTTCGCGGTGGCAGTATTTCAGCACCGCCGCAACCTGCCCTGTCGTCTCGGGCAGCACGACGACCATCGGCAGTTGGCGATAGGCGGTCAGCGCGTCGCTCTCATAGGGCCGCATCGCCTCTTCAGAAGCGATCACACCCTCGCCCGGCACGATGCCTTGCAGCGCGGCCACGATTTCGGCGCGGCGCGCCAGCACGGCATCGTCGAACAGCGGCATCAGGACCGGCATTGAACCTCCGGCGTTTTCTTGCGTTATTGTGCGGGCATTATACCGCAAAGATCGCGATAAGTGTTCGAAAGCCGCGCGGCAGGATACCGATTTTGGCCGTTGACACGTCAGGCGTGTCCCGCTTGAACGGCTGCGGTGCGCGGGCAAAGGTCGCGCTGCGGAATTAAGGGAGAGAATTGCCAATGAAGTCGCTGATTTTTGCCGCGGGCGTAATCGTCGCGTCGGCAAGCGCCGCCATGACACAGGCCCTGGCGCAGGATGCCGCCAAGGGCGAGATTTCGTTCCATAAGTGCCTGCCCTGCCATTCAATCGGCGACGGCGCCGAGAACAAGATCGGCCCCGTGCTGAACGGCCTCGACGGCCGCCATTCCGGCAGCGTAGACGGCTTCGAATATTCCGATGCCAACAAGAATTCCGGCATCGTCTGGAACGAAGCGAAGTTCAAGGAATACATCCAAGACCCGCGCGGCGTGGTGCCCGGCACCAAGATGATTTTTGCCGGCATCAAGAACCCGCAGGAGATCAACGACCTCTGGGCCTATGTCAGCCAGTTCAACGCCGACGGCAGCATCAAAGGCAAATAGCGGCCGACGCAAACCCGCTGTAAGGAGCCACCACCATGATCAAGGACATCGTCGTCAATTTGAGCATCGGTGAAGACGCCGCCGGCGATTATGCGGTTTCGGTTGCGGAAAAGTTCAGCGCACATCTCGCCGCGATTGCCTTTGTCTACGATCCGATCATCCCGGTATCGGGCACCGGTTACGTTCCGGCCGAAGTCATCGATACCCAGGTCGCCGACAACCAGTCCGCCTCGAAGGCCGCCGTCGACCGGTTCACGGCTGCGGCGACACGCGCCGGCATCTCCGCCGAACCGGTTACGCTCAACGCCAGTGTCGCCGGCTCCGGCGATCAGTTTTCCCGCATCGCGCGGCACTTCGATCTCGCCATCGTCGGACAAGCCGATCCCGAAGCGAACTCGGTCGAGGAGATGATCGCCGAAAGCGCACTGTTCGGGTCGGGACGGCCGATGATTGTGGTGCCATACATCCAGAAAGCGCCGCTAAAACTCGACCGCGTGATGGTGTGCTGGGATGGCAGCAGGCCTGCGGCGCGCGCCATCGCCGATGCCATGCCGTTTCTGGAAAAAGCCGGCCGCGTGCAGATCGTCATCGTCGGCAAGGAGCGCGGCAAGGAGGACGAGATAGAACGCGCCGATATGGCCCAGCATCTCGCCCGCCATGGGCTCAAGGTCGAAGTCAAACGCATCGACAGCGGCAATATCGACATTGCCGACGCCCTGCTTTCGCACGCGGCCGACAGCGGTGCGGATTTCATGGTGATGGGCGGCTACGGGCATTCGCGATTGCGCGAATTCGTACTCGGCGGTGTGACCCACACCATCCTGCGTTCGATGACGGTACCGGTGCTGTTGTCGCACTAGCCGTGTGCTCATAAAACTCGGCCCGACGTCCGCTTCAATCCAGAAGCGACCAAATTACCGCGCGGCAGCTTAATGACGCGATGGGCCAAGAACAAACGTCAACTCGGGACTGACATGTAAAACGACATGCGGAAGCAGGTGAGGGTGGGCGACAGGAAGCGCGACTGCGGCGACTTCGCGAAAGCCGATCACCGCGAGATCGCGGCCCGGCAGGATGCCGGCCTCGTTCAGCCGCCGATAGAGGCCGATCGCCATCAGTTCGTAGATCAGCAGCACCGCCGTCGGCCGTGGCGTCAGGCCGAGCAGTCTCGTGCGCCGACCTGGTAGCCGCCCTGCTCGCTCGACTTGGCGCGGATGACGAGGATCGGATCGAACGGCAGGCCGTGGCGCTGCAAGCGCCGCCTGTAGGCCGTCGAGGAAGACGTAGCCGAGGTTGATGTCGTTGCGCGGCAGCGCCATGGCGATGCGGCGGTGGCCGTGTGCGACCAGCCGGTCGATGCGCCGATTGGCGACGCCTTCGAAATCGAGATCGATCCAGGGATAGTCCGTCCCCGGACGTGCTGCGGCCGAGGGTGACGAACGGGATCCGTGCGTCTTGGCCAGCAGATCGATGCGCGGATCGATGCGCTGCGTCGCCGAGATGATCATGCGCGTCGACGACGCCGCGCGCCACGATGCGCTGCAGATAGTCGTGGGGGTCCTCGTCGGTCGGGCAGGGCAGGACGACGAGATCGAGATGGTGGCGCGCCAGCACGCGTCTGCACGCCGTCGAACACGCCGAGGAAGAAGGTGTCGCCGTTGCCGGTCGTCTCGGGGCTGGGCTCGATCATGAAGCCGATGACGTTGGTCGTGCCCTGCCGCAGGCTGCGGCCCGACTGGTTGGGGACGTAGCCGAGCTCGCTGCGGCGGCCTCGAGCACGCGCTTGCGCGTCTCGTCGTTGACGTCGGGCCGGCCGTTGAGGGCGCGCGAAACGGTGCCGATCGAGATGTTGAGATGCTCGCGCGAGCCGCCTGATTCCCTTCATGCTTCGCCCGACTCCTCCCGATCGCCGCTCTGCCCGTCGACACGTTTCAGCATGGCCTATTGACACGGATTTGCCGCCGAATATAGCATCGTAAACGTTTACGGAGCAGAGGCAGCGTAGAGATCGCGGTCTCGGCGACGCGGCTCCCGGGGAGGATCAACTTGGTTTATCGTGCCGTTCTGGCCGGGTGCGGAGCCATGTCCAAAGGCTGGCTGCAAGGCGATTGCCGAGACGCCGGCGCTCGCAGGCGCGAGATCAGCATCGTCGGCCTCGTCGATCTCGACCTGCGCGCGGCTGAGAGCCGTGCGGCAGAGTTCGGCCTCGACGGCGCCGTCATCGGCACCGATCTCGACGCGGTGCTCGACCGCAACCAAGCCCGATCTGCTGTTCGACGTCGTGATTCCCGCGGCGCGGCGCGACGTCGTCGCGACGGGCTCTGCGCCACGGCTGCCACGTGCTCACCGAAAAGCCGATGGCGACCTCGATGGACGAGGCGCGCGAGCTGGTCGAGCTCGCCGCGAAGGCCGGCAAGGTCCACGCCGTCGTCCAGAACCGCCGCTTCATCGAAGGCGTCCGCCGCATCCGCGCGACGCATCGACAGCGGCGCGCTCGGCGACGCTCACCGCGCTCCATTGCGACTTCTTCGTCGGCGCGCATTTCGGCGGCTTCCGCGAAGCAGATGCAGAACGTGCTGCTGCTCGACATGGCGATCCACACGCTCGACGCCGCGCGCTTCATGGCCGGCAACGATGCCGCTCGCGGTCTATTGCCTCGAGACCAACCCGCAGCGGCTCCTGGTACGCGCACGGCGCCGCCGCCAACGCGATCTTCGAATTCTCCGACGACGTCGTCTTCACCTATCGCGGCTCGTGGGTGCGCCGAGGGCGCGCAACACCAGCTGGGAGAGCGCCTGGCGCATCATCGGCACCAAGGGCACGCTGCTCTGGGACGGCGCCGACGACTTCGAGGCCAAGCAGTCGCCGGCGACAGCGGCTTCCTCCGGCCGCTCCAGGATGCGACGGTGCCTGCCCCCGCCGCATCCCGACGCAGACGCACGGCCATGCCAGCGTCATCGCCGAATTTCTCGACGCCATCGAGACCGGCCGCGCGCCGGAGACCGCCGGCAGCGACAACATCAAGAGCCTCGCGATGGTGTTCGGCGCCATCGAGAGCGCCCGACCCGCAACGCGTCGAGATCTCAGCCTAGGACATGCAACTGTGACCAACCCCGCCAAATCCATCCGCATCGGCACCATGATCAAGGCCACCGAGGGCAAGGCCGCCGAGAACATCGCGGCAGATCGCCGACCTCGGCTTCGAGAGCTTCGAGCCGTTCTTCTGGCAGACCACCAACGGCCAGGACCTCGCCGAACTCGGCAAGCGCTGCGCTCGACGCCATCGGCAACCGCGACATCACCATCTCGACGCTCGGCATGTTCGGCAATCCGCTCGAAGACCAGCGAGATGGACCGCCAGACGCTGCAGGGCTGGAAGGACTGCATCGACAACGCCCACCATTTCGGCGCCACCTGCGTCGCCGGCTTCACCGGCCGCATCCGCAACAAGCCGCTGACCGACAGCCTGCCGCGCTACAAGGAGGTCTGGAGCGAGCTCGCCAAGCGCGCCGCCGACAAGGGCGTCAAGATCGCCTTCGAGAACTGCGCCATGGACGGCAACTGGGCGACCGGCGACTGGAACATCGCGCACAATCCCGACGCCTGGGAGCTGATCTTCAACGAGACGCCGGACGACAATATCGGGCTCGAATGGGAGCCCTGCCACCAGCTGGTCTATCTGATCGATCCGCTGCCGCAGATCCGCAAATGGGCGCACAAATTCTTCCACGTGCACGGCAAGGACGCGACGGTCCGCTGGGAGGTGATCAAGCGAGCACGGCATCTTCGGCAAGGAGAAGTTCGTCTTCATGCGCACGCCCGGCTTCGGCGACAGCAACTGGACCGACATCATCTCCGAGCTGCGGCTCGCCGGCTGGTCCGGCTCGATCGACATCGAGGGCTGGCACGACCCGGTCTATCGCGACGCGCTCGAAATGACCGGCCAGGTCCGGGCGCTCAACTATCTGAAGGACGCGCGCGGCGGAGATTTCGTCGACGCGCGCGTGACGCACGAAATCCTGCAGGCCGGACAATCGCGGACCGATCGCCGGCTGCATGGGGAGGACAAACGGTCCGCTGATGAGGAGGAAGCAGCTATGACGTCACTATCCAAACTGGCGCTGGTCGCTGCGGCACGTCGCTCGATGCTGCTGAGCGGCACGGCGCTGGCCCAGCAGAAGACGTTCAACATCTGGTGGTTCGAGGCCGCCGACAGCTCGAACGGCATCGCCTGGAACAAGGCGCTCGACGAGTTCAAGACGAAGCATCCCGACGTGACGGTCAACTTCCAGCTCAAGACCTTCCAGCAGCTGCAGGCGTCGGGCAGCATGATCCTCAACTCGGATCAGGCGCCCGACGTGCTCGAATACAACAAGGGCAACGCCACCGCCGGTCTCGTCGCCAGCCAGGGCCTGCTGCTACCAATCTCGACGACTACTACAAGTCGCAGGGCTGGGACAAGATCCTCAACGACGGCGACCTGGTCCTCAGCAAGTACGACGACAAGGGCATCTACGGCTCGGGCCACATCTGGGGCATCTCGGTCTACGGCGAGTACGTGTCGTGCTTCTACAACATCGACATGTTCGACAAGGCCGGCCTCAAGGTGCCGACCACGATCGACGAATGGGTCGCCGACATGGACGCCTTCAAGAAGCAGGGCATCACGCCGCTCGCTCTGGGCGCCGTCGACACCAGCGGCCAGCATCTGCTCGCCTCGCTCGCCTACACCAAGGCCGATGACACCTGGATCCAGAACTACCAGGGCCTGAAGGCGCCGCTCGATGGCGCGCCGTACCTCTACGCCGCGCAGACCCTGGTCGACTGGGTCAACAAGGGCTACATCAGCAAGGACTCGACCGGCATGAAGGATCCGGACGCCGCGCTGCTGTTCACCTCGGGCAAGGCGCCGATGTACGTCTCGGGCACCTGGAACCTCGGCAGCTTCTCGTCGACCATCAAGGACTTCAAGTGGGGCCAGTTCGTGATCCCGACGCCGAAGTACTCGGTCGGCTCGACCGGCAACCTCTGGGTCGTCCCGAAGGGCTCCAAGAACCCCGACCTCGCCGGCCGAGTGGATCAGCCTGACGCTGTCGCCGAAGTACCAGACCGAGCTCGCCAACGACGGCGGCGTCGCCATCGCGGCCGATCCGGCGACGATCACCAACCCGGTCGGCAAGAACGCGATCGCGGTGTTCAACCAGATCGCCGACAAGAACGGCCTCGGCTTCTATCCCGACTGGCCGGTGCCGGGCTACTATGATGTGCTGAACCAGAAGGACACGGGCCTGTTCCAGGGCACGCTGACGCCGGAGCAGTTCGTCGAGCAGATCAAGAAGGTCTACGACGACGTGCAGGCGAGCCAGTAAGCTCGAACTGAATGCCGGACCGCGCCCATCGGGCGCGGTCCGGCCGACTTGGGAGGGGATCATGGCGGCGAGCGGTCGGCGCAGCTACGCGCGGCATCGGCGGGGGTATTACCTCTACCTGATCCCCGGCGCGATCGGCTTTCTGCTGATCGTCCTCATCCCGCAGATCGCCAATTTCGTGCTGAGCTTCACCGCCTGGAAGGGCGTCGGCACGCCGCGCTGGATCGGGCTGCAGAACTACCAGCGGCTGCTGACCGACGATCAGTTCTGGGGATCGATGATCCACACGCTGCTGTTCATCGTCTCGATGACGATCATCCCGGTGCTGATCGGCGTGGTGCTGGCGTCGCTGCTGTTCGACTATATCCGCGACCAGTTCGGCGAGCGGGTCTCGAGCCTCTTCCGCGCCGGGTTCTACCTGCCGCAGATCCTGCCGATCACCACCGCCGGCGTGCTCTGGGGCTGGATCCTGAGCCCGGTCGGCGTCGCCAACATCGTGCTCAAGGCGATCGGCCTCGGCGCCCTGGCGCAGAACTGGATCGGCGACGCGACCTATGCGCTGCCGTCGGTGTCGCTGATGATCGTCTGGATCCAGGTCGGCTATTGCCTCGTGGTCTTCATGGCGGGCCTGTCGCGCATCGATCCCGTCGCTCTACGAGGCGGCGCAGCTCGACGGCGCCGGCTGGTGGCAGCGCCTGTTCTCGATCACCATTCCGATGCTCGCGCCCGAGATCTTCGTCGTCGTCCTGACCACCCTGATCGCGGCGCTGAAAGCTGTTCGCGCCGGTCTTCGTGCTGACGGCAGGCGGGCCGGACAACGCGACGATGGTGCCGTCCTACCTGACCTACTATCACTTCTTCACCACGCAGCGCGTCGGCTACGCGGCGGCGATCGCGGTGGTGCAGATGATCCTGACGGTCGTCCTGGCGGTGATCTTCCTGCGCTTCCAGGCGCGGCAGCAGGCGACGGAGTAGGCCGATGGCCGACGCAGTCCTCGACGTTGCAGAGCGTCCGGCAAGCAAGGCCGCTGCGGCGCATGGCCGCCGGCAGCGCGGCGCCGGTCCGCTGGTTGGTGCTGGCGCTGCTGGTCGTGCTGGCTGCTGGCGACGCTGTTCCCGTTCTTCCTGACGATCATCAACGCGATCAAGACCAGCGCCGACTACGCGCGCAGCGGTCCGCTGGCGCTGCCGCGCAGCATCGACTTCGGCGCGCTCGCAGAAGTTCTGGGATCTCGTCGGATTTCGGCCGCAAGCTTCTCAACAGCGCGCTCATCAGCGCCTGTGTCGCGGTGTTCGGCGTGATCGCTCAGCCTGCTCAACGCCTATGCCATCGGCATCGGCAAGGTGCGCGGCTCGCGAGTGATCCTGGTCATCCTGCTGCTCGGCATCATGGTGCCGCAGGAATCGATCGTCTATCCGCTCTACTACATGGCCAAGGCGGTCGGCCTCTACGACACGCAGCTCGCCGTGATCATCGTCTTCGCGGTGCTGCAGAGCGCCTTCGGCACCTATCTGCTGTCGTCGGTGCTGAGCAGCTTCCCGCGCGAGATCATCGAGGCCGCCGAGATCGACGGCGCGAGCCGCTGGCAGGTGCTGTGGCTGGTCGTCGTGCCGGTGCTGCGGCCGACGCTGATGGTGCTCGGCACGTTCTTCTTCATCTGGACCTGGAACGAGTTTCTGATCCCGCTGGTGATGCTGGTCTCCAACAACAACCAGACCGTGTCGGTGGCGATGGGCCTGACGCGCGGGCAGAACCTGTCCGACCCGATGCTGCAGGCCGCGGCGTCGCTGCTCGGCATCGCGCCGACGGTGATCTTCTTCCTGATCTTCCAGCGCACGCTGACCCGCGGCGTCGTCGTCGGCGCGGTCAAATAGCGCGTTTCCTGTCCTCGCCGATCCGGGCAAGGACAGCGCCCTTGACTTGACCGCACCCCCACAAATTGGCAGATGGGCGGTCATTTTAGTCCACGACGACGCTTGGCGTGCTGATGCGCCAAGTAAGCCAGTCGGGAAAAAGGGAGCGTCTATGCCTGGTTCACCGACCCGAACCCTGAGCGTCATCGGGGCTCGTCGCGCCATTGGCGATCTTGCTTGCAACCACTGGCATCGCCGATGCCGATGCCCTGCGCGACAAGTGGTGCAGCGACGTGCATATCAGCTTTTTCGTCGGCGGGGCCGAGGGCGATGTCCTTCGGCACCATCGTCTATAATGGTGCCGCCCAGGCCGCCCACGATCTCGGCGCCAAGGTCGATTACGTCTATTCCAGCTGGAACCCGGCCACCATGATCCACCAGTTGCACGATGCGATCGCTTCAAAGCCCGATGGCATCGCCATGATGGGCCACCCCGGCAACGCCGCGATCATGCCGCTGGCCGCCGAGGCCGCCAAGGCCGGCATCAAGATGATCTACCTGAACGTGCCTGCCGACGACGTGACCGCCAAGTTCGGCGGCACCTATGTGGGCGCCCAGCAGAACGCTCAGGGCAAGGCGCTCGGCATCGAAGCGATCCGCCGGTTCGGCTTCAACCCGGGCGATGTCGCCCTGGTGATGGGCGGTTGGGCCCAGCAGGAGCGGGTGCAGCGCGAACTCGGCGCCGTCCAGGCTTTCGAGGCCATCGGCATGAAGGTCGTCAAGCTCGACTCCCCGCTCGGGTCGGCGAGCGATCCGGACATGGCGATCCCGCTGTTCCCGCCGCCATCAATGCCAACCCGACGGCCAAGGTCATCGTTTATCCGGGCGGCCAAGCTTCCTCGGCAATGCGGCGATCTACATGCAGGCAGCACAGCAATGCGTGC
>CAVUCN010000001.1:147500-401228 GCA_963739945.1 uncultured Alphaproteobacteria bacterium | reverse complement strand
ACTCCAACCGGCCTTGCTCACCACCGCCGCGCCGAACGCCGCCAACGCAGTCGCGACCAGAAGCACCAGCACCGGCCGGATCAGCCGCTTCCAGTGCGGATGGCGATGCAGCACCACACGTTCGTCTTTGGCGAGCACATTGTCGGGGTAGCCCACGCTGGGCACTTTACGGCGCGAGTGGGCGCAGATGTTTCGCGAGCGACGCCAAACCCGCCAGGACTACAGCGTCACAGCACCCACACCGCAAACACCCACCTACGCGAGCGGAACCTCTCGGGACGCGCTAAGGTGAACCACCAATGCTTTGCTGTCCGCTAGCCCCTTCCGAACTCAAACGAAGGCTCTCTATGTTGATCGATGGAAACACACGCGCAACCGAAGGTGTCGTAGAAACCGACATCTGCGTGATTGGAGCCGGTCCTGCTGGTATCAGCTTCGCGCGAAATTTGCTGGGGAGGATGTTCGCGTTGCCGTGCTGGAAAGCGGCCATTTCAAGTTCGACCAGCAAATTCAAGATCAGGCGGTTGGCGAGCTCGATAACTATTATTGGGATAGCAATGCAATTGCAGATGGTCGCCAGAAGCAGTTTGGCGGGACCAGCAACATGTGGGTGTACAACACCGTGCCTGATGACGAGCGCAGATACGCGCGGTGCGTGCCTCCAGAAGAAATCGACTTCACCGGATACGCCGAGCAACCCGATCAGGGCTGGCCGATGCCGCTGACCGAACTCGAGCCCTTCTATCGACGAGCGCAAGTCGTGTGGAACGGGGGCAAGTTCAACTATGACGTCTCCACGTGGTCGGAACCGGGGAGCCCGGTGGTGCCAACTGGCAACGTGGTAGAGACGAGGATCAGCCAACACGGACCGCGCGATGTGTTCTCGCTCCACTACCGCGATGACCTGTTGCTCGCGCCGAATGTCGACGTCTACCTCGGATGCACCGCACTCGCACTCCAGTCGGACGCGGCCCCTGGCAAGACCGAACGGCTGCTGGTGGCACGCCCCGATGGGCGGCCGTTCGCCGTCAAGGCGAAGATCTTCATCCTGGCCTGCGGCGGCGTGGAAAACGCACAGTTGCTACTCCTATCGGACGCGACGAAGCCAGGCGCGACCGGTAACCGTTACGACAACGTCGGTCGCTACGTCACCACCCATCCGGATTTCCGTATGGGCACGATGGTGCCCACTGATCGAGAAATCTTCGATGCGCTCACGCTGTATGACCTCCGGTGGGTAGATCGCTATATGGTCAGCGGCTTCTTCACGCTCGCCGAAGAAGTGAAGAAGGCGGAGAAGCTGCTGAACATGAGTGTCGCGTTGGTACCGCGCGGCGACGGTTTCGGGACCAAGGCTCACCACGCAATGACTTCGGTTTCTTCGGCAATACGCAGAAAGGAGCGCCTGTCGGGCGGAGCAGCGAGTCTCCGGTCAATCGCCGGGTCGCCCAAGGACGCGATTGCCGCAGTGTCGCATCGAAGGACGAGGCACTTCAAGGAGAATGGCGCGGTGGATGGTCCCGCCCCGAAGTCGACCGCAGCGACTTCGACTCGATCAGTCGTGGGCGTCGCCCGAGCAAACAGCCGATCGGGACAATATGTACACGCTATCCAGGGCGTCCGATCGACTCGGCCGGAACCGCATCAAGTTCGATTGGCAATGGTCGAAGGCCGACCGCGCAAACATTGAGCGTTCGGTGGAAATATCGGTCACAATTGGAAGCCAACGGCTTCGGCCGCTTTCGCCGCTGGCTCGACTTCGAAGGCCCGGCTCGGCCGATGCAGCAGGGGCTTCACCACCCAATGGGCGGTACGCGGATGCACGCGGATCCACGCCTGGGGGTCGTCGACGACAACTGCCTCGTACACGGACTCTCGAATACGTTCGTGGCGGGCAGTTCGGTCTTTCCCAATGGGCTCGGCTATGCAAACCCGACCCTGACCTTGCTGGCGTTAACCGTCCGCCTGGCTGACCGAGTCAAGGCCGGAGCTGGGGCTGTCCAGTGCGAACCCCTCGGCAAGCCCCGCAGAGTTGTACGACATCGCCGGCAAGAACGGCCAAGGAGTCACCGTTTGACCCGGTGACAGCCGCGACCCTGCTCATTGCAGGGGCCGTTCGAATAGCGACGGAGGTTCCGCGCACGCGGCGCCGCGGCATGCATCGTGTTGCCGTTTGTCGGCCTATCTACGGTTGTCATGCCTGAATCGGGATCGGCGCAGAACCGTCCAGAAATCAGCCGGTGAGCTCGTCCATCACGGTCTGCATTCGGGCGCGGAAATTGCTCCGGGAGAACTTCTCCGCGTGCCGTCGAATATGATCTGAGTCGAAGTCCGACCGATCGAACGTCGTCATGGCTGACGCGAACCGGTCGATCACACACTCATCGTCGCCCGGCTTGATCAAGACGCCGGTCAAACCGGGGATGACGGTGTCGTTGGCACCGCCGGCGCCAAGTGCGATGACCGGCGTACCCGTCGCCATCGCCTCGACCGGCACGATGCCGAAGTCTTCGACCCCGGGCATTACGAGTGCCTGCGCCCTGCGATGCAGATCGAGGAGTCGATCGTGCGGCACGCGCCCGAGAAACGTCACGTCCGCATCGGCGGCCACCGCTCGGCAAGTCCGCATCGCGCGACCATCGCCGACCACAACCAGACGCTTGCCTGCCCGCTTCGCCGCGGCAATTGCGAGTTCCGGACGCTTGTAGGGCACGAGTCTGCCAGCGAGCAGGAAGAAGTCCTCGCGCTCGGTCGACGAACAGGGGGTGAATGCATCGATGTCGACCGGTGGATGCACCACGACGGCGGTTCGATTCCACCAGAGCGCGATCCGTTCCGCGACCGCGGTCGAATTCGCAACGACCTGCCAAACCCGTTGTACCGCCGCGAGTTCCGCCTTCCGTGTCATACGCGACAACGCAGAGAGCACGGCAGATCCCACTACTCCCCCGGCCTCCTGAGCGCGCAGTGGGATCCCACGCCCAGCGGGCAGGGCTGTGCACATATGCCACGACGGGGACATCTGCGCGCCGCACCGCAAGTGCCGCTTGCATGGCGAAGGCGTGGTGGCTGACCAGCACCGCGTCGAACGCGCGCAGATCCAAGCCGCGGAAGGCCGCGGGCATCAACGGTGTCAGCGGTGCATACGACCGGCGACCGACGAGGCCGTAACACGTGTCGAGCCAAGTCGTTTGCGGTGCACTAGGCAAGCCCTTCGGAATGCCTGCCTGCGTCGCTAGCGCGGCGTAGATCGCAGCGTGTGGCCACTGCGCAGCAAGCTGTTCCACCACGTGCTCCGAGCCTGCGACTTCGGTGAATCGTTCATGCACGATGGCTACTCGGGGAGCGGGCATGATCACAGGTACGACGGGACTGAGTAGGACTGAGTCAACGGTGTCGGCGCGTACCTTACGCGTCGCCCGGCACGCCAAAGACTGCGCAGCCAGCGTTTCTTGAATAGGAACGTTAGCGGGGGCAGCCATGCAGGAAGGGCCCTCCGAGATGCGGCAAAATCCATGGCTTCGCTGACACCTGCGCGGCCGCGAATCTTCTGCGCCAGCGCGTACCAGTACACGTAATCGCCCATCTTGCGGTGGGACATCGATTGCAACACTTCGGCATTCGCTAATTGAGCGCCTTCGTGGGCAAAGAAGGAGCCGAACGCAGCCTCATGCTCCTCGAAATCACGAACCGGGTTCACGTGATATGGATTCGACAACTGCGCCTCATGGATCCGGCGTATCCCCGACACACGATTGGTGTTGGCGACATCGCCCAGCATGGCGAGTCGCAGATACATTTCGAAGTCGCACGTGCGGACCAGGTTCTCACGGTAGTAGCCTGCCGCTTTCTGCGCCGCGGTGCGCACAATCACCGCGGGCGCGCCGATGTCGCAGAATGAATCCCAACAGGTCCGCTCGATGAAATCACCACCGGAAACGATCCTCCAGCGCGTTGTCTTGGCGTCGCAACGCCCTGGGTCGAGCAGACCGCCGGAGAGCCGTCCTTCGACTCCGTAAAGGAGCGACACGTCGGGGTGGGCATCCAGAAATGCGATTCCACGTGCCAGCGCACCCTCGGCAAGCACGTCGTCGGCGTCGAGGATCACGAAGTAGTCTGCGCGCGCCCAGTCGATCGCCCGATTGCGAGAATCGTGAAGGCCACGATTCTGTTCGTTGAGGTATACGGTGACGCGGTCGTCGGTCGCAGCGATGCGCTTGGCGACTTCGGGACTATCATCGGTCGACGCGTTGTCTATTATCAACAGACGTAGGTCCGACACCTGCTGTGTGAGCACACTTTTCGCACAATCTTCGAGATAGGCCCCGTATTGGTAACACGGAACGAAGACATCAACGCCGGGCATATGTCCCCCCCATCGAGACCTGCGCGCGGTCCGTGGTCGAGGCCCGCTCGATCCAATCAACGACCTTGCCCGCTGACGCAGCCCATGCGTACTGCCGAGAATTAGCCCGCCCCCGGCATCTCATCTCTTCAGCGAGGCCAGGTTCGGATTCGAGACGATCCAGCGCGGCGAGCAGTGTTTGCGGATCGTCGGGGTCGAAATAGATTGCGCCATCACCACACACCTCCGGAAGTGACGCTGCTGTCGAACACACCACGGGGCAGCCAAGCGTTTGTGCCTCGAGCGGGGGCAGGCCGAAACCCTCGTACTTGGACGGGAAGATGAGTGCCCGACTGTTGCGGTACACCACCGAGCTCCTCGTCCCGCAATCGACCTGCGACCGTTGCGCGCTTGTCCAATGCGGATGTCACCGCGAAGACTTGGTCGCCACCGCCACTCCCGACCACCACGACATTGCGGCCGGACTCGACTACCGCCATCAGCGGCATCAGAAGATTCTTGTGTCGAGCCCTGGTCGCAACCACCAGGTACTGATCGCCGTCGACGTCGAGTTCCGGACGGCTAGGCTCGACCGCGGACAACCCGTCGGCAGCACAGCCCGCCACGATGAAACGGCTCACTGGGATGCGCAGGACGCGCGCCAACTCGGTCGCGCTGAACTGCGATACGGTGAGCAGTTGCCGCGCTGTCCCGGCCGAGCACCCAATACATGAGCGCATAGAACGCCACGAATACCCGGCTAAAAGTACTTGGATATCGGAAAGGTGTCGCGTCGTGCATGGTCACCAGCTGACGGCGCTTCAACAGTGGCGCAGGCCCGGCGAAGTTCAGCAGGAGCTCGCCAGCGGTCGCGACGGGTAGGTAAAACTGTTCGAAAAGGACCCCGCTGACCGGTGCGCGGCGGATCCGAACCCCGTGCCGGACCATCGATTTGGGCACGCCCACACCCGATGGCAGATGAACAACCAACTCCAGCCGGTTCATGGACATGATCGCACCGACCATCTCCGCGGCATATCGCTGTGTGCCCGTGACTGGTTGAGCCAGCCACTTCCCATTGATGTGTACGCGTGACATCGGCAATTCTCTCCAATCCCAAATCCGCGGAAGCAGTTTCAGTTGTCCGTAAGCGGACCGCCACTAAGAGCCCAGCCCGATGTGCTAACGCTCCCGGCGGCATTGGTGAAGAACGCAGGCAGCTGCGGATCGCGAATATTGATGTTCGCGAGCGAGATAGCGTCGAGGTCACCACCGTCAGCTACCACGCCGACATTGCGCGTCGCAGAGTCGGGCGTGCCGACTATCGACACCCGGGAAATCTGTACGCCGGTGACGTGCTTACCCGGATTCCCGGAGTACACGAGGATAGCGCCCTGTACGATCCCTGGATCCTTGTTCGCCCTGGCCAGGTTGCCATCCGAGATCGTCACACCCTCGACGGAGTCGGTGTCGTAGCTACCCTCCGACGCGACATAAACGCCCGCAGCGCTGGTGTCGGCTACGGAAAAGTCTGAGATCGCAATGTTTCTTCCGCCGACGACCGAGACGCCCCTGCCCCACGTGGTGCCCCCGACGTTCACGTGGTTGATTCGAATGTCGCTGCAAGGCTGAGCATCTGCTCCATAAGAGACGACCGCCACACCATCGTCGCCGGTCTGGTTGGTCGTCACGTTGTCAACCGTGCCGTGGTTGCTTCCATCGGTCATGTGAATCCCGTCAGCGCGTGTACCCGTGACGTTGACGTCGGAGATCTTGAATCCGCTGGCACCCTTGACGAAGATCCCGGCCGCGGCCGAACCGACGATCGAAACGTGGCTCACGCTGTCCTGGGCGCCAGACACCACCAACTTGTGTTGATCGAGGCCAGACCATCGCTTGCCGCCACTGGGCGCGGTGAGGGTCACATTGCTCAGCTGAACGCCGTCCGCGACGATTTGCACGGCGGACGTTTCGTCGTTCGTGGCCTGCAAGGTCGCGCCGTTGCCTTCGATGTGCGCGCCGGGCACTCGCAGCTTGAGCACCTCGGCGTGGGTATAAACGCGAGGTTCGAGTTTCAGTGTGCCGCCCGGCTGTACGGCGTCGAGTTGCGCTTGCAGGTCACCAGGGCTCGCATTGGCCGGAGCGCCGTGGGACGGTGACACCAAGTCGACCCAGGCGAAAGTAACTGCCGCGGTGGTTATTGCGACTGCCGCAGTCTTGCTCCATCCGTGCCAGCACTTGTTTGACAAGTTGATCTTCACGGTCCTGATCTCGCTTTCGCTTCACTTCGTGACACCAGTGCGGTAACCACCAAGAGCCCGATCCACGCGTAGGTCGCGCGTCCCTGTGCCCAGTAGATGTAGCGCGGCAGACTCCACCAGACCGATGAACACCACCGGGTAGACGAAGACGCCGATCGGTTTGCCTTGGCTGAATTGGCGATAGAGGAACCCGGCAAGCAAGCCGATCAGGAGCATGCAGATGACACCGCCGACTCTGCCGTAATCGACGAACGCGCCGACGTAGCCACTCTGATTGTTGAACTCAGGGTTGCCATAGTGATTGAGCACCCCGGTGTAGATCGATTTCGAATCTTCCCGGATATGTGGCGGCTCGATGGCCGCCGAGGAGCTCGTACACATTTGCTCGCTGGACACCGGGGGCCGTCCAGAGGGCTTCCAAGGTGTTGTACGGAATGCGTGTGGGCCACTGCAGATACTCGAGCACCAATTGGCCGTTGTTGAGCGCGGTGGTGTAGTACCCAGCGAACCGGCTCACCACGAACTGCAGGTACGAAGTCGACGTATGGGTGCGGTAATAGGTCCAAGATCGGAAATACTCGAAGAATCCGAACATTGCAACCACGGCGAAGAACCCGACAACCGGAATGACCTGCATCAATTTGCGGCGCAACCCGCCCTGGACCGACAGGTGTGCGGCGAGGATCACTGTCATCGGCACCACCAACTCCAGAATCGCGAGGCGTTCGGAGAAGATGTAGGCGCGGGGCAACGCGCACCCGATCACGATCAACAACTTTGCCAGTTCCGCACGTGAAAACTCATGCACCAGAAGGGTGGTAGAGACCACCACCGCGGCCACGCCGAACTGCGTCATCGTGGTGACGCCCGGGATCGTGCCAACGATGTCGCGTACCTCGACTCCGGCCTTGTGCGCGGACGACCCCGTTATCGACTCGGAGAGGCTCATGCCGGACCGCACAACGAGGGCAGCAAACCCGGCATACCCGATTACCGTAACGGTCGTGAGTACCGTGCTGGCCCGCCGTAGAAGCGCGATGGAACCTTCGCTCAAAGTCGGCCACTGCGAGCGCAGCGGTCGCGTCGCAGACGTCAGCGTCATCGTGATCATTGCGCCGAAGGCCAGCGCGCCTGCACCGCACCCGAAGAGCATGAGGGTTTCCAGGGTGATGGATTTTGGTGTCCGCCAAAGACTCCGAAACTGAAGGTCACCGATGAGCGCCGTCGGCACGATCGATACGGTCGCGATGAACAACGACACGGTTACTGGCGAAAGCCACCACACGCGAGGCGGCGAGTGCGTGACTGCCTGCCCGTGATGCCGGGTATCCATGATCACGGCCACGTGGTCACGTCCGTCAGCTGACTCGGCGCCATTCGTCGACGTTGGATGTCACGCATCGGGATCCTTCGCCAACTCTCGGACGGCCCGGAGAAGGTCGTAGTTGGCGCGAGCGCCGCGGCCCAACACCTTGCGCGCCGTGAGCCACTGGCAGGTCGGCATTGCAGACGCAGCGACCGCCGTAACCACGGCCAGCGTGATTGGTCCGCCCAAGCACGCGGCCGCGATCGCACTTGGCAGCGCCAATGCGAGGACGACGAGCGCTGTGCGAGTGGCCTCCTTGATGTGTCCGCTCACGATGAGCATGGTGATGCTTCTATTGAAGAAGGCCTGGAATACCGCGCTGGACGCCAAGATCATCAACATCGTCGCTGCCGGACGCATGGCGTGGCCGTATGCGAGTTCCAGAGCGTAGGGACCGAACAGCGCCAGGAGCGCGAGCACAACGAAAACGACTGCCGCGTTCAGCGTCGCCGCGTTGGAAAGCGTCCGTGCAACCTGCTCCTTGCGACCAGCCGCCCAAAGCCGGGCAGCCGGCGGCACGACGGCAAGTGCCGACAGGCTTTCCAGAACGGTGACCTGCATCGCGAGCGTGACGGCAGCTGCGTATTGCGTGGCCTCCAGCGGAAGGAACGCCGCAGTCGCCAGCCAAATCGTGCCCTGCATCATCATGAATTCCGAGAAGTCCAAGCCGAATATCAGCAGGCCCTGCCCAATTGCCGTGCGCACTGTCGACACACTCTCGGCGAACCCCAGGAAGGTGATCACCGTGCGGCCGTGCCAGAGCGCGACGGTCAGTTGCACGAATGCGACGGCGAGATATGTTGCCAGCACGGCCAACAACGACGGCCGGCCGAGCGCGAAGACCACGAAAGCTACGAAGGGCAGGGCAAGGAAACTGCGGATGTAGTGCATGGTCGCGACCGATGCGTGTACTCGACCTGCGGCGGCAAAGATATCGCTCACCATGAGCCTCGTGGACTCGATGATTATGAGGAGCGTCGTCAGCACGAACGCCGGCACGAATATCGACAACCCGATCAATCCATTGCAACCGATCAAGGCGATCACCGGCGCGCTCGCGCAGGAAAGAAGGAACGTCGCCTGAAGATGGGTGCCTGCGATCCGACGCCGTGCGTTGGGGTCGGACTCCGCCGGTATCAACCGAATGACGTTCGGCCCCAATCCCAGCCGCCCGATCATCGGCCCAATCGAGAGCGCCGCAACAATCGCGAAGAAATTGAGGAAGAAGTTGAAGCACATCGCAACTGTTGCGGCGCACGGGTTTGCCACGACAAATGAAACGCCGGCGAAGCGATTAAGCATTGCGAGTACGGTCAAATGCACGAACAGCCCAAATCCGCCGACGGCGGCAAACATGACGAAACGCAGCGGAATGACGTGGCCGATGATCTTGTCGATCAGCAGGGCGAGATAATCGACGATGACGAGCAGATCGAGCTTGCTTTCGCCGTGGAGCCGATTCCGGAACGTGTACGGAATCTCCTTGATCCGCAGGCCGGGACCGGACAACAGGATGTCCAGAAGAATTTTGTAGCCCTGTGTTGAAAGACGGCGCACGACCTGATCGAACGCACTTCTCTTCATCATGAAAAAACCGCTCATCGGATCCGTCAGTGGGGTTTTCAGAACATAGTCGGCGACCCGTGTTGCCAGTCGGCTGAACAGCAGGCGCTCTTTGGTCCAGTCGCCGACACTTCCCGATTTCATGTAGCGGGAGGCGACGACGAGGTCGCAATCGGGCGTGCTCAACTGTGCGAGCATTTTCGGCAGTAGTGTTTCATCGTGCTGTAAATCGCAATCCATCACTGCGATGAGCGGCGCGCTGGTCGCCAAGGCTCCTTCCACCACCGCAGAGGCCAGTCCGCGGCGGCCGATGCGGTGCAGGAAGCGCACCCGCGGGTCGGACCGGCTGATGCTGCGCAGCCGCTCGAGCGTACCGTCGCGGAAATCGTCGTCGACGAAGACGATCTCCCACGCCACGTCCGCGAGGCAATGGTCGAGGCGAGCCACCAGTTCGCGGACGTTATCGCGTTCGTTGAATGTCGGGACGACGATGGACAGAACCGGAAACTCCGCGCTGCCGCTGGGGTGGCGCGTGTGGTCTCCGGAAGCCTCACTCGATAATTCGGCGCTGGCAGTCATGTCCGGGCAGACTTTGCGCGGGGATCGTTAAATCCCGGGTTAAGGCCTTTCGCGAACCGGAATTTCCCAGGAATTTCGGCGGGTTACCGGCCGGCGAAACCGGGCGCCGTAAGCGCTCCGGCCGGTGGCCGGCGAAGTGTTGCCTTGGGGGCGCGACCTGGAAGAAATGCCGTAGAAGTGAGGGTGTTTTGCGGGTTTACGCTTGCCTGCGGTCGGTCACGGCTATACCAAGCACGCGCCCTGAAACCCGGAGACTCGGAGGAGACTCAGAAATGGCATTTATCGCGGACCAGATCATGCGCATTAAGCCGTCGGCAACCATTGCCGTCACGGATAAAGCGCGTGCGCTGAAAGCCGCGGGCCGTGACGTCATCGGTCTCGGCGCCGGCGAGCCGGATTTCGACACGCCGGAAAACATCAAGGAAGCGGCCATCAAGGCGATCCGCGACGGCAAGGCGGCGAAGTACACCGCCGTTGACGGCATCGCCGAGCTCAAAGCCGCAGTTTCGAACAAGTTCAAGCGCGAGAACCAGCTCGACTACAAGCCGTCGCAGATCATCATCGGCACCGGCGGCAAGCAGGTGCTGTATAACGCGCTGATCGCGACGCTCAATCCGGGCGACGAGGTGATCATCCCGGCGCCTTATTGGGTCAGCTATCCGGACATGGTGATGCTCGCCGGCGGTACGCCGGTCGAGGTCATCACCACGATGGCATCCGGCTACAAGATGAGCGCGGAGCAGCTTGAGAAGGCGATCACACCGAAGACCAAGTGGATCATCTTCAACTCGCCGTCGAACCCGACCGGCGCCGCCTACACCAAGGCCGAGCTGAAAGCCGTTACCGACGTGCTGGTGCGGCATCCGCATGTCCACGTCATGTCGGACGACATGTACGAGCATCTTGTCTATGACGACTTCGAGTTTTGGTCGCCCGCTCAGCTCGAGCCGCGGCTTTACGAACGCACGCTGACGGTGAACGGCGTTTCAAAAGCCTACTGCATGACCGGCTGGCGCATCGGCTATGCCGGTGGCCCGGAGAAACTGATCAAGACCATGGCGATGATCCAGTCGCAATCGACGTCGAATCCGACGGCAGTGGCGCAGTGGGCGGCGGTCGAAGCGCTCAACGGGCCGCAGGATTTCATCGCCAAGCACAACAAGATCTTCAAGGAGCGGCGCGACCTCTGCGTGTCGATGCTGAATCAGGCGCGCGGCCTGCAATGCCCGAAACCGGAAGGCGCGTTCTACGTCTATCCGTCCTGCAACGGTGCAATCGGCAAGACTGCGCCGAATGGCAAGAAGCTCGCGAACGACGAGGATTTCGTGACCGAACTCCTCGAGGCAGAGGGTGTGGCGGTGGTGCAGGGCACGCCGTTCGGCGTCGGCCCGGCGTTCCGCATCTCCTACGCCACAGCGACCAGCGCGCTTGAGGAAGCTTGCACGCGGATCCAGCGCTTCTGCGGAAACTTGCGGTAACGCCTCAATCGTTCCGGGGTGCGCATTCGTGCGAACCCCGGAACGGCGGCTGCCGGAATCGCAGGAGACGGCAGCATTGTTCTCGCTTACAATCGTAGTGCAGGGGCCCGCCGGGCGGGCCGGCTGAGGGGAGAATCAATATGTTTCGCAATGCCTTTGCAGGGGCAGTCTTCGCCGCTGCGGCGCTCGCAACAGTGGCCTCTACGCCGGCAGATGCGCAGCGGGATCGGGTGCAGGCAGGTTCGCTCGAATGTTCGATGTCCTCCAGCATCGGCCTGCTCGTTGGCTCGCAGCGCAATATCGCCTGTAATTTCAAACCCGATGGTGGTCCCCCGGAAGCGTATGTCGGAACCATGACCCGGGTTGGTCTTGACGTCGGCATCACCGGCGGCGGCGCGATCATCTGGGCCGTGTTCACCGGCACCAATCGCTATGCCGGCATGTTGGCCGGTACTTATGTCGGCGCATCGGCGGAAATGTCGATTGCGGCCGGTCTCGGCGCCAACGCGCTCGTCGGCGGGTCCAATCGTGCGGTCGCGCTGCAACCGCTGTCTGTGCAGGGTCAGGTCGGACTCAATATTGCCGCTGGCGTGAGTTCGCTCGAAATTCACCTGGCCCAATAAATCTGGCCCAGTAAATCCGGCCCAGTAAATTTGGCTCAGTAAATATCGATCTAAAATAACTGCAGACGACCCAGCAGGCGCGATGCGCGCTTGCGCGCAATGTCGCGCCCCTTGACCGCCCCCGGTCGTGCCTGAAACGATAGTTGCTGGCGGACGCGCCAAGTACGACGAGCCCGCCGTGGGAGATGTAACCATGGCAACTAACGGCAACGGCACAAAAACGACCGGTCCACGCTGCATTGCATTGGTCGGACCTTTCCAGAGCGGCAAGACCACGCTGCTCGAAGCGATCCTCACCCGCACCGGCGCCGTTCCGCGCCAAGGCACCATTGAAGCCGGCAACACGGTCGGTGACGCCAGCAGGGAAGCGCGCCATCACAAGATGAGCGTTGAGCTTTCGGTCGCTACCACGAATTTCATGGGCGATGCCTTCACGTTCCTCGATTGCCCGGGCTCGGTTGAGTTCGTGCACGACATGCGCGCCGTGCTGCCGGCGATCGATGTCGCCGTGGTTGTTTGCGAGATGGACGAAAAAAAGATCCCGCAACTTCAGCTTATCTTGCGCGAACTCGAAGACAGGAATATTCCGCGCATTCTGTTCGTCAACAAGATCGACAAGGCGGATGCCGGCGTTCACGACGTGCTCAGGCTGTTGCAGCCAGCATCGCGCACCAAATTGATTCTGCGTCAGCTCCCGACGTTCAAGGGCGACATCATTACCGGGTTCGTCGATCTCGCGCTCGAGCGGGCCTTTGTCTACAAGGAACACGCGGCATCGGAAGTCATTCCGCTTGAAGGAGATGTTGCCGACAGCGAAAAGACCGCGCGTTTTTCGATGCTTGAAACCCTCGCCGACCACGACGACGAGCTGATGGAGCAGTTGCTCGAAGACATCCAGCCGCCGCGCGACAAGGTTTTCGACGATCTGACCCGCGAATTACGTGAAGGCCTGGTTTGTCCGGTGCTGATGGGTACGGCGACGCGGACCAATGGCGTTTTGCGGTTGTTGAAAGCGCTGCGTCACGAGTCGCCCGGCATCGCCGAGACCGCAAAACGGCTCGGCGTAAAAGGCGGCAATGACAGCGTGGTATATGTGCTCAAGACGCTCAATACCGCGCATGGCGGCAAGATGTCAGTGGCGCGCGTGCTCGGTGGGCAGGCTGCGGACGGCACGACGTTCCTGTCGAGTGACGATGAGGCCGGCCGTGTTGCCGGCGTCTTCAAGATGGTCGGCATGGCCACCGAAAAACGTGGTCCCGCGGTCCTTGGCGAAACTGTCGCTTTGGCTAAACTCGACAAGGCCAAAACCGGGGACACGCTGACAGCCGGTAAACAGCCACACGCGTCTCTCGCCAAGGTCGAGCCACATCCGCCGGTGCTCGCAATCGCGATTTCAGCCAAAGAGCGCAAAGACGACGTGAAGCTTGGCCTGTCGCTCAACAAGCTTGCCGAAGAAGATCCTTCGGTCGTCATCGTGCACAACGCCGAAACGCATGAAGTCGTGCTGTGGGGGCAGGGCGAAATGCACTTGCGTGTCGTCACCGAGCGGCTGGCGGATCGTTTCGGTGTGGCGATCAACCGGAGGGAACCATCAGTCGGATACCGCGAGACCATCCGTGCGGGTGTGGTGCAGCGCGGCCGGCACAAGAAACAATCCGGCGGCCACGGCCAGTACGGCGACGTCGTGCTCGATATCAAACCGATGCCGCGGGGCGCAGGTTTCACATTCGAAGACAAAATCACCGGCGGCGTGGTGCCGCGCAATTACATTCCTTCGGTCGAAGAAGGAGTCATCGACGCGCTCAAGCATGGCCCGCTCGGTTTCCCGGTGGTGGACCTCCATGTCGCGCTGGTCGACGGCTCGTATCACACGGTCAATTCTTCCGACATGGCGTTCCAGACCGCGGGCCGCATCGGTATTCACGATGGCCTGCCGCAATGCCAGCCGGTGCTGCTTGAGCCGATCGATCTCGTGGAGATCGTTTGCCCGACGGACGCTACCGCGAAGATCAATGCGCTGCTGTCGGGCCGGCGCGGCCAGATTCTCGGCTTCGATACCCGCGACGGCTGGGAAGGCTGGGACGTGGTACGGGCGAAAATGCCGGAGTCGGAGATCGGCGATCTTATTGTCGAAGTCCGCTCCGCGACCGCGGGCGCCGGCACATTCACGTTCAAGTTCGATCACATGGCGGAGTTGACTGGGCGCAACGCCGACCAGATCGTCGCGGCACGTCGCGCCGCGGAGTAATGGAATGGCCGCCTATTGGGTCGCGCGGTCGAAGATCAGCGACCCGGTGCAATACAAGAAGTACACCGATCTGGTTCCGGCGATCATTGCCAAATACGGCGGCAAGGTCCTGGCGCGGGGCGGGCGTTTCCAGATCATGGAAGGTCCGGACAAGTTTCACCGCTTCGTGGTGATCGAGTTTCCGACCTTCGAACAGGGCGTCGCCTGTTTCAAATCGGAAGAATACAACAAGGCAGCCGCGTTCCGCCGCGCCAATGGTGCCGGCGAAGTCGAAACCATCATGGTCGACGGCGGTGACGCGACGAGATGATCCGACAAAAGTCGCCCGCCGCTATTGCGGCTTGATCCCGGCGAACTGGATTACCTTGCCCCACTTCTCCATCTCGCTGACGATCAGCTTGCCGAATTCGGCAGGCGTCATCGGCATCGGGATGCCACCGAGATCCTCAATGCGCTTTTTGATCGTGTCGTCCGCCAGCGCCGCATTCAGCTCGGTGTTGAGTTTGCCGATAATGTCGGGCGGCGTATCTTTTGGCGCCATAAGTCCCTGCCAGGCGAAGGCTTCGTAGCCCGGGACGAAATCGGCGACGGGTTGCAGGTCGGGAAATAGCTCCAGCCGTTTTGCGCTGGTCACCGCGAGCGGCCGCAATTCGCCTGACTTAACGTGCGCCTGAGACAGGATCACCATGTCGAACATGACCTGGTCCTGTCCGGCGAGCATGTCGGTGACGGCTGGTGCATCGCCGCGATACGGCACGTGCAGCATGTTGACGCCAGTCAGCATCTTGAACAGCTCGCCGGCAAGATGCGGAGTCGAGCCCACGCCGCCGGAAGCCATGTTGATCTGTCCCGGATGCGCTTTCAGGTACGCGATCAGTTCCGGCACGGTTTTGACGGGAAGCGACGGATTCACCACGAGGATCGTGGGGTCGGAAGCGATGCCGCCGATCGCCGCAAGATCTCGGGTGTATGAGAAGCTGATGTCCGGATTGATCACCGCGTTGATGACGTTCGGATTGGCTACCATCAATAGCGTGTAGCCGTCCGGCGCCGCTTTCACGACCGCATCCGAAGCGACCTGCTGGCCGGCCGAGCCACGGTTTTCGACCACGAAAGTCTGGCCAAGCCGTTGCGACAGCGCCTGCCCGGTGAGCCGGGCGATGATGTCGGCAGTTCCGCCGGGCGGAAAGCCAACCATTAAATGGATCGGTCGCGACGGATAGGTGTCGGCGGAGGCAATCCGCAGGATAGCGGGAGACGCGAGCGCCCCGGCGGCGAGACTGAGAAAATGACGGCGAGCAGGGTTTTTCATGCCGGGGTTTTACAACGTGGAAAAACGGCGGGAAAGAAGCTCTGCGCGGAGGCGCTATGCCGCAGGGCAAGGCTTGAAGCGCTCCAAAGCCGGCGGCAATTCAGCCACGGTCATTCCTGTTTGATGTTGGCGGTCTTGATCAGTTTCGCCCATTTCTCGGTATCGTTGACAAAGATCTTTTCAAAATCCGCAGGCGTGCCGAGGAGCGGCGTGGTGCCAAGATCGGCGAGCCGCTTGCTCATCGCCGGGTCTTTCAGTCCGGCGTTGATCTCCTTGTTGAGCAGATCGACGATAGTTGCCGGAGTCTGTTTCGGTGCGGCAATGCCAAACCAGGTGTTGGCGGCGTAGCCCGGCAGGAAATCGGCGATCGCCGGGACGTCCGGCAACAGGGGCGAGCGGTTCGGTGTGGTGACCGCCAACGCGCGAAGCTTGCCGGCCTGGATATAAGGAACCAGCGTCGTTACCGATTCGAACATCACTTGAGCGCGGCCACCGAGCAGATCGGTCAGTGCTGGCGCCGCGCCGTGATACGGCACGTGCAGCAGATCGACACCCGCCATCAGCTTGAACAACTCGCCGGCCATCTGCGGTGTCGTGCCATTGCCGACCGAGGCCATGTCTATCTTGCCGGGGTTGGCCTTGGCGTAGGCAATGAACTCGGGAACCGAGTTAGCGGGCACCGAGGGATGCACCACCATCACCATCGGCACAAACGCGATGCCGCCCACCGCCGCGACGTCGCGGATCAAATCGAAATTGAGTTTCTTGTAATACGACATGCTGATGGGCGCGGACGAACTGATCAGCAGCAGCGTGTAGCCGTCCGGCGGCGACGTGACGACGGCTTCGATGCCGATCGTGCTGCCGGCGCCGGGACGGTTTTCGACGATGAACGGCTGGCCGAGCCTGCTACCCAGCCATTCGGCGATCAGCCGCGCGTAGACGTCGGTCGGGCCGCCCGGCGAGAAGCCGACGATCAGCCGCACCGCATGCGAGGGATAAGTCTCCGCGAACGCAAAATGCGGCGCTGCCGCAAGTGCGGCGCTGGCGACCGACAGATGAAGGAAGTCCCGGCGCTTCATCGCTGCCCCACTTTCGGCAGGCTACATCGGCGGGGGTGCCGTAGAAAGGCGGCAGCGGCGTCAAGCCGCGCTGTTTGTTTCGCGCCGCCCGACTGCGGCGCTGCACTCACGCAAGGCTCCGACGACAATAGTTACATGAGCAACCATTCGGACTCTGTTAATCGGTTCAACAACCCCGGCGTGCAACTTAACGCGCCTGTATATTTGAGCGAATAAAACCAGGGCCGGTGGGAATTCCTGGAGGTAGAGACTAAACCGGCAACTGGCGAACTCTATGTTCCGCGTGCTCACGTGTCTCACGGTACAGCATGACTGGCGGCTGGTTAGCCTTGCCGGTCTCGTTTGCTTCATTTCGAGCATCGTTGCTGTGAATATTTTTCACCATGCCTTGGCGTCGCGAGGGCGGACGCGCGCGATCTGGATCGCGATCGCTGGCGGGGCATTTGGATACGCAATCTGGGCGACTCATTTCATCGCAATGCTTGCCTACGATCCCGGTATCGGGACCGGATACAGCATCACGTTGACGGCATTGTCGCTCGTTGCAGCAATGGCAGTGACATCGGTCGGCTTTGCAACCGCCGCCGATAATCCAGGCGGTTGGGGTGCAACGATTGGCGGCGGCAGCATCGGCGCCGGAATCGCCAGCATGCACTATCTCGGCATGTGGGCACTCGAAGTGCCCGGCCGCGTGAGGTGGCAAGGTGAGCTTGTGGTCTCGTCGATCGCACTCGGAGTGATTTTCGGCATTGCCGCATTGCTAATCGCACTGCGCTTCCGCGGCAAAGTCTGGACCATCGTCGCCGCGTGCCTTCTGACGCTCGCGATTGTGTCGCATCATTTCACGGCAATGGGTGCAGTGGAAATTCTTCCCGACCCGCAGCGTTTATTCAATTCGTTGTCACTTTCTCCAAATGTCCTTGCGCTGGCAATCGCGGGCGTTGCGCTGTCGGTGCTCGGGATGAGTTTGGTCGGCGCGATGGCGGATCGACGGCTCGCTACCAGGACCGATAATTTCACCAAAATAATTGCCGAGTTGTCCCATGCTCAGCAACAAGTACGGGCATCTGAAAAGGAACTGACGGACCAAAGATTTTGGCTCAATACGGCCATCAACAACATGTCGCAGGGCTTGCTGCTGTTCGATGCATCAGAACGAATGGTCGTTTGCAATCGGCGCTATATCGAAATGTATGGCCTGTCACCGGAAATTGTGCAGCCTGGCTGCACCCTTAGAGACCTGATCTCGCATCGCCAGCAGACAGGCAGCTTCACTGGCGACGTCGAAACATATCGTTCAGCTCTGCTGTACGACCTTGCCCGACAGGAACAAAGCCGGATGCTGTTCGAGTCGCCGGATGGCCGCTCGATCCGCATCGTCAATCAGCCGCTTTCGGACGGTGGCTGGCTGGCAACCCATGACGACATAACCGCGCAACGGCAATCGGAAGCCAGAATTTCGTATTTGGCGCACCACGACATGTTGACCGGTCTCGCGAACCGCGCAGCGCTCGCACAAAAAATCGAGGAAGCTGCGGCGCGCCAACATCGGTCGGGGATTCCATTTTCAGTCCTGTTGCTGGACCTCGATAGGTTCAAATACGTGAACGATACACTTGGCCATTCCGCCGGCGATATCCTGCTGCAAGAAGTCGCATCGCGTTTGAAGCGATGCTTGCGGGAGACCGACGCCATAGGGCGGTTGGGCGGCGACGAATTCGCGATCGTTCAGGTCGGTGATACGTCTCAGCGCGACGCAGTGAGTCGTTTTGCAGAGCGTATTATTGACATCATTGCCCAGCCGTTCGAAATCGAGGGCAACGAAGTCAATATCGGCACGAGCATCGGAATCGCGCTGGCGCCGGAACATGCGTCCGGCCCAGACGACCTTCTTAAAATGGCGGATATGGCGCTGTATCGCGCGAAGTCCGGGGGTCGAAACAGCTACCGCTTTTTCGATACCGAGATGATCGAAGTCGCAAACGCGCGGCGCCTGGTCGAAACCGAGTTGCGCCATGCAATCCAGCACAACGAATTACGGCTGCATTTCCAGCCGATCGTGGACGCAAAGACTCTCAGGATTTGCGGAGCGGAAGCCCTGGTCCGCTGGCAGCATCCGACCAAGGGCATGATTTATCCCGACCGGTTTATACCGCTCGCCGAGGAGACCGGATTGATAACGCAGATTGGCCAGTGGGTGCTGCAAATCGCATGCGACGAAGCCGCAAAATGGCCCACTGACATAACGCTCGCGGTCAATATCTCTCCAGTACAATTCAGGAAATCAAATCTGATCGACGTCGTCACGTGTGCGCTTGCGCAATCTGGATTGCCGCCCGATCGTCTGGAGCTTGAGATAACCGAAACATCCCTCATCGAAAGCGCCGCGGAATGTCTCCCGTTGTTGCGGCAGCTCAAGAGTCTCGGTACCAGAATTGCCCTTGACGACTTCGGGACTGGTTACTCGTCGCTCAGCCAAGTGACCATGTTCCCGTTCGACAAAATCAAGATCGACAAGTCATTTGTTCAGAACATGACCAAGCGCGCCGCCTGCGCAGCAGTCATTTCTTCGACCCTGACTCTTGCGAGTACACTCGATATTGCAACGACAGCGGAGGGGATCGAGACGGCGGAGCAATATGAGCTCTTGCGGTTGGCCGGCGTAACTTCTCTGCAAGGCTATCTATTAGCGCGTCCGGGACCGGCGGCTGAGCTCGACTTCAGTCGTGTTTACGGTAAGCCAAAGCTCAACACTGCCGCGTAGTTACAATGCACCACCGCAGCAAGGCCACGGGGCAACGCCGGCCTTATAACACCGTTTCTGATCGCTTCGCCCGCTCACGCGCGCAGATGCTTTCGATCATGCCGCGACGCGGGGTTCGCCGCCGCCCGCAGGCGGCACCGGGACGCCGTCGGCAGCGTACTCGTTGAGCTTGTTGCGGAGCGTACGGATGGAAATACCCAGCACGTTCGCGGCGTGGGTGCGGTTGCCGAGGCAATGCTTGAGCGTTTCCAGGATCAAATCGCGTTCAACCTCGGCCACAGTGCGTCCGACCAGGGCGCGCGAAACCTGCTCGGCGGCAAGGGCCGCGTGCGCAACGCCCGGCGCGCTGCGTTGCTGGTCGAGGCGCACGCCATCGGGAGCCAGAATGGCTTCCGGACCGATTTCATCCCCGCTCGCCATCAGCACGGCGCGGTGCATGGTGTTTTCCAGCTCGCGCACGTTGCCGGGCCAGTAGTTGATCGAAAGCGTCCGCCGCGCGTCCTGCGACAATGATCGTGCTGGCGCGCCGTTCGCCGCCGCGTATTTCTTGACGAAATACTCGGCAAGCTCGATCACGTCGGCGGGCCGTTCGCGCAGCGGCGGGATTTTCAGATTGACGACGTTGAGCCGGAACAGCAGGTCCTCACGGAACGTGCCCTCACGCACCACCTCGGCGAGATTGCGGTTAGAGGTGGCGATGATGCGGATATCGACCGGTACCGGCCGAGTGCCGCCGACCCGATCGATCATGCGCTCCTGGATCGCGCGCAAAAGCTTCGCCTGCAGGCGCACGTCCATCTCGGAGATTTCGTCGAGCAGCAACGTGCCGCCGTTGGCTTCTTCGAACTTGCCGACGCGACGCGCGACGGCGCCGGTGAACGCGCCCTTCTCGTGGCCGAACAGTTCGGACTCAAGCAGCGTTTCCGGGATTGCGGCACAGTTCACGCAGATAAAGGGCTTCCTGGCGCGGCCCGACCGGTTATGGACATAGCGGGCCAGCACTTCCTTGCCGGTGCCGGATTCGCCGGTGATCAATACCGAAGCGTCGCTTCCGGCAATCTGTTGTGCCAGCTTGACGACGCGCGCCATGGTTTCGTCGCGATAGATCATCTCGCGGAAGTCGTCGGCCACCGCGGCCAGCACCGCGGCGATGAGTTCCGCATCGGGTGGCAGCGGGATGTATTCCTTGGCGCCGGCATGGATCGCGGCGACGGCGGCGCGTGCATCGGTGGCCGTGCCGCAGGCCACGATCGGAACGTGAATGTGCTCGGCCTCAAGCGCGGTCACCAGCTCGCGAATATTGATCGCGACATCGACCATCAGAAGATCGGCGCCTCGCCCCGAGCGCAGCACGGCGAGCGCCTGGGTGTTGTCGGCGGCGTGGGTAACGGTTGCGCCTTTGTTCATCGCGATCTTTGTCGCGGTGGTGAGCTGGCCGTGGAGCGTGCCGACAATTAAGAGGCGCATGTTGTTTTTCCTTTTTCGCGATAGCTGGGCAGCTTACGCTCGCTCCGCCTTGATGATTTCAGTCATGGTTACGCCGAGCTTTTCCTCGACCAGCACGACTTCGCCGCGGGCCACCAGGCGGTTGTTCACGTAGATATCGATGGCTTCGCCGACCTTGCGGTCCAGTTCGAGCACCGTGCCGGGCCCGAGCTTGAGCAGATCGCCGATCTCCATTCGCGCCCGGCCCAGCACCGCGGATACCTGAACCGGCACGTCGAACACGGCTTCCAGATCGGCGGCGATCCGGGTGGTCGGTCCTTCCGGCTCCGACACCATCGGAACATCCGGCGGTGCGCCGCCACCTTCGAGATTCGGCAACGGAACTTTGCCATCCTCACTCATTCTCGGATCTCCTTAAGCCCTCATGTGCGTTGGCAACGCTGCGGCGGGCGCTGATATAGCTTGTGATGGCTGTGCCAATCGTAACTTCGGCTGCGGTACTGTCGCGGTTGATGCCGCCGTCCGCCCACTCGATCCGGCAATCGCCGACCGCAATGTCGGGTTCGGCGAGCACGACCAGGCGGCCCTCAAAGTTTCTGGCGCGTGCGATGCTTTCGAGTTTCTCACGTGCCTCGGCGTAAAGCGCGTCGTTGACGCGAACTGCGACATGCGGCGACGAGGCCAGTTCGCGAAAGCACTCGCTTGCGAGCGCCGAAATTTCGGCGAACGGCTCGCGCGCGATCAGCGCCGGCGAGAGCTTCCGGGCGACCGCGACCGCGACCTCGACGGCTTCGCATTCGAGGCGCGCCTCGACGGCTTCCAATGCCTTGTTCGCCTGGTCGAGGCTGGCGGCTATGCGTTCCATCGCGTCGGCAGCCCGGCGTTCGGATTCGAGTTTGGCGTCGGCTTGAGCTTCCGCATAGCCTCTGCGGTGGGCGCTGGTTTCCGCTTCTGCAATTCTCAGCGCATGTTCCGCAAAAGGCACTGCGGCGCCCGCATGATTGCGTCCGGCGCCGGTGGCGAAATCGACATCGAACATGAATTTTGCTGGTGCGGCCATTGTCAGTAAACCAATTCCTCTTCGCCGCGACTCTTGGAGATGACGATTTCGCCCTTGGCCGCAAGATCCTTCGCGAGATTGACCAGCAGCGCCTGCGCCTCGTCGACCTCGCGCAAGCGCACCGGTCCCATCGCCGCCATGTCGTCCTGGAGCATTTTTGCAGCGCGGGTCGACATGTTGGAAAGGAAGAACTGGCGCACGGGCTCGGTGGCGCCCTTGAGCGCAACCGAGAGCTTGTCCTTCTCGACGTGACGCATCAGCGTCTGCGCCGATCCGGCATCGAGCTTGGTCAGATCGTCGAACGTGAACATCAGGGTCTTGATGCGTTCGGCGCTTTCGCGGTTATCTTCTTCGAGTGCGGTGAGAAAACGGGTTTCGGTCTGCCGGTCGAAATTATTGAAGATTTCCGCCATCACTTCGTGTGCGTCGCGCCGGCGTGTTGCTGACAGGCTCGACATGAATTCGGTACGCAGCGTCTGCTCGACCCGTTCCAGAACTTCCTTCTGCACCGACTCCATGCGCAGCATCCGGTTGACCACGTCCAGCGCCAGCTCTTCCGGCAGGATGGCGAGTACGCGGGCGGCGTGTTCCGGGCCGATCTTCGAAAGCACCACCGCGACGGTCTGCGGGTATTCGTTCTTCAGATAATTCGCGAGCATCTCCTCCTGAACGTTGGAGAGCTTTTCCCACATGTTTCGGCCGGCGGGCCCGCGGATTTCTTCCATGATGATGGAGACGCGCTCCGGTGGCAGATATTGTTGCAGCAGGCGTTCGGTGGCGTCGTAATTGCCCATGATCGCCCCGGACGCCGACATCCGCGAAACGAATTCGAGCAAAAGGTTCTCGACCACCTCCGCTTCGATGGTACCGATGGTCGACATCACCGTTGAAATCTGGCGTAGCTCATCGTCGTCGAGCAACCCCCAGATCTTGGCGCCATGCTGTTCGCCGAGTGCGAGCATGAGGACGGCCGCGCGTTCGGGGCCACGCAGTTGGCGCTTGGGAGAGGCCGATGCGGCAGCGCGGCCACTGAGAGTAGCCAATGCGCTGGTGATCTCGCGCGAAGCAGTGTCGTTTCTTTCGGCGGTTGCGGAGGCCATTGTTTCGACCGGTCAGGCGGCAGCGCCGCTCTCCTGCAGCCATTGGCGGATGATGGAAACGGTTTCGCGCGGATTCTTGTCGGCGATGTCACCGACTTTCTGCACGGATTGGGCGTGGACCTGACCCTGCACCTGGGCGAGATCGATCATCTGTGAGGTCTTGTTTAATTCACCCGGATTGACGGCCTCACTGGCACTGTTCGCGATCGCCGTAGCCCCCGCTGATGCGCTGCCGATTCCCGCAGCGATACCGCCGAGCGAAGGTAGCGCGGGCGCGCGGCGCTCGTCGGGTGCAAGGATGCGGCGAACCAGCGGCCGCACGACCATCAACAGGACAACGAAACCGAGCAGACCCATCACGACCATCTCGATGGCGCGCATGATGTCGTCTTTGGTGAACTGGAACGCCGACAGCCAGCCGGCCGGTTCGGCGATCGGTACCGGCGTTGTCTCGGCGAACCGCAGATTGACGACCTCGACCTGATCGCCACGCTTTTGATCGAAGCCGATCGCCGAGCGGACGAGCGCCGAGATCTGGTCGATTTCTTCCTTGCTGCGCGGCTGGTAGCTGGCCTCGCCCTTGTCGTTCTTGGCATAGTTGCCGTCGACGAGCACCGCCACCGAAATGCGATTGAGCCGGCCGCCCTCGATCACCTCGGTCTTGGTGGTCTTGGAGATTTCGTAGTTGAGGATTTCTTCCGATTTCCGGCTTTCGTCGCCGCGTGAGCCGCCCTGATTGGCATTGGGCTGGCGGCCGCCGCCGGGAATCTCGTTGCCGACGGTAACCTGATTATCCTTGCCTTCGCTGGTTGCCGCGGTTTCTTCCCGAGTCTGGCTGGATCGTACGACGCGGCCTTCCGGATCGTATTTGTCGGACGTCTGCGTCACGCGATTGAAATCGAAATCCGCGGCGACCTGTACGCGCGAATGGCCCGGCCCAACCACCGACGAGACGATGCCCTCGACCTGCGTTCGCAGCCGCTTCTCGAATGTGGCCTGCCGTTCGTCGGAGCTTATGTCGCCGCCGTTCGGATCGTTGGCCGCCCCATCGGCGAGAAGCTGGCCTTGCTCGTCGACGATCGATACTCGCTCCGGCCGCAATCCGTTAACCGCGGTGGCGACGAGATGGCGGATGGCGCGGACCTGTTGCGGCTCGAGCGCGCCACGTACTTTCAGTACGATGGATGCCGTGGCTTCGGCTTTTTCCCGCGAGAACAGCGGGCGGTCCGGCATCACCAGGTGCACCCGCGCGTCCTGGACCCGATCCAGCGCCCGGATGGTGCGTGACAGCTCGCCCTCAAGGGCCCGTACGTTGTTGATATTTTGCACGAAACTGGTGGTGCCAAGAGCGTCGGATTTGTCGAAGATCTCGATAGCCAACGCCGCCGCCCTTGGGCAGACCGCCCTCGGCGAGCGACATGCGCAGCCGGCCGACACGATCCTTCGGCACCATGATGACGCCGCCGTCGTTCTTGAGTTCGTAGGGAATGGCCTGCCGGTCCAGTTCCTTCACGATCGAGGCGGAATCGTCGAAGGCCAGATCGGTGAACAGCGGCGTCATCTGCGGCGTCGTAACGCGCATGATGAGGAAAACGAAGAAGCCGATCAGGGCGATGGTGACGGCGCCCATCGCTGCGAGACGTCCGGCGCCGATAGTTTTGACGAACTCGACCAGACCTTGCACCGGGCTGCATCCTCCGCCAGGCGACGCCACGCGCCGCACCCGGCAAGATTTGCCCGGTGGATGGTTAGCGCCCGGTTAATTTCGGCGAAAATGCTTGATGCCGCTTTTGGTTGGCGGCGGAGTGTGGCTGTGGCGCACGCCCCGTCAGCAGCGCGGTCCGGATTCTTTTCGGATTATGCTCTGGAAATGAAAACGCCGGCCAGAGGGCCGGCGTTTTTTCCAAATCGGTAAGACCGATTAAGCGTGTGTTACTGGCGATACTGCTGAATGCGCGTCGTGCGCAGGCCGGCAAGGCCGTGCTGCTCGATCGAATACTGCCAGGCGAGGAATTCTTCGACGGTCAGCGTGTAGCGGCTGCAGGCTTCTTCGAGCGACAGCAACCCGCCGCGCACGGCAGCAACCACCTCCGCCTTGCGGCGAATGACCCAGCGTTTGGTTCCCGGCGCGGGCAAATCCGCGATCGTCAGGGGGGAACCATCGGGCCCGATGACGTATTTCACCCTCGGGCGATGAGGTTCATTCATATCAACTCTCACAAACTCGACTACGCTACAGATTGTGAGACTACCCATGGCGGCTTAAAATTTACCTAAGCAAGCCGCGAAAATGATGGCCTTAGCCCGCATTTGCCGGCTCCGGGGCATCGCTGTGACTGGGGCTCGTCCGCCTAGAGCAGCTGGAGGAGGCTGGTGATGCTCGAGTTGAGGCTGCTGATACTGCTGCCGAGGGTACTCAGGGAGCCGAGGCTGCTGTTGGTGATCGACTGGATAGAACTGATCGGATAGCTCTGTCCGCTCACCGTGACTTGCGGCGGACTCTGGCTGACATCGACGGCAGTGACCGTGCCCTGCACCTGCGATGACACCGTGACCGCGGAGCCGTTGGCACCGGTCGCGGTGACAGAGATGGTATAGTTGCCGTCCGGCCAGGTGATACCGTTGTTGCCCTTACCGTTCCACGAAAAAGTCTGGTTGCCCGAGCTCAGCGCCGTCGTGCCGGTGTAGGCCACCTGGCCGCTCGAACTGGTGATGGTGACGTTGCCGGTCGCCGGCGCCGGCGAGTTGAGACTCCATGTCGCCGGCTGGCCCGTGGCGTTCGACAAGGCTCCGGTGCTGCTGTTGATGGTGACGCTCGAACCGAGGAATTGCATCGCCTGCGTCGCTGCGGATGTCTGTTGCAGCGAGATCAGGGTTTGCAGGTTCGAGTTCTCATTGATCTGCTGCTCGACCGAGGCAAATTGGACCAGCTGTTCGGTGAATTGATTGGTGTCGAGCGGAGACAGCGGATCCTGGTTCTGCAATTGCGTGGTCAGCAATTGCAGGAAGGTATTGAAGTTGCCGGCGATCTCCTGCGATCCCGCGACGGTTACCTGGGAGGCGGCGGACGTACTCGCTGCGGTAGTTGTCGAAACTGTAGACATGGCTGATCTCCGATCAGACGCTGATATCGACGCCGGTGCCTAAGCCCAGGCGTCTATAGATTTGCGCCGACTGCACGGTCGGCAGGTCGGCGTCGGGAATAACGAGTTGCGCTGTGTTCTGCTGCGTGCCGTTGCCGCCATTGTTTTGCTGGCCGGCGAACGATTGGTCGCGCAGGGAGAATTGCAGGCCATTATCAGCGGTTTTGAGGCCGGCTTGGTCAAGCGCCTGCTGCAACTGCGGTTGCTGGTCTTGCAGCAATTGCAGCGTGTCGGCGCGATCAACGGTGACGTGCGAGGTCACGCGGCCGTCGCGGTCGATGCCGAGGCGAACCTCGATACGGCCGAGTTCGGGTGGGTCCATGCGGATGTCGAATTGACTGGAGCCGGCCTGAGCGCGGCTGGCGATCGCCACTGCAAGGCCGGCAACCGGCACGGTGTTCGATGCGTTGGTCGTCGCCGATGCTGCTGTGCCTGTCGATGGCGCCGATGCAGCGGCGGCAGAGATGCCGAAATTCGGCAGGCCGGTGGCGTCGACCTTCGCGCTCGTCGAAGCTGTCTGGCTGCCAGTCGAGCCGGAGCTATCCGACGTGACAGCAGCGGCGAACGTCTCGGCGTGCGGCGAGGGCGGGTCGCCGGCTGCGGACGGCACGGTGCCGGGAAGCTGTCCTGGCGAGGTATTGTCGGTTGTCGGCTGGCTTTGCTGTGCGTCGCTTGAGTCCGGCGCCTGCGCGTTCGATGAATTGTTCGCGCTGGATTGCTTGCCGGCTTTGAGTTCGGGGTTTCCGGCTGCCGCCGGTTGCTTGGCGGATCCGGTGTCGTTCGTAGTCTGCGCCGGCACGCCGTCTTTGCCATCGGCCGAGGCCATGGCGAACCTGGCGCGCGACTTCGTGGAATCGCCGACCTGTACGTCCGCCGATGTGTTGCCGGACGCCGGCGGCGCACTGATCTGGCTGTTCACAGTAATCGCGGCCGCTATGGGCTGTACCGCCGGCTGCTGCGTAGGCGCTGAAGCCGTCGCGTTCGCGCCGGCGCTGTCCTGCGCAGAGTTCGAGCTGTCGGCGCTGGAATCCTTTGATGACGCGGACGGGGGCGTCTTTTCGGGCGAATCCGATGCGGTGATCTGCTGGGGTTTCGATCCGGACAGCGCAGCTTTTACGGCCGCGATGATTCCGGCGACGTCAGTCGCGCCTGGTGCCGCGGTGTTGACGGCATTGCCGCTGTCATCCGGATTGGCGGTCGAACTCGCCGAGGCCTGTGTTTGGGTAGAGGTATTCGTCGTCGCATCGCCGCCATGGCTTGCTGCAGTCAGACTTGCTGCAGTCAGACTTGCTGCAGTCAGACTTGCCGCACTCAGACTTGCCGCAGCCAGAATCTTGCTCAGCTTGTCGGCGATTGATCCCGCGCCGCTCTTGCCTTTTCCGTCTGCTGGCGAAGGGAATGCAACGCTGGTGCCTGGCTTGTCACCGGCGCCGGCTGCCTTGACGGCGGCGGCCTGGATCAGATTGCCACCTGTGGTCGCGGTGAAGATCTGATTATCAGTCGAACTTGTTGCGCCCGGCGAGCCAGAAGCAGGTGAGGTGGTATCGGTTGACTGATCAGCTGTCTGATCAGTTGTTTTGGCGTCGGTGGCTTTACTGTTCCCGTCTGTAGATCCGTTCGTCGGCGCGGAAGCCGGCTTTGTGTCTGGTTGGGCTTGGGTGGTCCCGGGGGTGGCGGTCGGATCCTGTCCGGACGCCATAGCTTCGAACATGGCGCTAAACGCGTCGCTGTCGGCATCCGGCGCCGATCCCGCGACTTGCGGCTGCCGGGAGGACACAAAACTGGACGCGGCGTGAACGTGTGACGCTACACTCGACACTGCAAAAACCCTCTGGATTTAATTTCGCCCGGTGTGCTGCTTGCAACCGGCGGGCCATTGGCGGAACCAGAGAAAGTTTATTGTTTTCAGAGGCTTAAGAGGGCGGCGTAAAAATATTCCACGGCAGTCCTTGCGTGAGGGCGGCAAAATTTGCCGCTTTGCCGCCGGAACTGTTGCAATTGCCGCCAACAATGGCGGATAGGGACGGCGACGCCTATAGTAATGAGCGGAAAACGGAACGCCGGAATTGCCATGCTGAACGGACTCGACATCGAGGGATGGCCCGCCGATACGCGCGTTGTCGTCGCGATGTCGGGCGGTGTGGATTCCTCCGTGACCGCGGCCCTGCTGGCCGACGCAGGCTATGACGTGGTGGGCATTACGCTGCAGCTCTACGACCACGGCGCCGCCACCCACCGCAAGGGTGCGTGTTGCGCCGGCCGGGATATCCACGATGCCCGCGCGGTCGCCGAGCGTATCGGCATTCCGCACTATGTGCTCGACTACGAAAATCGCTTCAAGGAAGCGGTTATCGACCGGTTCGCGCAAAGCTATGTCGCTGGTGAAACGCCGGTGCCGTGCGTCGAATGCAATCAGTCGATCAAATTCCGCGATCTGCTCGATACCGCACGCGACCTCGGCGCCTGCGTTCTGGCGACCGGGCATTATGTTGCCTCACGCGCGCTGCCGGGCGGCGGCGGCGGTCGCGCGCTTTATCGCGCACGCGAGGCGGAACGCGACCAGAGTTATTTTCTTTTTGGTACGACGCCCGCGCAGCTCGAGTTCCTGCGCTTTCCGCTTGGCGATCGCACTAAGATCGAGACGCGGGAATTGGCGCGCCGCTTCGGCCTGGCGGTGGCCGACAAGCAGGACAGTCAGGACATCTGCTTCGTGCCAAGCGGACATTATGCCGAAGTCATCGAGCGCTTGCGGCCGGGCGCCGCCGGTCCGGGCGAGATCGTCGATCTCAACGGCCGCGTGCTTGGCCATCACGACGGCATCATTCATTTCACCGTGGGCCAGCGGCGCGGCCTCGGCGTTGCCACCGGCTCACCGCTTTATGTCGTGCGGCTCGATGCCAATTCGCGCCGCGTTGTCGTCGGACCGCGCGAGGCGCTTCGCACCAGCCGTATCCGCTTGCGCGACATCAACTGGATCGGTGACGGCACGATCGAACAGGCCATCGACGGCGCCGAGATTTTTGTCAAAGTCCGCTCGACGCGGCCGCCGCAGCCGGCGTGGCTGCGGCAGAGTTCCGACGGCGGCATTGAGGTCGAACTGACCGGCGGCGAAGACGGCGTGTCGCCCGGCCAAGCTTGCGCATTCTACGATGCCGCTGACGGCCAGTCGCGCGTGCTCGGCGGCGGCGTGATCGCAAGCACAGTTGCCGTAGCGAAGCCCCGGCAAGCCGATATCGCAATGGCAGCGTCGCGCTGACTTTGAATGAGTGGCGCGGAACTCGACAACGACACTGTAACCAAGGCTTATGCGCGCTGGGCACCGGTCTATGATCTGGTGTTCGGCGCGGTGTTCGATCGCGGGCGCAAAGCCTCGATCGCGGCAGCGGAGCGCATCGGCGGCCGCATTCTCGAGGTCGGCGTCGGCACCGGATTATCGTTGCCGGAATACGCCTGGACCAATCGCCTTACCGGCATCGATCTGTCGGCGCCGATGCTGCGCAAGGCCAGGGATCGGGTTGCCGAGCACCGGCTGACCAATGTCGATGCGCTTGCCGTGATGGATGCGCAGCATCTCGGTTTTGAGGATGGCGTATTCGATGTCGTGGTGGCGCAATACGTCATCACCGTGGTGCCCGATCCGGAAGCGACGCTGAACGAATTCGTGCGCGTGGTGCGGCCGGGTGGCGAGATCATCCTGGTCAATCATCTCGGCGCCGAGACTGGTCTGCGCGCCGTGCTTGAAGGCTGGTTCGCCCCGGTGGCGCGCCGGCTCGGCTGGCGGCCGGAATTCCGCTGGGAACGCCTGGCGCAATGGGCGCAAAGCCATGGCGGCGTGAATGTGATCGAACGCCGCGCCATGCCGCCGCTTGGGCATTTTTCGCTGATCCGGTTCGGCCGGCTTGCAGCGGCATAGCAGTTAACCTCCCGAAATTTCTGAGAAATTATCCCCTTGGAAAGGCAGGCGAACTGCCCTAAATCTTGCCCGCCGGTGCTGGGCCTATGGTCCGCCGGAACGTCTGCGATGGCGGGGTAGCTCAGTTGGTTAGAGCAGCGGAATCATAATCCGGAGGTCGGGGGTTCAAATCCCTCCCCCGCTACCAGACTAAGTCGCAGGCATTACCCATTATCCGGTCGATCCTCGTTTTCGGTGCTTGCAGAACGCTTGCGCCGAAACCGGACGATTTTCCGCGCCTGCGCGAACAGCAAATCCTGTGTTTGCCGTCACATCATTTGCCGCGGGTCAAAGCAATGCTCCAGCGTGACGGGAGTCGATGCGAGGGAGCGACGCATGAAGACCACCAGATTGATGAGTCTCCAGTTCGGGGTACTGCTCATTTTGTTGGCGAGCTTGCAGTACCGCGCGATGTCTCCACGGCTTTACAGCTTTCTGGAGACGACGGCCGTTTTGATCGGCACGACCACGATGTTTGAAGGTATGCCGGCAAACGCTTTCGACTGGTCATACTGAGCGGGCACGCTGAGCGGGCACGGCAGCTCTATGCTGAAAGTGAATCGCTCCCGGCGCAATTTTGTTTGCTTTCGGTCAGTGAACGCCCGCCGCGGATGCGGCGACAGAGTTCCATGGACAGCAATCCGCCAGAGAATGTGCGGAAGCCGGTACTAGGACGCCGCGTCCGCTCGGCGCGCCTGACCGAAATTCTTGGCGCAATCGAGAATCAAAGTCATGATCCGTCACTGAGCGCGATTACCGTTGCGCAGCGGCTCGGCGTTACGTCGCGTTACGTGCATCTGCTGATGCAGGACACCGGCCGCAGTTTTGCCGGTCACGTTCTGCTCAAGCGATTGGGAACGGCGGCGACGATGCTGCGCGATCCGTCGTTTCAGGCACGCAAAATCGCCGAGATAGCGCAACTCGCGGGCTTCACCGATGTGTCCTATTTCAGCCGCGCGTTCCGTCAGCGCTATGGCATGACGCCAACGGAATTGCGTGACCGTGCGATGCGCGAGGCAGCACGGCACGGCTAGTCATGGTTTATCGAACGCTGCCGCTCAATCCTTCACGGTGCAGTCGCGCCGGATTTCCGGCTTGAACGCGAGGCCGTGCCCTGGTCGTTCCGGCACGGTGATCATGCCGTTCACCACCGGCACCGGATCGACCCACAAGTCTTCCGCCAGCCCCATGTCTTCGATCCAGCTGCCGTTCGGAATCGAAGCGAGCAATTGCACGTTCAGTTCGGGGAACAGGTGCGGCGCGATGGTCATATTCCAGGTGTCGGCGACGGTTGCGATCTTGCGCAGTTCGGTCATGCCGCCGCGCATTGGATCGGGCTGCAGGATCGGCAGCCGCGGATTTTCAAAGAACGGCTTGAGATCGAACCGCGTGAAATGCGTCTCGCCGCCGACAATGCGGATGTCGAGTGCTTCTGCGATTCGCAGGTAGCCGGCAAAATCGTCGGGCACCACCGGCTCTTCAAGCCAATAGATATCGTAGTCCTGAAACTTGCGGCCCATCTGGATCGCGACGTCGGCGGTCCAGCCCATATTGATGTCGATCATGATGTCGACAGAGGGGCCGAGCGCTTCGCGCATACGTTTGACGTTGTCGAGATCGGCAGCGAGATCGTCGGTGTGTGCGACCTGCATCTTGATGGCTTTGTAGCCGCGCTCCTTATAGTGCAGCGCCTTCGCGATCATGCCGTCACCGCCGGAACCGCGGAAACAGCCGGAGCCGTAAGCCGGCATCTGCGAACGGTAATGGCCCCACAGCCGGTGCAACGGCAGCTTGGCGGCTTTGCCGACGATATCCCACAGCGCGATATCGAGCGCCGACTGCGCCATGGTGGCGATGCCGCCGCGGCCGAAGGTGATCGTGGTGTTCCACAGATTCTGCCAGATCGCCTCGACCGCGCTGGCATCCTTGCCGATGACGTTGGGGATGATCACTTCGTTGAGGCAGGCGATGATCGATTTGATGCCGGGCCGGAACAGGAACAGGTAACCCATGCCGGTGATGCCGCCTTTGGTCTCGACATCGACCACCAGAAATGTACGGGCATCGCCGAACCGGTGACCCTTCAGCCACGGGTTTTGCGGCCACGGCACGCGCAGCGTGGAGATGCGGACAGCGGTGATGGTGAGATCGGTCATGGGAGAAATTCACTGTTGGTGCGGCCGCCCAGCGCGGCGCGCGGCGAATGCTGCGCAAACCGGCGAGCGCCGTCAACACGCACTTGGCACTGCCGAGAAGTTTGGCGCTACCCCGTCGGAAACACGTCAGCCGCCGCGACTAAAGACGTCATCCCGCTTTGGTAGATAGCCCGGCCAACTCGCGGTAGTGTGCACCGGCGCGCAAATGCGCCGGAGACATCGGTGTCTGCAACCACGATCAATACGGCCGCCTACAGCGATGCGCTTGTCGTGCTTGGCACGGCCGGTGTTATCGTCCCGATCCTGCGGCGGTACAATATCAGCCCGGTTCTCGGCTACCTTGGCGCCGGCGCCATTTTGGGCCCGCTTGGTCTGGGCACATTCGAGAAGTCATATCCGGCGCTGTTCTGGTTCACGATCACCGATGCGCAAAATGTTGCCGGCATCGCAGAGCTTGGCATCGTCTTTCTGCTGTTCCTGATCGGACTTGAATTGTCGCTCGGCCGCCTTCTGGCGATGCGGCGCCTGGTGTTCGGCCTCGGCGGCCTGCAAGTGCTGACGGCGGCCGTGTTGCTCGCTGCGGTCGCTTTCCACTCCGGGCAGACGCTGTCGAATGCGATCGTGCTCGGCGCAAGTCTGTCGCTGTCATCGACGGCGATCGTGCTGGAACTATTGTCGAACCAGGAACGGCTCACCTCCAGTGTCGGCCGCGCCAGCTTCTCGATCTTGCTGGCGCAGGATCTCGCGGTCATCCCGATCCTGATGTTCATCTCGATCCTGGCGGCGGGTTCGGGCGGATCGGTGTTCGCGAGCCTTGGCATCGCCTTGCTGCAAGCCGCCATTGCCGTCGCGGTGATCGTCGCATTCGGCCGCATGCTGTTGCGTCCACTGTTTCGCCTGGTTGCCAACGCCCGCTCCAGTGAGCTTTTCATTGCCGCGGTGCTGTTTGTCATTGTCGCCGCCGGTGTGATCGCTAATCAGGCTGGATTGTCGATGGCGCTCGGCGCATTCGTCGCCGGCCTGTTGCTTGCCGAAACCGAGTATCGCAAGGCGATCGAGGCAACAGTCGAGCCGGTCAAAGGCCTGCTGCTCGGCATGTTTTTCTTCACCGTCGGCATGGATATCGATTTCCGCGAACTGGTGCGTGAGCCGTTGCTGCTGGCCGGCGGTGTCGCTGGGTTGATCGCCGCAAAGTCGTTGTTGCTGACCGTGCTCGGCAAGATGTTTCGGCTGTCGTGGCCGGCTACGGTCGAAACCGGTCTGTTACTGAGCGGCGGCGGCGAGTTCGCCTTCGTCGGTATCGGCATGGCAACGGATGCGCATTTGATCGATCCGCGCCTTGCCAGTTTCACGCTGGCGGTCACGTCGGTGACGATGGCGTTGACGCCGCTTTTGGCCTTTGCGGGAAGGCGCTTTGGTGCGCAGTTGCGAGCGAATGTTCCGGTGGATTCGTCATTGTCCGCGCTGCCATCGGGCGGTCAGGGCCATGCTATCGTCGTCGGCTATGGCCGGGTCGGGAAAGTCGTTTGCGCGATGCTCAAACAACACGGCATCCATTACATCGCTGCCGACACCGATGCGCCGACCGTGACCCACGACCGGCGCGACGGTCACGATGTCTTCTATGGCGACGCGACCGATCCAAACTTCCTCCAAATCTGCGGTCTGGCGCAGGCGGCCGGTGTCATCATCACCATCCATACACCCGACCTGATCGACGCCGTGGTCGAGCATGTGCGCGCGGTGCGTCCGGACATTCTTATAGTGTCGCGCGCGCGCGACGCCGATCACGCGCGGCACCTTTACGCGCTGGGCGCAACCGATGCGGTGCCGGAAACCATCGAGGCAAGCCTGCAACTCTCGGAGGCCGCGCTGGTCGGGCTGGGTATACCGGCTGGTCCGGTGATTGCCTCGATCCACGAGAAGCGCGACGAAATCCGCCACACATTACAGGATGCGGCGCTGAAAGCCGGACGGAAGAGGATTCGTGCGGTCAAACCAAAAAGGCTCCGCCGGCCCAAAGCCTGATCTTGGCGCTGCCCGGTTTCCATAATTGTAAGGGCGGCTATCCGTGCGTAGGATATTCCGGCTTGGCAGGGGGTGCCTGTCGCCCGGGGCGCACTGATCCGGAGATGGTTTGATGCCCGCTTGTGCCGCGCGGATTCTGTTCTCATTCGCCGCCCTGGTGTCGTGCTGTCTTGCGGTAACGGCCCAGGAGGCCAGTTATCCGGAGCGGCCGATCACGATGGTCGTCGGGTTTGCTGCAGGTGGCTCATCCGACGTGCTGGCTCGCGCCGTTGCCGCAGCGATGTCGCAGGATCTTGGGCAACAGGTGGTCGTGGATAACCGCCCGGGTGCAAGCGGTCACGTCGCGGCCGAATCTGTCGCTCACGCCGCGCCCGACGGCTACACCATATTCTTCGGCACCAACGGTACCCTCGGCATCGGTCCCGCGCTCTACACCAACCTCCGCTACGATCCGGCAAACGATCTGGCGCCGGTCGGGCCGTTGCACAAACTGCCGCTCCTGCTGATCGTCAATCTGCAAATTCATGCGCAGAACCTTGCCGAGTTCCTCATTTATGCCCGCGCCAATCCGGGCAAACTGACTTATGCGTCCGCAGGAGTCGGTTCGGTGTCGCATCTGGCCAGCGAGCTGTTCAAGGAAGAAGGCAAGGTCGACATCCTTCACGTGCCCTACAAAGGCGGCGGGGCTGCGATAGCCGATCTGGTTTCGGGCCGCGTGTCGATGATGCTCGAGACGATTCCAAACGCGCTGCCGCTGGCACGCAGCGGCCAGATGTGGGCCCTTGCCGTGACCACGAAACAGCGTTCGTCGTTGGCGCCGGAAATTCCGACATTGTCTGAAGCGGGGATGCCCGGTTTTGATGTCAGCGCCTGGACCGGACTGTTTGTCCCTGCCGGCACGCCCGCAGCAATCATCGATCGTCTGAATGCCGAGACACGCAAAATTCTGAGCGATCAGAAATACGTTGCACTGATGCACAGCTTGGGGACGGACGTTGCCGTTTCCACGCCGCAGGAGTTCGGTGCGTTTGTGCGCGACGACGTCGCGCGCTGGACAAAGGTCATCGACAACGCAGGCATCCCGAAAATCGAATGATAGTGGAGGATCGTCGTGAGCTATGAAGCGATCACCGTACAGCCGGTCTCTCCGCACATTGGCGCGGAAATCGGCAATATCGATCTGACGAAGCCGCTGCCGAACAATCAGGTCGAGGAATTGCACCGGGCGTTCGTCCAGTATCAAGTGATTTTCTTTCGCGATCAGAAGATCAGTTTTGACGACCAGATCAGGCTCGGCCGCTATTTCGGTCCGCTCGGATCGCATGTCGGCAAGTCGACGATCAGTAAGACCACCGACAATCCCTATGTGCGGAAGTTCCACTACGACGAAACATCGAAGCAGATTTCCGGCGAGAATTTTCACTCCGATCAGTCGTGCGCAGCGGTGCCGCCGCTCGGCAGCATCCTCTACAATCATACCGTGCCGCCCGACGGCGGCGGCGATACCATGTTCGCCAGCATGTATGCGGCTTACGACGCGCTGTCGCCGCGCATGAAAGAGTACCTGTCAGGCCTGACCGCGACCCATGACGGCACCCGGGTGTTCGGTCCGGGCACGCCGGTTTCGGTGCACCCGGTGATCATCCAACATCCGGTCACCGGCAAGAAGGTGATTTACGTCAACACCGACTTCACCGCGAAGATCAACGATCTGCCGGCGCTGGAAGGCGAACGGGTGCTGCGCTTCCTGATCGATCACTGCAATAAGCCGGAATGGACGTGCCGGTTTCGGTGGCGCGCGCATTCGATTGCGTTCTGGGACAATCGTTGCACGCACCACAAAGCGATCTGGGATTACTGGCCGAATGTGCGCTCCGGCTATCGGATTCAGGTCGAAGGGGCCGCGGCGCCGGTCGCCGGCTGACCGATCAGCGCTGCGCTACGATTCGTGCGTGATCGAGCAAGAACGGAAGATTTGCCGGCAGCGCCGGCGCGCGGCGGACGGCGTAGAGCGTATTGAGAAAGTCGGTAAACCAGTTCTGCACCGGCGCACGCTTGAGCTTCGTCATCATCCGTTCCCAGCGTTCGCGACGCTCTTCCAGGCTCATCGTCAATGCGCGTGCGATTTTTTGCGCCATCGCGTCGATGTCGTGCGGATTGACCAGCAGCGCAGCATCGAGCTCTTTCGCAGCGCCGGCAAACGACGACAGCACCAGCACGCCCGGATCGAGCGGATTTCTGGGCCGCCACGTATTCCTTGGCGACGAGGTTCATGCCGTCGTGCAGCGGCGTGACCAGTCCGACATGCGCCGTGCGATAGAAGCCGGCGAGGGTAAGTTGTGAAAAGCCCTTGTTGAGATAGCGGATCGGCGTCCAGTCGGCTTCGCCATGCCGGCCATTGATCTCACTGACCAACCCGGCGAGTTCGTTCTTTAGCTCACGATAGGCCTTGATATTGCCGCGCGACGGGACGGCAACCTGCAGCATCGAGACCGAGCCTTTGAGCTTCGGCTCGTGTTCCAGCATGCGGTCAAAGGCGCGCACCCGGTTCGCCAGACCCTTGGAATAATCCAGGCGGTCGACGCCAAGCACGAGCTTGGCGCCTTGCAGGCTCGCGCGCAGCCGCGATACTTCGCCGCGAGACGCCGCATCGGTGGCCCGTTTGGCGAACTCATTGACATCGATGCCTATGGGGAAGGTTGCGAGCTGCGTCCAGCCCCATTCGGTCGCAATCGTTCCATCGGCTGTCATGATGCCGAGTTCGATGCGAAGAAAATCTTCGAAGTGCTGGCGATCTTCCACTGTCTGAAAGCCGATCAGGTCGTAGGCGAGCATCTCGCGAACGATTTCAGCCTGATGCGGCACCGCAGCCATGGCGTGCCGCTCCGCCCAGGGCGTGTGCAGAAAAAACCCGATGGGGCGGCTAATGCCGAGCCGGCGCATTTCCGCGCCGAGCGTGAGGAAATGATAGTCCTGCACCCAGAACACTGCATCGGGACCATTGAAGCGAAGCAGCGCACGCGCCATGAACGCATTGATTTCGCGATAAGACGTATAGTTGTCGTCGGTCACCTGGATAAGATCGGCGCGCGAATGCAGCGCAGGCCATAGTGCGGAATTGGCAAAGCCTTCGTAGTAGCCGGTATAATGTTTTGCCGGCATGTCCACTGTGGCAAGTGCGCCGGCGCCAAGCGCCTCGATTTTCGCGAAGGGATCCTTGCGCTGAACGTCGGACGTTTGTCCGCTGGAACCGACCCAGATTGCGCCGGACTCCTTGACCATCGGAATCAGCGCTGCCGCCAGCCCGCCGGCGATCGGCTCGTCTGGCCGCGCCTGCGCGACGCGATTCGAAACGACGACGACTTTCACTGTGTCACCCTGCTTCCCAGCACCGTGACAACCCGGACGAGTCCGATTTGTTCCACGAATAGTGCGATGCAGCGCGAATGCAGTTGAATTCAAAAGGGAATTAAACGCCGCGCTACCGTGGAACTTTGGACCGTTCGGTCATACGTCCCGACAACGATAATGCCGCATTGCGGCAAAGCCGCTGGCTCGTTTACGCTTCTGCGTATGCAATGGTCGATAGCAGACTTACTTCCGCACGCCGGGAATCGAGACGTGTGTGCTGCACGATGATCGGAACGTCGGACTCGAACACCGACGCGTAGTCGGTATCGCGCGGCACCGGGACCGGATCGGCCAGATCATTGAAGCGCAAGTGTCTGGTGCGCCGCGCCGCGACAGTGACGCGATAGGGACCGACCGGTTCACGATCGGCAAAATAGATCGTAATGCGCACGTGGGCTTCCTGATCTCCGGCATTGAGGATGCAAGCAGTCTCGTGGGAAATCAGCGCGGGATCGGAAAACGAGCTTTGTGAGGGAATGTAACCTTCGGCAATGGCCCAGTGCTTGCGTCCGATGAATTCCATATTTGGGTCTCGCATGTTGGAATATCGCGCGGGAGCCAGCCATCGGCGCGAATGGCAATAACGGCGACTTGCCGTTTTGGTTCCATCAATGGAACTTTTTTCTCTCAGGTCCGTTCTAGCCGTGGGTTGAGCGGCCACGGCGGACCGCCGGTCAAATCTTTGCGGAAGGATCAATGCGCGCCCTGACTGTTGCGCCCGGCGTGGCCCATTCGGCACGCGTGGAAGACATTGCCGAACCTCCGGTATCTGACGGCAGCGTGCTGGTGCGCATGCTGGCGCTTGGCGTTTGCGGCACCGACCGGGAGATCGTGTCGGGGCAATACGGCTGGGCGCCTCCCGGCGAGAAGAGACTGGTGATCGGTCACGAATCATTCGGCGAAGTGAAAGAGGCACCGCCTGGCAGCGGATTCAAACCAGGCGATCTTGTGGTCGGCATCGTGCGTCGTCCCGACCCTGTGCCATGCCCGGCCTGCGCGGCCGGCGAATGGGACATGTGCCGCAACGGCCGCTACACCGAACGCGGCATCAAGGAGCGGAACGGCTACGGCTCCGATTTCTTTCGGATCGAACCTGAATTCCTGGTCAAGACGGACCGTTCACTCGGCCGCTCCGGCGTGCTCGTTGAACCGACCAGCGTGGTGGCCAAGGCTTGGGATCACACCGAACGCATTGGCCAGCGCTCGCGAGCGTGGAAGCCAAAGACGTTATTGGTGACCGGCGCAGGGCCGATCGGCCTGCTTGCCGCTCTGCTCGGTGCGCAACGCGGCCTCGATATTCATGTGCTCGATAACCGCGATAGCAATAAGAAACGAGAGATCGTCCGCGGCCTCGGCGGCACCTTTCATCTCGGCAGCCTCAAAGATATCGGTTCGCTCAAGCCCGATGTTCTGATGGAATGCACCGGAGCGCCCACCGTCGTTCGCGACGCGTTTGGCTTCACCGGTGCGGGCGGTATCGTTTGTCTGGTCGGTGTGTCTTCGCCGGGACATGAATTCAATATCGACGTCGGCGATCTCAATCGCACCATGGTGCTCGACAACGACACGATATTCGGCACGGTCAACGCCAATCGTCTTCACTATGAAGCGGCCGCGCAAGCTTTGCAGCGCGCCGACAAATCCTGGCTCGACCGGCTGGTGACGCGGCGGGTGTCGGTAGAACAGTGGACCCAGTCGCTCGATCCGGAGCCGGACGACATCAAGGTCGTTGTCGATTTCTCGTAAAAGAGTTTTTGCTGCCATGCCCAGCCGCATTGAAGACTATGCCCTGATCGGAGATTGCCGAAGCGCCGCGCTGGTCTCGCGCGATGGTTCGATCGACTGGCTGTGCTGGCCGCGGTTCGATTCCGAGGCCTGTTTTGCCGCGCTGCTCGGCACCAGCGATCATGGCCGCTGGCTGGTGGCGCCGCGCGACGAAGCCAAAGTCACCCGTTGCTACCGGCCCGGCACGCTTATTCTCGAAACTACTTTTGAAACGCGCGATGGCGCCGTGACCTTGCTCGATTTCATGCCGTTTCGGGACGATCATTCGGAAATCGTCCGGCTGGTTGTCGGTACGCGCGGCACGGTGGCGATGCAGACCGAGCTTGTTTTGCGGTTTGGCTATGGCGCCGTGGTGCCGTGGGTCACCAAGCTCGAGGATGGCGCGCTGCGGGCCATTGCCGGGCCCGACATGGTCGGTGCTGCGCACGCCGGTGCATCTCAAAGGCAAGGATATGACCACGGTCGGCACGTTCACCGTGAGCCGTGGCGAAACAGTCCCGCTGGTGCTGACCTATTCGCGTTCGCACAAGCCGCTGCCGGATGCGCTTGACCCCTCTGCCGCCTTGCGTGACACCGAGAAATTCTGGACCGAATGGTCGGCAAAATGCCGCCCGGCCGGAGACTGGTCGGAAGCGGTGCGCCGCTCGGTGATCACGCTCAAGGCGCTAACCTATGCGCCGACCGGCGGTATCGTTGCGGCGCCGACCACGTCGTTGCCAGAGCAGCTTGGTGGCGAACGTAACTGGGATTACCGCTTCTGCTGGCTGCGTGACGCGACGCTGACGCTGCTTGGCGCCATGCATGCAGGCTACTACGAGGAGGCGCAAGCCTGGCGCGAATGGCTGCTGCGCGCCGTCGCCGGCAGTCCGGATCAGCTTCAGATCATGTACGGCATCGGCGGTGAGCGGCGGCTTACGGAATGGGTTGCTGACTGGTTGCCGGGTTACGAGAAATCCACTCCGGTGCGCATTGGCAACGCCGCGCATAACCAGCTTCAGCTTGATGTTTATGGCGAGATCATGGACGTGCATTACCAGGCGCGGCGTTGCGGGCTCTCGACCAATGAATCGGGGTGGGACGCGCAGATCAAGTTCCTCGAGCATCTGCAGAAAATTTGGCATTCGCCGGACCAGGGTATCTGGGAAATGCGCGGACCTGCGCAGCACTTCACCTATTCAAAGGTCATGGCTTGGGTTGCCTTCGACCGCGCGATCAAGAGTGCAGAAGCTTTCGGCCTTGAAGGTCCGCTCGATGAATGGCGCAAGCTGCGCGATGCGATCTGCGAGGACGTTCTGGCGCGCGGCTACAACAAAAAACTGGGCACTTTCGTGCAGGCTTATGAATTCGGACCAGCTCGACGCCAATCTCCTGCTGCTGCCGAGCGTCGGCTTTCTGCCGGTAACCGATCCGCGCATCGAGCGTACTATCGCAGCGGTCGAGCGACGCCTGCTGCATGACGGGTTCGTCTTGCGATACAGCACCGAGGATGTCGAAGATGCGCTGCCACCCGGGGAGGGTGCATTTCTGGCGTGCAGCTTCTGGCTGGTCGACGTCTATGTGCTGCAGGAGCGCTTCGATGAAGCCGAAGCGCTGTTCGGCAGCATTATCGCCCTGCGCAACGATCTCGGCCTGCTCAGTGAGGAGTACGATCCGGTCAGCAAGCGACTTGTCGGCAATTTCCCGCAGGCGTTCTCGCATCTCGCTCTGATCAACAGCGCGTATAATCTGACGCACGAACGAAAGCCGGTGCATCAGCGCGCGCACGATGAACATGCGCCGCCCGAGGAGATGGCCGCCGCGGCGAGCTAGAGATAAGCGAGCTCTTTGCTCTTCTTGCGGCTGGCTTCGCTGCGCCGCCGCTGATTTTGCGCAAGAGACGCCGGCGTAGCCTCCTTATCCCTGCGCAGAATGATCCGCGATATGTGCGCGTGCAGGGCCTTCGGCGATACCGGTTTGACCAGCACTTCGTCAGCGCCTGAGCTGGTTATGGAAAGCGCCGCCGTCTTGGTCAGGTAACCGGACAGAACAATGATGGGAATTTGGCGGACCGGGGACTCGGGCGCTTTCAGCCTGGCAATAAGCTTCATACCGTTGGAGTCCGGCATCACCAGATCGGTGATGATGATGCTTGGCATCACATTGCGGGCAAGTTCGAGAGCTTCGTCACCGTTGATGGACTCGTAAACCTCACGGCTGCCGAAACCTACCAGAACCGATCGAACGATGCGCCGGGTGTACGGCTGATCGTCGACGATAAGAAAACTGATCGCCGAATAGTCGAGTGGAAATGAAGAGTTGATTGCAGTTGCGCGCGAATTTTGCATGGCCGCCGGTCGTTCGAGTTGTTATGCGGGTTCCTTGTCCTTAGCCGCGCTATCGATCTTCGCTGCCCCGGCAAGGTAATCTGTAATCTGCGCGGCCAATCCTTTCGCCTTCAAAAGGGATGAGTAGAAGCGATCCTTGCCAGGCGAGTCAGGCCAATCGAGCAGGTCAATCTCCTGCCGATCGAGAATATCCTTCAGGTTTTGCAATTTGCTGAAAACATCCGGAGCGTCCGGCTCGGAGCCTCGCGATTGAAGCGTCCGCGAGACAAATAGAAGAATTTCGCTGTCGGAAAGTCTGCGAAACGGGCCGCGGCTGAATTCGGCCTTCTTGAACGCTTTTAACATGTACTTACCCCTGAAGCTGCGGTCGGCAGAAAGCGCTGACGCCGATTGCCGAAGCAGCCACCGCACATCAATTTAATAGCGCAAATTCCGCAACTGCGCTGTTCCAATAACGACGAGTTGCTGTCAGAGATTGCCTGACGGCTTAACCAAAAAGTTACCTTGCGGATGCCGCGGTGAATTTCAAAATCCAAAGCTCTACCACTAGAAGTCGAGCCATCCCTGGCCTGATGCGTAGCGGACGAGCTCGGCGCGCGTTCTAAGACCGAGTTTCTCGAGGCCACGCGCCTTGTAGGTTTCAACGGACTTCACGCCGACGTCGAGCCGCGATGCGATCTCTTTATTGGTGAATCCTGAGGCCGCCATTTTCAGTACCGCGGCTTCACGATCCGTCAGCGTCGGCGATACGCCTTTCCTGGCCGCAGTTCGCTTGTTGACCCGTCCTTCGTCGAACACCCTTCCGACGATGGCGGGATCGATATACAGCCCGCCGATCATCACTGCGCGAATAGCCTGAACAAGATTTTCCACCGCGGAGCGCTTCAAGACATAACCGCGAACGCCAGCTTCGATCGCCTGATTGAGATAAGCCCTGTCTTCGTGGAGCGTGAGAACAAGCAGTCGAATGTCGGGCATCTCGCCTGTCAGGCGGCGGCAAAGCACGATGCCGTTGATCTCCGGCATCGATATGTCCAGCACCGCAACATCAGGCCGTTTCTCGCGGATGAGCTTCAGCGCGCTCAGCCCGCTGGCAGCTTCGCCGACCAGCTCGAAGTCGTCTTCTGCCTGCACAAGGTTGCGTAGTCCATCCAGAACGATCGGATGGTCGTCGGCGAGCACGATGCGCGTTTTTCCGGTCATGACGCCGCCTTTGGTGCATCATTTGGCGCATCGAGTGCAATACGGGCGAAAAGCGCCGTGCCGGCGCCGGGAGTCGACTCGATCTCGAGAGTTCCGCCGATCAGCATCAGCCGCTCGCGCATCCCGTCGAGGCCGAGGCCGCGATAGGCGCCGTCTTTGGTATTGATTGCCGCAACATCAAAGCCGCAGCCGTTGTCCTCGACAATGACCTGCAGCGCCGTATTCACGCGGCCGATAACGACACTGACATCCGAGGGTTGCCGCGCATGCTTGACAATGTTTGTCAGTCCCTCCTGAACGACGCGATAGACCGCCGTGCCGACTTCGCCTGGAACATCATCAATGTTCGGATCGTCGCACTGGAAATCGGCTTCGGTCGCGCACTGCTCGCTCCAGTCGGCAATGTAGCTGGCCAGCGCTTTTTTCAGCCCGAGTTCGTCGATGGCGGGTGGGCGCAATTCCCAGGCAATCCGGTGCAAAGTCTTGCCCAGGTCTTCCATTTTCTTTCGTACCAGATGCAGCCGCTCGCGGGTGGCGTCGTCGACCGACGGATCGACCTCGTTGAGTTGCAATATTGCGGCGATAAGCCCCTGGCCGGCCTGGTCGTGCAATTCGTGCGACAGCCGCAATCGCTCGTTCTCCTCCACCATTGCCAGGTGCCGGCGCAAGCCAACCAGCAGATCGGATTGCCTGCCGGTCTCGATTCTCAATCCGGTATTCGCGGCGGAGAGATTTTCCAAAAGCCGGTCCCGCTCGACGAGCAGTGCGGCGATGGGCAGGCACCAAAGCGATGTGAAGGTGAGTAAAATCTGTAGGGCCGTTATCTGGTCGGACAGGGCCGGCCGTTCCAGCACCGTCTGACCGATGCCGAGAACCACAAAGCTGCTGGCGATGAGCGCGGTTACGAGATTCGATGCCGTGGCGCCGATCAGCCCGAAGCGCACTGTCGCAAGGAGGAGGGCGGGTACGATGACGAAAATGACCGAACGGAAATAAGATCCGCAGACGGCAGCGCCGACGACGATCAGAAAAACGGTTGCGGCTTCGACATAGCGCTGCTGTATCCGCAGCCGTTGCCAATCTTTCGATGTCACACTGATCAGGAAAGGCGCCACGCAGACCATTCCCAGCGCATGGGCGGGATAGGTATGGATCCAGACCATGCGCCAGGGAATGCCGCGCGCGGCTCCGATCGCCATGGCGGTAATCGCATCGCACCCGATCGGCGTAATGCACGCACCGATGAAAATGAAAAGCAGCAGGTTCTTGAAACCGGTCAGATTGGACGCATCGATTTTGCAAACCGACAGGAATGCAAGCGTCACCGCAATCTCGAAGATATCGGCTTAGCGCCGATAATTGCCGAAGCAGTCCAGCCGTTGCCCGCGGCCAAACTTGCGAGCGATGATCGCACAGGCCGCTGCCAGCAAAAATCGCGGCCATAGTTGCGAAAGCTCCGCTTGTGACGCAGCAATGCAACCAGAACAACGGCGCTGGTCGGCCAGATGGTCGCGATAATGTTCGAATACTGGGAAAACTTGATGGTGAGCAGCGTTATGACAAAAATTGCTATCGGCAGCAGAAAATGGCCGGCGAGCGAAAGGTCCGGCAACGGTCTCGCTCTGATCGGATGCGGCATGCAGCGTCGAACTGCAGGGGAGGCTGATCGATACCGTCCGCCGGGCGCCTGCGATTGAGCGCGCCGAAAGCACTGGAGAGTTGCGTTCCGATCTGCATCGCCTGCTTAGAAGAAGCCGACCGACTCGCAGCCGGTGCCGGCGCTGAAGCTTTTCTTGACGCGCCGGCTCGGAATATCGATCACATGCATCGAGCCGTCACCCTGGCAGGCGACGAACAACTCATCACCGCGAAACGCCATGTCCATCGGCTGCGAGCCGACCTTGATGGCGGTCTGCTCCGCGGAATGACGGATCGATCAGGCTGACCGTATCGCTGTTGAGACTGGTGACGCCGATCAGGCTGTTGTCCGGCGAGTAACGCGCGATCTGCGCGGCCTTCGGCACGTCCTTGAGCACCAGCTCTTCCCGGACGTTGCCGGCATCGGTATCGATCAGGATCAGCTTCGGCTCGGCGTCATCGACCGCGACGACGGTTTTGCCGTCGGCCGAAATCGCGATGCCGGCGAGCGGGCGCGGCGCCTTGATCTTGCCGAGCAGTTTCCGTGCCGGCAGATCGATCACCGATACCGTGCCGTCTTCCTCATTCTCGGTGTAGAGCCGCTTGCCGTCCGGCGAGATGATCAGGCGATGGCCGTTGGTGGAGCCGGAATCGATAGCCTCGACGACCTTGTTGGTCTTGCGGTCGATCACGGCGACGACGGCGCTGTTCTCGCACGTGATGTAGATGAAACCATCGGGGCCGAGCTTGAGCGTATGCGGCGCGATGTAGGGCCGCAAATCGATGGTGCCGACATGGGCGCGTTTGTGCAGGTCAAAGATGCACAGATGATGCTGCGGGTTCGGATTGCGGCCGTGGATACCGTCACCGAAGATCGGCACATAGGCGAGGCCGGTTTCCGGGATCACCAACAGTTCGTGCACCGTGCGCGGAAAGCCGTCGATCACCACCTCGGTCTCATAAGTCGCCGGATTGAGGAACAGGACTTTTCCGCCCATCTTGTCGACTGCGATCATGCCGTGGTCTGCGCTTGCCATCGCCGCTTCCTTTAAAGTGTCCTGCCGACTTTCTACCGCGTCATGGCCCGGCTTGTCCCCGGCCATCCACGCTTCTCGTGGCCAAGAGGTGGATATCCGCGGCGCAGGCAGCGCGCCGCGACTCCGTTCTTTGAACGGCTAGGCGCGGGCACGGGGAATTCGATATACCGTCCGGCAACCACGCTTCGAGTGGGAGGATCACAGCATGACCGCCGTCGCCAGCCACAACATCAAATTCCTCAGCCACAGCGACCAGGGCGGCCGCGGCGACGGCGTGCAGGTCATGGTCAACAAGGGCTTCGCCTATATCGGCCATGGCTTTTCCAACGGCATCACCGTCATCGATGTGCGCGATCCGAAGAACCCGAAGACGGTCAATTTTATGCCGTGCCCGCCCAACACCCGCGCGCATCATCTGCAAACCGCCACTCATGAAAAATTTGGCGACCTGTTGCTGGCGGTGAACGGCCCGAGCGTGTGGACCATGCAGGTCAGCCAGGAATCGTATTTCACCGGCACGTCCGGTGACGCGCTGAAGGGTCAGCAATTCACCAGCGGATTGCGGGTCTACGATCTGGCCAAGCCTGAAGCGCCGCGCGAGATCGCGTTTCTGCCGCTCGGTGGCCTCGGTCCGCATCGCATCTGGTATGTCGGTGAGCGCTACGCTTACCTCTCCGTCCATCTGCCGGAATTCACCGACCATATTCTCGTGATCGTCGACATGGCGGAGCCGACCAGGCCGCAGGTCGTCGGCAAATTCTGGCTGCCGGGCATGAACAAGGCGGCGGGTGAAACGCCGACCTGGCCGCAGGGCATGCGCTATGCATTGCATCACGGCCTGGTCGCTGGAAATCTCATCTACAGCGCGTGGCGCGACGGTGGGCTCGCCATTGTCGATGTCGGCGATCCCGGAAAGCCGAAACTCGTCAGTCATCGCAACTGGGATCCGCCGTTCGGCGGCGGCACGCATTCGCCATTGCCGCTACCGGATCGCAATCTGCTGGTCGTCGCCGATGAGGCCAACTTCGCCGATTGCAGCAAGGGACTTCGTTACATCTGGACGTTCGATGTGCGCGAGCCGTCAAACCCGATCAGCATCTCGACGATGCCGATCCCGGACGAGACGGACTATTGCAAGAAGGGCGGCAATTTCGGCCCGCATAATCTCTGGGAGAACCGCCCGGGCGCGTTGCAGAGCTCGCGGTTCATCTTTGCCACCCTGCACAATGCCGGCGTGCGGGTTTACGATATCCAGAATCCGTTCGCGCCGCGTGAGGCCGCTTACTTCGTTCCGCCGGCCCCGGCGAAGATGTTCGATCCCCGGCCAAACCGTCCGCAGGTGATTCAGTCCTGCGATTGCTACGTCGACGCGCAAGGCGTGATGTATCTCACCGATTCCAACGCCGGTCTGTACATTCTTCAGTTCGAAGGCGCGTGATCGCACCGGTGTTTTGCGGCGTCAGCGTCCTGGTGCCGCTGTTGCCCAACCTACATTGACAGGGGGAGGCTGCCCCACCAAACTCCGCCCCGATCAGAGCCGCAAAAGCGGCCATCGGGGAGGGGACTACAATGGCGCAGACAGTCGAGGCGTTTGTCGGCAATGCTTTGGATGAGGCGAAGATTTCGCCGCTCCATCGCAAGGTTGTTGCGCTGATCGCCGCCGGATATTTCTGCGACGTCATCGACTTCACGATCTACGGCGCGCTGGTGCCGTTCATCATCAAGTCAGGTTTCGGCGCCGCCGCCGACGCCGCCTGGATCGGCAGCGCCACCATTTTCGGAATTGCGCTCGGCACCGCGGGCCAGGGCGAGTTGTCGGACCGCTTCGGCCGCCGCTTCATCTATCAGTTCAACCTGCTGGTGTTCGGCATCTTCACCATCCTCGGCGCGCTGGCGCCGTCGGTGACGCTGCTTGTCATCTGCCGGTTCATCGCCGGGCTCGGGCTCGGCGCCGAGCAGCCGCTCGCCTTCACCTACGCCGGCGAATATGCACCGAAGGCGATCCGCGGCCGCATGCTCGCGATCGTGCATTTCATCGGCGGCGCCTGCGTCTGGCCGATCGGCACGGCGCTGGTGCTGGCGCTTCAGCGCTTTCTACTCCGCCGGGGACGCGGCGTCGGCCGCTTATGTCTGGCGCAGCGTGTGGATCCTGATCGGCGTGCTCGCGCTGATCGTCTGGGTGTTCCGCTTCACGCTGCCGGAATCGCCGCGTTACCTCGCGACCCACGGCCGCGGCGACGAGGCGATCAAGGTGCTCAACCGGCTCGGCATCGCCGGACCCACGGAAACGCTAGCGACCGACGCGGCGAGCAACACCAAGAGCGATCCGTTCAGCGTCGTGTTCTCGAAGTTCCCGCGCCGCGTCATCGCCGGCATGATCTGCTTCACGGCGTTCTTCGGCATCGCCATCGGCTTCACCGCCTGGCTGCCGAACATCATGAATGCCAAGGGCTTCAGCATCACCAAGTCGCTGCAATACACGCTGGCGATGAACTTCGCCGTGCCGTGCGCCAGCCTCTTCATGATGTATGCGCTCGACAAATTTGGCCGCAAGATCACGGCGATCTGCACGTTCATCCTCGCCGGCGTGATGGCAATGGTTTTCGCCAATGCCGAGACGGCGACCGAGCTTATCGTCGTCGGCTTCATCATGTTCTTCTTCGTTCAGGTCGCCGGCAACTCGATGCAGATCTTCACCTCCGAAGTGTTCCCGACCAATGCGCGTGCCTCGGGCTTCGGCTGGGCCGCGGGCGTCGGCCGTCTCGCCACAGCCTTCATCATGCCGACCATCCTGTGGGTGCAGAACGGCTTTGGATTGCCGACGGTGTTCGCATGCCTCGCGGCGCTGCTGTTCATCGCCGCCATCGCGGTGACGCAGCTCGGGCCGGAAGCGCGCCTGAAGAGCCTCGACGAGATCGCGCCGCCGACCGGCTAAATCATTCCGCTGCCGAGGCCGGCTGCAAGTCGGCCTGCGACGGCCGGCGACAGATACGCGCCCTGACGCAGCAATTCGCGCTGGATCGTCCGTACGTCGAGATCGCGCGGCCGCGTATTCGTGCCGGCGGCAAGCGCGGCCGCGACGCCGGCGGCCTGGCCGGTAAACCAGCATTGCGGGATTTCGCGCAGGAACGTGTGCGAGTTCGGATCGCACGACACGTGCCGGCCCGCACCCAGGATGTTGTCGCGCGCTTCCGGCACCAGCGCGCCGTAGGGCACCGAGATATTCGGTGTCTTCGGCGACAGCGACGTCGAGACGCCGATCTCGTCGTCCCAGACATGGCCGCTGTCCCATTGCTGGCGCGTGACCTTGCGCAGACCGGTGAGGCGGCGGCTGTGGCGCACGCCGATCTGCGGCGCGCCCAGCATCAGGAAGGCGTTGGCGAAGCCGGGTGCCGCGCTTGCGGTAAACCTCGAGATGGCCGACCGCGAGCTCGCGCGAGCGCAGCTCGACCGTGGTGAGATCCTCGACGTCGACGGCGCTGTAGCCGGCAAGCCGCGGCCCCATGAACAGCGCAACGTCGTTGCGCCACGACACGAACGGCTTCTCGAAGAATTTCAGCTGCTCGCGGCCCTGCGCCATGAACGCCGAGAAGGCATCGGGCTCGTTGGCTGCGGAACGACAGCCAGCGTTCCATGTCGACGCCGCCGATCAGGAAGGCGGTGTTCATGCAATGATGGATATCGCCTTCGTCGATATCGGACTCGCAAGCCGCGCCCGACCGCGCGATCAGGTCGGCGTCGCCGGTGGTGTCGACCACGACCTTGGCGAGCACCGCGTGGCGGCCTTCCTTGCTTTCGAAGATGGCGCCCTTGACGACGTTGCCTTCGACGATCGGCGCGGCTGCCCAGGCGTGAAACAGCAGACGGACCTTGGCCTCGCCCATCATCTGCATCGACAGCGTCTTGAGCGCTTCGGGATCGATGGTCGGCGACCAGGTGACGATGCCGTGGTAGGCGGCGGTGCGCTGCGCCCAATAGGCGGCGGTCGCCGCGTCTCGGTTGCCCCAATCGGCGCGCGGCGGCCCTGGATCGCGTCCTTGGGCAGCCGCTCCATGAATTCCTCGGCGAGGCCGCGGATGATGTGGCGGCCGGACCAGTCGGTCATGCGGTCGATCCAGATCACGAGACCGCCGGTCGAAAGCCCGCCCAGATGGTTGTAGCGCTCGACCAGCAGCACGTCGGCGCCGAGCCGCGCCGCCGCGATGGCCGCCGTCGTGCCGGCCGGGCCGCCGCCGACCACCAGCACATCGGTCTCGGCGAAGACCGGGATGTCGCGCGCCGGCTCATGAATGGTCTTGGCTGGACGCTGCCGCCGCGTCCGGCCGCGGCCGCTGAACAATTCGATGCCCTGCGCCGCGCCGATGCTGCTCGAATAATTGCCGCTGCCCGGCGGCTCGCGGAAAATCTCGGACTCGCGGACCGCGCGTCCCTTCGGCGTGGCGTCTTTGTCTTTGTCCTAGACTCATCCCGTCAGCATAGGCGCGCAATCGCAGACTGAAAACCGGCCCCTTCAGCCGCGCCAGTAACGGTCTTCCCAGCTTCGCGACAGCCGCATCGCCGAGAGGATCAGCCCCGCCATCGAGTAGGTCTGCGGGAAATTGCCCCACAGCGCGCCGGTTTTCGGATCGACGTCTTCCGACAACAGGCCGTAGCGGTTGCGGTGATTGAGCGCATCGGTGAACAAGTCGCGCGCCGCGTCGCGCCGGTTGAGCGACCACAGCGCGTCGATCAGCCAGAACCGGCAGATCAGGAATGCCGTCACCGGCATGCCGAAGTCGTCCTCGGCGGCGTAGCGCAGCATATGCTTCTCGCGCATCAGCTCGCGCTCCATGGCGGCGACGGTCGAAGCGAAACGCGGATCGTCAACCTCGACGACACCGAGATCGGCAAGCAGCAGCACGCTGGCGTCGAGATCGTCGGAGCCGAAGGCGGCGGTGAAGGCGCCGCGCTTTTCATTCCAGGCGCCGTCGATCAGGGCTGCGTGAATCGGCTCGGCGATCGAATTCCAGTATTTGGCGCGGTCATTGAGACCAATGCGGTTGGCGATCGCCGCAAGCCGCTGGCAACCAGCCCAGCACATCGCTGCGGAATGGGTGTGAATGCGCGAACGCCCGCGATATTCCCAGATGCCGGCATCCGGCTCGAGCGCCTTGCGGGCGGCGCGGTCGCCGAGCGTACTCCAGCAGGCGAAACAGGCCCTCATCGCCAGGCCGCGGCAGGCGGCGATCGAAGAACATCGGCATCGCGGCAAGGATGACGCTGCCATAGGCGTCGTGCTGGATCTGATCGACCGCGGCATTGCCGATGCGAACCGGGCCGTCGCCGCGATAACCTTCAAGGTCGGGCGCGGTCCATTCCTTGATGCTGTTGGTCGGCACCACGCTATAGACCGGGCGCAGCTCGTGGTCCGACTTCGACGCGATCGACAGCGTGAAGGAAATGAATTCTTCCATCGTGCGCGTCGCGCCGATGCGGTTGAGCGCCTGCACCACGAAGTAGGCATCGCGCAGCCAGCAATAGCGGTAATCCCAGGTGCGGCCGCTGCCCGGCGCTTCGGGGATCGACGTGGTGTGCGCGGCGATCACACCGCCGGTCTCGTCGAAGTTGGAAAGTTTCAACGTAGATGGCCGCGCGGATGATGGCTTCCTGCCAGTCGTAGGAGATCGACAGGCGGCGCACCCATTCCATCCAGTAATCGTGGGTGCGATCGACAAATTCGCGGCAGGTGGTCTGCAGGTCGCCGGGAAAAGGTTCGTCCGGGCCGAACACCAGATGCAACGGCCGCGTCAGGACGAACGGCGACTCGCTTTCGATCAGCGACAGCGGCGCATCCGTGGTCAGGCGGATCGCCGTGAAGTCGCTGGCGAAGCGCATGTGATTGCTGCCGAGCGACCGGTTCTTCATCGGCTTGCCGTAGTCGCAGGTTGGCCGCATCCGGATCGTGATACGCGGCAATCCGGCAACCGGTTCGATGATGCGGTAAAGCTGCGGCGGCTTGAACACACGGCCATATTGGCGGAAGCGCGGAATGAAATCGGTGATCCGCACCTTGCCGCCGTGGCTATCGGTCAGCTCGGTCGTGACGATCGCGGTATTGCGCACATATTCGGATTTGTAGTCCGCCATGTCGTCGAGCACGACGTCGGAAAATCCCTTTTCCTCCTTGCCGGACACCAGCCGGCAGAAGATCGGATCGCCATCGAAGCGCGGATAACACCACCAGACCAGCCGCGAACACGGATCGACCAATGCCGCCATGCGGCCGTTGCCGAGAACGGCCAGATCAAGCCCGTGATCTATCATCGCGCTACGCCTGCGCCTTCATCCGCGACATGCGCCAGCCACGCGCGTACGGATTCCGGTTTCTCAAAATGCCCGTTGACCTCGGCGGCGATGCGGCCGACCGAAAATCCCAAGCCGCCGAACTTGGTAATGGTGCCGAATACCGGCACATCGGTGATGTCGTCGCCGATGAAAATCGGGTTGCGGCCGGCGAATGGCGGAAAGGTCATCAGGTCGGCAACCGCGTTCGCCTTGTTCACGCCCGCGGCCTTGATCTCGATGACGAACTTGCCGGGCAGGATTTCGACCGAGCCCGGCGTCGCGGTGGTGCAAATCGCTTCGACTGCGGCGCGCAGCTCCTCGCCTTTCTCCGGCGCGAGGCGATAGTGCAAGGCGAGCGAGTAGCCTTTGTCCTCGGCAAGAATTCCCGGTCCGAGTTCGGTTACGCTCGCGAGCCTGCGCCGCAACGTGGTGTCGAGTGGAGCGACACGTGCAATCGGCGCGGCACCGACAGCGGTGCGCATTTCGGCGCCGTGACCGCCGATCGCGGCGAGTTGCAGCGGCGCAAAGATCAGGTCGATGTCATTGAGCGGCCGGCCGGAGACCAGCGCCACCGCGCCATCGGTCAGGCCATCGAGCCGCGCCAGCGTGCGGCGCAGATCGGGCGGCACCCACACCTGCTGCGGCGACGGCGCCAGATCGAGGATGGTGCCGTCGATATCGAGCAGGATCGCGCATTTCCGCAAATCGGGAACCAGCGAAATTTCCGAAAGCTCCATGTCGAGGTCCGCAATCTCAGTGGCAATATTCACGATGCATATCCGTGTTTCAGTCAATGAAAGCAAGCGGGCGGCTCAAGGCTTCGAGCGGCTTGCGCTCGGCGGCAACGCCCCAAAGCGCTTCAACCAGTGCGGCGAAACCCATGAGAATTGCGCCGAGTATGTAGCCTGCAGCGACACTTACGCGTGAACCGGTGTCGATCAGCGCGCCGAACAGCAGCGGCCCGGCGATGCCACCGACGCCGGTGCCGACGGCGTAGAAGAACGCAATGGCCAGGGCGCGAATCTCCAGCGGAAAAATCTCGCTCACGGTCAGATAGGCCGAGCTTGCCGCGGCGGAGGCAAAGAAGAATACGACCATCCAGGCAAAAGTGAGCGACGAGGCGGTAAGGAGGTTCCCGCTGAACAGAATGGCAGTTACTGTCAGCATCACGCCCGACAGCGCGTAAGTGGACGCGATCATGATCTTGCGCCCAACGGTGTCGAACAGCCGGCCGAGCAGAATCGGCCCGAGCACATTGCCGAGCGCAAACGGCAAGATGTACCAGCCGACCTGATCGGACGGAGTCCTGTAGAAATCGGTGAGGATCAAGGCGTAGGTAAAGAAGATCGCGTTGTAGAAAAACGCCTGCGCGGTCATCAGTGCCAGTCCGACCAGCGTTCGCTGGCGATAGGTGTCAAACAGGGTGTGTGCAACGTCGCGCAGCGGCGTGTGATCGCGCATCCGCAATCTTATCTTCTGAAGCGGAGCGGAGGGCGCATTCGGCAATGTCGCCTCGATACCGCTGACGATTTTTTCGGCTTCCCGAGGAAAGCCGTGCGTGATCGAGCCAGCGGGGGCTTTCCGGAATCCAAATGCGCATCACGAGAATAATGAGTCCGATTGTCGCGCCGATCAGGAACGCAAGCCGCCAGCCGAGCGCGGGGTTTATGATCGCGGGATCGAGCAGGATCAGCGAACCGCCCGCGCCCATTGCCGCGCCGATCCAGAAGCTGCCGTTGATCAGCAGATCCGTCCAGCCGCGCAACCGCGCCGGTATGAGTTCCTGAATTGTCGAATTGATGGCGGTGTATTCGCCGCCGATGCCGGCGCCGGTGAGGAACCGGAACAGCACAAAGCTCCAGACGTCCCACGACAGCCCGGTGGCCGCAGTTGCGGCGAGATAAACCGCCAATGTGACCGTAAACAGCTTTTTGCGGCCCAAACGGTCGGTTAGCCAGCCGAAAAAGAATGCGCCGAACACCGCACCGGCGAGATAGCAGCTCCCGGCAAGACCGATCTGCGCATTGCTCAAACCGAGCGCAGAGCCTTGTTTGAGTTCTCCCGCCAGTGCGCCGGCCAGCGTGACCTCAAGACCGTCGAGAATCCAGGTGATGCCGAGCGCGACGATCACGAGAAGATGAAAGCGTCCAAACGGCAAAGCATCGAGTCGCGCCGGGATATCCGTCTCGGTTATGGCGGCCGACTGCGCAGGCTGGCCAACGATACCTGGCGAAATGCGGCGCGATGCGACTGGCGCGGCACCGAAAGCTATATCTGCGTCCGGCGCTGCGTGCCGTTCGTAAACTGCCATATCTGAATGTCGCAAAGACTGAATGCCGCGAGGTCCGGGCTTACGCTCGATAACGCCTTGTGCGGTCAGGTGTTCCGGCGGCAGTCAGAGGTCTTTTGCGACAAACGTTAACGGCTGGCGGCCTTAGCGGGCGGCGGCCTTACCGGAGTAGGTAATCCGCCAGATTGTGCCGCTGGCATCCTCGGAAATCAGCAATGCGCCGTCCTTGTCGGCGGTGACGCCGACAGGCCGGCCCCATACCTCCGAGTCATTAATGACAAAGCCGATGGCGAAGTCTTCGTATTCGCCGGTCGGCGCCCCGTCTTTCATGATCACGCGGATGATCTTGTACCCGGTCCGCTTCGAGCGATTCCACGAGCCGTGCTCGGCGGCAAAAATACTGCCACGATATTCGGCAGGGAATTGGGTTGCATCGTAGAACGCCAATCCGAGCGACGCCGAATGCGCTTGCAGCAATACGTCGGGCACGGTGATCTTGCTTTTGAGATCGGGCCGCTCGCCGGCGTGGCGCGGGTCTTCGTGCGTGCCGATGTAATACCACGGCCAACCGTAGTAAGCGCCTTCGCGCACGCGGGTGATGTAGTCGGTCGGCACGTTGTCGCCGAGGCCGTCGCGCTCGTTGGTCGAGCACCACACCGTTCCGGACGAGGGCGCGACAGCGAGGCCGACGCAGTTGCGGATGCCGGTGGCGAACACGCGCTGGTTCTTGCCGTCGGGATCGAAGGCGAGCACGTCGGCGCGGCCTTCCTCATTGCCCCATGACGCGCCGAGCGGATGACTGGCCTGCCACTTCTGTGCATCGGCCGGACTCATCTTCTCCATTCCGTCACCGACATTGGAGCCGGAGCCGACCGACACATACATTGTCTTGCCGTCCGGCGAGAACGCGACGTCGCGCGTGCGGTGGCCGCCGACCGGCAGATGCGGAATGATGGTTTCGGCCGGGCCGCGCGCGATCTGGTCGCCGTTCTGATAGGGGAAGCGCACGACGGAATCGGTATTGCCGATATAGACCCATTGCGGGTTCGGTCCCGGCGGATAGAACGCGATTCCGAAGGGGTAGCGCAGATCGGTCGTAAAGACTTTCGAGTCCGGCGTACCGCTGCCGTTCGGGGCGCAGCACGCGAATCTGGCCGGCCGAGCTCTCGGCGACAAAGATGTCGCCGTTCGGCGCCAGCCGGAGGATGCGCGGGCTTAACAATCCGGAAGCAAACAGGTTGACTTCAAAGCCATTTGGGACGATTGGCTTCTGATCGTCGGTTCGGCGCATTGTCCTGACGGAATTCCGTACTGACTGGTTCATATCGGGTGCCGGCAAGTCCTGGGCCCTGATCAGCCGACGCGTTCCCGGACGGTCGGTATGCCAGTCGCCAAATGCAGCCGTGCCCTCGAGCAGACCGGTGCCCGTCTGGGCAAAGATCGGAATGGCGGTGAGGGAAACGAGGAGTGCGGCGCCAGCCGCAAGAATTCCGCGAACGGGGTACGGACATTTAAGTTGCTCCTGGCGGGGTTCGACAGACCAACAAGACTGAACTAGCTAGCACGGTTCCACCGGTGATGCGCCTTGATTGCTGAAGCTACAGCCCGAATCGAGATTCCACGGCGTTTACGCGCTCTGGTGCGTGCCCGTGAATCGAGTCTCGTCGGGCTGGCGGCTGCGGTGGGCGCCATCGCCGGTTTGGTCGTCGCCGTCATGGGCGACACGGTCGATCTGCTGCACGAAATCTTCTTTCATTTGGCCCCAGGCGAGCGGCTGTCAGGCCGGCTGATGCTCAATCCCTGGCTGGCGTTCCTGATCCCGACGGCGGGCGGTATCATCTTCGGCATTACTGCCGAAATAATCCGGCGGTGGCGGCCGGATCGTGAAATCGATCCGATCGAAGCCAACGCGCTGCACGGCGGCCGGATGTCGCTGCTCGGCAGTCTGGTCGTCGCCTTGCAGACCGTATGGTCGAGCGGTGTCGGTGCTTCGGTCGGCCTCGAGGCCGGCTACACGCAGATGTCGAGCGGCATCGCGTCGCGCATCGGCAAGGCGTTCCGGCTGCGGCGTGGCGATCTGCGCATTCTGGTCGGCTGCGGCGCGGCGGCGGGTATTGCCGGTGCATTCGGTGCGCCGCTGGCCGGCGCATTCTACGGCTTTGAACTGATCATCGGCAGCTATTCGCCAGTCAGCCTTGCGCCGGTCGGCATCGCATCGCTGATCGGCTTTCTGGTGGCGCATTATTTCTCGCCGGCCGAACTCGGCGTGGTCGCGCCGGAGAAGACCACGGTGGTGCTGCACGATCTCCTGCTCGCCGCCACGCTCGGGCTGCTGGCGTCGATGCTCGGCATTGTGCTGATGCGCGGTGTCGCGATCTGCGAAGCGATGTTCCAGAAACTGCGCTTGCGGCCGACGCTGCGCACCGGACTCGGCGGTGTCGTGGTCGGCCTGCTCGCGATTGTATCGCCGCAGATCATGTCGTCCGGTCACGGCGCGCTGCGCGTCGCCGGCATGCTCGATCTGTCGTTCCGCGCCGTGCTGCTGCTGTTCGTGCTCAAGATCGTGGCGTCGATCGCGTCGCTCGGTTCCGGCTTCCGCGGCGGATTGTTTTTTTCGTCGCTGCTGATCGGCGCACTGGGCGGCCATCTGCTCGCTGTGGCGCTGACGATGTTTTTTCCGACGGCTTACTTCGATCCGAATGCCTATGCGGTGATCGGCATGAGCGCGCTGGCGGCTTCGGTGATCGGCGGGCCGCTGACGATGATCTTCATCGCCCTGGAGACCACCGGCGACCTCTGGTTGACCACGGCGGTGCTGATCGCAGTGATCATCTCCGCGCAGGTGACGCGTGAAGGCTTCGGCTATTCGTTCGCGACATGGCGTTTCCATCTGCGCGGCGAAACCATCCGCAGCGCCTCCGACGTCGGCTGGATGCGCGAACTCACGGTCGGCAGCATGATGCGCCAGGACGTGCAGACGGTCCATGCCTCGACCACCATCGAGAATTTCCGCGAAGCATTTCCGCTTGGCTCGGCCGCTTATGTCGTCGCCGTGGACGAAGACGACCAATACGCCGGCGTGGTGCTGATGTCGGATGCGCACGCCAACGAGACCTCGCCGGACAAAGCGGTGAAAGACATTTTGCATTTCACCGACGACATTTTGCTGCCGGGCATGGCGGTCAAAGAGGCGGTGTTGGCCTTCGACCGCGCCGAGGCTGAGGCGTTGGCGGTGGTCAACTCATACCGCGACCGTAAAGTCGTCGGGGTTCTCACCGAAGCCTACGTCCTGCGCCGTTACGCGGCCGCGCTGGAGCGCCGCCGCCGCGATATGGTCGGCGAGGAATAGCTCTTAGCTCAGGGCCGGATATAAACGTAACCTTGGCCTTGCAGCTCGGCGAGCTTCACGACTCCGCCTTTGTCGGCGACGACGAAGCCGGGCAGCAGATCCTTCAGCGTTACTTCCTGCGCCTTCATGGTGTTGATGCAGGCGTTGAGCGCCAGGCCGTTCTTTTTCATTTCACCGGTGTGCTGCGTCACGTCGTTCGAGGCCTTGTCGGTGTTAAAGGCTTTCAGCGCCGGGCCGAGCACCACCAGCGCGATGGTCACTTTGTCCGGGCCGCCCATGCCGGCGTAGTGATTTTTGATATTGCCAAACACCATGTCGACCTTATCGATCTCGTCGAGATGATAGACCACCTTGGCGGCATCGGGCGCAGTGGCTTGTGGTGTCGCGGCTTCGGCCTGCGGCACCACGACGGAAACCGGCATGATCGCACAGGCAAGCTGGAGCAAATTACGGCGCAGCATGTTGTCTCTCCCTGATTCGACGCGAAGTCTGGCGCATCATTTGTGCCGCATTGCGGCAAGTTCCTTGCGGTTCATGGCGAGCGGGGCGCAGTCGTTGATATTGGTGCGGTCGAGACGAAATATCTTGTCATCGGCGCCGGCATTCAATGACGTCGCCGCGTCCTCGTCGTAATCCTTGCCTTTCCAGATACGGATGGATTCGAGCTTGACGATGACGGAGGCGTTGTCCTGGGCCAGATTGATGTTGATGCCGCCGCCGTCGCAATCGACGCCGCAGCCGAAATCGATTTTCTCCCTGGCCGCATCGTCGCCGGTCAGGTGCGCGCAATCGCCGCTGGAGTCGAAGTCGCCCGGACGGTTGCGGAAATTGACGCCAAGCCGGAACGAATAGGCGAGTTTCTTGTCTTCGGGATCGCGTTCGGCGCTTACCAGAAGCCTCATGATACTGACCTTTTGCAGCGGATGCTGTGCCATGTGTTGGGCGTCATAGTGGCGGGAGAAGCAGGCGTATTCGGTCGTCTTGTCAAGATTGTCGGCAAACACCCGCTTGGCGAAACTGGTTTCGTCCTGCTAGTTCGTCCGCCGCGGCCGGTCCGGCCAGCGCGGGCAAGGTGGCGAATGCCACTATCAGCAAAAATCCACGAATTGACCGCATCTGAGCCTCGTTCGCCGCAGTGGCAACATTATAGGTCGTTGCAGCCCCGCGCGGCGTTCATGGCGGCTCGGCGGTGCGTCTGGCCCGATGGACCGCACCCGGAGTGCCGGGTAAGAATAGAGCGGCCTGACAATAATATAACAACCGGCATCGGAAGCGACCCTCGGGGAGTGAGTATGGACGACCGGGCCAAAGTCGATTGCGTCGCCAATGCCCGTGCGCTGGCGCCGGTCATTGCTGCGGCGGCGCCGCGGATCGAAGCCACCCGCGAATTGCCGCCCGACCTGGTCGACGCGCTGCACGAGGCGCGGCTGTGGCGGATGCTGCTGCCGCGCTCCTACGGCGGCGACGAAGTGTCCGCCGTCGATTATGTGCAGGCCATCGAGGAAATCGCCAAGGCCGACGCCTCGACCGCGTGGTGCATCGGCCAGACCTCGGTGTGCGGCACCATCAGCCGCAACATGAAGCCGGAAATCGCCGAGGAGCTGTTCAAGAAAAATCCGCGCGGCGTGCTGGCGTGGGGACCGACCAACAACGCCAAAGCGGTTGCGGAGAAGGGCGGCTATCGCATCAACGGCGTCTGGCCGTTCGCCAGTGGCTCAAAGCACGCCACCTGGCTCGCCGCGCACTGCATCGTCCATGAGGCCGACGGCACCGTGCGCCGCGACGCCAAGGGCGAACCGGTGCAGAAAACTTTCGTCGTGCCGCGCGAGCGCGCCACCTGGCAGGACGTCTGGCACGTCATGGGGCTCAAGGGTACCGGCAGCAACACCTATACGCTGACCGATGTGTTCGCGCCGGAGGATTACGGCATCGATCATCACGCGCTCGATCCCGCCGAGCGCCGCGAGCACGGCCCGCTCTACAAGTTCACGATCTACCAGTTGTTCGGTTCGAGCTTTCCGGCGGTCGCGCTCGGCATCGCGCGCACCATGCTCGACGATTTCTGCACGCTGGCGCAGGGCAAGACGCCGCAAGGCCAGAGCACGGTGCTGCGCGACAATGCCGTGATCCAGTCGCAGGTCGGCGTCATGCAATCGAGCCTCGCCGCCGCGCGTTCGTTCTTTCTCGAAGCGTGGCGGGAAATCTGGCAGGCGGCGCAGGCCGGCACGCCGACGCTCGATCAGCGCATCCGGCTGCGCATGGCCTCGATCAATGCCAGCCAGAGCGCGCGGCAGGTGGTCGAAACCGTCTATCTCGCCGCCGGCGCGACCGCGGTGTTCGAGAGCAATCCGTTCGAGCGGCGATTTCGCGACATGCATGCGGTGTCGCAGCAGGCGCAGTCGCAGTTCTCGATCTACGAGGCGATCGGCCGCCATTTCCTCGGCCTGCCGCACGGCTCGCGGCTGGTCTGAAGCGGCAACGGCGCGCGTCAGGCCGGCTTTCGACGCGCGCTGTCTGGTATTGCCGGCAAGCTTTTCGGTCTGCTCGGCCATCGTTGCCGTTGCGCTGGCTGAGAAAGTCCATGATCGCTTCGAATTCCGCGTTGTCGTATTTCGACAGCAGCGCCTGCAATGCGCCGCGCAGACCGCCATAGAGATGGTTGATGTCGCGCAGCTTCGCGCTCACCGTGCGAATGACCACCTTGCGGCGGTCGCCTGGATCGCGCTCGCGGGTCACGTAACCGAGATTGATCAGACGATCGACCAGCGCGGTCACCGCCGCTCCGGTAAGTCCGGTATGATCGACGAGATCGCCGGCGGTCATCGCGTCGGCGCCGAGCAGGCGCAGCACCTTCTCGTCGGTCGAGTGCAGGCCGATTGTCCGCGCCACCGCGTCGTGAAACAGCGCGTCCCGCGTCGCGAATTCGCGGATCAGCGGCACGTAACGATCCATCCGGCGCTCCATCCGGGAGCCGCGCTGGCTTGACTGTTTTCGCCGTTTCATTTAGATGGCCTTATTGTTAGATCATCTAAGTAATAAACCAGAGAAGCGGCCGTGCCAAGGACGTTTGGTGAAAGGCTGCCCGCAGTGAGCATGAGGAAGGCGTCGAACCGAGGGTTGCGTCATGTTCTTTGAAGAGCGTATCGCCGACCTCACGCGCAAGATGCTGCGCAAGAAGCTTTACGTGGTGATGTCGAAGCCGGTGGTGCCGCCGGAAAAGCTGCAGATGTTCCTGTCGGCGCATCTCGAATACATGATCGGTCTGGAAAAGCGCGGCCATGTGTTTGCGTCCGGGCCGCTGTGCCGACGGCGAGGGCCCGCCGAGCGGGCTCGGCCTCACGGTGCTGCGCGCCAAAGACGCCAACGAGGCGCGCGCGCTCGCCGAAGCCGATCCGTTCTTCATCAACGGGCTGCGCACCTTCGACCTCAAGGAATGGACCATCATGGAGGGCACGCTTGGCGTGCGGGTCAATCTGTCCGATCAATCGGTCGAGGTGACGTAGTACGCTCCAAAGACAAGAAGATCGCGTAGGGGGACGTTCATGGAGACCATCGGCTTTGTCGGCGTCGGCAAGATCGGCCTGCCGATCTCGGAGAACCTGATCAAGAGCGGCTATCGCGTGGTCGGGTTCCGCCGCTCGTCGCTGGCGGACTTTGAAAAGATCGGCGGCGTGCCGGCGAAGTCGGCGGCCGACGTCGGCGCCCAGGCCGACATTGTATTTTCGTGCCTGCCGTCGACCGAGGCGCTCGACGACGCCATGCAGGGCCCGAACGGGCTGATCAAGAGCGCACGGGCCGGGCAGGTCGTGGTCGAGCTCGGCTCGCATCCGGTGCCGGACAAGAAACGCCAGATCGCGCCGCTGAAAGAAAAGGGCGCGAGCTTCATCGACGGCGAAGTCTCCGGCACGCCGGGCATGGTTGTCGCGCGCAAGGCGGTGATCTATCTCGCCGGCGACGCGGACGGCTGCAAGAAGGCGGAGCGCGTGGTCTCCGGCTTTGCCGATTCCTGCATCTATTTCGGCGAGTTCGGCGCCGCGAGCCGGGTCAAGCTGATCAACAATCTTCTGGTCTCGATCAATATCGCGGCGACCGCGGAAGCGATGGCGCTGGGGCTCAAGGCCGGCGTCGATGTGCCGCTGATGATCAAGGCGATCGCCACCGGCTCCGGCGGTTCGACGCAATTCGGCATCCGCGCGCCGTGGATGGCGGAGCGCCGCTTCCAGCCGGTGCAGGGGCCGGTGCCGGCCTTGCAGCACTATTTCGACATGATCGGCGACATGGCCGACCAGCTCGGCGTCGCGACGCCGATCCTGGATTGCGTCATGCCGCTGTATCAGCAATTCATGGATATGGGTTTCGGCGGCGACGACGTCGCCCGCATGGTCGACGTGATGAGCGCGCTGCCGCGCGAGAAGCAATGAATAAGGAGATACCGCATGATCCGCGTCAAGAAAATCGCCCACGCCAGCTACGAGATGCCCGAGGTCGAGCAGCAGGCGGAGTATTACGCCAACGTGCTCGGCATGACGGTCGCCGCGAAGGAGAAGGATGCGGTGTTCCTCGCCAACACCGTCGATCATCACTCGGTGGTGCTGCGCAAGGGCGCGCAGGCGCAATGCGCGCGCGTCGGTTTCCAGCTCGGCGAGGCCGACGATCTCGACGCCTTCGAGAAGCAGGTGCAGGCGCAAGGCATCAAGACCGCGCGCAAGAAGGACCCGGAGCCGTCGATCGCCGATCTGCTGACCTTTCGAGGATCCGAAGGGCACGGTGATGGAAGTGTTCAAGCGCGCCGACTTCTCGCACCAGAAATTCCAGGCCAAGGGCATCGTGCCGCACAAGCTCGGCCACGTCGCCTTCCACGTCACCGACGTCAAGCACGTCACCAAGTTCTATTGCGACGTGCTGGGCTTTCGCGAATCCGACTGGATGGCCGACTTCTTCTCGTTCCTGCGCTGCGGGCCGGACCATCACACCATCAACCTGATGCAGACCGGCTCGAACCGGCACTTCCACACCGCGTTCGAGCTGCGCGACTGGGGTCACATGCAGACCGCGTGCGACTTCCTCTCGACCAACGGCTACAAGCTGCTGTGGGGGCCGGGCCGTCACGGCATCGGCCACAATCTCTTCACCTATCACCGCAGCCCGGCCGGCTTCATCACCGAGCTGTTCGCCGAGCTCGACCGCATGAACGAGGACCTCGGCTATTTCGAGCCGCGGCCGTGGCACCGCGACAATCCGCAGCGCCCGAAAGTATGGGCCAAGGACCCGACCGCCTCTAATCTCTGGGGCATCATGCCCGGCGACGAGATGCATCACTAACACAACAACGTCATCCTGAGGTGGCCGCGAAAGCGGCGCCTCGAAGGATGCTGAGCCGAGGCGCTGAGGCCGTCGTCCTTCGAGGCTCGCTGCGCTCGCACCTCAGGATGACGGGAAACGATGGGAGGATCGACAATGAAAACGTGGCTCATCGCGGCGACTGCCGCCGTCAGTCTCGCAGCACCGCTTGCCGCCCACGCGCAAGGCTTCCCGTCGAAGCCGATCACCATCGTGGTGCCGGCGCCGCCCGGCGGCGTCACCGATGTACTGGCGCGCACGCTCGGCAAACACATGAACCAGGACTGGGGCGTGACGCCGGTGGTGGAGAACCGCGGCGGCGCCAACAACCAGGTCGCGGCGGAATATGTGATGCACCAGCCGGCCGACGGCTACACGCTGATGATCGGCCCGGAAGTGACGTTCACCGCCAATCCGGCGCTGTTTCCGTTCCTGCGCTATTCGCTCAAGGACTTCACCCCGATCAGCGGGCTGGCGACGATCTATCACGGCCTCATTCTCAATCCGTCGGTGCCGGTCAACTCGGTCGCCGAACTGATCGCGCTCGGCAAGTCGAAGCCCGGCACGCTCAACTACGGCACCTTCGGCGTCGGCTCGACCGGTCATCTCAACATGGAATTGCTCGAGTCGATGACCGGCGCGAAGTTCACCCCGATCCATTACAAGGGCGCGGCGCCGGCGATGCTCGACGTGATTGCCGGCAATATTCCGATGATGCTGATCAGCGTCGGTAACGCGGTGGAGCAGTCGAAAGCCGGAAAGGTGAAGTTCATCGCCGACGGCGCGCCGGCGCGCATGAAGCTGTTGCCCGATGTGCCGACCATCGCCGAGACGGTGCCGGGCTACACCGCGGCGTCGTGGTTCGGCCTGTTCGGTCCCGCCGGCATGCCGGCCGACGTCGTCGCCAAGATCAGCGCCGAAGTGCGCGCGACCTTCAGCGATCCGGAGGTCGTGAAGAACGTGCTCAATCCGCAATATTTCGAATCGATTGCCGGCACGCCGGAAGAACTCGCCGCGCGCATCAACGCCGAAGAGCCGCGCTTCCACAAAGTGATCTCCGACGCGCATATCAAGCTCGAGTGAGCGCCCCGTGCCGCCGCGTATCCGAATGATTGGAGCAGCCTGCCGGATGCTGACGATGATGCGTGCGGTATTGCTGGCTCGGCCGGCCTGTCGCGTTTGCGCAGACGGAGCCGCAACCGCAAACGCCTCGCAAACACAACCGCCGTCACAGACCGCAGCCACAAGCGCAGACACCGCGCGGCCACGCCGAGCTTCGACTGCAACCGCGCGGCGAGCGTGGTGGAGAAGGAGATCTGCGCGATTTCCGAGTTTGCCGATCTCGATAGCCGGATCGCCACGCTGTTTACGCCAGGCGCAGACCATCGTCAGCCCCCGCGACGCCGAAGCGCTGCGCGCCGACCAGAAAGTGTGGCTGCGCGAGCGCGACGCTTGCGGCAATCTCATCCACGGCAATCCGCCGGTCTACGTCGACGTGTATGCCTGCCTGCGCGATCAGCTGAACCGGCGCGAAGCATTTCTGCGCGTCGTCTTCGCCAGCAAGCAGTTCACCAAGCCGTAACGGCGATGTAAGGATACGCCGCCAGCTTCCTAACATGCCCGCCACCGGCTCGCCCGCGGCCGTTCGTTTCAGCCCCACAATGGAAAGTCCAGACCATGCGCACCATTACCGTTGAAGAGCATTTTGCCCCGCCCGGATTTCTCGACGGGCCGGGAAAGGATTTGAAGGAAAGCTTCCTGCGCTTCGGCGCGCGCGGCCAGAAGCTGATCGCGCAGATCGAGGATTTGGGCGCCGGCGCGCGTCGCCGAGATGGATGCCGCCGGCATCGACATGCAGGTGCTGTCGATCAATGCGCCGGGCGTCGAGCAGCTCGACGCCGCCATGGCGCAGTCGATCGCGCACGACTCCAACGACGCGCTGGCCGAAGCGGTGAAGAAATTTCCGACGCGCTTTGCCGGCCTTGCCGCGCTCGCCACCATGGTGCCGGACAAGGCCGCCGCCGAGTTCGAACGCACCGTGCGCCAGCTCGGCTTCAAGGGCGCGCTGATCAACGGCCATTCGCGCGGCCGCTATCTCGACGACAAGTTCTTCTGGCCGATCCTCGAATGCGCGGAAAAGCTCGACGTGCCGATCTACCTGCACCCGACGCGGCCGCCGCAGGCCGTGGTCGACGCGATCTACAGCGGCTTTTCCAGGGAAGTGAATTACGTGTTGTCGGCGTCCGGCTGGGGCTGGCACATCGAGACCGCGATCCATGTCATCCGCATGGTGCTCGGCGGCGTGTTCGACCGCTTTCCGAAATTGCAGATCGTGATCGGCCATCTCGGCGAAGGCCTGCCGTTCATGCATGCCGCGGCTCGACCGCAATTTTCCGCCGGCGCTGACCAAATTGCAGCGCGGCTTCGGCGACTATCTGCGGGGCAACGTGCACTACACGTTCGGCGGCTTCAATTTCCCGGCGACGTTCCTCGACCTGCTGCTCGAAGTCGGCGCCGAGCGCATCATGTTCTCGGTCGATCATCCGTACGGCTCGATGGCCGCGGCGAAGACCTTCCTCGAGCAGATCCCGGTCAGCGCCGCCGACCGCGAACGCATCGCCCACGGCAACGCCGAGAAGCTGTTCAAGGTGTGATAAATTTCGTCATTGCGAGGAGCGAAGCGACGAAGCAATCCAGAGGCCACCGGCAATGAGCGCTGGATTGCTTCGCTCCGCTCGCAATGACGCTACTCTAGACGTCACCACCGGGCTTGACCCGGTGGTCCATGCTGAGGTGCCGTATGGATTGCCGGATCAAGTCCGGCAATGACGAAGATAGAGAGCCGCGCATGACTGAAAACTCCCCCGTCCTTCTCGACGTCGACAGCCGCGGCGTCGCGCGTGTCGTGCTCAATCGGCCGGAGCGCAACAACGCCTATGACGGCGATCTGATCGCGGCGCTGCTGGCGGGCTTCGATACGCTGGAGGAAACCGCGGGGCTGCGCGCCGTCGTCATCAGCGGCAACGGCAAGCACTTTCAGGCCGGCGCCGACCTCATCTGGATCAACGCGGTGCGCGCGCAGCCGCATGAGGACAACGTGCGCGCCTCGCGCGACACGGCGCTGGCGATCCAGCGGCTCAATCTCGCGCCGGTGCCGACGGTGGCGCTGGTGCAGGGCGCCTGCTTCGGCGGCGGCACCGGGCTGCTCGCCGCCTGCGACGTGGTGATCGCCGCCGACAACGCGGTGTTCTCGATCGCCGAAGTGCGCTGGGGTCTCACCGCGGCGATCATCATTCCGCAGCTCAACGATGCCATCGGCGTCCGTCAGGTGCGCCGCTATGCGCTGACCGGCGAGCGCTTCGACGCCGCGGAAGCGCGCCGCATCGGGCTGGTGCATGAGGTGGTGCCGGCGGGCGAGCTCGAAGCCGCCGGCGAACGCATCGTCGCGCAGATCCTGCAGAACGGCCCCGATGCGATCGCGCAAACCAAGGCGCTGGCGCTGGAATCCGCCTGGGGCCGTCTCGACGAACAGACGTTCGACGATCTGGTCGAGCGCCACGCCGCAAAGCGGCAGTCGGACGAAGCCGCCGAAGGCCTTGCCTCATTCGCCGAGAAGCGTCCGGCGAAGTGGTGAATGGATTGTCAACGATTCGCCTCGGCCGAAGCGGGCCTTATTCGTCATGCTTCGCGACGAAGGCCGGGCATCCAGTACTCACTGCGACTGCGGTGCCATGTACTGGATGTCCGCCTGCGCGGACGATGACGGAGTCGAGTGCCCGACGCCTCCCAATTCTCTCTTCGCCGCCATCGCCGCCAGCGCGGCGACGGTGTTCAGGTTGCGCGCCGTTCCGGCTTTCGCCGCCGGTATCTTCAGCTTCGAGCGTCCCATGCCGTTCGGATAGGACACGAAAATCTCCCGCTTGCCGAGCTGCATCTTCTCGTCGGTTTGGCCGGTCGCCTTGTCGAGTGCATCGCGCGGCGGCTTGCCGTCGAGAAAGATCACGTAGGTCAGGTTCGGCTCGTCCTTCCGAAACGGGTGCTGCTTGAGAATGTCCGACAGTTCCGCAGCGGTCCTGCACGACGACGCCGACCGGTTTCTTCGCATAGGCGTGCAGCGCCTTTTCCAGCTTCGCCTTCACCGCGTCGGCCTTGGCCGTGCTGGTCAGCACGACATTGCCGCTGGCGATGTAGGTCTCGACATCGGTAAAGCCGGCCTCGGCGCACAGCGTCTTCAAGTCGGCCATCGGCAGCTTTCCGGTGCCGCCGACATTCACCGCGCGCAGCAAGGCAACGTATCGTGTCATCGCGTGAGTTTAGCAGAGAGTCGTCATGGCCGGACGTAGCCGTTCGAAGAACGGCGTCGCTTTCGCTCGCCTATGTTCCGGCCGTCCACGTCTGGTGTTGTTGCGGCATAGGATGGGACACGGCGCCACGCCGCAGGCTCCGCATCCATCCCGTTGCCCTGCCGATCCATATGGGCTCAAATTAACCAGCGAGTCCGGTGATGGCTGAATAAGAGGTCGAAGGGGCAGACGTGGACGCATCCGGTTATCTCTACACAATCGCGACCGTCGGCATGACCTTCGCGGGCCTGTCTGTCCTGACCATGATCCTTCGGCAAATGCTCGGGGGTCGATTGACCAAGTGGGACAGCTGGGTGACGCGTACCTGGATTCAACTGGGGTTCATGACGACGTTAGGTTCGATCCTGCCGCCGCTGTTGATGTTGTTTGGCGGCCCGGCGCCGGTCGCCTGGCATATTTCAAGCGGCGTCATGGCAATCATTCTCGGCAGCTGGGCGCTGACATTTCCGCGCCGCCGGCACGCCGTGAACCCGACGCCGTTGCCATTGCAGGTGGTGATCTACTGTGTGGCGATGGATATCGCCGCGCTGGCTTTGGCGGCCAACGCAATTGTTGTTGGTGGCGAGCTGTTGGCGGGCATTTACGCCGCGGCCGTGACCGCGATGCTGATCGGCGCCGGGATGCTGTTCCTGTTCACGTTCGTGTACTGGTACGAAGCCGTCATCGGTGACGACGAGCAGAAATGGTAAGGCTCGCTTCGCGTGGTGAAGTTTAGAGCATGATCCGGAAAAGTGGACTTCCGGTTTTCCGAAAAGATCATGCTCCGACTAGCAATCTAGACCTTTGCGCCGCATCTCGGCTTTCTTTGCAGGCTTGCTCGCTGAAATCTGGTTCACCGCCGCGCTTCCGGATGCGACGCGGTTTCGTCAGCGGCAGACGCGGTGATGATGAGACCACCAGCAGCCGTGGTGGTAGCCGCCGTGGGAGGCGATGATCGCGCCGATTGTGCCGATAATTCCGGCAGCGATCGCCGGGCCTGCATCGTAGCCTTCGTCATAGCCGTAGGGGACGTAACCGTATGGAGCGTAGCCGTACGGATCATCACCATAGGGGTCATAGCCGTAGCCGTACGGAACGCCGGGGTAGCCGCCGCCGTAGCCACCGTATACGCGCACAGGCCCGCCGCGGAATCCGGGACGGCCGCCGCTAAAATGCAGGCCGCCTCCGCCGCCAGGATGTCCGCCGCCCGGATGACCACTTCCGCCATGCGGCGCGGCAGACGCTCCGGTCAGTCCGGCCGACAGGTTCAGCGCGGCCGCGGTGCAGAGGGCGAGAACGATCTTTCGCAGCATGGTCTTCTCCGTCGCGGGCGGGTGTGCATTCTGCCACGTTTGCAAGACGTAGGCTTTCGCGGCGTTAAATCAATCCGGCGGGAGAAAAAGGACGCTACCTGCCGCGTGCTTTCTGCGCAGGTTTGCGGCCGGATTTGTTCGCGCTTCTGGCCGCCGACTTCTTCACAGCCGTCCGGCTGCGCGCCGCGGCCGATTTGCTCTTGGCGGACACCTTGTCTTTGGTCAGCGTCCAGCCCTTCCAGTTGATGTCGAAGATGATGCCGTTCGGGTCCTTGAACTTGCGCTCGAAATCGTCGTCGTCCGGATCGCCGAGATCGAAGAAGAATTGGCCGCCGGCGGCCTCGATCTGCTTCTGCTGCGCCTCGAGGTCGTCGCACTGAAAGCCGAAGTGGTGGATGCCGACAAAGTCGCTCGGGTTTTTCAGCCCGGAGCCGACCTCGCTCTTGTATTGCAGCAGCGCCAGGTTGATCTCGCCGTCGCTCAGGTAGACGCGGAACGCGGTCGGCCCTTCCGACTTCGGCGAGCGCTTGAGCCCGAACGCCTTCTCATAGAAATCCGCCGTGGCGTCGATGTCCTTCACCGACAGGGCGATGTGCCTGATGCGCGCGGGCATGGGGGCTCCTTTATGCTTTGCGGTGCGAAACTTAATATCTGTGAGCTAGTCTAGAAAAGTTTTTTCATTCGGTCAGCTAAAAATCTGCCAAGTCGATTTGATTCCGAATATTGCGACGACATCAATAAGTCGACTAGCGACTCGTACAATACACAGCTAACCGAGTGTTGGTGCGGTTCTTGCAATATTCGGTCTCTGAATTCCGTGACTTGCGTTTGAATCCGTTTTGCCGTTTTCTCAGGAACTATTGCCAGAACTCCAAATGGATTTTGATTGGCCGACGCTGCTGCAAATAGAAAATTTCGCATCAATTGAAAATTGCCCCCCGCAAACGGACAGACGTCTCCTCGAGACTGTATGTCGAAGGTCTTTTCAACGAAAAACGTTCGGCCAATATCCCAATATCGGCGGGGGCCTCTCCGTCCATCTTTTTCTTCCAATCGGCAATTGGTTTTGCTTGTTGTTACTCTATCAGAGCCTGGTCCATAATAACCGAAGCACTTTGATCTTACTTGCCCGCAACCACCGAAGCCTTCTCGCGCGTCATATTGGAACTTTGATTTAATGCAAACAACGGCGGTTGCGGATTTGCAGAAAACGTCGATGTTTGTGGGTGTTCCTGATCCGGTTTCACCTAGAAGGTGTCGGTTTTGATGTTCAAAGCAAAGTCTCCAATCTGTGGCAGTGGGGATGTTCAAAGCCTTGAAGAGTGAATTTAGAATTGGCTGCATGTCTGGCAGTGAGCGCAGCCCGCCAAACGCTGAAATGCAAAATACCTGAGATGAGAGTTCTTCATTAGGTGAATGCCACTTAATAGCGCTCCCTTCGAGTTCACTGAGAGCTCCGGGGAAGTAGTAAGGTTTCTTCTGAACTACGACCCATCCCACGTTTATGCTCATCGTAATCCCTCCTTGCAAAGCAACGCCGAAAATGTTGTTTTTCAATTCGAGTAGCGAGCGTCGCACGGTCCGGTGTGACGATTTAACATAGATAGGTCGCTTCATGAACGCCCCCCTGAGCACCCATCCGACCCCGCCGTACAAACACTCACCACTCTTCCCGCTCGGCAAGGACACCACGCCGTACCGGAAGAATCTCTAGCGATGGTCTGCGCGTCGAGAAGGTGATGGGCGAGGAGGTGTTGGTGGTGCCGCGCGAGGCGCTCCGCGCGCTGGCCGAGGCTGCGTTCACCGACATCGCGCATCTGTTGCGGCCGGCGCATCTGGCGTCGCTCAAATCGATCGTCGAGGATCCGGAAGCCTCCGACAACGACAAGTTCGTCGCCTTCGATTTTTTGAAGAACGCCAATATCGCCGCGGGCGGCGTGCTGCCGATGTGCCAGGACACCGGCACGGCGCTGGTGATGGGCAAAAAGGGCCGGCTGATCTGGACTGACGGTTCCGACGAAGGCGCGCTCGCCGAGGGGGCTCGCGACGCCTATCTCAAGCGCAACCTGCGTTATTCGCAGCTCGCGGCGATCTCGATGTTCGAGGAGAAGAACACCAAAAACAACATGCCGGCGCAGGTCGAGATTTTCGCCGAAGGCCATAATCCCGACCATCCCGACTATGACGCGGCCTACAAGTTCCTGTTCATCGCCAAGGGCGGCGGCTCGGCCAACAAGGCGTTCCTGTTCCAGGCGACGCCGTCGATCCTGACCCGCGACCGCATGCTAGCGTTCCTCAAAGAGAAGGTGCTCACGCTCGGCACCGCGGCGTGCCCGCCGTATCATCTCGCCATCGTCATCGGCGGCACTTCGGCCGAGCTGACGATGAAGACGGTGAAGCTCGCTTCGACCAAATATTACGACACGCTGCCCGATCACGGCTCGGAAGATGGCCATGCGTTTCGCGACAAGGAGATGGAGCAGGAAATCCTGAAGATGACGCAGTCGCTCGGCGTCGGCGCGCAGTTCGGCGGCAAATATTTCTGCCACGACGTGCGCGTGATCCGGCTGCCGCGCCACGGCGCGTCGCTGCCGATCGGGCTTGGCGTGTCGTGCTCGGCGGACCGCCAGGCGGTCGGCAAGATCACCAAAGACGGCGTGTTCCTCGAAGAGCTCGAGCACAATCCGGCGAAATATCTGCCGGAGATCGACACCACGCATCTCGGCGGCGAGGTGGTGAAGATCGACCTCAACAAGCCGATGAAGGAAATTTTGGCGCAGCTTTCGAAGCATCCGATCAAGACGCGGCTGTCGCTCAACGGCCCGATGATCGTAGCGCGCGATCTGGCGCATGCGAAATTGCGGGAAAGGCTGGAAAGCGGGAAGGGACTGCCGGATTATTTCAAGAACCATCCGGTGTATTACGCCGGGCCGGCGAAGACGCCGGAAGGCTATGCGTCGGGCGCGTTCGGGCCGACCACGGCGGGGCGCATGGATAGCTTCGTCGCCGATTTCCAGGCGGCCGACGGTTCCATGGTGATGCTGGCGAAGGGCAACCGCTCGCCGGCGGTGCGCGAGGCCTGCAAGAAATTCGGCGGTTTCTATCTCGCCTCGATCGGCGGCGCTGCGGCGAACCTCGCCGAGCACTGCATCAAGAAGGTCGAGACGGTCGAATATCCCGAGCTCGGCATGGAAGCGATCTGGCGCATCGAAGTGGTCGATTTCCCGGCCTTCATCGTCGTCGACGACAAGGGCAATGACTTCTTCAAGGAATTGAATCTCGGCTAATCACCTCTCCCCGCGTGCGGGGAGAGGTCGACGAGCGAAGCGAGGAGGGTGAGGGGGCGTTTCCGCGAGTTTGAGCTTTGAGGATCGAGTTCAGCCCAGCGGATAGGCCCCCTCACCCCACCCTCTCCCCGCGTGCGGGGAGAGGGAAAAACAGGGAGGGTTCACGTGAACAAAAGATCACTGCTACTCGCAGCATTCATTGCGTTCGTCTGCGTAAACCATGCGTCCGCCGAAACGACGCTCATCACGCTCGGCACCGCGGGCGGCCCGCTGCCGCAGGCCAAGCGCGCGCAATCGTCCAATCTTCTGATCGTCAACGGCACGCTTTATCTGATCGATGCCGGCGGCGGGGTTACCGGGCGCATCGTGCAATCCGGCAACAATTTCCGCCAGGTCAGCAAGATCTTCATCACCCATCTGCACAGCGATCATGACGACGGTCTGGCCACGCTGTTGAACTCACAATGGGAGCAGCAATCACCGCCGGTCGACATTTATGGCGGTGGCGTCGAGGCGCTGGTGAAGGGCGCGATCGCCTACCTTCAGCCGAACGCCGACATCCGCTGGTCGGAAGGCAAGAAGCGGCCGATGACGGAAACATTTCGCGCGCACGACATCATGCCCGGCGTGGTCTACCAGGACGCCAATGTGAAAGTGACCGCGGTCGAGAACGCGCACTTTCATTTCCAGCCGGGCGATCCGGCCTACGGCAAGTACCGCTCCTATTCCTATCGCTTCGAGACGCCGGACAAGGTGGTGTTCTTCACCGGCGACACGGGGCCATCTGACGCTGTCGTCGATCTCGCCAAAGGCGCCGATCTCTACGTGACCGAGACGACGAAACCGGAAGACGTCGTCGAACTCTACAAGAGAAACGGCACCTGGCAGGAGAAGACACCGGGCGAGCAGGAAGGCTTCCTCCGCCACATGCACGAGGAACACGTGACGCCGGAAGACATCGGCAAGATGGCGACCAGGGCCGGCGTGAAAGCGGTGATCCTGAGCCATTACGGCCCGTCGCTGAGCCCGGACGACGACTTTCAACGCCTCGTCGACGAAACCAAGAAGTTTTATTCCGGCCCTGTCACGCTCGCCAAGGACCTGATGAAGTTTTAGCATGTGAGGGTGCAATTGCCTGCCGCACAATCGGTCGTCACCTGGCTGATCGACGGCGCGCGATCGGCGCCGCTGGCGCAGGACGTGCTCACCGAACTTTGCGAGCGGCTGACCGCCGCGGGCCTGCCGCTGTGGCGCGTCGTGGTGTTCGTGCGCACCTTGCACCCGCAGGTCGTCGGCCGGCGTTTTGTCTGGCGGCCGGATACCGGAACGGCGGTCAGCGACGGCAGCTTCGAGCTGCTAGAGCGCGATATTTTCTCGCAACAGCCCGATGGCCTATGTCGGTACGACCGGAGAGGCGCTGCGCCGCAAACTCGCCGATCCCGCTTGCCCAATGGATTTTTCGGTCCTGCCCGATCTGCGCGCTGAGGGCGTGACCGACTACGTGGTCTCGCCATTGCATTTTACCGGCGGCGCCATTCATTTTGCCTCGTGGTCGACGAAACAGCCGGGCGGTTTCACCGAATCGGAAATCGGTGTCATCGACAGCGTCGTCGCACCATTGACGCGGGTTGCGGAAATCCGCGCTGCGCAACGTGTTGCCGGCAATCTGCTGGCGACTTATGTCGGGCACCAACGCCGGCGAGCGCATCCTCGCCGGCCGCATACGCCGCGGCGATACCGAGGCGATCCATGCCGCGATCTGGCTCTCCGATATGCGCGGATTCACCACACTCGCCGACAGGCTGCCGCCGCAGACCTTGGTCGACCTTCTCAACCGGTATTTCGATTGCCAGGTGCCGCCGATCGTCGAGCAGGGCGGCGAGGTGCTGAAATTCATGGGCGACGGGCTGCTGGCCATATTTCCGATCGGCGCCGGCTCGGACCCCGCAAGAGTCTGTGCGACGGCGCTCAAGGCTGCCCACGCCGCCAGAGCGAATGTCGAGGCGCTGCGTGCGGCACCCGGCGAGGATTTCGATGTCCGCTTCGGACTCGCGCTTCACGTCGGTGATGTTCTTTACGGCAATATCGGCAGCGGCAACCGGCTGGATTTCACTTGCATAGGTCCGGCCGTCAATTTGGCCGCGCGCCTGGAAAGTCTGGCAGGCAAGTTGGGGCGAAGCATTGTCGCGTCGCAGGCGTTCACTCAATATTGTGCGGACGGTCTGATGCAGATCGGCCGCTTTGCCGTTGCCGGCTTTGCCGAAGAGCAAACCGCATTCGGACTTCGCGACGAAGGCAGGGCGGCGTGATGAACCCCGTGACCGCGAATGCCGGGAGCGCGAAGGTCAAAGGTCCTCTGGTCTGGCGCGACATGGACCAGAAGGCGCTCGACGACGCCTACGATCAGGATGTCTACGCGCCGAACCGGCCGCTGATCGTGACGCGCCGCATTGCTGCGGCAGAGCGGGCGCGCGCGATCCTCGGCCAGCCGGAACGCGTCGCCTACGGGCCGGGCGAATACGAGCAGCTCGATATCTTCCGCGCCAACGTGCCGAACGCACCCATCAACGTATTCGTCCATGGCGGCGCGTGGCGGCGCAACAAGGGCCCGGATTATCACGCGCTCGCCGAACCGCTGGTGCGTGCTGGCGCCCATGCGGTGATCCTCGACTTTATCAATGTCGAGCAGGCCAATGGCGACCTGATGCCGATGTATGAACAGGTGCGCCGCGCGCTGGCCTGGACGTGGCGCAACGCCGACAAGTTCGGCGGCGACCGCGAGCGGCTTTATATCTCGGCGCACTCGTCCGGCTCGCACCTTGCGGCCTGCGTGCTCACGGACGGTTGGCGCGAGGAAGGCCTGCCGGAAAATTTCTGCAAGGGCGCGTTGCTCTTGTCCGGCATGTACGACCTCGAGCCGGTGCCGCTGTCAAAGCGCTCGTCTTATGTGAAGTTCACCGGGGCGATGGTGGAGAAGCTGTCATCGCAGCGACATCTCGAAGTCCTGCACACGCCGCTCATTCTCGCCTACGGCACCTGCGAGACGCCCGAATTCCAGCGCCAGACCAAGGATTTCTTCGCCGCGGTGCGCGCGCTCGGCAAACCGGCCGAGCTGATCGTCGGCGAGGCCTATAATCATTTCGAACTGCTGGAGACGATTGCCAATCCGTACGGCCTGACCGGCCGCGCGATGCTGGCGCAAATGGGTCTTGTTTGAACGCGTTTTTGTGAGGTGGCTTGGCCATGCTGGATGTGATAGTGCAAAGACTTTAGCGCCAAGACACGTATCGGGAGGGCGACATGACCGACGTGAAATGGACGATCCACGCTCGCGAATTCGTCAACTGCAACTGCGCTTACGGCTGCCCGTGCCAGTTCAATGCGCTGCCGACGCACGGCAACTGTCAGGCCGTTGCGGCCATGCAAATCGACAAGGGTCACCACGGCGACACCTCGCTGGACGGCCTGAAATTCGTCGGGATTTTTCGCTGGCCCGGCGCAATCCATGAAGGCAAGGGAGAAGCCGCCGTCGTCATCGACGAGCGGGCGAGCGAAGCACAGCGCGGCGCATTGCTGCGCATTCTCAGCGGCCAGGATACCGAGCCCGGCGCCACGATCTTCCAGGTGTTTTCGACCACGCTGGAGAAATTTCACGAGCCGATCTTCGCTGCGATCGACCTCGACGTGGACATCGATGCCCGCAAGGGCCGGCTGGCCGTGCAAAATGTCGTTGAAGGCCGCGGCGAGCCGATCAGGAATCCGGTGACCGGCGCGGAGCATCGCGCCCGCATCGATATGATGGGCGGTTTCGAATACACGCTTGCCGAGATGGGCCGCGGCTGGACCACGGTGTCGCGTCCGTTCCCGTTGAAGTTCGAAGATTCTTACGGGCAGTTTGCCCACGTCAATCTTTGCCAGAGCGGCATCGTCAAGTAACCGGTAAAGATCCGGCGATGTCCGGCACGGCGCTTGAAGCGGTGTTGCGCCGCGACCGCTTTATTGTCCTCGCTGCACTGTCTGCGATCACCTTGCTCGCCTGGGCCGATCTGTTCCGGCTCGCCAACGACATGGCGATGGGCGGCATGGATATGACCGGCTTCCGCATGATTCCGGCGGGCCGCGGCTGGATGATGCCGACAGACGCGCCGTGGAAGGCGTTCGAGTTCGGTTACGTCTTTCTGATGTGGGCGGTGATGATGATCGGGATGATGACGCCGTCGGCGGCGCCGATGATCCTGCTCTACGCCCGTGTCGGGCGGCAGGCCGTCGCGCAAGGCAAGCCGTTCGCCGCCAGCGCCTGGTTTGCCGCAGGTTACCTGCTGGCGTGGTCCGCGTTTTCGCTCGTTGCGACGGCGGCGCAATGGGCGCTGGATCGCGCCGCGCTGCTGACGCCGATGATGGAGAGCGCAAGCAACGTGCTCGGCGGCGTTCTGCTGATCGCCGCCGGTCTTTATCAGTGGACGCCGTTGAAGGACGCCTGCCTGTCGAGTTGCCAGTCGCCGCTGACATTCATCATGCGCCACGGCGGCTTTCGTGCCGCGCCGTCCGGGGCGCTCTCGCTCGGCTTTCGCCATGGCCTGTATTGCATCGGCTGCTGCTGGGCGCTGATGGTGCTGCTGTTTGTCGGCGGCGTCATGAACCTGCTGTGGATCGCGGTGCATCGCCATTCTTGTGCTGGCCGAGAAAGTCCTGCCGTTCGGACGGGTAATCGCGCGCGTCGCCGGTATCGTCTTCGTCGCCGCTGGTGTCTGGCTGATTGCGCAGTCCTTTTAGGCGTCCGGTCGTTCGTACAACATGTCGTCCCGCTGCTTGCGCGTTCCGTGCTAGCTTTTGCGAAAGCGCCCGAAAGCGGCGCGTTGCGGGAGAGGAAAGTCCATGCCGAGAAATCTGTCGCGCCGCGATGTGTTCGCTGGCGCTGCCGCGATGATGGGTGCGAGTCTTGCTGCTCCGCTGTCCCGGCTTTTGCCGAAACGGCAAAGCCGCGGACGCGCGCCATTCTGCTCGGCACTGCCGGCGGACCGTTGCCGAAGCCGAGCCGCTACCAGACCTCGCAGGTGGTGATCATCGACGATCATCCGTACCTGATCGATTGCGGCGATGGCGTCGGCTATCGCCTGGTGCAGGCCGGCGTGAAGCTGCGCGACCTGCGCACACATCTTTGTCACGCACCTGCATTCCGATCATATCGGCGGCTATTTCCCGTTGCTCGAGGAAGCGTGGCTGTCGGGCATGAACGGGCCGCTCGACGTCTATGCGCCGCCGCCGATGCAGCAGATGACCAAATCGTGGTTCGACACCATCCGCTACGAAATGAACATCCGCATCCAGGACGGCTTCCCGCCGTTCGAGGATCATGTTCATGTCCACGAAATCAGTGAGCCTGGCGTGGTGTTCCAGGACGAGCGCGTGAAGATCACCTCGGCCGTCGTGCATCATCCGCCGATCGCGCCGGCCTTTGCCTTCCGTTTCGACGGGCCGGATCGCTCCATCGTGTTTTCCGGCGACACCAGCAAATCGGACGCGCTGATCGCGCTGGCAAAAGATGCCGACGTTCTGGTGCACGAGGTCGAGGACATGAATGCGGTCGAGAAATTCATCCGCTCGATGCCGGGACGCAACGTCGAGGCGGGTCTCAAGCACCACTATGAGACGCACACGTCGTCGGAGGACGTCGGCAAGATCGCGACCGCCGCCAATGTGAAGAAGCTGGTGCTGTCGCACTTGAGCCCGACGGCCGACGATCCGGCGCTGCCGGATGTGTTGCTGGCCGCCGCGCGCAAGGATTATTCCGGCGAGATCGTCGTCGCCACGGACCTGATGGAAATTTAACCGGCGCGCACCGTCTTGCGCCGCTTCGGCGCGTGCGTATACCCGTGATCGTGTGAGTGACCATGTACGCGGCTGTGGCGTGCGCCGCCATCATGCGAATGAGCGCCATCGGCCGGCAGATAAACGACGTGCCCGTGGCGTATCCCGCGTTCCGAAATGATGTGATCGGCGAATTGCTGCACATCCGCGCCGCGGCCCTTAAGCACCGTGACCTCCATGCAGCTCTCGTGATCGAGGTGAACATGGAGCGTCGAATGGGCGAGATCGTGCCGGTCGTGAAAATCGCGCGTGAGCCGCTTCGGCAGTTCGCGCGCCTCATGGTCGTAAAGATAGACCAGCGCCGCCACGCACGGCCGTGAACCGCCCACTTCTGTTGCCCGCTGCTGCAAGCCGGAGCGGGCAAGATCGCGGATCGCTTCGGAGCGGTTGGCGTAACCGCGCGCCTTCATGAAGCGGTTGAGCTCCGCGTCGAGTTCGTCGTCAATGGTGATGGTCACGCGCTGCATCGCTGTCTCCTGAATGGCCTTGATGCAATCTAGCACTACACCCTGATCCGATCAGGTTGAATTGGATCAGGGTGTAGAATTTTCGCTGGAGCATGATCTTTTCGAAAAACCGGTTTCCACTTTTTCGGATCATGCTTGATAGACAAGGCGCGGTGAGGCCGATAGCCTTCCCGTCCCAAAGATAAGAAGCGTCCCAAGAATCGTCCCAAGGATAAGAACGGTCTCCGCAATGCCGGATCAATCACGCAGCGAGATCTACGGCAGCCGCGCCCGCATCGGCTACACCTCACCGCCGCTGACCACCGAGGTATTTCCCTACGAATTCTACCAGATCGTGCCTGACGGGGTGACGCTGGTGGTGACCTCGCTCGCCATCGTGGTGCGCAGCAAGGACGAGGTCGATCAGTCCTACGACATCAGCATGCGCGCCGCGCGCGAGATGGCGGCGGCCGGCTGCGACATCGTCGTGCTCGGCGGCGTGCCGATCAACTTGTCGCGTGGCGCCGCCAATGCCGGCCAGATTATCCGCGACCTCGAAGCCGAGCTGAAGGTGAAGGTCTCGACCTCAACGTCGGCGCAGGGCGCTGCCGCCAGGGCGCTCGGGTGCAAAAAGGTCGTGGTCTGTCAGCCTTACGAATTGACCGAGACCGATCGGATTGCGAGCTACGCCAAGCATTTCGGCTGCGAGGTATTGGGCGCGACCGGCTGGGGCTCGGCCTTCAACCAGATTGGCCGGATCCCGCGTCACGCTGCAATCGACATGGGCCGCGCCATGATGAAAAAACATCCTGACGCCGATTCGATCCTGTTTCCGTCGCCACACTGGCCCACAGCCGGCGCGCTCGACGTGCTCGAACGCGAATTCAACGTCAGTTGCATGTCGGCGCATCAGGCGATCGTGTGGGACGCGCTGCGCCGGTGCGGCATCAACGATCGTATTGACGGCTTCGGCCGGCTGTTCCGGGAATTCTAGCGGGGGAGTAAAAGACAATGCCGACAAGACGCCAGTGCGTACAAGCACTCGCTGCAATCCCCGGCCTGTCCGTTGCCTGGCCGGCCTTCGCGCAACAAACCGGCATGAGCGGGGAATCGGTGCAGATCAAAGCGGGCATTTCCGATCCAGTGAACACGGTGCTCGCCTGGTACATGGCGCGCGCCGCCGGGCTTTACGCCGCGCAGGGACTCAACGTCGACATCATCAACATGAACGGCGGCAGCAAAGGCGCCGAGGAATTGCAGGCCGGCCGCATCGACGTCATGCATGTCGGTCTATCGTCGGTGGTGCGGGTCAATCAGTCCGGCGGCGATCTGCGCACCATCGCCTCGCTGTCGAACGTAATCCGCTTCACCTTCTTTTCCGCGCCCGGCGTGAAGAGTGCCGCCGATCTGAAAGGCGGCGTGGTCGGTGTCAGCACGTTCGGCTCGGAAAGCGATTCGACCGTGACGCTGGCTCTGCAAAAGCTCGGCCTCACGCGTGACGATGTCACGATCAAGGAATATGGCGGTGGCATGCACCGCCTCGAAGCCGTGAAGTCCGGCGAGATCAAGGCCACTGCGATCAACGAGCCATTGTCGTCGCTGGCGCGCGAGCAGGGCGTCAATGTCCTGGTCGATCTGGTGCCGGACCAGATACCGTGGCTGTTCAGCGGCATCGTCGTGCGTCACGCCGACGTTGCGGCGCGGCGCGATCTGCTCACGCGTTTCCTGAAAGCCAGCATCGAAGGCAATTACATCGCGCTCACCGACGCGAAACGCGCCAAGGACGTGCTGGCGAAGGAACTCAAGATCACCAATCCGAAAGTCCTCGACATCGCCTACAACGACTTCAAGCAGCAATCGCCGCAGAATCTCGAGCCGTCCGTGCCTGGCGCAACGAACATCCTCAAGCTGTTCCCGGCCGCCGATCAGAAGGTCGGTGACTATCTGGACACGAGTTTGCTCGACGCGCTGAAGAACGACGGCTTCTTCGCGGCGATGGAGCAGAAATACAACCTCAAGCCATGAGGGCAGCGGTTCATTGCGCGATGGCGGCATTATTTGCGGTCGCAACGACTCCGTCTTTGCTCAGTCCGTCTTGGCCCAGTCAGTCTTGGCCCAGTCCGTAGAGGACTTCTACAAGGCAAATCCGATCACCATGCTGGTCGGCAGCGGCGCCGGCGGCGGCTATGACGTTTATGCCCGCACGTTTGCGCGCTTCTGGACCAATCACATCCCGGGCCACCCCAACATCATCCCGAAAAACATGCCGGCGGCGGCCGGTCTTGCCGCCGCATCGACGCTCTACAACGGCGCCGAGCGCGACGGCTCGGTGGTCGGCGCCTTCACCAACGGCGCCGCCATGGATCCGTTGTTCGGCAATCCGGGCGCGCATTACGATGCGCTGCAATTCAACTGGCTCGGCAGCATCGGCAAATTGGAGAACGTCTGCTTCACCTGGCACCTGAGTCCGGTGAAGACGGTCGCCGATGCACGCTCCCGCGATGTCATCGTGGCGGCGGCCGGCGCTACCTCCAATTCGGCGATCGTGCCGAAAATGCTCAACGCCCTGATCGGCACCCGCTTCAAGGTCGTGTCCGGCTACGACACCAGTTCGGGCCTCACCATGGCGGTCGAGCGCGGCGAGGCCGACGGCATTTGCGGCCTGTCATGGTCCACCATCAAGGCGTCGCGGCCGCACTGGATCGCCGAAAATCTGCTCAACGTCTTCGTCCAGGTGGGCCTGGCGAAGCTGCATGATTTGCCCGACGTGCCGAGCGCGCTGGATTTGGTCGAGGATGCGCAGAACCGGCAGGTGATGGAATTGATCCTGATCCGCCAGGAAGCGGGCCGCCCGTTCGCCGCGCCGCCGGGCACGCCGGCCGATCGTGTCGCGGCGCTGGGCAAAGCGTTCGACGAGACGCTGGCGGATCCCGATTTCATCGCCGAGGCGGCCAAGAGCCCAATTGGAGATCGAGCCGATGACCGGTGCGGCGATTGCGAAAATGCTGGCAAAGGCTTACGCCGCGCCAAAAGACATCGTCGAACGCGCCGCCGCGCTGGTTTATCCTGCGGGGGTGCGCTGACAGGCGGCAGGGAGCAGGCGTGCCGTCGGGAGGGTTGGAACGGGCACGCGAGATTCTCTAAATTCGGAGCATGACAATTCTGGTGGAATGCAGGAACTAACAATGAGTACCGCAACAGCGACCGCGAAAATCAAAGGCCCGATCGTCTGGCTGGATATGGATCAGCAGGAGCTCGACGACGCCTACGACCAGGCGGTCTATGCGCCGAACCGCGATCAGGTCGCCAAGCGGCGGCTCGCCAATGCCGCGATCGTGCTGCAACGGCTCGGCAAGCCGTTGCGCTTCGCTTACGGCCCGACCGAGATTGAAGGGCTCGACGTCTATCGCACCAAGGCGGCGAATGCGCCGATCGCAATTTTCGTTCACGGCGGCGCGTGGCGGAACGGCACCGCGTCCGAATTTACGTCGCTGGCCGAGCCGTTCGTGCATGCCGGCGCGCATTTCGTCGTGCTCGATTTCACCAACGTCGATCAGGCCGGCGGCAGCCTGTTCCCGATGGTCGAGCAGGTGCGGCGCGCGTTCGGCTGGGTTTATCGCAACGCCGACAAATTCGGCGGCGACCGCAACCGGATCCATCTGCTGTCGCATTCATCCGGCTCGCACCTCGGCGGTTGCACCGTGACGCATGACTGGACCAAAGACGGCCTGCCGATGGACATCATCAAGGGCGCGGCGCTTTCGAGCGGTATGTACGATCTCAAGCCGGTGCGGCTGTCGAAGCGGTCGAAATACGTCGCCTTCACCGACGAGATGGAACAAGAGCTCAGCGCCATCCGGCATCTCGACAAGCTGCATGCGCCGCTCATTCTGACTTACGGCACCTACGAGACGCCGGAATTCCAGCGCCAGTCACGCGACTTCGCCGCTGCGGTGAAAGCCGCCGGCAAGCCGGTCGAGCTCCTGGTCGGCGAGGGCTACAACCATTTTGAAATGCTGGAGACGCTCGCCAATCCTTATGGCCTGCTCGGCCGTGCGGCGCTGATGCAGATGGGATTGATGAAAGAGTAGCGCGGAACTTACGCGGCGGCCGGGTGCGTCGTTCCCGGCTCCGCGGTCTGGCGCATCGACGTGCGGATCAATTCGGCGCCGCAGCTTTTGCAGGCGTACACGGTGTCTTCGATGTCGGCCGAGATCGCGCGGCGTCCATGATAGGCCATGCGCCCGGCGCAAACCGGACATGGCATCATCAGCGACGGCAGACTCGAAGAGTGCGAAGCGAGGTGATGGCGCATGGCTTTAGCCGAATGACCGTTTTGTGAATTACCTGCCTGTTTCGAACTGGAGTCAAGAAAAATTGTGCATTGCACACAATTACGCTGCGGCGCGGTAAGTGCAGCATTAGTAACCCATTCTCCCATCTCACGAATCGGCTTTAGAACTCAGATCCGGGATTAATGCGCCGGACGGTCGACGGTTCCGAAAAAGGAGCTATGCCGGAAGGGGCTTTTGATTACGCCGGCGCCGGCGAGCCGGCCGCTGCGACCGATCGCGGTCTAGGCTGGACCGCTCGACGCGAATTCCCGCGTCGCCAAGCAGGAAATACCGAGCGACGCGAAGCTTGCGCGCGTTGCCGCGACGGAACCATGGAGATCAATGCCGCGGCAGGCGTCCTCGACGACAAAAACCGCGAAGCCTTCGCGTCTTGCGTCCTCGGCGGAGTAGCGCACGCAAAAGTCGAGCGCGAGGCCAGCGAGGAAGATCCGCGTCAGTCCGCGTTCGCGCAAATATCCGACAAGTCCGGTCGGCGTTTTGCGGTCGTTTTCGTAGAACGCCGAATAGGAGTCGATAGCGCGATCCGCGCCTTTGCGCACGATCAATACGGCGTGCGGAATTTGCAGCGATTTGTGGAACTCGGCGCCCCACGTCGTTTGCACACAGTGATCGGGCCACAGCACTTGCGGGCCGTAGGCGGCCGTCATGGTTTCGAACGGCTGCCTGCCGGGATGTGACGATGCGAATGACGAATGGCCGCGCGGATGCCAGTCTTGCGTCAGCACGACATGGCGGAATTTTGTGGCAAGCCGGTTGACGATCGGCACGACCTCGTCGCCGCGCGGCACAGCCAGGGCGCCGCCCGGGCAAAAATCGTTCTGCACATCGACGACGATAAGGACGCTGTTATCGTCAAACATCGCGGGTAAATCGTCCGACATGACTCTCAACCGATAACTTCACGCCATTCGGCGGTCGACCTCCGCAGCAAGTGTCTTGAGTTCATCGGCGACCTCGACCGGATAGGTCGTGCCGGCGTTGAGGCGGCGCAAGGGTTCCGGCAGTCGTTCGAGCTCGCGTTTGGCGTGCCGCCTGACGTCATCGAGCGGCGGCGACGGCGCGACGCGCTTGCCGTTCTGCATCACAAGCTGCAACAGCGGCTCGCCGGCTTGCCTGGAGCTTTCCAGCGCCAGCACGTCGCCGCTCATGACATTGTTGGCGCCATAGCTGCGCCACACCTGCTTACGGCCCGGCCATGTCGCTTTCTTGTCGGATTTCTTTCGCCGGGGCAGGCCGGCATATTCCTGCATCTTGTAGACGAAATCGGCGTTGGGCACGTCGGCGGACGTCGTCAGGCTGGTGCCGATGCCGATGCCGTCGATCGGCGCGCCGGCTTTGGCGAAGGCAAGCAGCGAGTCTTCGTCGAGGCCGCCGCTGGCGAAGATCGTCACGTCGCGAAGCCCGCCCTGATCGAGAATGGTCGCGCACGCTCTTCGACAGCGCGATAAGGTCGCCGCTGTCGAGCCGCACGGCGCGGATGGTGATGCCGTCGGCCTTGAAGTTTCGGCGCCAGCGCGACGACTTTGCGCGCCGCCGCTTCGGTATCGTAAGTGTCGAGCAGGAATACGAGATTGTTCGGCCGCGAACGTGCATAGGTCTCGAACGCCGTCGTTTCGTCGTCGAAGGCCTCGATGAACGAATGCGCCATGGTGCCGTAGAGCGGAATGCCGAACATCTCCCCGGCGAGCACCGTCGCGGTGCCGGCAAAGCCCGCGACATAACTGGCGCGCGCCGCCATCAATCCGGCCTCGGCGCCATGGGCGCGGCGCAGCCCGAAATCGACCAGCACCTTACCGGGTGCCGCCAGCATGCAGCGTGCCGCCTTGGCGGCGACCAGCGACTGAAAGTGCAGGATGTTGATCAGCCGCGTTTCGACGAGCTGCGCCTGCGGCAATGGCGCGGTCACGCGCAGGATCGGCTCGTTGGCAAAGAAGACCGTGCCTTCCGGCATGGCGTGCACATCGCCGGTGAAATGCAGTGCCGCTGAAATAATCGAGCGCGTTCGTTCTTGAAGCGTCCGGTGCTTTCCAGCCAGGCGATGTCTTCGGCGGAAAAGCGCAAATCCTCAAGATAATCGAGCGCCTGTTCCAGGCCGGACGCCATCAGGAATCCGCGCCGCGCCGGCAGCGTGCGGCAGAACAGCTCGAACACGGCGGTGCCGGTATCGCCGTGATCCAGATAGGCCTGGATCATGTTGAGCTGATAGAGATCCGTCAGCAGCGGGCTACGGTGTTCAGCGGTCAGCTTTTCGTCATGGCCGTGGCTTGATCCCAGCCATCGCGCAGGATGTCTCGCACGTCGCTGCCAAACGAATGCGAAGATGCCCCGGCGTAAGGCGCGGAGGAGCATGACTTATGCCGAACTCGACCTCAGTCAGCGAGCGGGCTTGGCCGCATCTGGAAGTGGACGGCCATCGGCGTCATGCCCTTGCCGCCTTCCTGATGCCACGGCGTGCGATCGCCGCTTGAGCTCCACAGGCCGCGGCCTTTCCAGCCGGCCTTCGGATCGTCGATGCGGCCGTCGAGGCCTTTGGCATAGAAGCCGGTCGGATACGGCACTTTCATCGTGATCATCTTGCCGTTGACGAAGGCGATCATGCCGTCGTTGAGATTGCCGGTCGAAACCGGCACGTCGTTGCCGAGGCCGAGCGTGTTGTGCTGATCGACCCAGGTGTAATAGCTCGAACTCGGCCGAGTTATCGCCGATGCCGGCAAATCCCGGTCCCGGATATTTGTAGAACGACCAGCCTTCCGGACAATGATTGCCGGTCGCGGTCGGTCCGTTGAGCGGGCCTTTGCACTTGCGGCGATCGAAGCTGCCGAGATGGCCGCTCGCCAGCGACACCCAGACGACGCCTTTGGAGTCGATGTCGCCGCCGCGCGGACCGAAGCCCGGCATCGGCACGTTGTAGATTTCGGCAAGCGCCGTCTCCGGCGGATTGCGCCGGGATCGAGCCGCACCACCGCGCCGGGATTGGAGCGGATCGTGCCCCACACCGTGCCGTCAACCGGACTCGGCATCACGGCGTAGAACACCTGGCCGATGCGCATGTCCTTGCCGGGTTCGACCGGTTTGCCCGGGTCGGTGTATTCGCCGCGCTTGCCGTCGCCGCTGGTGTCGACGATCAGCGCAGTCCAGCCCTGCGAAGCCTTGGCGTCGCCGGTCTCCTCGAACTTCCTGGTGTTGAGCCAACCGACCACACCACCGCCACCGCCGCTCGATGCCCAGAGCGTGTTGTTCTTGTCGAAACCGAATTGCACGTGATGCGTGGTGAAGCAGGTGTCGACGAAGGTGTACTTCATCGTCTTCGGATCGAGCATCGCAATCTGACGCGTGCTTTCCGTGAGCGGCGAGAGTTTGGCCGAGATCAGGTCCGAACCCTTGCCGCACCAATCCGGATCTTTCACGCCGCGCACGGCGGCGGCGAGCCAGAGCCGGCCTTTCTCGTCGAGCATCGAATTGTGATTGTTGATGTGGGTGTCCCAGATCTGCTCGGTGCCCCAATAGGCCGATGGCGCCAGCGGCTTGAGCACCGCAGCGTGGCCCGGGCCGAGCGAGTACGGCATGTCCTTGTCACGCACCGGCGCGTGATAAAGCATCGCGGTGTTCTTCACCGGATCGAGGATCGGAATATTGTCCATCGAATATTCCGGTGAGCCGAACAGCGGCCCGTAACCGTTGACGGTCGGGTTGCGCTTGTCGGTTGATATCAGGTCGTGGAGATAATGCTTCTCGTCCGACCAGTCCCAGGTCGTGATCACGACGTTGCGCTCGATGCCTTGCGGCCGTGTCGGTTTGGTGGCCGGCAGTTCGCCTTCGGCGATACGGTCGGTCCATTCGGCGAAGTATTTGATCGGCGTCGATGAGAAATCGCCGGCGACGATATTGACCATCAGCGGACCTGCCTGGCCGGACTGGATGCGGCGCGCCCAGGCGTCTTCGGAGGTTTTGAATTCGCCGAGGCTCTTTGGAATCGTCCGCGTGGCGAGGCCGCCGAGCTGATGACAGCCGATGCAGCCGTTGTTCTTCATGGCGTTAAGCCAGTCGGTCTGTTTGGCCTTTTCCGGAATATCGCTCTTGCCGCCGAACTGATCGGCGTCCGGAATCTTTCAGCATCGAGTACCAGTAGATCGCCGGGTAATATTGCGCGGCGGCGGCGTCGTTCGGCGCGATCGTGGCGGTGAGGTTGAGAGGCTTGCCGGGATCGGCATCGGCCTTTGCCGAGTCGACCAGGCCGTAGCCGCGGACCCAGACCTTGTAATGACCGGCCGGCAGATCGGGCACCAGGTAGCGGCCCTGATCGTCGGTGACGACCATGCGGGCAAAGCGAGTCGGCGTGTCGTGGGTCTCGGCGATGACCCAGAGCGCCGGCTTCAGGCCCGTGTGGGCCGGTGACCGTTCCGCCGATTTCGTTCTTTTTGACGGGAACCGCGCGTCTGCGCCCCCGCCTGTGTCAAACCGAAACACCCGGCGATGCCGATTGCCGCCGCGCTCAGAAAAAGGCTGCGTTTTAGGGTCATTTTGTCTACTCCCTGATGCCGATCCGTATTCGGATACCGTGCGCCGTGGGGGCTGCCGGTAATCTTGCTCCGCGCATAGCCATGCGCGTCTCGTTTGGCGGGAATCTGCCCAAGTCAACCGGTCATTGCAACGGCCTGAAAAACATTAGGTATTTGTAAAGGATAGAGTTGCGTGCGCTGCCACAATGGCGCATCCTACCGCCAGTTCGACAGTCACTGGGGACGGTTCGAACGATGAGTGTGACTGAAGGCCACCAGCTCGGGGGAGGGCTCTTACCTATCGCTCGGTGAGGGGCGGATAGCATGGCTTATGTGTCACGACTGGAGGGCGGTTACGGGACTGGTGTTTCCGTAATCCATAACAACTCCGTGCATGGTTCAGTTTTGGTTCCGGATGCCGAATTGCTTCTGAGCGGTGTGTATCATCGCTCGGGCCCGGATCTTGTTCTCACCGGTCCCGATGGCCGGCATCACCTCATCCCCGGTTATTTCTCGAGCGAACATCCTCCAGCGCTGATTGCGCCGAACGGCATGAGCCTGTCGGGCGCAACCGTTGAATTGATGGCGGGCTCGCCAACGCCTGGACACTACGCGCAGGCGCAACCCGCACCGGCTGGCGGGCGACGCCATCGGCAAGGTCGAAAAATCCGTCGGCGACGTCACTGTAGTTCGTAACGGCGTGTCGGTTACGCTCAATGTCGGCGATGCCATTTACAAGAGCGACGTGATCCAGACCGGTACCGCGTCGTCGGTCGGTATCTCTTTCCCCGATGGCACCGCGCTCAATCTGGTCGCCAATACGCGGATGGCGCTGAACGATTATTCGTACTCGCCGAGCAGCAATTCGAATGACGCGCTGTTCACGCTGGTCGAAGGCACGTTCGCCTTCGTGGCCGGCAAGGTCGCGCATACCGGCGATATGAAGATCAACACGCCGGTCGCGACCATGGGCATCCGCGGCACCACCGGCCTGGTCCAGCAGGAACTCGGCACCATCAACGCCACGCAGGCTGACGTCAGCTACAGCTTCCTGTTGGCGGCCGATTTCGGTACTGGCCTGGCCGGATTGTACGATCTCATTGAGCTCGACGCCGACGGCAAGCCGGTTCTCGACGCCAACGGCAATCCCTTCCGCCTCGCTGTTTCGGCGACCGGCTACGTCACCTGTCTGACGGCGCAGGGTCCCGGGCAGCAGCCGCTGGTTTCGGTCGAGCCGATCACCAATTCGCAATACGCGGCCGAGCAGAAGATCCTGGCGGACCTTTTCGCGACGCTCAATCCGCTCAATCAGCGGAGCAACGACAACAACGGCAGCTCGTCACCGCCGCCGCCGCCGGAAAGCCCGCAGCAGCAGCTGATCGAAAACGCTCCGGGGACGTTTACGGTCGGCAGCGGCGGCGACAATATCGGGTCTACAACGACGACGCCGGGAACCAGTGGCGTCCCTGGACCCACTCCGGTCGTCCGTTTCGTAAATTCATCCGGCGGAAGCTGGGAGAATCCCGGCAACTGGAGCGATGGCTTCGTTCCGACCTCGTTCAGCCTCGTCGAAGTCCTCCTGCCGGTCACCGTAACGGTCAATGCGCCGGAGACTTCCAACGGTCTCGTTCTCGTTGCTGGCGCGGTTCTTGAAATCGAAAGTGGCGCGTCGGTTCAGGTCAACAACGCGATCACCGGCGCCGGCACTGTCGAGCTCAATGCTTCGGGCAGCGACCCGGAACTGATCATCCGCGGACCGGTTTCGCTCAGCGGCGGTGTCCAGTTATTGCCGGACGGAACAAAGATTATCCTGCCGGGCGGCACCATCCTGCTCGCCGGTTCGCCCTCGAGCGACGATTTGATCGTGGGCATTGCCAGCGGCGTGTTGCCCGCGGTGCTCGACAACATCAATTTCACCATCATAGGCGCCGGCCAGATCGGCCAGGGCGACGGCAATCTCACCCTGATCAACGAGATCGGCGGCGTCATCGATGCCACCGGTCTGCTGGTTATCGACACCGGCAATCTGCTGGTCAGTGCCGGCCTTCTGGAAGCGACGGCGGGTGGCACGCTGCAATTGATCGACCGTGTCGGCAACATCGGCACGGTCGAGGCAACCGGCGCCGCTGCGCTGGTCGAGATGGCGAATACGACGCTGGACAATATCGGCGTCGTGCTCGCGACCTCTCAGGGTACGATAACCTTCACCGAGGTTGCGTTCACCAACGAGGCCGGCGCCACCGTCGAAGCGACGTTGGGCGGCACCGTCACATTCAATGGCGGCAGTGTCAGCAACTCCAATCTGGTGGAAGCGATTAACGGCGGCATTCTGCAAGTCGAGAACTTCTCGCTGCAGAATTCCGCGGGCACGTTCAGCATCGACGGCACGTCAACGCTCGATCTCGAGAATGCGGCCATCGTCGGTGGCGTTATCGAGAATGCCGGCGATGTAGTCGTCACCGGCGCGTCGGAAATAGACGGCGCCACCGTCACCAATTCGGGCACGGTCACCGCCGGCGCCGGTGCAAGCCTTACGCTGCAAGCCACGACGTCGCTGACCAACAAGATCGGCGGCACCATCGACGCGGCCGGCGGTTCGGTTACGTTCAATCTCGATAACGCCGCCAACTCGAATGCCGGCACCATCAAGGCCGATGGCGGCACCGTCACCATCAATATCAATACCAGCATTGACGCCAACGACGGCACCATCGAAGCGCTGAACGATGGCAGCGTCACCATCAATACCAACGGCAATGGCAGTTCGAATCACGGCCTGATCGAAGCCACCAGCGGCGGTACGGTGACCATCGAAGGCGGCGGAGGCGGCGGCAGCGGCGGTGGCGGAAACTACGGCACCATCGAAGCCACTGACGGTGGCACGGTCGTCCTCAATGCCGGCCTGGACAATTATGATCTGGTCGAAGCGGTCGCCGGCGGCACGGTCGATTTCACCGAGGGTGACCAACGCAATCACAGCGGCGGCACCATCGAATCGAACGGTGCGGGTTCGCTGGTCGAATTCAGCGACGGTCATCTGGATAATTCCAACCTCATAATTGCCGAAAATGGCGGCGGGATTTCGCTCAGCTCGGTGCTGCTGACCAACGAAACCAACGCGATATTCGAATCAAGCGGTACCGGCAGCACCATTTCCTACAATACCGGTGGTGTAACGAACGATGGCGCCATCGAGGCCGACACTAACGGCACCATCACGTTCAACGGCAGCATCGGAATTACCAACGATTCCGGCGGCGTGATCGAAGCGCTGTCCGGCGGCTCGATCACGTTCAAGACCACCGGCACCGGCAGCGTCAGCAACAATGGCGGCACGGTCAAAGCGTCGGGTGCCGGTTCGTCAGTGACGTTCGATGCTTCGCTCAACGGAGCGACAAATGAAAACAACGGCATTATCGAGGCGCTCAACGGCGGGACTGTCACGATCGACGGGTTCCAGCTCGGCAACGCACTCTTTAATACCGGCAGCACCATCCAGGCGGACGGAACCGGTTCGATCGTCAAGCTTGCCGGGGCCAACATTACCGGCGGCACGCTGACATCGGACGCTGATGGTGCGTTTGAGATAGCAAGCGGCGTAAGCACATTCAGCGGCGGCACGATCAACGCCGTCACCGTCGAATCTCGACAGCGGCGCAACGCTGAACCTCGACGGCGGCGACTCGGTCAACAATACGACCTTCAACAACGCCGCGAATACTCCTGCCGGCAAGCCCACTTCGTTCATATCGATCGACGCCGGCTATACGCTCACGCTGACCGGCGTGACGATCATCGGCGGCGAGCTCGATATTGCTGCCGGCGCAGTTCTTGATCTCAACGACACGACGCTGGTTGGCGTCGTCATTCACGACCTGGGAACGATCAACGTCTTCGGCAGCAGCACCGTCGACAGTTTCGGCAGCGTTTACAGCGGCCTGACGACTGTAAGCAGCGGCCAGATATTGTTTCTGAACAATGCCTTCGTCACCGGCACCGTCACTAATCACGGTACGCTTGAAATCGACGCCGGCGACAACGCCTCGTTTGACGCGGTCGCGATCACCGGCGGAATCATCACGATCGACGGCACTGTCACTTCGACGGGAACATCGTCGATCAGCGATGCCAATATCACGGTGGGCGCTACGGGCGAGCTCCTGGTCGCCGGCGGCAAGTTGACCATCGATCCGAGCTCGATCAACAATTCCGGGCTGCTCGAGGCGGATAACGGGGCTACTCTCGATCTCGCCTCGAATGTCACCAACGTCGGCGCCGGGGAAATTGAGGCCTCGGGCTCCGGCTCGATCGTGCAGCTCGCGGCAAATGTTTCCGGCGGCACGCTGAAAACCGACCAAACAGGCTCGAGCGCCGGCGGCCTTATCGAGATTTTGGCGCTGGCCAGCGGCTTCGTGCTGCTCGACGGCAGCAGCGCGCATGCGGTCACGGTGAACGGCTATGTGCAGGTGGATGCCGGTGCGTCGCTCGGGCTCGATGGCAGCATCGTTAACGAGGGCACCATTTATCTTTCGGCCCATTCGGCTTCGCCTGCGGCCTCGGCAGCTCAGCTGCTGATCACCGGCGATGTCTCGCTGACCGATAATGGCCAGATCGTCCTCAATGACGGCAGCTCAGCCATTGCCGATAACGGCACGGCAGTCACGCTGACCAATGTCGGCAACACCATTTCCGGCACCGGCTCGATCGGCACCGGCGACGGCAAGCTGACACTGGACAACAATGCCGGCACCATCGACGCCACCGGCGTGCTGGTGCTCAGCACCGGCAGCACCATCACCAACGCGGGATTGCTGGAAGCCACCGGCACTGGCGAACTCGACGTCAAGGACGGCACGATCGACAACACCGGCACCGGCCTCAACGGCATCTCGATTGCCAGCGGTGCGGAGCTTCTGGTCGACAGCGCTTCGCTGACGCTCACCGGCAGCGGCGCGGTGGCGCTGAGCGGCACCATCACCGGCAAGGCCGGCAGCGATCAACTGATCAACAGCAACAACACCATCACCGGCTCCGGCACCATCAGCAATCTGGCGCTGACCAATCAGGCGGGCGGCACCATCGACGCCACCGGCGTGCTGGTGCTCAGCACCGGCAACACCATCACCAACGCGGGATTGCTGGAAGCCACCGGCACCGGCGAACTCGACGTCAAGGACGGCACGATCGACAACACCGGCACCGGGCTTAACGGCATCTCGATTGCCAGCGGCGCGGAGCTTCTGGTCGACAGCGCCTCGCTGACGCTCACCGGCAGTGGCGCGGTGGCGCTGAGCGGCACCATCACCGGCAAGGCCGGCAGCGATCAACTGATCAACAGCAACAACACCATCACCGGCTCCGGCACCATCAGCAATCTGGCGCTGACCAACGATGGCACCATCGATGCCACTGGCGTGCTGGTGCTCAGCACCGGCAACACCATCACCAATGCGGGACTGCTGGAAGCCACCGGCACTGGCGAACTCGACGTCAAGGACGGCACGATCGACAACACCGGCACCGGCCTCAACGGCATCTCGATTGCCAGCGGTGCGGAGCTCCTGGTCGACAGCGCTTCGCTGACGCTCACCGGCAGCGGCGCGGTGGCGCTGAGCGGCACCATCACCGGCAAGGCCGGCAGCGATCAACTGATCAACAGCAACAACACCATCACCGGCTCCGGCACCATCAGCAATCTGGCGCTGACCAACGATGGCACCATCGATGCCACTGGCGTGCTGGTGCTCAGCACCGGCAACACCATCACCAATGCGGGACTGCTGGAAGCCACCGGCACTGGCGAACTCGACGTCAAGGACGGCACGATCGACAACACCGGCACCGGCCTCAACGGCATCTCGATTGCCAGCGGTGCGGAGCTCCTGGTCGACAGCGCTTCGCTGACGCTCACCGGCAGCGGCGCGGTGGCGCTGAGCGGCACCATCACCGGCAAGGCCGGCAGCGATCAACTGATCAACAGCAACAACACCATCACCGGCTCCGGCACCATCAGCAATCTGGCGCTGACCAACGATGGCACCATCGACGCCACCGGCGGCACGCTGACGATCACGACTGGTGAAACGATTACCAATGCCGGGACCCTGCAAGCCGGCGGCACCGCTTCGGGAACACTGGTCGTCGACGACAATATTTCGAACACTGGCGCGATCGATGCCGCCGCCGGCGGAACCGTGACGCTCAACGGCGGAACGATCACCAACACGTCGGGCGGCGCTATCAACATTCAAGACAGCACCGCAGTGCTCAATGTCGAGGGTGCGACGATCAGCGGCGGCACCATCAACGACACGGTCAACGGCGCCATCAACGTAACCGGCACGTCGGAGTTTGAGGCTGGCGCAACCGTGAACGGCGGCACGGTCACTGTCAGCGGCATTCTTGATATCGCCGGGACGGTCAATCTCGAGAACGGCGCCGAGATCACCGGCGCCGGCACGCTTTCCATCGGCGCCAACGCGACACTGGAAATCGCGGATTTGAGCGCCAACTCGTACGACACGCTCAGCGGCATCTCGGTCTTGAATGCCGGCACGATCCAGGTCGATGGCGGCGCGCAGAGCAATTCCATCGTTACGCTGATCCTGTCCGGCGGCACCTCGATAACGGGTGGATTCCTGGACGAGGGTGCAACGTTCGGCGTGCTGGAAATTGGGTCCGGCAACGCCACGCTCGACGACGTGACCGTTACAAGTGCGATCCCGATCACGATCGACAATGGCGCGACGCTTTTTGTGAACAACGGCACGTTGATCGGAGGTCTCGGTCAACCCAACGAGACAATTACCAATAACGGGACGATTGAAGCCAATGCAGGCACCTTTACGGTAGCCGGCAATGTCTCTTTCACCGGAACCGGGTCTGTCGAAATCACCGGCGGCGCCACCGCCGACTTCCAGAACGCGTTCAATCAGGCGGTCACATTCCAGGGCAGCAATGCCGGCACGCTCGAACTCGATACGTCGCTGACCAATGCGTATACCGCCCCCATCACCGGCTTCGCCGCGGGCGACACCGTCGATCTGCACGATCTCAATTTCGCGACGGTTGGCTACGATGTGTGGACGCAGGGCACTGGCACGCTCGCGATCTACAGCAGCGCTGGGACTCTCGAAGAGACGCTGAAATTCGCCGGCAGCTATAATCAGAACCAGTTTGCACTGGCGCCGGACAATGGCGGCACCCCCGGCACCGATGTGCTGCTGCTCAACCCGCCGCTGTTGACCGGGTCAACAGCGCAAGCCCTCCAGGAGGGGAGCGCGGTGACGCTCGGCGTTACCGATGCCGCTGCCGGCAACGTCACCATCACCGGATTGCCGACCGATCTGGTCAACGTCAACGAACCCGGTTACACGGCCGCGACCGGAACGTGGACCGGCTCGGCCGCTGAATTCAACCAGCTGTCGTTCACCCCCGTCGAGGCGGGCACATTCAATCTTATCATCGTCCAGACGGCGACCGGACCGACGACCGAGATCAGTACCGATCTCTACACGCTCACCGTCAACGAAGCCCCGCTCGGCAATCCATTGGGAGTGGCATCGAGCGAGACCGAGGGCGGGTCGGCCACCGTCACACTGGCGACCTTCACCGACGGCAATCCATACGGGAACGTCAATCAGTTCACGGCGACAATAAGCTGGGGTGACGGTTCGCCGACGACGACCGGAACGATCACCGAAAACAACGGCGTCTTCTCTGTCAGCGGCACCCATACTTACGCAGAGGAGGGCAGCTACCAGACCAGCGTGTCGATCGCCGATATCGACGGTGCTACCCTTGGTCCGATCACCGCCGCCGCCACGGTTGCCGATGCGGCGCTGACGGCGGGGACGGTGACGGCGAGCGGCGGCGTTGAAGGCACCACCGCGACGACGTTGAGCGCGACCTTCACCGACGCCAATACCGGTGCTGCGGCCAGCGACTTCTCGGGGACGATTGCCTGGGGCGACGGCCAAACGACGACCTTCACCAGCAGCAACGTTACCGCCAATGGCAACGGCAGCTTTACGGTAAGCGGGTTGTCGCACACCTATGCCGAAGACGGCACCGACGCGGTCAGCGTGACCATCAACGACGCCGGCGGCAGCACGGCCACCGACACCGGCTCGACCGCGGTTGCCGATGCGGCGCTGACCGGATCGAGCGCGGCGAGCGTGAGCGGCACCGAGGGTGCGTCGGTTTCGCTGACCAACGCCACCTTCACCGACGACAATCCGGGCAACCACACCGACGACTTCACCGCGACGATCACCTGGGGCGACGGCTCCAGCTCGGCAGGAACCGTCAGCTATGACACCAACACCGGCCTCTACTCGGTTGCCGGGACCCACACCTATGCGGAGGACGGCAACTTCACGACCAGCGTGTCGGTCGCCGACACCGGCGGCGCCAACACCACCATCACCGGCACAGCGGCGATCAGTCCGGAATCGCCGACGACAACCGACACCTGGAACGGCACCGGCGACTGGACCACCGACGCCGCGGCGGACTGGAGCAGCGGGTCGCCGCCGAACCCCGGCGACGCGGCGATCATCGCCAGCGGCGACGCGCATATCGGTTCCGACACCACGCTCGCCAACAACGCAATCACGAACGGTGCGGAGATCGAGGTCGGCGCCGCGTCGTCTGCGACGCTGACGCTCGATGATGGCACCGCGATCAGCGGCGGTACGCTGGCAATCGACAATCTCGGCGAGGTCTATGTCGAGAACGGCACCGCCTCCATCGGCGCGACTCTCGACGGCGTTACCGTGACGATGAGCGGCGATGGTGACATCGAACTCGGCAGCCCTGTTGGCCCGACCGGTTCGACACTGGTGCTCGATGACGGCACGACGCTGACCGGTGGCGAGCTGACGCTTGGCAGCACCGATACGGTCGATATCGAGGCCGGGCCGAACAGCAGCATCCCCGGCAATAGCAACCTTGGTGCAACGTTCGACGGCACCGACGTCGACGATCCCGGCACCATCGAAATCGGAGCGACGGCGACCGGCGCGACGCTGACGCTTGAGGATGGCGCCACCATCACCGGCGACGGCACCGGCGCGCTGACGCTGAATTCGGGCAGTTCGCTCACCGTTCTGGTCGGGCCGAATTATGCCCACAGCGGCGACCCGAATGGCGCGACGCTCGACGATGTCACCGTCAACAACGACGCCACGATCTATGTCGGGTCCGAAACCAGCGGCGACACCACAACGCTTGCGAACCTGACGTTGACCGACGGCACCGTCATGATCGGTGGCGAGATCAACAGTCTCGGCGCGATCATGATTTCCGGCGCCACCACCGAGCTCGACAACGTTCATGTCGTGGCCCAGGCCGGCTCCAGCATCACGCTGGACCAGGGCATCATCACCGGCGCGAGCGCGGTGATCGATCTGCAAACCGCCACCGAGCTGCCGCAGTCGATCACGGAAATTTCCGTTGCCGGGCTCGAAAGCTACGGGCCTGCGATCAGCGCCAACGGCCAATACGTCGCCTTCGTCGCCTCATCCGGCCTGCCGGGCCAGAACAGCGGCGACGGTGACATTGAGCTGTACAACGCCGGTACCGGCAAGGTGACCGACTTGTCAGCGAGCGCACCCGCGGGCGGCACCTTCAACGGCCTGCCATCGATCAGCAGCGACGGGCATTACGTCGTGTTCGAGGGTGACTATCAGGTCACGGATCAGTACGGCACGCACGATCAAGGCGATATTTTCGTCTACAACACCCAGAACAGCAGCCTCTCGCAGCTGCCGGTCAGCGGGTACCAGCCTGTCATCAGCGGCAATGGCAATGTTATTGCCTTCCAAGGCGACGGCGGCATGAACGGCTCGCCGATCCTGGTGACCGACACGTCCGGCAACGTCCTGACGACAATCAACGGCGATCCGAGCTACACAAACAGTAACGGCCCGGAAATCTTCGGCAATGTCGGCTCGGTTTACGACCCGTCGCTCTCCAAGAACGGCCAATTCGTCACGTTCTGGAGCACGTCGTCGAAGATTGTCGTCGGCAGCTCGGTCTTCAACACCGGCAACACCTCGGGCAACGCGGAGGTCTACCTCTACGATCGCTCGACCAACAAGCTGCAAATGGTTTCGGTCAATAGCCAGGGCCAGCAGGGCGACGGCAACAGCGGTGCGCTCGAATTGGCGAGCGATAATAAATCGTGGGCGTCGCAGGTCAGCGGCAATGGCCGCTACGTGGTGTTCCAGAGTGCGGCTGACAACCTCGGTGGCAATTCGGATCCGGGCGCCCAGACCAACGGTGTGAACGGCGTCTTTGCCGGGCCGTCGAATGTCTATCTCTACGACACGCTGACTCACACGACGACGCTGCTGTCGGCCGGCATGAACGGCGCCGCCGCGGACGGCGGCAGCTATGCGGCGTCGATCAGCGCCGATGGTAATTTTGTTTCCTTCGAGAGCACGGCCGACAATCTGGTCACGACCAGCAGCGACGGTCAGGCGCAGACCTACATCTACGACGTACGCACCGGTACGCTGTCGCTCGCCTCGGAGTCACTGGGAGTTGTCGTCTCCCCGGTCGCCGGTAACGCCGAAAGCGATCTTGCCAGCGCGATCGGCAGCGAGGGCTCGGTCGTTGCCTATGGCAGTCTGGCCGACAATCTCGTGGGCTCGACGGCTAACGACGGCAAATCGAACATCTATCTCGCCACGCTCGACAGCGGGGGCACGCTCAACGTCACCGGCGACGCCACGCTGGAGAGCGGCGCGCGTGTCAACGGCGGCGTCATCAATGTATCGAGCGGCGTCACGCTGACGCTCAACGACGCCACCCTTTACAACAACGCCATCAGCAATGCCGGCACGCTGGCGGTGACCGGAAATACGATGATCGAGCACACCGGCGTCGGCGGTGGCGCGATCACAGTCGGGAGCGGTATCACGCTGACCCTCGACGATGTCATGCTCAGCGGAGTTGCGCTCAATATCACCAGCGACGGCAGCACGCCCGCGATCCAGATCGACGCCGGCGAGAAGCTGGTTTGGGAAGGCAACGGGGATGCGCTCACCGCCACCGGGACGCTGATCTATGACAACCTTGGCCAGATCATTTACGATTCGAACGTCGCCTTCACCATCACGGCCACTATGTACGAGGGCGGCGGCACCGTCACGCGCGAAGGTTTCGAGCCGCAAAGCTCCGTCGCTACGACGACGACGAACGTCGACAACACGTTCAACGGTTACGGCACCCAGGGCGGCGGGACTGCGATCCTGACGCTCATCAACGAAACGGCCGGCACCTTCGACGCCAATTTCAGCGGCAAGACCTACGATATCTTCACCGGGGACTCGATCAGCAACGCCGGCAAGTTCGAGGCCACCAATGGCGGCATCCTCGAATTGTCGAGCACGGTCGCGGGCGACGTCACCATCCTGAACAACAGCAGCACCGGCACGCTTGCGGCCGGTGCGAATTCCGAAGTTCTGCTATCCGGCGGAGCGATCGGCGTTACGGTCGACAACGGCACGGTCAACATCGCCTCCACTGGCACAGTGGTCAGCTCCGGCATCGCCGAGATCGAGAACGCGACGATCAATAATTCCGGGACGCTGGTGAGCGGCAGCGGTAGCACGCTCACGCTCGACAACGACATTATTCATGGCGCCGGCTCATTTGCGATCCAGTCCAATGCCGACCTGGTGTTCGGCAGCGCGGTCGCCAGTGGCACCACCGTCTCGTTCACCGGCAGCACTGGCACCCTTGAACTATTGCATTTCGCGAGCTTCGCCGGCGAGATCAAGGGGATTTCCGGCAGCGGCGATGTGATCGATCTGATCGGCCTGAGTGCCAGTGATACGGCGGCGACCGGAACCGGGAGCTACAACAGCATCACTGGCACGACAACGCTGACGATTAAAGACGGCGCCACTACTGTCGGAACCCTGTCTTTGGCGGGCGACTATTCCACGTCTACCTGGACGGTCTCCGACGATCATCACGGCGGCATCGATGTTGTCGATCCACCCGCCCCGACGCAGGTTCTCTCCGGCGGCAGCGATCCGGCAGTGGCTACGATCGCGACCGGCGGATCGCTCACTATCGCCGGTGCCTCCGGCGAAACGGTAAACTTTGCCGGCGGTACCGGCACGCTGACGCTGGACAATTCGCAAGCCTTCACCGGCCACATCGAAGGTTTCACCGGCACCGCGCTGGACGCGGCGCATTCCGACGTGGTCGATCTCGCGGGCATTGATTTCGACTCCGGCCATTTTTCGGAAAGCTACAACGCCTCGACCGGCGTGCTGACAGTGAGCGATGGCACCGACAACGCCAACCTGACGTTCGATAATTTCACCGCGACATTCGAATTCGCCTCCGACGGTCACGGCGGCACCAACGTTTACGACCCGCCGGCGCAGAGCTCAAACAGCGGACCGACCGGCAACGCACCATCCAGCAACGGTTCGGTCACCATCGGTGGCAACGACAACTTTGTGTTCCAGCCGGTAAACTGGAGCGCGCCCAATCACGATACTCCGGCCAATCAGCCGGAGCAGGGCGGCGAGCGCGGCAATGCCAACAACGAGCAACTGGCTTCGATCCTGACGCACGATCCGGTGTTCGATCCGGTGTTCGATCCGGTGTTCGATGCCGCGCACAACGACGGCGCCACGATCACCACGCAATTCCACCAGATCGTCTCCAGCGCCGGGCATCTGCATTAGGCAGCCAGCGCTTGCTTCGGCGCTGGCGTTCCTCGCTCTGATTCCAAGTCGTCATGCCCGACCATAGCTGTTCGAAGAACGGCGTCGCTGCGCTCGCCTATGTGCCGGGCATCCACGTCTTTGGCTCATGAGGAAGGCGTGGATGGCCGGGACAAGCCCGGCCATGACGGTTAAGGTGCCTTTCAGGAAATTCGAAGAATCGGGATTCGATAAGTCGCTGATTTCACGTAAATATTCTCGAATTTTGCGAATCAAGAGCGCAGTGCTCGCGTTCAACCGAAAATCTTCGCCGCGTAACTCCGCGATTTGTCTGCACAATTTTTTATGCTTTGACTTCGCCTTGTTGTTTTGAAAAGTGGCGGTCAATCCCGCTTACGTAAAGGACGTCAGCCCGGGACACGGGCTGATGGAGCGGGACGCGGTGCCCGCGGGCGGCGGCTCGTCACCTCCGCTCCCGGGCGTCTCGGGCATCAGCCTGCCGGCACTATGACTGGCGCGCGAGGTGCATCGCTGGAAGTGCGTCGGAGGCCGATATGTGTCATCCGCCGCACGAAGCCTGGCCCGAGGTGAGCCTTTGGGATGGAAAGTCCTTTAGGTAAGAACCGTGGTGGAACGCCGATCGGCGAGCGCGCCCTGCAAGGCGCGCGCTGCACCGGCAGGTGCAGCGGTTGCACGGAACAGCGTCTGTCGGCGTTCTGCTTCCTTTTCTTTGCTTCTTACATTTCGTGGCTCAAAGCTCTGATCGTGACGGCGCCCGTGACCACCGCTGGCGTCATCTGACGAAGATCGGTGCCGAGAGCAAAACGCTTCGTGGCTTTTATTGCCGGCGTGACGACAACTCGGATGCAGGTGCATCGCGAGAACGAGAGGGCTTGTCCGCGGAGGACAGCATATGGAGACGCGCACACCCGATTTGTCATGCCCCGCGAAGGCGGGGCATCCAGTAATCTCAGGTGTTCGAGCAAAACTACGGACGGCGGCGATTACTGGATCGTCCGCCGGAGCCTGTCATCGGGCCGGCCACTTCGGGCCGGACCCGTTGGCGGACGATGACACGCCGAGGAGTGCGTCGTCGCTTGTCAGTACGAAAGGTGAGACCTCACGTCCCTTCGTTCGGGTCGTGATAAAGCTCACCGACGATGCCGGTCATGCCGGGCTTGCCGGCGTGCAGGTAGTAACGGCCGTCGCGGTCGCGGCCGAGCTTGCCGGCCTGGCGCAGTTCGTCGAGCGCGCAGGCGATCTCGCGGCCATCGGTGGAGCCGAGCGACTCGACGACATCGGCATAGAACATCGGCGATGCGCCAAGCGCCTGCTCGACGGTCTGATAACGCGCCGGGCCTTTGAAAACTTTCGCCGCGCAGCGCATCAGCGGCACCTGGCCGTCCTTGCCGAACGGCTTGGTGCAGTCGAAGCCGGATTTGGCGCCGGTCCTCCGTCCCTGCAGCGACGGATCCATGGTCATGCCGATCATGCCTTGCAGGATCATCATGTCCTGATCGGCCTGGAAGCGCGTGCCCATCGCCCAGTCGACCTGCCGGTCGTCGTGGATGTCGATGTCCTCGTCGAACACATAGACGTGCTTGAGCCGCATGATGCCGCCGAACAGCGCCGCGATCGCCTGCTTGGCTTCGCCATAGGAGCGCTGCTTGATCGAGACGCGCAGCGTGTTGGCGCCGCCCGAAACCGAGCGCAAATAGCAGGCGACCGGCTCGCGCACCGTTGCTTTCAAGATCTTCATCGCATCGGCTTCGACGCGCATCGAGGAGATATTGGCGCTGTCGGTCTGGTCGAGCAGGAAGGCGGTGCCGTGCAGCAGGGTGTGATGCAGCACATCGCGCCGCATGGTGATGGCGGTGCAATGGAACACCGGGTCCATATGGATGGCGCCGTAGTAACCCATGTACTCGCCGTACGGGCCTTCCGGCTCGACGTAACCGCGTTCGTCGAGATAGCCCTCAAGCGTCATCTCGGCATCGGCCGGAACGAGGATGTCGCTGGTCAGGCTTTTGACCACCGGCGCCGGCTCGCCGCGGAAACTGGCCACCAGCTGCAATTCGTCGCCGGGCTGGCGCGTGGTGGCGGCGAAAAAGTCGAGCGGGTGGACGCCGACCGTGAACGTGATCGGCAGCTTTTCGCCGCGCGCCACGCAGGCGGTGTAGATGCGCTTGAGATCGGACGGCGCCGTGACGTTGGTTCCAGTCTCGTAGCGATTGCGCAGGCTCAAGCGGCGGCTGCCGACATTGCGTCGGCCGGTCGCCGGATCGATCGCGTAATCGATGGCGGCGCTGCAATAACAGGAGCCGTCGAGCGCGTGCTGCGGATGAAACGGCAGCCGGGTGAGATCGACATCCTTGCCGGTGATCTTGATCTCGTGCACCGGCGCGTCGCCGGACGGGACCTCGACCAGCGGCTGCGGATTGCCAAGCCGCCTGAAATATTCGTCGTAAAGCTTGTCTTCGGTGGTCTCGAACGCGGCCGCGAGCCGGGTGCGGTTGCCGGCGGTCTTGGCGACCATTTCCAGCTGCTCGGGGCCGGCTTTTTTGAACAGCACCGCTTTTTCGGTGCCTTCGATGATCGGGCTCAATCCGGTCAGCGGCACCGGCTTGTCGTGGATTTCCACTTCGCCCATCTGGATCAGGCGGTCGACAAAATTGCGCAGGCGGTATTTGTCGAAATCGATTTTCGAGGCAGCGGTTGTCATGTGCGGCAAGTCCCTTCTGGGCGCGCAATGACACCAACTGCCGGCGCTTTAGTCAATCAGCGCCAGCGGAGCGGATTTGAGATTCTCCGCATGGCAGCGATGTGGAGGAGGGCTACTGGCCCCAGCCGAAGCGGTAATTCACGCCGGCGCGCACGATATCGTTGTGCACCGAGACATTGTCGGTCGGCGTGCCGTTGCAATTGACGCCGCAATTGAACCGGCCGAGGTCGACGTGAAGATATTCCGCCTTTGCTGTCCAGTTGCTGGTGCCGGGCAGGGCGAATTCGAGGCCGCCGCCGGCGGTCCAGCCGGTATTGGTCGTGCTGGCGCCGGGGAAACCGGGTGTCGAGGCCTTGATGTCGCCGACAGCCAGGCCGCCGGTCACGTAGGGCATGATGCCGCCGAATGCGTAACCGAGGCGGCCGCGCACCGTGGACAGCCAGGTATCGCCGGTCGTGCAGCCAGCCACGCAGCCTGCCGACGCATTGGTGCCGTTCAGGTGAGCCCAGTCGATATCGCCTTCGAGGCCGAGCACGACATTACTGTTGAACTGATAGTTGTAGCCGGCGGTGCCGCCGACCAGACCGCCGGAAGTTCTGACGTGATCCGCGCTTGTGTCCCAATTCGAGTGGCCCCAGCCGCCGCCGCCGTTGACGCCGAGATAAAAGCCGCTCCAGTTATAGGCCGGTGCGGGCGGCATCGGCGGCGCCTTGTACAGCGGCGCCACGGAAAGATCGGCCGCGCCCGCACATTGCGCCGCGAACAGCACGCCAAAAGCAACACATCCGGCAGCGAATTTTTTCATTACTGGTTCCGGCCTCTGGTGCGTCGCCGAAGCGACCTTACGCAGAACATCGTTACCCGGGTCTTACTGACCACCGGGCTCGCCGCCACCCGCCGCGGACTCTATGGGATAGAAAGGCGAAATTGGGCCGGAGCCGGGGCGTCACGGTGGTATCAAATCCGGTTTCGGCCGGTGGAACGGCGCGAACCGCTACGACTGGGGCGTCACGCCGCTGGCTTGCGCAGCAGCTTCATGCCCATTTTCACCTTGTCGCCGAGATTCTTCTGCGACAGGCAGGTGAACAGGCAGAGCGTTTCGCAGGCGACGGTCTCCTTGCGGCGCTCGGTTCCTTCCTTGCCGTACCAGATTTCGCGCGCGGTCTGGGTGCGCACGTTGCCGATCGGCGGAAAGTTCCAGCACATTTCGACCCGGCCATCGGCGCGGATGAAGTAATTGCGCATGCCGATGCGGCACGGCATCGCCTCGCGCGGCGCCTTCTCGCGGCGGAAGTGGTTCGGCCACAGCTCGAGCAGGAGTTCCGTGTTCAGGATCGGCGCGCCGTTGCGCTTGAGTTCCAGCAGGCGGTCCCGCACGGCGATGAGATCGTCCATGTCCTCCGGGCCAATCCAGAACTCGTCCTTGGCTTCGTCGGTGACCTGCTCGACCGGCTGGAAGTTGATGGCTGTGGCGCCGATGGTGCGCACCCAGTCGACCATCTCCGGCAGCTTGCGGAAATTCAGTTTGTGCACGACCGCCTTGATGATGATCGGGAAGTCGGCGTTGTGCTTCGCCTTGGCGCGCGTCAGGGCGCGAATGCCGGCGAGGATGTCGTCAAGCGAGCCTTCGATGCCGCGCGAATGGTTGTGAATGTCGGCGTCACGCGAGTCGATCGAGATGTTGATGTTGAACGGTTTGGCGGCGACGGTCCAGTCGACCACTTTCTCGTTGCCGAATGCGCCGCCGTTGGTGGTCACGCCCCATTTCAGATCCTGCTCGCCGCAGAATTTGATCAGGTCGATGAAGCCTTTTTTGATGTACGGCTCGCCGCCGGAGAACTCGATGTGATAATGGCCGATGAAGTTCTTGAGATCGAGCAGCGCTTTCTTCCACTCCTCGATCGACATTTCTTCTTTATAATTCGGCCGGCGCCAGTAATCGCAGTAACCGCATTTGTAATTGCAGCGCTCGATCACCTCGCCATAGATCGAAATCGGGATGGTGACGTCGCGGCCGGTGCGCAGGTAAATTTCTTCGGCCACGGCATTGCGCACATGATGCGCGCCCAGTCTTGTCAGTTCGAGAATGTTCAAAATCCGCCTCCGGATCAACAAAACCGCATTCAACCGGATAGGCATGCCACGCGCTGCGGCGCAACTGAACCTGTTCCAAATTTAAAGGTTAACCCGCTGGGCTGTTAATACCCGGCGATGGGCACGTTAACCCTGTTACGCGGCTTGCCGGTCAAAGCGCGCCGCCGAGCGCGTTACGCGTAGGTCTTCAGCACATGCCGCGCGATCACCATCTTCATGACCTCGGTGGCGCCCTCGGTGATACGGAAGCTGCGCCGCTGCCGCCACATTTTCTCGATCGGCAGGTCGGTTGTCAGTGCGATGCCGCCGTGGATCTGCATGCACATGTCGGCAGCTTTGAACGCCATCTCGTCGCAATAATATTTGCAGACATAGGCGTCTTCGCGCGCATCCTCGCCTTTGTCGAGGCGGGTCGCCGCCTTGTAGACCAGCAATCGCCCCGCTTGCAGTTCGACAAACATCTCGGCCAGCATCCATTGTACCGACTGCCGGTTGGCAAGCGGCTGGCCGAATGTCGAACGCTGCTTGGCGTAAGACGTTGCCAGCTCCAGGCATCGCTCGGTGACGCCTAGCGCGCTGGCGCCATGACGGACACGGCCGGCATTGAGCCATTGCTGGGCGTGGCCGAAGCCGTCGCCTTCCTTGCCGACCAGATGGCTGACCGGGACGCGCACGTTTTCGAGCACGATCTCCCACGGCTCGTCACCCATCATGGTCTTGTACTGCGTCGTCAGCTTCACGCCGGGCGTGTTCATATCGACGATGAAGCAGGAAATGCCGCCGTGCGAGCCCTTGGCGCGGTCGGTCGCCACCATCAGTTGCATGAAGTCGGCTTCTTTGGCGTGGGAGATAAAGCGCTTCACGCCGTTGATGACGTAATAGTCGCCGTCGCGCACCGCGACCGTGCGCATGCCGCCGGGATCGGAGCCCGCATCGGGTTCGGTCTGGGCGAAGCAGGCTTTCTTCTCACCGCGCAACGACGGCAGCAGGTACTTTTCCTTCATCTCGCCGGTCAGCGCATAAAGAATGGCGCGGACGCTTGGGCCGGTGATGCCGCCGTAGCCGCGCGCCGGCAGCGCGACGGAGCGCGACAACTCGGTCTCGACGATCGAGCGCGCCAGTACCGAGAAACCTTCGCCGCCGTATTCTTCCGGGATATCCATCTTCCAGAAGCCGAGCTCCTTGGCCCGCTTCGAGAATTTTTCGTAATACTCCGGCTTGAGCTTCTCGGTGTCGGTCGATGCGATCCGCTCGACCGGGATCATCTCGGTATCGACGAAACGCCGCATCGCTTCTTTGAAGATGCGCAGTTCTTCCGGAAGCTCGAAGTCCATCAGATTTTCTCCTTGCGCCAGGCGACGCGCACGTCGACGGCGACTGCGCCATTCTGGTGGACGATCAGCGGATTGATTTCGATCTCTTCGATGCGCGCGCGATGGTCGAGATAGAAGCGGCCGAGCGCCATGGCTGCGGCTTCCAGCGCCTTGCGATCGGCTGGCGGCTTGCCGCGATAACCGGCGAGCAGGCGGTTCGCCTTGAGACCGTCGATCATGCTGCCAACATCAGCGGCGCTGACCGGCAACAGCCGCATCGCTGCGTCACGCACGAGTTCGACGAGGATGCCGCCGGAGCCGATCAAAAGCATCGGCCCGTAGAGCGGATCGGACTGGGCGCCGACGATGGTTTCGACACCGGACACCATCTCCTGCACCAGGAAACCGTCGATCCTGGCGTTCGGGTAAGCGGCGCGCGCCGACTTCGCCAGTGCGTCAGCGGCGTTGAGCACGTCTTGCTGGCTTTTGAGACCGAGAGCAACGCCGCCCGCCTCAGTCTTATGGCTGATGTCGGCGGACTGGATCTTCAGCACAACCGGGAAGCCGATGGCGGCCGCAGCGGCCGCGGCTTCCTGGGCCGTCGCAACCATGCGGCTTTGCGGCAGAGCGATGCCGTAGCGTTGCAGTGTCGCGTCGAGCGTTGCCGGCGTCAGATCGCTCGGCGGCGGCGCGGCCGGGATTTCAGGCGCTTTTCCCGCGCGCTGGGCGTGAAACCACAACGCGTTGAGCGCGCGCAATGTCGGCTCGAGGCCTTGGATGAACGGAAACTGCGCGGTCGTCTGAACGGCAAGCGCCTCTTCGTTGACCTGATGAATCATTCGCGAGAAGGCGACGATCGGTTTGTCGGTCATTGTCAGCAAACGAGGCAGTTCGTGCGCAGTCGGCCCACATGCCGCCCTTGCCGGGTTGCGGCGACGACCAGGCGACGATGTCGACATTCGGATCCCGCGCCACGATCGCACATTGGTCCATCGCGGCTTTCAAAGTAGATGGAATTCCGGTGTCGAGCGGATTTTTCGGCGAGATGCCTTCCTGCATGTGCGGCATCAGCGCTTTGTGAGTCGCCGGAGCGAAGTCCGGGACTACAGCGCCTTCGGCTTCCGCATAGTCGTAGAGCAGATCGACAGTGCCGCCGGAATTGGTAATGAAACCGATCCGCGGCCCTTTCGGCCGGCGGCCGCACTGGAAGGCAAGTGCGGTCTCGAGCAGGTCATCCAGCGAGCGGCAGTTGACGATGCCGTAGCGTTCGCACATCGCGAGATAGGCCGCGTAGTCGCCGCCGATCGCGCCGGTATGGGATTGCGCCGCGTTGCGCGATTTCTGCGTGGCGCCGGTCTTGATCGCCATGACCGGCTTGCCGGCTGCAAGTGCGCGTCCCGCCGCGCGCAGGAATGCTCGCGGCCGGCGCAAGCCTTCGATGAACAGCACGATCTGTTTGGTGTGCGGATCGTCCACCGCGAAGTTGAGATAATCGGCGAGATCGAGATCGGCTTCGTTGCCCGACGAGACGCAGTAAGTGAAGCCAAGGCCGCGGTCTGCGGCGGCTTTCATCCAGAACTGCAAGATACCGCCGGACTGGAACAGCACGGCAACCGAGCCAGTCGGATAGTTGCAAAGTTCGGCGTTGGGGTAGGCGAACAGTTTCTCGGGATAGCTGAACGTGCCCATGCAGTTGGGGCCGCAGGCGCGAAGTTTGCTGGTGGCGAAGAAATTCTTCAGCCACACGCCGCGCGCTTTGGATTCTTCGCCTTCGCCGTCCCCCACATTGGCGGCGTAAATGGTTGCCGATTTCACGCCCGCGGCTTCGGCGTCGGAAAGCACACCGCTGACGTGGACCGCCGGCACGATGACCATCGCAAGATCCACCGGCTGGCCGATATCGCGCAACGACGAATAGCAGCGCTGGCCGTAGACTTTTTCCTGACGCGGATTGACGAGAAAAATCTGGCCCTGATATCCGAAGTCCCGCAGGTTGGCGTAAATCCGGCTCGGCCATGGCGCCCGGTCCGAGGCACCGACGATCGCCACCGACTTGGCGCTCAACATGCTCGCCGGCGACCGCAACTCGCTATCACTAACCGACACGTTTGCTCCCCGATGCCCGTCTTCAACCTTGGCCTGACTGGTATCGTATTTCGATGCGGGCGGCTATGCTCGCCGCGGCGGCAGCGGTTGCACGAATGGAGTAGCTCGCGAATGCGTCTCGACCAGTTGGAAGGAAATCCGGACGGCCGCGTGGCCTGGGGCAGCGATATCGCGGCGCAGATGCTGCGGCGCTTCGGCATTCGCTATATCAGCCTCAACCCCGGCGCGAGTTACCGCGGCTTCCACGACAGTCTCGTCAATCACCTTGGTAACAAGGACCCCGGAATTATCCTCTGTATGCATGAGGATCATTCGGTGTCGATTGCGCATGGCTATGCCAAGGCGACCGGCGAGCCGATGGCCTGTGTGTTGCACTCCAATGTCGGCTTGCTGCATGGCATGATGAGCCTGTTCAACGCCTGGTGCGACCGCGCGCCGATATTTGTCCTCGGCGCGACCGGGCCGGTGGCCGCCGAAAAGCGGCGGCCGTGGATCGACTGGATTTACACCTCGCGCGACCAGGGCGCCTACATCCGTTCGATCATCAAATGGGACGATCAGCCGACGTCGCCCGATGCGCTGGTCGAGTTGATGATTCGCGCCAACCAGATAACGCGCACGGCGCCGACTGCGCCGGTCTACATCTGTCTCGACGCCGGCTTTCAGGAGCAGAAGCTCGACAACGAGCCGGAGTGGCCGGATGTGTCGCGGTTCAAGCCGCCGCAGCCGCCGCGGCCGTCAAAGCAGTCGCTCGACGAAGCGGCCGCGCTGCTGGAAGGCGCTAAACGGCCTGTCATTATGTACGGCCGCGGCTCGCGCAAGGATGAATTCTGGTCGCCGCGCATCAAGCTTGCGGAACGGCTCGGCGCCTGCGTCGTCACCGACCTCAAGCAGGGCGCCATGTTCCCGACCGATCACCCTGCGCATTACTGTCAGCCGTTCAACGTGCTCGGCAAGGACGCGCGCGAATTGTTGTGCGAGGCCGACGTTATCGTCGCGTTCGACTGGGTCGATCTCGGCGGCGCGCTGCGGCAAGCGAAAAATGTTGGCAACGTGACGGCGAAAGTCATCGCCTGCTCGCTCGATCAGACTCTGCACACCGGCGCCAACATGGAATACCAGGCGTTGTCGCCGGTCGATGTGGCGATGGCCTCGACCACCGACGTTGTCGTGGCCGAGCTCAATGATGCGCTGGGCAAGGGACAGAAGAGCCCGTGGAAGGTGAAAGTGCCGGCCAGGCCCAAGGCGGCTAATGGCACGGCGATCACCATGGAGCAGGTCGCGACCGCGCTGCGCGATCAGTTCAACGATCCGGAAAACGTAACGTTCTGCACGCTCGGCCGCGGCTGGCCGTTCGACGTCTGGCCACTGCACAACGGCATGTCTTATCTCGGCAAGGACGGCGGCGGCGGCTTGGGCTCCGGCCCGGGACTCTCGGTCGGTTCGGCGCTCGCATTGCAGGATCAGGGCCGCTACGCGATCTCGATGCTCGGCGACGGCGATTTCTGCATGGGCGCGACCGCGATCTGGAGTGCGGCGCATCACCAGATTCCGCTGCTGGTGCTGGTGAACAACAATCGCTCCTACTTCAACGATGAACTGCATCAGGAGAATGTGGCGCGCACCCGCGGACGCGAGGTCAAGAATCGCTGGATCGGGCTGCGGCTGGAAGATCCGACGCCGAACATCGCCAAGTTGACCGAAGCGCAGGGCGCAGTCGGTATCGGCCCGGTGACCAAGCCGGAGGACGTTGCGCCGGCCATCGCGCGCGGCGTCGATGTGCTCAAGAAAGGCGGCGTCTGCGTGATCGACCTGCACGTCGATCCGCCATCGGAGCGTCAGGCCAGCCACGCCCTCGGTCACCGCGCGACGGGAGGCTAAGCGAAGTCATTTCCGCTCATTCCCGCGCAAGCGGGAATCCAGAGGACAGCATGGATTATCAGAATTGCGCACTGGTTCCCCGCTTTCGCGGGGACGAGCGGTAACGGGCAAATGTCCTGGCTTCTATTCGCATTCTCCGGCCCGGTGCTCTGGGCCATCTCGGTGCATTTCGACAAGTATCTGATCGACCGCTTCTTCAAGGACAGCAATGTCGTGGTGCTGCTCTTGTTCACGGCGTTCATCGGCGTGCTGATGCTGCCGTTCATCTGGTATTTCGAGCCGGGCGTTATTCATCACGACCCTGGCAGCATCGCGCTGATGACGCTGTCCGGCATCCTCTACTTCAGCGGCATGCTATTGTACCTGAAGTCGCTGCAAGGCGAAGAGGCGTCCGTGGTCGCGCCGTTCTTTCAGGCCGGTCCGCTGTTTGGCTACGTGCTGGCTTATCTGGTGCTTGGCGAGGTGTTGACACCGCGGCAGATGGCGGGCGGTGTGCTGATTATTCTCGGCACATTGTTCGTCTCGTTGCGGTTCGGCCAGAATGCCAAAAGGTTCAAGGCGCGGCTCGCGATCCAAATGCTGAGCTGCGGCTTCATCATGGCGTTGAGCGGGCTGATCTTCAAAGCTTTCGCACTAAAGGTCGAGTTCTGGACCACGATCTTCTGGATGTTTGTCGGCGAGGCGATTTTCGGTGTAACGCTGCTGCTGATCACGCCCTATCGGCAGGAATTAATGGCGTTGTTGCGCAAGAACACAGCGGCGCTGCTGTCGATCAATGGGGCGAATGAGGTGATCAATATGAGCGGCAGTCTCGGCAACCGCTATGCGCTGCTGTTCGCGCCGCTGAGCATCGTGCAGGCGATCGGTTCCACCACAGCCCTGTTTGTTTTTGCATTCGGAGTTCTCCTCACTATCTTCTTTCCGGGGCTTAGCCGCGAGGATCTCTCTGCCCGCGAGTTGATGCAAAAAGGCGCCGCCGCGGTGCTGGTTGCGATCGGCGTTTCGCTCGTGACGCGGTGACATAACGATTGGATAGTCAATGAACCCTAAGCCCGGCACATATCGCATTTTGGAAACGAAGACTGTTCATTCCGGTTGGACGAGGCTGCTGATAGCGACAGTGCAATTGCCCGGTGGTCACAAGTTCGAGCGTGAGTTCGAAGATCACGGCGATGCGATCTGTGTGCTGCCGTATCATCCCGGCCGCAAGACCGCCGTCCTGGTTCGCCAGCCACGCATCCCGTTGCTCTATAAAGCTCAGCAGGGACAGTTGCTCGAAGCCGTGGCCGGTGTCATCGAGGAAAAAGATCCGGATGTCACCGTTCATCGCGAGGTCATGGAGGAGGCAAAGCTGAAGCTGGACACGATCGAGCACGTCTTCACGGCGTGGACGATGCCGGGAATTTCAACGGAACGGATGCATTTCTATCTGGCCGAATATTCAGGCGCGGCGCGGCCGGATACCGAGGGCGGCACCGACGAGGATGAAGACACTGTCGCCATCGAATTCCCACTGGCCGAACTGGCGCGGATGGCCGATGCCAAGGAACTTCCGGATTCCAAGACGCTGGTGCTGTTGCAAACGCTGCGGCTGCGCCGCCCCGATCTGTTTTAATCGCATTGTACGCCGCCCATAAAGTATTGATTCTGAAAGCGTATTCCGCTGCCTGAAAAGTGCTACAATAGCACCCACAGGTCTCGCGGAAAGCCGCAACGCGGTTTATCTGCGCCCGTAAGAGTGATGCGATGAACTGGATTTCCAACGTCGTCCGGCCGAAAATCCGCAGCATCCTGCGGCGCGAAACATCGGAAAATCTCTGGATCAAATGTCCGGAGACCGGCCAGCTCGTGTTCTACAAGGACGTCGAGGCTAACCAGTTCGTCATTCCTGGCTCCAACTATCACATGCGGATGAGCGCGACGGCGCGGCTCAAAACGATGTTCGACAATGCGACCTGGTTCGACATCGCTGGGCCGGAAGTTCCTGTCGATCCGCTGAAATTCCGCGACCAGCGCCGCTACGCCGATCGTCTCAAGGATGCGCGGACCAAGACTGGGTTGAATGACGCGGTGAAGCTTGGCTACGGCCGGCTCGACGGCACCGCCGCGGTCATCGGCGTCCAGGATTTTGATTTCATGGGCGGCTCGCTCGGCATGGCGGCGGGCGAGGCGATCATTAAGGGCCTCGACACGGCGGTCGAGAAAGGTTGTCCGTTCGTATTGTTCGCCGCGTCCGGCGGCGCGCGGATGCAGGAAGGCATTCTGTCCCTGATGCAGATGCCGCGGACTACGATCGCGGTGCAGCGGTTGCGCGAAGCGCGCAAGCCCTACATCGTCGTGCTCACGAATCCCACGACCGGAGGCGTCACCGCGTCTTACGCCATGTTGGGAGACATTCATCTCGCCGAACCCGGTGCGCTGATCGGCTTTGCCGGCCCGCGGGTGATCGAGCAGACAATCCGGGAAAAGCTTCCGGATGGTTTTCAGAAATCGGAATTCCTTCGCGACCACGGTATGGTCGATATGGTGGTGCATCGGCATCAGCTTCGCGCCACCCTTGCCAACCTATGCCGGCTTTTGACCAAGGCGCCTGCAAGCGCGCCGCCGCAAGCCAGCCTGCCGGCGCCCGCACCGGCTCCGGCGTGAGCGCGCCGCGTTCCGGCGCGGGATCAGTCGACGTGATCCTGACACGGCTTCTCGCGCTGCATCCCAAACGCATCGACCTGTCGCTCGGCCGGGTCGAGCGTCTTCTTACCGCGCTTGATCATCCGGAACGGCGGCTGCCGCCGGTGATCCACGTCGCCGGCACTAATGGCAAAGGCTCGACGGTCGCGTTCATGCGGGCGATCCTTGAGGCGGCCGGTAAGCGCGTGCACGTCTACACGTCGCCGAATTCTCGTTCGCATCAATGAGCGTTTTCGGCTCGGGCATTCCAGCGGCGGCAGGCTCGTCAGCGACGCCGAGTTAGCCGACGCACTTGCCGAATGCGAGGCCAAGAATGGCGATGCGCCGATCACTGTGTTCGAAATCGAGACCGCCGCGGCATTTCTGCTGTTCTCGCACCATCCGGCCGATGTGCTGCTGCTCGAAGTAGGCCTTGGCGGCCGGCTTGACGCCACCAATGTGATTGAGCGCCCGCTGGCGAGCGTGATCACCCGCGTCTCGATCGATCACCGCGATTTCCTCGGCGACACCATCGAGCAGATTGCAGGTGAAAAGGCCGGCATCCTCAAGCGTGACGTGCCGGCGGTGATCGGCGATCAGCAGCGCGAGGCACTCGCCGTGATCGAGCGGCAAGCGGCGCGGATGCGTAGCCCGCTGTTGGTCGCGGGCGAAAACTGGACCGCGACCGAAGAGCGTGGCCGCCTTGTTTATCAGGATGACAATGGCCTGCTCGACCTGCCGGCGCCGAAGCTCTACGGCCGCCATCAGTTTGGCAATGCCGGATGCGCGATTGCGGCGCTGCGGGTGAGCGGCTTGAAGCTGCCGGCTTCCGCGTTCGAGGCCGGAATGACCCATGTCGAGTGGCCGGCCCGCATGCAGCGTCTGTCGCACGGGCCACTGCCGGCGTTACTGCCGGCGGAAAGCGAGCTCTGGCTCGACGGCGGCCACAATGCCGACGGCGGCCGCGCGATTGCCGACGCGCTGGCCGATCTTGAGGAGCGCGTGCCGCGCCCGCTCATTCTTGTCGTCGGCATGCTGTCGACCAAGGACAGCGAAGGCTTCCTGCGTAATTTCACCGGCCTCGCACGCCGCGTCATTACGGTGCCGGTCCATCAGGACAAGGCGATGCCTGCCGCGGAACTGGCGGCCATTGCCGACAATATCGGTCTTCCTTCGTTATCACGCGACACTGTCGAAAGTGCGCTCACGGTCGCCGGCAAGCTCGACATCGCGCCGGCGCCGCGCGTGTTGATTACCGGTTCGCTTTATCTCGCGGGTGAAGTGCTGGCCGCCAATGGCACGCCGCCGGAATGATTTACTCTACCTTGATATTCGCTTCGCGAATGACTTTCGCCCATTTGTCGCGTTCGGCCTTGATGAAGGCGGCGAATTCCTCGGGCGGGCCGGCCATGGATTCGAACATCTGCGGATCGAGGAAGCGTTCGCGGAATTCCTTATCGTTGAAGATGCGGATCACTTCCTTGTCGAGCTTCATGACGATGTCGCGCGGCGTGCCCGCCGGCGCGAACAGGCCGAACCAGGCGTTGGCTTCGTAGCCGGTCAGGCCGCTCTCGGCGACGGTCGGCACATCGGGCACCAGCGGCATGCGCTTCGGCGCGCCGACGCCGAGCATCTTGATCTGGCCGGCGCGAAACGCAGGCAATCCGGAGGCGACGCTGACGATCATGGTGTTGATCGAGCCGCCGATCAGATCGTTGAGCGCCGGCGTCGCGCCGCGGTAGTGGATCGGCAACATCTTGATGCCGGCCATGTTGTCGAACAGCTCCATATTCATGTGCAGCGCCGAGCCGACGCCGGCAGTACCAAAGGTGAGCTGTCCGGGTTTTTGCTTTGCCAGCGCGATCAGGTCGGCGGCATTCGACACCGGCAGCGATTTATCGGCGAGCAGCGCCTGATAAATCCGCACCAGTCCGGTGATCGGGATGAAATCCTTATCGACGTCGTACGGCACCTTATCGTTAGGCAAGAGCGACGGATTAACCGCGAACGGTCCGGATTCTCCGACCAGCAGCGTGTAACCGTCGGGCGCAGCCTTGGCCACGGTCGCGGCGCCGATGACATGAGCGCCGCCGCCTTTGTTTTCGACGATAACCTGTTGGCCCCAGGCCTTGGTCAGCGCCTGCGCCAATGCGCGGCCGCTGACATCGGTCACGCCGCCGGGCGCGGCAGTGATGATCAGCGTGATCGGACGATCAGGATAAGTGGTTTGTGCCTGCGTGGAGACGGCAAAGCCAGCCAGCAGGACAAATGCGCAAAGCCATGTACGCATGGATTATAGCCGGATCTCGCCAAGATTGACGCTGACGCCAAGCGTCGCTTCGACGTTCTTGGTCCGGCCGCTGGCGAAAATCTGCACGGTGTAACGACCGGAATTCTCGTCGAGCCTGTCGAATTTGAAGTCGCCGTAATTGTCGGTGGTGGTGACCGCGAGCGACACGCCGTCCCGCACCAACTGGACGCTGGCGCCTTCGACGCAATCGATGGCGCCGTTCTTCTCCTCGGCCACCGAACCGCCGATGAAGCATTTCGAGTAGCGCCAGAGATTGCGGTAATAGACTCGCGGTTTGCTGTTGAGCTCAGGCTTCATCACCTCGAGCCCCTCGTCGCGTGCCATCCGCGCCATTTCGTCGTCCTCGACACTCACCGCCCGCATCGCACCGGTCGGGCACGACTGGTGGCCGCGCGTCTGCTGCCAGCCCTGGTCGATGAGATGGGCGTCGAAAGTCCAGGCTTGCGGAAGCTGCTGCTCTTCGTTCCACCAGATGTGGCCATAAGGGCAGGCTTCGACGAGTTGCTTTTGTCCCTTGGCCTTTTCCGGATCGATGATGACGATGCCGTCCTTGCGCTTCTTGATCGCGCCCTTCGGCGCGGCCTTGATGCACGGCGCGTCGTCGCAGTGATTGCACATGGTCGGAACGTAGGCGATGTCGATCATCGGGATCTGCCCGCGTTCCTTTTGCAGGATGTTGATCCACTTGTGGCCGTGCCGCGGCATCGGCGCCGAATAGCCAGGCCAGTCGTTGCCGACATATTCGTCCATGGCCGCGAGCGTGCACAGGTTGCAGTTGGTGCACTCGGCGACGTCGATGATCATGTTCCATTTTTTCATGACGTCACTTCGCCGGTACCAGGTTGGCTTCTTGTAGCGTCCGCTTGATTTCCTTGTCCTTCTCCATCGCGGCGAAGGTCGCGGACATGTGCTCGATGCGGCGATCCCAGACCTCGATCTGTACCAGCGAATTGGCGCCGGCGAGCGAGTGGGTGCTCTTGGTTTGTGTGCGTTCGGGCGTGAGCAGGTTGAGGCAGCCGCCGCGATCGACGGATTTTCCCGGCTCGCCCATCGGATCGTAGACCGCCGAGGACTCGTAGCCGTGAGCGACGCCGCGCGGTAGCCGCTGCGTCGGCAGCGCCGCACAAATCACCGCGCCGCGGTCGTTGAAGACCTTAACGAGATCATGCTTGTTGATGCCGCGCTCTTTGGCATCGTCGACGTTCATGCGCATGACCCAGTAGTAGTAACCGCCGACGTTGACGCGGTGGTCGTCGATGTTGAGCAGGAACGAATCCTTGCCGTCGCCCTGGGTGTGGAACGAGTACTTCGAATGCGGCGTCAGCAATTGCAGCGGATAGCGGTCGAATAATTCGCCGGAATGCGGGCCTTCCCATGACGGCTCGTATTTGACGATTGGCGGCCGTTCCGGATCGTGGAAGCGCTTGAGTGAATTGCACTCGAATTCGAGCTTGCCGGATTGGGTTTGCAGGCCGCGCAGGAATTCCTCGGTGTAATCCGAGGGCAGGGGCTGCGCCTCGGGCACGTCCTTCTTGCGGTTCTCCCAGAACCAGCGGAACGACACCGGAGCGCGCAATTTCTCCTTCTCTGCCGGCACGACAAAGTAGCCGCGCTTGAGAAATTTCCTCCACGAGATGTGTTTCGGCAGGTCGGAAGCGAGAAAAACGCGCTTGACCCAGTCGATCTCGTTGCAGCCTTCGGAGAAGTAATTGGCAAGCCCAAGCGGTTTGCAGAGCTCGTTGAAGATCCAGTAGTCGGACTGTGACTCGCCCTGCGGCTTGATCGCCGGCGCCTGGAACACGATCACACGGTGATTGAGCTGCTGCTGGCCGTGATGGCCGTAGCCGCCAAGACCCGCCCACTCGCTGATGTCGGTGCGTTCAAAGTTGGTGCAGGCCGGCAGCAGGATGTCGGCGAACCTGGCTTCGCCTTCATTCCAGATCGACTGGTTGACGACGAATTCCAGGTTCGGCGATTGATACATCCGCACCCAGCGATTGGTATTGTTCATCGTCGAGAGGATCGAGCCGCCATATTTGTAGAGCATGTGCACCGGCGAATAGCCCGGCGTCGGGTAGCCGAACTTGGCGAACTGGTGCTCGATGGATTTACCGACCCACGGATAGCCTTCGGCTTTGCCGTCGGCGATTGCCTCCGGCACGAAAATGCGCGGAATGCGCTGGCCGTTCGAGCTCATCGACGGCAGTTGCGGCATGCGCTGGTATAACTCGACCGGCATCGCGGTGTTTTCCAGATCGCCCGACATGCCGCCATCGGCATAGCCGGGGAAATAGAAATTGAAGTCGATCGGCGTGCCCCATTGCAGGTTGCCCATGTTGATGCCGGGCTTGCCGAGACCCTGCATAGCCACGAGGCACACCATCACCCGCGCCCATTGGATGCCGGTCTGGTTGCGGCAGGCGCCGCCATGGCCATTGCCCCAGCCGCCGGGCGCGAGATACACGCGCTTCTTGCCCCATTCGCGGGCGAGTGCGCGCACGTCTTTCGCCGGTACGCCGGTTTCAGCTTCCTGCCACTCCGGCGTTTTCGGAATGCCGTCCTCTTCGCCGATCAAGTAGGCTTTCCATTTGTCGAAGCCGACAGTGTGGGTCTCGACATAAGATTTGTCGTAGAGCCCTTCCTTGATCCAGACGTAGGCGATCGCCATCGCCATCGCGACCGAGGTGGTCGGCTTCGGCGCGAACCACTTGCCCGGCAGGAATTGCGCCGAGGCGTTGTAGTACGGATCGACGTGGACGGCCTTGATGCCAAGCTTGGAATTTTTCAGCCACTGCCGGCGCGTGGTGCCTTCTTGCGCGCCGTAAGAGCCTGAGGTGGTTTCAGGGTCGGCGGACCAGAACACGACCATGTCGCAGTTCTGCAAGCAGTCTTCGACCGTGCCGTAGGTTTCCGACTGGCCGACGCGCAGCGTGTGGCCCCAGTGATGCACCGCGCCCCAGTACCAGCCTTCCCACGAATCCGGATTGTGATGGATGCGCGTCATGCCGACGGCATTGGCGAAACGGAACAGCGCCGAAAGGTAATAGCCGATATTGCCCCAGGTGTGGTGCGAGCCGTGCGAGAAGGTGATCGCGCCCGGACCATATTCGCGCTTCTGCCGCTTGATCTCGTCGGTGACGATCTTGATCGCCTCTTCCCAGGAGATGCGGACGTAGCCCGACTTGCCGCGGTTCTGCGGATTGCGCTCGCCGTTCGGATCGAAGTCGACCCGCTTCATCGGATAGAGCAGGCGATCCGGCGAATAGACGATCGACTTCACGTTCTGGCCGTGCGGCGCCAGCGTGGTCTTGCGCGGCGGCGTGAGCTTCAAGCCCCTGGCCTCGATGGTCCACGAAGCGCCGTCTTCTTCAGTGAGGTCGATCGGTATCAGGCGGATGATCTTGCCGTCCTTGACGTCGACGAACACCGGGCCGCCGTTGGTCATGTTGCAGTAGCGGGTGACGCCGCGGCGCAGCTTGCGGCCGTACTTGATCCCGGCCGACTGACTGAGCATCAGCGTCTGCGCAAACCAGTTGGTCAGGCGCTCTTCGCCTTCCACAGTGAGGACGAAGTCCTTCTGCGCATTGATCTGGTTGAGCCAATTGATCGGCGGCATCAGCAGCGACGCACCGACCTCGGCATTCTTGAACATCAGCTTGATATCGGGCTTCTCGTGCGGCCCGGATCCGGTCGTCACCACGCCGTCGTTGAATGCGATCCAGCGCCCGATCTCCTCGTCGCGGGTCATGATCTGGGCGACGAAATCGTGCTCCTTGAGCCGGGCCTTGAAATCCGGGTTACGGCGCGCCGCATGTTTGAGGAGTTGTGCCGCACCGAACAGGATGACCGGCAGCTTGGTCCTGGCGAACATTGGCGTCCTCCTCATGCGCGCACCGGCGCGTAGGCTTCGGCCGCGCGGGGCATATCCCCTGGAGCACGAACCGGAAAGATGAAATCCGGCACGGCGCGGACGTTTCGCGGATTTTGCAATAATTCTGTTGTGATTGGAACCGTTTCAGTCTGGCAATAGCCATGCGTTCGGGAGGCCTGACCCACAGTCTCCGGCATTCTTGCCGTAGTCTGTAGTTCCACTTCGGTATAGGCTCCCGGTCACCCAACGGAGCACACCATGGCCAAGCTCAGACACATTGCCATCCAGGTACCGGACCTCGAAAAGGCAGCCACCTTCTACGAGGGCGTATTCGGCCTCACGCGTCTGAAGAAGGTCGAAGCGCCGATCGGCAATGCAATCTCACTGTCGGACGGGATCATGAACCTCACGCTGCTGCAATTCCCGGCCGGCGCCAATGGCAGCAAGGGTGGGCCGGATTGGGCCGGACTCCACCATTTCGGATTTATCGTCGATGACGAGAACGCGACCGCCGAGGACATCAAAAAGCACGGCGGCGCGTTCTTCATGAAGCTGCCGCAGTATCCCGGCGTCGATGCCGAGAGCAAATTCAAGGATCCGAACGGCATCGTGTTCGACGTGACCGAGCACGGTTGGGGGCCGTAATCCGGCCCCCTTGGGGGACGATAGCGATTTCAGCTATTCCGATTTGATCCCCGCCGCTTTCACGATCGGCCAGCGCTGTGCGATCTCTCGCTGTTGAAAGGTGGCGAGTGCTTCCGGCGTCAATTCATCAGACGAGAATAGGTCCTGTCCATCCGCCACCAGTCGCTCGCGCACTTGTGGGTCCGCGAGAGCCGCGATGACCGCGGCATTGAGTTTCCCAATAATTTCTCTAGGCGTGTTCTTGGGCGCAAACAGCGCATGCCAGTTCGATTGATAAAAACCGTTGAGGCCGGCTTCGTCTACGGTCGGAATGTTTGGGGCGCCGACCAGGCGCGTTTTCGCCGTCACGGCGAATGCTTTGATTGTACCCGCTTGAACCTGGCCGAGGACATTTGCTGGAAGGCTCATGGCCAAGTCTACCTCGCCCGCCATCATGGCCTGAACGGCAGGCCCAAGCCCACGGTAAGGAATGTGCTCAATGCTGGCACCGATTTGCTTTTCGAGGAAGTAGAGCACCACATCCGACACACTGCCGACGCCTGCCGTTCCTGCGAGCGACTTGCCGGAATTGTCCTTCAGCCACGCAATGAGTTCGCGCAGATTGTTGGCTGGCAGGGTTGGTCTTCCGACGATGACGGCTGGCTCAGCAGCCAACAGCGAGATCGGTTCGAAGTCTTTCACCACATCGTATTTCAGCGTGTAGATGGCGCCGTTGAGGACATGGGTGACTGAGTTGCCCAGACCGAACGTGTAGCCGTCGGGATTGGCCATCGCGACTTTCTCGGTACCCAGGCCGCCGGCAGCGCCGGGGATATTCTCGATGACAACGGGGCGGCCGAGCGCGGACTGCATGCCCTGGGCGATGACGCGCCCGATCGCGTCGGTCGGGCCGCCGGCGGGATACGGCACGATCATCGTCACCGGGCGCGAGGGAAAATCATCGGCAAGAAGTGGACCGGCGAGAACAACCGTTATCGCGGTCGGGGTTAGGGCACCTAAAAACACTCTTCGCGTTAGCATGGTCATGCTCCACTGCGTGGTTGCAGGACCTCGGCGCGCTTCAACCCATATTGTGTATGTAGGAAGGACTTGCGCGAACGCGAGCCTGAAAATTACGCTAGCGTGCCACGATATTCTGCATCTCGGCTTGTTTCCCCGCGAGGAACAGCCGCATGTTGTCGACCACCAGTGGCATGATGAAAGCTGATAACCAGATCTTGCACTGAGCCCCGTTCACTGACGGTGTGTCGCGACAACCAAAGTTCGCAAGTTTCTCAGGAAATATCGAACTGGTAACAGCGGCGCTCCTCCCATTGTCGGATTCGGCGCGAGGTGCTCCGGTACACGTCCTGAAGCCGCTAAGGGCGACTTGCAGCCACTGGTATTCCGAGCCGTTCCTCCAAGGTATTCCGAGCCGTTCCTCCAATCGCTGATTTCAGCGGATAAAGCGCTCTACCCGAGGTGAGCGCGCCGCACAATTCTGCATCTGGAGCGCTCATAAATCAGGCAGAAGATGTTGCAATACAGATACATTGTTCTCAAAACTGCTTCGGCGGCTCGTTATCAACTTGGCATCGCCACTGCTTTGAGTACATCAAGCTGACAGGGTTGATTTTACAGGGGGCTGAGTATGAAAAAGCTGTTGATCGCTGCTGCTGCGACCGTCGCGCTGGCAAGCGTGCCGGCTATGGCCGCCGATATGGCGGTGAAGGCTGCGCCAAAGGCGCCTGCGCCGGTTTATTCGTGGACTGGCTGCTACTTCGGCGGCGAATTCGGGGTTGGATGGAGCCGTGCCCGAGAAACGTTCAGTAACGGTGCGCCTTCCGATAATTCCAATCCGAAGGGCGGCACGGTAGGCGGCCTGCTGGGCTGCAACTATCAGATTAACAATATCGTCATCGGCGTCGAAGGCGACTACGAAGCAACCGACATCAATGGCGAGTTTTACAACGCGACCGGAGGCACGTCTTCCGGATCGTCGAAGCTGAAGTCCGATGGCTCAATCCGTGGCCGTCTGGGCATTACGCCATGGGATCGCACACTGCTTTATGTTACCGGTGGCTGGGCCGTCGCGCGTTACAACCTTATGGGCGGCCCCGATGCTCCTGCGCCGGGACTTCCGTGTTGCGGCTTCAACGCTAACCCGAGTGGCTGGACGGCGGGCGTTGGGCTTGAATATGCCATCGACGCCAACTGGACCGGTAGGATCGAATATCGCCATTCGGACTTCGGCACCTCGACCGGTGCGCTCAATCCGACTTTCCCGTTCGTGAACATTTCGGTTCGCAACTCGATCGACGCGGTTAGATTTGCCCTGACTTACAAGTTCTCGCCGCTGCACTGAATTCGCCAAGGTGACTTGTGACGAAAACCCCGGCCTGAGCGCCGGGGTTTTTGTTTATGCGCGACAAGTCTACGAACCGGTCGTTGGCCGATGTGCGGTGCAGCTTTATCGGGCAACGATATTCTGCATCTCTGCCTGACAACCCGCGAGGAACAGCCGCATGTTGTCGACCACCAGCGGCATGACGAATTCTTCATATTCGACGACATAGCCGCCGATATGCGGCGTGATGAAGACGTTCGGCAGATCCCAGAATGGGCTGTCCTTCGGCAACGGTTCGGTCTTGAAGACTTCGAATGCCGCGCCGGCGATTTTGCGTTCGCGCAATGCCGCGAGCAGGGCGTCCTCGTCGACAGTCTGGCCGCGGCCGGCGCTGATGTAATAGGCCGACGGCTTCATCGCCGCAAAAATCCTGCCATCGAAAATGTCGATGTTGTCGCCGCTCGCCGGCAGCATGTTGATGAGATAGTCGGCGCGCGCAGCGGCCTCGGTGAGTTTCTCGGTCGCGATCATCTCGTCGAAGCCGGCGTTTTCCGCGGCGTGCGCGAGACGCCGATGACATGCATACCCAGGGCTTTCAGCGCCTCGCCGATGGCGGCGCCGACAATACCGGTGCCGGCGATAACGGCGGTCTTGCCGTGCAGCGTGCTCCACAGCCGCCGCTCCCAGAAATGCGCCTTCTGATCGCCGGCAAGGCGCACGACATCGCGGCTGACGCCCATCATCATGTAGATGACCTGCTCGCGCATCGGTGGGCCGTGAATGCCGCGTCCGCTGGTGATCAGAACGTCCGGTTTCAACGACGGGCTGCGGAGAAAATGATCGACGCCGGTGGCGAGCGACTGGATCCATTTCAGCTTCGGTGCGCCCGAAAGCATGAAATCCCGCAGCTCGATACCGAACATGATCATGACGTCGATATCGGACAGGTCGCCGCCGACCTCCGCCGCTTTGTGGAACAAAGCGAATTGCAGCGCCGGAAATTCCGCGCGCAATGCATCGCGGTACATCTCGGCGTGGACGTCGACGATCAGGACTTTGGTCATGTTTGCGGCAAGCCCAGATAACGCGCGGCGTTACCGTAGGCGACGTCCGCTCGTACCGGTTCGGCAAGTGGCGTGTGATCGAGGAATTCGCCGGCCTCCTGCGCCGATTCGAACGGATAGTCGGCGCCGAACATCACCCGGTCCTTGCCGAGCGCCGCAAGCGAGCAGTTGAGCGGTTCGGTCGAGCACATGCCCGACGTGGTCACGACGATGTTCTGCTTGATGTAGTCCGACGGCGCTTTGGCGAGCTTCACGCTGTAAAGCTTGGCGCGGCTGTCGAAGCGCCACAGCAGGAACGGCAGCGTTTCGCCGAGGTGGCCGAGCATCAGCCGGGCGCGCGGGAAACGGTCGAACAGGCCGCTGAACACCAGCCGCAGCGCGTGCGAGCCGGTTTCAAAGCCCCATTCCCAGGTGGCGCGCCGCAAGCCGTGGACACCTTCAAGCGCGGGCGAGGGTGCGATCGGATCGGTCGGATGAATGTAGATCGTCGCGCCGAGCGCCTCGGCCCGTTCCCAGAACGGGTGCAGCGACGGGATGGTCGAGATACTGCCCGTGGGTATGGCCGTTGATCATGGCGCCGCAGAATTTCAGGTCGCGCATGCAACGCTCAAGCTCGTCGGCGGCGGCGCGCGGGTCCTGCATCCCCAGATGGGCGAAGCCGGAATAGCGGTCGGCAGCGTTTCTGAACTTCACGCGCGAGGAAATCATTCGACTTGCGCGCACGTTTGGTCGCGGTGGCGGCGTCGCGCTCGGCCTGTACGCCGGGTCCGGCGATCGCCAGTACCGAACGCGCGATGCCGGCCTGATCCATGGATTGCAGCCGCAGATCGCTAAAATCGGTCAGTCGCGCATGGAGATTTTTGGCATGGCCTGGGTCCACTCCTTTGACCGTCGGCCACCAGTATTCTTCAAGCTCCGGCGACAGAAAGTGTTCTTCGAGTGCTATTTTTTTGACCATGCGTTTCCTCAAGCCATCCGTCTTCTTGACGGGTCTATAACCGATATCAGATGCCGTGGTATACCGCCCAGCAGTGTGGCGGTTCAGAAGTCCGCATCATTGTTGCCGCGAGTCCAACATGCGGACTTCTGAACCAAAGCCACACTGGATCAATAAGTTGCTAGTGTCCCTTTGATTCCAAAGTTCGCAAACGAGGGTGCCGCGCAATAATGCGAACTTTGGAATCGGGACACTAGTGCTATAAGCGCATGGCTTAGAAGGCGTGTTCAAGGAGGACGTCAGTGGTCAAGAAGATACGCGGCATTCCTATGGAGGAAAACCTCAACAATGCGATGGGGCTTGAGTTCTATAACCTGTCGCATCGCTTCGGCTATCAATCGCCGAACTGGCCGTATTTCGAAGACGTCAAGATCGAACGCATTCATTACATGGCGAAGTCGGGTGTGCTGTCACAGCGCATCACGACCTCGATGCACAACACCACCCATATCGACGCGCCGGCGCACGTGGTGCAGGGCCTGCCGTTCATCGACGAGGTGCCGCTGCCGCATTTCTTCGGCTCCGGCATCGTGGTGTCGATCCCGAAAAAGAAATGGGAGCCGATCACCTATGACGATTTGGAAAAGGCCGCCGGCAAGGTTGTCCGCCCGCGCGACGTCGTGATCGTCAATACCGGCTGGCATCATCAATACGAAGACAGCGAAGACTATTTCTGCCGCTCGCCGGGCTTCGTGTCCTCGGCCGGCGAATGGTTCGTCGAGAAGAAGGTGAAGGTGGTTGGCCACGACACCCAGGCCAACGACCATCCGCTGGCGACCGCAATCGGTCCGCAGCGCAACGGTCCGCTGCATCCGCATCTCGCCGACGAATATCGCGAATGGTCCGGCGGCCGCGACTGGAAGGATGACTTCCCGGAATGGGAGCCGGTGCATCGCATCCTGTTCAACAACGGCATCCTCGGCATCGAGAATGTCGGCGGCGATCTCGACAAGGTCACCGGCCGTCGTTGCACCTTCGCATTCTTCCCGTGGAACTGGGACCGCGGTGACGGCTGTATCATCCGCCTCGTTGCCATCGTCGATCCCAAAGGCAAGTACCGCATCGAGAGCGGCAAGAGGTTCAAATGATCGTCCGCAAATTTTCCGAGTCGAAGGCCTACGAGGCGCCGAACCATCGTGACTACAAATCGTTTCGTGTGTTCGGCGCCGAGATGGGCGGTTCGCAGTCACTGGTATTCGGCATTTCGCATTTCCTGCCCGGCGGCGGCGCCGGTCCCGACGCATCGCCGCCTGAGAAGATCTATTACATCCTGTCAGGCGAGCTGACGGTGATCGCCGGCGGCAAGGAGACCGTGGCCAAGGCGGGCGATAGCGTCTACATCGGCCCGAACGAGAGCCGCGAGATCATCAATCGCGGCCACGATGTCTGCACGATCGCGGTCGCTGTTGCGCCGGTGAAATGATTTACCTCTCCCCGCGCGCGGGGAGAGGTCGAGCGAAGCGGTCCGCGAAGATGCGGCGAAACACTGGGCTGACCTGTGGAGACTCGGCCATGACCTGACCTCTCCAGCATGCGGGAAAAATGAGAGAGCGTATTCATGTCCGACGATTATCTGAAAAACCCGCAATCGCTGTTCGACGTCAAAGGCAAGACCGCGCTGATCACCGGCGCGACCGGCGCGTTTGGTGCGCTGGCAGCCAAGGTGCTGGCCGGCGCCGGCTGCAATCTCGTGCTTTCGGCCGGCGGCACCGAAGCGCTCAAGAAGGTCGCGAAAGAATGTGAGGCACTCGGCGTCACGGCCGAGATCGTCAACATGCGGCCAAGCTCGGCGGCGAATTGCGACAGATCGTTGACGCCGCGGTGAAGCGGTTCGGCGGCGTCGATATCGTTGTGCTCGCGGCCGGCATCAACAAAGTCCAGAAGATTGTCGAGCAATCGCCGGAAGCCTTCGCTGAAGTGATGGACGTCAATGTCACGCAGTCGTGGCTGATGGCGCGGGCGGCGGGCAAGCAGATGCTGGCGCAGGGCCGCGGCGGCAAGGTTATTCTGATGTCGTCGGCGCGCGGACTGCTCGGCCATCCGGCCGGCTACACCGCCTATTGCGCGTCGAAGTCCGCGATCGACGGCATCACCAAGGCGCTCGGCTGCGAGTGGGGTCCGACCGGCATCACCGTGAATGCCATTGGCCCGACCGTATTCCGCTCACCGCTGACCGCCTGGATGTATGAGGACACCGAAAACGCCACCGCGGTGCGTAAGGGCTTCATCACCCGCGTGCCGAAAGGCCGGCTTGGCGAACCGTCCGATCTCGCCGGGCCGCTGTTGTTCCTCGCGTCCAAGGCGTCGGACTTCTACACCGGCCACATCCTCTACGCCGACGGCGGCTACACAGCGGGTTGAGAATGGCTGAGAACGTGGCGAAGGCGCGCATCGCTATCGTTGGCGCCGGCCTGATGGGCCACGGCATTGCGCAGGTTTTTGCGCTGGCCGGTCATGAGGTGAAAATCACCGATACGGTGGTCCAGAACCTCGACACGGCGCAATCGCGGATCGCCGCAAACCTGCGCGATCTCGGCGACGACGAGAGCGCCGCGGAACGGGTGCAGCCGTGCGTCGATCTGACCGAAGCGGTGCGGGACGCGGACTTCATCGTCGAAGCGATAGCTGAAAAGCTCGATCTGAAGCAGAAGCTGTTTGCCGAGATCGAGCTGCGGGCGCGGCGCGATGCGATCCTTGCCAGCAACACCTCGGTGATCCCGATCACCGCGATCATGCAGGGTCTGATCCGCAAGGAGCGCGCGCTCGGCACGCATTGGTGGAATCCGCCGTTCCTGGTGCCGCTGGTGGAAGTGATCCAGACGCAGTGGACGTCGCCGGAGGCGATCCAGTTCACCATGGACCTGCACAAGGCTGCGGGCAAAATGCCGGCGCACGTGCAGAAGGACGTGCCGGGCTTTATCGGTAACCGTCTTCAGCATGCGTTGTGGCGGGAGGCGATCTCGCTGGTCGAGCACGGCATTTGCGACGCCAAAACCGTCGACGATGTGGTCAAGGCGTCGTTCGGCCGGCGGCTCGCCGTGCTCGGACCGATGGAGAATGCCGATCAGGTCGGCACCGACCTCACGCTCGCCATCCACGATGTCGTGCTGCCGGCGATCGAAAACCGGCCCGGATCGTCGCCGCTGCTGCAGGAGCTTGTCGCCGACGGCAAACTCGGGTTCAAATCCGGCCAAGGCTTCCAGAAGTGGAGCCCCGAAGAACAGGCGGCGCTGCGCACCCGCGTGATGCAGCATTTGAAAGCCATGCGCGACCGTTGAATTGCCAGGGAGGTTGCTATGAATACCGGCACAAGCAAGTCAGGAACGAACATCAATCGCCGCGCGGTGATCGCCGGCGGCCTTGGCGTAATCGCAGCGCCTGCCGTGCTGCATGTAATTCCGGCCAACGCGCAGTCGAAAGCGATCAAGATCGGCCACGTTAGTCCGAAGACCGGGCCGCTCGCCGGCTTTGGCGAGTCCGACGGTTTCATCATCGACCAGATGACGCAGCTCCTAAAGCCCGGCCTTCAGAGCGGCGGCAAGACCTATCCGGTTCAGATCATTTCCAAGGACAGTCAGTCGTCCGGCACGCGCGCGGCTGAAGTCGCCCAGGACCTGATCCTGCGCGACAAGGTCGATCTGATGCTTGCCTCGTCGGCGCCCGACACCACCAACCCGGTCGCCGATCAGTGCGAAGTCAACGAGATGCCGTGCGTCACCACGAATTGCCCGTGGCAACCGTATTTCTTTGGCCGCAACGGCGATCCGAAAAAGGGCTTCACCTGGACCTATCACTTCTTCTGGGGCCTCGAGGACGTGATCGCGTCGTATCTGCCGATGTGGGACTCTGCCTCGACCAACAAGGTGATGGGCGGCCTGTTTCCGAACGATGCCGACGGCAATGCCTGGGGCGATCCGCAGCGCGGCCTGCCGCCGGCGCTGACCAAGGCCGGCTATAAGCTGCTCGATCCCGGCCGCTATCAGGTGATGAACAACGACTTCACCTCGCAGATTTCCCAGTTCAAACAGGCCGGCGCCGAGATCGTCGTCGGCAACATGATCCCGCCGGATTTCGCGACGTTCTGGTCGCAGGCGGCACAGCAGGGTTTCCACCCCAAGGTCGTCACCATCGGCAAGGCGCTGCTGTTTCCGTCGGTGGTGGCCTCGCTCGGTCCGCGCGGCAACGGGCTCACGACCGAAATCTGGTGGACGCCGACATTCCCGTTCAAGTCCGGGCTCACCGGCCAGTCCGCGCGGCAGCTTACCGACGCCTACGTCGATGTGACCAAGCGGCCGTGGACGCAGCCGATCGGTTATCAGCACGCGCTGTTCGAAGTGGCGATCGACGTGCTCAAGCGCACCAAGAGCATCGATCCGAAGGCCATTCTCGACGCTATCGTCGCCACCGACTATCAGTCGATCGTCGGTCCGGTGAAATGGACCGGACAGCCGGTGAAGAACGTGACCAAGACGCCGCTCGTCGCCGGCCAGTGGCAGCGCAAGGGCAATGACTTCGAGCTGGTGATCACCGAGAACAAATCGGCGCCGAATATTCCGGTCGGCGGCCAAGCTGGAATTGCTGTCGTAACCCGCCGGCGCTTGCCTAGCTGATCCGCAGCCGTTCGATCAGCGTGCGGCTGTCCGGCAGCTTGTCCATGCCGAGGACGGCGTCCACCAGCGCGTCCTGTTGCTGCGCCGTCCATAACGCCGCGCGTCAGCTTGCGGAATTTCGCGACGATGTCGTCGGCGCTGGCGAACGATTGCTCGCTGCCGCGCGGCGCTTCGCGGGTCTCGCTTTCGACCGAGCCGTCGCGGAAATGGATGTCGACGCGCACCTTGTGGCGGAAACCTGCCCCTTGCGCGGTGATCGCAGGATCGTGCACGACCTTCACCTTGCGCGAGAGCGCGATGCGCGCTTCGTCGTCGACGCAGTCCGGCGTGAATTCGTCGACGAACACGTCGCCTTCGAGCAGCAGCGTCGCCACGCAAAACGGCAGATTGAGCTGCGCCGAGGTCAGGCCCTGCGGCTTCGTAGGGCCAGCCGACGTGATCGACCGTGACCTGAGAGCCATGCACGACGATGCTGTCGATATCGTCGAGCGTGAACGGATGGCGCTTCTTGATATCGCGGATGGCGTCGAGCGTGGTGTGGTTGCGGCCGACGCAGGAGTAGAATTTCAGCGAGATGCGCATCGTCTCAAAGCGCTCGCCGAGACCGGCGCTCAGTTCTTCAAGATTGAAGCGGTCGGTCGAGCGCGAGAACGTGGTGCAGAAGCCGCCGTAGGGCGCTTCGAACACATCGACGATGCCGGTGAACCCGTTCGCAGCGAGCAGGGCGCCGTAGAGGCCGCTTTGTGCGGCGCGGCCCGCGTGCATGCGCTTTACCATGGCGCCGTATTGCGCGGCCATCAGCCCGGACGATTGCGTGCCGCCGATGCCGAGCGCATGCACGGTTTTTTCGGCATCGAGCGACAATCCGCGCGCCGCGCCGGCCGCCGCCGAGAAAATTCCGACCGTCGCGCCGGAATGCCAGCCCTGGCCGATATGCTCCTGTCCCATGCAGAGGCCGACGCGCGGGCCGATCTCGTAGCCGGCAACAGCGGCGGTGAGGAAATCGCGTCCGGACAAGCTGGGCATGGCTCTCCGCCACCGCGATCACGGCCGGCAGCGTCACCGCGCCGACGTGCAGCACCGCCTTGCGGTGGACGTCGTCGAGCTCAAAACCCTGCACCTGCGTGCCGTTGACCAGCGCCGCATGGTCCGATGACAATTTTGCGCCGGTGCCCCAGATCGACGTCGTGCGCGTCGCGTCGAGCTGTTCCAGCGTGCCGCGCAGGATGCGGCACCATTCGAGATTGGCGCCATAGATGGCGCAGCCGAGCGAATCGAGGATCAGCAGCTTGATCCGCTCGCGAACCTCGGCGGGGATTTTCTCGTAGGTCAGTCCCGAAACGAACTCGGCAATGCGGCGCGTATGGACGTTGTCGCCGCCGGCGTGGGCACTCATTCTCTGTCCTCGCCGTCAGCGTGCTGCGGTTCGCGACTTGAGGCTGTCCCACCAAGGACAGATGCCCGCCATCGACGTCGTAATTGCCTTCCATCACCTGCACCGGGCGGCGGAAGCCATCTTCGGCATTCTTCAGCCGCAGCGCACGCGCCTTGGCCCGGTCCGCCTCGGACAGCCAGACCCGTTCGTGGCCCCACATGCTCGGGCCTTCCTTGCGCTCGGTCGCCTGCCACGAGTCGACGTCGATCGAACGCGCGCCCCAGCCGTATTCGACCATGAACGCCGACGGCGTCCACGAATAGAACGAGGTGATGAAGTCGCTGGTGTGACGGCCGAGCGTTACGCCGACGCGGTCTTTTTCGCCGAGCGCAAGATCGTAACCCTTGGCCGACGTCATCGAACGAGTAGAGCTCCATCATGATGTGATGCACGGCGTTCTTGCCGGTCTGGATGAAGGCGAGGCTGTGATGGCGCGGATTGAGGTGGAGGAAGCGCGCAACGAACGGATGGTCGTAATAGTCGGTCAGCCGGAAACCGAGGATGCCGCCGATAGAACGCCATCAGCTTGTCGATGGTTTCCCGCGTATCGACATTGAGCACGACATGGCCAAGCCCGAGCGGCCCGGTGCGGAAGCCGGAAATCGAGCGCCCGGGCTTGAACGGTTCGGCTGTGGTCTCGGCGCCGTGGAAGATTTCGAGCCGGTTGCCGATCGGATCGTTGAAAACGATCAAATCCTTCACATGGCGCTCGTCGGCGAGAGCGCGTGCGCCGCGCGCGACTTTGATCTCGTTGTTTTCGAGATGCGCCGGCAATCGCGTCGAGCGCCGCGGCATCGGCGACTTCCCAACCGAAGAAACCGATGCCTTCGCCGCCGTCGGCATCGACGATGATGCGCTGCTTGCGGTCGTCCATGCGGAAGGCGAGCGTCGAGCGCGACTTGTCGATGGGCTGCAGCCCAAGCAGGCCGGAGCCGTAGCTCGCCCAATCGCGCAAATCCTTGGCGCGCACGCCGACATAGCCTAAAGCCTGCGGAACCATGACAACCTCATGTAATCGTTGTCATCCTTTTACACGGATGGCATCACCGGGAAACGCCGGTGGCGGATTTCCTCCTGTCGTTGCGGCTAGCCTTGAGAGGAACTTCAAATCCAAAAGCCACACTAGAATTATACAATTGCTAGTGTCCCTTTGATTCCGAAGTTCGCATCGAGCCACCCGCACCCACAGGCGAACTTCGGAATCAAGACACTACAGGACCATAGGACCCATGCAGGAGCGAACCAAACCGCCTTTCCGCGCCGACCATGTCGGCAGCCTGATCCGGCCCGACGCGCTGCTCAAAGCGCGCGACGGCGGCTGAAAAAGGCCAACTGGCTCGCACCGAGCTCACGCGTATCCAGCACGACGCCGTCCGCGATGTGGTGCGCATGCAGGAGGACCTCGGGCTCAAGGTCGTCACCGACGGCGAGTACAATCGGTTTTCCTGGCAGCGCGATTTTCTGCTCAAGATCGGCAACGTCGAGAACATGGAATCGAAGCTGACGGTGCGGTTTCACTCGGCGGCCGGCACGCGCGATCACACGCCGCCATCGCTGCGGGTCGCCGGCAAGCTGTCGCGGCCGAACGGTATTTTCGTCGACGATTTCAAGTTTCTGAAATCGGTCGCCAAGGCGACACCGAAGATCACCATTCCGTCGCCGACCATCGTGCATTTCCGCGGCGGCCGCGCCGCGATCGACGAAAAAGCCTATCCGCAGATGGATGCGTTCTACGACGATCTCGCCAACGTCTATCGCGCCGAGATTCGCGATCTCGCCGATGCCGGCTGCCGTTATCTGCAGATCGACGAGGTCAATATCGCCTATCTGTGCGATCCGGAACTGCGCCGGCAGGTCGCCAATATCGGCGAGGATCCGGAGTCGTTGCCGAAGACCTATGCGAACCTGATCAACGCTTCGATCGCCGGAAAACCCGCAGACATGACGGTTTGCATGCATCTGTGCCGGGGCAATTTCGCCGGTGCCTGGATCGCGGAAGGCGGCTATGAGCCAGTCGCCGAGCTGCTGTTCAACGAAATCGGCGTCGACGGCTATTTTCTTGAATACGATTCGGATCGCGCCGGTGGCTTTGCGCCGCTGCGCTTCCTGCCGAAGGGCAAGACTCGCGGTGCTCGGTCTGGTCACGACCAAAAGCCCGAAGATGGAGACCAAGGACGAGCTCAAACGCCGCATCGACGAAGCTGGCCGCTACGTGCCGCTCGAACAGCTGGCGCTGTCGCCGCAATGCGGCTTCTCCAGTGGCATTGGCGGCCAGACCATGACGGTCGAGAACGAGATCGCGAAGCTCAAGCTTGTGGTCGAAACAGCGCGCGAAGTCTGGGGAACGGCGTAACCTAGTGCGCCGGTTTGCGCAGCCACACCTTATTGTCGTGGAACGCAGCGCCGCCGAATGGCGCGACCGAGTCGGAGCCGGTCAGCGTGTTGATGCCACGGCCGTCGGCATAGGCTGAGTTGGGCCACAGCGACTCTGCGATCAAGCACGCCGCGGCGCACGCCGTCGAAAAACTTTGGCGTGGATGTGAACCTGACCGCGCCGGTTACCGAGCACGATCTCATCGCCATCGGCCACGCCGTGGGCTGCGGCATCCTCGGGATTGATCATCACCGTCGGCCGCCGCTCCCGCGACAGCGAGGTCGGTGTTTCGGAGAAGGTCGAGTTGAGGAAGCCGCGCGACGGCGATGTCGCCAGCCGGAACGGGTGCTCGGTATCGGCTTCCTCGATCACGTCCCAGTGGTCCGGTAATGCCGGCAAGGGTCGCGTCGAAACATCTCTGTGCCAACGGCCGAACGGGGCATTCGGCCAGTCCGGCTTGAAGCGGAACTTGCCGTCGGGATAGGCGAAGCCGTTGAGATAATGTGCCGTGGCGAAATCCGGCTGGCAGTCGATCCAGCGATTGGCCTCAAGCTCTTTGACCGTGCCCCAGCCGGACTTCTGCAGTGCGACGTCGATGATTTCGCGCGGCGTCATCTCGAAACCGGGATGTTTGGCGCCGAGCCGTTGCGCCAGCGCGCAGATCAAGTCGTGATTGGAACGGCACTCGCCCGGCGCTTCCACCAGCTTCGGCCCGAGCAGGAGGTATTGGCTGCCGCCGGCCGTGTAGAAGTCATCATGTTCGAGGAACATCGTCGCCGGCAGAACGATATCGGCCACCTTTGCCGTGTCGGTCATGAATTGCTCGTGCACGCACACGAACAGATCGTCGCGAGCAAAGCCGCGCTTGACGACCTCCTGATCGGGAGCAACCGACACCGGATTGGTGTTCTGGATCAAAAGCGCGGTCACCGGACCGCCGCCGATCAGCGCTTCCTTGTCGCCGGTCAGGACCGAACCGATCCGCGATTGATCGAGCATACGGATCGACGGATCGCGAACGTCCTGGCCTTCGATCAGCGTCTTGTTGAGGTGAAAGACATCGCCGTTGTTGTGGAAAGCGCCGCCGCCTTCGAGCTGCCACGCGCCGGTGACGACGGCGATGCAGCTTGCCGCATGCATATTGGTGGCGCCGTTGCGCGAGCGGGAGAAACCGTAGCCGAGACGGAAGTAGCTCCGCTTGTGCTCGCCGACGAGTTTGGCGAAGGCCTCGATGGTCTCGACCGGGCAGCCGGTGATGTTCGATGCCCATGCCGGATCGCGGCTGCGCACATGCGCTTCGAGTTCGCGCGGCGCATCGGCGTAACGATCGAGATAATCCCAGTCGGCTTTGCCGTCGCGAAACAGGCAGTGCATCACCGCGCAGGCCAGCGCGCCATCGGTGCCGGGCCGGATCAGCACCGCCAGGTCGGCCTGACGCATCGTGGCATTCATGTAGACGTCGATCACGACAATCCTGGCGCCGCGTTCCTTGCGGGCGCGTGTCGCATGGGTCATCACATTGACCTGGGTGTTCACCGCATTGGTGCCCCAGATCACCACCACGTCGGACTTCGCCATCTCGCGCGGATCGGCGCCGGCAAGCTTGCCGGTGCCGGCCATGTAGCCCGACCACGCCGGGTTGACGCAGATCGTGGAGAAGAAGCCGGAATATTTCTTGGCGTGGCGCAGGCGATTGATGCCGTCGCGCATCACATAGCCCATGGTGCCGGCATAGTAGTACGGCCACACCGCTTCGGAGCCATGGGTTTGCTCCGCCTTGATGAATTGCTCGGCGACGATATCGAGCGCGTCGTCCCATGAGATCGGCGCGAACTGGCCGGAGCCTTTGCCGCCGGTGCGGCGCAGCGGCTGCAGCAGGCGATCCGGATGATGAATACGCTCGGCGTAGCGCGCGACCTTTTCGCAGATCACGCCAGACGTATAGAGATTGTCCTCCGCGCCGCGGATGCGGCCGATGGTGCGCGTGTCGAGAACTTCGACCTCGAGCGCGCAGGTCGACGGGACAATCGTGCGGGCAGGCCGAAGCGCCAATTTTGGGGCCCGCGATGTTTGGACGAAAAGCCTGGTTCATGTCGTTGGGCCCTGACTTTCAGGACGGTAACACAGCGTCCGGGCGCCTTCCTACCTTCACTTCACGCCATAGCCGGCGAATTCCTCGGCAATATCGCTCTGGATCAGATTTGCCGCCGCCATATCGACCTGGCCGCCGGCGGTATCGCCCTTCTTCTGTTTGGCCAGCCCCCGGCCGTACAGTGCGCTGGCAAGACGGGAATTCAGCTTCAGCGCGGCGCTGAAGTCGGTCGATGGCGTTGTCGAACTGGCCAAGCCGCAGATAAGTGAAGCCGCGGCTGTTGAGCGCCGCCGCGTCATTGCCGCGTAGTTAAGCGCCTGATTGCAATCGGCAATCGCTCCCTCCAGATCACGCCCGGCTTCGGCGCGGGCGGCGCAGCGGCCGGTGAGGGCATCGACTCGAATTTGGATCGAGCTTGATCGCCTGGCTAAAGTCGGCGATGGCGCGGTCGTGGTCGCCCTTGTTGTCATAGGCGCTGCCACGGCTGGCGAAGGCTATGGCGTAAGTCGGATCGAGCGTCAAGCGCCGCATTGAAATCCGCAAGCGCATGATCGAGGTCGCCCTTGGCGACGTACGCGACGCCGCGATTGGTATGGGACCAGGCGAGCGGCTTGTCCTTCAGCTTTCCGGACTCGATCAACGTGGTGCAGCCGTTGATCTGCATTGCCAGTGAAAAATTATGCGTCCTGTTCCCGCACCAGGCGACCTGCGCCTGTATCTGCGCGGCCGCGGGCCACGCCAGCGTCATTAAAATCGTTGCAGCAGCAGACAGTGTGCGCCACGGTGACAGCGTCATAACAACCTCAGGCCGCCTCACGGGTTGAAATCGGCGACGGCATGAACGATAGCACGAGTACAACCAGAACAAGCGTGTGATTGGGAGAAACCGCCATGAAAGCAGCCGTCCTCGGAGAGAAGGGCGTTGAAATCCGCGACCTGCCGAAGCCCGAGCCTAAGCCGAACGAAATCCTCATCAAGGTTCGCGCCTCAAGCCTCAATCGTGCCGACGCGCTGGTCGCTTCCGGCATTCAGCACGGCAGCGTCGGTGGCGTCGGTGCACGCATCGGCCTTGAATGCTCAGGCGAGATCGAGGCGGTTGGCAGCGGCGTAAAGGACTTCAAACCGGGCGACCGGGTCATGGCGTCGGCGCCCGGCGGCTTTGCCGAATATGCCGTGACCGATGCCGGGCGCGCGCATCGTATCCCCGGCAACAATATGAGCTACGAACAGGCCGCGTGCTTTCCGGTCGCGCTGCAGACCATGCACAACGCGGTGGTGACCGCGGGCCGGCTCAAGCGCGGCGAGACATTGCTTATTCAGGGCGCAAGTTCCGGCGTCGGACTGATGGGCATGCAGATCGGCAAGCGTGATGGGCGCGTCGCTGGTGCTGGGCACCTCATCCAACGCCAAACGCCGCGAGGGTCTCAAGGACTACGGCTGCGATGTCGCGATCGACACCAGCAAACCGGATTGGCCGGAGGATGTGAAGAAGGCGACCGGCGGCAAGGGCGTCGATCTGATCGTCGATATGGTTTCGGCGCCCGTCGCCAACGGCAACCTCGAAGCCGCGGCGCTGCTTGGGCGCATCGTCAATGTCGGACGCCTCGGCGGCACCAAGGGTGAGTTCAACTATGACCTGCATGCGCTCAAGCGCATTGACTATATCGGCGTGACCTTCCGCACCCGGACGCCCGAGGAGGTGCGCGAGATCGTCAAGCTGATGCGCGCCGATCTGTGGCCGGCGGTCGAGTCCGGCAAGCTGACCCTGCCGATCTACAAGACCTTCAAGCTCGCCGACCTCGTCGAGGCGCTGGCTGTCATGAATGCCAACCAGCACTTCGGCAAGATTGTCATAAATGTCGCGTGACCGGTTAGCCGGTCACAAATGTCTCATGACAGGGGCTAGGCCGCCAAACCGTTGCATTTGTGCGTTTTGCGGCTTGCTTGGCGAAAAAGCGTCCGGCATAAAAAAGCGATGACTGATTCGGCGAAGAGCCCGGCGCCGATCTTGGCTGCGGGCGGCATCGTCTTACGGGGGAATACCAAACCGCGCTTCGCCATCGTGCGAATGCGGCGGGAAAAGTCGTGGGTGTTGCCCAAGGGCAAGCTGATGTCGCGTGAGCACCCGCGCGACGCCGCCAAACGCGAAGTGCTGGAAGAGACCGGTCACGACGTGTCGGTCCACAAATTCCTCGGCTCGATGGCGTACCCCGCCGATGGCCGGATCAAGATCGTGCAGTTCTGGCTGATGCGCGCCTCCGGCTTGCCGGAGCGTGATCTGTCGAATGACGTCAAGGCCGTGAAATGGCTGCCGCTTCGACAGGCCATCGACACGCTGAGCCGCCCGCATGAGAAAGTATTTCTCACGCATGTCGGCCCGATTGCGTTGAACGAACTCAAAAAGCCAACGCGCAAGAAATCCAGGTCTGCCAAAAAGCGGCGATCCCCCGGCACGCCGGCTACGCCGCATGTGATCGCAATGGATTACGAGAAGACCAGACCGAGCGCGTTCGCCAAGGCGCTCGGGAAATGGTTCGGCCGCACCGGGCAGACGGGACTGCGCAAGGCCGGCTGACGCGGCGCGGCCAGGCCGCGCGCCGGCGCGTTCTTCCGTTCCACGATGTCAGACAGCGAACGTGTTCTTCATCCCGCCCCGCGATAGCGGAGAGGGGGACCGCGCTCTTGCGCGGTGGGAGGGGCGCTTGACTCAACGCTGCTCCTGCGACGCAGAATTTTCCTCACCGCCTGCGGCCCCTCCTCCTCCCGGCAAACTCGAAGCAGTTATGGCGCGTGCGGATTGCTTCCGTTTGCGGGCTGGCCGGTACCGACTCCTTAAAGGCCCTGTCGCGCTCGACGGCTTGAATAATAATTGAACATGTTCAAAACGGTAGTCGCCAAATAAACAGGATCAAGGGAGCAACCCGCCATGATCGTCGACTGGCATGCCCACATCTACACGCCGGAAGAAGCGGCCGACGACCGGCGAACCTTCGATGGCAAGAGCGGTCCGTCATGGGGCGAGCATGGTTGCCCCATGGTGCTGGAAAATTTTATGGACGCGCATCACAAGGCCGGCATCGACATCAGTGTGGTGACGAATGCGGCGCACTATCTCCGCGGCAAGAGCGACAGCGAGGAGCTTTCCGCCGTGCAGCGGTGGACCGACTACGCCGCAGAAGTGCAGGAGAAGCACAAGGGCGTGCTCTATAGTTTCGCGACCATCCTGCCCTGTGGCGGGCCGGCCTTCATCAAGGAAGCCGAGCGGGCTATTCGCAAACTCGGGCTGCGAGGTATCTTCATCCATTCCAGCCACAAGGGACATTATCCGGACGATGACGAGGCGCGCCCGTTCTGGGAGCTGGTCCAGGAGCTTGATGTGCCGGTGATAATTCATCCGCCCCATCTCGGATTCGGGGAGGAAAGGATGAAGGAGTACCGGTTGGCATCGAGTATCGGCCGGCCATTCGATCTCTGCCTCGCGCTGGGCCGGCTGATCGTCCGCGGACTCCTGGAGGATTTTCCTGGCGTGAAGATCGTTGCCTCCCATGGCGGCGGCGGTATCTGCGAGACTATCAGCAGAATGGATTACGCCTATGAACTCGGCGATGAGGCGTTTTTCCTCGGCTCCTATGTGCCGATGAAAATCAGGAGCAAGCCGAGCGACTATCTCCGCAGAATGTATCTCGACACTGTGACGTATAATCCGCCGGCGGTGCGAATGGTGCTCGACTGGATGGGCGCCGATCGGGTCCTCTACGGCAGCGATGCGCCGCCGCTCACTTCGCTGAAGCCCAAGGCGATTCAGCTGATCCGCGACCTTGCGATTCCGGATGGTGACAAGGCCAAGATCTTTGCCGGCAATGCCCTTCGCTTGCTGAAGCTGAACTGACGGCGGGCGACATCGCCATGAAGAAGTTTTTTGTTTCGCTTCTCCTTTTTGTCTCGGCGGTAACGGCTGCGGCCGCCGAGACCGACGTCTATCCGTCGCGTCCCATTCACTTCATCCTCGCCATCAGTGTCGGCGGCACCAGCGACATCTTTGCGCGCGCCCTCGGACTCGAACTGCAAAAGCGGCTGGGACAGCCGATCATCATCGAGAACCGGCCCGGCGGCGGCATGAATATTGGCGGCCGCGCCTGTGCCGATGCTGCGCCTGACGGTTACACGATCTGCCTGCTGCCGGGTGAAACCCTGACGCTGAACCAGTTCCTCTACAAATCGCTTCCGTTTGATCCCGAAAAGGACTTCGTGCCGATCACGAACGCCTTTCTCAATCCGCAGGTCATGGTCATCGGCGCCGCGTTGGGCCCTAAAAATCTTGACGAGCTGGCCAGCCTTTCAAAGCAGAACCCGGGCAAGCTCAGCTACAGCGCGCTCTCGGTTCCCGTCCAGATCGCTGTCGAGGACTGGAAAAAGAAGACCGGCGCCGATCTGGTTTTTGTGCCGGGGCGGGGCGGCCCTGACATGGTCAACGGGATACTCACGGGAGCGACTCCTGTTGCCATCGTCGGTCTGCCTAATTTCATTCCTTATATCCGCAACGGACAGGTCATTCCCGTAGGCGTGGATCTGGAAACCCGGTCGCCGCTGTTTCCCGATATCCCGTCGTTCCGGGACTTGGGATTCCCGAAGCTGCCGGCGGTCTATTTTGCATTCGTCGCGCCCGCCGGCGTTCCAAATGATGCTATTCGCAGATTGCACGACGAAATCGCAGCCGTGGGCAACGACCGCGATTTCCGCCAGAGGCAGCTGATCGACCTTGGTCTCATCCCGGTATTCGATACACCCGAACATCTTGAGGCGTTTATTAAAGACGACCGCGCCAACAGCGCTAGGTTGATCCGGGAGTCCGGTTTCGAGCCGCGGTAACAAGAACTGCCGCATTGCATAAGTCGGCTTCTGCCTTGTGGTGGAACGGAGGAATCTGGCATCACGCCGGAACGGTTCGCTGCAGAACCGGGGGCAGGAGGGGCAGTTGGAAATCCAGGGCACGGGAATACTGTTCACTCTGGCCGAGATCATGGTCACGTTCGCCGGGTTCTCGACGCTTCTGGTGAGCGTCCGCCAGGTCGCCGGTGTGCCGCTTTCAGCGCTCGACCGCCTTCTCGCCAAGATGGTACTTGTTCACCTCATGGTGCTGACGGGTGGCGCGTTACTGCCGTCGCTGTTGGGGTTGTTCGATATCCCGGAGGCCTCGATCTGGCGGGTAGCGGCGGTGATATTTGCCGTGCCCAAGCTTCTGCTGCTGCTCAGCTACCCATACCGCCGGCGCAAGGCAGTCGGTCAGAGACCGCCCGTCGCTTTCTATGTCGTCTTCGTCGGTTTTGGATCGCTGGTGGTGGCGGCAATGGCCATTTATGTGCTTTGCGGCTTCGAACATGCCGCCGCGGCCTACGTTACGGCGCTGGTCCTTAATTTCTTTATTTGTGCCTTCGCGTTTGTGATGGCGCTTGATGTCATCATGGGGCAGCAGAAGGCCCCCGCCCCTTGATCAGCGCTGTTCCGAGACGACTTCGTGAAACTTGGTGTAGTCGAGCAGCAGCCGCCCGCTTGGCGAGTGACTCGTGATGTCGCGGTAACGATGCTGCCAGCGAATGTCCGTCCGCGAATAGAGTTGCCTGGCATAGAGTCGTTGCGCCGAATTGTCGTCGACACCGCCGACGTTAAGAACGAGGGCGCCTTCGGCGTCCGCGAAATCGTCCGCTGTCATGCCAAAGATCGGACTTCTCTCGTCGATGATGTGAAGGAGCGTCCAGCTCAGTGAAAACATCGGATGTTCGCTGCGATCGAGCTTAAGCTCGTAGAACCGGCGGAATTCCTCGCCCTCTTCCGTCAGCTCCAGCTTGAAGACCCAAAGCTGTGCCGTGGCCTGTGAAATGGTGTTGTGCCGTGCATTGGCGATGCGGATCATCAGTGTCGGCACGCCCTGATACGTGGTCACGACGGGGTGCCGGGCAAACACAAAGTGGGCTCTCGGCCGCGAAAAACGGGCAAATATCAGCCCGGTCATCACTGCGAGGAAACTCATGCCGGTGAAGATCTCGACGGTAGCGACGAGATGCCCGTAGTTGGTCTGCGGGTGCATGTCGCCGTAGCCGACCGTCGCCAGCGTTTCGATCGAAAAATAAAACAGGCTCAGCGGCAGCGGCAGGTCCGGCGCCACGTTGGCGATCGGGTTGTTGCCGAGCCAGAACAGGAAGGCGAAGACGGTGTTGAGGACAATAAAGATCAGCGCCGCGCTGCCGAAGAATCCCGGCCAGTGCACGGCCATGGAGCGATGATAAAGATCGCTCGAGAATCCGGTGCCCAGCCCGTGCGTTTCGACCTCACGCGGGCCAATGGTGATGAGATGCGACCTTCGCCCGGTCCGTACCGACTTTCGTTCTACCAATGCGTGACCGCCTTATCGAACGGAAACGGCGCCATCGGCTATGCCGCTTTGACGGCCGCGTGGTTCTTGAGCAACGGATAAACCTTGCGCGCGTTGTCCTCGAAGATCTTCTTGCGGTCGGCGGCGCTGATCGGGGCGCCCTCGACGTAGCGCTTGGTGTCGTCAAAGCCGAAACCGGTCCGCGGATCGTTGCCCTTCACCGCACCGACCATTTCCGATGCGAACAGGATATTATCGATCGGCACCACCTTGGTGAGCAAGTCGATGCCTGGCTGATGATAGACGCAGGTGTCGAAGAAGATGTTGTTGCCCATGATCTCGGCAAGCTCTGGCTTGCCGTTGTTGAGCGCGATGCCGCGGAACCGGCCCCAATGGAACGGCACCGCACCGCCGCCATGCGGGATGATGAATTTCAGCTTCGGAAAATTCTTGAACAGGTCGGAGAGAATGACCTGCATGAACACCATGGTATCGGCATTGAGATAATATGAGCCGGTGGTGTGCATCGCCGGATTGCAGCAGCCCGACACGTGAATCATGCACGGCACGTCGAGCTCGATCATCTTCTCGTAGAGCGGGAACCACGACTTGTCGGTCATCGGTGGCGAGTTGAAATAGCCGCCGGACGGATCGGGATTGAGGTTGCAGCCGACGAAGCCCATTTTCACGCAGCGCTCGAGTTCGGCGGCGGAGTTCTTCGGATCGACGCCGGGCGACTGCGGCAGCTGGCATACGCCGATGAAGTTCTTCGGGTAGAGCGAAACGACGCGGGCGACCAGGTCGTTGCAGATTTGCGACCACTCGACGCTGACGCTTTCGTCGCCGATGTGATGGCCCATGCCCGACGCGCGCGGTGAAAAAATCGTGACGTCGGTGCCACGGTCGCGCTGCAGCTTGAGCTGGTTCTGCTCGATGCTTTCCCGGATTTCGTCGTCGGACATCTTGAGCGCCGCGCGCGACGGCATTGCCGCCTTGTCGTTCGCACTGGCGGCCGCGGTCTGTTCTTTCCGGAAACGATGCAGGTCCTTGGGCTCGGTGGTGTAGTGGCCGTGGCAATCAATGATCATGGCGCCATTCTTCGTGGTTTATGGTTTCTGGATCGGGGGGATGCTTACGGACCGCGGCGCCATTGTCAAACCCGGTTCCCGATCTGATAGAGTGCCGCCCGCCCATAAGGAGATTGCAGAAAATGGCCGAATTGCCGCGTCTTAACAACATCATCCGCGCACTCGAAGCGGGCCAGCACGCGCTCACCTGTTTTGCGCCCGCCCACACCAACTCGGCGGTCGCCATGAGCGCCTCGAAATACGACGGCTGCGTGTTCGAGATGGAGCACAATCCGTGGGACAGCGGCCGGCTGCGGGATTGCCTGCAATACATGCTCAACCGCGCGCAGATCGCCAAGGCAGGCCTCGTGCCGCCGGTGACGCCGCTGGTGCGTATCCCGGTGAACGGCGTCGAGATGGCGCAGTGGCAAGCCAAGCAGGCGCTCGATGTTGGCTGCTTCGGCATTGTATTTCCACACATCTCGACCGTCGAAGAAGCGGCGAACGCCGTGGGCGCGTGCCGTTACCCACGGCTCAAAAGCGCCAAGTACTACGAGCCCGTCGGCATCCGTGGCGACGGCCCGACCACGGCGGCGCGTTACTGGGGCCTCGGCCAGCAGGAGTATTACGGCAAGGCCGACGTCTGGCCGCTCTATCCGCAGGGCGAGATCTTCTGCATCCTGCAGATCGAGGATACCCGCGGCGTCGAGAATCTCGACGCCATGCTGACCAAGGTGCCCGGCATCGGCGCCATCCTGATCGGCGAAGGCGATCTCGGCCAGGAACTCGGCATCCCGCGCCAATACGAGCATCCGGAATTGCTCAAGTGGATGAAACGGGTCGTCGATACCTGCAAGAAGCACAATGTCGTGGTCGGACATCCGCACGTCGAGAGCGGCAATGTCGAGCGCATTGTGAAGGAAGGCTATCGCTTCCTGATGATGGCACCGACGCAGAACTTCGGCCACTTCACCGCCGCGCAGAAGCAGGTGGGCAGGGTGTAACGATTAGCGCGTGAGGTTCGCCGCGAGGTTTTCGAAGCTGCTGTCCTTGAGATAGTCGTCGAGCCCCCAGCGCTTGACCTGATCCATCACTTCGTCGAATTCGGTGTGCGATATCATCTCGTAGACGAACCGCTCGCCGCGGCCGAACCTGGTGAAATCCCAGGGATGGGCGTCTTCGAACTCCGCAGGCACGGCAAGCTTCCATAGCGGCAGGTATTTGCCGAGGTTGGCGTCCATTGCTTTCTCGGCGCGGTCCAGCGCACGCAGATACGACGTCACGACCTCGGGCGGCGAACCATCCGGCACCCACCACAGCGTGTGGAACGTATCCTCGATGATTTTGCGCAAGCCGAGTTGCTCTGCCATCGCGATTTGCGGCGGCAGCAGGCTTGCCGCTTCGACCTCGCCGTCGAGCAGCGCCCGCAGCCGCGCGCTGAAGCCGCCGGTATTGATCGTCTTGATGTTTTCGAGCGGCAGGAATTTTTCCAGCCGATAGGGCACATTGAAGTGGCTGCCGGCCCGCATGCCGACCGCGATCGGAACGTCCTTGAGATCGCGCGGCTGGTGGATACGCGAGTCCGGCCGCACGAAAATCGCCCACGGCGATACGCCGTAAGCGTCGGCGACGAAGCGGCCCATGCCGGCTCCGGCATTGCAGATGCTGCCCCAGACGCAGGCGCCCTGGATCACCTCGGCCTTGTCGTCGGTATAGGGCCGGTCCTGCGGCCGGTGCAGGTATTCAAGGCCTTTCCAGCTCGACTGCGTGCCGCGAAATGTCTTCCAGTCGAACTCGACATCGAGACCTTCCGCTGCGAAAAAGCCTTCCTGCATGGCGACGAAGTCGTTAAGTCCCATGCCCTTCGGCGCGATCTTCACGCGATGTAATGCCTGGGCCACGGCGTATCCTCCGGCTTTGTTGTTTCGCGGATTTTATACGGTTACGGCACATGGCATAAGGTGCTTGATGCCGCATCGGCGACGGACGTGATGGAATTCGAACCGGTTGATCTTTTAGCCATTGTTCTGGGGCTGGCGGTTGTCATCGGGTGCATCAATCACCTGTTGATTGGGCTGCCGCCCGCAATCGGCATGTTGCTCGGCGCGCTCACCTTCTCGTTGCTGATCGTATCAAGCGATCACGTGTTTCATCTGCACGTCATGTCGTGGTTCCGCGGCACGCTCGATGACGCGCATCTGCCGCAGGTCTTTCTCAACGCCATACTGGCGCTGCTGCTGTTCGCCGGCAGCCTTCATATCGACGTTGCCGAGCTCAACCGGCGCCGCGCCACGATCCTGCTGCTCGCGACCGTGAGCGTCATTATTTCCACCGTCCTGTTCGGTGGCGCGATGTACTACACCTACGGTCTGATCGGTTCTTTCGTGCCGTTCGTGTGGTGCATCGTGCTCGGAGCGATCCTCGCGCCGACCGACGCTGTAGTGGTTGAAAATCTCCTGCAACAAGGATCGTCTCTGCCGCCGGGTGTGCGCACCGCGATTGTCGGGGAAAGCCTGTTCAACGACGGCGCCGGTGTGGTGCTGTTCCTGGTCGCACTCGGCGTTACCGAAGGCGACACCTACGTATTCGGCCACGGGACTGTGGCGATCGCACTATTGCGCGAAATCGTCGGTGGTGCGCTGCTCGGTTTCGCGGGCGGATGGCTTGCGGCGTTGCTGCTGCGGCGGATTGCCGATAGTGGCTTGCAGCTTCTGATTTCGCTGGCGCTGGTGATCGGTATCTATCGGATCGCGAACCTGACCGAATTGTCCGGCCCGATCGCGGTCGTGAGCGCCGGGTTGACGCTTGCTTCGCCGTCGCCGCGCTTTGGCATGAAGCCTGATACGCGGGCTGTACTGGTCGGGTTCTGGTCGCTGCTCGATCAGCTTATCAACACCCTGCTGTTCCTCGCTCTCGGCTTACAAATTCTTGGACTGGTGATTGCGCCGATCGAGCTGGTGCCGATCGCTTTTGCAATCCCGCTGGCGGTGCTGGCGCGGCTGGTCAGCGTCACCGTTCCGCTGGTGCTGACGCGCGAGCGATTACGGGACAAGGGGCGGGAAATCGCCGTACTGACCTGGGCCGGCTTGCGCGGCGGCATATCGATTGCGCTGGCGCTGTCGCTGCCGGCCTCGCCGTGGCGCGCCGACCTGTTGGTCGTGACTTACGCCGTCGTGATTTTCACCATCGTCGTGCAGGGGCTGACGCTGCCGCGCGTTCTGCGCGAGCTGTACGGCGCCGAGCCTCTGCCCGAAGAGATATAAGTCCGGTCAGTAGGCTCGCGTGCTTGGCCTCGCCTTTCGGCGCGTTGCCCGCCGGAAGATGGTACATGCCGCTCTGTAGCGTATCGAGGAAGCCGAGCACCTCGGACGTTTTCACCACGTCGGCATATTTCGCGTTCATGTCGCAAAGATTGATGGCGTGGCTGGCCTGCGAGCGGTCGAAGCAGCCTTCTTCCGCGAGCGCGATGCGGTAATTCAGGCTGAACGCATCCAGCACGGTGGCGCGCACGCAGCCCGACGTCGTCGTGCCGGTGACGATCAGGCTGTCGCATTGCAAGCAGCGTGAGGTAGCTCGCCAGGTTGGTGCCGAAGAAGCCCGACGGCTTCTGCTTGAGCAGCACGATGTCCTTCGGGCCCGGAGCGATCGGCGTGACGATCTCGTTGCCGTCGAGATTGGTCACGATCGGTCTCGCGATCCTCATTGCCGCGCGAATTCTTCCACAGCCACGAACCGGAATCCCAGTTGTCCTCGCGCCGCACGCCGGTGGTGTAGAGCACCGGCACGCCCTTGTCGTGGCACTTGTCGAGCAACGAGCGGATATAGGGCAGGGCGACCCAGGCGTCCTCGCCGCAGGAATTGCGCCAGCGTTTGATCGATTCAAGAATCGGCTCCGGCCGGTCGCCGCAGAACGCCCAGTTCACATCGATGACCAGGAGAGCCGGCCGCTTGCCGAAGCCGCCGCGTGCGCCGTAGCCGGATGTTCCGAACACCGACTTGTCGCGCTCGGTGAGGAACTTGTTCCAGATCGGTTCGGATTCGGACATGGCGCTTCCTTTCGTATTGGGCGTAGGCGGAGGGTAGATCGTCCCGTTCCCTGGAGCAAAGCTTACAGGCTGGCGTGCGCTTTTTCGACGAAACTCATGTCGATGATTTCGTCATAGCCGACATCGGTTTTGAGAATACCGGCGCTCATGACCACCGACTTGGCGGTGTCCCAGGCGGCGCGGCTGACCATGCCGTCCTTGCTCCACATCTCGTCGGCGAACGAGCGGGCGAGCGTGGCCTTGAGATCCTCGATCGCCATGGTCGGAAACTGTTTCTGGGCGAGTTCGGCCGCCTCGTCGTGATTTTCCTGAACGAATTTCAGCGATTTCATCATGCCGCGCACGAAGCCGGTGACGAGCTCGGGCGTTTTTTGGATGGAGTCGAGGCGGACGTTGAAAGTCGAATAGGCGTAGGGGCCGAGATCCTTCGGGATACTGATGAACGGCTCGCCCCAGGCGCCGTTGCGCACGCCCTGGGTGATGAACGGCTCGGTGGAACAGCCGATCTGCGCCTGCTTGTTCTTCACCACCGGCAGGATGGCGGAATTGGCGGTTTCGACCAGCGTGACGTCTTTTGCCGGGTCGAGATTCCACTTTTTCAGCAGGTAACGCGTGATCGAATTCGGCGTGCCGCCGAAGCCGCTGGTGGCGACGGTCTTGCCTTTGACGTAGCTCGGCCAGTCCTTGTCGGTCGGTTGCACGTCGGACGCGGCGCAGAAATAGACGTTGCCGCGATCCACGCAATTGACCACGCAACGCAACTCGGCGCCTTTCACCTTGGCGAAGGCGCAGTGCTCCGGACCGCCGATAAAGGCGAAGGCCTGGCCGGACAGCACCGCATTGGTATGGCCGGAGCCGGTCTCGATGGTGACGATGTTGACCTTGACGTCGTCGAACAGATTTTTCGCCATGCCGATATAGAGCGGCAGATAGCCGGTGCCATGTACCGGCTCCGCGATCAGCACTTCCTTGGTGTCGGCTTTGACGATGTAAGGTCGCGCGACAATTGCTGCGCCGGCGAGAGCCGACGAACTCAAGATTGTCCGCCGGCTGTATTTGCGTGTGGTCATGACAAACTCTCCTGTTACATCCGCGTGGTTTATTGCTTGACGCCTTTGCGCAGCACGCTCTCAAGCCATGAGACGGCTGCGTACATGATGACGGCGAGGGTCGAGAGCACGAGCACCGCGACCCAGACCAGCGCGATGTCGTAGGTCTGGCCGGCGTAAAGGATCTGTCGGCCGAGGCCGTGCTGCGCGGCGATGAATTCGCCGACGACGGCGCCGGTCAGGGCCAGACCGATATTCACCCGCAATACCGAGATGATCCACGGCAGGCAGAACGGCACCACGAGCTTGCGGAACACCTGCAAGCGGCTGGCGCCCAGCGAGTAGAACAGCCGCTCCTGATCGGGATCGACCGCTTTCACGCCGGCGTAGGCCGTCAGCGTTGCCACCACCAGCGTCAACGCTGTGGCGATTGCGATCTTGGATGCGAGACCCAGGCCGAACACGAGGATAACGAGCGGCGCCAGCGCAAGCTTCGGCAGCGTTTCAAAGCAGATGACATAGGGCTGCACGATCGCGGCGTAGTTGCGCGACCACCAGAACGACAGGCCGAGCAGCGAGCCGAACGTGGTGCCGATGAAGAAGCCGATGATCGTCGAGCGGAAGGTGAAGCTGATGTCGATCCAGGCGTCGCCTTCGGTGAAGAACTTGATCAGCGTTGCGTAGATGGCGCTTGGCTTCGACCAGAAGAAGCCGTCGATCGCGCCGGTATCGGCCGCCAATTGCCAAAGCGCGATCAGGCCGATGAAGATGCCGAGCTGCGCGGCGATGATCGCCCAAAGCGGCCAGTCTTTCTGCACCGGCAGGCGGCGCACCGGTTTTTGCCGGGGCGGGGTTCGTGCGGGCTCCGCGCGCGGAAGTTTGAGCGCGCTGCCGACGCGGGATGTTTCCTGCACCGTCATGCGGCCTCGCCGACAGCGGCATCGTGGCCGGTCGGTCAACAGCGCCAGGCACCGTTGCTTGATCGCCACGAATTCCGGCGTCAACGTTGCGGTGCGGGTGCGCGGCCGCGGGATCGGTACCGCGATGGATTCGACTATCCGTCCCGGCCGTGTCGCCATGACGTGAACTTCATCGGAAAGATAAATCGCTTCCTCGATGTCGTGCGTGACGAACACGACGGTCTTGCCGAAGTCCGACCACAGTCCCAGCAGCCATTCCTGCATCTGCAATTTGGTTTGCGCATCGAGCGCGCCGAACGGCTCATCGAGCAGAATGATGTCGGTGTCGAACAACAGCGTGCGCAACAACGCCGCGCGCTGCCGCATGCCGCCGGACAGCGCATTCGGATAGAGATATTCGAAGCCGGACAATCCGTAACGGTGCAGCAGAGGCAGCGCACGCTCGCGTGCCTGGCGCAGCGGCACGCCCTGTATTTCCATGCCGAGGATGACGTTGTCGAGCACCGTGCGCCACGGCAGCAGCAAATCCTTCTGCAGCATGTAACCGACGCGGCCTATCGTTCCGGTTGCATCCGCGCCATCGATCAACACGCGTCCGCCGCTCGGTTCCAGAAGCCCGGCGACAATGTTGAAGATGGTGCTTTTGCCGCAGCCGGACGGACCGATCAGGCTGACAAAGCGGCCTTGCTCGATGGTCAGCGATACCGGCGACAGCGCCGCAAAGACGCCGTTCGGCGTCTTAAACGCCATACTGACCTGATCAAGGCGTAATTTCGCGGGCATTTCATCGTCCCTGCGTACCGCGATAATACAGCAATAACTGTGCCAGCGGGTAGGTGATGGAACACAGCGCGATAAAGGTATTTTAAGCCGGCTGCTTGTCCAGCAAGGCGGCTTCAAACGCGCTGGTGATCGCCGGTTTGCTTTTGCCGGCCTGCGCGGCGTCGCCAATCACCATGACCTTTTGGCCAGGTCGCGCCAATGCCTTGAATTTTTCGCCAGTGGCTTGCCGAGCGCGGTAGTAGAACCAGTCACGCACTTTTGGCGATGACATCAGTCGCGCAATTCCAGGCCAACGCGCCACTCCGGTATCGAGTGACAACGGCGCAATCGCGCCGAGACCGAAACGATACGATGCACCGCTTGCGATCACGATGCGATCGAACGGCGCGAGTACATCCGGATTTGCGATCACGTCGGTTGAAAAGCGGAATGTGACACCTTTCATTTTGCACGCTGCGACCATGTCAGCGACATAACGTTCAAAGCTTCGTGGCGTGGCCTCGACTTCCTGAAACAAAGGGGCCTTGCCGGCGTAGCGGAAACTGCCGCCGGCTCGTGCTGCTTTTTCAAAAACCGTGACGGTGTTGCCCTCCGCGACCAGCGACGCATAGGTGAGGCCCGCAGGCCCCGCGCCGATCACGGCGATGCGTTCGCCGTGCGGCGGTTTTGCATTGGCGAATGCCGTTTCGCGCCCGGCGCTGCCGTTGACCACGCAGCCGATGCGCGCGCCGCCGCGCATTTCGTTGATGCAGGTGTTGCAGGCGAGACAGCGGCGGACCGGCTCGCCGCGTGCGACCTTCTCAACCCATTGCGGGTCCGCCACCAGCGTGCGGCCGAGCGCGATGAAATCGGTTTTGCCGCTCGCCACCGCGGCTTCCGCGAACGCCGGATCGCCGAGCCGGCCCACCGCGATGATCGGCAGCGAAACGTGCTTCTTCACCTCGGCGGCGAATTCCAGAAACGGCCCGTCGGGCATCGCCATCGGCGGCAGCACGACCTGTGCTGACGGCAGCGAACGATAATGCCCCGCGGTGATATGCAGCGCGTCGGCGCCGGCCTCCGCCGCCCAAAGCGCAATCTGTTTGCCTTCCTCGAACTTCAGTCCGCCGGGAAAAAAGTCTTCGACCGAAAGCCGGTAGATCACGCCGAGGCCCGGCACAGCTGCTTTCACTGCGCGCAGGGCCTCAAGGCCAAAGCGGGCGCGGTTCTCGAGACTGCCGCCATACTCGTCGTCGCGCCGGTTCTCGAATGGCGCGTGGAATTGCGAGATCAGGTAACCGTGGGCGGCGTGGACTTCGACGCAATCGAAGCCGGCTTTCTGCGCGCGCTGCGCGGCTGCGGCGTGGGCGGCAATGGATTGCGCGATGCGCGCCTTGGTCATCGCCTCCGGAACAATGACCTCGAATGTCGTCTCGTAAACCGGATGGGGGATCGCCGATGGTGCGATCGGCGTCTCGCCGCAAATGTCGATGCGGGTATGACCGCCGCCGTGGCCAAGCTGGATCGATGCTTTGGCGCCGCCACGATGAATCTCGCCGACAAGCCGCGTCAGGCCAGGAATGAACTTGTCGTCATAGATGCCGACTTCGTGCCGCCGATGCCGGCCGCACTTTTCCGGCGACGCCATCTCGACGGTGATGAGGCCGACGCCGCCATTCACCCGCGCCATGTAGTAGGCGACCGAGTCGTCGGTGACGAAGCCTTCGGCGTCGGAAGTCCGCGTCGTCATCGGCGGCATGACGATACGGTTCTTGATTTCGGCCGGTCCGATGCGGGCGGCAGTAAGCAGAATGTTGGTCACAGTGTAGGTATCTCGCCGCCATCGAGGTCAATGGTGGCTCCGTGCATCCACGTCCCACGTGACGAAACCAGGAAAAGGATGAGGTCGGCGACGTCTTCGACCTTGCCGAAGCGGGTGATGCCGAAGCCCTTGCACATCTCTTCGCGTGCTTTCGCCTCCGGCCAACCGGTGCGATCCATCTCGGCCTTGATGCGGCGCCACAGCCGGTCGGTTTCGACCATGCTCGGGTGGATGCAGTTGACATGGACCCCCTCGTGCTTGCCGCGGTCAGCCATGCATTTGGTGAACGCCGCGACGGCTGCATTGACCGAACTGCCGATGGTGAACTCTTCAGTCGGCTTTCGCCCGCCGGTGCCGCCGATTGTGATCAGTGAACCGCGCCGCTCCTTCAGGAGCGGCCACGCGGCGCGGGTCAAACGGACGTGGCCGAAGAATTTCAGCGCGTAGCCGTCTTCAAAATCGGCGTCGGTGAGCTCCATGAAATCACCGCGCTTGGTGGCGCCGGCATTGTTGACGAGGATGTCGAGGCCGCCGAGCTCGCGCTTGGTCTGTTCGATGAGTTTCGCCGGGACATCTTTTTCGCGAAGGTCGATCACTGACAGCGCGGCCTTGCGGCCTTGCTTGCGGATTGCCGCGGCCACTTCTTCGAGCGCCTTTTGATCGCGCCCGGTCAGCATGACGTCGCAGCCTTCGGCGGCCAGCGCCAGTGCGACGCCGCGGCCGATGCCGCGGCTCGATCCGGTCACCAGACCGATCTTTCCTTTAAGTCCCAACTCCATTCTCAATTCTCCTTTACAGCTTCCGCGAGCGAGATACCCTCAAGCGCGGCAAATTCCTCAACGCTTTTCAGATGTAACAACTCGCGGCGGTTTTGCGAAAAAAAGTCGAAGCGGGCTGCGCTATCGCGATCAGTAGCGCGCCAGCCGGCGGCCAGGCTGTTGCGAGCATCTTCGCAGGCGTGCCACGCGACATCATATCCCGGTCGATCCTTATAAACGACGCCACATCCGAAATCGGTGTCGACTGTATAAAAGCTTGTATTGTCGTGGTGCAGCGTGAAATCGATGAAGGCTGCGTAGGTGACACCAAGCCATGCGCCTTGGGTGAATTCTGGTGAAGTGAGTGCTTTGTCCTCCGGATTGCAATCATGCACAACCATGAAGCCGCCGGAACGCAATAACGAAAAAGCACAGGACAGGTCGTTCGAAGAGCAATCATAAGTGTGAAATGGATCGACGAACACAATGTCGTAGCAGGGCGTATTCCGGTTCGCAGCCAAGATCGCACGGGTGAGTTCGCGCGACGTTAAGGTTTCGGTTCGATAAGTGTACGTCTGTCCGTCGTCGTCGCCGGCGGGGCAGTTGTATACAAGCCGGTGCGCGTCCGGCACGGCGTCGATTATTTCCGAAAATGTAAAGCCGGTCGTCGGTGTTGATATTTCAAGGAACGAGCCAAGGCCGTGCTTTTTCTGCAACAGCTTGACGATATCCATTTTCCTCAGAGGTCGCTGGTTCATATTTGCCGGCCGGTTTTCTGATTGAACATCGCGTTTCAGGACTCCAGTGAACCCCGGATTTCGCTTGTGCTCAATTCGGGTTACCGTCATGGCCGCAGGAGAAATTTGCAGATGACGATCAAGGGCAAGGCCTATATCGCCGGGGCGTTCGAGCATCCGACACGGCACGCGTCGGACAAGACGGTCGCGCAATTGCACGCCGAAGTGGCGCTGGGTGCGCTCAACGACGCAGGGCTCACGCGAGATGACGTTGACGGTTATTTCTGTGCCGGCGATGCGCCGGCGCCCGGCGCGGCCACCATGGCTGAGTACCTGAACCTGAAGTTGCGCCATCTCGATTCCACCGAACTTGGCGGCACATCTTATGTCGCGCTTGCGGCCCATGCGGCGGAAGCCATTGCGCTCGGCAAATGCAATGTGGCGCTGGTGACGCTCGCCGGCCGGCCGCGAAGCGACGGCCAGGCTACCGGGACGGCGCCGCGACAGCGCGATGCCAGCCAGCCGGAAGCGCCGTGGGAAGGGCCGTACGGTCTGACCACGGCGAACAGCTACGCGATGTGCGCGATGCGCCATAGGCATCAATACGGCACCACCAGCGAGCAACTGGCGTGGGTCAAAGTGGCCGCGTCGCATCATGCACAGCACAATCCGAATGCCATGCTGCCGAAGGTCGTGACGGTCGAGGAGGTGGTGAATTCACCGGTGATCGCCTCGCCGCTGCACCGGCTCGATTGCTGCGTTATCAGCGATGGCGGCGGCGCGCTGGTGATCGTCAAGCCGGAGATTGCCAAAAGTCTGAAACGACCGCCGGTGAAAATCATCGGCGCGGGCGAAACGGTGAAGCATCTTTCCGGCGGCACGTTCGATCTGACGACGTCGGGCGCCGCGCGCACCGGCCCGACCGCATTTGCGGAAGCCGGCATCAAACCCGCTGACATCAAATACGCGTCGATCTACGACAGCTTCACCATTACGGTGCTGATCCAGATCGAGGATCTCGGATTTTGCGAGAAGGGCGCCGGCGGCAAGTTCGTGTCCGACGGCAATCTGATTTCCGGTATCGGCAAGCTGCCGTTCAACACCGACGGCGGTGGCTTATGCAACAACCACCCGGCCAATCGCGGCGGCATGACCAAGGTGATCGAGGCGGTGCGGCAGTTGCGCGGCGAAGCGCATCCTGCGGTGCAGGTGAAGAACTGCAATCTCGCGCTGGCGCAAGGCACCGGGCTGCAGCTCGGCACACGCCACGGCAGTGCAACGCTGATCATGGAACGGGAGTGAGCGATGGCTGAGATGCGAAAAATCCCGCCGCCGATCGTGACTGTCGAGGGCGAGGCATTCTGGAATGCGGCGCGCGAGCACCGTTTCACGGTTCCGGTATGTAAGTGCCTGCGGCAAGGCCCACTGGTATCCGCGTGCAATCTGCCCGTTCTGCTCAAGCGACAAGGTAGCGCTGCGCGAGTCGCCGGGCAAAGCAACGATCTACACCTTCAGCGTGATGCGCCGCGCCAAGGAGCCTTATGCCATCGGCTACGTCACGCTCGCCGAAGGGCCGACGATGATGACGAACATCGTCGATTGCGATTTCGACACGCTGCACATCGGTCAGCCGGTCACGGTGGTGTTCAAGGACACCGAGGACGGGCCGCCGGTGCCTATGTTCAAGCCGGCGTGATGCTCTACTCGAACTTCAGTCCGAGCTTCTTCACCAACGCGGCCCACTTGCCTTCTTCGCGCACCATGTTGGCGGTGTAGTCTCCCGGCGTGCCCGGTGTCGGCACGCTGCCTTCCTGCAACAGCCGCTTTTTCATCTCGTCGGTGTTGAGGATTTTGACCAGTTCCTTGTTGAGCCGGTCGACGATCGGTTTTGGCGTTCCTGCGGGTGCAGCGAGCCCGTAGTACTGCACCGCTTCGTAGCCCGGCAGCCCGGATTCGGCGGACGTTGGCACATCCGGCAATGCCGGCGAACGTCTGGTGTCGGCGATAGCGAGGCCCCGCAATTGCCCCGCCGCGACCTGGCTGACGCATGCCGGGATGGTGTTGATGCCAAGCGGCACATGGCCGCCGAGCAAATCGGTAGTGAGCGGTCCGGTGCCTTTGTAGGTGACGACGGTGATGTCGATGTCGGCCAGGGTGTTGAGCAACACTGCAGCGAAGTAGTTCACGGTCGGCGCCGGTGGCGTGCCGTCGGAATATTTGCCGGGGTCTTTCTTGGCGAGCGCGATGACGTCAGCGAGCGACTTCGCTGGAAACGCCGGATTCGAAACAACAATCATCGGCGTCGATGCGACCAGCCCGATCGGGGCGAAGTCCTTTTGCAGGTCGTAACCGGGATTGTTGCCGAGGCTGATGCCGGTCAGCAGCATCACGACGGTGTAGCCGTCGGGTGCGGCCTTCGCGGCATCGCGGGTCCCGATCATCCCGCCGGCGCCGCCGCGGTTTTCGATAATGACCTGCTGGCCGAGCGCTTCCGAAAGCTTCTGCCCGACGATGCGGCCCATGGCGTCGACGCCGCCGCCGGCCGGATACGGCACGATCATGGTGAGCGGCCGCGTCGGATAGTCCTGCGCTCCGGCTTGATTTTGCGGCAAGGTTAAAAGCGCAGCGAGCAGCGAAAATGCAGCAAAGCTTGTGAAAATATCCCGGCGCATGTGATTTCCCCCACACCCCGACTATAGCTCCGCCCACACCGCATGGGCTACATTACGAGGTGACGCAGGGAGAGCGCCCACATGAAGTTCGGACTTTTCGGTAGCGCGACGGCCCGCCATGGCGGGCCGGATGTCGATTCCGGCCAAGGCTACAAGCAGTTCGTCGAGTACAATATCGAGGCTGAGGCACTCGGCTATCACTCGACCTTTCTGGTCGAACATCATTTCACCGGCTTCGGTCAGGTCTCGGCGAGCCTGTCGCTGCTGACGTGGGTAGCGGCGAAAACCAGGACGCTTCGGCTTGGCACCGCCGTGCTGGTGCTGCCGTGGCACAATCCGGTGCTGATCGCCGAGCAAGCCGCGAGCATCGATCTGCTCTCCGGCGGCCGGCTCGATTTTGGCGTCGGCAAGGGCTACCGCCACAACGAATTTGCCGGGTTCTGTGTGCCGATCGCCGAGGCCGACGGGCGCTTCAATGAATCACTCGACGTCATCGTCAAGGCGTGGACGTCGAAGCAGCGCTTCTCCCACCACGGCAAGTACTGGAATTTCGAGGACATCATCGTCGAACCGCCGACCGCTCAAAAGCCGCATCCGCCGTTGTGGATGGGCGCCGGCAGCAGGGATTCGATTCGAGCTGTCGCGAAGCGCGGCTACAATCTGCTGCTCGACCAGTTCGCGTCATTCGAGACGGTTGCCGAGCGCATCACGATCTACAAGGAAGCGATGGAAGAATTCGGCCACACCTTCGACCCGTCGAATGTCGGTGTGGCACGCGCGTTCTTCGTGGCAAAGGATGCCGCCGACAAGGATGCCGCGCTGGAGCGCCGCATGGAGGCGCAACGGCGGCTCGAAGCGATTTCAAGTGCGCCGGGCACCAGAAACCAGGCCAGCATCATGGCCTATTCCGATACCCGCGAAGCGAGCGAAGAAAGCGCGCTCTATGGCAATCCGGACGAGATCGCCGGCAAGCTCGAAAAGCTCCGCAGTCTTGGTGTCCAGTATATTCTGCTCAATGGCGGCGGCGTTTCCGGCCATGCCAACGAGACGCTGCGCCGCTTTGCGAGCGAAGTGATGCCGGCGTTCCGCGACAGCGACCGGATGCAGGTGGCGGGATAATCGTCCGGGCGTTGCGAACACCATGATCAACAAGATCGTGCAGAGCATGGCCGATGCGCTGGCCGGCGTTAAGGACGGCGCCGTCGTGTTGGTCGGCGGTTTCGGCAGTATCGGTCAGCCGAATGCGCTCATTGCCGGCTTGATCGAGCAGGGCGCGAAAGATCTCACTGTCGTTGCCAACAATTCCGGCGTCGGTCACGTCGGACTGGCGGCGCTTCTCGAAACAGGCCGCGTGCGTAAAATCGTCTGCTCGTTTCCACGCACCGCCGATCCCGTCGTGTTCGAAGCGCTGTGGCGCGAGGGCCGTATCGAGCTCGAATGTGTGCCGCAAGGCACCATGGCGGAGCGCATGCGCGCCGCCGGCGCCGGCATTCCGGCGTTCTACACCGCGACCGCGGCGGGCACGAAGCTTGCGGAAGGCAAAGAGGAACGCGAGTTCAACGGCCGCCGCTACATCCTCGAACAGGCGTTGCACGGCGACGTGGCGCTCGTGGAAGCCTGGGAAGCCGATCGCTGGGGCAACCTGACCTACAATTCGTCGGCGCGTAACTTCAATCCGGTGATGGCGACGGCTGCGGATTTGACCGTCGTGCAGAGCCAGCACATCGTCGAGCTTGGCCAACTCGATCCGGAGAAGATCGCGACGCCAGGAATTTACGTGGATCGCGTCGTGCACGTGCCATACGGCGAGCCGACGGTGACGTAATGAAGGGGAGAGCGCCGTGAACGGTCAGTTCGCCTATAAGCCGATGACGCGCCGTGAAATGGCCGCGCGCCTTGCGGACGACATTCCGGAAGGCTGGTACGTCAATCTCGGCATCGGTGCGCCGCTGCAAGTTGCCGACTACGTGCCGGTCGAGCGCGAGGCCGTGTTCCAGTCCGAGAACGGAGTCCTCGGCATGGGGCCCGGACCGGCGCCCGACAAGATCAATCGCTGGCTGATCAATGCCGGCAAGCAATACATCACGCTGCGGACCGGCGGTTCGTATATGCACCACGCCGACAGCTTCGCGCTGATCCGCGGCGGCCATCTCGATCTTTGTGTGCTCGGCGCGTTCCAGGTCGCGGAGAACGGCGATATAGCGAACTGGTCGACGTCGGACAACGAGAGCGCACCCGCTGTCGGCGGCGCTATGGACTTGGCCTCGGGCACCAGAAATCTCTGGGTGATCATGGATCAGACCACCAAGACCGGTGAGAGCAGATTGGTACGGCGCTGCACCTATCCGCTGACCGCGGTGGGCTGCGTCAAGCGCGTTTACACCAATCTTGCCGTGATCGATGTCACCGACGACGGTTTTGCCGTGCGCGACATGGTGCAGGGGCTGACGCTCGAGGCATTACAGGATGTCACCGACGCGCCGCTGCACATGGCCAAGGTATAGCGCAGCGTCGCTGAATCAGCGCGGGCGCTGGAGCGGGTTCGGCGGCGTGCCGAGGGAAGCATCAAGCGGCTTCTTCAACAGGCTCGAACGCAGTTCAGGGCGCTGGGCCGGCTGGAGTGGCGGCGACTGCGGTGTCACCGGCCGCTGCAAGGCCGATTGTTGGACGCCGAGCGGTGGCGGGGCAGGCTGAGATTCCGAAACCTCAAACTCACGTGCCTTTTGATTGGCGGTGGCGCTCCGCCAGCGCTCGATCACCATCGGGATCAGGTCCGGGGTGAGGTCGACGCCGCCATCGGAGCGGGTATTGGCGGAGTCGCTGTTCGGACGCTTCTCCAGTGGCAGTTCGCCGAATGTCATGCGAGTGGGCAGTCCGACACCCGGACCGAGCACGAAGGCCTCGCGCATTCCAAGCGACGGAATGAACGACAGCAGGTTGGATGCGGCGTCGGATGCCGCCGAGCGGATTAGCGCCTGATCGCGATCGTTTGACAGCCGCATCACGAACAATGTCGAGCATTGCGAGATGATGTTCGGATCGATTTCGGCGGGCCGCTGTGTGATCAGGCCGAGGAACACGCCGTATTTGCGTCCCTCCTTGGCGATGCGCGACAGCGCGCGTCGGGTCGGACCGAAGCCGATTTTGTTGTCGGCAGGCGCATAACGGTGCGCTTCCTCGCAAACGAACAGCAGAGGCGAAACGCCTTCGCTCCACAGTCCGAAATCGAACGCCATGCGGCTGAGCACCGAGACGAGCGAGTTCGACGACCTCGGCCGGGAAGCCGGCGAGTTGCATGACCGTCATCGGCTTGTCTTGCGGCGGCAAGCGGAACAGCTGGCAGATCGTCTCCGCCATGGTGTCACCGCCGATATTGGCGTTCTCGAACATGAACGCGTAGCGCGGATGATTGCGTATCGTCTGAATCCGCGAGATCAGCTTGTGGTAGACCATCCGCGACGAACGGTTTTCAAGTTTTCCCATCTGCTCGTCGATGATGGCGATGAGATCCTCGATGCGATAGGGAACCGGAGTGTCTGCTGTAAAGCCGGGCTGCGCGTCTCGCGCTTCTTCGCGATCAGAGAATCGTTGTTGTTCCGCGGTACTGGAGATATGCGCCCTTCGCCAGGGCAATCGCTTCGGAAAGAATCTCCATCTCTTCCGCGACGCCAGGGCGGCCGCTGAAGAAAGCATCGACGATCTCTTCGAAATTGAACAGCCAGAACGGCAGCTTCAGGTTTCGCGGGTTCAGCACCTGCGCTTTGTCGCCGAAGCAGCGGCCGTATTCGTTGTGCGGGTCAATCAGGAAGATGCGCAGGCTCGACCGCGTGTCGAGAATGCGTTGCAGGATGCTCGCCACACCGTTGGACTTGCCGACGCCGGTGGTGCCGACGATGGCGAAATGCTTGCTGACCAATTGTTCGATGTCGATGTGAACGCGGACATTCGGGTTTTGCTGCAAATGTCCGATCTCGACCCGGTCGCCCTCGGCGGTGCCGTAGATCATTTTCAGTTCGGCATCGGAAAGTACGATCGCGGCATCGCCGATGTTCGGATAATCCGACACGCCGCGCCGGAAACGTGCCGAACCGCTCTCGTTGCGAATTTCGCCGATCAGGTCCACCTCGGCGATTTTGCGGAAACCGCCGGATACGGCCTGTTCGCCGATCTCGGTGATCAAGCCGACGATCGTGCTCTTGGCCGTTGTGACGGCCAGGAACTTGCCGACGGTCGCGCTATTGGCGCCCTGCGGGCGTCCCGACAGATCGACCGTGGCTTCCGAACCGGTCATGGCGGCGACGCGGCCGACTGCTTCCGGGGCCACGGGGCGCGACACGCCTGCGGCCGGTGTTTCAATCGCTGCCATGCGGTTACTTCACAAATGTCCCGACTTTCGAGGTCCTTTCATACGACAGCGCGATTGCGGCCCGCTTAACGCGGATTAACAACTTCGAATGTGCTGAAGGAATGGTGAGGAATATCGGTGCGATGCAAACCGAATGGCTAACGATCGGTAGAAGTACAGTGGAGCCGCGTGAAATGACGGCGCAATTTGACGAGCGGTCTAGTTCACCAGCACCGCGGTTCCGCTCTTCACCCGGTTATAAAGATCGACGACGTCATCGTTGACGAGACGTATGCAGCCGAAAATCACGGTCGTGCCGATCGTCTTCGGCGCGTTGGTGCCGTTGATGCGGGATTTGCCGTCATCGAGTTGCAGCACGCGTGCGCCGAGCGGATTGCCGGGCGTGCCGGGGACGACGCCCGGCTTGGCCAGCTTGCGCTCGATCATGTCCTGCGTGGCCTGCCATTGCGGCCATTCCGCCATGCCGGCGATGTGCCGCAGGCCGGCCAGCTCGGTGCATTCGCCGCCGATGCCGATGCCATAACGCATCGCCACGTTGTTCGGCTGAATCAAATAGAGAAAGTGCTGCAGCTTATCGACAATGATGGTGCCGGCCGGTTGCAGCGTTCGATAGAACGTCGGCTGGCGGCGCAGCCAATAGGCCTGATCGGGATCGTTCGAGCCGCCGTCGACGCCGGCGGCGAGGTCGCCGTCTTTCGCGGTCGCGACTTTAACGACGGGCGCTGCCGGCGGCGACGTCGCGGTCTTCGGTGCTTCGGTCTTGCAGCGACCGGTACGGGCTGTGCGGAATGACGCGACCAAAGCGCGTAGCCTCCGGCGCCAATCACGGCCACGACGACGGCGAGCACGATCCATGCCGATAGTCGTGGCGGATTTCATCCGGCCCGTTTGTGTTGGCCATACCGGACGCCGGTGCAGGCTTCGTCCTGATCGCGCGAACGTCGGCGATATCGTCGCTGTCACTCGTGGTCCACTCCGCCTCGGATTCGATGCGGGCGATGGCGGCGTCCAGCGCCAGCCGTTCCGTTCTGATCTGAGCCTGGGTCGCCGGCGGTTGCCGGTTGCGCAACTGCGTGACCAGCATCTGCCGCGCGCGGTCATAGAGCTGGCGGCGCCATTGCTCGTCGCCGGCATCGGGCGCGGTTACCGCGCGCAACAGCAATGAATAATAGTCAGTCACGGCCCCGGCGCCTCAGGATTTGGCCCTCGACAGGAAGTCTACAATGCGTGCCGGAACGTTGTCCTCGGTCTGCTGTTCGACCGGCACATCCCAATAATCGGCTTGCGGCAGGCACTCTTCAAGATAGCGCGCCGCAGATGTCGCATGTGACGCATCGTGACCCGGCACCACCAATGCCGGTATCTCGATCCGCATCAATTGTTCGGGCGCGGCGCCCGGCGCGGTATCGCGATCGAACAGTGCGTTGCACATGGCCTCGCAAATTCTCTTGTATCGCTCCGGCTCCAGCGCGGCGTAGCCGGCGGCAAAGGCACTGTCGTGCTTGATGACCGAGGCCCACGGGCCGCCGCGCGGATCGGCCCCGAACGGTTTGCCCTCTTTCTTTATCAGCGTGACGACACCGCTCGAGGCCGTCGCTGGCGACGAAGTCCAGGTGATCGGCGAAGCGCTGATGGCTCGACAACCGGTATTTGACCCCGCCGACCGGCCAGTACAGCACCATGCTCTGCACCATTTCCGGGTGCGTAGCGGCGAACGCCGCAACCGGCGGACAGCCCATGCAGCCGCCCATGAGATGCGCGCGCGTGATGCCGAGATGATCGAGCAGACCTTTGCCTTGCGCGACGAAGTGCTGCCAGGTCACCGGCTCGACGCGCCCGCCCGATTGTCCGCATTCGCGGCGGTCGAACATGATGCAGGTGAAGTGCTTCGGCAGATGTTCGATCATTTTGGTCTTGCCGTAGACGCCGAGCGTCGCCCACGCCTCCACCACCGCGTTGAAGCCGCCGGGGGCGTACATCAGGAGCGGGGGGCCTGAGCCTTTGACCTCGTAGCGTGTCGTGATGCCGTCGATGATCGCGGTCGCCATGATCAGCCTTTGATCTGCCGGCCGGCGCGGGCGTCGGCGATCAGCGCGGTGAAGGCCTCGAGCGCGGCCTTGGCGGTATTCACATAGGTCTCGGTCTTGGAGTCGATCCATTTCTCGGCATAGCCGATCGCGGTGTGGGCGAGCCGCACCCGGCCGTCGAGCCACGGCCCGCCGCCGAAACCGCCGATCACCGGAATCTGCACGGCCTTGACCACGGCGGCGCCGGCGACCGGGCCGGAATTGGTGAAATCAAGCAGCGCCGCGCCGCTCTCTTCGAGCAACTTTGCTTCGGCGACGAGTTTGTCCGCCGCCTCGGCGGCGGCCTGCGCTTGCGGTGAATTTTGTGCGCTATAGGGAATGCCGAACTTGGCTGCGGTTTGCGGCGTCAAACCGAACTGCGCAAACACCGGAATGCCGGCGCGGGTGAGTGAACGCACAACGTCGGGAAAGTCGGCGGCGGCATCGACCTTGATCATGTCGGCGCCGCCTTCCTCGATCAGCAGCCTCGCCGCCGTGAGCGCGGCCTGCGCGCCCTCTTGCACCGGGCCAAACGGCATGTCGCAACTCACCAGTGCGCGCTCGGTGCCGCGCCGCACGGCTTTGCAGCAGATCAGCATTTCGTCGAGCGTCACTTCGAGGACTTCATCGCGGCCCCAAAGATTGACGCCGACCGAGTCGCCGACCGAGATGAAATCGACGCCGGCGCGGTCGGCGATGCGCGCGATCTGGTAATCCCAGGCGACGACGCCGACGCTTTTCTTGCCGTCGCGCTTCATCTGCTGCAGCGCGGCTATGGTCATCTTTTCAGCCATGGTCCCTCGACGTCCTTCCAGAAACGCGCAGAGCGCGCGCTGGAAATCCATAAACACGGAACCGGAAGTTTTTGAAGAGGCGGCTTTACGCCGCGATGCCCGCGCGCGGCCGTGGGTGTCGCTTACTGGTTGGCGGACGCGGACTTGCCGGACGTTGCCGGCTTTCTTGGCTGCGGGTTTGGCCGTCGTTGGCTTGGCGGCGACCGGTTTCGCTGCGCGGTCGCGGTTCGGCGGGTTTTACCGCTGCTGACTTGGTATCCGTGGGCTTCGCCGCGGTTTTGGCTTTTCCCTTTTTCTTGGCCGCGGTTTCAGCAGCTTCGGGCAACGCCTGCAGCGTTGCAATTTCCGCCTGCGTTCGCGTCGGTCCGGTATAGACGACGATCGGCATCACCGGGCCGAGATCGGACAGCAGCACCGGATCGGTCGGCGCGCGCAGCGCCGACAGCAGGATCGAGTGTTGCTGCACCATATCGGCTGCCGATTGCCCGGTATCGCTGTCGGCGTCGATGTCTTCATCTTCCGCCGGGCGTTTCTTGCGATGTCCGCCGCACATCTGGTCCTTCGAGATCCATTGGCGCGGCGTCCATCGGCTTCAGCCCGTCGACCGTGCCCAGCGACGGGGTCAGCCAGGCCAACGGATTTTGATGGAAGCCGCTCTCGAGCATTTCGGCGGCTTTCATCGCCCGCGCCGCGCCGGACGGCGCGCCAAGCACGACGGCGATCAGGCGCTTGTTATCGCGCTGCGCGGTGGCGACGAGGTTGAAGCCGGAGGCGCAGATGAATCCGGTTTTCATGCCGTCAGCGCCGACATAGCGGCCGAGCAGCGGGTTGTAATTGCGCACAACGCGGCGGCCCCATTTGATTGCCGGGATGTGCCAATAGAAATTGTAGTCCGGAAAATCGTGGATCAGGGCGCGGGCGAGCATGGCCAGGTCACGCGCGGAAACGATCTGGCCGTCCGCCGGCAAACCGTTCGGATTGACGAAACTCGAACTCCGACATGCCGAGCCGGTGAGCGGTGTCGGTCATCTCCTGCGCGAAATCGTCGACCGAGCCGTCGATGCCTTCGGCGAGCAGCACCGCCATGTCGTTCGCCGACTTCACCATCATCATCTTGAGCGCGTTATCGACGGTGACCTGGGTGCCGACCGGGAAGCCCATCTTGGTCGGCGCCTGCATCGCGGCGTTCTGCGAGACCGTGAACAGCGTGTCCATGGTGATGCGCTTGTCGCGAATCGCGCTCAGCGTCACATAGAGCGTCATCAGCTTGGTGGTCGAGGCCGGATACCACGGATAGGTCGCGTTCTCGGCGCGCAGCACCTTGCCGCTGTCGGCATCGATCAGGATCACCGCCTCGGCGCGTGCAGGCGCGTCGCGGCGAAGACTGCGGCGGAACCGACCGCGAGGGAACTTAAGGCAAGGCCGAGCGCCGGTGCCCGGAGAAATCTCATTCCAAACACGTGTCGCGGTCCGTTCGGTTGGTCGAGGCCCACAGGGCCGCGAAGGTTTCACGGAAGGTTCACGAAGCGCGGGCGCACACCTATCTACCCGAAAGGCTGCCTCGAACGCAAAGGCGAATACGGCTATCCTGACACCCCGGTGGATCGCCGAAGCGGGTTAAGGACAGCCTAAGCCAAGGAAAAGCGACGAAAATTCGGCAAACAGCGATTTGGAGCGAACATGAGCGCCTGCATCGTCGGTTGGGCCCACACCCCCTTTGGAAAGCTCAACGGTGAGACCGTCGAAAGCCTCATCGTGCGTGTCGCGAATGAGGCGCTGGCCGACGCCGGAATTGCGGCGGGCGATGTCGATGAAATCGTGCTCGGCCATTTCAATGCCGGCTTCTCGGCGCAGGATTTTACCGCTTCGCTGGTATTGCAGGCTTCGCCCGACCTGCGCTTCAAGCCCGCCACCCGGGTGGAGAATGCCTGCGCGACCGGCTCGGCCGCCGTGCATCAGGGATTGAAGTCAATCGCGGCGCGCTCGGCGCGCGTCGTGCTCGTGGTCGGCGTCGAGCAGATGACGACAACGCCGGCTGCGGAGATCGGGCGTAATCTGCTCAAGGCATCCTATGTGCGCGAGGAGGCCGACATCGACGGCGGTTTTGCCGGCATCTTCGGCCAGATTGCTTCACTTTACTTCCAGCGCTGGGGCGATCAGTCCGATGCGCTGGCGCGCATCGCCGCCAAGAATCACAAGAACGGCGTCGGCAATCCCTATGCACAGCTCCGCAAGGATCTCGGCTACGAGTTCTGCCGCGCCGAAAGCGACAAGAATCCGCGCGTTGCCGGTCCGCTCAAGCGCACCGATTGTTCGCTGGTGTCGGACGGCGCGGCCGCTCTGGTGCTGACCGACGTCGACACCGCGCTCGGCATGAAGAAAGCGATTGTGTTCCGCGCCGCCGAGCACGTGCAGGATTTCCTGCCGATGTCACGCCGCGACATTCTCAAGTTTGAAGGCTGCGCAGTCGCCTGGAGACGCGCGCTGGCGAAAGCCGGGGCGGATCTGACTGACCTTTCATTCGCCGAGGTGCATGACTGCTTCACCGTCGCTGAGTTGATCGAGTACGAAGCGATGGGGCTTGGCGCCGGAAGGGCAGGGTGCGCGCGTCATCGCCGACGGTATCGTCGCCAAGGACGGCAGGCTGCCGATCAATCCCTCGGGCGGGCTCAAGGCCAAGGGTCATCCGATCGGCGCGACCGGTGTGTCGATGCACGCGCTGGCTTCGATGCAGCTCACCGGCACGGCCGGCGACATGCAGATCAAGAACGCGCGGCTCGGCGGTATCTTCAATATGGGCGGCGCCGCGGTCGCGAACTATGTCAGCATCCTGGAGCGGCTGCGCTAACGTGCGCTAACCGGCGCGCCGATCCATATAGCCTTCGATCGCCGGAACTCAGCCCGAACACCAGCGCGAGCGCGATGGCCCAAGCCGTCAGCAACGCGGCGATATGAAACGCGCCGAACGGTCCGGCTGGCGTCGCCGCAATCGCCGAGGCAAGACTCCAGTTGAACGGGATCACCAGTAATGGTCCGAGCAGAACTGTGTCGCGAATGGGCTGCAACTGCGCTTCGGTGTTTTGCGTGGACAGATAGGCCAGGCCGAAAAAGCCGATGATTGGCAGCGCGCTGGCCATTCCGGTCCATTTCTGATCCGGAGCACGTTGCGCCGTGTAAAGCAGTGCCGCGTAGACGATGAGAAACAGGACGATACGGATCGTCCAGTTTAGCCAGTCTGACATCGATGTCCGTGTCGAAGCCTTTTGTTCCGTGCCGGCGGTCGGCTCCACAGCAGAGATGCCGCGCCGATGCAAAAACAAGTTGGAGCGCAAACAGGATCATTCCGGACGGGAACCGGTCGCGGTTGTCCGTCAGCCAGTAGGCGGCAATGCACCACACCGCCGTCCACACCAATACGCGGCAGACCAGCAAGGCGAGCGGCGCAAATCGCTCCGGTTTCGGTGGAACCCAGGGTAGCGTCATCACCGCCACCCAGAACAGCAACGTGTTGAAGACGACAAGGAGGGCGATCGCGTCCGCAACGCGGAATGGATCGGGGCTGGTCAGCAACGCAACACCGTTCATCACCGGAAACGTCAACAGCGCGCCGGTAATTCTTTTATTGCGGCCGCCGACAACGACGATGAAGACAAAGGCAGCGAGACCCAGCGCAAGCTTTATGACATCCAAAGTCGAAATCATGGCTGTGCGGGAAGCGTGTCTGCCCGGAGTTCTGACGCGATGGCAAATTGCGCCTGCACCAGCTCGCTGAAGAAGCCGCCGCGGCGCTGTAATTCGTCGAACGTGCCGGTCTCGATAACGCGGCCATTCTGGAATACCAGGATGCGCGTGGCTTTGCGCACGGTGGCGAGACGGTGCGCGATGACGAAGGTGGTGCGGCCCTTCATCACCTCATCGAGCGCCGCCTGCACTTTGGATTCGGTCACCGGATCAAGCGCGCTGGTTGCCTCGTCGAGGATCAGGATCGGAGGATTTTTCAAAAGTGCGCGCGCGATGGCGAGCCGTTGACGCTCGCCGCCCGAGAGCAGCCGGCCGCGTTCGCCGATGCGTGCTTCAAGACCATCGGGATTCCGATCGATGAATTCGAGCGCCTGCGCGCGCGCGGCGGCCTGGCGCATTTCATCCGGTGTTGCATCGGGTTTGCCGACGCGCAGATTCTCTGCGATCGAGCGGTTGAACAGCAACGTTTCCTGAAACACGACCCCGATATTACGGCGCAGCCCGGTCAAGGTGAGATCGCGGATATCCATGCCGTCCACCGTGATCACGCCCGATTGCGGGTCGAAGGCGCGATAAAGCAGCGTCAGCGCCGTCGATTTGCCGCTCCCGGTTGGTCCGACCAGTGCGATCGTATCGCCGGGTAGCGCCGTGATGCTCAGGTCCGCGACCGCAGCACGCTTGCCGTCGTAGGAGAACGAGACGTCCTTGAATTCGACAAGGCCATGCACGCGGCCCGGATCGACTGCATTCGGCCGGTTGCGCACCGCGGGCACGGTGTCGAATACACCGAAGAATTCGGCGAGCTTCGGCGCGTCCATGAATAGCCGGTTGGCGAAGCCGACGACCTGTTCAAGCCGCGCGATCAGAAGCGCCGCAATGCTCATGAAACTGACGATCTGTCCAACCGACGCCAATCCGATGAGTTTCAGATACGTCCCGACCACGAGGATGACGAGCAGCGTGAGCGTGGTCGCGGTACGGGTCAGCACGGCGGCAACCGCCCACCATGACAGCACCGGCATCTGCGCGCGAAGCAGCGAGTTCACCAGTCCGCGCAGCAGCGATACTTCAATCTCGACGCGGGCGTAGCTCTGCACCAGTGCGACATTGCCAAGCGCATCGGCTGCGGTCTCGGCAAGATCGGAATAGTGCTGTTCCACCGCGCGCTGCATCGCGTCCGCTTTGCGCATGACGAGCAATGTTAGTCCGATGAAAGCCACGCACAGCACCAGCAGCGGCAACGCCAGCCGCCAGTTCAGGATCAGCGTTGCAGGTAACAACACGCAGATGAAAACAAATGCGGCGAAATGCTCGCGGAAGAACGATACCCACAGCCACCACAGCGTATCGGTGCCGGCGAGCATGATCTTGATCTGGCGGCCGGAATGGGCGCCGGCGTGATAGGCTAGCGGCAGTTGCAGGACGTGCTCGAAATAATCAGCCAGCACCAGGTTGCGGCGACGATGCGCGAGACGGTCGGCGAACCATGCCACCAGCGCACCGGCGATAATAATAAACAGGCCGAAGCCGATCCAGGCGCCGACAATTGGCGCCAGCGCCAACGCTGCGGGCGCTAAACCTGCCGGAAGCGTGCCCGATAGCGCGTCGATGATGCGGCCGAACAGCACTGGTTCGACGAATTGCGACACGGCAAGCGCGATATTCGCGACGGCTAATATGATCGCGAGCCGGACGTCATTGCCGAGGAGACCGAGGACACGAAGATAAGTACGGATGAAAGACATAAACCGCTTTCTGTTCAGAATTGGACTTCACTTTAGCGTTGTTATGATGAAATTTGACATGCGGATTATGCCTGTTTTTCCTTCGCCTCAGGGCAGGAAAAATGGGACAAGTGTCATGCCGGGGGCGGCATCTGGAATTCATACGTCAGGACTGGCAGATGACGAATATCCCGACCGATCTTCTGCGCACATTCGTATCTGTCGTCGAGTTGCGCAGTTTTACGCGGGCCGCCAAGGCTCAAGGCATGACGCAACCGGCGGTTAGCGCGCAGATCAGGCGGCTGCAATTTCTGCTCGATGTCGAACTGTTCGACAAGAGCGCGCCCGGCGTCAGTCTCACTCCGGTTGGCCAGAACGTCATCGAGTCAGCGCGCCGCCTGCTGTCGGTCAATGACCATATTTTGCAGATCGCCAGTCCCGGTTCGGCGGCGGAACTGGTGCGGGTCGGCCTGCGCAAGGACTGCATGGGCGAGGAGCTGGCAGAAATGCTGGCGTCAACTCGTGCGCGCTGGCCGCATCTGCGTCTGACGGTATTGGGCGCGGGTCAGCGGCGTATGTTGCAGCAGCTCAAGCAAGATCAGGTCGATATCGTCATGGCGTTAGTGCCCGACACCTCGGAGTTCACGGCGCGTCAACTGTGGACCGAGGAGCTTGCCTGGGTGCGTGGCAAGAACACGGTGATCGATCTCGATCTGCCCGTCCCGCTGATTGCTTATGGCGACCGCTGCCTGTGTCATCGCGTGGCAATGACCGCGCTCGAGAAGGCCGGGCTTCCCGGTGAGCTGGTGTTTCGCGGCAATACGGCGGAAGCACTGCGTAGCGCGGTCGTCGCCAATGTCGGGGTCATGTTGCTGCCGCGAAGCCGCGTGCCGGACATCTTGCAAACCTGGGATGACGGTCCGTTGCCGCCGGCGCCCTCGGTTTATGGCGGTGTCTTCCTGCGCGAGGGGGCGGTGAACGAAACGCTCGAACAGCTTGCGGATTTGTTCGCCGACACGTTGCGCCCCGCCTCGGCGCGACCGTTACGCTTTGCCTCGCCGGAATTGGCCGGCGCAAAAGATGAGCGCCGCTCGGCCTAGCTAAACCTTCGCATCAGCCGATTTCGCTTGACGCGGAAAAGCACGTCCTGTATTTAACCATTTAGTTATTTAACTGGATGGTTATGAACCTCGACGCCACCTTTTCCGCTCTTGCCGATCCGACCCGCCGCGCCATCCTGGCCCGGCTGGCGCGCGGTGAGACCTCAGTGACCGATCTGGCGAAGCCGTTCGCCATGAGCATGCCGGCCGTGTCCAAGCACCTGAAGGTCCTGGAAGGCGCCGGCCTGATCACGCGCTCGCGTGAAGCGCAGTGGCGGCCGTGCCGGATCGAGCCGCGCGCCCTGAAGGAGGTGGACGACTGGCTCGAGCATTATCGCCGCTTCTTCGAAGAAAGCCTCGATCGCCTCGATGCCTACCTGAAGGAACTGCAGGCCGGCGGAGTGAAGACCAAGGCCAAAAAACAGGACGTGAAGCATGGCCGCAAAAAATAGTCTCGACCTTGAAACCGACCCGCGGTCGATCATCGGCATCCGTGAATTCGATGCGCCGCGCGACCTGGTGTTCGCGGCATGGACCGATCCCAAACACCTTTCACAATGGTGGGGACCGAACGGTTTCACGACCACGACGTCGAGCTTTGACTTCAGACCGGGCGGCGTCTGGCGCTTTGTCATGCATGGCCCTGACGGCCGCGACTATCAGAACCGCGTCACGTTCGATGAAATCGTGCCGCCGGAGCGCATCGTCTATCGCCACGATGGCGGCGAGGACGTCGAGCATCTGCAATTCCAGCAGACGGTGATGTTCGAGGATATCGGCGGGCGTACGCGTCTGACCTGGCGCGGGGTCTTCCCGTCGGCGGCAGAGCGCGATCGCGTGATCAAGGATCACCACGCCGACGAGGGCCTGAGGCAGACGATGGCGCGTCTTGCCGAGTATGTGCAGTCGTCAAGATCCGGCGATGCCGAAATAGCGGGAGATTGATGTGTCCAGAGTGTGTGTTGCGGCGTTTTCGTTATCGCTCGATGGCTATGGCGCCGGACTCAGCCAGAGCCTGCAGAACCCGCTTGGCGTGAACGGGATGGACTTGCACCAATGGGCATTCAAAACGCGCACCTTCCAGAAAATGTTCGGACAGGAAGGTGGCGAGACCGGCGTGGACGACCAATTCGCGGCGCGAAGCTTCGAGAATGTCGGCGCATGGGTGCTCGGCCGCAATATGTTTGGTCCGGTGCGCGGGCCCTGGCCTGACGAGAGCTGGAAGGGCTGGTGGGGCACGAACCCGCCGTACCATGTGCCGGTCTTTGTGCTCACCCGTCATGCGCGTCCGCCAATCGTCATGGAAGGCGGCACCACCTTCTATTTTGTCACGGAAGGCGCGGAGACCGCCTTGCGTCAGGCCGGCGACGCCGCCCAAGGAAAAGACGTCCGGATCGGCGGTGGAGTCTCGACGATCCAGCAGTACCTACGAGCTCGGCTTGTCGATGAGATGCATCTCGTGGTCGCGCCGATTTTTCTTGGGGCAGGTGAGTCTCTCTTTGCCAACCTCGATATGCGCGCTCTCGGATATGTATGTGCCGAACGTGTTTCGACCCCGAACGCAACCCATCTGATTGTGAAGCGACAGGCAAAGGAGCCGTAAGGCGACGATGTGCGAAGAAAATTTCTCCTTAGCTTGTCGGACTGAAGCGAGGTCCTTCGTCCTTGAGGCAAGGATGAGGGAGACAGCCATGCAAGACGCTCTGCTCTGCTACTATATCGTCGCCAACATGCTGCACGCCGGCTACCTTGGCGACGCCCGCAAACTGCTGCGGCAGGCACGGACGCAGTGCCGCGCCCTATTCGCCGGTGTGGGATCGTCAAAAGCGCAAGCTCGTTCCATTGCCGAGGCGCCCGACTTGTTCCGTGAAATGGACGAATGGGTCCAACGCCTTACGCGGATGGAAAGCTATGTCACTTCAATGGCATAGCTTTCCGTCAAAATTTTCGACGATTTGTCGGGTTAAGGCCCCGTCGTTCGTCCTCTGAACGAACCGAAGAACTGGGTGTGTCCATGCTGTACGCGTTTCTCTGCTGCTGTGACGAGGCGGTCGTCAACGGCTTCGACCAAGGAGGAGGACGATGCGGTCCTCGCCAAGCGTCATAAAGTGACCGAGAAGCTTGCCGAGAAGGGCAAGCTCGGTCCCGCGCTCCGCCTCATGCCAACCACTGCTGCGACCACTGTCCGGATGGGCCGCGAGCCGGTCGTGCTCGACGGCCCGTTTGCGGAAACCAAGGAAGCGCTGCTCGGCTTGTATCTGATCGACTGCCAGTCGCTTGAGGAAGCAATCGATATCGCCAAGCAGATCGGACGCGATGAGAAGGTCGTCTTCGAAATTCGCCCGGTGAAGCTTTTCGCCCCGCAAGGCCTTGCACCTTGACCGATCTGGCCTGGATCGATCCGCTATTGCGCGCGTCGCGGCCGAAAGTGACCGGCGCGCTGCTGCGCTATTTCCGCGATCTCGATCGGGCCGATGAAGCTTTTCAGGAAGCGAGCCTGCGGGCACTGCGGAATTGGCCGGTCAATGGTCCGCCACGCGACCCGGTGGCGTGGCTCGTCATGGTCGGGCGCAACTCGGTGCTCGATGACGTACGCCGTAGCAAAAAAATCCAGCCGTTGCCGGCGGACGATGTGATCTCCGATCTCGATGACGCGGAACCCGATCTGGTTGAGCGCCTCGACAACTCGCATTACCGCGACGACGTGTTGCGGCTGCTGTTCATCTGTTGCCATCCCGATCTGCCGGCCGTGCAGCAAATCGCGCTCGCCTTGCGCGTGGTTTCCGGCCTGACCGTAAAAGAAATAGCCAGTGCTTTCCTGGTGAGCGAAAGCGCCATGGAACAGCGCATCACCCGCGCAAAAAGCCGCGTCGCAAAAGCCGATGTGCCCTTTGAAACGCCGGGTGCGGTGGAACGCGCGGAGCGGCTCGGTGTGGTCGCGGCGATGCTCTACCTCCTCTTCAATGAGGGTTACTCGGCGAGCGGCGGCACGGTGCATGTGCGGCTTCCGCTGTGCGAGGAGGCGATCCGGATGGCGCGGCTGCTGCTGACCTTGTTCCCAGCCGAGCCGGAAATCATGGGGCTGGCCGCCCTAATGATGTTGCAGCATGCGCGTGCGCAGGCCCGACTCGCCGCGTCCGGCGAAATCGTCTTGCTGGAAGACCAGGAACGCAGCCGTTGGGATCGTGACTTGATCGCCGAGGGGCTGGCGCTGATCGAGAAAGCGCTGCGTCATCGTCGACCCGGTCCTTATCAAATTCAAGCGGCCATTGCCGGCGTCCACGCCCATGCCGCCGACTGGAAAGCAACCGACTGGTCGGAGATCGATCAGCTTTACGGCGCTCTGGAACGATTGCAGCCGTCGCCGGTGGTCACGCTCAACCGTGCCGTCGCAGTCAGCAAAGTGCAGGGTCCGGCCGCCGCGTTGGCCTTGATCGAGCCGCTGGCCGAGCCGTTATCCAGCTATTTTCATTTCTTCGGCCTCAAAGGCGGGACTGCTAATGCAGCTCGGCCGCGCGGCCGAGGCCAAGGTCGCCTTTGATCAGGCCATCGCGCTTGCACATACGCCGGCCGAGGCGGCGCACATCCGGCTGCACCTCGACAGATTGATGGCGGAAGCCGGCCGGCTTGAGGATGAGAAAATAAATCGCGATCATGTCGGCCTGGTATCCGGCCGTTCGTCCTGAGTTTGAACAACCGCACTGACGTACTTCGACAGACCAAGAGGAGAGCATCATGGATATTCAGCCCTATCTTTCGTTCGAAGGCCGCTGCGACGAAGCGATCGAGTTCTACAAGAAGGCGATCGACGCCAAGGTCGACATGCTGATGCGATTCAAGGAATCGCCGGATCAGTCGATGATCACGCCGGAAAGCAAAGAGAAGGTCATGCATGCCGCGCTACGCGCCGGCAACGCGCAGCTTCTCATGTCCGACGGCCGTTGCACCGGCAACGCGAATTTCAGCGGCATTGCGCTGGCTCTAAGCGCCGCCACTGACGCGGACGCCGAACGCATCTTCAACGCGCTGGCGGACGGAGGAAAAGTCAACATGCCGCTGACGAAGACATTCTTCTCTTCGAAGTTCGGCATGGTGGCCGACAAGTTCGGCGTCGGCTGGATGGTTCTGGTCGAACAGTAAGCCTGTCCTGTCCCACAAGATTGATGGCGAGTGTCATGATGGCAGAAGCAAAGAGTGCCGACTTCGTAATCACGCGGGTGTTCGATGCGCCGCGTGAGGTTCTGTGGAAAGCCTTCACCGAGCCGGAGCGCATGCAGCACTGGTTTGGACCGAAGGGCTCAAAGATCGTCAAGTCCAACATGGATCTGCGCGTCGGCGGCATCTATCACGGCGCGATGCGCAATCCTGACGGACAGGTGATGTGGGCCAAGTTCGTCTATCGCGAAGATCGCGCCGCCCGAGCGTCTGTCGTGGGTGCACTCGTTCTCTGACGAAAAAGGCGATCTCACACGGCATCCTTTGAGCGCAACGTGGCCGCTCGAATTGCTGACGACTGTCACGTTCGAGCAAGCGCCAGGCAGCAAGACCAAACTGACGCTGCAGTGGTCACCGATCAATGCCACCGAAGAAGAGCGCAAGACCTTTGATGCCGCGCAGGAAGGCATGAAGGGCGGCTGGACCGGTTCGTTCGATCAGCTCGATGCCTATCTCGCCGGCGCAAACTAGCGCCGGCCGACGAAAGGAGACCAAGCGATGCCAACCATCCGGCAGAAGCTCAGTACCTGTCTCTGGTTCGACACCCAGGCCGAGGAGGCAGCAAACTTCTACGTCTCGGTGTTCCGGAACGGGAAAATCAACACCGTCAGCCGCTATGGCGAAGCGGGCCGTGAACGTCACGGCAAGGAAGCCGGCTCGGTGATGGTGGTCGAGTTCGAAATCGAAGGGCGAACGTTCACTGCGCTGAACGGCGGTCCGCATTTCAAGTTCAACGAGGCGGTGTCGTTGGTGGTGGCGTGCGACAGCCAGGATGAGATCGATCATTTCTGGAATGCGCTGACGGAGGGCGGCAAGGAGAGTCAGTGCGGCTGGCTGAAGGACAAGTTCGGCCTGTCCTGGCAAATCGTGCCGTCGCAATTGCCGCAAATAATGAGCAGCGACTGATGCGGCGGCGCGGGACCGCGTGATGAAGGCAGTCATGTCGATGAAGAAATTCGATATCGCGGCGCTACAGAGCGCCTATGCCGGCAAAGCGTGAGAGCAAGATGACAGCAGCCGCGAGCAGGTCCTTTGGCGAACGCGAAGTTACGATCACCCGCCTCGTCGACGCACCGCAGATCCGTTGTTTTCAAAGCATGGACGGATCCAGCCATGCTGGCGCAATGGTGGGGCCCTAAAGGTTTCACCACTCCGGTGTGCGAATTCGACGCGCGGCTTGGGCGGCCGGTTCCGCTTTCATATGCGCGCGCCAGATGGCGCGATCTATCCGATGCGCGGCGAAATTCGCGAATTTGTCCCGATGGAGCGTCTCGCTTTCACCAATATCGCGGTCGACGCCGCCGATAAGCCGATCATCGAAGGCCTGACCACTGTGTCCTTCGCCGATGAAGGCGGCAAGACTCGGTTGACGGTGCAGACGGGCGGTACTGCCGTTGTCGATTATGCTGTTGCGTATCTCCAGGGCATGGAGATGGGCTGGACGATGAGCATCGACAAGCTCGAAGCGTTTCTCGCGCGCACCGCCTGAGCCCTCTCCCGCGTATCGGCACGGGAGAGTAGATTACCGGAATGAGCGCGGCTGATTCCAGCCTGCCGGTTTTTCAAGCGCCGTTCGCACCTCCCGATCGCGATCTGGCGGCGGCGTTCCTCACCGGCGTCGGGCGCGACCCGACGGCTGAACGCCGGATCGATGCCCGCGCCACCAGGCTGGTCGAAGCCATTCGTGCCGGCGCCACTGGGCTCGGCGGCGTCGAAGAATTCCTGCACTCTTATTCGCTCTCTACCAAAGAGGGTCTGGCGCTGATGGTGCTTGCGGAAGCGCTGTTGCGGGTGCCGGATTCTGCAACCGCAGACCGGCTGATCGAGGACAAGCTCGTCGCCGGTCATTGGACCGACAGCGACGTCAAATCCAGTACGCTGCTGGTTTCGGCTTCGGCTTGGACCCTCGGCGTCGCCGCGCGGATCATCCGTCCCGGGGAAACGCCGGAAACGATCCTCGACAGTGTCGTTCGGCGGATCGGTCTGCCGGCGGTTCGTGCCGCCGTCCGGCAGGCGATGCGGCTTCTCGGCTCGCATTTTGTCATCGGTCAGACCATCGGCGAAGCGTTGTCGCGCGCGCGCGGCCAAGCCGGGTTTCGATATTCTTTCGACATGCTCGGTGAGGGCGCGCGCACCGCGGCCGATGCGCAGAATTATTTCGAGGCCTACGCCGGTGCGATCGACGCGATCGGCAAAAACGCCAGCAACGCGCCGCAACCGGCACGCCCCGGAATCTCGGTCAAGCTTTCGGCGCTACACCCACGTTACGAAGCGGTCTCACGCGAGCGCGTCATCATAGAGCTTGTTCCGCGTGTGATCGAACTTGCGCGGACAGCGCGAGACCATGACCTGCAATTCACCATCGATGCCGAGGAAGCCGACCGCCTCGAATTGTCGCTCGACGTCGTCAAAGCTGTGCTGCGCGACAAGTCGCTGGCCGGTTGGGATGGTTTTGGCCTCGCCGTCCAAGCCTATCAGAAGCGCGCTTTCGCTGTGATCGACTGGATCGAAAATATCACCGTTGCCTTGCGGCGGCGGCTGACTGTCCGGCTGGTCAAAGGCGCCTACTGGGACACGGAGATCAAGAGGGCGCAGGAGCGGGGCCTCGCCGATTATCCCGTGTTCACGCGCAAGGCGATGACCGATCTTTGCTACGTGGCTTGCGTCAAGCAGCTGCTCGCGGCGCGCGATCGTATCTTCCCGCAATTCGCCACCCATAATGCGCTTACCGTGGCAGGCGTCATTGAGGATGCCGGCGGCGTCGAAGGCTTCGAATTTCAGCGGCTCTACGGCATGGGTGACGCGCTGTACGGCGCTCTGCTTGCCGAATTGCCGCACGCCGCATGCCGGATCTACGCGCCGGTCGGCGGCCATCGCGATCTGTTGGCCTATCTGGTGCGGCGGCTTTTGGAGAACGGGGCGAACTCGTCGTTTGTGTCGGTGGCGGCCGATCCCAACATGCCAATCGAAGCAATTCTGCGGCGTCCGCAAAGCTTCATCGCCAACCCACGCGCGGCGCGCAGCAGCAAGATTCCGCTGCCACAGGATATCTATCAGCCGGAGCGGCGCGCTGCGGCTGGTGTCGAATTTGGCGACCGCGCCGCGCTCGAAGCCTTGCTCGGCGAGGTGCGCTCTAGAACACGCGCGTTCGCTTCCGCCGCGCCGCTGATCGACGGAGTCGAGTATTCCGGCGCGGAACGCAAACTGCTCTCGCCGATCGACGGTCATGCGATCGGCAGCGTTCGCGAGGCCGATGCAGCGACTGCAGCAGCGGCGATGGCTGCGGCGCAAACGAGTTTCGCGGCATGGACCGCGACGTCCGTTGCCGATCGCGCCGCAGCGCTCGAACGCGGCGCCGGTTTGCTTGAACAACATCGGGGAGAGCTTATCGCCCTATTGCAGAACGAGGGCGGCAAGACACTCGACGATGCTTTGGCGGAAGTTCGTGAAGCCGTTGACTATTGCCGCTATTACGCTGCGCAGGCGCGGCATTCGCTTGTGCCGGAGCCAATGCCCGGACCGACAGGCGAGAGCAATGAGCTGCACTATCGCGGCCGCGGCGTATTCGTCTGCATCAGCCCGTGGAATTTTCCGCTGGCCATCTTTCTCGGGCAGGTGACTGCCGCGCTCGCCGCCGGCAACACAGTGGTCGCCAAACCTGCCGAGCAGACGCCGCTGACTGCATCGCGCGCGGTAAGGCTGCTGCATGAAGCCGGCGTTCCGGCAAGTGCGCTGCATCTGGTTCCGGGCGACGGCGCCGTCGGTGCAATGCTGGTCGCCAGTGCCGACGTTGCGGGCGTCGCCTTTACCGGTTCGACAGAAGTTGGACGCGCTATCAACCGCGCGCTTGCCGAAAAAGATGGCCCGATCGTGCCGCTGATCGCCGAGACCGGCGGCATTAATGCGATGATCGTTGATGCAACGGCGCTACCGGAGCAGGTGACCGATGATGTGATGACGTCCGCGTTTCGCTCGGTCGGTCAACGCTGCTCGGCGCTGCGGTTGTTATGTCTCCAGGACGACGTCGCGCCGCGCATTCTCGAAATGCTGATCGGCGCCGCGCGCGAGCTTCATGTCGGAGACCCGCGTCAGATCGCGACCCACGTCGGCCCGGTGATCGACGCCGATGCGAAGCAAAAACTCGATCGCTGGATTGCCGACCAGGAACGCGCCGGCCGCGTCCGTTTTCGCTGGGACCGCGAGGGTGTGGTTCCTCCCACAGGCACCTATGTCGGACCGACCATTGTCGAGCTTGATCGCGCCCGCGACCTGAAGGAGGAGGTGTTCGGCCCAGTGCTGCATGTCGTGCGCTGGCGTGCCGACGCTCTCGATGCGCTGCTCGACGATATTGCGGCCAACGGCACGGCCCTTACGCTCGGCATTCATTCGCGGATCGACCTGACCGCCGCCCGAGTGGGCGGGCGATTGCCGAACGGCAATATTTATGTGAACCGGAACATGATCGGCGCGGTGGTGGGCACCCAGCCGTTTGGCGGGACCCGCCTTTCCGGCACCGGGCCAAAGGCCGGCGGTCCGAACTATCTTCGTCGCTTTGCCTCCGAGCAGGTCCTGACCGTCAACACGGCGGCGGCCGGGGGTAATGCCAGCCTGCTGGCGCAGGGTGACTAATCTTAGGTTGACCCCCTAGCTCTAGAGCCAATAAGCGGAATTAACACAATTGCGACACGTTCGGGCTATTCTCCTGCGCCATGAGTGATTCGATTTCACGCCTCTATCAGGCCACGCTCGCCTGCCGGCACGACGATCCGTCGACGTCGCGGACCGCGCGGCTGCTGCGTTCCGGCCGCAGCAAGATGGCGAAGAAGCTTGCCGAGGAAGCGGTCGAAGTCGTCATCGACGCGATGAACGGCGACCGTGAGGCCGTCATCAAGGAAAGCGCGGACCTGATCTACAATCTGGTCGTGCTATGGGTCGCTTCGGGCATCCGCGCGGAAGATGTCTGGAAGGAAATGGATCGCCGCGAGCGGCTTCTTGGCATCGCCGAGAAGGTGCCGAAAAAGAAGTTCGTCGAAGAGCACCCGTCCCGGCGCAAAGTCGTTGTTCTCGAAAACCGCCGCGTTCGCAAACGGCGCTAACTGCTTTTCATTACAGCCAGCTATGATTGACCAGGTCATCTCGGCGCTTGCAACCTGGATCGTCGAAATCATTTCCGCTGCCGGCTATCTCGGCGTCGTTCTTTTGATGGCAATCGAGTTGGCATGCATTCCACTTCCTTCGGAAGTGATTATGCCGTTCGCCGGTTATCTGGTGTCCACCAACCAGTTCAGCCTGATCGGCGCCGCGACCGCGGGCTCCTTGGGATGCAATCTGGGCTCCACAGTTGCCTATTATGTGGCTGCGTGGGGCGGCAGGCCGGTGCTTGAACGCTGGGGCCGCTACATTCTTATCAACCACTCCGAGCTTGAACGCACCGATCGGTTTTTTGAACGCTACGGCTCGGCCACGGTGTTCTTCGGCCGGCTGCTGCCGGTAGTGCGCACCTTTATTGCCTTTCCTGCGGGCCTGGCGCGGATGCCGATGCTGAAGTTCCAGATTTATACTTTTGTCGGTTCCTGGCCGTGGTGCTTCGCGCTCGCCTATATCGGCTATCAGCTGGGCGCGCGCTGGGACAGCGACCCGACCTTCCGCAAGCTGTTCCACGAATTTGACGCCGTCGTCGCTATTGTCCTGGTCGCCGGATTTGCCTGGTTTGTCTGGTCGCGATGGCGCGAAAGCCGCCGGCCGGCGCAATAGGTCAGGTCGAAAGCAGAGATAGACCTGCCGTCTCCGCGCGCGTATTTTGACCTCAATTGCCGTTGAAAATCGGTATCGATCGATCCTCGGGGGGGAAACCCTCGCAGGCGAGCTGGCGATGATGAGTGAGCGCGATTTGCAATTGTTCCGGCTGACGACGGTGGCTGTGCTGTCATGTCTCCTGATCGGCGCCGCTATCGCCGACGACGGGCAACCGTCTGCCGGTGCGAACACAACCCAGCAAGCTCCGGTCGCGTCGTCTTCAGGCAACGCGTTCCCGCAACAACCGCCGTCATCATACAAGCCGGGCTTCCTGCATCAGCTTGGCGTCTGGTGGGATCAGGGCATTGGCGATTTCAACAACAAGATGAAAAACGCCAAGGACAAGTTCGACGATCTGGGCTCTAGCCAGCCCGCGAAGGATGCCGCGACCGCTACGCAAGATGCATTGAAGAATGCGGCCGACGCCGTCGTCCGCCTGCCGACCACGCGCATGTTCGAGCTTCATGACAAATGTCAGACGGCGGCGAACGGCGCTCCCGACTGCCCGACGGCGGCCAACAACGCCTGCCGCGGCAAAGGCTTCTCCACCGGCAAACCGATGGGGATCAGCACATCGCAGGTCTGTTCTCCGCAAGCGCTATTGTCGGGCCGGACGCCGGGCTCGGCCGACTGTCACGACGAAACCTATATTCTCGGCGTCGTCTGCCAATAGTTTCCGGCACCCTGCGAGCGCCCTTCGTTCCACCGCAAATGTGCTAAGTTCCCGGCCGTAATTTCAGTAGGGAGCATAGCGTCATGATGTCCGGTGCCGATCGCAGCAAGGCCGCCGATACTCTCATTAACGCCGAGAAAGAGCGCAAACAGGCGGTTCAGCTTACCAAGACCTGGCCCGATATCACGATGGACGACGCCTACGCGATCTCCACCGAGGTAGCGAACCGCAAGATCGCCGGCGGCGCTAAACTGATCGGCCACAAGGTCGGCCTTACGTCGAAGGCAATGCAGCGCTCGTCGCAAATCGACGAACCGGATTACGGGCACCTCCTCGACAATATGATGATCGCCGACGGCGCCAAGGTGCCGCACGAGAATTACTGCCTGCCGCGCGTCGAAGTCGAACTTGCCTTCATCATGGGCAAACCACTCAAGGGCCCTGGAGTCGGCCTGACCGATGTTTTGCGCGCTACGGAATATGTCGTGCCCGCGCTCGAAATCGTCGATGCGCGATTGCAGGATCCGCGCAGGATATTCGATACCGTTTCCGATAACGGCGCCGCCGCCGGTATCGTCGTCGGCGGCCGGCCGGTCGGCCCGATGGATGTCGATCTGCGCTGGGTCGGCGGTATCATGTATCGTAACTCCGAGATCGAGGAGACCGGCATCGCGGCCGGCGTGCTCGGTCATCCGGCACTCGGCGTGGCGTGGCTTGCCAATAAACTTGGCCAGCACGGCGTCGCGCTCGAACCGGGTCACCTCGTTCTCGCGGGCTCGTTCACCCGCGTGGTTCACGCTCGAAAGGGCGATACCCTTCACGCCGACTTCGGCCAGCTTGGCGGGATCGCGCTGCAATTCGTCTGATCCATGACTGAGTTTCACGGGGTTTTCCCCTATCTGGTTTCACCGCTCGATGAGCGCGGAAATGTGCATAGCGCAGTGCTGACGAGGCTGATCGACGACCTCATCAAGGCCGGCGTTCATGGCATCACGCCGCTTGGTTCGACCGGCGAGTTCGCCTATCTCAATAATGAGCAGCGTACCGCGGTCGTGCGCACGTCAATTGAAGCAGCAGCCGGCCGGGTGCCGATCGTCGCCGGTGTTGCCGCGACCGCGACGATCGATGCGGTGGCGCAAGCGCGCAGCTACGCCAGGCTCGGCGCCGACGGTATTCTCGCTATCCTGGAATCGTATTTTCCGCTCAAGGACGCACAGGTCGAGGAATATTTCCGCGCCATCGCCGATGCCGTCGATGTTCCGGTCGTGCTCTATACCAATCCGCAATTCCAGCGCACCGATCTCACCCTTGATGTGATTGCGCGGCTCGCCGAGCATCCACGCATCCGTTACATCAAGGATGCTTCCACCAATACCGGCCGCCTGCTGTCGATCATGAACCGCTGCGAACGGCTCAAGGTGTTCTCGGCGTCCGCTCATATCCCGGCCGCCGTCATACTGATCGGCGGGGTCGGCTGGATGGCGGGGCCGGCCTGCATCATCCCGCGGCAAAGCGTGCGGCTCTACGATCTGTGCGGTGCCGGCCGCTGGGCCGAGGCGATGGAACTGCAACGCAAGCTATGGCGCATTAACGAAGCGTTTGCACGGTTCAACCTCGCCGCCTGCATCAAGGCGGCGCTGCAGCACCAAGGCTATGACGTTGGCGACCCAATCGCGCCGCAGCGAGCCCTTGGTACGGATGAGCGTAACATCGTTGCTGCCGCCCTCGACGCCATGGTTGAGCCGCCCCTAGCTTGACGTTGCAATGCAATTGTTAATTTCGCCCAACCGAATGTTAACGCTTCGTTGCTAAAGATGCCGCCTCGCCAGTGCCGCCAGTCGCGGCGGCGAAGGGGTCGTTGTGGCATCGATTGGTTCCGAGCAAGCGCCGCGTAGCTGGCGCGCCTCCCGGCTTGTTGACATTCAGGGTGTCGTCGGGCGTGGCCTGGCATTGTTCACCGGCACCGGCGACTTGTCGCTGGTGCGCCGCCTGGCCGGCGCGGCGTTCATGCTTCGCATCGTAGCGGCGGTGCTCGCGTTTCTGTCGCAGATCGTGCTCGCCCGCTGGCTCGGCAGTTACCAGTTCGGCATCTATGTCTACGCCTGGACTTGGCTGCTCCTGATCGGCGGCGTTGGTGACCTTGGACTGGGTTCCGCCGCGCAGCGGTTCGTCCCTGAATACGGCGAGCTGAAGCAGCTTCCGCTGCTGCGCGGTTTTGTCAGCGGCAGTCCCTGGCTGGCCCTGGTCATCTCGAGTGCGATCGCAAGCATCGCCGTGGGGATTATGGCGATCACGCCGCTCGGGAATTCCGAGTCGTTTCTGCCGCTTTGCTTCGCCTGCGCGGCACTGCCGGCTTTCGCTATCGCATCGGTGCTGAGCGGCGTTGCCCGCTCCTATAACTGGGTCAATCTCGGGCTCGCCCCGACTTACGTATTGCGGCACATCATCCTGATGACGCTGATGGCTGGAGCTTATTTTGCCGGCCTGCCGATGAATGCGGTGACCACGATGGTGGCTACCTTCATCACGATATGGAGCTGCACGCTCGGTCAGCTTCTCGTATTGAACCGGCGGCTTGGCACGGTGATCGAACGCGGCCCGAAGGACTATGCGCCGCGCGCCTGGCTTTCGACAGCGATGCCGATCTCGCTGGTCGAGGGCTTTTACGTGCTTGTCACTTATACCGATGTAATCGTGCTGACGCAGTTCCGTCCGCCCGAAGAGGTCGCGACCTACTATGCTGCCGCAAAGATTTTGGCGCTGGTTGCTTTCATCTATTTCGCGGTGGCGCAGACCGTCGCCCACAAGTTCACCGAAATTCACGTCGCCGGCGATCGCAAGCGGCTGGTCGACTTCATGGCCCATGCGATCCGCATCACGTTTTGGCCGTCACTGGCGCTGATCGCAGTCTTCCTTGCGCTGGGCGAGCCATTGCTGCGGATGTACGGCAAGGACTTCATTGGGGGCTATCCCCTGATGTTCGTCATCGCGATTGGGCTTCTCGCCCGCGCCTCGGTCGGTCCGGTCGAACGCCTGCTCAACATGCTCGGAGAACGCCGCCGCTGCGCGCAGGTCTATGCCGGCTCGTTCCTGCTCAATCTGCTGCTGTGCCTGCTGTTGATTCCGCACTTCGGCGCAATGGGGGCGGCAATCGCAAGCGCCAGCACACTGGTGTTCGAGTTGGTTTGCCTTTTCCTCGTCGCCAAATTCCGTCTCGGCATCCATTGCCTGATTTTTGGCCGCCAGAAGGATTGCTGAGACGAAGTCATGGCGGCCGCATCGGATCTGCCAACATCACTCGCGATTGCCAGGGCGCGCCGGGCCGCGGTCGCTGATCGCTACGCTGCGAGTTCCTTTGCTACCGAGTGGCGAACGCTGCCTGACCTGTGGACGATCGTTAATGAGCTGCGCGAGCTTGCGGGCCGCACGATCGAGCCAAATATTTTTTACGAGCCGGATTTTGTGCTCGAAGCAGCGAACGTCTTCGGGCGCGACGCTGGCGCTGTGCTGGTCTGGTCAGGCACCAGTCCGCGTAAGCTTCTCGGGTTTTTTCCGGCACGCATCGAGCCGCAGCGCTACGGTCTCAGCCTGCCAGTGTTGGTTGGATGGACGCACCCTTATGCCCCGCTCGGCACTCCTCTGGTCGAGCGCGATGCGGCCGAGCAAGTCATCGCAACCTGGCTCGCCCACATTTCCGGGGACACCGATCTCCCTGGCGTGGTGCTTATGCCGTTTGTACAGCCGAGCAGCCCGTTTGCCGCGGAATTGCACACAATCCTGCGGCGCGGGCGAATTCCCTCGGTCGATCTTGATATTCGCCAGCGAGCCATGCTGGCGCCACGCGGCGACCGTTTGATCTATGTCGAGCGCACGCTCGGCGCCAATCGGCAAAACAAGATGCGGCGCATGGTGCGGCGTTTGGCGGATGCCGGTGCACTTCTGTTCACGACCGCGACCGAGCCTGAAGCCGTTGCAAGAGCTGTCGACGACTTCTGTGAGCTGGAGGCGCGCGGCTGGAAGGGTGAGGCCGGCACCGCTGTGCTTCACCATGACGAAGTCCGCCGATTTATGAAAAACGCGACGAGCGGCCTTGCGGAGCAGGGCAAAGCGTCTGTCAGCCAAATTTTGATCGATGGCCGCTCGATCGCGTCCGCGATCAGCCTGCGCAGCGGCGACACGGCATGGTTCTGGAAAATCGCCTATGACGAAAATTATTCGGAGTATTCGCCCGGTGTGGTTCTGACGCTAGCCGTTACGGAAGACCTCGTTGAAGACGCCACGTTGCTGCGCACCGACTCCTGCGCCATTCCGAACCATCCGATGATCGATCACATCTGGCGCGAGCGCCTGGGGTTGTGCGATCGTCTGATCGGCGTGCGCTCCAATGCGGCATTTGCTTCGGCGCGGCGGCTGGAGCAGCTACGCGGCGCCGCGATCAGGGTGGCAAAAAATGTTCGTGAAAGGTTTCATCGCTGAACCGCCTCGGTTAGGTTGACGCCCCCAACGGGGAAGCGAAATGACCAAACCGATCACAATCCGCATGGGCGGCTACGGCCCGCCGACGACGTCCTTCTCGCGCTCGCTCAAGTTGATCGGCGACACGCTGACCGCCGAATTCGGCGATCGTCTCGATATAAAGTACGTCTGGAACATCATGGATTTCGGCTACCGCGCCGAGGAAATCCTCTGGCTGGTCGAGGATGGCGTGCTCACGCTCGGTTACCAGTCATCGAGCTATTTGACCGACCGGGTGCCGGAGCTCGGCTTCGTCGATCTGCCGTTCCTGTTCGCAAAGCGCGATCAGGCGCGCGCTGCGATGGACGGTGCGCTCGGGCGTTACCTCGCGAAGCAGATCGAACAGCGCGTGAACTACCGCATTCTCGGCTGGTTCGAGAACGGCTTCCGGCATATCTCAAACCGGCTGCGCACCGTGCACACCCCGGCGGACCTCAAGGGGATGCGTATCCGCGTGCTGCCAAGCGAGGTCCAGGCGCGGACTTTTGAACTGCTCGGCTGCGTTCCGCTGCGCTGGGATCTCACCGAGGCGATTGCCGCGATCAAGGCTGGCACGATCGACGCGCAGGAAAATCCTTTTGCCAACACCGTTACCTACGGCGTGCACAATTTTCACCGCTTTCACACGGTGACAAATCACTTCTATATTTCGCGGCCGATTTTTTTGCATCGGCCGGCATTCGAGGGGTGGCCGGAGGATTTGCAGGGCGCCATGGCGGCCGCGATCCAGCGCGCTGTTGAATTTCAGCGCGGCCTCGCCATCGAGGAAGATCGCGAGGCGCGCACTGCCATTCTCGCAGCGGGTTGCGAAATCACTGAACTGAACCTGAAACAGCTTGCGCAATTCCAGACGGCTGTTGCACCGTTGCTCGCCGAAGCGCGGGGCACCTATGGCAGCGAGATGTTTGGAATGGTCTAACCCCGGCGCTGATCGTCGGGCGCGGCAAGGATCAGCGACCAGAACACCTTGTATTTCGACTGCGGCGAATAGGCCGCGGCGATGCCCATCTTGGTCACGCGGTTGTTGAGCATATTGGCGCGATGCGGCGGTGAATCGCGCCAGCCGGAAAACGCCTCGGCAAGCGTGTGATAGCCGGCGCCGATATTCTCCACTGCGACGCCGGCGTCGAAGCCCGAACTTTGGATGCGCGCCTGGAACGGCCGGCCGACATCGTGGTCGAGCTTGTCGCGGGCCGCCATGGTGCGGGCCTGATCGGCTGCGAGCGTCATGAGTTCGGGATCGATCGTCACCGCGCCAAGGCCATTATTGGCGCGATAGCCGGAAATCATCGATTGCGCCGCTGCCGCGTCGAGCGAGGCGTCGCTGGTGGCAAGGTCGCGATAGAAGCTTGGCAAGCCCTCCGGTAATTTGGCGCTGGAGCAAGCCGTCAGCACAGCGGCGCCGAGCAATGCGCCGCAAGCGAGCCCCACTGTAGATAGCCGGATCATCGAAATTCCCCCGCGTCCCGCCGGACCATGCCGACAAAAAAGTGTCGGAAGCATGAAAGTCGCACCGTACTGGCGCCGCCGAAAACCCTCAACTACGATCACGGCAAGCAAAGGGGACCCCTGCAAACACAAGAAATGCAGGCGGAGGGAGCAGATCATGCGGTGGCTGGCAATTCTCGTGCTGTCCATATTGACCTTTGCGGGCTCGGCCACGACCGGGCAGGCGCAGGACAAGTTTCCCTCCAGGCCGATCAAGATCGTTGTGCCTTACGTGCCGGGCGGCGCCACCGATATCGTGGCTCGCATCCTTGCCGACCAATTGAGCAGGAGTCTGGGCCAAAGCGTCTTTGTGGAAAACAAGCCCGGCGCGTTCGGCATCATCGCGATCGAGGACATGGTGAAGTCCGGCGCCGATGGCTACACGCTGATGATCGGCAACGTCTCCACCAACGCCATCACGCCGATCATTTACGCGGACAAGTTCAAGATCGATTACGCGAAGGATGTGGTGCCGGTCACTAATGTGGTCGATATCCCGGCGATTCTCGTGGCGTCGACCAGGAACTTCGACGTCAAAAGCGTCGCCGAGCTGATCGATTACGCCAAAAAGAATCCCGGTCAGGTTCGCTACGGCACCGTCGGCCCCGGGAGCTACCCGCATTACGATATGGCGTATTTCGCCAAACGTGCCGGCGATCTTCAGATGACGGCGATCCCCAACAAGGCCGGCGCGACCGGCGTCATCAACGACATGCTCAACGGTTCGTCGCAAGTGACGTTTCTAAATGCCGCGAGCTCTATGCCGCAGCTTAAAGCGGACACCTTGCGCCCACTTGCCGTGGTCAATCACGGGCGGCAGGCGGATTTCCTGGATGTTCCGACCATGCAGGACCTCGGCTATGCCGGTGTCGGAACCATCGCATGGCAGGGTTTGTTCGCGCCCGCCGGCATGCCGAAAGACGTTCTGCAGACGATTTTTAATGCCACGGTCGAAGCGATGAAGGCGCCATCTGTCAGCGATGCATTCAAGAAACAGATGTTCAACACCGTTCCTAACGCTTCGCTGGACGACGCCAGGGCATGGCTTGCGGCGCAGATGAATACCTGGCGAAAGATCACGACCGAAGTTCACATCGAAACCGAGTAGCCGCCGTTCATGAATGTTGAAGTTGCTCCTTTGGATTTCGCAGTCCTTGTCGAGAAAGACGTCGATGTGCCGATGCGCGACGGCATGCGGCTGAAAGCCGACGTCTTCCGTCCCGATGGCGACGGCAAATTTCCGGCCATCCTCAATCTCGGGCCTTATCAGAAGGACAAACCGTGGGCAGTGCCGCCGACGCTTGAGGAAAAACCAAACGAATGGATGAACTGGGAAACCGTGAATCCGGAATGGTGGGTGCCGCGGGGCTATGCCGCAGTACGTGTCGACGGTCGCGGCAGCGGCAAGTCGCCGGGGCATTGCGAGCCCTGGTCGCTCGCCGAAGCTGTCGATTTTTACGATGCCGTCGAATGGGCTGCTGCACAACCGTGGTGCAACGGCAATGTCGGGCTTGGCGGCATTTCCTATTTTGCGATCAATCAATGGTTTGTCGCGAATTTGCAGCCGCCGTCACTGAAGGCGATTATTCCGTGGGAGGGTTTCGCCGATCTTTATCGCGACGCGCTCTACCACGGCGGCATCCTGAGCCTGTTCATGACCAACTGGTTCACGGCGCACTTGCTGCATCATGAGCTTGGCCGCGCCGCTGCGCAGCAGCCTGACGGCTGGCCGGTCAACATGCTGCACTTCTGGCTGCACAACAATCTCGACAACGGCGCGTTCAAGGGCTCGCAGGCACAGTGGGAGAAAATGACCGTGCCGATGTTCAGCGTCGGCAACTGGACCGGCATGGCGTTGCACCTGCGCGGCAATACCGAGGCCTTTATGCGCGCGGCGACGCCGCACAAGAAACTGCGCATCCATCTCGGCTCTCACGTGCACCCGTTCTACACCGCGGAAGGCCGGCAGGATCAGATCCGTTTCTTCGACTACTGGCTCAAAGGCATCGATAACGGCGTGATGGATGAACCGCCGGTCAAGCTTGCCATTCGCCAGGGCAGCGACGCTTTCGAGTGGCGCCACGAAAACGAATGGCCGCTCGCCCGTACGCGATGGACCAAGCTCTATTTCGATTTGTCGGAACCAGACGGGAAAATTCTCGACAGGATAGAGCTCTCGAAGCTGGCTGCAGCCAACTCCGGCGTTGCCGGCGCGCTCTCGGTCAAAAATCCTGCGGCGGTGAGCTCGCGCACTTATGCGGCAAGCGCCCCCGGTTCGATGGGCTCGACGTCCGCTGCGTCGTCACAGGTAATGGGCGGCGGCATCAAGCCCGGTATGGGCATTGCGCTCGAAACCGCCAAGCTTTCAGTCGATACCGAAATCACCGGGCCGATCATGGCGGTACTGTGGGTGTCGAGCTCGACCGAGGACATGGATCTGTTCCTCACGCTGCGCAATATCGATCCGGACGGCAATGAGATCCTGGAGACCGGTCAGCAGGGCACGCCGGTTCCGGTGGCGAAGGGCTGGCTGCGTGTGTCGCACCGCGAACTCGATCCCGAGCTTTCGCTGCCGTATCGGCCCTACCACGCGCACAAGCGACGGCTAGCGCTCACACCAGATGAGATCGTAAAGGTCGAAGTTGAAATCTGGCCGACGTCGATGGTGTTCAAGAAGGGCCACCGCATCAGGCTCGACGTACAGCCGCGCGACGGCGTCGGCTCGGCGTCCTACATGCACTATCATGCCGATTACAATGTCGGCACCAACACCGTCCATGCCGGCGGCGAAATGGCGTCTTATTTGTTGTTGCCGGTTATTCCGAAGAGTTGAAGAAAGTCTTTTACTGCCGGATATTCGCGGCGATGGCGACTTCGGTTGCCTTCTTGACCTCGGCTTGAATGTAGCGCTGGAAGTCTTCCGGGCTGCCGCCGACGGTGTCGACGCCGATCTTGTGCAAGGGCTCGACCACATCGTTTGACTTGAGCGCCACGTTGGTGGCTTGAGCGAGCTTGTCGATGATCAGCTTCGGGGTGCCCGCGGGCGCAAGCAGGCCGAACCAAAGGCCGAGGTCGTAACCGGGCAAGCCGGCCTCAGCCATGGTCGGGACATCGGGTGCGATGCTGGCGCGTTGCGCCGTGGTCACGGCGATGGCTTTGAGCTTGCCTTCCTGAATCTGCTGGATCACGGCGGCCGCCGGCGCGAACCACAGCTGCACGCGGCCGGTCACCACGTCGGTCAAAGCCTGCGCGCTGCCGGGGTAGGGGACCTGCACGAGTTTGATGCCGGCCATGATGTTGATGAGCTCTCCGGCGACATGTGTCGTTGTACCGGTGCCTGAAGAGGCATAGAAAATCTCCCCGGGCCTGGTCTTGGCAAGCGCGATCAGTTCTTTCAGGTTGTTCACGCCAAGCGAGGGATTGGCGACCAATATGTTCGGTACCGAAGCGACGCGGACGATCGGAGCGAAGTCTTTCACCACGTCATAGGTCGGATTGATGGTCATTCCGGCATAGTTCGTTTGCGCGGCGGTTGCCATGAACAGCGTGTAGCCGTCATTTGGCGCGCGGGCGACATATTCGGCTGCCACGTTACTGCCGGCGCCCGGCTTGTTTTCGACGATGAATTGCTGGCCGAAGGCGTCGCCGAACTTTTGCGCCAGCAGCCGCGCCGGCGTGTCGGCCACCGCGCCAGCGCCGAAGCCGATAATGATACGTACCGGATGATTTGGATAATCGTCGGCACGGCTCAATCCGGCCAGCGTGCCTCCCGCCAGAAGGCAGGCCGCGACAATCGTCCAGCGTCGTCCTTGAACCATTGTTTTCTCTCCCGGACCAGCATTTCAAAGTGCTGGCGCTCCGTAAAATGCGTCAGAGTGTTACACGCTCATCTCTTGTTAAGAAATCCCGCACGATCCCTTAACTTCAAAACAACAGATCGGCGCATAGGCTCGCCGCCTGTCAACCGGGTGCGGTGGAATGCCTGTGGCCATGACTTTAGCCAAAGCCAGCCGCAACTGGCTGCTTATCGTTGCGGCGGGCGCCGCCGGTTTCGCCGTTGGCCTTGTCGGCTATTTCACCTTGGGGCCGGGCTGGTTCGTCGGCATGCTGACGGAAGCGTCTACGCCGGTCGCTGCCGACTTTCATGGCGGCACCGGTTGCGCTGGGCGCTGCGGCCGTAGCAGGCCTGTTCGTCAACGCCAACCGCCGCGCGCAAAGCCGCCTGTTGCGGGCCGCGCTCAACAATATGACGCAGGGGCTGTGCATGTTCGATAGCGCGGCCCGGCTGACGCTCTGCAACGAGCGCTATCTCGAAATGTATGGCCTGATGCCCGAACACGGCCGGCCGGGCACGCCGTTGCGCGATCTCCTGCTGTATCGGATCGCCGCCGGCACGTTTAACGGCAATCCGGAGCAATATGTCGCCGATTGCCTGAGGCAGGTCGCGGAGCGGCGCACCGAAACCAAGACCAACACCGTCAACGGCCGGGTTATCACGCTGGTGAGCCGGCCGCTGCCGTCCGGCGGCTGGGTCGCCACCCACAACGATGTCACCGACCAGCTTTCAGCCGAGACCGAGCGCGATTCGCTGCGCCAGCGACGACCAGCGCCGCCGCGCCGCCGATGCAGCGATCTCTTCGTTCCGGGCGCGGGTCGAGAGCGTCCTGAAAACCGTCAATCAGAGCGCCGTGGCGATGAAGTCGGCTGCGACAACGCTTCTCACGACCTCCGACCACACCTTGCAGCGTACCGAGGGTGCGGTGCAGGGATCGAACGAAGCCTCGGTCAATGTCGAGACCGCGGCGGCCGCGGCGACCGAACTCACGGCATCGATCAAGGAGATCAGCCGCCAGCTCACCCAGGCGCAGGGCGTGGTGCAAAGCGCCGTCGCCGGCGCCGGCGCGACCAACAACGATATCGCCGCGCTTGCCCGCGTCGCGCAAAAGATCGGCGACGTGGTCAAGCTCATCCAGGATATTGCCGGCCAGACCAATCTGCTGGCGCTCAACGCGACCATCGAGGCGGCGCGGGCCGGCGATGCCGGGCGAGGATTCGCCGTGGTCGCCTCCGAAGTGAAATCGCTCGCCGTGCAGACCGCGAAAGCGACCGAAGAGATCACCCGCGAAATCCAGTCGGTGCAAACGTCGACGACGAGCGCAGTGGCTGCGATCCGCGACATCACGCAGCGGATGCAGGACATCAATCATTATACGTCGGCCGTCGCCGGGTCGGTCGAGCAGCAAGAAGCGGCGACCGGAGAGATTTCGCGCAACGTCACCAGCGCTGCGGCCGGCGCCAAGGCTATCGTCTCCGCCCTCGATGACGTCGCCGGTGGCGTCACGCAGACGCGCAGCTCGGCGCAAACCGTGCTGACGGCGACGGAAGAAGTCGAACGGGCGACCGACAGGCTTCGGGCGGAAGTCGAGGAATTCCTGAGCACTGTCGCGGCGTAGGATCCTCGCTCGCGATTCCGCGCTCGAAACCGCATGGCCGAATGAGCGGGAAAGTTCACTGCCACTATGGTTCAATTGCTCAGAAGAAAATCCAGGTCGGCGATCTGGCTGTTGCCATCAGCGATGTCGGCGACGGGCCGCCGGTCGTTCTGCTGCATGGTCTCGCCTGCGGCCAGCGCATGTGGTTCCACCAGGTCCGCGCGCTGCGAAGCCGCTTCCGCGTCATCACCTACGACCAGCGCGGCCACGGCGGTACCGATGCGCCCGCCGTCGCCACCAGCTATTCCGCTGCGCTTCTCGCCCGCGATCTCATCGGCGTTCTTGACGCGCTGAAGATCGAGCGCGCTGCGATCGTCGGCTTTTCGCTCGGCGGCGGTCCGGCCCTGGCTTTGGCTGCAAGCCAGCCGCAACGGGTGTCGCGTCTCGTGCTTGCCGATGTCGGTGCCGGCGCCGACGACCCGTTGAAGATCGAGGCCATGGCGCGACGCTGGGTTACGCTGATCGATCAGGGCGCGGGCGATGAACTCGTTTGCGAGATGCTGCGCAGCGAGCTGTTCAAGGTCTATGCCCGCCGCAACACGCGTCGCCGCGATCACATGGCGGCGCTGATCCGCGCTACGTCGGCCAGTCGGCTTGCGCTTTCTGCTGTCTGAAGTCCTGGCGAAACGGAAGTCGCTGTTCCGGCTGACCGGCGTGCTGCAAACCTTGCGGGTGCCGACGCTCGTCATGGTCGGGGAGCAGGACTACGTGTGCAGCAAGGCGGCCCGGCTGATGGCGCAGAGCATTCCCAACGCCGAGCTGAAGGTCATTGCCGACAGCGGTCACATGGCGCCGCTGGAACAGCCGGCGGCGTTCAGCGCTGCGCTGCTGGAATTCCTGAGCTGAGCCTTATCGTCCCACGGCGTAGCCCTGCATGCCGCGGGCATTCGCGGCAGCGCGGCGGCGGCGGCCGACACGCGACGCCGCGGTGAGGCGGCCTTCCGACCAGTCCGGCCCCATTTCGACGATGTGTCCGCGCCGCTTGAGTTCGTCCACGGTGGCTTTCGGCACGCGGCCTTCCAGCACCAGCTTTCCGGGATTTGCCGTGCGCGGCCAGAACGAACTCGGGAAATGTTCCGAGTGCCAGGCCGGTGCGTCGATCGATTCCTGCAGGTTCATGCCGCTATGGACGTGGCGCATGAACATCTGCGTGATCCACTGATCCTGTCCGTCGCCGCCGGGAGAGCCCCAGGCGAGATACGGTTCGCCATCGCGCAACGCCATGGTCGGCGACAGCGTGGTGCGCGGCCGCCGTCCGGGGCCGAGCGCCGCCGGATGGTCTTCCTCGAGGTAGAACATCTGCGCGCGGGTGCCGAGGCAGAAGCCAAGCTCGGGGATGACCGGCGACGAATGCAGCCAGCCGCCCGACGGCGTGGTCGAGACCATGTTTCCGGCCTGATCGATGATATCCATGTGCACGGTGTCGCCGCGCATGCTGCCCATGCGGCCGACAGTCGGTTCGCCGGCGCCAAGCTGTCCGACGGTGGGCTCTCCCGCGCCCGCCGCCATCGGCACCGGATCGCGGCGCAGTGTCACCACCGCGCCGAATCCTTCGATCGAACCCGGCCGCAGTTCCATCGACGCCTTGTCGGTGACGAGCTTGCGGCGCTCGGCGTTGTAGGCATCCGACAGCAGCGTCGCCATCGGCACTTCGACGAAATCAGGATCGCCGTAAAACACTTCGCGGTCGGCATAGGCGAGCTTCGAGCATTCGACGATCAGATGAATAAAGTCAGGCCCGGTCGGATCGAGATCGTTGAAGTCGAAGCCCTTGAGCAGCGCGAGCTGCTGCAATGTCACCGGGCCCTGTCCCCACGGCCCGGTCTTGCACACGGTGTAGCCGTGATAGTCGTAGGTGCACGGCGCTTCGACGGTCGGCGTCCAGCGCGCCATGTCGTCGGCGGTGAGCACGCCGCGATGCTTGCGGCCGCTGGTGTCCATGATGTCCTGGGTGCGGCAGAAGCGGTCGATCGCCTCGGCGACAAATCCCTTCGACCATGACTGCCGCGCGCGCTCGATCTGCGCGATACGATCGCCGCCGGCGCTCTCGGCTTCCTTGACGATGCGGGAATAGGTGGCCGCGAGCGTCTTGTTGGTGAACAGCGAACCGGTCGCCGGAACTTCGTTGTTCGGCAGATAGACCGCCGCCGAGGTCGGCCAGTATTCGCGAAACAGTTGCGCGACCGTGGCGATGGTGGCGTTGGCGCGTTCCAGCAGCGGATGGCCGTTCTGCGCGTAACCGATAGCCGGCGCGAGAACGTCGGCGACTTTCATCGTGCCGTAGTCGCGCAGCATCATCATCCAGGTTTCGAACGTGCCGGGCACGCAGGCCGCCAGCAGACCGGTGCCGGGCACCAGATCGAGGCCTTCGCTTCGGTAGTGCTCGATGGTTGCGCCGGCGGGCGCGACGCCCTGTCCGCAGATCACTTCCGGCTTGCCGCGTTTGACGTCGTAGACGATGACCGGCACGTCGCCGCCCGGACCGTTGAGATGCGGTTCGACCACTTGCAGTGTGAACGCGGTTGCCACCGCCGCGTCGAAGGCGTTGCCGCCCCGCTCCAGGATGCCCATGCCGACCGCGGTCGCGATCCAGTGGGTCGAGGTCACGACGCCGAACGTGCCTTCGATTTCCGGGCGGGTGGTGAACGTATTGGGATTGATATTGGTCATATATTCTCTCTGCGGCATCGCTTTGTCCGGGATATAGCCGGTTAGTTCGGCCGGTTGCGTGGCGCCCGGCTGGCGCATAGAGACTGCAATGTATCGGGCCGCGCGGGCGGCTGAAAGGGCAGGACGAGACGTGGCGCGGGAGCCTCTCAAGGTCGGGATAGCGGGGCTTGGCGCCGTCGGTCTCGAAGTCGGGCGCCGGATCGAGGCCGGCATTTCCGGTCTCGTGCTCGCCGCGGTTTCGGTGCGCGACATCGAGAAAGCTCGGCGCAACTTGCCGGCCGTGGGCGTGCGCGTTCCCGTCGTCGCTGCGGAGGCGCTGGCCGAAACCTGCGATCTCGTCGTCGAATGCCTGCCGCCAGAGATGTTTCGCGCGGTCGCGTCGTCGGCTATCGAACGTGGGCGGCTGTTCATGCCGCTCTCGGTCGGACAGCTTCTGGAAAATTGGGATCTGGTCGCACGCGCCAGGGAAACCGGCGCGCGTATTCTGGTGCCGACCGGAGCATTGATCGGGCTCGACACCGTGCGGGCGGCCGCCGAAGGCACGATCCACTCGGTCACCATGATCACGCGCAAGCCGCCAGGCGGACTCGAGGGAGCGCCATACCTCGTCGAGCACGGCATTTCGGTTAAAGGTCTCAATGCCGCAAAAAAGGTTTTCGACGGCTCAGCGCGCGATGGCGCCCGCGGCTTCCCGGCCAACGTCAATGTAGCGGCGGCGTTGAGCCTTGCCGGTATCGGGCCTGACAAGACGCGGCTTGAGATCTGGGCCGATCCGGCGCTTGAGCGTAACACCCACCGCATCGAGGTCGATGCCGACACCGCGTCGTTTTCCATGGCGATCGAAAATGTGCCGTCGGAAAATCCCAAGACCGGCCGGATCGTTGCGCTCAGCACCATCGCCACGCTGCGCGGCCTGGTCGCGGAGCTGAAAGTCGGGACGTAGCGCTTTCCAGAGATCGCTGCGCTAGATGAGAGCCTTGGCGGATTGCATGTCTGCGCTGTTCAGCCCTTCGCCGAAACGTTCGACGATCTCGCCGAGCAGCCGTTTTGCTTCCGCTTTATCGCTGCGTCCGGACGCGATTGCGGCGAGGCCGGTTGCAGCCCGCAGTTCAAGCATCAAGGCACCGGTCTGCCGCGCCGCGCCGATCGCATTCTGAAGGCTCTTTGCCGCTTCAGCCTTGTCAGATTTCGGCGACGCCAGAACAGCTTCGGCCAGTGTGCGATGCGCCTCGGGCAGCCACCAACGTTCGTCATTGGCGTTCAATTTTGTGATCGCCGTCCTTGTTTCTTTCACGGCCTCGGCCGGGCGACCGGCGGCGAGCAGCAATTGCGCCAGCATGACATGAAACAGGCCGAGCTGAAGCCCGCAGCCCATTTCCTCGTAATTCTTGAGCGCGTCGCGGAACTCCTTGATGTGTTCTGAAGGATGCGTGCGCCGGGCTTTCGCCCAAATCTCGTAGAGCCGGCAAATGGCGCCGAAATAACGGATACCGATGCGCTCGCAGGTCTCGTAGCCCTCCCTGCTCAGCTCGAGCATCCGTTCGTGGTTGCCAGCCATATAATGAAGCTGCGCGGCAAGCGTGAGCACCTGACCAATTGTCAAGCCGTTGTTCAGCTCGCGTGCCCGGCTGACAGCGCTGTCGGCGCTGCGCAGTGCACTGTCCGGCAAGCCCTCCAGCCATTGGGTCATGGCGAGGAAGATTTCAGCCGCGGCGCCGCTGTCGGGACCGAAATGCAGTGCCAGACGTTCTCGCGCCTGCGGCCCGTAAAGTGCGATAGCTTTAGTTAGCTCTCTATGCGCCTCCGGCAGATCGCCGTGAAAGAATGAGAGAGAGCCACGCAGCCGATAGACCATGCACAGATAAGCTTCATCGCTCTCTGCAGTGGCGAGTTCCGTCATGCGTTCGATTGGCGGTGTGGCGAGACCAATCCGGCCCGCGATCAAGTGGCCGACAAAGATACCGTACAGCACAGAATAGCGTTGCTGCGCGTCGCCAATGCTCTCGACGAGTTCTCCCGCCCGCTTGAATGCCAGCGCAGTCTCATCGGCGGTGTAACCGCGTGCCGCAATCAGGGCCTGACCCATGGCAAGTTGAAATTGCAGTTCGAGACGCGTGCGATCAGGTTCGGAGGCAATACCATCAAGTCTGGCAAGTCCGTTGCGCAAATGATTGACGGCTTCGAGATTGGCCGAACGGCTCATAGCCATTGTCCCGGCTCTCAGCCAGTAGCGGGCCGCCTTCTCGGCGAGTTCGGCGCGCGAGCAATGATAGGCGAGCAGCTCGGGCTCGGTGTCTGCAACTTCCGGAAATTCGCCTTCGATCACGGCGGCGATGCGCGCATGCAGGGCAACCCGCTGGCTGCGCAGCAGGCTTTCGTAGGCCGCTTCCTGCAACAGCATGTGCTTGAACGTATAGAGCGTGTCCGGTGCAACGCCTTGCGGCAGAATGAGCTTGGCTTCGGCCAGTCGGTCGAGCGCCTGCTGCAAGGCTCCGGCGTCTTTGTTCATGACCGCGGCGATGATTTTGTGAGAGAAACTGCGGCCGATCGCGGCGCCGACTTGCGCCACATCTTTCGAGGATGACAGCCGGTCGAGCCGTTCGCGTAGCGTGTCTTCCAGCGTCGAAGGAATCGACAGCGGCGAGCTGACGCTTTCGGAGCGAGCCGGATGAGGCTGCAACGACTCGACCACGTTTTTGGTCAGCTCCTCGACAAACAGCGGCACGCCGTCGGTCTTGGCGACGATTTGGCTCAAAACCTCCTTTGACAGTCCTTGCCCTTCAGCCAGACTCTCGACCATGGCCTGGGTGTGTTGTGCGCTCAATCGTTCGAGCGCGATCATGCTGGTGTTCGGCAGGCCGGCCCACGGCGCCTCGAATTCCGGCCGGAAGGTAATGAGGCCTAGTACCGGCAAGCGCCGGATCCGCTCCGTGAGCAGATCGAGCAGTTCGATCGAGGTCGGATCCACCCAATGAGCGTCTTCGAATACCAGCAGCATGGGTTTGCGGCGCGCCAGAGCTTCGATCTGGTCGAGCAGTGCGCCGAGCGTTTGCCGCCGTTGCTGCATTGGACTGAGCGCAAGGGCCGGATAACGGCCGGCGGTATCGATCGACAATAGCGCGGCGAGTAATGGCAGCGCCGCTTTGCGATGCGGCGCCGGAATTGCAACCGCGGCTTCAAGCTTGTCGAGGCGCTGCTCCGGCGTGTCGTCTTCACGCCAACCGGCGACGCGCTCGAGGTGTGCGATAAATGGGTGCAGGGCCGTGTCGCTGTAGTGCGGCGAGCATTGGAATAGAAGGCGGATGACCTGCTCGTGCTCGGCGAGGCGATTGGTAAATTGCGCGATGATGCGCGACTTGCCGATGGCGGGCTCGCCTGAAATCAGGACCACGCTGCCCTTGCCGGACTTGGCCTCGCGCCACCGCCGCAGAAGCAGTGCCGTTCCTTCCTCGCGATCGAAAAATTGCGTCAGCCCGGCAGTGCGCCGCGCTTCAAAGCGAGTTTCGACCGCGATCGAGCGCACGACGCGCCATGCCTGCACCGGATTGGAGAATCCGCTGATCGTAAAGGGACCGGCTTGCTCATATTCAAACAGTCCGCCGAGCAGATTGTGGGTGCCGGTCGCGATCAATAACGTGCCAGGTCCGGCCACGCGGCGAAGTGCTGCTGCGAGCGTCGGTGCTTCACCGACCGGCGCGCTTTCCTGCGTGAGACCCGTGCTGTTGCCCCCCATGACGACCAGACCGGTCGCCACGCCGACGCGGGCTGCAAGATGAGGACCCCGGCTCGCTTCCAGCCGCGGAATGCCGTCGATCAGATCGAGCCCCGCCCGTATGGCGCGCTCGGCGTCATCTTCGTGGGCTTGCGGATAAGAGAAAAGGATCGTCGCGCCGTCGTCGCCAAAGCGTGTCAGCGCGCCGCCCCAGCGGTTGGCAATCTGCGTGCAACAGTCGTGACAGACGCGGACCGTTGCACTGAGTTCTTCCGGGTCAAGTTGTGTCGCTAGCTCGCGCAGCCCGACGAAGTCGCACGCCATAACCGTCAAATGGCGCCGTTCGGCCTCGGCGCGCGGTGCGGCAGGTCGTGCCGGGTCGCCGGTCTCCGCCGCTCGCGGCGATTCGTCGAGCACGCGAACGTCGCCGACGAAACGAAGCCCCTTGCGGGGCAGGGTGCGGATCAGGCGTTGGCTTTCACCGTCATCGCCGATGGCGCTGCGCGCCGCGTTGATCCGGGTCGCGAGCGTGGATTCGGAGACGATCCGCCCGGACCAGACCGCACCCAGCACGTCGTCCCGGCTGACGACGTGGCCACGATTGCGGATGAGGTATTCGAGAAGATCGAACACCTGCGGTTGCACAGGAACGACAACGTCGCCGTGCCGAAGCTCGCGCCGCTCGGGATCGAGCGCGTATTTGTCGAAAACAAATATCACTCTTGAACCGAAAGCGTGGAGTTGTGCCCCCGTGCATCCCTTTCCACGGCCTCGGGATGCCGGCTTTTGCAGCGAATTTCCAACCAGACGGCCCTATCAAGGAAAAATCAAGGTCGCCTAAAAGCGCGGGCTTGGCCGCCCTGCCATCGTCCTCCCCGTAAGGAAACAGGAGATCGGCCATGCCTATGCGCGGCGAGCTATCCATCCCAACTCCAACCCTAGAAATCCGCAACCGCAGGAAAACGGCGGACACGCGGTGGTCGCGGTTTCTGACCGAAATTACCCGGCCTGATTTTCTCGCAGTCGTCTACTTCTGCATCATCGGATTGCTGGTTACGGCCTGTCTTATTCAACTCTCTCCAGATATCGGCGCGTTTTCCGAGGTGCTCCAGTAATATCCTTGATCGCCATGGGACAGGGGTAAGCCTGGATTCACCATCATCGTCCCGGGTTTGGGCGTGAAAGCGCCCGGCCCGGGACGGTGGCTGGAGGTTAGTATTGTCTGAGCAATAAATTCGATAGAGGCTGCGCGAGCAGAGGTCCAAATGAGGCCACTGGCCGGAGGGCGAGGCATGCCAGCACGATCGAACGGGGAATGGCGCACAAAGAAGCGCGCTCTGACTCTCGCCGGCGGCGGTCCGGCAGTGGGCATTGGCCTCGGCGTCCTTGCCGCACTTGAGCAATTTCCCGAACTTAAATTCGACGTCTGGAGCTTGAGCTGCGTCGGGGCATGGCTCGGCTGCCTGTATCAGGTCAGCCCGGACCGGGCGAACAAGCTGCAATACGTCACCGGGTTGCTAGAAAGCTTTTTTCGCGACGACAAGGAATACGACAAGTTTCCCTGTCCCACCGTCTTTATCCCGGACATTCCGGAGATGATCGCGGCTTATACGAAGTTCATGATCGATCCGCGCTCTTACACGAATCTCGTTGTGCCGAGCGCGATCCAGAAGGGTTACCAGGACATCCTCAATTACTATTTGCGGCCGAGCCAATGGAGCTACGGCGACTTTTGCCATCTGATGCTCAACGCCATGATGGCGCCGAATCCGGCGGTGCGTTTCCTGATGAGCATGATGTACAAGAGCGAAATACCGGGACAAAACAAGCTCTGGTTCGGGCCGACCTATAATCTGCTGAAAGCTTTCGACATGAAACTTCTGGAGCGCGACGATGTGCCGACGCTCTACCACAACGCTTTCAATGTCGATGCACAGAAACTGCAGCTGTTCTCGAACAAAGACGGCAAATACCCGAAGATCACCGCGCAGACTTTATGCGCTTGCAGTGGACTGCCGTATATCTGCTCGCCTGTTCAGATCGACGGCATCACCTATGTCGAAGGTGCGACGATCGACACCGTGGGCTTCTGGGATTTGTTGCAGAACCATCCCGATCTCGACGAAGTCTGGGTATGCCGCATTCTCGATACCCATCAGATCCATCCGCACCACAATCTGGTCGAGGCGCTCAACAATCTGGTGATGCTGTTTGCCAGCACGACGTCGGAGGATGACGTCAAACTGTTCAAATTTCACCTTGAGAAAATAAACGCGGACCGCGCCGCCGAAGCGGCAAAGAACAATCGCGAGCCGCATCTGATCGATCTGATCGAATTTCCGGTCGACTATCACACCAGTTACGAATGGACGCACAGCAATCTGCACGCCAGCGCCAAGGCATCGCAGGCGACGGCGCGGCGGACAATCGAGGCCTATCTCAGGGAAGGCGTCAGGGCGCCGGAAATCCATGTCGGGAATGACGACAACGCCCGCGTCAGACCGGCGAGAAGCCTGACCGGTCTTGCTAACGACAACGCTGGATTAAAAGCAAACAACTGAGCATCAAACGTCGTTAGCGTAGCCTGCATTTTCGCTGCACAGCAGCACGGCACGGCCGGAAGACCGGCAACCGTATATACAAGTTTTGGCGTGACGGTTATAACTGACGCGCTTGCTTGAGCGGCCGAACGTAGCGTCGGTCAGCGCAATTCGCTTTCGACGCAATGAAAACAAATTAAAAACGGAAGAGGAGAGGAAGCACATGTCAGCGACACTGGTTAATCTCATCGTCCAGCTCATCGCCGGCGCTGTCGGTGGCAATGCCGTCGGAGCCGGAATGAAGAACGTCGACCTCGGCACGCTGGGCAACACGATCGCCGGAGCAATCGGTGGTGCCGGCGGTGGCACCTTGCTCACGGCGTTATTGCCGATGCTCCAGGGCGCAGCCGGTAACGTCGATATCGGCGCGTTGGTTGGCCAGGCTGTTGGCGGCGGCGTCGCCGGCGCCGTCCTCACCGCGATTGTCGGCCTGATCAAGAACATGATGGCCGGCCAGACGGCGAAGTAAGTCGCGCAAGACTGCCGGCGGCGTGTCTCGCGCTGCTGGCAGCGGCGTCGCGAGCGCAGATGTAACGGCAACGCGATGAATGTTGTCTGTCGCACTGGCCAGGTTATGGCCGGTGTCGACGGTCGGCTTACGTTGCGCCGGGGGCGGACGGCATGAATTTCAGCGCTACGCCGTTCATGCAATAGCGCAGCCCGGTCGGTTTTGGTCCGTCATTGAAGACATGGCCTAGATGGCCGCCGCAGCGATGGCACGACACCGCGGTGCGCGTCATGCCGAATGAGTGGTCGGTGACTTCATCGACCGCCTTGTCGAGCGGCGCCCAGAAGCTAGGCCAGCCGGTGCCGCTCTCGAATTTAGTCTTCGACGAATACAGCGGCAGGTCACAGCCGACGCAGGCGAAGGTGCCGTCACGATGCTCTTTGAGGAGCGGACTGGTGAACGGCCGCTCGGTGCCTTCCTCGCGCAGCACGTCATACTGCGCGGGGGTCAACAGCTTGTGCCACTCGTCGTCGGTGTGGGTGACCTCATAGACCGTCGCGGCCTTTACATCGTTCGGCCGCGCCAGCCGGCCAAGGGCCAGGACAGTCAATCCGGCAGCGCTTGCGTAAAGAGCTTGCCTGCGCGTGAGCATGTCATTCCTCCAAAAAGCCGCGCGCTGCATGTGCGCGGTGAATCTTGCGGCGTTGTACTCCAATTCCGCCTACTAGTTACGGGCCAGATGGCAATTTGATCCAGACATCGCGCGGATTTCACAAGGAGTTGATGGTCCGCCTTTGGCGCCGTCCGGCGCTGCGCCAAACGGGCTATCGGATGCCTGGTTTTGGCCTCTATTGTGCGGCCCAATAAGCCTTCAATCCGTGGAAACGCGAACAGGATGGACGCCGAACGATGAGAAATCCCGACACTCAGGACATTTCCGCGCAAGCTTATTGGGCGCGCCTCGCCGAACGCGGCGTCGACTATGTCTTTGCCAATGCCGGGACCGATTTCGCTCCGCTTATCGAGTCGCTGGCGCTCAATGCCGACGGCCGGCGCAAATATCCTCGTGTCATCACCGTGCCGCACGAAAACGTCGCGATGGCGATGGCGCACGGCTACTACAGGGTCGCCGGCAAGCCGGCGGCCGTGATGGTCCATGTCACCGTCGGTACCGGTAACACCGTCAACGGCATCATGAATGCGGCCCGCGACAATATCCCGGTGCTGCTCGCCGCCGGCCGCACGCCGATCACCGAGACCGGGCACAAGGCCTCGCGCAACCGGCCGATCCACTGGGGCCAGGAATCATTCGACCAGGGCGGCATGGTGCGCGAATTCACCAAGTGGGACTACGAGCTGCGGTCCGGGCAGCCGGTCGCGGCCATCGTCGATCGTGCGCTCGATATCGCCATGAGCGAGCCGCGTGGCCCGGTTTACCTGACCCTGCCGCGCGAAGTGTTGTCGGACGAAGCGACATCGCAGCGCCGCAGCAGCGAACACGGGCTTGGCGCCATGGCGGCAGTCCCGTCGCAGGACGCCATCGAAAAGGTGGCCGACCTGATTGCCGGCGCGCAGTTTCCGCTGATCGTCACCTCGGCGCTGGGCCGCTCGCCGGAAGCTTTCGAAGCGCTTGCGGCGCTGACGGAAGAGTTTGCGCTGCCGGTGGTGCAGACCGAACCGAACGATCTCAATCTCTCGACGGCTCACCCGATAAATCTCGGCTTCGATATCAAGTCGATGCTGCCGCGCGCCGACGTCATTGTAGTGCTTGACGCGCCGGTGCCGTGGATTCCCAAATCCGTCACACCGGCTCGCGACGCCAAGGTCATTCATCTCTCACCGGATCCACTGCAAACACAGTATCCGTTCCGCGATTTCGAGGCCGACCTTCTGGTCACCGGCACGACGCGCGGCGCGCTGCCGATGCTCCGCGAAGTTTTGCGCGGCAAGCTCAAGCGTGACGATATCGAAAAGCGGCGGGCGACCGTCGCCAAGATGCGCGAGGAAATGCTCGCCGGCCGCCGCCGTGCGATGGAGGCTGCCAAGGGACGCATGCCGATCTCGACGGCGCATATCGCGGCCTGCCTCAACGAGCTCAAGCGCGAGGACGCCATCATCATCAACGAGCTCGGCGTGCCGATGAGCCAGCTGCAGATGACCAAGCAGGGCAGCTACATGGGCAGCATGCTCGCCGGCGGACTTGGTTTCGGTCTCGGCGCGGCGCTGGGCGCCAAGCTTGCCGCGCCCGAGCGCGAGGTGATCTCGGTGGTCGGTGACGGCTCCTACATGTTCGGCAATCCGCTGCCGTTCCACTACGTGGGCCGCTCGGAAAGCCTGCCGACGCTGACCATCATCTCCAACAATCAGTCGTGGCACGCGGTGCGCGCCTCGACGCTCGACGTGTTCCCCGACGGCTCTGCCGCAAAGGCGAATTCGATGCCGCTGACCGAACTCAAGCCGACACCGGACTACGAAAAGGTCATCACGACCTGTGGCGGTGTCGGCATGCGGGTCGAGCAGCCAAGCGATCTGCTGGCGACGATCAAGCGCGGTTTCGAGACGGTGCGTTCGGGCACGCCGGCGCTGATCAACGTCCTTACGCAAGGCCGCGACGCGTAAGCTTTTAAGGAATGTCACGCGTGACCATCGACATCAAGGTGCTCAGCACCACCGCGATGAAGACGGTGTTCGAGGCGCTGTCGCCCGGCGTTCGAGCGGGCGACCGGCAATCGGCTCGCCGTTGTGCTCGGCCCGTCGCTGCGACTGGAAAACCAGCTTGGCGAAGGCGAGGCGGCCGATGTCGCGATTGTCTCGGAAAATGGCGCGCGCGATCTGGTCGGGCAGGGCAGGCTGGTTGAAGGCAGCACGACCGAGATCGCGAAGTCGTCGATCGGCATCGCCGTGCAAAAAGGCGCGCCGAAGCCGGACATTTCCACGGTTGAAGGCTTCAAGCGGGCGATGCTTGCGGCGAAATCGATCGCCTGCTCAAAGCCGGTCGGCGGTGGCCAAAGCGGCGTTCACATCGCCAAGGTCTTTGCCGATCTCGGTATCACCGAGCAGATGGCGGCGAAGTCCAAATACGGCGCTGGCGGGGCTGCGGGTCTCGCCGGCCTCGTCGCTGATGCGGGGCGAAGCCGACGTCGCCATTCAGCAGATGGCGGAGCTGATGGCGGTCGATGGCATCGATGTCGTCGGCCCGCTGCCGGCGGAGATCCAGATGGTCACGCCATTCGTCGCCGCCATTCCGGTGAACGCCAGCCATCCTGCGGCGGCCAAGGCAGTCATCGCCTTCCTCACCACGCCGGAAGCCAAACGCGTCCTCAAGGCCAAAGGTCTCGATCCGGCCTGATCCGGGCAGGAACGGTCTGGCCATTTGCGCCGATCAAATCTTCCGGCTGTCGTAGGCCCAATGCAACAGGGCCTGCCGCTGCCGCGGCCGGCAATGCACGTCGCCGGGTTCACAATTGCGCTCGATCTGCCGGACGTGGCGGCGGATCATTTTCCAGCGTTTGATCTGCCGGGCATCTTCGTCGGCAATGCGTCGGCCCATATAGTAGCGGCAGTACCACTGAAACCAGCCGCGCGGGTCGTCGCGAAAGATCCAGCGCTTGTTGCGCCACACCGACAGTGGCTGGCTGGCATCCACGCCGAAATAGTTGAGCGACTTGTCGCGATGCTTCTTCGCCAGCCTGGCGTGGGTGAACCAGCTCTTCGGAAATTCCCTGGTGCAATCGGTCATATACTTGCCGCCGAACACGCCAAGGCGAAGCATTTCTGCAGGCGTCAGCTCAGGCCGGAATTCCGGATCGAAATTGCGCCCGGCCGGTGCCGTCAGCTCATAGCGATAGCCACGCTGCATCTTGTCGTTGACAGTGACGGCCTTCTTTTTCAACGCGCGTGGCCCAGGACGTCGGTATTGATGACATTGATCGGCTTGCCCGCTGCATAGGCGTTAATCTGGTCGAAGATGTCGACGAACTGGGTTTCGTATTCTTCGTTGGTCACATAGCCGATATGCGGCGTGCAGATCACATTCGGCATGGTGAGCAGGGGATGATTCTTGTCGAGCACCGGCTCTCGCTCGAAAACATCGACGGCGGCCATGCCGGGCCGGCCTTTGCGCAGCGCCTCGGCGAGAGCGCCGGGCTCGATCAGCGGTGCGCGACTGGTGTTGACCAGGAGCGCGGTCGGCTTCATGTGCGCGAGGTCCGCGGCCTTGACGATGTGGCGCGTTGCGTCGACCAGCCGCATGTGAAGCGTAATGACATCGCATTCGGCGAAGAACGCTTCCTTGCTCGGCGCGACGGCATAGCCGTCCTTCTTCGCCGCTTCGAGGGTTTGCGGCCGTGCCCAGACCAGCACCTTCATGCCGAAGGAGCGCCCGTAGCCCGCGACCGCGCCGCCGATCCGGCCATAGCCGTAAATGCCGAGCGTCTTGCCGCGCAGCGTTGAGCCGACGCCCATCTGCCATTGGCCGGCTTGAAGCGATGCCATCTGCTGCGGAATCTTGCGCACGGCCGCGAGCATCAAGGCCCAGGTCATTTCCGCGGTGGCGTGTGACGGCGTGCCGGGATGCTGGCTCGACGACAGGATAATGCCGAGCCGGGTGCAGGTATCGACGTCGATATGCGGGTAGACGCTGCGCTGGCTGATCAGTTTGAGCTTCGGCAGCCGCTCGAGCAGCGGCGTGCGGATCTGCGTGCGTTCGCGAAACAGCACCAGCGCCTCGGTGTCGCGCAGCCGGCCGGCAAGCGTATCGACGTCCTCGACGTGATCGTTCCAGATCGTGACGTCATGGCCTTTGAGCCTGGCGAACGACGGCAGGGTGCGCAGCGTGTCGAAATAATCGTCGAGAATGGAAACCTTCATCGGGAGCGCTCCGGCGCAATGAATGCCTGAATGCGCCCATCACTACCCGCTCTTGCGCACAAATGAAAATGCTGCCGCCAAAAAGAAAACCGGGCCCTTGCGGGCCCGGTTCAGGTTCGCCAGCGTGGGGGCGCCAGCGATTCACCTTCCAGAGGGGAACAACTGCCCGACATTCACGACTGCCGATCTGGGAGGATGAGGCAGCCGCTGTCGTGCAGCAACGAGTGCAGTATGCGAGCCACATCGCGCATGCACAACGCAGAGGCTGACATGCCAGCCATGCGGTCATTGCAAATGCATAATCAGCGCGTAAATCGCGCTGTTCTTCGCACAATATAGCGTGTGCAAATTGCCGCAGGCGCTGTGAACAACGATGGGCAAAAGCCCGCAGCGCGCGCTAGAAATTCCAGCGCTGCGCGTTGGCGACAAGGAAATCGCGGAACGCCTGCACGCGCGCGACGGTCTTGAGTTCTTCGGGATAGACAAAATAGGCGTCGAGCGCGACTTCTTCGGCTTCGGCGAACAGTTGCACCAGCCCGCCATTCTCCTCGACCAGATAATCCGGCAGCATCGCGATGCCGAGCCCGCGCTGGCAGGCGCGCAGGATGCCGAGAATATTGTTGATGACGAGATGCGGGATGCGCGGCCCCTTGCCGTCGCGCGCGACCTCGATCAGCCAGCGTGAGCGCTGCAGATACGACGGCACGTTGCCGCCGAGCACCAGCACGCGATGATTGTCGAGATCGTCGAATGCCCGCGGCGTGCCGAACTTCTTGAGGTATTCGGGCGAGGCGTAGACGTGGAAGTGCACGGAAAACAGCTTGCGCTGGATCAGGTCCGGCTGTGTCGGCTGACGCAGCCGGATCGCCACGTCGGCTTCGCGCATGGCGAGGTCGAGTTCTTCGTCGGTGGTCAGCAGCGTGAGGTGGATGTCGGGATAGAGGTCGACGAATTCGCCAAGACGCGGCGTCAGCCAATGGATGCCGATGCCCGGCGTCGTGGTGACGCGCAGGTCGCCATTCGGCCGCTCGCGGCTGTCGGTCAGTTTGGCGCGCGCCGCTTCGAGCTTCATGAACACTTCGTGGGCGGTGCGATAGAGCAATTCGCCCTGCTCGGTGAGGATCAGGCCGCGGGCGTGGCGATGAAACAGCGAGACCGCCAGCTCCTGCTCAAGCGCGCTGACCTGACGTGATACCGCGGATTGCGACAGCCCGAGTTGCTCGCCGGCGTGCGTAAAACTGCCGGCTTCGGCGGCAGCATGAAAAACCTTCAGCTTGTCCCAATCCATACTCGTGCTTTCTGCCCCGTCCCCATCATGGGGTGTAGGGGTAAAGTTATTCAGCCGCGGCGCGGTGTTCGGCGTGCGCGGCAAGGAATCGCTCGGCTTCGAGCGCCGCCATGCAGCCAAGCCCTGCGGCTGTGACAGCTTGCCGGTACACCTCGTCGGCGACGTCGCCGGCGGCAAACAGGCCGGGCACCGACGTCGCGGTCGAATGCGGAGCGGTTTTGACGTAGCCCGTGGGTTTCATCTCGACCTGTCCCGCAACAAGCTCAGTCGCCGGCGCGTGGCCGATGGCGATGAAAATGCCGTCGACCGCGCGCTCGGTAACGGCGCCGGTCTTCACGTTCTTTAGTCGGGCGTGAGTGACTTTCAGCGGATTGTCGGCGCCGCGGATGTCGTCGAGCGCGGTGTCCCACAGCACTTCGATCTTGGCGTGCTTGAACAGCCGGTCCTGCAGGATCTTTTCCGAGCGCAGGCTGTCGCGGCGGTGCACCAGCGTGACCTTGGAAGCGAAATTGGTCAGGAACAGCGCCTCCTCGACCGCGGTGTTGCCGCCGCCGATCACCAGCACTTCCTTGTTGCGGTAAAAGAAGCCGTCGCATGTGGCGCAGGCCGAAACGCCATAGCCGCGGAATTTCTGCTCCGACGGCAGATCGAGCCAGCGCGCCTGCGCGCCGGTCGCGAGGATGACCGTTTCAGCGAGATAGACCTCACCGGAATCGCATTCGATGCGGAATGGCCGCCGCGAGGCATCGAGCTTGTTGACGTGGTCGGCGACCATCTTGGTGCCGACGTGAACCGCCTGCTTCTCCATCTGCTCCATAAGCCAGGGGCCCTGGATGACGTCAGAGAAGCCCGGATAGTTCTCGACATCGGTGGTGACGGTGAGCTGGCCGCCGGGCTGCACGCCCTGGATCATGACCGGCTCAAGCATCGCGCGCGCCGCATAGATCGCGGCGGTGTAGCCAGCGGGCCCCGACCCGATAATGACGACTTTGGCGTGGGTAGTCTTGCTCACGAAATGCCCCTTAGCGGGATGCGGCCCTCAATTCCGACCGGATTCGCTTGATTTTTGCGGGGTCCGGCTTGCGGGAGCACCCACAGCCCAAGGGAATTTAGGGATTTTCCCGAGCCATGCAAGGCACGCAACCCGGAACTACCCACAGCCATTACCGGAACGCGGGCATGACCTCGCGGGCGAACAAATCGACCGAGTGCAGGACTTCGGGGAGCGTCATGTCGCCAAAAGCCAACCAGGGGGCGAAATAATTGGCCCCGGTTGCTTCGATATCCGCCTTGATGAAGCTACGCACGGTATCCGGCGAGCCGGCGGCGGCGATGCCAAGCGCCTGCAACTCTTCGAAGGTCTCGGGATAGATCCCGGCGACGCGCGGCGCCGAGCCGTGACGCTTGAACAGCCAGAAGAAACTGGTGCGCCATTTCGGATAAGCGCGCCGCGCGATCTCAAGCGCCTTCGCGTCGGTGTCGGCGACGATCACGTGGCGGCCGACGCCGCAGTAGAGTCGTATCGGGTTTGCCGAGTTTGCTGCGCGCCGCGCGATAGCGGTCGAAGATCGGGCGCACCGCAGGCGACAGCGCCAGCGAGATCACGTTGACGTCGTTTTCTGCCGGCCAGTCGGCGTTTTCGGGAATGTTGACACCATACCAAAACGGCGGATGCGGACGCTGCACCGGTTGCAGCAGCATCGGCACCTTGCTGAAGTTGTAAAACTTGCCGGCGAAGCTGAGTTCATCGGTGGTAAGGCCCTTGAGCAGCACCTGAAACGCTTCGTGATACATCCCCTGGGTTTGTGAAAAATCCAGCGCGTAATTCGCCGTCTCGAAGGGAGACACGCCGCGGCCGATACCAAGCTCAAGCCGCCCGCTGCTCATCTGATCGAGCATGCAGATCTCCTCGATCAAGCGCATCGGATGGTAAAACGGCAGCAGATAGACCAACGGACCGAAGCGCAGTGTCTTGGTGCGCTGCGCCAGTGCCGAGAGAAAAATTCCGGGTGAGGCCGCCATGCCGAGCGGTGTGTTGTGGTGTTCGGCGAGGTGATAGGCATGAAAGCCGCCGCGATCGAGCGCTTCGGCAAATTGCAGGCGGTCTGCGTAGAGCTCGCCGAGGGGGACGCCTGCGTCGTCCATATGATCGAAGACGCCGAATTTCACCACGCTGATCCTCCCTTACCGTCATTCCTGGGCGCGCATTCGCGCGAGCCCGGAATCTATAATCACGGATCGTGAGCGTATTGGAAACTGGGAGGATTACTAACGGGCACAGGGAGTATGGATCCCGGGCTCCGCGTCAGACGCGGCCCCGGGATACGGCGCAAACGCCGTCACTTCCACTCCACCTTCATCACTTCATAGGCTTTGGCGCCGCCGGGGGCATTGACCTCGATCTGTGCGCCTTTCTTTTTGCCGACTAGCGCACGGGCGAGCGGCGACGTTATGGAGATCTTGCCTTTCTTGGCGTCGGCCTCCGGTTCGCCGACAAGTTGCCAGACAGCCTTCTTCTCGGTGTCCTCATCGACCAATGTCACGGTTGCACCGAACGTGATGGTGTCGCCGGACAGCTTGGAAACGTCGATCACCTCGGCGCGCGCAAGCTTGTCCTCAAGCTCGGCAATGCGGCCTTCGTTAAGCGACTGCGACTCCTTCGCGGCGTGATACTCCGCGTTTTCCGAAAGGTCGCCATGGGTGCGCGCGTCAGAAATTTGCTGGACAATACGCGGGCGCTCCACCTGCTGGCAGTGTTTCAGTTCGGATTCGAGGGTCGTGTAGCCCTCTGCCGTCATCGGAATTTTGTCCATCGGTCTCAACCTCCAGAGTCAAAGTCAGATCGCGGGCCAAAGCATCGCCTGGCCGCATGATCCTATCTGGCTCTACACATACCGCCGCTTCGGCCGCCCCGACTCTTGATCAGATTCGGCCCCGAAATAACTTTGCAGCGCACACACCTCGAGGTCACCCCGAAGATAAGCCCTGATGCCCTGCGCTGCCGCGACGGCCCCTGAAAGTGTGGTGTAGTAGGGCACTTTATGCAAGAGGGCAGCGCGCCGCAAAGATCGGCTGTCCGCCAGCGCGGTCGCCCCCTCGGTGGTATTGAAAACAAGCTGGACATCGCCGTTCTTGATGGCGTCGACGATGTGCGGTCGGCCTTCGGCGACCTTGTTGATCCTCACCGCCGGCACGCCTTGCTCGGCCAAATAGCGTTGCGTTCCGGACGTTGCGAGCACCTTGAAGCCGAGCCCGGCCAAGAGCCGCGTCGCCTCGAGGATACGCACCTTGTCGGTGTCGCGCACTGAAACGAACACGGTCCCGGACTTCGGCACCCGCGTGCCGCCGCCGAGCTGGCTCTTGGCAAAGGCGATATCGAACGAGCGGTCGAGACCCATGACCTCACCGGTCGATTTCATCTCCGGGCCGAGCACGGTGTCGACCTTGTCGCCGAACCGCGCGAACGGAAACACCGCTTCCTTGACGCCGATATGCTTTGCGGCGCCCGGTTCGAAATGCTGCGGCGCGAGCTTGAAACTTGCCAGAGTTTCGCCGGCCATGACGCGCGCCGCGATCTTTGCAACCGGAATGCCGATCACCTTGGCGACAAACGGCACCGTGCGCGAGGCGCGCGGATTGACTTCGAGGACGTAGATGTCGCCGTCCTTGATCGCGTATTGCACGTTCATCAGGCCGCCGACCTTGAGCGCAAGCGCGAGTTCGCGGGTTTGCCGGTCGAGTTCGGCGATGACTTGGGCGGAAAGATTATGCGGCGGCAATGAGCAGGCGCTGTCACCGGAGTGGATGCCGGCCTCCTCTATGTGCTCCATAATGCCGGCGATGAAGGTGTCCTTGCCGTCGGCGATGCAATCGACATCGATCTCGATCGCATCGCTGAGATAGCGATCGAACAGCAGCGGGTTCTTGCCGAGCACCGTATTGATCTGCCCGGTCTTGTCGTTTGGGTAACGCGCCTTCACGTCGTGCGGGACAAGTTGCGGCAGCGTTTCGAGCAGATAATCGCCGAGCTGGTCTTCCTCGCGAATGATCTGCATCGCGCGGCCGCCGAGCACGTAGGATGGCCGCACCACGAAGGGATAGCCAAGGTCGGCGGCGACGAGACGTGCCTGCTCGACCGAATAAGCGATGCCGTTCTGGGGCTGCTTCAGCTTCAGGCGGTCGAGCAAAAGCTTGAAGCGATTGCGGTCCTCGGCAAGGTCGATTGCATCCGGCGACGTACCGAGAATAGGCACGTCGGCCTTCTCCAGCGATTCCGCGAGCTTGAGCGGTGTCTGGCCGCCGAACTGCACGATCACACCGTGCAGCGTGCCGTTGCTGCGTTCGGTGTCGATGATCTCGAGAACATCCTCGGGAGTCAGCGGTTCGAAATAGAGCCGGTCGGAGGTGTCATAGTCCGTCGACACCGTCTCCGGATTGCAGTTGATCATGACGGTCTCGTAGCCGGCGTCATGCAATGCGAAGCAGGCGTGGCAGCAGCAGTAGTCGAACTCGATGCCCTGGCCGATACGGTTCGGACCGCCGCCAAGGATAATGACTTTCTTCCGGTCGGACGGCCGCGCTTCATCGGCGGGGCGGCCGTTAAACGGCGTTTCGTAGGTCGAATACATATAAGCTGTCGGTGAGGCGAATTCGGCGGCGCAGGTATCGATGCGCTTGAACACCGGCCGAACGCCGAGCGCGCGGCGCGCCGCGGTCACGTCCGCCTCGTGGCGTTTGGTAAGTACGGCCAGCCGCGCGTCGGAGAAGCCCATCGATTTCAACCGGCGCAGCGTCGCGGCCGTTGTCGGCAGTCCCTTGGCTTTGATTTCGGCCTCGGTTTCGACGATGCCGCGGATCTGCTCAAGGAACCACGGGTCAATGCGGCAGGCGGTGTGAATGTCGGCGTCGCTCATGCCGAGCCGCACGGCCTGCGCCACGGCCAGGATACGATCCTGCGTCGGCGTGCCCAGCGCAGCCTTGATCGCGTTTTTGTCGTCGCCCTGGCCGAGACCGGGAATCACAACATCGTCGAGGCCGGTCAGTCCGGTCTCGAGCGAGCGCAGCGCCTTTTGCAGGCTTTCCTGGAAGGTGCGGCCGATCGCCATCGCCTCGCCGACCGATTTCATCGAGGTGGTCAGCACCTGATCGGCGCCGGGGAACTTCTCGAAGGCGAAACGCGGAATTTTGGTGACGATATAATCGATGGTCGGCTCGAACGATGCCGGTGTCGCGCCGCCGGTGATGTCATTGGCGATTTCATCGAGCGTGTAGCCGACCGCGAGCTTGGCCGCGACCTTGGCGATCGGAAAGCCGGTCGCCTTCGAAGCCAGCGCCGAGGAGCGCGACACCCGCGGATTCATCTCGATGACGACAAGGCGGCCATCTTCCGGATTGACGGCGAATTGCACGTTGGAGCCGCCGGTCTCGACGCCGATCTCGCGCAACACCGCGATCGAGGCGTCGCGCATGACCTGGTATTCCTTGTCGGTCAGCGTCAGCGCCGGCGCTACCGTGATCGAGTCGCCGGTATGCACGCCCATCGGATCGATGTTTTCGATCGAGCAGACGATGATGCAGTTGTCTTTCTTGTCGCGCACTACCTCCATCTCGAATTCTTTCCAGCCGAGCACTGACTCTTCGATCAGCACTTCACTGGTCGGCGACGCGTCGATGCCGCGTTCGACGATCTCGATGAACTCCGCCTTGTTGTAGGCGATGCCGCCGCCGGTACCGCCGAGCGTGAACGACGGCCGGATGATGGCGGGCAGGCCGATATCGTCGAGCGCTTCCAGCGCCTGGATCAGCGTCTTGATCTGGTGCGAGCGCGGCGTCGCCAGCCCGATCTTGGTCATCGCATTGCGGAACAGTTTGCGGTCTTCCGCCTTGTCGATGGCGTCAGCGGTGGCGCCGATCATCTTGACGTTGAATTTTTCCAGTATGCCCATCTTGCGCAGCGACAGCGCCGTGTTGAGTGCGGTCTGTCCGCCCATGGTCGGCAGCAGCGCGTCTGGCCGTTCCTTCTCGATGATCTTGGCGACGATCTCCGGTGTGATCGGCTCGATGTAGGTTGCGTCCGCCAAATCCGGATCGGTCATGATGGTGGCCGGATTGGAATTGATCAGGATGACGCGATAGCCCTCTTCCTTGAGAGCCTTGCAGGCCTGCGTACCCGAATAGTCGAACTCACAGGCCTGGCCGATGACGATCGGGCCCGCACCGATGATCAGGATCGAGGAGATGTCGGTCCTTTTAGGCATTGCTTCCGCTTCAAGGCACAAAAAAAGCGCGCTTTTCGCGCGCCCGGCGCCGGGGTCCGGCCCCGCGCGCGAGGGTCTTAGACCAGATTCGACGGGGGGGCAAATGCACGCATTTGTCCTGTGCGTATCGCCGCGTTACGCTCTCCGGAACCAATAAAAACACTCCGGGAGGAGATGATGCGGACAGCCCCAAAGCTGCTGATTTCCGGGCTAGGAATCGCGGTTGCTGCGGTCGCGATCGGGGCGTCCGCGCAGACACCTTCGACCGACACGCGGCCGGTGACGCTCGTGGTGCCGATCGCCGCCGGCGGCGGTGTCGACATCATCGGCCGGCAGTTCGCCGCGAAGCTTTCCGACCGGCTCGGTCAGGCATGGGTGGTTGAAAACCGCACCGGTGCTGGCGGCGCGATCGGCGCCGACACGGTCGCCAAGGCGACGCCGGACGGTCACACCATGCTGCTGATGGAAACGTCCTCGGTGCTGCACAAGTGGCTGCACAAGGACGTGCCGTTCGATGTCGTCGCCGACTTTGCGCCGGTGGCGCAGATCGCAACCACGCCGATCCTGTTGTTTGCCGGTCCGGCATCGCCGGTGTCGGATCTGAAAAGCTTGATTGCTTACGCCAAGGCCAATCCCGGCAAGCTCACTGTCGGTACGCCGGGTGTCGGCACGCCGCACCACCTTGCCGCGTTGATGTTTAATGTGACAGCGGGCGTCGAGATCACGCACGTGCCATACAAAGGCACCGCGCCGGCATTGAGCGATCTGCTCGGCGGACAAATCCCGCTGATCTGGTCGACGCCGAATTCGCTGATGCAATATATCGAGACCGGCAAGATCAAACCGCTGGCGGTCGCTTCACCGTCACGCATTGCCATTCTTCCCGATGTGCCGACGGTAAGCGAGAGCGGTTATCCGAATTTCGATGTCACCGTGTGGTACGGCGTGTCCGGTCCGGCAAAAACGCCGCACGATGTCGTCGCGCGTTACGGTGGCGCGATCGCCGACGTCGATAAAATGCCCGACGTCGAACAGAAGCTGACGCCGCTCGGATACAACCTGCGATATTTCGACAGCAGGCAATTTGCCGATACAATCGCCAAAGACTCCGCACGCTACGGCAAACTGATCCAGGACGCGGGCATCAGGCCCGATTGAGTTTCATCGCAATGTTGACACGCCGCTCCGCTCTCGCCGCGCTCACCGGCGCGTTGACGCTTCAAGGCTTTGTGGCGTGCGCCGACGACTATCCGTCCGGCCCGGTGAAAATCCTGGTGTCGTTTCCGGCCGGCGGCAGCATCGACGTCGTGATGCGCGCCATGGCCGCGCCGTTGCAGGCGCGTCTCGGCAAACCGATCGTGATCGAGAATCGTGCAGGCGCTGGCGGAGTCGTGGCGGAAGGCGCGGTGGTCAAAGCCGATCCCGATGGGCTCACTCTGCTCGCCGACGCCAGCGCGCTGGCCGCCAACCCGACTCTGTTCAAGTCGCTGCCGTTCGACACACTCAAGGATTTGCAGCCAGTGTCGCTGGTGTTTCGCACCCCGCTTGCGCTCGTGGTCAATCCCGAAGTGCCGGTGCACTCGGTCAAGGAACTGATCGCGCTGCTCAAGGAAAAACCGGGACAGATCAATTTTGGGCACGGCGGTCCCGGTTCGGCGATTCATCTTGCCGCCGAGCTGTTTCAGATCATGACCGGGACGACGATGACCGGCATTGCCTATCGCGGCGCACCGCTCGCGCTCAACGACGTGATCGCGGGACGTGTGTCGCTGATGTTTGCCGATGCCGGCAGCGTCAGCGGGCAGATCAAGGCTGGTCAGGTGCGTGCGCTTGGCGTCAGCTCGACCGAGCGGGTGTCGGCGCTGCCGGATGTGCCGACCATCGCCGAAGCCGGCGTGCCCGGCTTCGAGGCGGTGGGCTGGACGCTGGTCTGCGTGCCGGCGGCAACGCCGAAGCCGATCCAGATCGAAGCTTAGCGAGGCGCTCAATGCAGCCGCGCATACGCCGGAAGTGCAATCGCTGATGCAGCAATTGGGCACCTTGCCGGTGACCAGTCCATCGCCGGCCGAATTGACGCCCTGGCTTGCTTCCGAAATCGACCGCTGGGGCAAGCTGGTCGAAAAGGCCGGCGTCGCCAAATCGCTTTAACCCTTCTGAACTTCAACCCGCAAAACAATGGAAATGCGTCTCTATGAGCGATGAAAAAGAGTTCCGTGCAAAAACCGCGACGCTGACGCGAATGCTCAATCAGCAAGGCGTGATCGGCATGTTTGGCCATGTGTCGATCCGGATGCCGGGCACCGACATTTGCTTCATCAGCCCCGGCGCCAGCACGGAAAAGAGCACGGTGCGGCCCGAGCAGATCTTCGTCTACAACATCGACGGCACCATCATCGAACATCCGGGCGGCTTGATCCCGCTGGAATGGCGCATCCACACCCAGATTCACCGCGACCGCCCCGATGCGATGTGCGTCTGCCATCTGCACGCGCCGCACGCCCGCGCGCTTGGCATTGCCGGCAAGCCGCTCAAGCCGGTGTTCCTGCACGGCTCGTTTCTCTGCACCGGCGTGCCGACCTGGAACAATCCGCGGCTGGTTGTGAACGACGATCAGGCGGCAGACCTGTCGCGCTCGCTCGGCCGGCATCGCGCCGCGCAGATGCGCGGTCACGGCAGCGTCGTGGTCGGCGCCACCGCGGAAGAGGCGTTCTTCGCCTGCACGTTCCTGGAAGAGAATGCGCAGATCCAGCTTCAGGCCGAGATCGCCGGCGGCGCTATCGCGCTGAGCGAGGACGAAGCGCGCGACTGCGCCGAAGGCACCTACAATCCGCGGCTGTTCGCGCTGTTGTGGACGTTCTACGAGCGCAGGGTGCAGCTGTAGGCTTGGAGCCTCTCACACAAAGCGACCGGCACCGGTGACGTTTTGATGACAGCAGGGAACGGTTGCCCGCACAACTTCACCATTTGTGGGCGACTGTCATTATTCATGCCGCGTACAACGCCGCCCTAGCCTTTCTTCCGCCGCCTTTGGCGTGCGCGTGCGTCCGGTGTCGCAGCGGCCAGATGCGTCGCGTTGGACGCTTCGAGTTCGTTCTCCCGCTCCGAGCGCTCGATCGGTGCGATGTCGAATCAATGCGTCAGCGCCGCCGACGGGCGTTCGACGCCGCACGATCACTCACAAGTCGATCACATCAACGAGATGAGAGGAACCCGAACATGAAAGCGCATATCGTTTGCGATCAGCACGACTCGCTGCGGCTCGCGGCGATCGCCGCCGTGGCCGCCGCACGTCGCAGCCGGCGCGCGCCGACGATTGTCCGGCGGGCGGACAAATCCGCTTCGGCGTCGAGCCCTACGACACCGCCGCGCGTCTGGTGCCGATCTACGAGAAGATCGGCAAGCTGATCAGCGACAAGGTCGGCTGTCCGGTCCAGGTGTTCGTCGCCACCGGCTATAACGCCGAGATCGAGGCGATGCGCAACGGCAAGCTCGAACTCGCCGAATTCGGACCGCTTGGATACGTGCTGGCGCATCAGGTGGCGAAGGCCGAAGCGTCGGCGCTTCGGCGCCACGGCAAGCCCGTCACACTGGGCAGCATCGTCACCTTCCGTCGTCTGGCATAAAGCCACGCTCCCATGCGGGGCCGTCGTTGCATTCCATGCGGCATCGACGTCCGGCCATCTGTTCCCGCCTTATGGCTGCGCAATGGCGGCCTCGACCCTGACAAGGACTTCAAGGCGATCTACGCCGGCAGCCACACCGCGTCGTTCGAGGCGATCTACAATCACAAGGTCGATGCCGGCGAGCTCAACAGCGAGCAGCTCGAATCGGCGACTCAGCGCGGCCACTACAAGGACGGCGACGTGGTCTTCCTGTGGAAGTCCGATCCGATCCCGACCGATCCGATCGCGTGCGTGGCGACGTGCCCGAGCGCTCAAGAAGAAACTCACCGACGCCGTGCAGCATATCGATCTGATGAGCCTCGATGCGGTCGACCGCAAGATTCTGGTCGGCGCCGGCATCACCCAGATCGTGCCGCAAACCGACCATTCCTATGACCTGATCCGCGATCTGGTGAAGACGCTCAACATCGATCTCGAAAAGCTGAGCTGAGCGCTTCGGGGCAGAAGCCGATGTTGCGCGTCCGCGAGCTTTCGCTGCGCTACCCGAACGGCAAGCTCGCGCCTGACCGACTTCGAGCTCGACGTCCAGCCGGGCGAGCTTGTCGTCGTGCTCGGCGGCAATGGCAGCGGCAAGTCCACGCTGCTGCGCTGCATCACCCGCACGTTGAAGCCGAGTTCGGGCGAAGTCTGGCTTGACGACACCAATCTCTGCGCGCTCGAAGGCGAAAAACTGCGGCGGGCCCGGCTCGTGCTGGCAATGGTCTGGCAGCAGGCGAGCCTGGTTCGCCGCAGCAGCGTGCTGACCAACGTCGCCAGCGGAGCGCTTGGCCGCTATTCGACGTTGCGTACACGGTGTTCGCCGGCCTGCCGGCCGGCGAAGCTTGATGCGGCGCGCGGCAATCTGGCCGACGTCGGCCTCGCCGCGCTGGCCGATCAGCGCGCCGGCACGTTCTCGGGCGGCCAGGCGCAACGCGTCGCGATTGCGCGTGCGTTGGCGCAGCGGCCGCGGGTGCTGCTGGCCGACGAGCCGGTCGCCAGTCTCGACCCCGAGGCCGTCGGAAGAGATCATGCGCCTTCTGCAAAAACTGGCGCAGTCCGAGCAGCTCGCCGTGTTGTGCGTGCTGCATCAGATCGAGCTTGCCTACGCCTATGCCGACAGGGTCGTCGGCATTCGCGACGGCCGGGTGGCTTTCAACGCGCCGCGCGGCGAGGTTTCGCGCGACGCGGTTCGCCGGCTCTATCTCAGCGAGGCGGCATGAGCGTTCGATGTCGCGCGGGCCGGGCCGAACGGCGTCGGCGTCGCCCGAACCTGGGGCGGCGCGTTCGGCACTGCGCATCCGTTTTGTGCTGATTCTGCTCGGCCTTGCGGTCGTCGTGCAGACCTTCATCGTCGTCGAGGCGCGGCCGCAGGATCTGATCACCGGCGTCCATGGCATGGCCGACCTCGATCCGTCGCGCTGCCGCCGGATTTCTCCAACTGCCCGCCGCGTGTGGCCGACGCTGCAAACCATCGACATCGCTCTGTTCGGCACCATGGTCGGGGTTATCCTGGCGGTTCCGCTCGCCGTTGCTTGCGGCATCGAACGTGACGCCGTCGCGCGTTTGCTCTACTACGCCGCGCGCGCCGTCATCGGCATTGCCCGCGCGGTGCCCGATCTGGTGTGGGCGCTGCTGTTCGTGACCGCGGTGGGGCTCGGTCCGTTTCCCGGCGGTCTTGCGCTCGGCGTGCATTCGGTCGGCATGCTTGGCCGGTTGTTCGCCGAGACCATCGAGCAGATGGACATGGCGCCGATCCACGCGCTGGAATTGACCGGCGCGCGGCGCATCCAGGTTTTCAGCCACGGCATCATCCCGACCATCCTGCCGGCGCTGCTCGGCATCAGCCTTTATCGTCTCGACGAGAATATCCGTTCTTCACTGGTGCTCGGCTTCGTCGGCGCCGGCGGCATCGGTTTCCAGCTGCTGACGGCGATGAATCTGTTTCAGTATCAGGAAGTCTCGCTGCTCCTGATCATCATTTTTGTCATTGTGCTCGCTGCCGAGCGTCTGTCGGCCGCGTTGCGTGAACGGCTCGCCTGATTCCGTAAAGGTTCACCGCGGCCGCGCGATAAATTCCATGCGCGCCTGATTGTGCCCGATATTGTTCGGCGCGCGTTGCGCTGTGAATCCCGCCGCCGCGAGTTTTTCGATCATCGCGGCCTCGCTGTAGCGGGTCAGCCCGTATTGCGTGCGCAGGCGCCAGTAATCGGAAACCAGCGTGCGGGCGAGACCGGTAACCGCCGCAAAGAAAAATCCGTTGGCCGCGCCGAACCGCAACAGAGCGAGAGCATCGGTCGCCGCCGGCACCTGTGGCGGGATGACGTCGCTGACGACCAGAATGCCGTCCGGTTTCAGACAGACGGCGAAATGTTGCGAACAGCGCTGACGTTTCCTGCGGCGTCAGATATTGCGCGACGGAGTGCAGCACGATGAGATCGAACGACCGGTCAGGCAGTTGCCTGACATCGTCAGGTGCGACGGCCCGGATTTTCGGATTGCCGGCAAAGCGTGCCGCGAGGCCCGCGCGCACGCCGGGCGCGCCTTCGCACAACAGCAGTTCGCCGGCAGCGGCGGCGACAATGTCGGCGTGCAATGCCTCGCCGCAGCCGTAGTCGAGTACGCGCGCCTGCGGCGACGGCACCAGCGCGGCGATTGCTTCCGCGATGACGCGGTAATGAACGTCCTTGTGACGTGCGTTGACGTAGATCGAATGCGGGCTATCCCAGAACGCAAGCCAGTTCATGTCCGCCACAACGACAACAACGGTCCGTCCGGCCCGAACGCGGGGTCGGTTGCCGGCAGCGGGACCTTGCGAATGCTGGCCAGCGCTTTGGTGCGTTCCGCCTTTGAGGCGCGGCAAAGATTGTATTTGCCGCTCGGTGGATAGGCGCCAATCACGACAAGATCAGGCGTATGCGTGAGGCACTGATGGCCGGTGCCTGCCGGCAACACCACGACATCGCCCGCCGTGATTTCGATCTCTTCGCCGTTCTCGCCGCCGAAACGCACCGTGGCGCGGCCGCGCGCCACGCCCATCACCTCGTGAATCATGGAATGATAATGCGGGTACGGGAAAATGCCGTTCCGCCACATATCGCCCCAGCCGTTGGCGCCGAAGGTCTTTTCGATCATCTTTTCCGGGTCTGGCGATCCGGCGAGATCGACGCCGCCGCGATAGAGCACCAGCGGTAAAGTCGGATTGTTCGGAATTCGCCCGTCGTCGGCAAATTTATGGGTAATGGGAGCGGGGCGTTTGGCTTCGGTCAGCATGGTTCGGTCTCGCCAGGGTGTCCTAGCGAGTATTGGTTTGGAAATGTCTAACCCATGCGACAGTTTCCGCGCACATCCGCGCCAATGGCCGCGATGGCCGCACGTTGCCCTTGAATGTGGCGCCGTTTTCATCATCCATAGCAAGACATAAAATGACCGGAGGAGGAAGCGCGTGGTGCTTAAGACAATTTGCCGCGTGAACGCCGTTGCCGCCGTCGCGGTGTTGTCGCTGCTTGCCTCGCCCGCATTCGCCGATGATGCCTATCCGTCGCGTCCGGTTCGCGTCCTCGCCGCCTCGGCGGCCGGCGGCAATCCGGACGTGGTCGGCCGCCTGCTGTCGGCCAAGCTCAGCGAAATGTTCAACAATCCGTTCATCGTCGAAGACGTGCCGGGTGTCGGCGGCGTCATTGCCGCGAAACAGACGCGCGAAGCACCGCCGGACGGATACACGCTGAGCCTCAACGATTCCGGCGCGCTGGCCATCAGCGTCGCGATGAATCCGGATGCCAACTACAAACCGTCCGATTTCACACCGATCACGGCGCTGGCAACGCTGCCCACCGTGCTGGTGATCAAGCCCGCGGTGCCGGCCAATAATCTTGCCGAGTTTGTGGCGCTGGCAAAATCGAAGCCCGGCACGATGACGTTCGGCTCGGCGGGGCCGGGTTCGATCCACCAGCTCACCATGGTGATCTTCGAGCAGCAGGCCGGTATCAATCTCCTGCACGTGCCGTATCGCGGCGGCACCGGGCTGGTGAATGCCTTGCTGACCGGCGAAGTCGATTCCGGCTGGTCGGGCATCTCCAATGTGCTGGCGCTGATAAACACCGGCAAGCTGCGCGCGCTTTGCGTCAGCATATTGCAGCGCGATCCGTCGCTGCCGGATGTGCCGACCTGCGACGAGCTTGGCTACAAGGGCTTCAATGTCGCCACCATGCTGGGCCTGCAGTCGTCCGCGGGCGTGCCGGCGCCGATCGTGGCAAAGCTTCAGTCGGCGGTGGCGAAAATCCTGCGCGAGCCGGAGATGGCGCAGCGCATGGTCACGCTCGGCATTCACATGGAAGAAAACGGCACGGCGGCCTACGCGAAGTTCATGGCGGACGACCTCGCGCGCTACACCGCGGTCGTCAATGCCGTGCATCTCGAAATGAAATAGCGCCGCGCCGTTTCAGGGGCTGATTACTTCTGCAGCGCCAGCGTCAGTCTGCGGGTTTGCGCCGCTGAATTTCGCTTTCAGGTTTGGCGCCGGCGTTGCGACGTCCCAGGCGAGGCCGAGCAGCGTCAGGCCGCGGATCATCAGCCAGGTCACATCGATTTCCCACCACTCGTGGCCGTGGCGGGCGGAGCGTGAATTGGCGTGATGGTTGTTGTGCCAGCCTTCGCCGGCGGTCAGCAGCGCGATCACGAGCATTGTTGCGGCTGACATCGGGCGATGCGTAATTGCGATAGCCCCAAACGTGGGTCACCGAATTGACGGCCCATGTCAGATGCCAATGAACGGCCGTGCGCAGCGCGCCGCCCCAGACCAGAAGGCTCAGGCCAAATTGTGTAGAGGCCGACAGCGTGTGTCCCGGTCAGCACCATCGCAGCAAAGCCGGCTGCGAAAAACACCAGCCACGATAACAGCGCGACGTAGGCCGCGTGGTTGCTTTGATCCAGCCAGACGTAGAACGGATCGCGATTGAGATCCTTGACGTAGCGCTGGATGAGCTGGTCGCGCGTCGGATCGTCGGGTTTGACCAGCATCCAGCCGACATGCGCCCAGAAGAAGCCGGCAAGCGGCGTATGGGGATCTCCCTCCTGATCGGCGAACTGGTGATGCCGGCGATGCGCCGCGACCCAGAACGACGGCGAATCCTGCATCGAACACACCCCCAGCACGACGAGGGCATGTTCCAGCCAGAGCGGGCAGGCGAAGCCGCGATGGGTCAGCAACCGGTGATAACAGACGTTGATGCCGAGCACGCCGAAGACGTGCACGCCGAGCAGATAGAGGATCACGCCGGTCCAGCTGAAAAACCACGGCAGCAGCGCCAGCGCCGCGATCATGTGAACGACAACAAATCCGACAAGATTGGTTCGCCGCAAACTCACTGAACGCTGCTCAATCTATGCTCCTCTGGCGGCGCGCATTGCATCGACAAAGCGGCCGAACAGATAGTGGCTGTCCTGCGGGCCGGGCGAGGCTTCCGGATGATATTGCACGGAAAACACCGGGCGGTCACTGAGCGCGAGTCCGCAGTTCGAGCCGTCGAACAGCGAGACGTGGGTTTCGACCGCGTTGTTCGGCAGCGTCGTGCGATCGACCGCAAAGCCGTGGTTCATCGAGGTGATCTCGACCTTGCCGGTTTTGAGGTCCTTCACCGGATGGTTCGCGCCGTGATGGCCCTGGTGCATTTTCATGGTCTTGGCGCCGACGGCGAGACCGAGCATCTGATGGCCGAGGCAGATGCCGAACACCGGTTTCTGCTCGATCAGCTTGCGGATCACCGGCACGGCATATTCGCCGGTCGCCGCCGGATCGCCGGGGCCGTTGGAGAGGAAAATGCCGTCAGGCTTGAGCGCCAGAATATCTTCCGCCGACGTTTTGGCCGGCACCACCGTGACTTTGCAGGCGTGACCGGCGAGCTGGCGCAGGATGTTGCGCTTGATGCCGTAGTCGATGGCGACGACGTGGAACTTCGGCTCTTTCAGTTCGCCGTAGCCTTCGCCCCATTGCCACGGCGTCTCGGTCCAGGTGAAGCGCTGGCCGCTGGTCACCATCGGCACGAGGTCCATGCCGAGCAGGCCCGGCCACGCCTTCGCTTCACTCTTGAGTGCGTCGAGATCGAACTCTCCGGACGGTGCGTGCGCGATCACCGCGTTGGGCATGCCGTTTTCCCGGATCAGCGCGGTCAGCGCCCGGGTGTCGAGACCGGCAAGGCCGATGACGCCGCGCGATTTCAGCCAGGCATCGAGGTGCCGGGTGGCGCGATAGTTCGACGGCTGGGTAATGGCGGAATGCAGGATCACCCCGCGCGCGCCGGGTGTCGCCGCGAGATTGACGGTTTCGATGTCGTCTTCGTTGGTGCCGACATTGCCGATGTGGGGAAACGTGAAGGTGATGATCTGCCCGGCATAGGACGGGTCGGTGAGGATTTCCTCGTAGCCCGTCATCGCGGTGTTGAAGCAGACTTCGCCGACCGCATGGCCGGTGGCGCCGAGCCCGATGCCTTCGAGCACGGTGCCGTCGGCCATGACCAGCACGGCCGTGGCTTTGGGCTCGTCCCAGTGTGTGGGCGAGTTGGGGCCTGGTAGAGTGCGGTTGTGTCGGCATCGGCAAGGGCCTAAATCATTACTCCGCCCGCCGACCCGTGCGGGCGCTTGTGCGAGAGGCCATAGCCGTGTTGCGCGACGATATCAACAACGCGATGAAAGCGGCGATGAAAGCTGGCGAAACACTGCGTGTCTCCACGCTTCGCCTCGTCAATGCCGCGATTCTCCAGCGCGAGACAAGCGGCGCCGAACGGCTGAAATTGGGCGATGCCGAGATCGTCGATGTCATGGCCAAGATGGTCAAGCAGCGCCAGGAATCGTTCGAGATCTACGAGAAAGCCGGCCGCGCCGAGCTTGCCGCGCAGGAGCGCGAGGAGATCGCGATCATCTCCGGCTTCATGCCGAAGCAGATGTCGGACATCGAGGCCGGCGAGGCGATTTCCTCGCTGATCAAGGAACTCGAAGCCGCGACGCTCAAGGACATGGGCCGCACCATGACGGCGCTGAAGGAGCGCTTCGCCGGCAAGATGGATTTTTCCAAAGCCAGCGCGATGGTGAAGAAGCTGCTCGCGGGTTGAAAAGATGTCGTCTTGTCTGATCCGCGGCGTGCGCAGTGTCGAACTGGCCGCCACCAATCTTGAAGAAGCCGCGCGGTTCTACGAGACGGTGTGGAACCTGACCCCGGTCGCGCAGAACAACAACGCGCATTATTTCCGCGGCACCGCCGGCTACCATCACATTCTCGGCCTGCATCGCGGCACCCAGCCCGCGGTGGTGCGCATCGTGTTCGATGTCGCAAACCGCGCCGATGTCGATGCCTTGCACAAGGCGGTCGTTGCGTCCGGCCGCCCGGCGACCGCGCCGGCGCCGGTGAAGAGCGCGGGCGGCGGTTACGGTTTCGGCTGCAAGGATCCGGACGGCCGCAATCTCGCCTTCGTCTGCGAGGCCTCGGATCATGCGGACCGCGCCGACAAGGCCGACCGGCCGCGCAAGATCGTGCATGCCAATCTCAACATGCGCGACCACGACGGCACCTCGCGTTCTTCACCAAAGTGCTCGGCTTCCGGATCGTCGACGAGAACGCGCCGCTGACATTCCTGCACTGCGCCAACAGCGATCACTGCTCGATCGTGATGTGCAAGATGGACCTGCCGACGCTCAACCACATCGCCTTCGACCTGCCCGAGATCGACTCGGTGATGCGCGGCATGGGGCGGATGAAGGACAACGGCTACCCGATCGAATGGGGTCCGGGCCGCCACGGGCCGGGCAATAATGTGTTCGCCTATTTCTGCGGGCCGGACGAGGTGCCGCTGGAATACGCCGCCGAGGTGCTGCAGATCGACGACAGCTACCAGACCCACGACTCGAACTACTGGAAATACTCGGTCGGCCGCTCGGAACTCTGGGGCTTCACCGCGCCGCGCTCGGCCCGCTATTACCGGGTGCAGCGGCTGTTCGGTTACACCGCGGACGGGTGGCGGGTAATTGCCGTCCGCCGTCATGCCCGGCCTTGTCCCGGCCATGACGATGCATGGGTGCCTGTGGATAACCGGGACAAGGCCGGACACGGCCTGCCTGCCCGCGCGCCCTGGCCGCCCTATATTGAAGGCGCTCCTGCGCTACCCTTGTGACAAATCACCATGCGCTACACGCCGCAATTTCTCGACGAACTCCGCGCGCGGCTTCCGGTTTCGGAAGTCGTCGGCCAGCGCGTGAAACTGCGCAAAGCCGGGCGCGAATGGAAAGGGCTGTCGCCGTTCAACAAGGAGAAGACGCCGTCGTTCACCGTCAGCGACGATAAGGGTTTCTACCACGACTTCTCCTCCGGCAAGCACGGCAACATTTTCGACTTCATGATGGAGACCGAGGGCGTCACCTTCCCGGAAGCCGTCGAACGGCTGGCGGAGATGGCCGGCGTTCCGCTGCCGGCGTATTCGCCGGAAGCCGAAGCGCGCGACGAGCGCCACAAGACGCTGCACGAGGTCTGCGAACTGGCGGCGAAGTTTTTTAAATCGACGCTGGCGTCGCGCAACGGCGCGCGCGGCCGCGGCTATCTCGCCGACCGCGGCCTCGCCTCGCCGACGCAAGTGAAGTTCCGGCTCGGCTACGCGACGTCGGATCGCTATGCGCTCAAGGAGCATCTCGGCGCGGCAAAAATCCCGGTCGAGGACATGATCGAGGCCGGCCTGCTGGTGTCCGGCGAGGACATCGCGGTGCCGTACGACCGGTTCCGCGACCGCATCATGTTTCCGATCGCGGACTGGCGCGGCCATGTCATCGCGTTCGGCGGCCGCGCGCTGGAGAAGGATGTCACCGCGAAATATCTCAATTCGCCGGAGACGCCGCTCTTCCATAAAGGCGCGACGCTCTACAACATCGCTGCCGCGAGCAAGGCCGCGCACAACGCAGGCAAGTCTACGCAGTCTGCGCGCGAAGATTTTTCCTCTCGCGTGATCGCGGTCGAAGGCTATGTCGACGTCATCGCGATGGTCACGGCCGGCTATGAAGCGACCGTCGCGCCGCTCGGCACCGCGCTCACTGCCGATCAGCTCGCCCTGATGTGGAAGATGAACGACGAGCCCATCCTCTGTTTTGACGGCGATGGCGCCGGCCGCCGCGCCGCCTATCGCGCCATCGATATCGCGCTGCCGCTGCTCAAGCCCGGCAAGAGCCTGAAATTCGCGACACTGCCCGACGGTCAGGATCCCGACGATCTCGCCCGCTCCGGCGGCCGTGACGCCATCGAGGATGTGCTCAACGCCTCGCAACCGCTGGCGCAGATGCTGTGGCAAAGGGAAAGCGAACAGGGCCAGTCCGATACGCCGGAGCGCCGCGCCGCGCTCGAAGCCCGCGTCAACGAAGTGACGGCGACCATCGCCGACGAAACCGTGCGCCGTTACTACCGGCAGGATTTCGTGTCCCGGCTGCGCGCGCACTTCGCGCCCGCCGATATGTCGACGCGCCGCAACAATGGCCGCGACAGTCGCTTTGGAGATTCCCGCTTTGGCGATAAATCGCGGTTCGGCGACCGGCCGCGCTTCAACAACGGACGCTTTGGCAACGAACCGGCGCGTCCCGCCGGCCCGCGCGCCGCGTTCGCGCGCGACGAGAATTATGTCGTGGTCAGTCCGCAATTCGCCGCCAGCTCGTTGCACCGCGGCCCGCGCGCCGCGATACCGCGCAGCGAGGCGCTGATGCTGCAAGCCGCGATCAATCACCCGTGGCTGTTGCACGATCACATGGAGGAACTGGCCGAGGCCGAGTTCCGCAATCCCGATACGCAGAAGCTCAAGAGCGCGCTGATCGACGTGGTCGCCCATCACGCCGCCGGTGATTTCACCCACGAGACCGAAGCCGACCGCACCGCGCTGGTCGCGGAGCTCGAACGCGCCGGCCACGGCGAGGTGCTGGCCCGGATCGAGCGCTCGATCACCACGCTGTCGGTCTGGGGCGCGCGGCCGCCGGCCGCCCATGACGATGTTTTACTGACCTGGAAGCAGCTTGTTGCCTTGCATCGGCAATGGCATTCCCTATCTCGGGAGCTTAAGGACGCGGAATTGGCGCTCGGCCTGGATAATTCGGAAGCGAATTACTCCCGGCTCCTCGATGTGAAGTCGCGGTTGTCCACGCTTGAGGGAACCGAGGCTTTGGTCGAGGGCTTTGGCGCCTCCTCGGGCCGTCCCACCAGGTCGTTCTAGGCAGGCGTTCCAGTAGCGTTGCCGGACTAGGAATTTTCTCCGCCCATCCGGGGGAGAGACGGGTTGGCCCGGGCTGCAACCCGAAGGCGGTCAATGCAATTGATCCGGCAAGTTGATCAGGCAAGTCTTGGTCACTAAAAGCCGGATGCGTCACTAAACGGGCGCGCCAAAGGGTGCGCCAGTAAAAAACAGCAGGGGGAATACGAGGTTCGCCCTGTTGTTGTGGTTAGCCGGAGCTTAACGGAGTTCCGGGATGGTCTAGACCTCGATTCGGGGGTCCCGCCGCCGGGGTGGAGACTCTCACCGTAGTATAGGGGGACTCGTTCGTCCCAATCCGCCGCGGCGGCCAGCCAAGAACAGGCAATGGCCACTGAAAGGGCGGGGAACAGGCGTCGGAGGCATCGAATATGGCAAAAAGAGTGCGGCAGCAACCAAAGCAGTAGCGAAACCGGCCAGGATCGTGCCGGGAAAGGCCGCGCCGCCAAAGGATGCCCCTGAAACGGCCGAGAAGGACGGCGCCGAGACCCCGGAGTCTCCGCTGCCGGTGCTCGACCTCTCCGATGCCGCCGTCAAGAAGATGATCAAGGCCGCGAAAAAGCGCGGCTATGTCACCTACGAACAGCTCAACGCCGTGATGCCGTCGGAGGAGGTTACCTCCGAGCGGATCGAAGACATTCTGGCGATGATGAACGAGATGGGCATCAACGTCGTCGAGACCGAGGAAGCCGAAGGCGAGGAAGAGGAAAAGGACGACGACGAGGAGGAGGCCGAGGGCGGCGAGCTGGTCGAAGCCCCGTCGAAAGCCGTCACCAAGTCCGAAGCCAAGGAGCCGGCCGAGCGCACCGACGATCCGGTGCGGATGTATCTGCGCGAAATGGGCTCGGTGGAGCTGCTGTCCCGCGAGGGCGAAATCGCCATCGCCAAGCGCATCGAGGCCGGCCGCGAGGCGATGATCGCCGGGCTGTGCGAGAGCCCGATGACCTTCCAGGCCGTCATCATCTGGCGCGACGAACTCAACGAAGGAAAAGTCTTCCTCCGCGACATCATCGATCTTGAAGCCACCTATGCCGGCCCCGACGCCAAGATCGTGCAGCCGGCGATCGGTCCGGACGGCCAGCCGATTCCGGGCAGCGTGGCGCCGGGCCCCGGCGCGCCGGGCTACGTGCCGCCGAAGGCGGTGGCGCCGCCGTCGGCGCCCGCCGGCGCGACGCCGTTCAAGAGCGGCGATGGCGAGGGCGAGGACGGCACCGCGGAAGCGGCCGCCGAGTCCGACATGGACGAGGACGATATGGAGAATTCCATGTCGCTCGCCGCCATCGAGGCTGAGCTCAAGCCGAAAGTGCTGGAGACCTTCGACAACATCGCCAACTCGTTCAAGCGGCTGCGCCGGTTGCAGGATCAGGACATCGCCAACCGCCTGCAGTCCGAGACGCCGCTGTCGCCGTCGCAGGAGCGCAAATACCGCAAGCTGAAGGAAGACATCATCACCGAGGTGAAGTCGCTTCGGTTGAACCAGGCGCGCATCGACGCGCTGGTCGAACAGCTTTACGGCATCAACAAGTCGCTGGTCGGCCACGAAGGCCGGCTGATGCGGCTTGCCGAAAGCCACGGCGTCATCCGCGAGGAGTTCCTCAAGAGCTATCACGGCACCGAGCTCGATCCGCGCTGGCTCAACCGCGTGTCGAAGCTCACCACCAAGGGCTGGAAGAATTTCGTCGCCAAGGACAAGGACCGCATCAAGGACCTGCGCACCAACATCCATACGCTCGCCACCGAGACCGGCCTGGAGATCGGCGAATTCCGCAAGCTCGTGCACATGGTGCAGAAGGGCGAGCGCGAAGCGCGCCAGGCCAAGAAGGAAATGGTCGAGGCCAACCTGCGCCTCGTCATCTCGATCGCCAAGAAATACACCAACCGCGGCCTGCAATTCCTCGACCTGATCCAGGAAGGCAATATCGGCCTGATGAAGGCGGTCGATAAGTTCGAATACCGCCGCGGCTACAAGTTCTCGACCTATGCGACGTGGTGGATCCGCCAGGCCATCACCCGCTCGATCGCCGACCAGGCCCGCACCATCCGCATCCCGGTGCACATGATCGAGACCATCAACAAGATCGTGCGCACCTCGCGGCAGATGCTCAACGAGATCGGCCGCGAGCCGACCCCGGAAGAGCTCGCCGAGAAGCTCGGCATGCCGCTGGAGAAGGTGCGCAAGGTTCTCAAAATCGCCAAGGAGCCGCTTTCGCTCGAAACCCCGATCGGTGACGAGGAAGATTCGCACCTCGGCGATTTCATCGAGGACAAGAACGCGATCCTGCCGATCGACGCGGCGATCCAGTCCAACCTGCGCGAGACCACGACGCGGGTGCTGGCCTCGCTCACGCCGCGCGAAGAGCGCGTGCTGCGCATGCGCTTCGGCATCGGCATGAACACCGACCACACGCTGGAAGAAGTCGGCCAGCAGTTCTCGGTGACCCGCGAGCGCATTCGGCAGATCGAGGCCAAGGCGCTGCGGAAGCTGAAGCACCCGTCGCGGAGCCGGAAGCTGCGGTCGTTCCTGGACAATTAATCCCAGAGCGTCATGGCCGGACTTGTTCCGGCCATCCACGTCTTTGGTCGCGGGTAAGTTTGTGGTAAAATACCTGACATGAACATCAAATTGCGCACGATCGAAGTGGACGACGCGACCGCGACGGCGCTTGAGACACGCGCCGCCGAGGTCGGCTTGTCGGTACCAGAGCTGCTGGCGGAAATAGTCGCTGTGAAGGGTGCGGCGGCGAATTTATCGCGCGATGAAATGGATGACCTGGACCGGCAGTGGGCCGCCATCAAGGCCGGTGCATCGACAATCGCTCACGATGACGTGGTCCGTTGGCTCGATACCTGGGGAACCTCCGGCTTTCGGCCCTGGACAGGTCAATGAAACTTGAGTGGTCCGCGGTTGCGCTGACCGATCTCAACCGCTTCGCTCTCTTTCTTCATGATCGGCATCCACGTCTGGCACAAATCATTGCCGCGGAAATCAGGCACAAGGCCGCTATCCTGTCGGAACATCCCTTGATCGGTCGTCCAATCGAGGGACGCCCGCATTTCCGGGAGCTTGTGCTGGAAGTCTCGCAAGCGAAATACATCTTTCGCTACGCCTTCGATGGCGAACGGCTTGTCATGCTGCGAGTCTTTCACAGCCGCGAATCGCGCGAATAGGCGTGGATGGCCGGGACATAGGCGAGCAAAGCGACGCCGTTCTTCGAACGGCTATGCCCGGCCATGACGGCTCGTAGAGCGGCAGCACCCTTTTTGAACCTCGCGACAAGGCCCGTCCCGCCGTGTAAAACCCTCGCGGGCGACAAAAGAGGTGAGGGATGCGCGCGCGTTTTTTGATGGTGCGTTTGATCGCGACCGGGTTGACGCTTGCGGCCGTAGCGCTCGCCGCGCCGGCGTCTGCCGCGACATGCGGCGGCGCTTACCCAACCTTCCTCGGCCAGATGCAGAAGGATGCGCTGGCGGCGGGTGTAAGCCCGCAGGTCATCAGCACCGCCTTTGCCGGGCTCACGCCCGATCAGAACGTGCTCGCGTTCGATCGCCGCCAGCACGGCATGTTCCACTCCAAGAGCTTTGAGGACTATGCGCGCACCCGCGTCATCCCGGCGCGCATCAATCGCGCCAGGCAGCTGATGACGCGCTACGCCGATCTCTTGTCGCGCATCGAGAAGCAGTATGGCGTGCCGCGCGAACTGATCATGGCGATCTGGACGCTCGAGACCGACAACGGCACCGGCGACATGGGCAAGCTGCCAGTGATCCGCACGCTCTCCTCGCTGGCCTGGGATTGCCGGCGCACCGATCTGTTCCAGGGCGAATTGATCGCGGCGCTCAAGATCATCCAGCGCGGCGATCTGCCGATCAGCGACCTGATCGGCGCCTATGCCGGCGAAATCGGCCAGACCCAGTTCCTGCCGTCGTCATACATAAAGTATGGCGTCGACTTTGACGGCAACGGCCACGTCGACCTGCGCCACTCGGTGCCGGACGTGCTGGCCTCGACGGCAAACCTTTTGAAAACCAACGGCTGGCAGGCCGGGCAGCCGTATCACGAAGGCACCCCGAATTTCGAAGCGATGCACGAGTGGAATCACTCGGAGATCTATCGCAAGACGCTGGTGCTGTTCGCCGAGCAGTTGGGCGGGCGGACGTAATTCCTGTCATCGTCCGCGCAGGCGGACGATCCAGTAATCGCCGACGCTCGTAGTCTTGCTCAGAGACCAGCGAGTACTGGATGCCCCGCCTTCGCGGGGCATGACAGCGCCTGCGCGGACGATGACAAAGAAAAAAACCCTACCGCCGCTCTTCGCCCCACACCGTGACGCGCATTTCGTGGCCGCAGGCGGCGCACTGGAACACGTCGATGTGGGTCTCGCCGCACTCCGGCATGATGCGCGGCGCGGCAAGATGCATCTGCTTGCCGCAGCGGCATACAGGCGACAGCGTTCGATCCGACGACGACATCGCAAGCCTCTCGAACATGGTGTGCGCCTTCAACGCGGCGCTATGAGCCCGGCCCTGTTGCAACGCACAACCCGTTATTTGGTTCGAGGTTCCTGTTCCGCTGTCATATCTAGGACACGGGCGTAAAAATAACGCGTGCAATGACCGCTAAATTGTACGGATCGCGATAACCGGCTGTTTGCCACGCCCTGCCTGCCGAAGCTCGATTTCCGAGCGTAGGCAGGACGCGGGGCGCACCACTGCGCACCTTGGCGCGCAACCGTGTTGTGCCGGCAAATTTCTGCCAACAAGCCTGTCGTCGGGAAGAAGCCGTTTCGGCTCAGTCGGCCGCGGGGAAACGCGCCCGCGCCGCGGACGAGCCGTCGAACGCCTCGGTGAAAACTTCCACCGCGCCGTCGAAAAGGGCTGCGATTTCAACGATAAATCGCGAGAAACCGCTGTGGCTGGCGGTGAGGTCGCGGCTGGATGAAGCGGCGTATGTGATCGGCATAGTGGAAGTTCCTTTTTTTCTTGAAACGATGGATTTTTGGGGATTCTTTTCCCGCGTTTCTTGTTGTCTTGTGCATTGCAATATATTTCCGAGAGGTTAATAGCAAACCATTGTTCTGCATGCAGTCTATGCCCTAGGCTCATGGGTTGCGTTGCAACACAAATGTCATGAACGGCGGGTATTAGGGTGCCGTCTATTGACTTTTATTCCTAGATATATTAGGATTATAGACAATCCCGCTTACGTGAAGGACATCAGCCACTGACCCTGGCTGATGAAGCGGGACGCGGTGCCCGCGCGTGGCGGCTCGTCACTGCTACGCCCGGGCGGCTCCGGGCATCATGCTGGCCGGCACTAAGACCGGTCCGTGAGGTGCATTCACTGGACTGGGACAGAGGAAGGCGGGCAACACCCGCGCCAATCACGTCCCAGGAAGCCTGGCCTGGAGCTGAGCCTTTGGGATGGAAAGTCCCGCTGGCGAGAACCGTGGTGGAACGCCGCTAGGCGAGCGCGCTTTCGAAAGGAAGCGCGCGCTGCACCGAAAGGTGCAGCGGTTGCACGGAACAGCGTCTGTCGGCGTTCTGCCTTTCCTTTTCTTCTTTCTTACATTCGTAGCTTGAAGCTCTGATCGTGACGGCGCCGGCCCCCACCGCTGACGCCATCTGACGAAGATCGGTGCGGAGAGCGAAACGCTTCGTGGCTTTTCATTGCTGGTGTGACGACAACTCGGATGCGGGTGCATCGCGAGAACGTTCCCTCACGTCGTCATTGCCGGGCATAGCCGTTCGAAGAACGGCGTCGCTTTGCTCGCCTATGACCCGGCAATCCATGCGGCGGTCCGGAGAAATGCCTATGGATGTTGTCGCATTCGGCGCATCAGTATGGACCACCGGGTCAAGCCCGGTGGTGAAGAAAAAGCGGAAACCCGCTACCGCGGGGAGGGATGAAGAACGCCTACGACAGCAAAAACTCCGGCAGGCGATCGGGTGTGTAATCGCGCGGCAGGTTGTTGAGCGAGATGCGGTACCAGCGCCAGGCGCCATAGCCGCCGAGCGCCACCATGGCGAATCCCTGAAAATCGCGGGTGCAATAAAGCGTCCACAGCCCGAAGCCGGTGAAGACGAGCGCGCTAACGGCGGCGAGCACCAGCATCGCCGAGCAGCGCCACATCGGCCAGCCTTCGGTGAAGCGGATGCTGCCGAAGTTCCCGCCCGCAAGCCGGTTGTGAAGATCGTAGACGAAGGCGCGGTAATTGGCGGCAAGCTCGCTGTCGCCATAGCCGCCGGGACCGCAGTTGAGAACGGTCAGCATGTTGCCGTCGGCGAATGTGATCGCGCAGCTTTCCACGTCGGTTTTCCCGCCGCTGGTTTGCAAATGCACCGCGGTGATGTTGCCGAATTGCTCTTCTCCAGTGGAGCCGTCGGTGGTGGCCGAGATGCGGTCGGTGCCGAGCGTGACGCCGCAGTCGAGCTTGCGCAGCATGCGGCGGCGATTGAGGAAGAAGCAGACGTTGTAGTCCAGTGGCGCGGCAGGCGGCGATATTGCGGGCGGCGAGGCGGGCACGGCAGAACTCCGGCGGCAGCTGTGCCGCATGCGCCAGAGTGTCCGCGCAACGGCTTAAAGCCGCGTTACGGGAGATGTTTAAATGCGTTGGAGGAACGGTGTCATTTATCCGCGCCCACCAGAGCGGAGCGGGATGGAGAGCGTGTCGAGAGAACGCTTTCGTTATCCGCACTCGCGCGGAGCAGATTGAAGTCAGACCGCCGCGACGGTGGAAATCTCGATCAGGAATTGTTCCTGCACGAGGCGGTCGATCATCAGCAGCGTGTTCGGCGGATAAGCGCCGTTCTTGAAAAGCTTCGGGAATTCACGCGTGCGGTAGGCCATGAATTTCGGGATGTCCTGCGAATGCACGAGATAGGTCGTGAACTCGACGATGTTGGCGAAGCCCGCGCCCTGCGAGGCGAGCGCCGCGCCGATATTGGCGAAGGCCTGTGCGCACTGGCCGTCGAAATCGGCCGGCGTCTTGCCGTCCTTGTCGCAGCCGACCTGGCCGGCGATGAACAAAAACTCCGACGCCTTGACGCGGGTCACTTGCGAATACTGCCCGAGCGGTTTGCCGAGCGTGTCGGGATTGATGATCTTGATGTCAGGCATGATGGGCTCCGGTGCTGCGCACGCGAAACTGTACTTCACCCTGTCCTGGAGGGGGAGGGTCGGCGCGCCGCGCCGGGGTGGGGTGTTTTTCGGTACGCTGCTTCACCCCCTCCCGCTGCACTTTCGTGCAGCGACCCCCTTCGCGGGGGAAGGTGTTACGGAGATACTTGCGCCCGGCCTGCGCCATCCCATCTGTGAGGCGGGTCGCACAATGGAGGGCGTTTATGGCCTTCGCCAATTCGCGCTTTGCCGGCTTCAATTACGGCGCTTTTGCCGGGCGCTACAGCGAGGGGTCGCGCGCCGCGGCGCTCGACCGGCTCGATATGCTGGCGACCGTGTTCGATACCGCGGTCATCATACCCGGCACCAATATCCGCTTCGGCGTGGAAGCGGTGCTCCGCCTCATTCCCGGCATCGGCGATGTCGCGGCGTCGGCGCTGTCGTTCTATCTGCTCTACGAAGCGTCGCGGCTCGGCGTGCCGAAATGGCTGCTGGTGCGCATGGCGGTCAATGTGATCCTGGAGGGCGCGGTCGGCGTTGTGCCGGTGGCCGGCGACGCGTTCGACATTTATTTCCGCGCCAACCGGCGCAACGTCGCGCTGTTGCGCAAATATTTCGCGCCGCGAGGGTTTCTGAACCTTCGTCATTCCCGCCGGCCGGGACGGAAAGTTAGCTCGCGTAATCGACGTCGCGCGATTTCTTCTTGGCGCCCGAGCGCGAGATGTTCTTGATCTTCAGCGGCGCCCTGCCGGATTTCTCGGCGATTTCGCGGTCCTGCTCGATCACGAAGCCGTACGCGGCCTTGTCGCCGTCGACGCCTTCGAGCAGCTCGCGCGGCACCTTGCGGTTCGAGCGCAGCGAGCCGTCTTCGTAGGTCACGTCGAACATGACGAATTCGGAATTCAATCCCGGCTTTCTCGGCATTGTCGGTCTCCTGAACGAAAGGGATTGAAAAAGCGCGGCGCCAATGTGGCGCCGTTACGCTGTCAGTCAGGCCGGGTATATAGAAATGCCGCGCCGATTTGGCAATCGGCGGGAAACCGGCCGGATTAAGAGTGTTAATCCAGCCCCTCGACGATGCGGATGTCGCGCACCGCGCCGTCGCCGAGCGCTTTCAGCGCGTCCCGGTAGGCCGGGCTCTCGTAGGCGGCGATAGCTTTCTCGACGCTCGGAAATTCCGAGATGACGATGCGGTCCATCTGCCCGGCTTCGTAAGCCTTGGCCGCCGAACCGCGAGCGAGATAACGGCCGCCGAACGGCGCGGTCGCGAGCGGCGCCAGCTTGGCATAGGCCTCGAGTTTTTTCGGATCGGAAATCGAGCGGTAGACGGTGACCCAATAACCTTTTGCCATGGTGCGATCTCCTTACAGGTGATGGCAATAAAGCCTATCATGTCACCGTTCGAGGAGGCAGGCGATGTCGTTCTGGAGCGCGTTGTTCGGCGGCGGCGGAGCGAAGGCCGCGAAGGTGTCCGATCCGGTCGAGTACAAAGGCTATGTGATCGTCGCTGCGCCGTACAAGAACAACGACCACTATCAGACCGCGGGCACCATAGCGCGCGAGATCGGCGGCGTGCGCAAGGAGCATCGCTTCATCCGCGCCGACGCCTATGCCTCCTACGACGACGCGGTGACGTTCACGGTGAACAAGGCGCGGCAGATCGTCGATCTGCAGGGCGAGCGGATGTTCGACTGAGTAGTCGTCATCACTTCTTCGCAAAATCGATGGTGACGTTGCTCTGGCTCGGCGCCGCCTTTGCCATCAGGTCGTGCGGATCCGGCGGCGCGGGCGGCGGCACCGCGGTGCCGACGGTGACGAATTTCACCTTGGTGAGTTTCTCCTGCACCGTGAGCCACTGCGAAATCGCCAGCGCGCATTGCGCGGCGAGCTTTTGCGCCGCGGCCGGCACGCCGCGATCGGAGCGGCACTCGATCCGCACCGGGCCGTTGGCGTGCTCGAAGATCAGGTTTGCGGTCTGCTGCATGTAGTCCACGGCACTGGCGCGGACCGCCATCAGGTTGAAGTCGTAGAGCGCGCTCGCCGGAAGCGCGATGCTGATCGTGGTGGCGAGATCGCGATAGGGCAGGTGGCGGAAACGGTCGGGGGTTTCGTTGCGCTGCGACGGCATGTTGATGATCGGGAACGGATTGGCTTCCGCTCCCGGGATGGTGTTCGGCGCCGACGAAATCTGCGCCGCCGCGCCGGAAACCAGCGCGGCGAAGGCAACGATCGCGAGAGTCGAGCTCGCATCGTGCCTCGCATCGTGCTGCGGCCTGCTTACAGGCCTTCGACGATGCGGATGTCGCGCTGCGCGCCGCCGCCGAGCGCTTTCAGCGCCGCCTGGTAGCCGGGGCTGTCATGCGCCGCGACCGCCTTGTCGACGCTGTCGAACTCGATGAGGACGACGCGGTCCTTGATGCCCTTCTCGTAGGCTTGTGCCGCGGTGCCGCGGGCGAGGAATTTCGCACCGAAAGCCTGCAAGGCCGAAGGCGCCAGCTTGGCGTACTCCGCCATCTTGTTCGGATCGGTTATCCCGAAATATGTCGCTACCCAATAGGCCTTGGCCATCGTCGTCTCCCTGTTGCTGTTCGTTGGCCGCGCGGATGCGCGTTCGGCCAAAAAACTGGCACGCCTGCGCGTCACGCGCAATGCGGTACGGAGCGGAAAGGACGAAGCACAAAGAACGAGCTTAAAAGACGGACGAAGAGACTAGGCGGCGACGCCGTCGTCGTACGGCTGGTTGTCGTCGGCGGTCGCGCCGCCTTTGAGCTTCTTGAGCATGCGGCGGAGTTTGAGGATCTCGGCCTCGAGCTGGGCGACGCGCTGCATCAACTCGTTGCTGTCCGGCATGTCGGCGGCTTCCGCGGTGAAGGCGAGCCCGATCTCGTCGCCGCGCCGCCACGATACCCGCGCGCGCAGCGTCTGGTCCTTTTGCGGGATGTGCAGGTTGACGATATCGGGCAGCGTGATCGCTTCGGAGAAGATGATGCGCGCGCCTTCCTCGTTCATGTCGCGGACCAGGCAGCTGCACGCGCCACGCTTTTTGTCGAAATAAACAAAGCCGCGCAGAAAACTCTTCATGCGCCTTGCCGCACGACGCTCGCTCATCGGCAAGCCCCCAAACACGCAACCGAAAAAAACCAACCACTTGCAACCACTTGCAAGAAACCACGCCACTCCAATTCCACGTGGCAGAATAGCGCAATAGGCGTTAAGACCCGATTAAGGGTTACGCCGCGGTTACATTTCGGGTTGTGGAAGTATCCGGCCCGGGTTGTGGCTGCGCCTGGCGGAGGTGTTGAAGCGTTCGTGAGGGCGTTTCGGCCTTACCAGTTGCCGAACAGGTGGACGATGTCGAAGGCAATGGCGCCGAATGCACAGACCGCGAGGCCGGCCCCGATCAATCCGAACACGATGGCGGAATTCAGCCGCGCCAGCGTTGTCGCGGTCGAGATGGGCCTTCTCGGCGAAATGGACCATATGATGGGCCATCGGTGTCATCCTCGGCAGTCAAGACTGCCCTGCTTCGTCGCTCCTCCCCCTCGGCATCATTTAACGCCCGACTCGGCGTTTCGACATGATGCGCCCCGGCAGGGCAGCGTTGCAAGCATTGCGTGTCTTGCTGCGTAACCGCCGCGTAACCGCGGCTTGCCGGCGTAACCGCAGCATAAAGGGCCGTCGCAAATGCAACCGGTTTCCGCTAAAGACTCCTGCTGCAACAAGAATTGCTGACAAAAATCCGGCCAAAAGCTCTGGCAAAGACTCCGGGAGGAAATCCATGCACGTGTTCAGTCTGGCGCGCGAAGCCGCGTTCGATCCGAAGCACCACGTCGAGAAAATCCTCGGCACCGTCGAGGACGGCGACGTCACCGTGGCGTGCTGGGAGCCGGGCCAGATCAGCCCCAATCACTGCCACCCGGACGCCACCGAAATCTATTTCTGCTTCGAAGGCGGCGGCACCATGCGCACGCCGAAGGAGACGATCGCGGTGACGCCCGGCGCGTTCGTCGTGCATCCGCCGGGCGAGGTGCACGAATACGAGAACGGGCCGCAGCGCACGCTGTTGTTCCGCGTGCGCTACGGCGCCGACATGGCCTCGCGTCACGTCAGCTGGCGCGGCCGCGACGGCTGGAAGCAAAGCGCGGAGGATGCCGCGTATTACCGGGCAGCATCCGCCCGGCGTCTGAATTGTTTCCGTCATGCCCGCGATGGCCGGGCTTGTCCCGGTAAATCGCGGTCGGCGCAGGACGATGCCCGGTAGTGATTCTGGATGCACGCGCCTCGCGCCCGGTGATGACGACGCAGAAGTGGCCTGCGCGGCTAGTGATCCTGCGGCGCGCTGTTCGCTACGCAGCTGTCGGCCGGGCTGTTCTTCGCCGCTTCGCATTGCGCGAAGCTGTCGTAGGCGCATTCCTGCGCCGAGCCGGTCTTCAGGCAGAAGCTGTGGTGCCGATAGTCGCCGTGCTGCGCGAACGCGCTGGAACTGCCGAGCGCCGCGGCCAACAAGGTTGCTAATGCCAAAGCCTGTAGAGTGACACGCATGGTGGTGGCTCCGTGTCTGACGACACCCCGCCCACTAATCCCGCGCCGCGGCGATGGTTCCTCGAACATACGCATCGCTGCCGGCTTGTATCCGTAAGCGCGCGTCCATTTGATCGCGCCTCGGGGAGTACGGATGCGAAGACGTGCCTCGCGGTTCTTCGGAGCATGACTCCGGTGTTCCGCTTGCTACGACCTTTCCGAAAATCCGAGGGGAAACACGCATGTTCAAGAAACCGCATTGTCCGGTCATCGCCATCGAGGAGCATTTCTGGGACGAGGAACTCGCCAAGACCTACACCGGCAGCGAATCCGGCCGGCCGGGCGACACCCAGAAGCGGCTCTACGATTTCGACACGCTGCGCATCGCCGAGATGGACGCGGTCGGCATCGACATGCAGGTGCTCTCGCTCGGCGCACCATCGACGCAGAAGCTGCCGGCCGACACCGCGGTGGCGCTGACCAAACGCGTCAACGATCGCCTCGCCGCGCAGGTGAAGAAAAACCCGAAGCGGCTCGCCGCGTTCGCAGCGCTGCCGACCGCGGTGCCGGAAGCCGCCGCCGACGAGCTCGAGCGCTGCGTCAAGGAGCACGGCTTCAAGGGCGCGATGATGCACGGCCTCGCCAACGGCGTGTTCCTCGATCACCAGAAATTCTGGCCGATCTACGCGCGCGCCGAGGCGCTCGACGTGCCGGTCTATTTCCATCCGTCGCTGCCGAACGCCGACGTGTCGCGGGTCTATTACGACGATTACGTCAAGGATTTCCCGACCGTGGCGCGGCCGGCCTGGGGCTACACGGTGGAGACCGCGACCACCGCGATCCGGCTGGCGCTCTCCGGCGTGTTCGAGAAACACCCGAAGCTGAAAGTCATCCTCGGCCATCTCGGCGAGACGCTGCCGTATCTGGTCTGGCGCATCGACCAGGCGCTCAAGCGGCCGGGCCAGAAATCGATGAGCTTCCGCGACATCTTCTGCGGCAACTATTACATCACCACCAGCGGCAACTTCTCCAATCCGGCGCTGCTGTGCTGCGTGATGGAAATGGGCGTCGATCATATCCTGTTCGCCGTCGACTGGCCGTTCGTGATGAACCCGCCGGCGGTCGAATGGATGGGCACCGTGCTGTTGTCCGACGAGGACAAGGCCAAGATCCTCTCCGGCAACGCGCAGCGGTTGTTGAAGCTGTGATGCTGTGCACCTCTCCCCGCACGCGGGGAGAGGGCGAGCGAAGCGAAGGAGGGTGAGGGGGCCTCTCCGCAGAGTCTGAGCCTGGCGGATAGGCCCCCTCACCCCAACCCTCTCCCCGTAAACGGGGAGAGGGGGGTAACTCGCTCACCCGCACAACCCACCCGGCACCGCTCTGTCTCCCGAAGCGGGGGAACGCGTGCTATATTGGTGTTTGTCTTGGAGCAAACATGTCGAAGCCTGTCATATTCACCATTTCCGCCGCATGGGATGATGAGGCCTCGGTCTGGGCCGGCCACTGCGACGACATTCCCGCCGCAACCGACGCGCCAACGCTCGACGAACTGCTGGCGAAGATGTCTGCGATGGCGCTTGATCTGTTGCCGGACAATCATCCGGGCGTCGATCCGGCTGAATTGTTCCTGCAGATCACTGCGCTGCGCGAAGCCGAACCGGCCTTGGCATAAATCATGCCGAAGGCGTTCTAACAGTTTGTTGAACCTCACCCGCACAACCCACCCGGCATCGCCTGCCGCGCCAGCCGCTCCGGCGCGCCGATATTCGCCGGCGTCGCCGCGAGCACGCCCTGCCGCGCCGCGAACTGCTTCTCCCGCGACACCAAGCCTTCATTGCGCCTGAGACAAGCCTGCGCATCGCCGGCGCAGACCCGCCCCTTGCGGCACGGCTTGAAGCCGCAACTCTTCCAGAACGTAAACAGCGTGCAGTAAAACCGCCGCAGCCGTTTCGCCTCGTCGCGATACCGCGCCTCATACTCCTCGCGCCGTCATCGTCCGCGGCAACCGCACGCCGAACGTTACCTCGCCGACCTGCAACGGAAACGTTTGCGGCTTGGCTCTCGTCACGAACACCTTCTTCACGGACGCAGTTCTCGACCTCATCGCTTCTCCATTTTTTGTTTGACGCTCCTCTTCATCCGCCCCCGCGATAGCGGGGGAGGGGGACCGCGCTCTTGCGCGGTGGAGGGGGCGCTTGCCTCGACGCACGAGCACAACGTCTCCCTCCCTCCGTCACCACCGGGCCTGACCCGGTGGTCCATATTGGTTCTCCGCATGCAGGCATCATCGGACGCAGCTCCTTCACCGCCGCATGGATTGCCGGGTCAAGCCCGGCAATGACGAAAAACAAACGCGCTCAAAATTTTGACCGACCCCTCCCGTTCTCGCAGCGCGTTTTTCGCGCGAGTGACCAGACGAAAGCTCTGAAATCTCTCCCGATGCGAGGAGAGCAAGCTTGCTTCCCTTTATCCTCCGAAGCTCTAGGAGGGCCTGCCCTCCGAAGCTTTAGCGAAGGAGGGAAGCAGAACGCCGGCAAGCCACGTCAACGCACGCAACCGCACCTTTTCCAGATGCGGCGGCGCGCAGAAAGCGCTGCGCGCCTGCCTGCCGGCGTTCCACCGCGGCTCTCGCCAGAGGGACTGCCGGTCCCAAAGGCTCAGGTCCAGGCCAGGCTTCCTGGGACGCGGTTTCCGCGGGCGTTACCCGCGGTCGCCTGTCCCAGTCCAGTGGCAGCACCCCACGCACCGGTCTTAGTGCCGGCGAGCATGATGCCCGGACCCGCCCGGGAGCGGAGTGTATGGCTCCGCCCGCGGGCGCCGCACCCGCTCCACCTTGGTGAGTACCCTCGGCCGAAGGTGCCCTTAAGTGAGCGGGATTTGGCGCTTAGAACTGAAACGGGGACTTAATGTCAATGGTTTTGTGATTTTTGAATGAATGCAAAGGCTTGCGTTGACCGGAAGATCTGGCGGTCCAGGCGAAAGGCGGAGAAGTGGCGGTTAAAGATTCGCAGTTGACTGTCTTAACGTTCGCACGCCCTGCAAAGGCGAAATCAGTTATATGCTGACGACGATTGAGTACGCCCGAGGGCTGACGATGTTGCCGTTGATTGAAGAACACCGGCCGGAATTGCCGCGCTCTGGCGGTCCCCGCTTTAGTGGCGTTCAATATCGCCACAACGGCATACAAACCGGAGAACTAAAATGCCCCGCGTAACCTTGAATATGGGCAACATCACCGACGACGGTACTGAATCAATGCTGTCCTTCGTTCGCATGCTATCCCGCATGCGGCCGTACAAGTTTCCGCTCGGCACCACGACAGACTATGACGACGCGGTCGAGACCGTAAACAGCCTGATTGGGCAGGCGCGCACGATCATCCGCAGCAAGAAGGACTGAAAACAAAATCGGCTACGAAAAACGGAGACAGCCATGCGCAATTCCTCAAGCTTCAAATTTTCGGAATTAAGCGCAGCTAAACGCGCTGATCAAATCAGAGCGCTCTTGAGTAGATGGGAATTTCGATGAATTTCTAAGAAGACTTTTTGCCCGCTTGTGAAGCTGCCCACATTGACAGGATTTTTTGTATCGACGCCCATCCGTTCAAGGGAGGGCCGATGAGCGACTGGCGAGATGATCAGTTGGCCATCGTCTTCAAAACCGATGAAGCCTCTATCAAATAAGTGATCAATGCTCGGCGTCAGGAGTAGACCATTCTCCCCGTTTAACCGCTCGTGGTTAGTAGAATCTCGCCACGGTTTGCAGTGGCTAGCTCTTAAGTAATCCGGATGTTGAACACCAGTTATTCGACACTTCGTTTCGATTTTACTCACACGGTCCCTAAACAATCCCTGTCCTACTCGGGCTCGAATAATGGCGGTCCTCTCGGTCTCTGGGACTGATGTATCGCCAGCGACCTGCTGCTCAAGTTTTCCTTCCCAAATGTCAATGTCGTCGGGGGCCGATGGTTTTGTGATCTGAGAGGCCATCGCTATCGACTCAACTTCCGGACCAATCAATCCCATGAGCGTTTGAGCAAAGGGCGCCGGAATTTCAGTGAGGTAAACTGACTGGAGACCGTTCCCGTTTGGCTGCAAAGGTGAATAGCGCTCAGGAAGAAACGGTCGAAGAACACTGATGTGGTCCTTTGGTCGTATTGTGTGTTGCAATCCAGTGAAAACAACCTTTACCTTCCAACCAATGTTTTCCCAGTTCAGACCCGCATTTCCAAATTCGACCGGCTTCGAACTTTCCCAGCAATTTGATTGGGCTATGCCAACTGCCTGAATCCTCGTGTCCACGAATGAAAACACTAAGTCACCAAGAGAGACCTCGCGCATCGACTCGTAAAATGGATTCCTAGCTCCATTAGCGCTTCTTTTAGGCGACCAAAGATAACCGCCCTCGATCTCTTGGCGGTAGGTTTGGTTCTGGTTGACCCACCAATAGCGCATCGCAAGCGTCGTTCACGACCGTGTGTTTTGCACCCACACGATTTGGGATAAGCCAAAGCCACCACGGATGCAGCTTTTTTAATGTCATAATGATATACTTCCGGTATCGTGGCGCAAACCCGCTGACTCCAAGTGAGCAACAATCTGCACACCTTGTTACGGGACCACGGCGGCCTACGCGGGCTTGCCCGTGAGCTTGGGCAAGGCGATCCGGTTCAAGAGCCTTCAGTACCGGACGAAGCGCCGCGCACCTCAATCGTCCCACTGGTCATATTGGTGGGTGTCGTTGCGTTTTGCGGACTGGTGTTGCTTTGGCCGCACTGGCCGTAGTTGTCGGGGAACGGCGCAAATCCGATATGCGTCCCCGCCCAACTTGGACGCGTCAATGTCGCGCCCTTGTGAATGCAACTGATACAGCGACCGTTGCGATTTAGCTTGTCGCTGGAAGCGGCAACACCCCATCGGATAATGAACGGCACGACTGCGACTGGCGCCTTGTGGAGGCATTTTTCGCAATACATCGCTACAGCTTGTGGTGATAGGGAGGCCCCGACACAGGGCCGGGGCCAAGTATTCAGCGTTCAAGTCGGAGAGCTATTCGCTCCCATTAGATCGCCGGTTTTGCCGTCCAGAATTGAGGTCGCCTCCTGAGCAGCCATTGCGTATAGGAATGCGATCACTGGCAAATCGTTTTCCGATGCCAAGCTACTCAAGCTTACCGATATGACCTGAAAATACTCGACAACGTCCGAATGCTTTATCTCCGCTTTCATTTCATGCCTCGTTGCTTGAAAAAACCGGGAGGATTTCCCGGCGGCGCGGATTTGGGGGATGCAACGAGCCGGTTTGCACTCAACCGGTGGCGGTGTGCTTTTTTAGACAGTTCAATTTTGGACAGTGTGGCGTTGCGACTGACTGCTTTTGCTTCAGCGCCAGCGCGGCTAGGCGGTTCGTCCGTAAGCCGTTCGCCTCGCGCCGGTCATCTTCCCGCCAAGTCGTCTTTCAACTCGACTGCGATTGCTTTGCGCAGCCTGTGCAGCAGAGTTATACCGATTTATCGTTGATGATCGTGCACTTATGCACGCGGTTCACCACCAACCTTCTACTCCAGCATCACGCTTCGAAATCAGGTCGTACTTCTGTCCAAACCAATCAACAAAATCCTTGGATAACTCACCGGTGCGCCAGTGGTTTTTAAGCCAATCATCATCTAGGCCCGCGTCGTCGGAATTGATGCCATAGGTCTCTGACATCACTAAATCGATAGCTTTGCGCCATTTCTCAAAGCTAAGTTTTGCCGCCATCTCCAATTCCCTCGCTACTCAGATTTTAGGCCGGTTCGATCCAGCAACAACGCGAAAAAGTCGGAAATTTCCCTCTTTTCGGGCCGGAACCGCCTCCCCATATAGTGTCGGCCGGCCGCCTTCGGGGGCCGGTAAATCTATGGGTGTCACGGGGCGTAGCCATCATATGTGCGCCACAGTGCCTTCGCCTTAGAGGGAAGGAAAGTCATATGAATATCGAGAAATATACCGACCGCAGCCGCGGTTTTATCCAGTCTGCCCAGTCGCTCGCCCAGCGCGAGGGACATCAGCAATTCTCTACCGATCACCTGCTCAAAGTCCTGCTCGACGACCCCGAGGGGTTGTGCGCCGGCCTGATCGACCGCGCCGGCGGCAATTCGCGCGCGGCGCTGGCCGCGACCGAGGCGGCGCTCGCCAAGCGCCCGAAAGTCTCGGGCGGCGGGGCCGGCCAGGTCTATCTCGATCCGGCTCTGGCGCGGGTGTTCGACACCGCCGAGAAGGCCGGCGAAAAGGCCGGCGACAGCTTTGTCACGGTGGAGCGGCTTCTGCTCGCGCTCGCGCTGGAAAAGACCAGCGACGCCGGGCAAATCCTCGCCAAGGCCGGCGTCACGCCGCAAAGCCTCAATGCCGCGATCGAAGCGCTGCGCAAGGGCCGCACCGCGGACAGTGCCTCCGCCGAGAACGCCTATGACGCGCTGAAGAAATATGCCCGCGATCTCACGCAGGCGGCGCGCGACGGCAAGCTCGATCCTGTGATCGGGCGCGACGAGGAAATCCGTCGTACGATTCAGGTGCTGTCGCGGCGCACCAAGAACAATCCGGTGCTGATCGGCGAGCCCGGCGTCGGCAAGACCGCGATCGTCGAAGGCCTGGCGCTGCGCATCGTCAACGGCGACGTGCCGGAAAGCCTGCAGGACAAGAAGCTGCTCGCGCTCGACATGGGCGCCCTGATCGCCGGCGCGAAATATCGCGGCGAGTTCGAGGAGCGGCTGAAAGCCATACTGCAGGAAGTCATCGGCTCGGCCGGCGCCTACATTCTTTTCATCGACGAGATGCACACCATCGTCGGCGCCGGCAAGGCCGACGGCGCGATGGATGCGTCGAACCTGCTCAAGCCGGCGCTGGCCCGCGGCGAGCTGCACTGCGTCGGCGCCACCACGCTCGACGAATACCGCAAGCACATCGAGAAGGACGCGGCTTTGGCGCGGCGCTTCCAGCCGGTGTTTGTCGATGAGCCGACGGTCGAGGACACCATCTCGATCCTGCGCGGCCTGAAGGAAAAGTACGAGGCGCACCACAAGGTGAAGATCACCGACGCCGCGCTGGTGGCGGCGGCGACCTTGTCGAACCGCTACATCACCGACCGCTTCCTGCCCGACAAGGCGATCGACCTGGTCGACGAGGCGGCGGCGCGGCTGCGCATGCAGATCGATTCCAAGCCGGAAGAGCTCGACAATCTCGACCGCGAAATCGTGCGGCTGAAGATCGAGCAGGAGGCCTTGAAGAAGGAAACCGACGCCGGCTCGAAGGACCGCCTGAAGCGGCTGGAGAAGGATCTCGGCGAGCCTGCAGGAGCAGGCCGACGCGCTCACCGCGAAGTGGAAGTCCGAGAAAGACAAGCTCAACTCCGCGGCCGAGCTGCAGAACCAGCTCGACAAGGCCAAGAACGAGCTCGACCGACGCGATCCGCCGCGGCGATTACCAGAAGGCCGGCGAGCTGCAATACGGCAAGGTGCCGGAGCTCGAGGCCAAGCTGAAAGCCGTCAGCGAGAAGGAAACCGGCGACAGCCGCGTCGTGGCGTCGGAGGCGGTGACCGCGGACAACATCGCCGCCGTGGTGTCGCGCTGGACCGGCATTCCGGTCGACCGCATGCTCGAAGGCGAGAAGGAAAAGCTCCTGAAGATGGAGGACGCGATCGGCAAGCGCGTGGTCGGCCAGGCCGACGCGGTGAAGTCGGTCTCGACCGCAGTTGCGACGTGCGCGCGCCGGCTTGCAGGATCCGCACCGGCCCATTGGTTCATTCATGTTCCTGGGGCCGACCGGCGTCGGCAAGACCGAGCTGACCAAGGCCTTGGCGCAATTCCTGTTCAACGACGAGTCGGCGCTCATTCGCATCGACATGTCGGAGTACATGGAGAAGCATTCGGTGGCGCGGCTGATCGGCGCTCCGCCCGGCTATGTCGGCTATGACGAAGGCGGCGCGCTCACCGAAGCGGTGCGGCGGCGGCCCTATCAGGTCGTGCTGTTCGACGAGATCGAGAAGGCGCATCCGGACGTGTTCAACGTCCTGCTGCAAGTGCTCGACGACGGGCGGCTGACCGACGGGCAGGGCCGCACGGTCGATTTCCGCAACACCCTGATCGTGATGACCTCGAACCTCGGCTCCGAATATCTGGTCAACCAGCCGGACGGCGAGGACTTGGAGAAGGTGCGCGATCAGGTGATGGCGGAGGTGCGGGCGCATTTCCGGCCGGAGTTCCTGAACCGCATCGACGAGATCATCCTGTTCCATCGCCTCAAGCGCGATCAGATGGCGCCACATCGTCGATATCCAGATGCAGCGGCTGGCGAAGCTGCTCGAGGATCGCAAGATCGCGGTCACGCTCGATCCGAAGGCGCGGGAGTGGCTCGCCGAAAAAGGCTACGACCCGGCTTACGGCGCGCGTCCGTTGAAGCGCGTGATCCAGAAGTGGGTGCAGGATCCGCTGGCCGAGCTGTTGCTCTCCGGCAAGATCAAGGACGGCGAGAAGGTCCGCATCTCCGCCGGCCGCGACGGCCTCACCTTCAACGGCGCCGAAGTGAAGCAGGCGGCGTAACGTAGCCGTCATCGCGCTCCCTCTCCGCACGCGGGGAGAGGGTTGCGGCGTGAGGGGGCGCTGCGGCTTGGCTGAGCGTCGCTGCGAGGCTCAGCACTCGCTGCGGCGCGCCCCTCACCCTCGTTCGCTGCGCATCACTCGACCTTCCCCGCATCGCGGGGCAGGTAAGGTCTATCGCGGCTGCAGCGGCGCCGCCGCGCCGACTTCATTCATCCGCTCGCGCACATGCTCGACGAAATAATTCGCCGCCGATTTCGGCAGGCCGTAAACCCGCAACGGATTAAGCCCGCCCGAACTCTCGACGCTGATCGCGTCCCAGAACAGCCCGCGGGTATGGATCACCTCGGCGATGTGCGACAGCGGCAGGTGCTCGTCGGTGCGCCGCCACGGCGTCAGCCAGAACAGCACGATGTTGGTCGAGACGCCGATATGGTCGGCGATCATCCGCGCCGGAAAAAACAACCGCGTCAGGCTCAAATGACACACCGCCCAGAAGCGGGTCGAATGCACGACGATGAGGTCGGTGGCGGCTGCGTTCACGGGCAATATCCTCCCGATCCGCAATGACGAAGTACATCAGCCTTCGCAAATAATTACGGCTTGCCCGCCTGCGCGACGTGGCCGCTCGGCGCGACCAGGCCCGGCCCGTGCGACATCACGGCGTCGAGCGTTTCGCGGTCTTTCTCGAAGATTGCCAGCGTGCTGCCGTCGAGCACGCGGCCGCGCGGCAGCTTGATGCGGATCGGATCGACGAAGCGGTCGTTGACGATGATCTCGAAGTGAACGTGCGAGCCGGTGGAGAGGCCGGTCGAACCGACGAAGCCGATCACCTGGCCCTGGCGCACCTTGGAGCCGACGTCGAGGCCCTTGGCGAAGGCGGTCATGTGGCCGTAGGCGGTTTCGTAGCCGTTGGCGTGCCTGACCCTGACATATTTGCCGTAGCCGCCCTTGAGGCCGATTTCCTCGATGCTGCCGGTGCCGGCGGCGAAGATCGGCGTGCCGAACGGCGCTGCCCAATCGACGCCTGAGTGAAATTCGGACACGTGCATGATCGGGTGATTGCGGTAGCCGAACCCCGAGGTCACGACGCCGTCGGCGACCGGTTTGCGCACCAGAAATTTCTTCGCGCTCTTGCCGGTCTCGTCGTAGTAGTCGGTGACGCCGTCGTCGGTGGTCTGGAAGCGATAGTATTTCTTCACTTCGCCGCCGATGCTGAGCGAGGCGTAGCGGACTTCGCTCTTGCCGTCGCTGCTGTTCTCGTCGTCGGAATAAAGCACCTCGAAGTTGTCGCCCGGCTGCACCTTGCGCGTGAAGTCGACGTCGTACGAATAGATGCGCACCAGGTCTTCGATCACCGAATTCGGCACGTTGTTGCGCAGCGCGGTTTCGTAAAGCGATTGATAGAGCCGCACGCCGGAGCCGTCATCGGTTGGGGCATCGGCGCTGGCGTCGGCGACCGCGGCGTCGACATTCTTGATGTCGACCGAAACGTAGTTGCCGGTGTCGGACAGTGCCGCCGCGGCCTGGATCGCGCTGTCGCCCATTATAATGACGCGCAGCGGCTGATTGTGGCCGATGCCGGCCGCCGCCATCAGAACGCGCAGCCTTTGGCCTTCTTTCAGCGTGCCGGCGGCGGCAGGGCCGAACACCGCAAGGATCGCCTTGATCTCGTCAGGCTGCGCGCCGAGTTCGCGCAGGATCGAGCCGACGCTCTCGCCGCGCTTTGCGGTGATGATGCGCTCGCTCCAGTCGCCGCCGCCGCTGGCCTGGCCGGCGTTCTTGGCGCGCAGCGTGACATTCTCCGGCACCACGCGGGCCTCAAAGCCGAAGTCGATCGCGGGATTGCCTTCGGCCGCGTAGTTGAGCCGCAGGTTGCCGCTGCCATCCGGCGTAGCGCTGGCGGTGTTGAGCAGCTGTGAGGCTGTCCGGCGCGGCGTTTGCAGTATCGCGCACGCGGGTCAGCACATCGTCGATCGGCAGCATGGTGGACGGCTTCATTTTGCCGACCAGCGCATTGATATCGCAAACCGCGGGCGTCACTTTGCCGCCCGCCGCCTTCGCCGATCCCGACAGATCGCAGGTCACGAACGAGACTTCGGCATCCGGCTCCGCCGCCGGCGTCTGGTCGTCGCCGGCCACTGAATCGGTGAGCAGCTTTTGCGGATTGAATGCCGGGATATTGGCGGAGAGATCGGAAACGGTCAGCGACAGATTGCCGGAAACACGGACGAAGGCGCGGGTGCGCACCAGTTCGCGGTCGCGCACGCGTGTCGATGTCGGCACCTTCAGGATTTGCCGGGTGACGCTCGCCTCGCTGATCGCCGGCAGCCGATCGGATTTGCGGAATGCGCCGATGCGGTCGCCAAGGCTGGTCAGCGCGCCGCGCAGCGCGACTTCAACACGCTCCGGCGCGGTGGCGAAATTGGTCTCGCCGTCGAGCGACGCAAAAACGGCGCCGCCCATCAGAGCCGCGCCGCACAGTCCGGTCAAAATCGTTCCGCTGAACCACTGTACTGAAAGCCGGCGCCGGTCGATCGGGCCGCCGGTGCCGCCGTCCGCCAAAAGCGGCGGCTCGTTGCCAAGGTCGATGACCGCGGCATCGAACCTTCGCCGAAGATTTTTGGCGCCGTGCAGCCTGCCTTGGTCCAAGCGCTTAAGTCCCCCGCACTCGCGATCGCTGCCGTGTCGTCCCCCACGCCGCGCCGAAATGCTGGCGCAACGCTCGCTTGGTGCTCCGGCCTTGTACGAAATTTTGCCGGAAAACCAAGCAGAAACAGGATCCCTGGAGGGCCGGGCCGGTGACGTGACCCGAAAAACCAGGGCTTTAGTTCAAAGGCTGAAAGCTCAACTGAGGATGTCGCTTCCCCTTACTGCGACGCTCCCAAGACATTATGTAAAGAACGACGGAGGATTGTGGCTGGAGTGCGGCGCTGGACGGGTCTCGGCAGTCGGCATCGGCAGGGGCTTGAGGGGATTGCGGGCATCCCGGCAGCACCTGCAATAATCGCCGCATAAACACTGAGGATTTCGCGTTTTCAGCGTTGACAAGGCCATAGGGTGAAGACTATATAGGCCGTCTTGGCGTGCCTTCGCCTTGGGCGTCGGCGCGTCTGCGAAGCCCCTCACTGTTTACGCGGTGAAAACCTCATCCGGCCATGAGCAATGGCCCATGTCGGATGCGTGGAGCTTCGGATCGGGACCAGACTATCGGGCCCGCGTTGTTTGAAAAGTGAATCGGAAGAAAGAGAAACGTGGACGGCGGAGTCCTTGCGGGCCGCTTTCGCGAACGGAAAAGGCGCGAGCTTTTTCTGCGAGTGAGGCGGTCATGAAGAGACTTTGGCGGTCAACGTTTTAGGTAACACTGTTGGATTTCGCGGAGCGCAAGCTTTGCGGAAGACAAGAGTGGGACCTCGTCAAAACGTGTGACAGCCGAGATCAAATCTCTCTTCAAACTTGAGAGTTTGATCCTGGCTCAGAGCGAACGCTGGCGGCAGGCCTAACACATGCAAGTCGAGCGCCCCGCAAGGGGAGCGGCAGACGGGAGAGTAACACGTGGGAACGTACCCTTCAGTTCGGAACAACCCAGGGAAACTTGGGCTAATACCGGATACGTCCGTAAGGAGAAAGATTTATCGCTGAAGGATCGGCCCGCGTCTGATTAGCTTGTTGGTGAGGTAACGGCTCACCAAGGCGACGATCAGTAGCTGGTCTGAGAGGATGATCAGCCTCACTGGGACTGAGACACGGCCCAAACTCCTACGGGAGGCAGCAGTGGGGAATATTGGACAATGGGCGCAAGCCTGATCCAGCCATGCCGCGTGGATGATGAAGGCCCTAGGGTTGTAAAGTCCTTTCGACGGGGAAGATAATGACGGTACCCGTAGAAGAAGCCCCGGCTAACTTCGTGCCAGCAGCCGCGGTAATACGAAGGGGGCTAGCGTTGCTCGGAATCACTGGGCGTAAAGCGCACGTAGGCGGCTTTTTAAGTCAGAGGTGAAATCCTGGAGCTCAACTCCAGAACTGCCTTTGATACTGGAAGGCTTGAGTCCGGGAGAGGTGAGTGGAACTGCGAGTGTAGAGGTGAAATTCGTAGATATTCGCAAGAACACCAGTGGCGAAGGCGGCTCACTGGCCCGGTACTGACGCTGAGGTGCGAAAGCGTGGGGAGCAAACAGGATTAGATACCCTGGTAGTCCACGCCGTAAACGATGGATGCTAGCCGTTGTCGGGTTTACTCGTCAGTGGCGCAGCTAACGCATTAAGCATCCCGCCTGGGGAGTACGGTCGCAAGATTAAAACTCAAAGGAATTGACGGGGGCCCGCACAAGCGGTGGAGCATGTGGTTCAATTCGAAGCAACGCGAAGAACCTTACCAACCTTTGACATGTCCCGTATGAGTACCAGAGATGGAACTCTTCAGTTCGGCTGGCGGGAACACAGGTGCTGCATGGCTGTCGTCAGCTCGTGTCGTGAGATGTTGGGTTAAGTCCCGCAACGAGCGCAACCCTCGCCCTTAGTTGCCATCATTTAGTTGGGCACTCTAGGGGGACTGCCGGTGATAAGCCGCGAGGAAGGTGGGGATGACGTCAAGTCCTCATGGCCCTTACAGGTTGGGCTACACACGTGCTACAATGGCGGTGACAATGGGACGCAATGGAGCAATCCTGCGCAAATCTCAAAAAGCCGTCTCAGTTCGGATTGTGCTCTGCAACTCGAGCACATGAAGTTGGAATCGCTAGTAATCGCAGATCAGCACGCTGCGGTGAATACGTTCCCGGGCCTTGTACACACCGCCCGTCACACCATGGGAGTTGGATTTACCTTAAGACGGTTCGCCAACCGCAAGGGGGCAGCCGGCCACGGTAGGTTCAGCGACTGGGGTGAAGTCGTAACAAGGTAGCCGTAGGGGAACCTGCGGCTGGATCACCTCCTTTCTAAGGATGATCCTTCAGAGGCGCCTCACGCGTCTCTATCGGATCTCTTGGAAACATCAGGGCTAACCGGTTTTCGGATCGGTCGCCCATTTGCGGGACACCGCCGTCTTCATTTCTCTTTCTTCGCGAACGAGCAGACCAGGAGTCGGTCGTTAGCGTTCGGCGATCAGATTTCGTTTCTGATTGCTGGTTTCTGACCGCTGACACCTGGTTTGGGCTTGTAGCTCAGTTGGTTAGAGCGCGCGCTTGATAAGCGTGAGGTCGGAAGTTCAAATCTTCCCAGGCCCACCAGCCTTCGCTCGCGCAGCGCAGCGAAGGCTGCCGCGCCGTAGCGAAAGCGAAGGCGGGCCGTGTTAGCTGCCGCGAGCTACGGCTCGGCAAGCCAGTTTTGGTTTGCCAACCGGCGCCGACTGGCATGGGGCCATAGCTCAGTTGGGAGAGCGCCTGCTTTGCAAGCAGGAGGTCGTCGGTTCGATCCCGTCTGGCTCCACCAGACGGTTTGAACCATCAGGCTGCTTGAAATATCTCGTTCGTGAGAAAACAAATTCGCCCGCTGCCGGCTTTTGCCGCAGCGTGCGTGTCGTCTGACATCGTGAAGAGGAGATTGATCCAAGCGCTCTGCGTGACGTGAGTCACAGGATGCGCGCTATCTCCATGCATTCGCCGCGACGCAAGTCTCGGCAGATGCATTGTCGGCATCGCTTGACCGCAATGCCGTTGGATTGATCTTGTGAAGCAAACTGGTCTTTCTAAATCAGTGTCCGTCTGCAGAAAGTGCAAACTCTCTGCGGAGCATCGCCGAGATGTGTGGGCATTGATAATGAGAGCGATCAAGTGTCTTAAGGGCATTTGGTGGATGCCTTGGCGCTGAGAGGCGATGAAGGACGTACTACGCTGCGATAAGCCGCGAGGAGCTGCGAAGAAGCTTTGATCCGCGGATTTCCGAATGGGGGAACCCACCTTCGATAACGGAATTCCGAGACTTCGGTCTCGGAGACGAGATGATGCAATCCCGCACAAGGGAGCGCGAAGTTTCGGATTTCCGTTATCAAATGAAGGAATAAGACTTCCGAATAAAATAGGAGGTTTTAAGCAAACCCGGGGAACTGAAACATCTCAGTACCCGGAGGAAAGGACATCAACCGAGACTCCGCTAGTAGTGGCGAGCGAACGCGGACCAGGCCAGTGACGATCCAGAGATAACCGGAAACGTTTGGAAAAACGTGCCGTAGTGGGTGAGAGCCCCGTACGGGTAATGCGAAGGATCGTCCTTGAGTAAGGCGGGACACGTGCAATCCTGTCTGAACATGGGGGGACCACCCTCCAAGCCTAAGTACTCCTCAGCGACCGATAGCGAACTAGTACCGTGAGGGAAAGGTGAAAAGCACCCCGACGAGGGGAGTGAAAGAGACCTGAAACCGAATGCCTACAAACAGTGGAAGCTCAAGGTTCGTCCTGAGTGACCACGTACCTTTTGTATAATGGGCCAGCGACTTAATCTGACGAGCAAGCTTAAGCCGATAGGCGTAGGCGCAGCGAAAGCGAGTCTGAACAGGGCGTTCAGTTCGTCGGATTAGACCCGAAACCTAGTGATCTAGCCATGGTCAGGTTGAAGGCAGGGTAACACCTGCTGGAGGACCGAACCGGTGTCTGTTGAAAAAGACTCGGATGAACTGTGGCTAGGGGTGAAAGATTAATCAAACTGGGAAATAGCTGGTTCTCCGCGAAAGCTATTTAGGTAGCGCCTCGGACGAATACTGTGGGGGGTAGAGCACTGGATGGACTAGGGGGACTTACCGTCTTACCAAATCCAACCAAACTCCGAATACCCACAAGTACTATCCGGGAGACACACGGCGGGTGCTAACGTCCGTCGTGGAGAGGGAAAAAACCCTGACCTACAGCTAAGGCCCCCAATTCGTGGCTAAGTGTGGAAGGATGTGAGAATCCCACAACAACCAGGAGGTTGGCTTAGAAGCAGCCATCCTTTAAAGAAAGCGTAACAGCTCACTGGTCTAAACAAGGGTTCTTGCGCCGAAAATGTATCGGGGCTCAAGCCACGAGCCGAAGCTTAGGATGTGCACGCAAGTGCACGTGGTAGCGGAGCGTTCTGTTAGCCGCTGAA
>CAVUCN010000001.1:0-145000 GCA_963739945.1 uncultured Alphaproteobacteria bacterium | reverse complement strand
TGCCGGAAAAGCCGTGAATGGAATGAAGCCCGAGCCGGAAGCCTTTCGGCAGTCGCGGCAATAGCAATGACCCGAAGCCTTCGGTTCGCCTTTTGCCTCGTACCGAAGAGCGCCGCAAAGACATCCGCCGGTAAATCGCTTGCTGCTCTCGCTCATGGTGTTCGAACTTCCGTTTCAATGGGTGTAAGGAGATTATATGTCCGCTCCGCCCGATCCACGCATCTTTCGGCCCCACGTCGCGCGCAATCGCGAGCCGATCCTCGCGGTGCTGCGGCGCGTGCTGCCGGCACGAGGGCTGGTGCTCGAAATAGCGAGCGGCAGCGGCGAGCATGCGGCATATTTCGCACAAGAGCTTCCGTCCCTGACGTGGCAGCCGAGCGATCCCGATCGTGAGGCGCTGGCCAGCATTGCTGCGCACCGCGCCGACGCCGCGCTGCCGAACCTGCTACCGCCGTTGCAGCTCGACGTAACGGCAAGCCGCTGGCCGATCGAGCGCGCCGACGTCGATGATGTGCAACAACATGATTCACATTTCGCCGTGGGCCGCGACCGAAGGTTTGATGGCCGGTGCGGAGCGCGTGCTGCATCCGGCGGGGCCTTCTGTTTGTTTATGGTCCGTACAAGGTCGGCGGACGGCACACCGCGCCGAGCAATCAGGCGTTCGACGAACGAGTTGCGTGGTCAAAACCCGACTTGGGGCATTCGCGATCTGAGAGATGTGACTGCGCTGGCGCAGCGTCACGGTTTTGCCGAACCGGAGACCGTGCAAATGCCGGCGAACAATCTCAGCGTGATCTTCCGGCGCAAAATCTAAAAGATTCATGGCGGAAGATTTGCCGGAAACGAGATCGGGGGAGGGACGCCAAGTACCTCCCCCGCGGCATCGATCCTCAATGGAGGTTCGAATTGAAAACCGACGCCGAACGCCGTCGGTTGGCGGGCATGAGGGCGAGCCCTCATGCCCGATGTTACGCATCGCTTAGGCGGCAGCGCTGACTTTGCCGGAGGTCGGCACAGACGCGATGGTCGCGAGAATCTGCGAGGCGATGGCGTAGGGGTCGCCTTGCGAGTTCGGGCGGCGGTCTTCGAGATAGCCCTTGTAGCCGTTGTTGACGAAACTGTGCGGCACGCGGATCGAAGCGCCGCGATCGGCCACGCCGTAGCTGAACTTGTTCCACGGAGCAGTCTCGTGCTTGCCGGTCAGACGCTTGTCGTTGTCCGGGCCGTATACGGCGATGTGTGCATCGATGTTGGTCTCGAACGCCTTCATCAGCGCTTCGAAGTATTCCTTGCCGCCGACCTCGCGCATGTAGGAGGTCGAGAAGTTGGCGTGCATGCCGGAGCCGTTCCAGTCGGTGTCGCCGAGCGGCTTGCAGTGGAATTCGATGTCGACGCCGTACTTCTCGGTAAGCCGCAGCATCAGGTAGCGGGCCATCCACATCTGGTCGGCGGCGGTCTTGGAGCCTTTACCGAAGATCTGGAATTCCCACTGGCCCTTCGCCACTTCGGCATTGATGCCTTCGTGGTTGATGCCGGCGGCGAGGCAGAGATCGAGATGCTCCTCGACCATCTTGCGCGCGATGTCGCCGACGTATTTGTAGCCGACGCCGGTGTAATAAGGACCTTGCGGGGCCGGATAGCCGCTCGCCGGGAAGCCGAGCGGACGGCCGTCTTTATAGAAGAAGTATTCCTGCTCGTAACCGAACCAGGCGCCCGCATCGTCGAGAATGGTGGCGCGCTTGTTCGACGCGTGCGGCTGGCCGTTCGGCAGCATCACTTCGCACATCACCAGCACGCCGTTGGTGCGCGCGCCGTCCGGATACACGGCGACGGGCTTTAAAACGCAGTCCGAGTTCGAGCCGGTGGCCTGCTCGGTCGACGAACCGTCGAAGCCCCACAGCGGCAGCTGATCGAGTGTCGGAAACGCGTCGAAGTCCTTGAGCTGGGTCTTGCCGCGCAAGTTCGGCACCGGCGAGTAGCCGTCGAGCCAAATGTATTCGAGCCTGTATTTTGTCATTGGCGTCTCTCTTCTGGTTGACACTTGCGGCTATGCTGACTGCCCAGCCGCATTCAGCGGCTGACCTGCCGCCTCCCGCCCGATTTGCAAGCATTTAGTATGCCAATCGTCGCTTGAATCGCACTGCACAATAAGAGTGCGGCGCCGTCGGGTGATTCAGGAAAAAGCAGATGCGGGCCGAATGAGCAAAAATCCGAATGCACATATTGTAGCCATGTGCTGATTTTCTGTCAGGCATTCCGAGCAAAATGCGAGCAGAAGACTATATTAAGGAAGAATCAGAGAAACTCATCAGATGCGCGTTGTCGGTGAGCGTACGGCGAAGGAGCCGAAAAATATGACCGCATTGACCTCGGCAAAGATCTACACGTTCCCGCCACGCGGGCGCTTTGCGCTCCGCCTGAACGGCGACGTACTCACGGCGCCGGCGCATGTCGAACTGCCACACGGTGTGAAGCTGGTGTCGAGCGCCGCCTGGTATCACGACGAAGCGATCCAGGAAGAGCACGACGCCGAGCCGCACCGCAAGAACTGAGAAAGAACTGACGCAGCCTCGGTGCCCGGCCGGCGCCGGTAGTGCGGCTTGCGCCAGCCCTTGCGATGCTCTATTCGCGCGGCGTGCAAAGCATTTCCGTCGGCCCCATTTCGCTGCCAAATCCGGTGCTGCTGGCGCCAATGTCCGGCGTGACCGATGCGCCGTTCCGCCGCCAGGCGGCGGGGCTGGGCGCGGGCCTGGTGATTTCGGAAATGACCGCGTGTGCGGCGCTGGCCGGCAGCGGGCGCGCGGCACAGCAGCGCATGGCGCGCCGGCGCGTCGAGGACCACGGCAAAGGACTGCACGTCGTGCAGATCGCCGGCTGCGAGGCGCGCTGGATGGGTGAGGGCGTGCAAATCGCGCAAGACGCCGGCGCCGACATCATCGACATCAATATGGGCTGTCCGGCCCGGCATGTTGCCGGCGGTCAGTCGGGATCGGCGCTGATGCGCGATCTCGACCACGCGCTGACTTTGATCGACGCCGTGGTCAAAGCCTCGGATGTGCCGGTGACGCTGAAAATGCGGCTCGGCTGGGATGACGGTTCGCGCAATGCGCCGGAACTTGCGCAGCGTGCAGAACAATCGGGCGTGCAACTTGTCACCGTGCATGGCCGCACCCGCTGCCAGTTCTACAAAGGCAGCGCCGACTGGGCGGCGGTGCGCGCGGTCAAGGACGCAGTATCGATTCCGATCGTGGTGAACGGCGACATCAATACTTTCGAAGAAGCGGACATGGCACTTGCGGCGTCTGGTGCCGACGCGGTGATGGTCGGGCGCGGCGCGCAGGGGCGGCCGTGGTTCCCCGGTCAGCTCGCGCACTATCTCGCGACCGGCAAGCGCGATACGGCGCCGCCGCTTTCAGAACAGCTCGCTCTGGTCAGCGCACTCTATGGGGAAATGCTGGCGCTCTACGGCACCGAGGTCGGGCTCCGCCACGCGCGCAAGCATCTCGGCTGGTCGCTCGAGACCGCTGCGGAATCTGCCGGCGCTTCCCAGGATGTCTTAAAGGCGGCGCGGGGCCGCGTGCTGACCGCCACCGATACGGCGCTTGTGCTGCGGCTTCTCGCCGAAGCATTCGATGCCTTCGGCGCCGCGTCGCGACGCTCCTTCCGTCCCTCCGACGTTGCCGCGTAGCTCATTTCACCGCGACGCAGTCGATCTCGATGTCGAACGGGCCTGGCCACGATGGCACGTGCATGAACACCCGCGCTGGCGACGTGTCCGGAAAATACCGGCCGTAGATCTCGTTAAAGGTCTGGAAGCGGTCCTCGCCCGGCACGCAATACACGGTGCATTTCAGCACGCCGTCGAGCGAGGAGCCGGCCGCCTCGAGGCACAGCTTCATCTGTTGCATGATCAGCTCGGCCTGCTGCGTGAACGGCAGCAGCTTGATCTCGCCGGTTTCCGGATCGAACGGCGGCAGGCCGGAGACGAAAACCATGTCGCCCGCGATCGACACCGGATAGGCGCGCGATCCCTTGCGATAGCGTTCCAGATAGTCCGAGATCGGATCGACGCGGAGCGATGTGCGCTTCATGACTTGCCTCCAGTTTTCGATGATGCTCGCAGTCTCGCAAACCGAAGTGGCGACGTCACGCGTCATTGGTTCGGTGCGTACCGAACTGCGGCGGCACCTGACGAAACTAACCGCGGCGGCATCGGCAAGCCAGTCAGCTGAAGAAGCCATGTCGCAGCAACTCGGCACCCGCGGCAATGACCGAGATCAGCACCAGCTTCTGGAATGTCTCGGGTGCAATTTTATCGCGCATATTCTGTCCGACGTACATGCCGAGCACGACTGGCAACATCGCAGCTGTCGACACTGAAACGTCAAGCCAGCTGAACTGGCGGCTGGCCGTCAGAACAATTGCCAGCAAGCCGGCGGAAATGACGAGATACAGCGATGCCTCCTTCGTGAACGACTTTCCGCGCAGTCCCTTTGCAAGCAGAAATATAAAGACAAGTGGTCCCGGCATCGCTGCGATGCCTCCCAGAATCCCGCCGAAAAATCCGAATGTGATGCCGGCCGGCAAAACCAAGCGAGACTGAAGCTGCAGCTTTGGCGTGAGCAGCGTAACGCCGCCGACACCCATGAGCACCAGACCTGCAATAATCTTTGCAATGTTCGCATCGAGCGCCAACAGGACTTGAACTCCGAGAACGAGGCCGGGAATCATGCCGAGAATCACCGGCATCAATTGCATGAGGCACCATCCGGTCTTTCCGCCCTCCAGCGCCTGCGGCAAGTTGCTGAAGATCAAGGGCATACTCAGCAGCATGGCCGCTGATTTGATGTCGATGAACAGCGACAGCAGCGGCAGCGCGACGATCGGCAAGCCGACACCGATTATCCCCTTTAGGAAGCCGGCGACGATCAGGCTGCAAACCACGGCAGCAATGATACTTGCTTGCTCGAGATAAAGGGTGTGGATCAACATGAAGGGCATTCTTGCTGCGAGGTTCGCCATTGTCTCGCTCGAACAGTTGGGCCCACACCGAACTGTTTCCGATTGATATGCTTCTGGCATCAGCGATAGGGTTGAGGATGGTCGCGGCGGCAAATCTGGTGGAAGTGGCCGCTCTCGTGGGTGACACTGCGCGAGCGACGATGCTTAACGCCCTCATGGGCGGCCGGTCGCTGACGGCCACTGAGCTTGCTTATTACGCCAATGTCTCTCGATCGACGGCGAGCGGCCACCTGAGCAAGCTGGTTGCCGCGCGGCTTTTGAATGTCACTCGCAAGCGCCGCTTCAGCTATTATCGGATCGCGTCCCCGCTGGTCGCGACGATGCTGGAGAGCATTAAGGTCGTCGCCGCCATAGAGGTACCAGCCCGCCGTCAGCCGAGGTCAACAAACGACGAGGCGCTGCGGTTTGCCCGCACCTGTTACGATCATCTCGCCGGCACGGTCGCGGTCGCCCTGACCGACGCGCTCATCGCGCGCGGCCACGTCGTATTGTCCGACGACGGCGGCGAGGTCACGCCTCAGGGAGCGCGAATTCCTCGCGTCCTTCGGCATCGACCTTACGCCGCGGCCTCGCGACCGACGCCTGTTCTGCCAGCCATGCCTCGACTGGAGCGAGCGCCGCTATCATCTCAAGGGCCGGCTCGGCGCGGCCCTGCTTTGCCGCTGCCTCGATCTCGGCTGGTTCGAGCACGTACGCGACAGCCGGGCGCTGCGGTTGACGCCTGCCGGAAGGACCGGTCTCGCCGATGTGTTCGGTGTCGCGCTTGACGGCAGCGCCGACGCCTCGCCGAGCCGTGACGCCGGGTTCAGGCTGATCGCCTGACCGGTTCCGCTGACGCGCCAGCCGGGGTAACCTCCCGCGAGCTCATCGGAAGGACCCAGCATGCCCAGCACCAACCGCGTCTACAACATCGCCGTTATTCCCGGCGACGGCATCGGCAAGGAGGTGGTGCCTGAGGGCGTGCGCGTGCTGGAAGCCGCGGCAAAAAAATTCGGCTTCGAATTGCGTCAGGACAATTTCGACTTCGCATCCTACGACTACTACGCCAAACACGACCGCATGATGCCGGAGGACTGGAAAGAGAAGATCGGCCGGCATGACGCAATCTTCTTCGGCGCGGTCGGCTGGCCGGCGAAAATTCCGGACCATATTTCGCTGTGGGGCTCGCTGATCATGTTCCGCCGCGAGTTCGATCAATACGTCAATCTGCGCCCGGTGCGGCTGATGCCCGGCGTGCCGTCGCCGCTCGCCAACCGCAAGCCGGGCGATATCGATTTCTGGGTGGTGCGCGAGAATACCGAGGGTGAATACTCGGCAATCGGCGGGCGGATGTTCGGCGGCACCGAGCGCGAAGTGGTGGTGCAGGAAACCGTGATGTCGCGCATCGGCGTCGACCGCGTGCTCAAATTCTCGTTCGAGCTCGCCCGCAAGACGCCGAAGAAACACCTGACTTCAGCGACCAAGTCGAACGGCATCGCCATCACCATGCCGTACTGGGACGAGCGCGTCGAAGCGATGGCGAAGAATTATCCCGACATCAAATGGGACAAGTACCACATCGACATCCTCACCGCGCTGTTCGTACTGCGGCCGGACAAATTCAATGTCGTCGTCGGATCGAACCTGTTCGGCGACATCCTGTCCGATCTCGGCCCGGCCTGCACCGGCACCATCGGTATCGCGCCGTCCGGTAACATCGATCCCGAGCGCCGGTTCCCGTCGCTGTTCGAGCCGGTTCATGGTTCGGCGCCGGATATTGCCGGGCAGGGCATTGCCAATCCGATCGGCCAGATCTGGTCCGGGGCGATGATGCTTGAGCATCTTGGCGAGGCCGAAGCTGCCGCCGCCATCGTCAAGGCGATCGAGAAAGTGCTGGCCGAGCAGAAGTTGCGCACGCGCGACCTTGGCGGGCCACTGGGAACCGAAGCCTGCGGCAAGGCCGTGGCCGACGCGCTGATGTAAGCCGGTCTGCTCGCATTTGCCGTGGGCGTTCACGCCTTGCAGCGGCTACGGCCTGATTAACCGACCATAACGGCAGCGGTGTCCGGCCTTACGCGGGACCCTGCCGGGCTCCGATTTTTTTGGTTCCGGCATGTCACGAACCGCAATCCTGCCTCGTCTTAGCCGTGGACCTGGAAGAAGGAGAAAAGTCATGTTCCGATGGTTTCTACGGCGGCAAATCGCTGCTTTTGAGCGCGCATGGAACTATGACGCGGCCTATATGCACGAGCTGATCGATATCGATCCGCAGGCGATGGCCGCATTTGGCAAGGTGCAGGCCCTGAGCAAGTACCGCAAAGACATCCCCCTCGCGCCATACTGGGCGGCGGGCATCGTCTCGGTGATGGCCGAGGATTGCGGACCCTGCACGCAACTCACCATCGAGATGGCCGAGCGGGGCGGCGTCGATCCCGCGATATTGCGGGCGGTGGCTGCGAGGGATTACCAGAACATGCCCTATGAGGTTGCGCTCGCCGTGCGTTTTACCGAGGCGGCATTGCAACACGCACCGCAGGCCGACGACTTGCGCGACGAAGTAATCCGGCAATGGGGCAAGCGCGGCTTGCTGTCGCTGTCGTTCGTGATGCTGGTAGCCCGCATGTATCCGACGCTCAAATACGCGCTCGGCTACGGCAAGTCCTGTACGCGGTTGACGATCGGTGGCGTTGTGCAGCCGGTGCTGCATGACGTGAGCCGTGCCGCGTGATTGCACCAACAAAGCGGAAGCCGCCATGTCAGCGTCCACTATGTCAGCATCCACGACGTCAGCGCCCGGCAATGTCGATCCGGTGAAAATCTTCGAGACGCATCGCAGCGCGCTGACCGGCCTTGCCTACCGCATGCTTGGTTCGCGCGCCGAGGCCGAAGACGTCGTGCAGGATGCCTATCTGCGCTGGCATGGGGCCGGCGTCGCCGCAGTCGAGCAGCCGCGCCGCTTTCTGGCGACCATTGTGACGCGACTTTGTCTCGACCGCATGAAATCGGCGCAGGTCAGGCGCGAGGTCTACGTCGGCTCGTGGCTGCCCGAGCCCATTGTGGACGAGACTTTCGATGACGGAGATGCAGGCGAACTCGCTCACGACATCTCCGTGGCCCTGATGCTCGTCCTCGAGCGGCTTTCGCCGCTCGAGCGGGCGAGTTTTCTGCTTCACGATGTTTTTGGTCTCGATTTTGCGGAGGTGAGCCAGGCTCTGGGCCGCGGCGAGCCAACCTGCCGCCAGTTGGCAGCGAGAGCGCGTCATCACATCGAGACGGGGCGGCCGCGCTTTGAAGCGTCACGCGAAGACGGGCATCGCCTCGCCGAGGCGTTCCAAAAGGCGACGACGTCAGGCGATGTGCAAAGTCTGACCAAAATCCTGGCCGAAGATGTCGTGCTGTATAGCGATGGCGGCGGCAAGCGCGCCGCAGCGCTCAACCCGATCTATGGCGCGGAAAAGGTGATGCGCTTTCTGGCCGGGATCGCGCGCAAAAATCCGGCTGTGGCGACGACGCTGGCACGGCCTGCCGTCGTCAACGGCTATGCCGGATTTGTGCTGCGCGAGGACGACGGATCGATCGACACCATGGCGATCGAGGCGCAGGACGGCCGCATCGCGGCTATCTATATCGTCCGCAATCCGGAGAAATTGCAGCACGTGCGGTATTGAAACTCAGCGTATCTTCCGGATGTTCGCCGGCCCTACCGCAAGAGGTGCCGCGCGGCATACAGGGATAGCGCCATGTCCAAAGCTTTCAGGTTTTATGTCACCGGCGGGCCGGATGTTCTGAAATGGGAAGACGTCGACGTTCCTGCCCCCGGCCCGGATCAGGTGAAAATTCGGCACACGGCGGTCGCGGTCAATTATCGGGACATCTTGATCCGTAACGGTGTTCACTCCGTGAAACTGCCGAGCGGAATAGGGCTGGAGGGTGCTGGCGTCGTCGAAGCCATTGGCCCGCAGGTCGCAGGCTTGAAGATAGGAGACCGGGTTGTATGCGTCTCAGGACCTGATGGAGCTTACGCAGAAGCGCGGCTTGTGCCGGCTGCACGCGTCATCAAGCTCCCGGACAATATCAGCGACCGGCAAGCCGCCGGAATGATGGTCCGCGGAATGACGGCGCGTTACCTTGCCCGGGAAACTTTTCGCGTTGAGGCTGGAAGCAAAATTCTTGTTCATGCGGCCGCGGGCGGTGTCGGAACCATCCTGTGCCAGTGGGCCAAATATCTTGGGGCCTTGGTTATCGGAGCCGTTGGCAGTGACGAGAAAATTGCAGCCGCACTGCAAAATGGATGCGACCACGTCGTCAATACCGGCAAGGGCGATTTCAGCGGCGAGGTAAGGGCGCTGACGAACGGCGAGGGTGTCGACGCTGTCTACGATTCAGTTGGTCGAGCCACTTTCGAACAATCCGCACGATCGTTACGGAGGCGCGGCTTCCTGATTTCGTTTGGCGAAGCATCGGGTGACCCTGATCCGGTCCCGCCGCGCCGTTTGGGCCAGCTCGGTTCTATTTATCTCACTCATCCGAGTCTGCCGGATTATACCGCGACGCGCGGCGAACTTCTGACGACGGCAAATGATCTGTTCGAGATGGTGGGTTCCGGGAAAATTCATGCCGACGTCACCGCTGAATATGCGCTCCACGACGCCCCGCGTGCGCATTCCGATCTGGAGACACGAAAGACGACAGGAGCAATCGTCCTGGTCGCGACGTGACAAGTCTGCGTACGGACTTCAGGCTGCCGCAGAATTCGGGTTGCGGATGTGCTCCAGCCCCGCGGCAAGAGCCGCGAGCGCGACATAAAGGGACAGCGCCATCACCGCCATCGCCGTTTCCGAAGCCGGCGGCGGCCCAAAATTCGCGTAGACCTGCAACACAATCAGCGCCACCGTGAAGATACGAAGCGCCCAGTGGCCGCGCTGGTCCGCCGGTGGCAGGCGGCGTGCGAAGTACCAAGTGCCGGCCAGCAGCACGGCGATTTCCAGCGGAAAGCTGATCGCGACGTGGCGCCATAGTCCGAAGCCCACTTTGTCGGAATTGTCGTAGAGCGGCAGGTCGGGCATGTGTACGATCAGATCGAGGATCCAGTGCGAGAACGCGGCGGCGCTGACGATCAGGAACGCTCTGCCGCGTTGCTGCGCGACGAACGCTGCGACGACGGCGCCAAGCGACAATGAAAGCACGATGGCGCCGGGCAGGCCGTGCGTATAGGGCATGTAATAGAGATCGTACGGGTTTGCTTCGGTGAAGCCCGGAACAATATGCAGCTTCTCGACGCCGAGCAGCACCAGGACCGACCAGACCACGTCGAGCCATTGCACCGCGATGAAATAGACCCACAGCGGAACCGCGGGTGCGGCCGGCTTGGCGCCGAAGGCGACGCCGTAATGGCCAACGAACATATTTGTCTCCCGCGATGCGGGCGATTACGCGGCCGCGGCGTCCGGATCGCGCATCGGCACCAGATCGCGCAGCTTCGGTGCGACATGTTCCATGAACATGCGCATCGAACGGAACACCTTCTCGCGCGTCGCCCATTTCTTGCCGGCGACGATCAGCAGCGTGCCGAAGCCGCCGGAGGCTTCGTAGAACTCGCGCAACTGCTTTGCCACCGTGTCCGGATCGCCAAGATAATAGATGCCGGCTTCGGCGAGCTGGTCGAACGTGACTTCATCGCCTTTGATCCCGATGTCGTAATTTGACTTGATCAGCCGGATCAGTCCGCGCTTCATCTGATAGCCGAGTTCGTAATTGATGTCGTCGCGCAGATCGTCCATCGCCTCCTTGCGGGAATCCGCGAGATAGACATAGCGCGCCACCGTGATGTTCTTCAGCGGCGTCTGGTGGCCGGCGGCCTTGCCGGCGCGTGCGTAGTGGTCGCCCTTGCGGCGGACCGATGAGGCCGGCTCGAGCTGCGCCATCAGCTGCGTGTAGCCGCGCGTCGCCGCGATATCCATCATCGCCGGCGTGTCGGTTGCAGTCGCCATCGGCATGTGCGGCGCGTGCAGCGGCTGCGGCGTCGCGACGATGCCCTTGCCCTTGAAGTGCTTGCCGTCCCAGTCGAACGGCTCCTTCGCGGTCCAGCACTTGAGAATGAGGTCCAGCGCTTCGCGCAGCCGTTCGTGGCGGTCTTCGTAACTCAGCCCGCGCTCATTGGCGAATTGCGGGCTCGGGAAGCCGGAGCCGAAGCCGAAAATGTAGCGGCCGCCGCCGATCACATGATCGGCCACAGCCGCATTGATCGCGGTATCGACCGGATGCGCCAGATGGATGAGCTTCACCGCGGCGCCCATGCGGATCTGCTTGGTGAGCGCCGCTGCCCTGCACATCAGAAGCTCGGGCACCGGGAGCGTATCGACCTTGTTGATGTAGATCGGTTCGCCGTGGTGCTCGCTGAGATAGACGTCGCGAAAGCCGAGCTGATCGGCCAGCACGATCTCGGCGAGGTCTTCCTGGTAGGTCTGGGCGGCGGTGGTCTGCGGGCGAAAACCATTCGAGAAAAGGCCGAATTCCATTGCAATATCCTCGGTTTAAGGCGCGGCACGTTACGGCCTCCGCCGCGGCTTGACAACGCTCGCAGCGGCAACGCGTATAACGTGAATTTGCGGGGCTCATTCACCGCACAACCGGGAAGACGGCATGGCGTCGTTACGCATCTACGGCATCGCCCGCACGCGCGCCTTCCGGGCGCTGTGGGTGGCGAAGGAGCTGGGGCTCGATTACCAGCACCTGCCGATCGAGATTGGCGACGACGGCGCGAAAAGCCCGGAGTTCCTGGCGATCAATCCGAACGGCCGCCTGCCGGTCATCGTTGACGGCGATTTTGTGCTGTTCGAGTTGCTCGCGATCACGCTGTACCTCGCCAAGAAGCATTCCAGCGGCAAGCTCTATCCCGCAACGCTCGAAGGCGAAGCGCGCGCATGGCAGTGGAGTCTTTGGGCGGTCACCGAAGTGGATCGTGGCGTCAACATCTGGTCGTTGCACGCGGTGCGCCTGCCGCCGCAAGAGCGAAACGCCGCGCTCCGCGAGGAGGCGCTCAAGGTCATTGCTTCGCCGTTCAAGGTGCTCGATGCCGCGGTGGCGAAGCAGCCTTATCTGCTCGGCAATGATTTCACCGTCGCCGATCTCAACGTGGCCGCTGTCATCAGCCGCGCGGTCGATATGGATCTGTCGGCGTGGCCGCATCTGAAAGACTGGCTCACGCGCTGCCTCGATCGGCCCGCGGCGCGTGAAGCGCTGGCGCTGAAGAACAAGGCCGATGACGAGACGCCGGCCGAAGTGACGCGGCGCATCGCCCGGATCAACCGCCTGTGAGCTCCGCACCGTTCAATCTGAACCAGTCGTTCAACGAGGCGCTGGCGCTGCATCGCCAGGGCCGGCTGCGTGACGCCGAAAAAATCTACACGCGCGTGCTCAAGGCCGCGCCCGATCATTTCGATGCGCTCAATCTTCTCGGCACCGTAAAGGTGCAGCTCGGCCGCGTCGGCGAGGCGCACCGGCTGTTCAGCACCGCGATCAAGATCAATCCGAACATCCCGCAGGTCCAGGCCAATCTCGGGCAGGTGCTGCTGATGCTCAAGCGCCCGCAGGAGGCGCTTGAGTGTTTCGACAAAGCCTGCGCGATGGCGCCGGACAATGTCGACATCCTCAACAATCGCGCCAACGCGCTGCTCAACCTCGGCCGGACCGAGGAAGCGCTCGAACAGTTTCGCAATGTGCTGGCGCGCGCGCCCAATCATGGCGAAGCCCGGCTCAACAGCGGCATCGCCCATGCCGCGCTCGGCTCGATGGACGAGGCGGTCTCGGAATTCGATCGTGCGCTGTCGCTCACGCCCGGCCATCCGATGGCGCATTACAATCGCGGCGTCGCGCTCTATGAGCTCGGCCGTTATGCCGAGGCGGTCGATGCCCATGACGAGGCGCTGGCCGCCGCGCCGGAGCATCCCGGCGCCTGGCTCAATCGCGGCCGTGCGCTCGCCGCGCTGAGCCGGTTCGACGACGCCATCGCCAGCTACGGCAAGGCCAAGGCGATCCAGAAGGACAATCCCGACATCCATTTCATGGAGTCGCTGGCGTTGCTGACCGTCGGCGATTACCAGCGCGGCTTCGAGAAATACGAAGCGCGCTGGCGCCGCACCGGCATGCCGGAGCCGAAAAGCCGGGCCGCCCGTTGTGGCTTGGCGACTATCCGCTCAACCGCAAAACCGTATTGCTGCACGCCGAGCAGGGGCTCGGCGACACCATCCAGTTCGCCCGCTATGTGCCGCAGCTTGCCGCGAACGGCGCCAATGTGGTGCTCGAAGTGCAGCCGGAACTCACGGCGCTGATGTCGCGCCTCGAAGGCGCCAGCACCGTGATTGCTCACGGCGCAACGCCGCCGCCGTACGACGTGCATTGCCCGCTCGGCACGCTGCCGCTGGCGCTGAAGACCGAGCCGTCAACGGTCCCGGCGCCGATCCCTTATCTGTCGGCCGACGACGAGCATCTGGCGAAATGGTCCGATCGGCTCGGCGCATTGGTGCGGCCGCGTATCGCGCATTGCCTGGGCCGGCAACGCCAGTCACCTCAATGACCGCAATCGCTCGATGGCGTTCGCGCGGCTCGCGCCGCTGTTTCCGGTTCCGGCGCGGTTCATCAGCATCCAGCGCGACGTGCCGGCCGATGATGCAGCGTTGCTTGCTGCGGAGCCGCGCGTCGCCAACATCGGCAGCGAACTGGACAATTTCGCCGATACCGCGGCGGTCATCGCGCTATGCGATCTGGTGATCGCGGTCGATACCGCGGTGGTTCATCTCGCCGGCGCCATGGGCCGTCCGGTCTGGGTGATGCTGCCATTCACGCCGGATTGGCGCTGGACGCTCGATGGCGACACCACGCCGTGGTATCCGACTGCGCGGCTGTTCCGGCAGACCTCGCTCGGCGACTGGGACGGCGTGATCGAAAAAGTCGCCGCCGCGCTCCGGCAATTCGTTTCGGCGACAAGCTAAAGGGCCTGCTCATAAATAGGAAGGTGACGTCTGCTTTCGAGTAAAAAGCAAACACCACATTTTCCCTGTGTCGCGTCAGTTTTTTGAACCACAGCGGTCATCGCGGCGGGTATCAATTTGCGCTGCGACAAATGCCGCGACGCGCTTATTCCATCACCTCGTCGGTGCGGGTGAGGATCGAGTCTGGGAATAGGGCCTCACTGAGCATTTCGTCAGCTACTTTCATGAGCCGATTTATGACTTCCTCATTCCGCATATTTCCGGCAGATCGACCTTCTCCGTCATCGGCTATCGGAATGTCACAGCCGCGAGGGCGCGGTTGATCTTATCCTGCGGCCAGAAGGTGACCGGCCCGGGCGCTGCGCCCGGCGTGGCGATATTGGTGCCTTGCCCGGGTTGGCTCAGGATCTGTTCACCCAACGCATTCGATACGCTCACGTTACCTTCGATTAGAAACACGCCAAGCGCTTGATTGTCGATCGGCCCGCCCCAGAATTCCGTCCCGCGGATGCCAAGGGTCGCGCCGCCGGTCGTTACGCTGACGTCAGAGGTGGCCAGCTTCGACACCTGGCCGGAAATAAACCGAAAGGCGCCAACCACCCCGAATCTGATCGTTCCACTGCCTGCGGCGGAGTTAAAGACGTACCTGTCGAGCGTCAGCTTCGCATTTCCCCCGAGCGTCAGCCGCGTGCTGTCGGCGAAGGTGACTTCGAGCCGCGCCGCTTCACCAGTCGACACAACCTCGTTGAGTGAGACCGGCGCAGTGAGGCCGAGTGACCGTGTTGCGTCGCCAAGCGTTCCGCTCGCCTCTCCCTGTATCCGGGTGACCGCGCCGATCACCTCTTGTGCCGTGGCCTGCCCGCCCGCGAGGCCAGAAAGAATCATCACTGCAATGACGATCGGTCGATGCAACATGCCTTTGCCCATCTGAATATCATCACGACGTATTCTGACATAAGGGTGAGCGCCCGCCAAATATCCTTTCACGACGAAACCACTGCACAGCCGTGCAGGTCATGTCAGATGGTGTTTTGCAGCACAATCAGACGTAAAGCGGAACGCACCGGCTACCGCACGAACCTGTAGTGAAACCGCTCGTTGCCGTCGGCCTCGATCAGCCCGGTGGTCGGATGCGGGAAGTGGATCGGCAGCACGAAGTGGCCGGTGCCTGCGGTCTCGCTGAGGAATTTCCGCCGCGACTGCGCCGCCTGTTTCGGATCCCAGTCGAACACCGTTGACCAATCCGGCTCGCGGCATTGCAGCGCGTGATGCATCAGGTCGCCGACCACGACCGCCTGCTGCCCGCGCGAGCGGATATTGACGCAGCAATGGCAGGGCGAGTGGCCGGGCGTCGGCGTCAGCCAGATATTGTCGTCGAGCTGATAATTGTCGTCGACCAGCAGCGCCTGACCGGCCGCGACGATCGGCTCGCAGTTGTACGGCCAGACATTGCCGCCGCCGCCCGGACGATTGCCGCCTTTGCGGGCTTCCGCTTCCCACGCCGCGTATTCGCCTTTGTGGAAGATGTATTTCGCTTTCGGAAATGTCGGCACCCAGCGGCCGTTGCGCAACATCGTGTTCCAGCCGGTGTGGTCGATGTGCAGGTGCGTGCAGAACACGTAGTCGATGTCTTCGAACTTCAGACCTTCGGCGTGAAAGCCGTCGAGCCACGGCTTTTTCGGAAAATCCATCGGCGCCGGATAGCCTTTGTCCTCGCCGGTGCAGGTGTCGACCAGGATGGTGTGCTTCGGCGTGCGCACCACGTAGGTCTGATAGGTGATGACCATCTTGCCGGACACCGGGTCGTAGACCTCCTTGTCCAGCGCCGCGAGATGCCGCTTGCCGACGTCGGCGTCGTAGGCCGGGAACATGTCTTCCGGTTTCCGCCACGGTCCGTCCCGCTCGATGATGCTGGTGATGGTGACGTCGCCGATCGTGAGCTTTCTCATGGTGTGTCTCCCTGTAGCCTTCTTCTTTCGCCAGAGAGCGGTATCGCAGGACAGGATCAGTTGGTTCAATTTTGCTGCGATGCGGGATGGTGATGGAAACTTGTCACACGAAAATCAGCACAGTACCGTCGCTCGGTCAAAGCGAAGCACAAATCCGAGTGTAATCCCAAGTACCAATTCAGCGAGTTTGCCGTGGCATCAGATCAAGGGTTCGGGAATATCCTCGCCGGTCTTCCGCTGACGGCTTACCGCGCCGGTGACACTGTCCTCTCCGCCGGTACGAAATCCGGCCGGCTCCTGATCCTCAAGTCTGGTTCGGTGGCGATCCTCAAGGACGCAATCGAGATCGCCAAAGTGGAAGAGCCCGGCGCGGTGTTCGGTGAGCTCTCTGCACTGCTGGATATGCCGCACACCGCCGACGTTCGCGCGCTGACGGATTCGCAATTTCATGTCGCCGACGCGGCGCTGCTCGGCAAGGACCCCGCGGCGCTTCTTGAAGTGGCGCGGATTCTGGCGCGGCGCATCGTCGCCGCCAACAAGAGCGTTGTTGAGCTCAAGTCGCAAATCCAGGCTGGCCGCTCACCGAGCGTGCTCGGCAAATTTCTGGAAAAAGTCGAAGAAATTCTCAGCGTCGGCGGCGCCAGTTTCGAGACCTGAGCACTTCATCGGCATATCCGCCCAGGCTTTGCGTCATTGATTGCCCAATCCGAGAGCCGCGCGAACCTCGTTCTTGGCCTTGGCGAAATCGGATTCAAAGCGGGGATTGTGCAGCAGCGCATTGTCGATCACGCTTGCCGCGATATGGCCGGCCTCGACGTCGCTCGGGAAATGAACACCGGCGATGACGCGGTTATGGGCGTAATCGGCCGCGCGCACGAAAATCGCGACCGCGTTCTCGGGCACCATGGCCGCAAGCAGGATTCCAGATTCATTGCCGAACGTCGAATGATTGCTCGGATACGAGAAGTCCGGGGCCTGCACGACGATGATTTTGATGTCCGGGTCAACGACGAAGGGTCGCTTGCGCTGGAAGTAGCCTTTGGCAGCGTTGGTGGCGGCATTGCCGTCCTCGTAGACATGCTGAAAGAGTTGCGCCGTGAGCGGAAGAGTCTCGGCGTTGAAGTTCGGACCCATCACGTCGGCAAATCGAAAAACGCTCCGCTGGTCATCGTCCTGCGCGTGCTTGATCTCGGCGTCGGTGCGGGAATTCACCACGGCGAGGACAGCCTGTAAATCTGCCTTTCCTGCCGGTGAATCCGGTGTCGGCGGCGGCGCGAGAATGTGAATGAGGTCGATCTCGGACGGACTGATATAATACGTATCGGCGGCCATTGCCGCCGGCGCGAAAGATACCGCAATCAGAACAACAAGCGATGAGAGTAAACAACGCATCTTTTAAATCTCCTGCCAAAACGATTGTAGCGTGCAATACGTGTCACAAGCGAAGCGGCGATGACGGTGGCATCGTAATGTTGAGCTAAAACTCTCTCGAGAGTTCTGCCGTGGGTACTTCATATTCAACGACAATGGTGCCTGGTTCGCCGCTATTTCGTTGGAGATGATTGGCTTGCCTGCGTCCCTGGAGCGGGTGCTGCAGCCGCTCCAGCGCCCATCAAAGCTTGCCCGCATTGCTGGGCGCTTTGTAATGCGAATTGAAAGACCAGGGTGCTTGCACCCGCAACCTCCAAAATCAAAAGGGGTTGACCATTGATTGTGGAGCGGCCTGTCTTCCATTTCGTGACGGGCAAATGGCAGCCGGGAATAATTGTGCCCGCTGGCGGAGGCGAACGGCTGGATTCCGCGGCTGCGCAACACAACAGTGGAGCGGCAACGCTTGGCACATCGGCCGTTTTCAGAAAAACTTCGGTTTCGTCGCCATAAATATCTTCTCCCACGATTGCAGCGCTATGCGATGGCCCCAATCGAATATGCCGAATGGCGCCAAAGCTAATCACGTTTCTCATCCAATCTGCTCCCAGGCGGTCCGCATCCTAGACTAGGATACCAAGGCAGAAGAGTTGCCATTGGCCGTCCTCTACCATTTCTTGCCGCGAAGCATTTTACGTCAATTCGCCGAAATGGTCTGGTTCGAAACGGTGACCAATGTCAGACTGCGGCGGTCGAAGGGGCGCGGCTTTAAGCGAAGTCACCGATGGTGGTGGTGCAAGTGATCGTCGGTGGCCTCCTGCTCGGAGCCATCTACGCGCTGTTTTCCTCGGGTCTCACGCTGATCTGGGGCATGATGAATTTCATCAATTTCGCCCACGGCGAGTTCGTCATGCTCGGCATGTATGTCGCGCTGCTCGTCGTGGTCTGGCTCGGCGGCGGGCCGCCGGTCTTTGCCATTGCGGCCGCAGTCGCCCTCGCCGCGCTCGGCGTCGCAATTTACTTCTCACTGATCCGCCATGTTGTGCGCGGTCCGATGCTGGCGCAAATCCTCTCGACGTTCGGGCTGGCGCTGCTGCTGCGCTACAGCGCGTTTTATGTTTTCTCGGCAAATTTCGTGTCGCTGCCGCAGACGTCATTGTCCGGCACCATCAATCTTGCCGGGATTTATCTGCCAATTGCGCAACTGGTCGCCGGCGCGCTGGCGATTTTTCTCACCCTGTCGCTGCACATGCTACTCACGCGCACCACCATCGGCAGCAAGCTCCTCGCCGTCGCCGAGGATCGCACCGCGGCGATGCTGATGGGCATCCGGCCCGATCGGATGCAGGCACTCGCCTGGGGCTTGTCGGCCGGTGCCGCCGGAATTGCCGGCGCGCTGATGGCAACGGCTTATCCGTGGTCGCCGTCGGTCGGCGAAACCTTCGGCCTCATTGCTTTCGTCGTGGTTGCGCTCGGCGGCTTCGGCAGCGTGCTTGGATCGCTCTATGCCGGGCTGATCATCGGGTTGATCCAGGCTGTGTCGGCATTCTGGCTTGGTGCGATCTATAAGGACATCGTCGTCTACGGCCTGTTCGTCGCACTGCTGTGGTTCCGGCCGCAGGGCCTGATGGGCAAAGCGTGAGGACGCTGTTGTCCCCGCGCGTGAGTGTGGCGCTCGTCGTAGCGGGGCTGCTGCTATACCCGCTGGTTTTCACCGGCGCGTTCTATCGAGACATTGGCGTGGCGCTTCGTGCTCGCGGCGATATCGGCGTCGGCGTGGAACATCGTTGGCGGCTATGCCGGACAGGTCTCGGTCGGCCACAGCATGTTCTTTGGTCTCGGCGCCTATGCGCCGCTGTTGTTCTACAATCTGTGGGGATGGCCGCCGTTGCTCGGCATTCCGGTCGGCATCGTGCTCGCGGTCGCGCTGTCCGTCGTCATCGGCCTGCCGACGTTTCGGCTCACCGGACATTATTTCAGCATGGCGACCATCGCGGTTGCCGAACTGATCCGGCTTCTCACCAGCACCTGGAACTTCGTCGGCGCCGCGATCGGCCTGCAAGGTCCGGCGACGGGGCGCGGCTGGTGGGACCTCACGTTCCGCGGCGAGCTGCCGTACTACTACATCTTTCTTGGTGTCCTCGGCATCGTGCTCGTAACCACGGCGGCGATCGAGCGCCGGCGGTTCGGTTTCTACCTGCGTGCGATCAAGGCCAGCGAGCGCGCCGCGCGAAGCCTCGGCGTGCCGGTGCGGCGAACGAAAATGCAGGCGCTGGCGCTGAGCGCGGCGTTCACCTCCGTCGCCGGTTCGCTCTACGTCGTCAAAACCGGCTTCATCGATCCCGATTCCGGCTTCGGCATTCTCATCTCGGTGCAGATGGTGATTGTCGCGGCGTTAGGCGGCGCGGGCCTGCTGTTCGGTCCGCTGCTCGGCGCACTGATCCTTATTCCGTTGCAAACGGCGACCAATAGCTGGTTCGGCGGCGGCGGCTCCGGCCTGACCTACATCCTCTATGGCGGCATCATCGTCATCATCGCGCGCTTTGAGCCGGGCGGCATGTTCGACCTGTGGAATCGCATCGTGCCGGAGCGCTGGAGGCGCGCTCATGCTGCTTGAGGCGACCAACGTCTCCAAGGAGTTCGGCAGCTTCCGTGCCGTCGCCGGCGCCGATCTGTCGGTGACTGAGGGCGAAATCATCGGGCTCATTGGCCCGAATGGCGCCGGCAAATCGACCTTCTTCAACTGCATTGCCGGCGACACGCTGCCGACCACCGGCCGCATCGTGTTTGACGGTAAGGACGTGACGCGCGCTTCGCCGGAAGCCCATGCCCGCGCCGGCATCGGCCGCACCTTCCAGGTGCCGATGACGTTCGAGGACATGACCGTGCTCGAAAACGTCATGGTTGGCGCCTTCCTGCGTCACCCGCATCGCAACGACGCACGCGATCACGCGCGCCGTATCGTCGAGATGACCGGCCTGCGGCCCGATCAGCCGGGCCGCTCGCTCGGCACGCCCGGCCGCAAACGCCTTGGTATCGCACGCGTGCTCGCCACCGAGCCGCGGCTGTTGCTGCTCGACGAGGCGCTTGCCGGTCTCACGCCGACGGAGTTGCAGGAAGCCATTGCGCTGGTGCGCCGGGTTCACGAGACCGGCGTCACCATCGTCATCGTCGAGCACATCATGGAAGTGATCATGACGCTGACCAAGCGCGTCCTGGTGTTCAACCAGGGCCACGTTATCGCCAGCGGCACGCCCGAAGCGGTGGTACGGGAAGAGGCGGTGATCGAGGCCTATCTCGGCCGTGCGCATCGGCGGCAAGACGTCAGAAGTGGCGTCACCGGAACCGTCGCAGGGGCCGCACAGTGGCTGATGATCTCGTCGTCGATCATCTCGAAGTGCGCTACGGCGATCTCGTCGGAGTCGCCGACATTTCGCTGAAAGTTGCGGCTGGCAAAATCGTGGCGCTGCTCGGCTCCAACGGCGCCGGCAAGACCACGACGTTGAATGCCATCGCCGGTGTCGTGCCTCCGGCGAGCGGCAAAATCGAATGGCGCGGTGAGCGGATTTCAGGCCGGCCCGCCTACGCCATTGTCAGCAAGGGTCTGGCGCTGGCGCCGGAAGGCTGGCGGCTGTTCGTGACGCAGACCGTCGAGCAAAACCTGAAACTCGGCGCCACGGCGCTCGCCGATCGCTCGCGCACCGCCGCTTTGTTCGAGCGCGTCTACGCGCTGTTCCCGCGGCTTGCCGAGCGGCGGCGGCAACTCGCCGGCACGCTTTCGGGCGGCGAGCGGCAGATGCTGTCGGTCGGCCGCGCGCTGATGAGCGAGCCGCAATTGCTGATGCTCGACGAGCCGAGCCTCGGCCTTGCTCCTGCGGTGGTCGAAATGCTCTACGACACGTTGCAGAAGCTGCACCGGCAGGGGCTGACATTATTACTGGCGGAGCAGTCGATCCCGCTCGCGCTCGGCATCGCAGACTATGCCTATGTGCTGCAAACCGGGCGCATCGCGCTGGAAGGCCCGGCGCATGATCTCGAGAAGAACGAGCAGGTGCGGCAGATTTATCTCGGAATCAGCACGCGCGGTACCGCACACCCCCGCTCCCAGCAAGAATAAAAACCATCTGCAACATCAGGCCCTGGAAACGCATGTTGTGGAGAGGATTACGGCTGCGATGCTTCTTGCGAGCGTATCCATTACGATGGGAGGGCAATGCCGATTCTCAACGTCAGACACGTCACGACATATCATTATAGTCAGCCGGTCGCATTCGGTGAGCACCGGATGATGTTGCGGCCGCGCGACGACGACGATCAAACGGTCATCGAAACAGAACTCGAAATCACGCCAAGGCCGAGGCAACTTTCCTGGACGCTGGATAGCCTCGGCAATCACGTAGCGACCGCTCATTTTGGCGACCGGGCGCGTGAGCTTCGCTTTGTCAGCAATATTCGTCTCGATCAAGCGCCTGCCGGCTTTCGCGCAACTGATATAGAGAATTTTGCCCGCACCTGTCCGTTTGCTTACGCGCCGCAAGATCGGCTCGGCCTTGAATGTTTCATCCAGCCAATGTCTCCACATCCCGAGATCGATCGCTGGAGTGCCATGTTCTTCCGCGAGGATGGCTCTGCCGATACTCACGAACTGCTCGTCAACATGACACGGACCATCATGCGGACCTTCAGGCACGTATCGCGGCACGAGAAAGGTATCCAGGCTCCGGTCCGGACGCTCACGCTCGGGAGCGGTAGTTGCCGCGACTTGGCCGTGCTTATGATAGCGGCGCTGCGCGCGCGCGGAATTGCTGCGCGGTTCGTGTCCGGATATCTGCGTTTGCCCGACGACGACGATTGTGCTGCCGGCGGCAACACCCACGCTTGGGTCCAGGTCTACGTTCCCGGTCCGGGCTGGGTCGATTTCGACCCATCGGCGGGCACTGTGGGAAATGAAAACCATATCCGCGTTGCGGTCGCGCGACACCCGAGCGAGGCGATTCCCCTGCAAGGTACATGGTACGGGACCGCCGCGGATCATCTGGCCATGAAAGTCGCCGTGAAGGTCACTGCGGCAGCGGCTATCGGCGCCTGAGATTGCTGGGACATAAGTATTTGCAGGGCAGTGCGTTCATTCTGGCGGCACTTCATCTGCCCAGACGCGAAACCCCGACAAGGTTCCCGGGCCAAAGGTATGAGTTAACGGCACGTCCGCAGCATCGCGGCCCTGCGCTACGAGGATGCGCCCGATCCGGGTGGCATTGTTGCGCGGGTCGAACGTGTGCCAGCGGTCGCCAAGATAAACTTCGATCCACGCCGCAAAATCATTGGGCGGCGTAAGGCGGCGGCAGGCCGACATCGGTGAGGTAGCCGGTGCAATAGCGTGCCGGGATGTTCAAGCAGCGGCAAAACGTGATGGCGAGATGAGCGTAGTCACGGCACACCCCGTTGCGCTCGCCGTATGCTTCATATGCCGTTCTGGTTGCACGGGAATGCTCGTAACCGAATGTTATGTGATCATGGACGAAGTCGCAGACCGCCTGTACCCGCGGCCAGCCAGGCGGCGTATTTCCGAACAGCCGCCAAGCCTCGTCGGCTAGACGATCGGTCTCGCAGTAACGGCTGCCGAGCAAAAACAGAATTACTTCCGCCGGCAAGTGCCGAACTTGATGCTGCACGGCGTTCAGATCGATCGGGTCCGGCATGCCCAAGTCGCGAATGATAGCGTCAGTGCCGAGGCTGAAATGCCCGCTCGGCGCGACGAGGCGGCTGCACCAATTTCCAAAACTGTCGCGGTAGGCTTCAACGGGAACCGACGGTTTCGTTATCAGATAATCCGGACGCTCCAGTTCCGAGATGCGCGAAAAGTGAACGTTCAACGTCGCAATCATAGGCGTTGCTTGCGGAAATTCGAAGTGGAGATCGCAACCTAAATGGATACGCATGAGATCACGCCAAGCTGGCTGAGTTCCTTGTTGTCGACCCCTTTGCAAGAAGGGCAGACGAAGATGAGCCGTTCCAGACGCACTCCAAGCTTTGCGATCGTGCGGGAGTGCTTCATCGTGTCGCCGCAGGAGGGGCACAGCATCGTCAGCGTCCTGTCGAGTGCAAGGGGCAAGCGTTCAACGACGGGAACTGGGGGCGTGTCGTACGCCATGCGCGACTCCACTGAAACAGGCGGGAGCGCTACCGGACTCTCAGCCACCGACGCCTGGCACGGGGCCGCTGTCGGCGATCAATCGTATGTAAGACCGATCAGGACAGTTGCGAGGTCAAGTTTTAGACAGAAGGCCCGAAATTTAGACAGCACCGGCAGCCTGGCTAGCGGCTGTGGTCCCACAGCATTTCGAGGCGATGGCGGAACGCCTTCGGCTTTTCGGCGAACAGCCGCACCGCGATCCGCGCCGCGCGTTGCGCGAGTTCATCGGAGCGCTCGTTGGCCGCGGGCGTCAGCTTCGAGCGCCAATGCGCCAGCGGCTGATGCAGGCCGGTGAGCCGCCGCAATACTTCGAGATCCTGGCACTGGCCGAGCCGGCCGCGCAGCCGCTCGGCTTCCTCGGTCCACATCCGGCCGAACCGCGGCCACAGCGGCTCGATCAATTCCATCTGGTAGCGCAGATCGACCACGCGTTGCCGTAGGCTCATGCAGCTCCTCGGCGTGAGCCAGCGACCAGTCCGTCCGGAATGCGCTTGCGCGCGCTGCGGTAACTGTCCGCCAGTTGTCCGGCGATCGAGGAGAAGTCGAACGGATCGAGCGGCCACAGCTCGATGGCCGACGTGGCGGCGTCGATCCAGGCGACGATTGCGTCACGCAGCGCCGGCGTCAGCACCGCGGCTTCTTCATTGCCGCGCACCGCCTCGATGCGGCCGCGGATGGTCGTGACGGAGGTTTCCGACAACACCATGCCGCGATCGAGCAGGCTGTCGAAAGCGTTGAGTGCCGCGGCGCCGTCGCGCGCATGGCCGAGCGAGCGCGCATGCGCCCGCGCGTCGTGGCGCCAGCGCGGCGCATCGGGAATGAACGGTTCCATCAGCCGCATCAGCGCGCGCCATTCCTTCATGGCGCGGCGGAAGTGATGCACGGCCTCCTGGTTTGAACGCTCGGGATCGAGGATTGTCGCGCGGGCAGTGGCGAGAATATGGGTGCCGATGGCACGCACCGCGGGTCCGATCGCCGCGCTAGGCTGCAAGGCGGGTTTCTTGCCCATTTTGCCTTCTAGGGGTGCATGCATGACGGTTTCGTGAGGAGTTCGACCGCCAGTATGGCGAAATATCGAGGCAATGTCCCGATTTCCGCCGGATGCACTTCCCTTATCGGGGTGCGCTTGCTACATGACCGTCACAATAAAACGGCCCTTATCGCGGGGTGGAGCAGCCCGGTAGCTCGTCAGGCTCATAACCTGAAGGTCATAGGTTCAAATCCTATCCCCGCAACCAAAAACCGCCGCCAGGCCAGTGACTTAAGGGTCACGCCTGGCGGCGTTGCATTTTGGGTTATCCACAGACTGCTGGCACGCTGTCATCGGAGTGCCTGATCGAGCGGAAAGGCGGGGTTCCGTGATCAAGACTGCTGCAATTTGCGTTGCCGTTTTGCCGCTGCTGATGGCCGATTGCACTGTCGCCGTGGCGGACGACCTACCGCCATCTGGCCGTTATCAGTGCACCGGTACGAATCGGCCGATGCCTGAGCTCAACTTCGTCGTCGGACCCGGCAACATCTACACCACGCCGAAGGGCTTCCGCGGCACGATGACCGTGCATCCGCTGTCGGAAAATATTTTGTTCCACGATGCGCCGCCGCAGCGGGCCTATCAGGGCCGTTACGCTGCCGGCCCGCCGCCGCAGGTTTCGCTCGTCACTGTGACGGGCGGAACAAGCAGCGAGACGGGCATCACGTGTCAGGTGCGTTAGACGCTCACCGGAAAGAAGTGATTGACCGTCGCCAGCACGGCCAGCAGCACCAGGCCGAGGCTCAGGCTCCAGATGATCAGCTTCTTTTCGACCGGCAGCAGCGGTTCGACCGGTGCTGTCCGCAGTTCGTCCTGCAACTCCGATTGGCTGTGGTGTGTCATGACTTACTTCTCCTGGAATACTGTTATGTGAATGTTGTCGACGATGTTCAGCTCGCCAGCGGAGGCGTGACGCCGTGGAAGAAAATCCACGAGATCAAGAGGCCGACCCAGATCACGAAGCCGAATATGCCGACGAGATACACCGCGACGAGCTTGCCGAATCCTTGCCGCCACAGCAGCTTGAAGTCCGACAGCACGCCGATCGAAAAGAACGTCAGCACGAAGAAGATGAGGCGGAGCGAATTGGCCTCGGCGACCGCCCCTGGAACGGCTTTGGCAATGTCAGGGGGCGTCCCGAGCGCGAGATAAAGCCCGATAGCGAAGGTGATTACGAAGCCGATGATGAATTTTGGGAAGCGCTGCCAGATTTCGCTGGCCTTTGCCTTGTCGGCCTCTCGCGTCGGATTGATATGGTTGGTCCAGATATAGCCAAGCACGAAAGCCCACACGCCGATGAAGAGGTCGATGAAGACCTTAATCGCCGCTGCCGTTCCGAGAATCCAGCCGGGCTGGTATTTCACGCCTTCGGCGGCATTCTTGGCGAGGATCAGCGCTTCGGTAATGCCGCCGGCCGCGACTGCGGCGCCGTCGGTCTTCACGGCGAGGCCCATCCACGCTCCTGCCACCAGCGGCTCATGCGACAGGAAACCCTGCGCCGCGAACGGCAGGATCAGCAGTTCGATGACCGAGAACACAAGCACCAGCGACGATACGAGGATCGGTACGATCGGTCGCGCGCGAATGGCGCCGCCGGTGGCAATCGCAGCCGATATGCCGCAGATCGAAATGCCGGAAGCCAGCGGCACCGCCCACTCGCGCGGAAATTTGAACCATTTACGCGCGATGTAATAAACGACGGCCCAGTAAATCAGATAGGCCTCGGCGATGGCGGCCACGCCGCGCACAACGATCGCGCTGGCAAAGCTGAGCCGGCCCGCTACCGTCACGGCAATGACGCCGCCAAGGATGACGATGGCGGTCTTGATATAGAGTTCCGGACGCACCGCCTCCTTGATTGCCGCGGCAAAGCGCGGAAACACATTGGCGATGATCAGCCCGAGAACCAGCGCGAAGATGAAGGCGCCTTCATTCGTGAGCTTGAGCGACCAGGAGATACCGAATTTCTGAAATTCGGCCGGGGTCGCTGCGGCGAAATTCGCGTAATTGCCGATGAACCAGCCAGCATAGGCGAGCCAGAACACCGCGGTGAACGCCAAGGCGAATTTCTTCACGTCCGCCTTGAGTGCGGCCACGCCTGCCGTCAGCACCAGCGTCAGCGCGACATAGGTCGCGAGCAGAGCACCGACGCCGCCGAGCGAGGCATAGTTCTTCGATACCGGGCTGATCGCCGCACTCACGTTGCTCCATACCGTCGTGCTGACGACCCAGCCGATGAGATCGACATTGGCCACAGCACCGAGGCCGAGGAGAAAAATCCCCAGCCCCAGAATGACGGCGAGCCAATCCTCGTTGAGTGCGGCAGCCGTCACTGGCGCGGTGATGTCGGGTGAATGAACGTCAGATACGTATGCGTTAGACATGATAGTCCCCAGCGCCGGGTTGGCCGGCATTTGCAGAACAAACAATTTTGGTTGGAAGTCGATGCGAGCGGCGGCGTTGGTGCGGCAGCTCAAGCGATCTCTAGCAACAGTGCCCCGGTGTCATTGGTCCATCTCCATGGTTAGGGAGCCCACGAAGACACTTCGTGGCGCTTTAGCGTTTTCTCGCGGCGCAAGCTGCTCCATCAAATCCCGCGACCCGATCAATACTCACGAGCGACCGGATGATGCATTTCGCCACGGCGCGGCGAATAGTCAATGCAATCAACAAAAATAAGAGAATTCCGGTCGAGGCTTCGCCGCGTAGGCGAATGTTTTGGCGCGGCACAGCATCGCAACAAAACAAAATTTTGACGCTTCGAAGGCGCCATATGCGGCAACCGAGGCCGCCGATATTGGGTTAATTGTTCGAGCAAACCGTCCGCAAAGGGCGGCGGGAAAAATTTACCCTACGCCGCCCGTTGTGAGAGGCGATCCATCTCGCGTTGCACGAGTTGGCGATAAAGCCCTTCTTTCCGCATCAGGAAATCCGGCGCGCCGTCCTGGATGACACGCCCGTCCTGCATCACGACGATGCGGTCGAAGTTGCGCACGGTGGAAAGGCGGTGCGCAATGGCGACGACGGTGCGTCCGCTCATCAATTGGCCAAGCGCCGCGCGGATCAGTTCTTCGGATTCGCTGTCGAGCGCGGAGGTGGCTTCGTCGAGCAGCAGCAGCGGCGCGTCTTTGAGGAACGCGCGCGCAATGGCGATGCGCTGACGCTGGCCGCCGGAGAGTTTTACGCCGCGGTCGCCGACAATGGTATGCAGGCCATTCGGCAGACATTTGATGAAATCGCAGCGCGCAGTGATTGCGGCTTCAAGCACCTCGTCATCGGTCGCGTCCGGCTTGCCGTAGCGGATGTTTTCCAGCACTGAGCGATGAAACAGCGCGATATCCTGCGGCACGATGCCGATGGACTCGCGCAGGCTGTCCTGCGTGACGCGGGCGATATCCTGACCGTCGATCAGGATGCGGCCGGCCTGCGGGTCGTAGAAACGCTGCAGCAGTGCGAACAGGGTGGACTTGCCGCCACCGGAATGGCCAACCAGGCCGATGCGTTCACCCGGGCTGAAACGGAGATTGAGATCCCGGAAAATCGGCTGTTGGCTGTCGCTGTAGCGGAAATCGATATTCTCGAACTTCACGCTAGCGCCGCGACGAACCAGCGGCTCGGCTTCCGGATGGTCGCACAGTTCGTGCGGTATCAGCAGCGTCGCCAGTGCTTCGGACAATCTTGCGATGTGCTGGGTGACATCGACCAGCGCCACCGCAAGGTCGCGCGTTGCGCTCAAGACCGAGATCGATAGCGTGCAGGCGAGTACAACGTCGCCGGTCGTGGCCGAGCCGTTTTGCCAGAGCACGATCGCCCAGCAGAGCAGACCGAGCGTCAGCGTGACCGTCACCAGCGCGTGAAAGATGCGCAGCTTTTCGAGGTAATAGAGGCTGCGGCGGCGCGCTTTCATCTCGCGATCGACAGTCGCCTCAAAGCGCCCGCGTTCGCGGGCGAAGCCGGAGAACGCGCGCACCAACGGCATGTTGCTGACGACGTCGATCATCTCGCCATCGACCGAGGCGGCCTTGCGGGCAAAGTCGTGATGCAGCGGCCGCCCTGCGGCGGCAAGGCGGAACATCAGCACCACCATGACGCCGGCGACGATCGCAAGGCTGCCGCCCATGCTCAGGCTGATGGTACAGACCAGCGCAATGGCCGCCACAGTCGCGGCACACGGCGGCAGCACGTTCCACATGACCATATTTTCGGCAGTAAAAACGGCATTCGAAGTGGCGGTCAAGCGGCTCGTCAGTGTGCCCGGCATTCGGTCGGCGAAATAGGTCGGGGAATGCCCCATCAGGTGCTGGAACAGGTCCCGGCGCAGATCTCCGGTGACGCCGACAAAGGCATAATTCGCGATCCAGCTCGCAACGCGCCACAGCAGATTGTCAGCGGCGATCAGCGAGCCGAGTAGCGCAAACGCCAGCCAAACCCCGGCGCCGCTATGGCTTGAGAGCATGTCGACCAGATATTTCACGCCGTATTGCGCACCCACCGAACAAGTTACTGCGGCAAGAACAGCCGTCAGGATCACTGCATGGGAAACTGGCCGCAATCGAACGTAGTGAAAAACGAAGGCGAGGGGATGAGCGCCAAAATCACAAGGATCGGCCATTCGTGTCTGATCTCCACATCCCTGATTGCTGCATGCCCTGGTGCATGCCCTGGCGAACGGCGCCGTCTACGACAGCAACGCGGAAACCCTGCGTTTCGACAGCTGCGGCCGACAATAAATTTCCCCGAGTCGGGGACGTGGATGGACCTTGTCGGAGCTGTGTTCGTTGTGTGACAGAGGGGTCATTCGCGACAGCCAGTTTTTGCGTGACAGCCAGTTTTGCGAGCGCTTCAAGTTATTCAAGACTCTGCAAGTGGAAAAAAGTTCCGCGCGTTGCAAAAAATAAGTTCCCGCATGGAACTGAAAGATTTGGCGAGTTCGCAGTTGTTCCAATGCACGGGAGCCGGAAGCACCGGCACGCTTCACACTAGAAAGGTTAGTTAAATGCATATCGCGCAAATCGCCCCCCTGACGGAGGCGGTGCCCCCGAAGCTGTATGGCGGAACCGAACGGGTCGTCTCATGGCTTACGGAAGAGCTGATCGCGCTCGGCCACGAGGTAACGCTGTTTGCAAGCGGCGATTCCCGTACGTCGGCAAAGCTTGAGGCAATGTGGCCGCGGGCGTTGCGTCTTGACGGTTCGGTACGCGATCCGAACGCGCTGCACATGATGATGCTGGAGCAGGTTTATCAGCGTTCGGCCGAATTCGACTTTTTACATTTCCATCTGGATTACTATCCGTTCTCGCTGTTCTCGCGGCAGCCGACGCCGTTTGTGACGACGCTCCATGGACGTCTCGATCTGCCGGAGCATCAGCCGGTGTTCGATACATTCAGCACCGTTCCGGTGGTCTCGATCTCGAATTCGCAGCGGCGGCCGTTACCGCAAGCACATTGGGCTCGCACCGTTCTGCACGGGTTACCGGAAAAGCTTTTGATGCCAAAATCGATCAAGCCGAGCTATCTCGCTTTCCTCGGCCGTATCGCTCCGGAGAAGGGCATCGACCGCGCGATCCGCATCGCGCAACATTGCGGCATCCCGCTCAAGGTCGCCGCCAAGGTCGACCGCGCAGACCAGGATTACTACGACGAACAGATCAAGCCGCTACTGCAATCGGCCAATGTCGAGTTCATCGGCGAGATCAACGACACGCAAAAGTCCGACTTCCTCAGCGGCGCCATCGCGCTTCTGGTCCCGATCGATTGGCCGGAGCCGTTCGGCCTGGTGATGATCGAAGCCATGGCTTGCGGCACGCCGGTCATTGCGTTCAACCGCGGCTCGGTGCCGGAGGTGATCGACGAGGGCATAACCGGCTTCATCGTTGAGGATATCAACGGCGCTATCGGCGCCGTGGACCGCCTGAACCATCTGTCGCGCGAGAAAATCCGACGCCAATTCGAGCAGCGTTTCACGGCGCGCCGAATGGCGCAGGATTATCTCAGTGTCTACCGGAGCCTCACCGAACGGTTCGCGCCGCATCTGCGGCTGGTGACCGACGACGCGCCTGCGCTTTAGGACAGGCCGGCTTGGGACTCTTCGGCCGGTTTAGTCTCCGGCATCATGAACCAGAGGATCGCCAGACCGGCGAATGCCATCGCAGCGAGGCCGGCGAAAGCCGGCGCGCTGCCGAAGCGATCGGTCATGTAGCCGGCAAATGTCGCGCTCAATGACGCGCCGATACCGGTCGCAGTGCCGACAATCCCCTGGCCTAAATTGAATCGGCCGGTGCCGCGGGTGAGATCCGCTACCACGAGCGGCACCATCACCGCCAAAACTGCGGCGGTTATGCCGTCGAGAAGCTGCACACCGACCAGCAACAGCGGATTGCTAACGACAGCGAACAAGACGCCCCGGATCGGCAAAGCGGCGAAGCCGATCAACAGCAATGGCCGCCGGCCCCAGATTTCGGCGCGGCCACCGAACCATGGTGACAGCGCCGCGACGACGAGCTGCGGCACCACAATGCAGGCTGCGATCAAAAGCGTCGCCCATTGCGCCGACTGCATTGTCAGCACGCTGCCCATCAGCGGCAGCATGGCGCCGTTCGCCAGATGGAACATCAGCAGACAGCCGGCGAAAATAAGGAGTGGGCGGTTCTGCATCAGTTCGCCCAGCCTGATCGGCGGCTTTATCGCAGCCCGCCGCGGCTTTGCGCCGTGGGCCTGCTCGGGATCAATCTCGCCTGGTGAAATCGAGCGTAGCGCTATCAGTGCCGGAATCAGCAGCAGTACCGTCACGATGAACACCGCGCGCGTCGACAATAGATAGCCGCACGCGCCCATCACCGCGGCCGCAAGTCCGTTGCCGACCGAGGCAAAGCGCGCATTCCGGCCGAGCCGCTCGCCGATCGCCGCATGGCCGACGAGACCGACGCTGATCGCCACCATGGCCGGGCCGAGCACGCAGCTTGCCAGTGCGTGCAGGATCGATCCGGCGAGCACGATCGGGAATATCGGCAGCGCCGCGTAGGTCAGCGCGCTGATGCAGATTGTAATGATCGCAACACCGGCGACGAAACGCTCCGAACGAGCGGCATCGACGATTGCGCCGCCCGGCATTTGGCCGAGCAACGAGACCAAACCGGCCGCGGAGAGCACAAGGCCGATGTCGAACTGCGTCCAGCGCTGTGCGGTGAGATAGACCGAGACGAACGGACCGAATCCGGTTTGCACGTCGGCGACGAAGAAGATGAACCAGTCGAGACCGCGCAAGGCTTGCGGGCGACGGCGCCTGCGGCGGTTCGCTGCCTGCGGGTTCTCGCAGGCGGCGACGCGTCATCGGGCGCCGGCCTCGTGCCGATCCTGTGTCGTCGCGAGTGACGCGCAACTGGTTTCGCCGGCAGGATACTCTCTCCAGCAATCGTCTACTCGAACGGCAGCGGCTCAAGCTTGCCGAGCGCGCCGAGGATCACGACGGGTTTGCCGTCTTCGTAGGCCGGCGCCTCTTTTACCTGGTCGCGGTTCAGCTCCAGCGTGATCCGCTCATCGGGTTTTCCCGGCGCCGGAAAATGCAACGCATTCCAGTCGACCGCGATCTTGCGGCTGCCGACACCAAGGAAGCCGCCGAAGTCGATGATCGCGGCACGGACCTCGCCGCTGCGATCGACCAGCACGTCGACGATCCGGCCCATGTTCTCGTTGGCGCGTGCTCAGCACCTCGCGGCCGAGAATGCCTTCGACCTCATGATTGTTCGAGGACTGTCACCGACGCCGGCTGCTGCGGCGCCGCCGGCGCGATGTTGCCTTGGGCGTTGGTCGAAGCCGGCGCGTCGTCAGCGAGCGCCGGCACGGAATGCCGCTGTCGTCGACAACAGGATCGTCGCGATAGTCGCCAATGCCGCCGGATGTTTGACGCGCATCGTACCTCCGAAACTTCGTGGAACTCATTCGACTTAAGCCCGCGGACGTGCCGCTGGTTCCACAGTTCCGGTATGGCGATAGATGGTCGGGCGCTGCGATTGCCCGAATTAAGCGGAGAAAACGATTGAAACGCGGATATCGCCGCTGATCCGGGGCGTATCGAGCGAAACCGTATTGCCATGCCGCCGCACGCGCAGATCGACGCTCGATGTGCCAAGCCGCAGATCGCGCAGGATCACCTCATCGAGGAACGCCGGCAGCCGCGGATTGCACAGCCGGATTTCGCCCTTGAACGGATCGAACTGCAGGCCGAGCGAGGCCTCCAGCAGCGTAGAACGGCGTCGCGCTGGCCCAGGCCTGCGGCGAGCAGGCGACCGGATAGAGCGTCGGCCCCTGGCCGTGCTGGCGCGGAAAGCCGCAGAACAATTCCGGCAGCCGCCGATACTCCATATAGGTCGCGGTGTCGAACATGCCGTCGAATAACGTCTCGACCGCTTGCTTGTGCTCGTAGCGCGCCAGTCCCAGCGCGATCAGCGCATTGTCGTGCGGCCAGATCGAGCCGTTGTGATACGACATCGGATTGTAGCGGGCTTCGCCGCTGCGCCACGGTGCGGATGCCCCAGCCGGAAAAGAAGCTGTGTCTGCAGCAGGCCCTTGGCGACCAGCGCCGCGCGCTCGGGTGCGGCGATGCCGGTGAACAGCACCTGACCGGCATTCGATGTGCGCACGCGGCATGGCTTTTTTTTGCCGTCGAGCGCGAGCGCGTAAGTCTCGATCTCCGGGCACCAGAACGCACTCTTCGAAACGCGTCGGCAAGGCGCGCCGGCCTCGGCCTCGAGCTTGCGGGCCTCGTCGTCGCGTCCGAGCCGGAGCGCGCAGCGCGCGGCCAGGCGCTTTGCCGGCATAGACGTAGCCCTGCACTTCGGCGAGTGCGATCGGGCCCTCCGCCAGACGGCCGTCGGCGTGAAAAATCGCGTCGTGCGAATCCTTCCAGCCCTGATTGGCGAGGCCTTGTTCAGTCTGCGCGATAATATTCGACGAAGCCGTCGCCATCGCGATCGCCCGGACCGTCGATCCAGGCCAGCGCTGCCTGGATTGCCGGCCACAGCATCGTGATCGTTTCGATATCGCCGGTGCGTTCGGCGTAGAGTCCCGCGAGCAGGACGAACAGCGGCGTTGAGTCGACGCTGCCGTAATAGAGACCGAACGGCACCTCGCGCAGCGCCGCCATTTCGCCGCCGCGCATTTCGTGCAGGATCTTGCCGGGCTCCGCGTCGGCGAGCGGATCGTTGGTGTTGGCCTGATAAACGGCGAGGCGGCGCAGCACGCCGCGCGCCACTTCGGGACTCCACCACAACATCTGCAACGCAGTGATGAGGCCGTCGCGGCCGAACGTGGTCGAAAACCAGGGAATGCCGGCATAGGGATAGCGGCCCTGCGGCGTGTCGGTCATCAGCATCGCCAGATCGGCTGCCGACCGGCACAGGATCTCGTTGAAGCGGTCGTTCGACGTCTCGACCGACGTTCGCTCGCGGCTTTGTTCGCGCATCTCGCGGCGCGCCGCGATCAGGCCGCGCAGAAACGGCAGCGGCCGTGCCTCGTCGGCATCGCAGCTTACCGCCAGAAACAGCGGCCGCGTCTCGCCGGGAGCAAGGTGCAGATTGTAGATCGCGGCGTTGGTGGTGAGTTGTTCCGGGCGCGGATCGAAGGTCAGCGCGGTGCGCCGCGTCATGCCATCGAGCCCCTGATAGACCAGCAGGACCTGGTCGTCGCCGCGCAGCTTTGCGGTCGGGTTGCCGCGCCGGTCACGATGCGTGCCGCGGACTTCGAACAGATCGGCAAAATCGTTCTCGAACAGAATGGAGAGCTGCAAATCGACCGCGCGATCGCCGTAATTGCGCATGCCAAGCCGCTGATAGGCGGTGCCGCGCCACAGAAAGATCGTGCGCAGAATATGGACGGTATCCTTTTCGAGCAGGACACGCTCGTCGGCAATCAGATCCGGATTGGTCAGATCGACGAAAAATGCCGAATTGTCGTCGCGCAGATTGGAGCCGAGCAGCAGCGGATGAGTATCGTTCACCGTCACTCGAGGCGCGACAGGTAACGTGTGTCCAGATGGAACAGGCCACCCGAGCCGCCTGCCGTGGGCGCAATATCGCCGCGGCTGTCGAGCACGACGAAGGTGTCGCCGTATTTGAGCACGCGGGTAGGGCGCGTCGCCGGCTGTTGCGTGGCGGCGATATAAAACGGTCCCTCGGCGGGGGCTTCGACGGCGTGTAATTTGGCGGCGGCTTCGACGGCGTGTAATTTGGCGGCGGTTTCAGGCGACATTGCGTTTCACTTTGCGGTTCAGAATCGTGAATCCGGCCAAGAACGCAACGGCTACGCCTTGATTAAGTCGAAAGGGTGAGAGTGGCTTACGGCTTCGCGTTACTGTGAATGACGTCGACGACGCGCATCTGCACCGGATCGACGACGACAATAATGTCATTGCCCGCCAAGACGTACTTGAAACCGGACGATGTGGGGCCACCCGAGATTGCGTTATCTGGAAGATCGATCAGATCGACCGTTGGCGGTACCGGAGCGCCAACCGCTGCAGCGAACTGGCTGCTGCGAGGTTTTATCGGCTGTTCGAAAATTGCGTTGAAAATGGCGCTTCTTTGAGCGGCGGTCAGCGTGACGTTTTGCGTCACAGAGCCATTTGACTGGATGGCCTCATCCGGCCCGGCGGACTGCGCCAAAGCATTTGCCGAACAGAGCACTGTTCCCAATAGGACAAAACTTGACAGTTTTAATGTGGAGCGCATCGCAATGGTCTCCTCCGACAGTGCAACGCGCAATGGCCCAAATAGGTCCGTAAATTTCATGCTGCATTGCACGCAGACCGCTGGCGGTGGTGTTTATACGGTACGGCGGCAGGACGGCCTGGCTGCGACGTTTAGGCATGAGACAAAAATTCCCATGACAAAAGAGTGGAACCGCCTTAGTCAATTTCGGACCAAATAAAAGAATATCTTCTGAAAACAGGTATCAGGGCGGAAACTATGGCGGCCTCGGCGGCAGCAATGAAGTCAGATGTCGTTGCCTCATCGGCAACACGCTGGACGCAGCTTATTGTTGGCATGATCTGCATGGTTCTGATCGCCAACCTGCAATATGGCTGGACCCTCTTCGTTAATCCGATCAACAAAGCGCACGGCTGGTCGATTGCCGAAATCCAGCTTGCATTCAGCATCTTCATTGCGCTGGAAACCTGGCTGACCCCGGTCGAGGGCTGGATCGTCGACGCGATCGGTCCACGTAACGGCCCGAGGCTGATGGTGGCATTCGGCGGCCTTACCGTGGCGCTAGGCTGGGTCATCAACGCCTACGCGCAGTCTCTTACGGTCCTTTATGCCGGCGCTGTCGTTTCCGGTATCGGCGGCGGCGCCATCTACGCAACCTGCGTCGGACAAGCCGTGAAGTGGTTTCCGGACCGGCGCGGCCTTGCCGTCGGCTTGACGGCGGCGGGTTATGGCGCGGGTGCCGCCATCAGCGTTGTTCCCATTCGTGAGGTTATTGCCTCGAACGGCTACGAGGCCGCGTTCCTGTGGTTTGGACTGATCCAGGGCGGTGTGGTGTTTTTGGTCGCGTGGCTGATGCGCGCGCCGGAAGCCGGTGAGGTTGCCGGCTCTTCTGCGCCGAAAGTCGCGCAAAGCACGCGCAGTTACACGCCGCTTGAAGTGCTGCGGAACCCGGTGTTCTGGCTGCTGTATGTCATGTTTGTCACGGTGTCGGCTTCCGGCCTGATGGCAACTGCACAGATCGCGCCGATCGCCAAGGATTTCGCAGTCGGCGACACCATTGTGTTCTGGGGCGCCACGACGTTGAGCGCGGCATTGATCATCGACAATATCTGCAACGGCGCGGCGCGCCCGCTGTTCGGCTGGATCTCCGACAATATTGGCCGCGAATACACCATGGTGCTGGCGTTCGGTCTGGGCGGCGTTTCCTACTGGCTGCTCGGCAGTTTTGGTTATGCGCCATTGGGTTTTGTCGTTTTCGCAGCGATGATCTTCCTGACCTGGGGCGAAATCTTCAGCCTGTTTCCGTCGACCTGCACCGATACGTTCGGCACCAAGTTCGCCACCGTCAATCTCAGCCTGCTTTACACCGCAAAAGGCACCTCGGCGTTTCTGGTCCCGATCGCCAACATCATCAAGGACGCGACCGGAAGCTGGCACATGGTGTTCGTCGCCACTGCGATCATGAATTTCGCGGTGGTCGGTCTGGCGATTTTCGTTCTCAGGCCGATGCGGGCAAGGATGATGGCTAGGGGCTGAGAGCCTAACATCGGCAATTCCTCTTGATCTGTCATTGCCGGACTTGATCCGGCAATCCATCCGGCGGCCCAGAAATTAGCCGGCGGAGTAGTTGAATTCGGCGCGTCAACATGGACCACCGGGTCAAGCCCGGTGGTGACAAAGATAAGGGCGATGTCAGCTCTGGTATAATGTATTACAGTGCGCTATAGCTTCTGCCGGAACACGGCCAAACCTCAAGAAGACCGCGTCCTGTAAGGGTTGAGAGCGTCTTTGATGTCCTCCGGAGTACACAAGCTTTCGGTCCGGCCACGCGATGGCGCGTCGGCGGCGCGTCCGCGTCTCGATCCGATCGACACCTCCCTCAGTTTCAAGAACAAGGCTTATGCGGCGCTGAAGTCGGTCATCACCGACATGGACGTGTATGGCAGCCGCGAGGACATCCGGCTCGACGAGCGCGGCCTTGCCGAAGAATTTGGCATCAGCCGCACGCCGGTGCGCGAAGCGATGGCCCAGCTCGAGCGCGAAGGTTTCGTGCGTTCGGTGCCGCGCCGCGGCGTCTATGTCGTGCGCAAGACCAGGCGCGAGGTAATCGAACTGATCACCGCCTGGGCGGCGCTGGAAAGCATGGCGGCGCGCCTGATCACCGCGAACGCAAGCGATGACGAGATCGCTTCGCTGCGCCGGGTGTTTGCCGCGTTCGACAACGGCGAGCTGCGCGCGCATCTCGATGAATATTCCGAAGCCAATATCGAATTTCATCAGACGCTGGTGCGTTTGAGCCGCAATGGCGTCCTCATCAATCTTGCCGAGAATCTGTTCACGCATATGCGAATGATCAGGCGCAAAACGATTGGCGAGAAGGATCGCGTCGATCGCTCGATCCGCGATCACATGCACATCATCGAAGCGCTGGAAGCGCGCGACACGCTGCGCGCCGAGAAGCTGGTGCGCGATCACGCGCTCGGCCTTGCCGAGCACGTCGAAAAATACGCCGATTATCTGGATTGAGCGCCGCGATGCCGCATTTCTTTTTCAAACTCATCGCACCCCGGCCGACCTTCGCGATGGATATGTCTGCGGAAGAACGGGCGACGATGGGCGAACACTTCGCGTATTGGAAAGCCCGGCTCGATGCTGGCGAGGTTGTCGTGTTCGGTCCTGTCATGGATCCGTCGGGCCCTTATGGCGCCGGCATTGTTGCGGCAACCGACGAGACCGCTGCGCGAGCGTTTGCCGACGCCGATCCCGCAATGAAGTCGAATCGCGGATTCCGATGTGAGATCTATCCGATGCGCGCCGTAACGCGCGAAACTCAATCCGTGTCGTAAGGGAGATGCCCATGGCCGATGCAGCAGTGAAATCGATGCCTGCCGCCGCCGAAGCTGAGCAGGAACTGACGGATGGCTTTCATCTGATCATCGACTCGCTCAAGCTCAACGGTATCAACACCATCTACGGCGTGCCCGGTATTCCGATCACGGACTTCGGCCGTATGGCGCAGGCCGAAGGCATCCGCGTGCTGTCGTTCCGCCACGAGCAAAACGCCGGTTATGCCGCATCGATCGCGGGCTTTTTGACCAAAAGGCCCGGCATCTGCCTGACCGTCTCGGCGCCCGGTTTCCTCAATGGCCTGACAGCGCTGGCGCACGCCACCACCAACTGTTTCCCGATGATTTTGATCTCGGGCTCCTCCGAGCGCGAGGTCGTCGACCTGCAACAGGGCGACTACGAGGAGATGGATCAGCTCGCCATCGCCAAGCCGCTCTGCAAGGCAGCGTTCCGCGTGCTGCACGCGCAGGACATCGGCATCGGGCTGGCGCGCGCCATCCGCGCCGCGGTGTCGGGTCGCCCGGGCGGCGTCTATCTCGACTTGCCGGCCAAGCTGTTCGGCCAGGTCGTCAACGCGGAGGCGGGGCGGAAGTCGCTGGTGAAAGTCATCGACGCTGCCCCTGCGCAAATCCCCGCGCCAGACGCCGTCAAGCGCGCGCTCGATGTGCTCAAGAGCGCCAAGCGCCCGCTGATTATTCTCGGCAAAGGCGCGGCCTACGCGCAGGCCGATGATGCGATCAAGAGCTTCGTCGAAAAGAGTGGCGCGCCGTTCCTGCCGATGAGCATGGCGAAGGGCCTGCTCCCCGACACGCACCCGCAGTGTGCCGGCGCGGCGCGTTCGACAGTGCTCAAAGACAGCGACGTCGTGATGCTGATCGGCGCGCGCCTGAACTGGCTGCTGTCGCACGGCAAAGGCAAGGCCTGGGGCGAGGCGCCGAAGAAATTTATCCAGATCGATATCGAGCCCAAGGAAATGGACTCGAACGTCGAGATTGTTGCGCCTGTGGTCGGCGATATCGGCTCCTGCGTTGCCGCGTTTCTCAACGGCATGGGCGGCAACTGGGCCGCGCCGCCGGCTGACTGGACCGAGACCGTCACGTCGAAGCGTGACGAGAACGTCAGCAAGATGGCACCACGGCTGATGAACAACAATGTGCCGATGGATTATCATGGCGCGCTCGGCGTGCTGCGCACGGTGGTCAAGGAACGGCCCGACGCGATCCTGGTCAATGAAGGTGCCAACACGCTCGATCTCGCGCGCGGCATCATCGACGTCTATCAGCCACGCAAGCGCATCGACGTAGGCACCTGGGGCGTTATGGGCATCGGCATGGGCTACGCCATCGGCGCGGCGATCGAAACCGGCAAGCCGGTGCTCGCCGTCGAAGGTGACTCGGCCTTCGGCTTTTCCGGCATGGAGATCGAGACGATCTGCCGCTATCAGCTGCCGGTCTGCGTGGTCATCTTCAACAACGACGGCATCTATCGCGGCACCGACGTTAACGGCGCGAGTGCCGATCCGGCGACGACGGTGTTCGTCAAAGGCGCGCGCTACGACAAGATGATCGAGGCGTTCGGCGGCACCGGCGTTAACGCGACATCGCCTGATGAGCTCCGCCGCGCTGTCAACGCCGCGATGGACTCCGGCAAGCCGACGCTGATCAACGCCGTGATCGATCCGAAAGCCGGCAGCGAAAGCGGCCGCATCGGCAATCTCAATCCGCAAAGCGCACTGCGCAAGAAATCGAGCTAGGGGAGACAGCAGATGGCCTCGAAGAAGAAAGCCAAGGCGAAATCCAAAACGGCTGTGAGAAAATCGGCTGCGAAGAAGTCCGTCAGGAAGGTCGTGAAGCTGAGGGCGAACAAGCCGGTGGCGAAAGCCGCCAACGGCAATGGCTTGCCGCGGCCGAGCAGCAAGCCGTTCGGCCATGCGGGCAGGGCGCTCGAAGGCGTAAAAATCCTCGACTTCACCCATGTGCAGTCGGGCCCGACTTGCACGCAGCTCCTCGCCTATATGGGCGCCGACGTCATCAAGGTCGAACGCCCGGGCGTCGGCGACATCACGCGCGGACAACTTCGCGACGTGAAGGGCCAGGACAGCCTCTATTTCACGATGCTCAACGGTTCGAAGCGTTCGATCACGATCGACAGCAAGAACGCCAAGGGCAAGGAAGTCCTCGAACGTCTGGTCAAATACTGCGACGTGCTCGTGGAGAATTTTGCGCCGGGTGCGCTCGATCGCATGGGCCTGACCTGGGAGTACATCCACAAGACTAATCCGCGCATGATCGTCGCTTCGGTGAAGGGCTTTGGCCCGGGCCCGTACGAGGACTGCAAGGTTTACGAGAACGTTGCACAGTGCGCCGGCGGCGCCGCTTCGACGACTGGCTTCCGCGAAGGACCGCCGCTCGTTACCGGCGCACAGATCGGCGACAGCGGCACCGGCCTGCATCTCGCGCTCGGCATCGTCTCTGCGCTTTATCAGCGTATTCGCACTGGCCGCGGCCAGAAGGTGCTCTGCGCCATGCAGGACGGGGTGCTCAACCTCGCCCGCGTCAAGCTGCGTGACCAGCAGCGCCTCAAGCATGGTCCACTCACCGAATACAGCCAGTACGGCGAGGGTATTCCGTTCGGCGCGGCGGCGCCGCGCGCCGGCAACGATTCCGGCGGCGGCCAGCCGGGCTGGATCGTCAAATGCAAGGGCTGGGAGAACGATCCGGACGCCTACATTTATTTCATCACCCAGGCGCCGGTGTGGGGTCCGATCTGCGACCTGATCGGCAAGCCGGAATGGAAAACCGATCCGGATTACGCCACGCCGCCGGCGCGGTTGCCGCGACTGCGGCACATCTTCGACACGATCGAGGAGTGGACCAAGACCATGACCAAGTTCGAGGTCATGGATAAATGCAACGCCATCGATATTCCGGTCGGTCCGATCCTGTCGATGAAGGAAATCGCCGAGGAGCAGTCGCTGCGCGCGACCGGCACCGTCGTTGAAGTCGACCACCCGGGCCGCGGCAAGTATTTGACGGTCGGCAATCCGATCAAGCTGTCGAACTCGCCGCAGGACGTGCGGCGTTCGCCGTTGCTCGGCGAGCACACCGACGAAATCTTGCGCAAGGTCCTCGGCTATTCCGAGAAGGAAGTCACCGAGATCAGAACGTCGGGCGCGATCACACCGCCTGAGAAACCGGCCAAGGCGGAGGCGGCGTGACCATGCGTATCGTCGTTCACGGCCAGCAGGCGTTCGGCAAGGCGGTGCTCGAAGCGCTGCTCAAGCGCGGCGAGAATGTCGTCGCTGTCTATGTTGCGCCGGAGAAGCCCGGCGCCAAGGCCGATCCGTTAAAGGAAGCCGCACTTGCGGCCAATCTTCCGGTCTATCAGCCGGACTCCTACAAGAAGCCGGAAGTGTGGGAGGAGTTCAAAGCGCTGAAGCCCGATCTTCAGGTCATGGCGTTCGTGACGCTGTTCGTGCCGGAAGAATTCCTCAACGTCCCGACCCGCGGTTCGATCCAGTATCACCCGTCGCTGCTGCCGGCCTATCGCGGCGCGAGCGCGATCAATTGGCCGATCATCAAGGGCGAGAAGGAAACCGGGCTGTCGATTTTCTGGCCTGACAACGGGCTCGATACCGGCGATGTTCTGATCCAGAAGAACACGCCGATCAGCGGCGCCGACACACTCGGCACCGTTTATTTCGATCGCCTGTTCCCGATGGGCGTCGATGCGATGATGGAGTCGGTCGATTTGGTGAAAGCCGGCAAGGCGCCGCGTATCAAACAGGACGAGACGAAGGCGACCTACGAAGGCCGCTGCGGTCCCGACAACGCCCGGATCGACTGGGGCAAGCCGTGGGAACAAATCGACCGGCTCATCCGCGGCTGTAATCCCGCGCCCGGCGCGTGGACCACGCTCGACGGTAAACTACTAAAAGTCTTCGACGCCAAACCGTTGCCGGCCAAAGACCCGAAAGGCATCGCCGGCAAGACCGGTGAAATCGCCGCGGTCGAAGTCGACGGTTTCACGGTGGTGTGCGCAGACGGCCGCTTCAAGGTCACGCGCGTGCAACCTGCCGATGGCAAGAAGATCGAAGCCGGCGAGTGGGCGAAGTCCGCCAACCTCGCGGTGAAAGCCAGATTTTCGTGACGGCCTAGCATTCCGCAAAATCTTCTCACTCCAGCTCCTAACGGAACCCACATGCCCGCCTCGCAACATCAGAATCCGAAATCCGATATTGAAATCGCCCAAGCCGCCAAGCCGCGTCGCATCGCGGATATCGCCAAGGGCAGGCTTGGCATCAGCACCGGAAAGCCTAGAGCCCTATGGCCACTACAAGGCCAAGGTGTCGATGGAATACATCAAGACGCTCAAGGACAAGAAAGACGGCAAGCTGATCCTGGTCACCGCGATCAATCCGACGCCGGCGGGTGAGGGCAAGACCACGACGACCGTGGGCCTGACCGACGCGCTCAATCACATCGGCAAAAAGGCGATGTGCGCGCTTCGTGAGCCGTCACTCGGCCCGTGCTTCGGCGTCAAAGGCGGTGCTGCCGGCGGCGGTTATGCGCAGGTGATCCCGATGGAGGATATCAATCTCCATTTCACCGGCGACTTCCACGCCATCACCTCGGCTCACAACCTGCTGTCGGCACTGATCGACAATCACATTTACTGGGGCAACGCCCTCGGGCTCGACTCACGCCGCGTCGCTTGGCGCCGGGTCATGGACATGAACGACCGCGCGCTGCGGGAGATTGTCTGCTCGCTTGGCGGCGTCGCCAACGGGTACCCACGCGAAGCCGGTTTTGACATCACGGTGGCATCGGAAGTGATGGCGATTTTCTGCCTCGCCACCGACCTCGACGATCTCAAGCGGCGTCTCGGCGATATTATCGTTGGCTATACGCGCGAGCGTAAGCCGGTGCGCGCCCGCGAATTGAAGGCCGACGGCGCGATGACCGCGCTGTTGAAGGACGCGATCGCGCCGAATCTGGTACAGACGCTCGAAGGCACGCCGGCCTTCATCCACGGCGGCCCGTTCGCCAATATCGCGCACGGCTGCAATTCGGTGTCGGCAACCACGACGGCGCTGAAGCTTGCCGACTACGTCGTTACCGAGGCCGGCTTCGGTGCCGATCTCGGCGCGGAAAAATTCCTCGACATCAAATGCCGCAAGGCCGGGCTGAAGCCGGACTGTGTGGTGATTGTCGCGACGATCCGCGCACTGAAGATGCATGGCGGCGTGAAGAAAGAAGATCTGAAGAAGGAAAACCTTCAGGCCCTCGAAGCCGGCATGGCCAACCTTCAGCGCCATGTCGAGAACATCAAGAAGTACAATTTGCCGGCCGTGGTTTCGATCAACCGCTTCTCTGCCGACACCGATGTCGAGATCAATCTGGTCAAAGAGAAGTGCAAGGCGCTCGGCGTCGAGGCGCTGATGGCCGATCACTGGGCGATGGGCGGCGAGGGCGCGGCTGACGTGGCGCGTGCCGTGGTCAAAGTCATCGACGAAGGCAAGGCGAACCTGAAATATCTCTATCCGGACGAGATGCCGCTGTTCGAAAAAGTGCGCACCATCGCCAAGGAGATTTACCGCGCCGACGACGCCACCGCCGACAAGTCGGTGAAGGACCAGCTCAAGACGTGGGAAGAGATGGGTTTCGGCAAGCTGCCGGTCTGCATCGCCAAGACGCAGTACTGTTTCTCGACCAATCCCGACGCCAAGGGCGCGCCGACCGGTTTCAACATTCCGGTGCGCGAGGTGCGGTTGTCCGCGGGTGCAGAATTCATTGTCGCGATCTGCGGTGAGATCATGACCATGCCTGGTCTCCCCAAAGTACCGTCGGCGGATTCGATCGACGTCAGTCCTCAGGGCAAGATTGTCGGTTTGTTCTAAAGAAGCTCCGCCGCGCAAAAGGCCGGTGCCGGTATAAATTTCCGGGGCCGCTGCTTGTGCGGGAGCAAGCTGCGCTTAGGTGAGTGACGGACTGCAACCAAACGAGGAGTATTATATGTTGAAGTTTTATTACAGCGGAGCGCCGAACCCGACCAAGGTGGCGCTGTTTCTGGAAGAAACCGGTATGCCGTACGACGCCATTCCGGTGGATACGCGCAAAGGCGAGCAGCACAAGCCGGAATTCCTGGCGATCAATCCGAACGCGAAGCTTCCGGCGATCGTCGATGGCGACGTCACGGTTTTCGACTCAAGCGCGATCCTGCTCTACCTCGCCGAGAAGTCCGGCAAGTTCCTGCCGGCCAAGTCCGACAAGGCGCGCGGCGAACTGCTGTCGTGGATGTTCTTCGTTTCATCAGGCGTCGGCCCGTATTTCGGCCAGGCGGTTCATTTTCGCAATTATGCGCCGGAGAAGATTCCCTACGCTACCAACCGCTATGTTTTCGAGGCGCATCGGCATGCCGGCATTCTCGACGCCCGGCTGGGCAAACATAAGTACATGCTTGGCGACACCTACACCATCGTCGACATGAATGTCTGGGGCTGGACGAAGATGCTACCGAACGTCGTCGGCGACGGCGCATGGGACAAGTACAAGAACATCAAGCGTCTGGTCGATGAGATCAATGCCCGCCCGGCGGCGCAAAAGGCGAATGCGCTCAAGGACCGCCACAAGTTCAAAACTGAAATGGACCAGGAATCCTTGAACGCGATGTTCCCGCACCTGAAGGAAAAGGTCGCGTAGTCGCGAACGCCGTTTTTGCTGAAATAAATAACGGCGCGGCTTTCCAGCCGCGCCGTTTGTGTTTTGACCGCGAAGTGCTCGCTAGAACATCTTCGCCGCGGATTGCAGTGTGATCCAGGTACCCCAGGCGAGCGGGATGCCGACGAACAGCCAGAATACGACGGCTTGCCAGTCAAAACCGCCCTTGCCGATACCAAACGAACCTGACGGCACTGCACCGGTCGCGCCGGCGGCCTGGAGCCGGGCCACCTCGTCCTCGCTCATGTACCACTTGGCGGCGACCGGCCTGACCAGAGCATTACAGATCAGGCCGACGACAAGCATGCCGCACAATATGTACATGGTGTAGTCGTAGAGGTGATCCCGCGCGACGCCTGCCGAGAGCTGTGCCTCGCGGATGTAGTTCACCACCACCGGGCCGATGATGCCCGCCGTCGACCACGCCGTCAGCAGCCGTCCGTGGATGGCGCCGACGAACTGCGTGCCGAACATGTCGGCGAGATAGGCCGGCACTGTGGCGAAACCGCCACCATACATCGACAGGATGATGGCGAAGGCGCCGACGAACAGTGCTTTGCTGCCCATCTGCGCGAAGGTCGGCGCCGAGGCATAGAGGATGATGCCGATGATGAAGAAGCAGAAGTAGGTGTTCTTGCGCCCGATGAAATCGGACAGCGAAGCCCAGAACACCCGGCCGCCGATATTGAACAGCGACAGCAGTCCGGCAAAGCCGGCTGCGATCGCGGCGATTGCGACTTTCTGATCGGCGTTGAGTGCACTGAAGCCGAGTTCCGGATGTCCGATCAGCTTGCCGCCGAAGATTTCCTGCAACATCGGTGAGGCCATGCCGATCACCCCGATGCCCGCGGAGACGTTCAGGCACAGCACCGCCCAGATCAGCCAGAACTGCGGCGTCTTGTGCGCATTCTTCAGATGCACATTGTGCTGGGTGATCATGGTCTTGGTTTCACTGGGCGGCGTCCAGCCGTCCGGCTTCCAGCCCGCAGGCGGTACGCGATAGCGGAACGCACCGATCACCATGAAACAGAAGTAGATGAGACCCATGGTTAGGAAGGTCTCCCACACGCCCACGTCGGTCGGGGTCTTGAAATAATTGATCAGGAGGTTGGCGAGCGGCGCGCCGATCAGGGTGCCGCCGCCGAAGCCGGCGATGGCAAAGCCCGTCGCCATGCCGCGATGATCGGGGAACCATTTGATCAGCGTAGACACCGGCGAGATGTAACCGAGGCCCAGTCCGACGCCGCCGATGACGCCGGAGCCGAGCCACATGATCCAGAGCTGATGGACGTAGATGCCGATGGCGCCAAGGATGAGACCGCCGGCCCAGCAGAACGCGGCGACAACGCCGGCCTTGCGCGGCCCAACTCGCTCGAGCCAGCCACCCCACAGCGCGGCAGAGACGCCAAGCACCACAAAGAAAAGGGTAAACATCCAGCCCATGCTGGCGATGCGCCAGTCGCAGGTGGTTGTGAACAGTTCCTGGCCGAGCGTCATGTCGGGACAGGCCTTTGCCGCCGAAATTCCGATCGCCTTCGACAGCGGCAGCCAGAACACCGAGAAGCCGTAGGCCATGCCGATGCAAAGATGGATGCAAAGTGCGGCCGGCGGCACCAGCCAGCGATTGAATCCTGCCGTGGCGATGATGCGCTCACGATCGAGGATGCCGGTTCCCTGCTTCCCAACCGGCATGGCTTGATCGAATGTCGTCGTCATAGGCGTATCCCCTCAAGTATCATCGTTTTTTAGTAGTGATTAGACCGTCACAATGCCACCACACCCGGACGGTCGCAAACCTCATGAACTGAAAAAACCCCTAGACGTTAGAACTAATTCCATTTCGCACTGCGATAAGTTCTTGTTTGTTGCTGCCTTTAATGAACCGGATTCTCTGGGGCCAAGTGTCGCGGTGGAAGTACCAGTTTGGTAATCGCAGAGATGGGATGAAAATGCCTGTTGATTATCGCAGATATGGCCTATACCGCTGTTTGCACTAGACTTTTTGGCAAAGGATACAATGAACATTTCCGAGCAGCCATCGACACCGGTCGGGCGGACCCGTAACCGTCCCCGCCGTACGCCGAAAGGCCGCCAGCTCGATCCGCAGGCGGTTGCAGATGTCGAGGCGTTGCTAACAGACCGGCCGCGTCGGCGCGATCTGCTGATCGAGCATCTGCATCTCATTCAGGACAAATACGGCCATATCTCTGCCGCGCATCTTGCCGCGCTCGCGGCAGAGATGAAGCTTTCGCAAACCGAGGTGTACGAGGTTGCGACTTTCTACGCGCATTTCGATGTCGTGAAGGAAGACGAAACACCGCCGCCGCCCGTCACCGTACGCGTATGCGACTCGTTGTCTTGCGCGATGGCAGGCTCTGAACGGTTGCTGCAGGACTTGCCGAAAACTCTCGGTCCGAATGTGCGCGTCGTGCGTGCGCCGTGCATGGGCGCCTGCGATCATGCGCCGGCCTGCGCCGTCGGTCACGTGCAGGTGTTGAACGCCGATAAGGCGAAAGTAACTGCTGCCGCCGCAAAGCCTGCGCATGCGCACGTCTATCCGACACCGACGCCATTTGAGACTTATCTGAGGAACGGCGGCTATGATCTGCTCAAGGCCTGCGTTGGCGGCAAGCACACGCGCGACGATCTGATCAAGGTCGTCAGCGATGCCGGCTTGCGCGGCCTCGGCGGTGCGGGCTTTCCGACCGGACGTAAATGGTCGCTGGTGCGCGCCGAGCCGGCGCCGCGCCTTTTCGCCGTCAATTGCGACGAGGGCGAGCCGGGAACGTTCAAGGATCGCTATTATCTGGAGCGTGACCCGCATCGTTTCATCGAAGGCATGCTGATCGCGGCCTGGGTCGTCGAGGCTGCCGACACTTACCTCTATGTCCGCGACGAATATCCCGAGGTGATTTTGCTGCTGCAGCAGGAAATCGCCAAGGTCGAGGAAGCCGGCCTATCAGACCACACCAAGATTCATCTCCGCCGTGGCGCGGGTGCGTACATATGCGGTGAAGAATCCGCGATGATCGAATCCATCGAGGGCAAACGCGGCCTGCCGCGTCACCGCCCGCCGTATGTGGCGCAGGTTGGCCTGTTTGGCCGGCCGACGCTCGAGCAGAATGTCGAAACACTGTTCTGGATCCGCGACATTATCGAAAAGGGCGCGGAATGGGTCACGTCGCAGGGCCGTCACGAGCGTAAGGGCTTCCGCAGCTTCTCGGTGTCCGGCCGAGTCAAGAATCCCGGCGTTAAGCTCGCGCCCGCGGGCATTACCGTTCGTGAATTGATCGATGAGTTCTGCGATGGCATGGCGGACGGCCATACCTTCAAAGGTTATCTGCCGGGTGGCGCTTCAGGCGGCATTCTGCCGGCATCGATGGCCGACCTGCCGCTCGATTTCGGCACACTGGAGAAATATGGCTGCTTCGTTGGGTCGCATGCGGTTGTGATCCTGTCCGACAAGGACGACATGAAGGCAGTGGCGCTCAACCTCGTGAGATTTTTCGAGGATGAAAGCTGCGGCCAATGTACGCCTTGCCGCGTCGGCACCGAGAAGGCTGCCCACCTTATGTCCCATGGGCCGTGGGACCCGGTCCTGCTCGATGAGCTGTCAACTCTGATGCGCGATGCGTCGATTTGCGGTCTCGGCCAGGCGGCGCCAAATCCTTTGCTTTCTGTGTTAAAATATTTCCCGGACGAACTGACCAAGCCATTGGGCAAATGGTGACCGAAAGGCCTTTCTGAATGAGCGACGCGAACACACCCAAGCCCAATACATTCAGCATCGACGGGACCGAGACCGATATCCATCCCGGCGAGACGATCTTTAGCGCCGCGGCTCGGCTCGGCATCGAGCTGCCGAATCTTTGCTACGCGCCGAAGCCCGGCTATCGCCCCGACGGCAATTGCCGCGTCTGCATGGTTGAGATCGAAGGCGAGCGTGTGCTGGCGGCAAGCTGCCTGCGCACGCCGTCGCCGGGCATGAAGGTCAAGACCCAGACCGACCGCGCCAAAACCGCACGCAAGATGGTTGCCGAACTTCTGCTCACCGACCAGCCGGAAATGGCGGTAGCGCACGATCCGGGTTCCGAACTCTGGAAAACGATCACTAATCTGAAGGTCACGCCCGGCCGGTTCCCGAAACGCAATCACGCCGAAGTGCCGAAGCCCGACCGCAGCCACGTAGCCATGGCGGTCAATCTGGATGCCTGCATCCAATGCAATCTTTGCGTCCGCGCCTGCCGCGAAGTGCAGGTCAATGACGTCATCGGCATGGCCGGCCGCGGCCATCTCGAAAAGATCGTGTTCGATTTCGATGACCCGATGGGCGCGTCGACCTGCGTCGCCTGCGGCGAGTGCGTGCAGGCCTGCCCGACCGGCGCGCTGATGCCGGCGACGATGGTCGACGACAATAACGTCTACAAAGGCAAGCCGGACCGTACTGTCGACAGCGTCTGCCCGTATTGCGGTGTTGGCTGTCAGCTCACTTATCAGATTAAGGACGACAAGATCGTCGCCGTCGAAGGCCGGAACGGTCCGGCCAACGAGAACCGGCTCTGCGTCAAGGGCCGCTTCGGCTTCGACTATGTCGCCAATCCGCAGCGCCTGCTAAAGCCGATGATCCGCAAAGACGGCGTGCCCAAGGTGCCGCACGAGTTCATTGATCCGTCGAACCCGTGGACGCACTTTCGCGAGGCGACCTGGGAGGAGGCGCTCGATCGTGCCGCTTCCGGTCTCGTCAAGATTCGCGACCGCGACGGCTCCGATGCGTTGGCCGGTTTCGGCTCGGCCAAAGGTTCGAACGAGGAGGCTTACCTTTTCCAAAAACTGGTGCGCACCGGTTTTGGCACCAACAACGTCGACCACTGCACGCGGCTCTGCCATGCCTCATCGGTGTCGGCGCTGCTCGAAGGCGTTGGCTCAGCCGCCGTCACCGCGACCTTCAATGAGTGCAAGAACTCCGAAGTTATCATCGTCATCGGAGCCAATCCGACCGAGAACCATCCGGTCGCCGCGACTTTCTTCAAGCAGGCGGCTAAGGACGGCGCGAAGCTCGTTGTGATGGATCCGCGCGGGCAAGCGCTCAAGCGCCATGCCTGGAAGATGATGCAGTTCAAGAACGGCACCGACGTGGCGATGCTCAACGCCATGCTCAACGTCATCGTCGACGAGAAGCTTTACGACCAGCAATATATCCAGACCTACGTCGAGGGCTTCGACGCCTGGAAGGAGAACATCAAGGATTTCACGCCGGAGGAGATGGCGCCGATCTGCGGCATTCCGGCCGAAACCTTGCGTGAGGTGGCGCGCGTCTACGCCCACGCCAAAAGCTCGATCATCTTCTGGGGCATGGGCGTCTCGCAACATACCCATGGCACTGACAACGCGCGCTGCCTGATCGCGCTCGCTCTGATCACCGGCCAGATCGGCCGGCCTGGTACTGGGCTGCATCCGCTGCGCGGCCAGAACAACGTGCAAGGCGCCTCCGACGCCGGTCTGATCCCGATGTTCTTCCCTGACTACAAGTCGGTTGAGGATCCCGAGATCCGCGGCCAGTACGAGAAGGCCTGGGGTGTCAAGCTGCCGCCGAAGAAGGGCAAGACCGTCGTCGAGATCATGGACGCGGTCCATGCCGACGAGATCAAGGGCATGTATGTCGAGGGCGAGAACCCGGCGATGTCCGATCCCGATCTCAATCACGCGCGACAGGCGCTGGCGCATCTCGAGCACCTCGTGGTGCAGGACCTGTTCCTCACCGAGACTGCGATGTACGCCGATGTCGTGCTGCCGGCGTCCGGCTGGCCCGAGAAGGATGGCACCGTCACCAACACCAATCGCCAGGTGCAGATGGGCCGCCAGGCGCTGCCTCTGCCGGGCGACACGCGTCAGGATCTCTGGATCATCCAGGACATCGCCAATCGTATGGGCTGCGGCTGGACCTACAAGCACGTCGGCGAGGTCTTCACCGAGATGGCTTCGATGATGCCGGCGCTCGCCAACATCTCCTGGGATCGCGTCGAGCGCGAGGACCATGTCACCTATCCGGTGGACGGACCTGACGTGCCGGGCCGTGACGTGGTGTTCGACGACGGCTTCCCGCGTCCCGGCGGCTTCGCCAAGCTGGTCGCGACCAAGCTTCAGCCACCTGATGAGGTGCCGGATCAGGAATATCCGTTCATCCTCACCACCGGGCGCGAGCTTGAACATTGGCATACCGGCGCGATGACACGGCGCGCTACGGTCCTCGACGCACTTGAGCCGTCGGCAATTGCGGCGGTGTCGCGCGGCACCATTGCCGGGCTCGGTATTGCGCCGGGCGACATGATCCGCGTTACCACCCGTCGCGGCACGGTCGAACTGCATTCACGTCAGGACGACGGCATCCCGGACGGTGTGGTGTTCATTCCGTTCGCTTTCGTCGAGGCGGCGGCGAACCTGCTCACCAATCCGAAGCTCGATCCGTTCGGCAAGATTCCTGAGTTTAAGTTCTGCGCCGCGAAGGTCGAGAAGGTGGCGCCGCAAATGGAAGCGGCGGAATAATCTGAAGCGCGGGGTTCGGCGCGCACAATGAGCGACGGCGATCCTCACGACGAGATCGAGCGCCTTGAGGCGCAGATCGAGACGCTGTCTGCCCGCATCGAGAACTGCCGCAAATTCATCCTCGCCGCGCGGATCGCCGTCATCGGCGGCGGCATCTTGCTTGCCGCGCTGCTGCTCGGGTTGATCCGCTTCGATCCGACGCTGCTGCTGACGGCATTTGCAGCACTGCTCGGCGGCGTCGTGGTGTGGGGCTCCAACGGCTCGACCGCGAAAGAGGCAGCGGACGATTTGGCCAAGGCCGAAGCCAATCGCAAAGCGTTGATCGGGCTGATTGATCTGCGGATCATCGCCGAGCGTCCGACGCTGCATTGAGCGGTCATGGCTTTCACGTGTCATGGCGGGCGGATGGCCGGGCTTGTCCCGGCCATCCGCGGCTCTAGACTTGGCGCTAACAAGAGACTTGCCACTAAAATTCAGGAGGATAGCGCCATGGCTCAATCGCATGTGTTTGCCGGTGTCGGCGGTTACTACGGCGGCAATCAGGGCAACCTTGCAGGTGTATTTCGCCGGGATGCTGCGGGCTCGGAGTGGAACCACGTTCTGACCGAGCCCGAGGCCTATACAGTCTTCGTGCATCCGCGCGATCCGAGTCTGGTTCTGGCGGGAACGAAGGACGGGATCTACCGCAGCACCGATAGTGGCGCGACGTTCAAGCGCGCTGCGTTCCCCGATAGCGGCGTGCAGATCTGGTCGTTCCTGCCGGACCCCGCAGATCCGAAACGCATCCTGGCCGGTGGCTCGCCGGTTTCGATCTATCGCAGCAACGATGCCGGTGCGAGCTGGACACGGCAGGCCGACCCGAAGCTGCCCGATCGTGGCAAGGCGCCGTTCGCGATGCGCGTCATGCGTTTTGCGCACCACTCGAGCCGTCCCGATGAAATCTATGCCGCGCTCGAAGTCGGCGGCGTCATGCGCTCCACCGATGGCGGCGAGAGCTGGAGCGATAGCAGCGATCATCTAATCCGCCTGTCGGTGGATGAGCCGCGGTTACGCAGCAAGATCGTCAGCGATACCGAGGCCGAAGGTATGCTCGACGGCCACGCAATCTGCATGACCGCCGCCGAGCCCGACAGTGTGATCCTTGCCGTGCGCATGGGAATCTTTCGCAGCAAGAACCAAGGGAAGACCTGGGAGGACCTGCGGGTCGACCGCTTTTCACCGTTCACCTACGGCCGCGACGTCAAGGTGTCGCCGCAAGATCCGAACACGCTTTATGCCTGCCTGAGTGTTGCCGCGGCATCGAAAGACGGTGCGCTCTACCGCAGCCACGATGTCGGCAAGACCTGGCAGCGGTTCGACAAGGTGACAGCCGCACGGCACGCTGATGTCGGTCAGCCTGCATCACACCGATCCGAAGCAGGTTTATATCGCCGCGCGTTATGGCGAAGTGTTTGGCACACAGGACGGCGGCGAGAACTGGCGTGAAACGCCGCTGCCTCAGGGTGTCCAGCACATCTACGCGCTGGCCTGCGGGTGACCGGCGCTACTTCTTGTCGTCCTTGAAGTATGGCTCGACTTTGCCGTTGAGTTTGAGCGTCAACGGATTGCCGTGGCGGTCCTTGCCTTTGCCGACCGAAACGCGAACCCAGCCTTCGCTGACGCAATATTCTTCGACGTTGGTCTTCTCGACGCCCTTGAAACGCACGCCGATTTCGCGCTCGAGCAGCTCGGCGTTGTGATAGGGGCTGTTCGGGTCGGTCGACAGACGGTCGGGCAAGGTCGCAGGGCATCATTTTCAGGTCTTTCGTGGCTGGCCGAGGCCAGTCCTTCGTTTCATTGTTCACCGTGCTAACGTATTCGGGATCGTGGGCACAAGCCCGGCGAGGGCCGGGTGGCATGAATAGAAGAGCGGTCACGATCGCCGTCGCGTTGCTGGACGCGGCCGGTTGTGTCGCCGTCGCCGTGGCGTCCTACTATTCAGGCTCGGATCCGGCGACCATCGGATTTGACTAAGCTGCGGCGTGATCGTCTTTGTGCTGTTCCTGCTGACCGGGCTGCCTGCGCTGGTTCTGATCTATCGAGGCGCGCGCCGCGAATAGCGCTCTCCCTTGCGCTGGCGTTTCCGGCGGTATTCGTCGTGCTTTTCGTCGCAGCCGTCGTCATATTCACGATGCTGCCGTACGGCCTAATCTGTCGGCTCGATGTGTGCGGCCTTGCCGATCGCAATCGTCGCCGCAACATCGTCGGCGTAGAATTTGTCGAGTTGCTCTGGTGACATCGGATCCGGCGAAACGCCAAGACGCGTCAATTTTTCCTGAACCTCCGGTATATCGAGCGACTTCTGCACAACGTCGTGAACCTTGTTGACGATGTTACGAGGCGTTTTCTTTGGCGCCATCAACCCGCCCCAGAACAGATATGCGGCGTCCGGATATCCGGCTTCCGAGATCGTCGGAACGTTTGGCAACAGCGGCGAGCGCTTCGGCGTACTCACCGCCAGCGCCGTCACCTTGCCCTGTTCGATCATCGGTACCGCCGGCGTGATCGGCACCAGATAGAAATCGATACGGCCGGTTATCAAGTCGGCAAAGACCTCGATCGGTCCGCGGTAAGGCACGTGCTGCACGTCGATCTTGGCAGCGAGCACGAAGCGTTCGCCGGCGATATGAGATGCCGAGCCGATGCCAGCGGAGGCGAAGTTCAGCGCGCCTGGATTGGCCTTCGCGGCGGCAACGAGATCGGCCACCGTTTTAAATCCCTTTGACGGCGCCGCAATCAAAACGCTCGGTTGCACGCCGAGCATCACCATGCAGGCGAAGTCGTTGAGCGTGTCGTAGGGCAGTGTCCTGTGCAGGATCACCGCCGAACTCATCGACGCGCCGGCGAGCAGCAGCGTGTAGCCATCGGGATCGGCACGCGACACCGAGGCGGCGCCGACCACGCCGCCGCCGCCGGGTCGGTTTTCGATGACGAAGGGCTGTCCGATATCGTGTCCGGCCTGATCGAGCACTACGCGCGCGATAATGTCATTTGCCGCGCCGGCACTGAATGGGCTCACAACCAGGATCGGTCGCACCGGCCATTGTTCGGCCGCGGCGCACAGGCCGACTATCGCCAAAGTTGCGGCCAACGCCGCGCCCAGCGCGCGAAGCAAGTTCATGGTTCCTCCGATGTCATGCCGCGGCGAACATGGCGGCTGTAAACAGGCCTGACAAGGCGACGATGTCGCGCAGGTGGCGGGCGCGAAAATCTATTCGATCGACATTCCGACGGCCTTGAGCGGTGCGCCGTTCTTCTCAATTTCGGGGCCGATGATGCTTTGCAGGTACTCCGTTGTCTGGTGCTCTGGGAGGTACGACAAACGTGCCGGTAGCGGTGAGCTGCTGCTGAACTGACGGCGTATTGATCGCCTGCGCGGTCGCGTCGTGAAGTTTTTTGATGATTGGCGCAGGCGTTCCCTTGGGCACGAAGAAGCCGAACCAGGTCGAGGCTGCGAAGTCCATGCCCTGCTCGAACGTCGTTGCGAAGTTCGGCAGGGTTGGCAGACGGTTGTGTCCCAGCACGGCGATCCCTTTGACGAGTCCGCCCTGGAGGGATGGCTCGGCCGTTGGAGCCAAGGTGCAAAAGTAATCGAATTGCTGGGCGATCAGGTCCTGCATTGCGGGGCCGCCGCCGCGATAGGGAATGTCTTGCACTTTAACGCCGATCATCTGGTTGAACAGCGCGCAATCGACGTAGCCGGTCGATCCGACTCCCGCCGAACCTGAGTCGCACGTTGCTCTGGTTCTTGCGGACGTAGGCGATGAATTCCTGAAGACCGTTGACCGGCAAATCCTTGCGCGCAATCAGCACCATGGCCTGATCCGCGATCAGGATCACCGGCACCAGGTCCTCTTTGAAATTGTAGAGCGGGTGCTTGTAGAGCGTCTGATTGATGGCGTCGGCGCGGCTGCCGAGGTCAAATTCGTAGCCGTCAGGCGTGGCGTTGACGACATGCTCAGAGCCGATCATCCCGCCGGCGCCGCCGATATTCTCGACGATGACTTGCTGACCCAGGGTCTCCGAAAGCCGGCGAGCGACGATTCGCCCGAGCACGTCGGTGCCGCCGCCGGGCGCAAACGGCACCACCATGGTCACCGGGCGGGTCGGCCAATTTTGTGCGTATGCCGGCGCGGTCGCGCAACTCGCCGCCAGCAAAATCGCGGCGGCCAGGATGGTCCTGTGGGTCGCGATCATTTGAGTACCCCCGCGTTTCGGCCGGCAGCGCATCCTAGCCCGGATTTTGCTTCGTGGTGATCCGGGCTAAGATTACATTGCAACATGCGGAGCCTGCGGTAGTGAAAGACGCGGAACGGGCGTGGCGAACATCCTCTCCTCAAAAAGGGGAGGGTTCTGGCCTCCCTCTCGTGGAAAGTTCAGAGGTCCGGCACGACTGGACGCGTGCCGAGGTCCGGGCGCTGTTCGACTTGCCGTTTCCGGACCTGATGTTTCAGGCGCAGACCGTCCACCGCGCCAACTTCGAGCCGACCGAGGTGCAGATTTCGACGCTGCTGTCGATCAAGACCGGTGGCTGCCCGGAAGACTGTGCCTATTGCCCGCAAAGCGCCAAATACGACACCGGCGTCGAAGCGGAAAAGCTGATGGCGCTCGAGACCGTGCTCGCGGAAGCGCGAGCGGCCAAAGCGTCGGGGCGCCAGCCGGTTCTGCATGGGCGCGGCCTGGCGTGAGCCGAAGCAGCGCGACATCGATGCGGTTTGCGCCATGGTCGAAGGCGTCAAGGCGCTCGGCCTCGAGACCTGCGCCACGCTCGGAATGCTGACGGCGGATCAGGCGCAACGGCTGAAGACGTCGGGGCTCGACTACTACAACCACAATCTCGATACCTCGCCGGAATTTTACGACAAGATCATCACCACCCGCGTCTATCGGGATCGTCTGGAGACCCTCGACCACGTGCGTGACGCCGGTATCCATGTCTGCTGCGGCGGCATCGTCGGCATGGGCGAAGGCCGCGAGGATCGCGCCGGGATGATCGCGACGCTGGCGAGCCTGCCCGAGCATCCGGAATCGGTGCCGATCAATATGCTGGTGAGGGTCGCCGGCACGCCGCTTGCGGAACAGCAGGCGCTCGATCCGCTGGAATTCGTCCGCACCATCGCGGTGGCGCGGATCACCATGCCGCGCTCGGTGGTGCGGCTCTCCGCCGGACGCGAGGACATGAGCGAAGAGACGCAGGCGCTGTGCTTCCTTGCCGGCGCCAATTCGATTTTCTACGGGCCGAAGCTTCTCACCACGCCCAATCCGGGACGCGACCGGGATCGTGAATTGATGGACCGGCTCGGTATGTCGCCGATGGAGCCCTGAGCGTCAAATTTCATTGTCGCTTCGATCAGGAACAAGCCCGCCGGAATTTTCCGGCGGGCTTTTAGTTCGCGACTGAACGATTGATCCGCTTACGGCATCTCGCCGCGCTGTGTCATGCACTCGCCATAGAAGAGAATTTGCGTCTCTTCGAATGAGGCGTTGCTGAATTTCGAGGCCTGGACGCTGCAATCGTGGACCGCGGCCGCCCGTTTTGCGCTGATCGGCACGCTGCCGGTCGTCGAAGTGATTGTCGAAGTTGTCGGCCGACATGTGCAGTCCCTGCAGCGAATGCTTCTTTTTCGCCAATGCTGGAACGGTACCGATGGCCGTGGCTGCGGCCAGTATCATCGCAGCCTGCAAGTATTTGGTGCGGCGGTTTAGTCCCGGTCTTTTCTCGAACGATATCATTTCTGCGCTTTCGTTTTGAATCGTCGCCCTGCGCAGGTGCTAGCAAACGGATTCCGCATCGCACAATAAAATGAATTTGTTCGGCAGTCATGAAACTGTAGCGTAAATCAATGCGATTAACGCGCGGCGATATGCGTTCGTTTATTTGATCGACATGCGGCGCTATTCAATATGTCGAATAAACAGGCCAATACGCCGTGCAATTCAGTCTCGACTTTGCAGTGAACGAACGTTATTGGGCGATAGTGCAGATTCGCTGTCGTTCGCTGAGGCAGATAACGTTCGCGTATATTTTGAGTCAGCGGGTGGATTGCTGCATTGCGCAAATTGCATTGCGCAAATTGTGAACGGATACTCGGAAGCAAAAAACAAGAAAGATTTGCTTTCACACGCCGGCTGCGCCGCCGTCGGCGCGCGGGTCATGTGCGCCTTCGCAAGTTCCATCTTTGTGCAGAACGACTGCACCGGCGTGACCCATGACATCGGAATAATCTTCCGCGAGCACATCGATTTCGTGGCCGGCGGAGGCGAGGCGATCGATAAGATTGCCGTCGAAACGCGCCTCGAGTCTGAGCGCGGTGCGCGCCGCGCCCCAGGTGCGGCCAAGCACCCAGCGCGGCCGGTCGATCGCCTGATCGAGCGGTTCGCGGAACACAATGTGCCGGGTGAACACGGCGCCCTGGGTCTGCGGCTGGCCGTCACCGCCCATGCAGCCATAGGCCATGACGCGGCCGTCCTTGAGCACGGCGAGGGCGGGATTAAGCGTGTGGATCGGCAGCCGTCCGGGCATCAGCGGATTGAGCGCGCCGCCTTGCAACGAGAAGCTCGCGCCACGGTTCTGCATCAATATGCCGGTTGCCGGCAGCACGCAGCCGGAGCCGAATTCCCAGTACAGCGACTGGATGTAGGACACGACGAGGCCGGACGTGTCGGCGGCGCCCATCCAGACGGTGTCGCCTTCGCCCGACGCCAGCGGCCAGCGCGCGGCCTTGCGGCGGTCGATCTTCATAACCTCGCCGGAAAGGAAACGCGGATCGAGATAGCGATCGAGCGCGTGGGCCAGAAAGTCCGGATCGGTCACGGCGCGGTCGCGCGCGCGGATGCCGCGTTTGGTGGCTTCGACCAGGCAATGCACGTGGTCGAAGCCCTCGGCCTCGGTCACGCCGAGGCGATCGAACAGCGCCAGGATCATCAAGGACGTGATGCCCTGTGTCGGCGCATCGGTGTTGTAGACGGTACCCATCGAAAGATCGGCGTGCAGCGGTTCGGCGACCTGCGCCTCGTAACGGGTCAGGTCCTCGCGCGTGACCGGACTGCCGATGCGGTCGAGATCGGCGGCGATTTCGCGCCCGATGTCGCCGCGATAGAAATCGTCGAGGCCGGCGTGGGCGAGGTGCGCGAGCGTGGCCGCGAGCTTTTCCTGCTTCAGCGTGGCGCCGACAGCGGGCACCTTGCCGTCGTCGAGAAACGTCTCGGCGAAGCCCGGCGCAGGCAGCAGATTGTCCAGATTCTCCCGCGTCAGCCGTTCCTGGCTGCGGGTCACCTGATAGCCGTCGCGCGCGTAGCCGTAGGCGCTGGTGAAAAGGACCTCGAGCGGCAGCGATCCGCCGTTTGCCTTGGCGGCCTGCATCGCCAGCTTCCAACCGCCAACAGCGCCGGGCACCGTGAGCGCCGCAAGCGGGCCGCGCGGCGGGATAGTTTCGTAGTCTCGATAAAGCTCTGGCCGTCGCATTACGGCCGGATGGTCCCGGCGCCATGATGGCGCGGACGTGGCCCGACGGCTCGCGGATCAGCCAGAACCCGTCGCCGCCGATGTGGTTCATGTGCGGATAGACCGCGGCGATGGTTGCCGCCATCGCCACCATGGCTTCAATGGCATTGCCGCCTTCGGCGAGGATCGCGCGGCCAGCCTCCACAGCCGCACCATGCGGCGCGCAAACGACGCCGCGGCGATGACCTGCGGTGTGGAGATCGGTCATGCGGCGGCCGGTTCGGCGAAGCCGCGTTTGCGCAGAAGCGCGTCGGCACTTGGCAGGCGGCCGCGGAACGCCTTGTAGGCCTCGGCTGGATCCTGCTTTCCACCCGCCGCGTAGATCGTGTCGTGAAGCCGTTTCGCGGTCGCCGGATCGAAAATATCGCCGGCCTCCTCGAATGCCGCGAACGCGTCGGCATCGAGCACTTCCGACCACATGTAGCTGTAATAGGCCGAAGCATAGCCGCCGCCGGAGAAGATGTGCGCGAAATGCGACGAGCGGTGCCGCATGCCGATTTCAGCCGGCATGCCGATTTCGGCCAGGGCCTTTTTCTCAAACGCCGTGGCGTCGACGCCGTCTGCGCGTCGGCAAAGAATGGAATTCGAGATCGACCAGTGCGGACGAGACATACTCGACCGTCGCAAAGCCCATGTTGAAATTGCGCGCGGCGATCAGCCGCTGCAGCAATTCTTCGGGCATCGGCTCGCCGGTCTCGTAATGGCGTGCGTAACGCCGCAGCACGTCAGGCTGCTCGAGCCAGTGTTCGTAGAGCTGCGACGGCAATTCGACGAAATCGGTGGAGACGCTGGTGCCGGAAATCCTCGGATAGGTGACCGAAGACAGCAGGCCGTGCAGCGCGTGGCCGAATTCGTGGAACAGCGTGCGCGCATCGTCGAAGCTCAATAGCGTCGGCTCGCCAGCGGGCGCCTTGGCGAAATTGCAGACATTGATGATCAATGGATCGATGTTGCCGGCAAGCCGTTCCTGGTCGCGCAGTGAGGTCATCCAGGCGCCGCTGCGCTTGGATGGCCGCGCGAAATAATCGCCAAAGAACAGGCCGACTTTATTTCCGCTATTGTCGCGCACCTCCCAGACCCGCACGTCGGGATGCCAGGTCGGTGCGTCTGGGCGCGGCGTGAATGTCAGCCCGAACAGCCTTTGCGCAGTGTAGAACGCCGCCTCGATCAGCCGGTCGAGATTGAGGTAGGGCTTGATCGCAGCCTCGTCGAAATCGAACGCGCGCTGGCGGAGTTTCTCGGCGTAGTAACGCCAATCCCAGGCCGCGAGTGCGAAGTTGCCGCCGTCATCACGAACGAGTTCCTGCAGGGCGTCGCGGTCGGCAAGCGCGCGCGAGCGCGCCTTGGTCCACACCGTATCGAGCAAGTCGCGCACCGCAGCCGGTGTCTTCGCCATGGCGTCATCGAGCCGGTAATGGGCGTAGTCCGGAAAACCGAGGAGTTTGGCGCGTTCGGCGCGCAACTTGACCGTCTCGGCGATGATCGCCTTGTTGTCGGTCGCGCCGCCGTTATCGCCGCGCACGGCAAAAGCGCGAAAGATCCTTTCGCGCAGGTCGCGCCGGCTGGAGAATTGCAGGAACGGCTCGACGCTGGAGCGCGACAGCGTGATGACGTGGCCGTCGAGGCCACGCTCCTTCGCTTCGGATCGCAGCACCTCGCGCATGAAATCCGGCAGCCCGGCGAGCTCGGCTTCGCCATCGAGCGGAAGCGTATAGGCCTGCTCGTCGGCAAGGATGTTTTGGCTGAACGATGTTCCCAACGCCGCCAGTCGTTCGGTGATTTCCGCAAGACGTTTCTTGGCCGTGTCGTCGAGCCCGGCGCCAGCGCGGCGAAACCCGGTGTGGTAGCGCTCGAGCACGCGAGCCTGCTCGGCAGTGAGGCCGAGCTTGCCGGCTTGCCGCATCAGTAGCGTCCACGCGCGCAAATAACGCGGCGTCGGTATTGATCCTGTTCCAGTGCAGCGCGGTCAGCGGCGCGATTTCGCGCTCGATCGCAAGCAGCGCGTCATTGGCGTGGGCGCCGACCAGCATATGGAAGATGCTCTCGACGCGCGTCAGCGCTCGTCCGCTCAGTTCGAGGGCCCCGATCGTGTTGTCGAAGTTCGGCGCTGCCGGATCGGCCTTGATGGCCGCGATCTCGGCCTCATGGTCGGCCAGCGCCCGCGTATAGGCCGGGCGGAAGTGCTCGGGCCTGATGGCATCGAACGGGGGCACCCCATCGGGGGTTGTCCAATCCGCCAAAAGCGGGTTGGCGGGGTCGGCATGGCTGGTCATTGAACACTCGTCTTCATCGGGCAGGCGGGCATGATATATGTCCTCGACCCTAACCGGCCACAGGAGAGCCTACTATGCCCCGCCACGCCCACTATCTGCCGCATGGCGTTATTCCGGCGGTCCTGCTGCCGTTCCACGACGATCTGTCGATCGACGAAAAAAGCTTCCGCAAGCATCTGCGTGACGTCGCAGCGGTTCCGAACCTGACCGCCATCACCATCAATGCCCATTCGACCGAGGTCGCGTCCTGCACCTTCGAGGAGCAGCGCCGGGTGCTGGACATCGCCCAGGACGAGGTCGGCGGAAAGCTGCCGCTGGTTAACGGCATCTGGGCGGACGGCAGCCTTGAGGCCGCGCGTCTCGCCCGCATGGCGGAAGAGGGCGGCGCCTCGGCGCTGCTGGTGTTCCCGCCGGCGCCATTCACGCTGCAACAGTCGCCGGCCATGGCGGTGGAGCACTTCAAGCGCATTGCCGGCGCGTCGAGCCTGCCGATCATCGTCTTCCAGTATCCGCTGGCGACCGGGCAGGGCTACCCGCGCGACACCCTGATGAAGATGTGCGAGGAGGTGCCGACCATCCGCGCCATCAAGGACTGGTGCGGTAACGTCCCGCAGCACGAGATGCACATCCGCGAACTGCAAAGCCTGCCGCGGCAGGTCAACGTGCTCTCGACCCACAGCGCCTGGCTGTTCAGCTCGCTGGTGCTCGGGCTGCAACGGCCTGCTGTCCGGCTCCGGCAGCGTGATCGCCGACCTGCAGTCGGCGCTGTTCCAGGCCGTGAAGAACAACGACCTCGCCGAGGCGCGGCGCATCAACGACCGCATCTACCCGCTGGCCCGCGTGTTCTATGCCGAGCCCTGGGCCGACATGCACAACCGCATGAAGGAGGCCCTGGTGCTGCTCGGCCGGCTGCCGCGCGCCGTGGTCCGGCCGCCGCTGGTCAAGATCACCCGCGCCGAGATCGACCGCATCCGCGCCGCGCTGGTCCAGGCCGGCCTGCTGTCGGAAAAAGCCGCACGGGACGCGGCTTAAGGTGCCTTGAAACGGCCTTCTGTTTCGGAGTAATTGCTGCGCATGGACACTCCCGTCATACAGCGCCCCCGGCGCATCAAGTGGCTCAACGTGCTGACCGTGGTCAGCGCGGCCATCCTGATCAGCGCCGAAGTGTTCGGCGCCGCCTTCGCCGGCAGCTGGGCGATTGCGAGCCTGTTGTCGGTCGGCACGTTCGGCGCTCGCATCCTCGACGGCGTGTTCGTGCTCTGTGGCATTGCTGTCATGGTGCAGTTCGTCCGTGCCGCGCAACGCGTCGAGCCGTTCACCACCGACTGACGCGAACGCCGTGTCGTCTTCTCCACCGTCACCCGCCGATTTACGTCTCGTTAAAACAAAAACGGTTGCGTGATCCGGCCATTTGGATTATTTCGAACTCTTGCCCAATTTCGCACGTGCCTGTGGCCGTGTGTCGGTCGGTGGGCATCCGGACAAGAGGCCGGACAGCCGCCTAAGGAAGAGAACACTACTTCCTTGCACCCGCGACCGGCAGCCGGAGGCGAACCGGCGATGCCAGCTCTCCACTGGCGACGCGGCTTAAAGCAACGACGGAAGGGCTTTTTTGGATTCTGCCGGCGCGAATGCCGGGGACACCGAAAGGGCTTGTCCATCTTTGCCAGCAGTGCGGAACGGGGCTTCCCCTCATCCGGACCAAGGCAGCAATCGCGTGGCGTGACGAGCTCCGCATTCCGCGGAGCTGCGATCGTCACAGGAGGTTCACCTTAGGCGGCAACGCCGCCAGCCGGATAGAGGAGCTGGGTCGAGATGACCGCACGCATCCGCGAATTTCTGAAGAACCGCATCCAAGACGGACCTTGCCTCGTTGTCGACATTGATGTCGTCCGCGAGAACTACCTGAGCTTCGCCAAAGTACTGCCGGACACCAGGGTCTATTACGCCGTCAAGGCAAACCCGGCGCCTGAAATCCTGAAATTGCTGGCCGGCCTCGGCTGTTGCTTCGACGTGGCCTCGATCCCTGAGGCGCAGGCCGCACTCGCCGCGGGAGCCACGCCCGACCGTATCTCCTACGGCAACACCGTCAAGAAAGAGAGCGAGATCGCGGAGGCGTTCCGCCTCGGCGTGACGCTGTTCGCCGTGGACTGCGAGGCCGAAGTCGAGAAGGTAGGGCGCGCCGCTCCGGGCAGCCGCGTGATCTGCCGCATCCACTGCGACGGCTCCGGCGCCGAGTGGCCGCTGTCGCGCAAGTTTGGTTGCGAGCCTGATTATGCCGCCGACATCCTTGAAGTCGCGCACAAGCGCGGGCTTGATCCCTTACGGCGTTTCGTTCCATGTCGGCTCGCAGCAGCACAACGTGCAGGCTTGGGATCGCGCGCTGGCGTCCACAGCGGCGATCTTCCGCGCCTGTGCGGAACGGGGCATCACCCTTTCCCTTGTCAATCTGGGCGGCGGCTTCCCCGCGAAATACATGCGCAAGACGCCGAAGCTCGACAGCTATGGCAAGGCGATCTTCAAGTCGCTACGTAAACACTTCGGCAACAACCTGCCGAACACGTTCGTCGAACCGGGCCGTGGCCTGGTCGGCAATGCCGGCGTCATCGAGGCCGAAGTGGTGCTGATCGCCAAGCGTAATCCGGACGATGAGGTGCGCTGGGTCTATCTCGACATCGGCAAATTCCACGGCCTCGCCGAAACCATCGGCGAGTCGATCCGCTATCCGATCCGCACCACCCACGACCGCGATGAGATGGCGCCGTGCATTGTTGCGGGGCCGACCTGCGATTCGGTCGATGTACTCTACGAGAAGACGCCGTATCCGCTGCCGATCACGCTCGCCATCGGCGACAAGGTACTGATCGAAGCTGCCGGCGCGTATACGACGACCTACTCATCGGTCGGCTTCAACGGCTATCCACCGCTGCGGCAATATGTGATCTGAGCGGTTACTTCTAGAATGAAGAAACCCCGGGCCGACGGCCCGGGGTTTTTTCTATTTCGGCTGCACGTTTGAGTTTTCACCAGAGCTTCCGGGCGGCGGGATGACAGAGCTATCTCCGGTCTGTGGTGTCGGTGCTTTCATCGCCGGATCGACATCAGGCGGGCACATGACGCCTGCGGTCTGCCCAGATTTTTGCAGAGTGTCGTTGGAGCGTTCCTGCGGGGTACACCCCTTTTGGTCCGGGGCTTGGGCGAGAGCAAACGAAGTTCCGGCGAGCGAGATTGCCAGCGCCGTTAGATACGCTGTCGCGTTTTTCGACATGCCAGTCTCCTTCAGATCGTAGCTTCGAAGAGATAACGATTAGCGGAGAGGGCAGTTCCCCAAGCGGGAACTCAGGCCGCGCTTACGCGAGGTCGATGATTCCGGCCTCGCCGCTTTCAGTCCCGAAGGCGAGCAAAGTTGCCATCGGCACTCCAGGTCAGTGCTTTGACCGGCGAGTCGCCCGGTTTCTTCGCCAGGATCTCGGCGCCGTCCTCAATGCGGACCAGAAGCACCACGCCGTCGGCGTAGCCGGCCGCGACGATGTCCTGCTTTGGATGGCAGGCGACCGCATCGACGCGATGCTCGGACGGAGCGAGAACGCGCGGCTGCTTGCCCATCGGGCCTTCCTTGGTCTGGAACGGCCAAAGGATGAGCTGGTTGGCGCCCGACGTGGCGAGGAAACGACCGCCGGTGGTCCAGCCGAACGAGGTGACGCGCGTGGCGTAGCCGGACATGCGCATGTGCTTGGCGTCCACCAGGCGCCAGCCGTGCAGCATCGGCTCTTGCATAGTGGTCACCAGAAAGCGTCCGTCCGGATGCACGGTTACGCCGAGGTGCGAACCTTTCCACTCAAGCTGCTCCGGCTTGGATTGCGGCGCGTTGGGAAACCAGAGCGTTGCGCCGTTGTAATGCGCGATAGCGAGCCGGAATCCTTTCGGCAGGAAGGCGAGCCCGCCGGCCGTCGAAGGCGCCTCGAAGGTGCGGAGCTCCTTGGCTTGCACGAACACTGACTTGCCGGCCGACCATGCGATCGCGCCGTCGGGGCCGAGCGCGACATGATCGATCCAGCGCCGCTTCGGGTCGGTCGCCAGCGTGCGGCTTTCGCCGCTGACGTCGGTCTCAATGACTTTACCGTCGTCGCCGGCGGTGATGATTGTCGAATCGCCTACGACAGAACTCAGGATCACGCCGTCGTGGACCGCAACGCTTTTTGGCTCGCCACGCGGCGGCGCCAGAACCAGCGTTTCTTCGGCCAGCACGAAGATGGCCATGCGGCCAAGAAAGTGCGCGGCGGTGACAGCGCCGTTCGCGGCAACCGCGTGCGTGCGCTCGACGACGGAAACGGTGTCGTTGCGGGTGTCAGTCATGAAAGCCGATCAGGCGACGCAGCTTTCGAAGCCTTCGGCGATCATTTTGCCGGGGAGATTGCGGCCGATGAACACGATGCGGCTGTCGCGCTTCTCGCCGTCCTTCCATGGCCGTTGATGATCGCCGTCGAGAATCATGTGCACGCCCTGGAATACGAAGCGCTCATTGTCGTCCTTGAACGACAGAATCCCCTTGCAGCGCAAAATCTGGGGACCTTCCTTTTGCACCAGCTCCTGCACCCACGGAAAGAATTTGTCCGGGTTCAGCGGCTTGTCGCTGCGCAGCGAAATCGATTGCATGTCCTCGTCGTGATAGTGCTTCAGCCCGCCGTGCGAGTGTGCATGCTTGTGGTCATGGTCGTGATGATGGTCATGCCCGTGGTCATGATGATGGTCGTGATCATGATCGTGGTGGTGATGATCGTCACCGTCGCCGCCGAGGAAGTCCGGCTCGATATCGAGGATGCGGTCAAGATCGAAGGCGTTGCGGCCGAGCACCTGATCAAGCGCGATATTAGCCCGCTCAGTCTTGTGTACCTTGGCATAAGGATTGATGCCACGGATGCGCGCCTCGACCTCACTCAGCTCTTCGGGGGTGACGAGATCGGTCTTGTTGATCAGGATCACATCGGCGAAGGCGATCTGGTTTTTCGCTTCCGGCGCGTCTTTGAGCCGATCATTGAGCCATTTGGCATCGGCGACCGTCACGACGGCGTCGAGTCTCGTCTTGCGACCGACGTTTTCGTCGATGAAAAATGTCTGCGCGACCGGTGCTGGATCGGCGAGGCCGGTGGTCTCGACGATAATGGCGTCGAATTTGCCCTTGCGGCGCATCAGGCCGTCGAGAATGCGCACCAGGTCGCCGCGCACCGTGCAGCAGATGCAGCCGTTGTTCATCTCGAACACTTCTTCGTCGGCTCCGACCACGAGGTCGTTGTCGATGCCAATCTCGCCGAACTCATTGACGATCACGGCGTACTTTTTACCGTGCGGCTCGGACAGAATGCGGTTGAGCAGCGTGGTCTTGCCGGCGCCGAGATAGCCGGTCAGCACTGTGACCGGGATTTTTTCGGATGCAGCTTGGTTAGACATGGACACTCTCCTACGCGGCTATATAGGCGATCCGGCCTGTTCCTGAAACCCGCTCAGGCTTCAAGATGCTTGCGTGGCATCGCCAGCCAGATCAGGCCGCCGGCCGGCCCGATCAGGACCGATAGTAAATAAAGAGCGCCAGCGGCGAGGATAACGGTAGGGCCGGCCGGCAGGCCGGCGACCTGCGAGATGACGAGCCCTGCATAGCCTGAGATCGCGGCGCTGCCGATGGCCACCGCAATCATGCCGCTGATGTCGCGCGCCCAAAATCGGGCGATGAATGCAGGCAGCATCATGATGCCGACAGCGAGCAGGGTGCCGAGCACAAGGAAGCCGCCGACCAGGTTGAGGACCATCAGGGCGAGAAAAGCGAGGTGGGCGACACCCCCAGCGCGGCTCACCGACCGCAGAAATCCCGGATCGACACACTCCAGGACCAGCGGCCGCCAGATGAGCGCGAGCGCCAGTAGTGAGATCGTGGCAATACCGGAGATGAGTAACGAGGCCGTGGAGCTGATTGTCAGCACCGAGCCGAACAGGAAATGCACCAGGTCTTCGTCGCTGCCTTTTGCCGAGACGATCACAACGCCTAGCGCTAGCGAGATAAGAAAGAACGCGGCAAGCGAAGCATCCTCTTTCAGCGGCGTGGCGCGAGCGACCAGCCCGGCGCCGATGGTGATCAGGAAGCCGGCGATCAGTCCGCCACCCGCCATTGCGAATACGCTCAAACCAGCAATGAGAAAGCCGATCGCGGCTCCCGGCAAAATGGCGTGCGACAGCGCATCGCCGATCAGGCTCATGCGGCGCAACATCAGAAACACGCCGATCGGCGGGGCGCTAAAGGACAGTACCAGCGTAGCGACCAGCGCCCGGCGCATGGAATCGTGCTCGGTAAACGGCGCGATTAGGACGTCATGGATCATGGGATCACGCGGCCTCGTCCACGCAGGCTTCGGCGCTGTCATCAAAGGCTTCGCACATTTGCCGCGCCTTGATGAGATTGTCCGGCGTCAGTGTGGTGTGCGTGCTGCCCCATGCCACCGGCTCGCGGGCGAGCAGCAAAGTGTGCGGGAAGTGTTCGCGAACAAGATCGAGGTCGTGTGTTGCAGCAATCACGGTCCGACGTTCCTGATGCCAGAGTTGTATCAGTTGCATCAGATCAGCACAGGTTTTGGTGTCTATCGCGCTGAACGGCTCATCGAGCACGATCACGCGCGCATCCTGGAGGACGAGACGAGCAAACAGCATCCGCTGCATCTGCCCGCCGGATAGAGTGCCGATTGGCCTTTGCTCAAATCCGTTCAGACCGACGGTCGAGATCGCAGTGCTGATAGCCGCATGCTCTTTCCGTCCAACGCTACTGAACGGACCGATGCTGCGCCATAGCCCCATCGCTACCAGGTCGTAGACCGTGATTGGAAACGACCGATCAATCTCGGCCGCCTGCGGCAGATAGGCAATCTGGCGAACGTCAAAACCGTTGCGCTCGATGCTGCCGGCGAGTGGCTTGAGCGTACCGACGATGCCCTTGAACAGAGTCGATTTACCGGCGCCGTTCGGTCCGACTACGGCGATCAGCGCGCCGGTCTCCACCTTGCCGTCGAGATGGTGCACGGCGGGGTGCCGGTCGTAGCCAAGTGTCAGATCGCGGAATCGCAACTCGGTCATACCGGCTTCACCGCAGTGCCCACAGCGTGGCAATTAAAATCAAGGCAATCGGCCCGCAGGCGAGCGCCAACCGTGCAGAAAGAGACAGCCGCAGCAGGGACGGCAAAAGTGCTGGCGAAGGGTGCGCTTCGCCGCCGTGATGGTGGTAAATCATAGGGACCGGTCTTGCCTGGAAGGGGCCATAACCCTGGCCCAATCGTCCGATAATGTAACAATATAACATTAGCTTCGGGGGCTGCCAGTCCGGCTGGGGACCGCTGCGGGAAGTGACGTAATCCGGGGCATTTAGGTGCGACAGCGGCGGTATTGGCCGTTTTCGGCTTTCGCGCTAAGGAAAAGATCAAGAACGCAAGCCGCGAAGGCTGCTGCTTCATGGGAGGAAGTTCATGATGTCCAGGATTACCCGCCGCACGGCTTTGGGCATTGCCGCTGCTGTCCCGCTGGTAGTCATCGGCAAGCCGGCGCAAGCCGATCCGATGATGATCAAGTTCAGCCACGTGGTGTCGCCCGACGCACCGAAAGGCAAAGCTGCGCTGTTGTTCAAACAGCTCGCCGAAAAATACACCGACGGCAAGGTGACGGTTGAGGTCTATCCGAACTCGTCGCTCTACAAGGACAAGGAAGAGCTCGAAGCCCTGCAACTCGGCTCGGTGCAATTGCTGGCGCCGTCAATCTCGAAATTTGGTCCGCTCGGCGTCAAGGAGTTCGACGTTTTCGATCTGCCGTTCCTGATGAGCGACGACACCCACGCGCGCCAGATGATGGCGAGCCCGATGATGGCGCAATTTAACAAAAAGCTTGAGGACAAAAACGTGTTGCCGTTGGCCTATTGGGACAACGGGGCCCACGTCTATACCGCAAACGTGCCGTTGATCATGCCGGACGATTTCCGGGGCTTGAAGATGCGGATTCAGGGCTCGAAAGTGCTCGACGCTGTGGCGCGTCAGCTTGGCGCCCTCCCTCAGATCATTGCCTTCGGCGAACTCTATCAGGCACTGCAAACCGGCGTCGCCGATGGCGAAGATAACGTGCCGTCGAACATCTCGACGCAGAAGCTCTACGACGTGCAGAAATACCTCACCGTTTCCCACCACGGACGGCTGACTTATTCGCTGATCACCAACAAGAAGTTCTGGGACGGGCTGCCTGCCGATGTACGTCCCGGCCTCGATCGTGCGGTGAAAGAGTCGACGAGTTTCTTCGACGATACGGCGGCGAAGGATAACGTCACCGCGATGGACACGATCAAGGCGACCGGCAAGATGCAGATTCACGTCCTTACTGACACCGAGAAGCAGGCCTGGATCGCCAAGCTGATGCCGGTCCATAAGGAGATGGAGGGCCGCTTCGGCAAGGACTTCATCGCCCAGATCTATAAAGCATCGGGCTTCGTCCCGCCGCAGTCGTAAAGCTGCCAATCCCTCCTGCTTCGCGGGAGGGATTTTTGCTTGATCTCTGCCACTTGGGGACCGCTGGTGCTCGACCGTATCCTCAATCGCCTCGAAGAGTGGATTATCCTTACGCTGATTGCGGCGGCGACGGCGCTGACTTTTGTTGCCGTCGTGCATCGTTATGGCGCCAGCAATTCAGCGAGCCTCGCCCGCTGGGCGGGCATGCATCAGCTCTTGTGGCTGAAGGCAGCGGCGAACGAAGTCTATAACCAACTCGCTGCGATCAATCTGTCATGGGCGAACGAACTTTCCACCTACATGTTCGTATGGATGGCGAAATTCGGCGCGGCACTCGGCGTGCGCACCGGAATTCACGTCGGCGTCGATGTCTTTGTGAAAAAACTTTCCCCGGCGGCGCGAAAGCCGGTGATCATATTTGCGCTGCTGTGCGGCGCGCTGTTTACCGGCGTTATCGGCACACTCGGCGCAATTTATGTTTACGAGCTCGACCCGGACCAGGTCTCGCCAGAGCTCGAGTGGCCGAGCTGGATCATTTACCTGTGTATTCCGCTCGGCTCCTATCTGATGTGCTTCCGCTTCCTGCAAGTGATGTGGCGCTATCTGCGTACCGGCTACGTGCCGCAACATGGGCACGGCATTGAGTATGAGGAACCGCACGACGCGCCTGCACCTGGAGCAATTCCGGCCGGCGAGGCGGCGCGATGACAACGGTATCGCAAGCCTTGAAGACGGGGGCGCCGCGCCAACTCGGCGACAACATCACCGCGTGGCTGATTGTCCTTATTCCGGTCGCGCTGGCCTTGCTGTGTGTTGCCGCGCGTCTGCATTACATCGAGTTATCGCACACCACCCGTGCTGAATTGTTGTTCGCGCTGCTGCTCGCCTTGATGGCGTCCGGCATGCCGATTTCGATCGCGCTCGGCCTGTCGGTGCTGACTTATCTTTTCATTCTGTCCGACGTCGATCCGAAGATGGTGGGTCTGAAGCTGTTCACCAGTATCGACCGCTTCGAGATCATGGCGATCCCGTTCTTTATCCTGGCCGGCAATTTTCTCACCGCCGGCGGTGTGGCGCGGCGAATGATCGATTTCGCCACTTCGCTGATCGGGCACTGGTATGGCGGGCTGGGCCTCGCCGGCGTCGTGGCTTGTGCTCTGTTCGCGGCTATTTCCGGCTCGTCGGTTGCCACGGTCGTCGGCATCGGCTCGATCATCCTGCCGGCGCTGGTGGAGCAAGGCTATCCGCCGCGCTTCTCTGCCGGCGTGATCGCCACATCCGGCGCGCTCGGCATCCTGTTCCCGCCGTCGATCAACCTTGTCATCTACGCTGTCGCCACGTCCGGCATGCAACCGCACGGCCCGAATGGTGCCGTAGTCGATTCAGCTTCTATCGGACAGCTGTTTATCGCGGCGTTGATACCCGGCCTGATCCTGGCGGTGATGCTTGGCGTAACCACCTGGTATCGCGCCTGGCGCAATGATTACCCACGTATGCAACGCTCAAGCTGGGGAGAGTGCTTCCGCGCGTTCCGCGAGAGCGTGTGGGGCTTGATGCTCATCCTCCTCGTGCTCGGCGGCATCTATACGGGATTGTTCACGCCGACTGAAGCTGCCGCTTGCGCCGCAGTCTATTCCTTCATCATCGCGGTGTTTGTCTACAAAGGCCTGAAGTTCTCTGAAGTGCCAGCGGTACTGCTCAGGGCTGCGTCGATGAGCGCGATGATCCTTTATATCATCACCAACGCCGCTGTGTTCTCATGGCTGTTGACCTCCGAGCAGATTCCGCAGTCGATGGCCGAATGGATGACTGCGCAGGGCTTCGGCATCGTTGCGTTCCTGCTTGTCACGAACATCGTGCTTCTGGCGGCCGGCAACTTCATGGATCCCGCGGCTATCACGCTGATCATGGCGCCGATCCTGTTCCCGATGGCCGCGACGCTCGGGGTGCATCCGGTCCATCTCGGCATCCTGATGGCGGTAAACATGGAGGTTGGATTGTGCCATCCGCCGGTCGGGCTCAACCTTTATGTTGCATCCGGCATAACAAAAATGGGCATTACTGAACTGACCATCGCGGTGCTGCCCTGGCTTGTGACCATGCTGATCTTTCTCGCCATGGTGACCTATATCCCGGCGCTTTCGCTTTGGCTGCCTCACGCCTTGGGCATGCTCTGATCCATCACTGCGGTGACGGCAGGTTGATGGAAAGATCGTCGCCGCGCCATTTAAGATGCTGAATTTATTCAATATTTTGGTACGCGCGCGAGCGCGCGCCGTCAGCCTTTACGTCTCAGTGTCGGAACTTCCGATGCGTCTGCGGCTTATTTCGCAGAACCGCATGGGTCATTCCGGACGAAGAATTATGCCGCTTCCTCTTGCGCAATACCTTCGACACTTGGCCACACGGTGCAGCCGCATGTCGCGCGATTGCACCGATCGCGTGATCTGCAAGGAACTGGTCCAGATCAGCGTCGAATTGGTCGAGAAGGCTGAAGAGCTTGAAGCCGAGTTCAAGATCGAGAGTTCTCCCGATCGCACGGATCTGCACGAGGTCATCGCGATAGCCGATGACGACGATGCGGCATGATCGAGGCGTTTACGCCCGGGTGAACTTGCTGCCGAGCGCCTTGCACAGTGCACGCTCCCCGATGTACCCGGCGAGATAGCTGAGCGCGATGATCGCTGCGAAGTCGATATTGTCCCACCATTCGAAACGCGTTTGCGGCATGACCGGATCGCCCGAATAGAGGCTTTGCGATATCGTCATGGTAGAATCGCCAATGACACCAAGGGTAATCGCGAAGGCAATGGCTGCAATCGCACCGCGGCTGCTCAATCGGGACAGCGCGGCGCTAAACAATAAAGGAATACCGACGCAAGCGATTTGAAGATAAAGCGTGTTCAGGTCGTAGGCGTTGACGACAATGTGGTGGACGACGAGCAGCAAGACGAGCGGAAGTACTAAGTATCGCAGCAGATCGTTCAGAAGGGCTTGTCGAGCGGACGGCGCGGGCTGGCCTCGGCCGGATATTAATAGAGGGGTAGCAGCGGCGGCATTGCCTTCCGCGAGCCTGTCGATGGCGCCCACCAGACGGTCCATGTGACTCCGAAAATCGCGACCGGTCATTACCTCTGCGGCATTGAGATAGGCAAAGTTTCCGAACTCTATCGGCAGTTCGGAATTATCCGGCATCTTCGCGCCATCGACCAAGACCGGAAGGATTGGAAGCTTCCGTTCCAGCGCAGTCTCGATCTCAGCGCGAACCGGATCGTTTTTCTCCAGCATCCTGGAACTGCCATCGGCATTGCTGCCGAGCCAATTAGCGCCGATCACCGCAATCAGAATATCGGTACGCTGCAATGTCTCCTGAATGTGGGTGCGAAAGTCGATTCCGAAAGGGATGTTGTCGATATCCATGAAAACCGATTGCTCGCCGTAATGACCAGCCAGCCGATCGTAAATGCGGCCCGAGATGGCGGAGGAATCAGAACGGCGATATGAGATCGCAATCGTCGGCATCGGTCTCAACGGCTATTGGCCGACCTGAAAGCTGAAAGCGCCGCCACCGATCCGACCCTCATTGTCTTTTAGTTCGACCCAGAACTGATGTTTGCCGGGGGGGACCTGGGCCTGAGGGATATCGATGCCTTGCGCGGTGATGTAGGGCGTTAGCCGCTGGGTCATATCGATGGCAGGTTGTTTCATATAGGTAATCACGACAGAACTGGGTTCGATTGCCGCGCCGCCGAAGGCGCGAAATTGTAACTTCAAATCCATCGGGGAATGAATTTGGCCCGCTGTCGGTGGTGGCGATACGACAACGACAGCAGGCCGCCGGGTCGGACTGCCGCGAAGTTCGAGACTTGATAGCGGGGCTGCGGGCAGGGCGGCCTCTGCCGGAGTCACCAGATCAAAAGCGCTGGCCGGGCTAACCGCGGCAGCGAGCGCCGCCGTGCAGCCAATTGTCATCAGCGTTCCAAAAGCGCGAAACGTAAATGGCCAATCAACTGCCGCCGCCATCGCCAATCACCGAGTAGGGAGCCCAAAACAGTGGATGCGCATAGGTATACATGGATTGACCGGATGCATCGACCAGGCCCGGTCCATCGAGTAGGGCCATCATCGCTTGCTGCAATGCTTCGCCGCGCGACAGTGCCGAATCCGCGGCCTGCCGCCGGAACAGGTCGGTGATCAATTCGCGCGCTGACGTCGACTGCACCGACCAGTTGGTGACCAGGAGCGCCCTGGTGCCGGCGTAGAAGAACGCGCTGCCGAGGCCGGACGCCGCCTCCGCGCCGGCGCCCGCGCCGGCCGCGGTGTTGCAGGCGGACAGCACGACCCAATCGGCGTCGAGCTTGAGTGCAAGGATCTTTTCAATCGTCAGCAGGCCGTCGCCTTTGACGTCCGCGACTTCGGGTGCGGTCAGCGCCAGCGCCGGCTGGGTCAACCCGTCGATGTCGCCGGGTACGAGCCCATGGGTGGCAAAGGCGACGATGCGATAATGAGAAAGATCAAGAGTCTCGACGTTCTGCTCGTTGGCCGCCTTGCCGAGATAAAGCGACTTGGCCGGATCGACATTGAGGGCATGCGCCATCGCGGTCAGTTCATCGCGTGTGTCCGGCAGCCGCGGCAGCATCGCAAGCTCCGCCTTGTCGACATCCTCGACGTGCGGTGCGGCCCGAAGCCTAAGCGGGGCGCCGCGCGCGACCATGTCTGTCCCAGAATTTGCGGGCGCCGCCTCGGCGAGCTGCGGTCCTGCCAACGACTGCTCGCTTTCCGCTTCGGCTGCTTCCTGTTCATTGAAGTACGGATCGCCGAAGCCGATCAGGGTTTCGCGATTGGGCGAGCTCGGCGGCAGTCGCCGCAGCGACACCAGCGCCGAAGCCGCTGGAATCACCGTGACCGCATGAGTTCGGGCAAGCCACGGCACATCGCGATAGCCGGCAAACAGCGGCTTGGTTTTTGAATCGATCCGCGATGGTGCGGTCGGTAACAGGCTCAGCGGCAGTTCGCCGAGCGCGCCGTTGGTGGCGACGATCAGACTTTTTGCCGGTAGCCAGCCGGCTTCGACTGGCTTGAGCAGAAGTGAATAGAGTTCATAAGCGAGCGTCAGATCAAAGGGTGGGATTTCACTCACCATCGTAATCTGGGGCTCAAGTGCTTCGCGCAGCGTGTGGATTTTCGCCGCCAGCTGCGTTGCAGTCGCGGGAATGGCTGCAAAAGCGACGGCTCCATCTTTGGGCACCGCCCAGACGAAGCTCGCGTCCTGACCGAAATAGAACGATAGCAATGCCTCGCCGGGACGTAATGCGGCCTTGATATCGTCGACCGAAGGCGGTTTCGGATCGACCAGATTGGCGTAGGCCGGGAAGCGTTGCTTGACATCCTGCTGTGCCGCCTTGCGGTCGGCGCGCAATTTTTCAATTGCGGCACTAATCGAACGGACGTCCTGATCGTTGCGCTGGTCCGACGGCAAGGCGAGCATATTGTTCAGTGCACCGAGCTGAGCGCCAATCTGTTTGGCAAGGTCTTGCTCTTTGCGCACGAGAGCGGCGAGCGCCGGATCCTTGGCTACCGCGCGCGCATTCAAATCTGCCAGCGCCCGCTGCACTGCGTGCCCGCGCACGGCATCCGCAAGCGCGAATGTTTCGACAGCAACGTCATTTGATGCGGTCGTGCCTCGCGCAAGCACTCCGATATAGTTTTCGACTATCCGCTGCAGACGTCCTTCGCGGGCAGCGACCAGGGTTGGGTCGTCATCGTTGCTATTTTCCCTCGCGCCAGCCATAAGAACGGGCAGTGCGGTCTTAAACTCTCGGATGGCATCGGCGTCGCGGCCAGCTCGCGCGTAGCCGACGGCCAGCGTGCCGTGAGCCGAAGCGGTGTCGTAGCTGTTCGGACCGGTGCGCGCGGTTTGGCGTTTAACCAGCTCTTCCGCCGCCGCAATCCCCTGAGTTATCTGGCCGGACGCGTAAAGCGCCACAATCCGCGAACCGTTGATCTGGAACGCCTGGCGCTGCTCAGGCGTCCACTGTGCAATAGCCTTGTCGAGCTGGCCGTAAGTCTCGCCCGCATCCTTGGTCTTGCGTTGAAGCACCAAAATATTGCCGAGCTGGGAAAGCACGTTCACACTTGTTGGCGAGCTGTCGGCGATGCCAAGCGTGCGCTGCACGTCGAGCGCCGACCGTGCGAGCTGTTCGGCTTCCGCGTAGCGGCCCTGCTCAACGAGCACGCCGGAGAGCGCGCTGATGAAATAGGGGGTCGAAGAGCTGTACTTGCCTCGAGATTTGAGTATTTCGAGCAAGGCGCGGCGAGCGTCGGCTTCCGCTTCACTAAGACGGTTTTGCTTTGACTCATTGATTGCGATCGACACCAAGTCGTTGTCCGCGCTCTGAACTATTTGCTCTGGCGGCGGTGGAAATTCGAATTTTGGAAGATCCTTCAATGATGCACGCCGGAACGCCTCAGCGCGCCGGAACGCTGCTTCGGCCTCGGCGTACTGGCCGCGCGCTGCCAGTACAATGCCGCGAGTCTCATCGGCGTCGGCCTCCCAGGAATGACCGTAGATCGCGTAAGCCGTGCGCCATTTAGGATTTGGGCTGCCGCGTGCCTCCTGAACCAACGCCTGAACGCGGCTCGCGTAAGTCCCGGCCTGGGTATTGTCGCCCATTACAACATAGAGCCGCGAGATGTTACCCAGCGCGTTGATCGCGGCGCCCCTGCGCTGGTTCGGCTCGGCATCACGCGCGGTCAGATCGAATATCGCAACGGCGTTTTTTGGATCGCCAAGAGCCTTGTATTGCAGCGCGACGAATTGCCGAATGCGGATAAGTTGGCTGTAATCCCCGGTTGACTTGTTGATCGTCATTGCCTGCAGGCTGTCGGCCAGCGCATCCTTGTTTTGAGCGAGCAGGGCGCGTGCGTTGCCCCGGTCGTAATAGAACTGCGCGAGCTTGCCCGGCGACGCGTCGGTGGGCGGTGCTGCTTCCGCCGCAGCCTTGCGCTGGGCAATTTTTGCGGGGTCAGGCTTCTCACTGTCCAGGATCGCGGTTATGTCGGCTATCGTGCGTGGCGGTGCGACAAAAACGGGTTGAACTGGGCTGTCGTCAGTCGGCGCAACATCGGCTTCGGACTTTGGCGCCTCAGGCGCCGGTTTACCGGCCGCCTGTTTCTGCTCCTCACGCATGACGCAAGGGCGAACGAGCGGCGGCCCGCATTGCTGTCTCGCTCTTTCGAGAGCGTCAGCCGGCGCATTCCTCGGAAGGCCACCCAGTTTGCCGACGACGCAAGCGTGTATTTGTGCAAACAGGGCCTGCCTGCAGGACTCGATTATTTGTTCGTGGGTCGCCGCAAATGCGGGATACGCGAGAGCGATCCCGACGAACCAGCCTGCACAGAGCGTTGCCGTGCCCGGCAAAATTGGGCGGTCGACCATGCCAGACCCTCGACGCCAAAACATCATTGGCGCAGCACTGATAATTTTATGGGAGGCTTATTTCCCCGACAAGGAGCGCCGTTGCTCCCGACGGATTAAATAGTCGCAATGTATGCCGGTTGGAGGCGAAAATCGGGCCTTCAGGACGCCTGCCGCATTCCCGCCTGTCCGTTTCGTAACCCCTCAAGGATCGCATTGGCGCGCGCCATGGAGAAATCGCGCGTCTTCTGGTCGTACGCGGGCCCCGCATTGTGCATCATGAAAGCGTGCTGGATGCCGGGGAAAATATGGACCTCGACGTTTTTCAGGCGTTCAGGCACGGCGCGGAAAAGATCGAGTACCGGCGCCGGCGCGACGTGATCGCGGTCGCCCCAGATGATGCAGACCGGCTCGCGAACGCCATCGAGCTCTTGGATGTAATCCTGCAATTGGGTGCCGTGGCAGGAGATGCCCGCGGCATAGCCGAGCCGCTTCGGGCCGAGGATGGCATAAGGGCCGCCGTAGCAGAAACCCATCACTGCTGCATTGCCATTGAACTGCGACAGTGTGCGCAGATGAGCCAGCGTATCTTTCAGATCCTGCTCGCCGGCCCTGATCTTTTCGAGGCGCGGCTGCGAACGCTTCGCGGCGCGCTCGTCTTCGCGTGCCAATGGTCCGGGAATGGAGCGCCAGAATAAATCCGGTGCTGCGGCGATAAAACCCTTGGCGACGAACTCGCATGCGAGTTCGTGAATATCCGGATCGACGCCATGAATGGCGGAAGCCAGAACGATAGCCGGCACCGACTTGTCGGTCTTCGGCACGATCACGTAACAATCGAATTCGCCGCCGCCGCTCGCGCGGATTTTTACGGTCTGGCCTGTCATGACATTCTCCCTGCGTGATGTTTTGTAGCTTCAATCGTGGAAATCGGCTGGCCGTAGTTCGATCGGTGTGCCGTGCGGGGTCCGCTCGCATGCATGTTCCCATGCGTGGCGCACGCGCTCAAGCTGCCGTGCGTCGGTTACGCCTTTTTCAGCGAGGATGCGCTCAAGCGTATTCAGCCAGTGATGGTAATAGGTCTCGCCAGTATCGGGGTCTCCGGCGGCCTGCGCCTTCTTGATCTCTTCGCCCAGCGTCGCTGCCCATTCTTTCCAGGTGAACAGGCCGCGCTCGTGCAGTGACAGTGCGAGCGCAAACGCTTCCGCCTGCCACGGCTCCGGAACACCGGCCCTTCGGCATTTCGCGGGATGCTGGTGATAGATTGCGTGGCGCGAAGCGTTGCCGCGTCAGTGCTCATGCCGGATCCAGATAGGGCTCAAACGCTTCGATCGAGACCTTCAGTGTCGGATCGCTATCCTTGCCCCATAATTCGCGCCCATCGAACAGCACCGTGTAGAGCCATTGCGGATCATCGCCTTTGCCCTGAGCCGCTGTATCCGGGAACACGTGACAGCCGCGAATGGCTTCGATCACGCCGATGCGGTCGCGCGCGTAGCGCGGCAGCCGGGTGTGGGTTTTCGGATGAATATTTTTGGTACGCACACGGTCGCCGGATTTGAAGCGGGCGGGCGCTTGCGCAGGACGTGTAAAGGAGCCACGCGACAGCGTATTCGGCACGTCGTCTGCGGCCAGCGTTCGTTTGAGTTTTTCGCCCGGGCGCAACGCATGGCCTGCCTTGAGCTCGTCGGCGTCAATCAGCCCTTTTTCGATCAGCAGGTTTTCGAGCCGCACGGCCCATTTTTTATAGTACGAGCTGTTGAGGTAGACGTCCGGCGGCAGGCGTTCGATGCCGTACCGGGTCTGGTCGATGGTCCAGATGCCCGTGTATCCCAGCGCGCGATTGAGCGCCATCGTACGGCCTTCCCACGGGGCGTGGAACACCGGCTCGTCCGGCTCCGGCTCAACCTTGCCGAAGCCGTGCATGCCGCCCATGTCGTGAATCCCGTCCATCACACGGCCTCTTTCGCGCTTTTCGGCAGACCGGTACCGATCATGCAGTCACGCGTGACCAGCGCGGCGAGCTTGCCTTCACTCCAGCCCTCTGTGCCGGCAGGCCGCATTGGCAGCACGATGAAACGCGTCTCCGCCGTCGAGTCCCATACGCGAATGTCCGCGCTCTTGGGCAGTGTGACACCGAAATCGGCCAATACGCCGCGCGGATCGTTGACTGCGCGGGAACGATAAGGCGCCGACTTGTACCAAACCGGTGGCAGGCCGAGTACTTCCCACGGATAGCAGGAGCACAGCGTGCAGACGATCATGTTGTGCAGTTTCGGGGTGTTCTCGACCGCGATCAGATGATCGCCGACGCGGTTCATCAGCCCAAGGCTGCCGACAGCCTTGCTGGCGTCTTCAAGCAGCAGCTTTCTTGAATGCCGGATCGTTCCAGGCCCTGGCGACGACGCGGGCGCCATTATGTGGACCGACCTTGGTCTCGTAAGCCTCGATGATGGCGTCAAGCGCAGCCGGGTCGATATAGCCTTTTTCCGCCAGCACCGTTTCCAGCGCACGCACGCGCAACTGCATTTCGGAAAGCTCCGAGCCGTGGTGATCGTCGTGGTCGTGATCATGTGCCATGAGGGCGTCCCGGATTATCTCTGGGACCAGTATAGTACGCCGGGGAAGTCATGAAAGACACGGTTCAGCGCATTGCCGATGGCATTGATCGCGCTACCACGGCCATCGGCCGCGTGGCGGCATGGTGCTGTCTTTACCTCGTACTGGCCGAATTTACCGTGGTCGTGATGCGCTATCTGCTCGGCATCGGCTCGATCCGGCTGCAGGAGTCGGTGCTGTATGCCCATGCTGCATTATTCATGCTGGCCGCTGCCTGGACGCTACAGACCGATGGTCATGTCCGGGTCGATGTCTTCTATGCCCAGGCCGCGCCCCGCACCAAGGCGCTGGTCGATCTGTTCGGGACTATCGTCTTTCTCTTCCCGGTTGTGATCGCCGTTGGAGTGCTCTCCGTTCCTTATATCGCCCGGTCATGGACGATCCTTGAAGGATCGCGCGAAGCAAGCGGCCTGCCGTTCGTTTATCTGCTCAAAACGTTGATCCCGCTGTTTGCAATACTGCTGGGCTCTCAAGGCGTCGCACAGGCTATCCGCGCAGCTTTGGTGCTTGCCGAACCGCGACGCGGTGCATGAGCGAAATTCTTGCCATCGGAATGATTGTCGCCGTCTGCGCCGTGCTGCTTGTCGGCTACCCGGTAGCGCTGACGCTGGCCGGTGTTTCACTCGGCTTCGGGCTTCTGGGATCGGCCGTCGGCGTTATGAACCTGGCGCTGCTCGGCGCTCTGCCGGAACGCATCTTCGGCGTCATGACCAACGACGTGCTGCTCGCTATCCCGTTGTTTATTTTTATGGGCGTGATGCTTGAGCGCTCACGGATCGCCGAAGACCTTCTGGAAACCATGAGCCGGCTATTCGGCGCATTGCCCGGCGGTCTGGGTTTTTCGGTGATCGTGGTCGGCGTACTGCTTGCCGCCGCCAAAGGCGTCGTCGGCGCAACGACGGTGACGATGGGATTGATCGTGCTGCCGACGATGCTGCGGCATGGTTACGACAAGGCGCTTGCCGCCGGCACAGTGGCCGCCACAGCGACGCTGGCGCAAATTTTTCCGCCCGCAACGGTTCTGGTGCTGCTGGGGGATCAGCTCAGTAATTCCTATCAGGCGGCGCAACTGGCGAAGGGCAACTTCGCCCCGCAAACGGTCTCGGTCGCTGATTTGTTCGCTGGCGCCATTCTTCCGGGGCTGGTCCTGGTTGCGCTGTATCTGCTTTATCTGATCGGCGTCGCGATCTTCTTTCCAGAGAAATCTCCGGCGATCGCGCCCGATCCAGCGGCGCCCCACGGTATGGCTCTGCTACGCCGGCTGGTCGCAGCTCTCGTCGCTCCGATTGCGCTGATCCTCGCCGTGCTCGGTTCGATCCTCGGCGGCATCGCGACACCGACCGAAGCGGCATCGGTCGGTGCGATCGGCGCAATCCTCCTGGCGGCGGTGCGGACGGGAGTGGCGGGCTTGCTGATACCGGTGATGCGCCGCACCACTCAGATCACCAGCATGATCTTCCTGATCCTGATCGGCGCTACGCTGTTCAGCCTGGTGTTTCGCGGTCTTGGCGGCGATCGCATGGTGGAGCAGGCGTTGACAAACCTGCCGGGCGGTGTCGCCGGCGCGACGCTCGCAGTCATGCTGGCGCTGTTCCTGCTCGGTTTCGTGATGGATGCTTTCGAGATTATATTCGTTGTGGTGCCGATCGTCGCTCCGGTGCTGCTGCAAATGCCCGGTGTCGATCCGGTCTGGCTCGGCATCATGATGGCGGTAAATCTGCAAACCTCCTATATGCACCCGCCGCTGGGGGCGACGTTGTTTTATCTACGTGGTGTTGCGCCTCCGGAAGTGACGACACGGCATATCTATCTCGGCATTATTCCTTACGTACTGATCCAGCTTGCGATGCTGCTTACGCTCTGGTTCGCGCCCGCGCTTGCAACGTGGCTGCCGCACAGGCTTTATGGGCCCTAAGTTTGCGCAATCCGCGGCTATCGTCTCATTCGATTGACATGACGGCGAACATGCTAAAACCAGACTCATTCGAACTCCGCCGCGGCACGGCCGCGGATGTCTCTTTCATCATGGCGACCGAGCGATTGCCCGGATACGAAGGTCTGGTTGGGTGCTGGGGCGAAGAGCAGCATCGTGCGGCGCTGGCCGACAGGCGTTACGCTTATTTCATTGCTGAACTGGATTCCCGAAAAATTGGATTCGTCTTGGTCCGTGATTGGGATTCCGCCGAGCACGTTACGCTCATCAAAAGGATAGCGGTTGTCGAACCCGGCAACGGGCACGGCAAATTGCTTCTGGCGCACCTTGTCGATCGTATTTTCCGCGATACCAATGCCTATAGGATTTGCCTCGGCCTCTATCCGGACAACACGCGAGCGCGCCGCGCCTACGAGAGCGTCGGCTTCAAGGCCGAAGGCGTTTCACGCGGCAGCGCGTTTTTTAACGGCGTTCACCGTGATGAGTTGGTGATGGCGCTATTGCGGCCGGAATGGCCGCCTGACCGCCTTCAGAAACTTCGGCCTGAAGCTAAGTAGCTTCTACAGATCGTCGAGGCCGTATTCCTTCCAGCGCGCCGTGACGCGTGCCGCATCGTCGGGGTGGGGCATAACCGTCGGCGGGAAGCGCTCGTTACCCCATCGCTCCTGGCGAGGATGCTTCCAGTTGCGTGTGGCGTCAATCAGCATGCGGTTCCACAGTCCGGTGCCGAGCTGGGCGACATCGCGATCTTCCATCGGCGTTGACGGATCGATCGGTGAACCGAAAATGCCCGGGAAAATCACCACACCGCCTTCACCGGCATTGACGCGGTGTGCATAGGCCCACTCGACCTGCTCGTCGTCCGCCGGATCAATGTCTTCCTCGACGACAATCACGTGTTTGTAGCGGTAGGTCGCCGCGCTGTTGCCCCAGAGCGCCGCAGCGATCTGTTTCGGCTGGCCCTGATAATGTTTCTTGATCTGCACGCGAATATTGACGCCGTTGGTGATCGGCGGCGCGTAGACATCGAGAATGCCGGGAATGCCGGCGGTGTTGAGGATGTTCCAGGCGATGGCCGCACGTTGAACTGACGACATCACGCTATTCTCGCTGTAGGAGCCGGGCAGGGTACCCTCCAGCGAGCCGCAAAACACCGGGTTCTTGCGGTGGCTAATGCAACTGATTTTCATGGTAGGCCGCGGCGTCGGCAGGTCGGAAACGTAGCCGGTGAATTCGCCGAACGGGCCTTCCATCTCGTAGGTCGATGGATCATCGCTGATAAATCCTTCAATCACGATTTCGGCGCTTGCCGGCACGGCGAGATCCACGGTCTCGCATTTCACGAGTTGCGCCGCTTCGCCGCGATAGCCGCCCATCACATCGTATTCACAAAGGCCGGCGGGCAGCGGCGACCCTGACAGGAACGACATGATCGGATCCCAACCCATCACGCAGGCAACCGGCATCGGCTGGCCGCGCGCGGCCCATTTCACGAAATGCGCGCCCCAATGCTGGCCACCCTTGATGAGCAGAAACGGTGTGGTGTCCTTTTGGCCCACCATGCCCCGGTACATGCCTACATTCATCACGCCGGTGTCCGGGTCCCGGGTCACAATGGATGTGAAAGTGTGGATGTAGCGCCCGCCTTCGAGATAGTGCCACTTCGGCACCGGAAACTCGGTCTGATCGATATCCTTGCCGCGCAGGATCACCTCTTTCACCGGGCCGGTTTGCACCATCACCGGCGGGATCGTCTCCCGATTCTTTTTCATCACATATTGGACAAGCTCGCGATTGCTGGCGTCCTGGGGAAAGCCGAGCGCCAGCGCGAGCCGCGACCGTGCCCCAAGGCCGCTGGCGAACAGCCTGTCGCAGCGGCCGTCCTTGTAGCCCTTGATGTTCTCGAACAGCAGTGCCGGGCCTTTCTTCTCCAGCGTGCGGCGGGTGATCGCGCCGATTTCGCGGTCCCAATCCACTTCGGCTTTGATGCGGCGCAACTCACCATGCTGCTCAAGTTGCGCCATCCACTGCCGCATATCCAAAAAACCCATCGTGCACTCGCTTTCAAATTTGCCAATCTCGCGATATCGCGGCATTAAATCCCGCAAGTCTTGTTGTCCGCAATGGGTCAATCACGATCGGGACACCGGGGAGCCGAGATACAGCCATGACCGCAGCACAAATCTTCGATCTTCACGGCAGGGTCGCATTGGTGACCGGCGCCTCAAGCGGGCTCGGACTGCGTTTTGCAGAATGTCTCGCCGAAAACGGTGCGTCGGTTGTGCTGGTGGCGCGGCGTCTCGACCGGCTTGCCGAGGTAAAAGCGCGAATTGAAAAGGCAGGGGGCCGCGCTGTCGCGGTGGAAGCCGACGTGCGCGATCGTCCCGCGATGGTTGCAGCCTTCGATGCCGCCGAAAAGGCGTTCGGCACCGTGACCATCCTGGTCAACAACGCCGGTGTGGTGACCGCCGGCCGCGCCGTCGATTTGTCCGAAGAAGAGTGGCGGCGCGTGCTTTCGACCAATGTCGATGCGGTGTTCTACTGGGCCCAGGAGGCAGCTCGGCGGATGCTCGCGGCCGGGGTTGGCGGTTCAATCGTCAACATCGCTTCGGTTATCGCGTTCGGCGTGTCCAAGGGCGTCATCGCCTACGCCACCGCAAAAGCTGCTGTTGTGCAGATCACCAAGGGGCTCGCTCTCGAGCTCGCTTACAAGGGCATCCGGGTCAACGCCATCGCACCGGGCTGGATCGTGACCGAACTCAACCACGACTATCTGATGAGCGAAAAAGGCGAGGCTCTGAGGAAGGAAATTCCAATCGGCCGCTTCGGACAGGAGCGCGATCTTGACGGGCCGTTGTTGCTGCTGGTTTCCGATGCCGGCCGCTTCATGACTGGCACTACCGTCGTTGCCGATGGCGGTCAGATGGTCGCGCTGCGCGGCTGACCAGCTACAGCGGCCGGTGCATGCGGCCGAACAGCCAGCCAAGTCCGAGCGCGATCACCACGGCGGTATAGGGCTGCGTCTCGATCGTGTTGCGCATGGCCTTCTCGAATGAACCGGCGGTTTTCCGGGCTGCTTTCGTTGTGGCATCCGCAACCTGGGCTGCACTGTCGGCTGCTTGGCCGTAGATGTCCTGTGCTGCACCGGATACTTCGTTCGCAACGCCGGCCGCATTCTTTTTGGCGTCGCCGATGGCGCGGTTGAAATCGCTTGCTGAACTGCGGGACTCGGGCATCGAGGGCTCCATTTCGAGCGGGTTTCGCGCGTTAACGCGCAAGATGCCGCAAGGGTTCAACTTTCGGAACGTTTGTTTCACCCAAGTGTTTGCTTTCGGCGGGTGCAATCACGCAGACCGGATGGACGACCATGGACAACGAGCCAAAGCAACCGAAGCCTGAAATCATGCCGCCGTTGCCCAATACGGAGCCGCGGCCTGGCCCGCCTGAAATTCCACCGGATAAAGATGTGCCGGAACGGCAACAGCCTACCCTTGGAGACAAATATGTTTCACCGCCGGTCGACTGAATTCGATCCACGGCTCTCCGACATCGTGAGCCATCTTCGCGCCATAGAGGAAGGCCTCGGCGTTATAGGCCGGAAGGCCGGCCGCGATGCGGCCGTCCGGGCTTCCGCCGCCGGGGATCAGATCGCCGATACGCTCTGGCCGCTCCTCAGCGAAATCGGTGATCGCTTTCGCCGCGGCCGGCGTGTTGCCGCCGGCGAGGCCGCAAGCTTCGGCAATGGGGCCGTGAGGTTCGGGGCTCGCGCCGGCAACGACGCGCTCGAACGCATTGCCGGGCAGGCTAAGCAACGCCCATTGCTCACGATTGCCGTTGCCATTGGTATCGGCGTCCTGATCGGATTTGTTGGTCGGCGGGATTAACTGCGATTGTCTTAAATCGCGATCTGGCGGCCGATCTCGACCACTTGCTGGGTCGGCAGCCGGAAATAGTCGGTGACGTGCGACGAGTTTCTCACCATCGCCGCAAAGATTGCCTCCTGCCAGTGCGGCATCGACGGACCGTGGCGGCGGTGCAAGATATTTTCGTGGCCGACGTAGTAGACGACGTCGTCAAGCGCGGAATGGCAGCCGCGTTGTTGGGCTTCCTTCAATAGCTCGGGAATGTCGGGCCGTTGCATGAAGCCATAATGAGCGATGACGCGCCAGAAGTTATCACCCTCCTGTTCGACCGCCATGCGCTCCGGCCACACCACCCGCGGTCTTGCATCGGTCAGTACACGCAGCACCAGAACGCGTTCGTGCAGCGCCCGATTGTGCCGCAAATGCCATACCAGCACCGGCGGAATGCCTATTGCGGTGCGCGTGAGAAAGACTGCTGTTCCGGGAACGCGTGGCACGCCGCGCGCTTTCACGTCGGCCAGAAATTCGGACACGGATATCGGCGTCTGCTCGAGACGGTGTGCAACTGCCACCGAGCCCCGGTGCCAGATCAGCATCAACCCATATATGAGCGCGGCGAGCAGCAATGGCACATAACCGCCGTCGGCGATCTTCAGTGAATTTGCTGCGAAAAATCCGGCATCGACAACGATGAACAGGCCTGCGACTGCGGCGCTGATAACAAGATTCCATTGCCACAATTCGCGCATCGCGATGAACAGCAGGAATGACGTCATCAGCATCGTCAGCGAGACGGCGATGCCATAGGCGGCAGCGAGATCGTCTGAACGGTGGAACAGCAGCGTAAGCGCAATCGTGACGGCCGCCAGCAGCCAATTGACCACGCCGACATAGATCTGGCCGTAGCCTTTCTCCGAAGTCTGCTTGATATGCAGTCGCGGCATCCAGCCGAGCTGGATCGCCTGCCGGGTCATCGAAAACGCGCCGGTGGTAATCGACTGACTGGCGATAATCGTTGCGACGGTTGCAAGACAGATAAGGGGAATCAGCAGCGGCTCCGGGCAAAGCCGGAAAAAAATATTGTTTTCGATCGACTCGCCCCGGAGCGCGATTGCGCATTGGCCGGCGTAGTTGAGCACCAGGCACGGAAACACCACCCAGGACCATGCGAGCCGTATCGGGCCTTTACCGAAATGGCCCATATCGGCGTAAAGCGCTTCGGCGCCGGTGACGCAAAGGAAAATTCCGCCGAGCACCAAAAAGCCGCCCGACCCATTGGTGACGAGAAGTTTCACGGCGTAGTAGGGGTTCGCGGCCTCCAGCACCGATGGATATTGCGCGATACCCCACAGTCCCAACACCCCGATTGTCGCAAACCACAGCAGCATGATTGGCCCGAACGCAGTCCCAATACGCGACGTGCCGAGCGGCTGGACCGCAAACAGCGCCACAAGGATGGCAACGGCAGTCGGTACGACGTAGTGCTTGAGTTCCGGCGCGGCGATATCGAGGCCCTCAAGGGCCGATAGCACCGAGATCGCGGGAGTGATTGCGCCATCGCCATAGATCAAGGCGGCGCCGAGCAGTCCAAGCATCACGATCAGCGGCCGGCGATGTTGCTTGATGCCAAGGAGCGACATCAAGGCCAGAATGCCGCCCTCACCATCGTTATCGATGGTCATCGCGACGATCACGTATTTGACCGTCGTGATCAGAAATAAAGTCCAGATCACGAGCGACAGAATACCGAGAATACGATCTGGCGTCGCATCGCCGTGCAGATAGTCGAAGGCGGTCTTGAGCGTGTAGAGCGGGCTCGTGCCGATATCGCCAAAGACGATGCCAAGCGCGGCTATTCCTGACGCCGCAAGTGCGGTTCCACCCGGTTTGGAAATCGCCGGTCCGCCAACTTCACCAGGCGCGACCGATGTCATGACCGGTGCAGCCGCTTCGCGTCCAGCGAGTCTAATCGCATCCGAACTGTCTCGCGCTCGCGTGTCGTCTTGAGCAAAGATGAATTAGTGTGCATGACACGATTATGACAGAGCTGCGTTGCGCCCACCACTCGCATATTCAAGCCGCCGAACTGACTTCGAAAGAGAATTGATGGAGATCGGGCACGCCGTTTTTCTCGTCGCCGGTGCGCTCGCCGGCGGAATTGTAAGCGGCCTAACCGGTTTTGGCACCGCGATCACGGCGCTCGGCATCTGGGTCTATGCCATACCGCCGACCGACGCATCGTCGCTCGCGATCATCTGCTCCACGGTGTCGCAAACGCAGAATCTTCATTTGATCTGGCGCAGCATCGAGTGGAAGCGCGTGCTGTTCTTTGTCGTTCCGGGCGTGTTTGGCGTTCCGCTCGGCACTTTTCTGCTGCCGCACATCGATCCGCGTCTGTTCAAGCTTGGTCTCGGCTGTTTTCTGGTAATCTATCCGGCCTACGTGTTGGCACGGACGAGCCAGATTGAAACCGCACGGGGCGGCAGAGCGGCCGACGGTGTCGTGGGGTTCGTCAGCGGAATTCTCGGCGGTCTCACCGGCCTGTCGGGCGTGTTGCCGGTTGTCTGGACCGATATCCGCGGCTGGAGCAAGGAACAGCGGCGCAGCGTCGTTCAGTTCTTCAACATGGCGATACTTTCACTCGCGCTGGTATCGCACGCGGTTTCAGGCCTGCTGACAAGGCAGGTCGCTATTGAGGTTTTAATCGTACTTCCAGCCACGATCGGTGGCTCATGGTTTGGCGCGTTTATTTATCGCCGTCTCGCGGATCGCGGCTATCAGCGTGCAGTGATGATATTGCTGCTGATTTCCGGCGCCACACTAGTCTGGACCGCGTGGTGAAGATTCACGTTAGTTAATGCGATTACCGGGAAAATTATAGGTTCGCGGCGGGGTGATTTGCTGGACGCCCAAATTGGTCGAGTTGCCTAAAATCTGATTGGCGTCCTGCTCGCCACCGTTGTTTGGCGACCAGAAAGTGTTTGGGCAGTTGGTGCCTTGCACGTTGCCAAACCCGCAATGACCGATATTCGCCGTCTGGAATCCGGGAACGCCGCCGTCTTGCCCGTTCTTGCTGGTGTGCAGGGCCAGATAGTAGGCAATCACATTCTGGGGGATTCGGCCGAGATCGGTGGCAAGCTGGTTCCAGTCGTGAGCCAGGGCGCCGAAATCTGGGTGCGTCAGGAGGAAGTCGCCGCCACCATTGTGGATGGTGATGTAGCCGAAGTGGTTGATGACCTCGGTACCTTTGGCATCCTTTATGATCGTCGCCGTGCCGCCGCGAATACCGATCGTCGCGGCAGTCGTCGTGATCGTCGTGTTGCCACTGTGGCTAAGTTGTCCGCCGACGTAACGCAGCGCACCGTCGGTCAGCGTCACCAGCATGTGGCCATTCTTGGAATTCGGATCGTAGACATATTCGTTGATCACGATTTCGGTATTCGGGGCGATGCTCATCGACGATTGATCGGTGAACCGTAACTGCACGGTTCCGGCTGGCGTCGTATGAATTTTTTCGTTGTGGACGATGTGCGCGCCGACGATCAGTGGGGCCACCGTGCCTCCGGGAGGCGTGCTTTCCGAAAGCGGATTGACGGCGGTTGCGGTTCCGACTTCCTGCGCCAAAGCGGGGGCGGCCATCAGCGTGGCGCTCATCGCAACAACGAGGAGGCGACTTTGGTGCTTCATCGCGTGCCCTCAGAATCTCAGGGTTGGACCGGCCGTCACGGAAAGATCATGCATCGCGAATGCGGCGACATTTGAGAGATCGGCACGGTACTGCACCAGCGTTGCAAGCATGAGCTGGTTCCAGATCGGGAATTCCAGACCGAGGCCGACGCGCCATTCCGTGACACGCGGCGTTGTCAGCGGGTCGATGGTCGGATCGGGGGCTGCGTACTGCCATTGGGTGAAGCCGGCCGTGGGCGTCAGCGTCCAAATCCGGCCATCGCCCAGTGGCGAGAAGTTCAATGGCAGCCAAAGATCGCCTGCGTAGCTGTTGTAGCCGAACGGGTTGAAGCTGGTATCGGAGTGCGCATAGACCAGCCGCGACTGGAAGCTCAGGCCGCTATAGATCGGTCCGGATGCCTGCAAACCGTAGGTTTGCAGCGTGCCATTCATGCCACTCGCGAGTGGATAGAGCGTCAGGTTGCGGAAGCTTTGCTGGACGACTTCGGCGTAGGGATCGATCGCGACGTTGCCCAAATTGGCGTGAACCGTGACGCCGCCGCCGAGGGCCCCGTAGTATGGCGCGTCCGCGAGTGTGCCGCCGGTGGCGACAAAATACGGCTTGATCGATAGCCCGATGGAGTTCGGCGTTGGAATTCCAAAGCGCGGACCGGCGCGGAATTCCAGCAAGCCGATGTCGAACTGATGCAGCTTGAATTGCTGGGCGTCGTAGCCGAGCGCGCTCGCTTCGAAGGTATCGCCGTGCTGATCGCCGAAATCGTGGACGTAATTCAAACCGAATGCGCCGAACCAATTCCAGTCGGACTTTGCGGCAAACCGGTTGTTGAAAAGCAGGCCCGACGATAGCACCGTTTGTGGGCCCGGCCCATTCGCGGCGTTGGTCTGATAGCGCAGCCCAGTTTGAACGTAGCCGGTGAATTGGTCAGGGAACAGTTTCTTGTCCACGGCGGCAAGAAGATCCTGGGTGCGCTGCCGCAGCTCCGGTGTGATGTCCGCCATCTTGAGCGCAGTTGAAAGGTATTCGTGCGCCATCTCGTAGGAACCGAGCCGGTAATAAAGAACGCCGAGCTCGAAGCGCACTGAGGACAGCTTTGGATTGTAAAACAGCAGCTGCTCGTAGGTGCTGATCGCCGACTCGATGTCGCTTGAAGGCGCGAGCGCCGCGTATTGCAGTGTGTTCCTGAGATCCGACGGATTGGCCAGAATGCCCTGAAAGAGCGGGCTAAGGTCGCCGCCAAATCCGGACGTCTGGGCAGAAGCGGACAGGCCGGACGCAAAAAGGAAAGCCAGAGGCGCTACCGCGCCTGCGCACCGCTTCCATAATGCCCGCCAGTCATGGGTCTTCAAAGTAAGCCCTTCGCTCGATTGTTCCGTCACCGGAACCGGTAAGGCATTGACAGCAGGTATTATTTTCCGACCGCTCTCAGAGCGTGCCTCGTGATTTCATACCGCCAAGCCGTCGCAGAGTTGAGAAATCCATTAAGGCGGTAAGCGACTACTGCGGCTCGAATTTCGCTGCACGCAGCAGCTTTTCGCTCCTGTCCAAGTCGGTTTGCAGATATCGCGCGAATTCTTCCGGGGTCCGCGCCGCTGGCTCGATCCCCAACGCGTCAAGTCGGCCTTCCGCGGCGAGCGCCCTGATCGCGTCATTAACCATGCCGTTAAGAGTTTGAACCAGGGCGGCCGACATGCCCGGCGGTCCCCACATGGCCCACCAGGCGCCAAAATCGAGCTGTGGCAATCCGAGTTCGATCATGGTCGGAACATCGGGCGCGAGCGCACTGCGCTTTTTGCTGGTGACGGCGACGGCGCGTACGCTGCCGCCTTTCACCAAAGGCAACAATGAGAGAATCGCTTCGATCATCATCGGCACGTGGCCGCCGGCAACGTCGTTCGCGGCCGGTGCGGTTCCGCGATAGACCACGATTGGTACGTTCAGTCCGGTGTACTGATTGAACGCGACCTCTGCGAGATGACCCGGCGCGCCAAGTTGTGCAGTGGCGAATGACCACTCTTCCGGCTTGGCCTTCGCAGCGGCGATGATGTCCTTGACGGTTTTCTCTGGACGATTGTTGGCGATGATGTGAATGAGCGGCGCTTCGCCTGCAAGAGCAATCGGCGTGAAATCGCGGATCGGATCATAAGACACGTCACGCATGACGAGCCGCGCCACATTGTGCGTCGAGGCATGGAACAGCACGGTATAGCCGTCCGGCGTTGCGCGGCGCACATCGAGGCCGCCAACCGTGCCGTTGCCGCCGGTGCGGTTCTCGACGACGAATTCGACCTTGCGCTGCTCGCCGATCTTGGCGGCGATCAGCCGGGCGAATGTATCAACGCCGCCGCCGGGCGACACCGGCACGATGACGCGGATCGGGCGGTCGGGAAAGTTCGACTGGGCGCCAGCGATCCGTGGCGCCAGCGCTGCGCCGGCCAGCATTGAAGCGATTGCAAACCGACGGTTGATGGTCATGCCAGCGGTTCCCGCATTCCGCACCGTTGCCGCAAGCTCCAATGGAGATATAGTTGGCAGGCTTTTGCAACAGCATTGATGGGTTCGCCATGGCCGTTGAAAACACTATTCCGACAATCGACGTGTCGCCGCTGCGCAGTGGCAGCGAAGCAGCCCGGCGCGATGTAGCGCGGCAGATCGATGCCGCCTGTACCGATATCGGTTTCTTCCTGGTGGCCGGCCACGGCATTCCGCAAGGGCTGATCGAAACAACGCGCCAGTGTGCGATCGATTTCTTCGCGCTGCCGGTCGACGAGAAAATGAAAGTGCAACGGCCGCCGGCGAAGATCAGCCGCGGCTATAACTGGCTTGGTGACCGCTCCGTCGCCTATTCGATGGGACAGGCCGCGCCTCCGGACATTCAGGAGGCGTTCGCCTTCGGTCCCGAGCGCGTCGGCGACTGGGCCTCGAAGGTCGACGTCGCCAGCGCGCAGATGTACGCGCCGAACATCTGGCCACCGCAGCCGAGTAATTTCAAACAAACCATGGTTGCTTATTACGATGCCATGCAGGGGCTGGCGTGGCAGGTGCTCAGCGCGATGGCGATAGCGCTCGATGTCGACGAGAATTACTTTGCCGAAAGGTTCAACCGGCAGGCCAGCACGACGCGCATCATTCGCTATCCGGCGGTGACGCAAGCGCCGTTGCCTGGGCAACTCCGCGCTGGCGCACACACCGACTACGGCGCGATGACCTTCGTCCGCGGCGATGACGTGCCGGGCGGCCTGCAGGTCAAGCATCGCCGCGGCGACTGGATCGACGTGCATATCCCGCGCGACGGTTTCTGCTGCAATATCGGCGACCTTTTGATGCGCTGGTCGAATGACCGATGGATCTCGACGTTGCATCGCGTCGGTATTCCGCCCGTCGCAACTGTGCCCAGCGACCGCATTTCGCTGGTGTTCTTCCAGTATCCCAATCCGGACGCCGTCATCCGCTGTTTTGAAAGCTGTGCCGGCTCCGCCGAGAAATATCCGCCGATCACGGTTGCCGAGCACTATCTCGGCAAGCTGATGAAGGCCGGCCATTCGCGGCTCGATGCAGATTCCAAGGTCGCGGTAGCCGCGGCGGCACCGCGCGAGGCGCAGCCGACTCACTGATCGGCGCGTGTTCGGGTAATCGACCGGCTTCTTCGTATCCGGCGTTGGGACCGGTTGTACCGGCTCGGCGCGCGAAGCGAGCATGGCCAGCCCTGCCGCGCGCAATATTCCACCAACGATGACGCCGATCGGCATGAAGGTGAAAAACATCCAACGATGACGCCGATCGGCATGAAGGTGAAAAACATCAGCATGCCGGAATAGCCTTCAAAGTCGCTGGTGTGAAAGACGCCGGTCCAGACGAAGCCGAGGCCGACTCCGATAACGCCGCCGGCGATTGCGCCCAGAAAGAAACCGAGACATCCAAATCCGGCGGCTTGCGTTTTCTGTCAACCGCCCTTGGAATGCTTACGCACCATGTTGATAATAGCGGAGAAATCCTCCGAGCTTTCGAATTCGTGGGTGAACTGCTCGTAGATCTGCGCGGCGTGAGCGCCGATCGCGTTGTCGGCTTTGACCGACTTCGCTCCGGCTTCCGCAAGCTTCAGGTCTTTCAGCATCAGCGCGGCGGTGAAGCCGGCCTTGTAGCCGTTATTGGCCGGGCTCGCCGGCACCGGGCCGGGCACCGGGCAATAGCTGGTCAGCGACCAGCACTGGCCGGACGACGCCGAAACCACGTCGAACATCGCCTGATGCGACAGGCCAAGTTTCTCGCCGAGCACAAAGGCTTCGCTGACCACGATCATCGACGCGCCAAGGATCATGTTGTTGCACATCTTGGCGACCTGGCCGTTGCCGGCATCGCCGCAATGCACGATACGTTTGCCCATGTGTTGCAGCACCGGTTTGCCGCGTTCAAAGGCGTGCGTGGTGCCGCCGACCATGAACGTGAGCGTTGCGGCTTTTGCGCCGCCGACGCCGCCCGATACCGGTGCATCGAGAGTGGCAATACCGTTTGCGGCGGCGAGCTTGTGCGCCTTGCGGGCGCTTTCGACATCGATCGTCGAGCAATCGATGAACAGCGTCCCTTGCCGCGCCTGCTGGACGATGTCGTTCCACACCGAAAGCACGTGCTCGCCGGCCGGTAGCATGGTGATGACGATTTCGGCGTCGTCCACGGCGCTCTTGGCATTGGCGACGATCTCGATGCCGTCTTTGGCGGCCGTTTCGCGCGATGCCGGCGCGAGGTCGAAACCGCGCACGCGGTGTCCTGCTTTCAGCGAGATTGGCGGCCATCGGGCCGCCCATATTGCCGAGACCGATAAATCCGATATTCGACATCGTGTACCTCGTTCACTTACCGAAATTGCAATTCCAGCGCGCCGACGGATTTGAAATGGCGCTCGACGATATCCGGCGTAACGTCCTCAAGCCGGGCAGGCTGCCATTTCGGATTGCGATCCTTGTCGACGATGGTGGCGCGAATACCTTCGATGAAATCATGTCCGGCGTGGCAGGCCAGCACGATACGGTAATCCTGCTGGAAGCTTTGCTCAACGCGCTTGAACGCCGCCGCGTCGCGCACGTTCCGCAGCGTGACCTTGAGTGATGTCGGCGAGCCTTTGCGTATTGCCTCACGCGCGGCGCGCGCATCGTCATGATCGACCTTGTGCAAACATTCAGCCGACGTCCTCGACTGTGTCGGCGCGATAGCACGCGATCGATCCAGGACCGCGCAGCCGCCAGCCGGCCGGGCGCGGGCGGTGTCGATAGATCGTCGCAGCCGGACCGCGACGCCGCTTGCATCGAGGCAATCGGCAAGCGCTTCGGGAATGTCGGCAATGCGTCGCCGCGGCGACGTGAATATCGGCGAAGTCCGGAATAAATCGCGTCGGCTGCGGTCATACGGGCTCCGGTCAGCATGCCAGATGCATTCCGGTCGAGCCGGGAGCGCGCGCCAGAATAAATGAGGCGCCGACGTCGGGCACGAGTCCGATGGCGCATTCCGGCATGGCGACCGCCGAGCGATCGGTCACGACGCGGTGTGAGGCATGCGCGGAAATTCCAACGCCGCCGCCCATCACCAGCCGTCCATCAGCGCAACCACGGGCTTGGGATAGCGCGCGATCAGAACATCGAGCTTGTATTCGGTCGCCCAATAATGCGCCGGAAATCGAACTCCGCGATTTCTTCGCATCGTAGAGCGCGCGCAGATCGCCGCCGGCCGCAAAGCCGCGCGCTCGCCCGCACCGTCGAGGAGCACCGTGCCCACGGCGGGATCGTTCGGCCCATTCGCGCAAGAATGCCGTCATGGTCTCCGCCATGCCGAGCGTCAGGGCATTGATGGTCTTGCGGCCGGTTGAGCGTGATTCGTCGCAATGCACCGAGCGCGCGGACAATGACGTCGCCGTCGAGAACGATCGTCGCCGGTCATCGCCCGACAAGGTTTCTGGCAATGATCAGGCGCATGATCTCGTTGGTGCCCTCGAGAATCTGATGCACGCGCAGATCGCGCACGATCTTCTCGATGCCGTACTCCGACAAATAGCCGTAGCCGCCGTGCAATTGCAGCGCCTGATTGGCGACGTCGAAGCACGCGTCGGTGACAAAGCGTTTGGCCATGGCGCAAAGCTGGGTGGCGCTCGCCTCTTTGGCGTCGAGCGACGCGGCGGCGCGCCAGAGAAACGTGCGCGACGCTTCCAGCGCCGTCGCCATGTCGGCCAGGCGGAATTGCAGCGCCTGGAATTCGTCGAGCCGCTTGCCGAACGCTTTGCGCTCCTTCATGTACGCCAGAGCCTTCTCCAGCGCCGACTGTGCGCCACCGAGCGAGCATGCCGCGATGTTGAGCCGGCCGCCGTCGAGCCCGGCCATTGCGATCTTGAAGCCTTCGCCATCCTTGCCGAGCCGGTTCGCAACGGGGACGCGCGCGTTCTCAAAAATGACGGCGCGGGTCGGCTGTGCGTTCCAGCCCATCTTGCGTTCATTGCACCGAGCGAAATACCGGGTGTGTCCCCTGGAACGACCAATGTGGAAATGCCGGACGATCCATCGCCGCCGGTCCGCGCCATCACGACATAAATGTCGCCTCTCCCGGCGCCGGAGATAAATTGTTTCTGCCCGTTGAGCACATAGTGATCGCCGTCGCGGACTGCGCGAGTGGCAAGCGCCGCCGCATCGGATCCGGCGCCCGGCTCGGTCAGGCAATAGCTTGCCAGAAGCTCCATTGTGCAAAGCTTCGGTAGCCATTGATTGCGCTGCTCATCGGAGCCGAACGCGTCGATCATCCACGCTGCCATGTTATGGATCGACATGTAAGCCGACACCGTCGGGCAACCGGTTGCCAGCGCCTCGAAGATCAGCGTCGCGGCAAGCCGCGACAATCCGGAGCCGCCAACGTCGTCGCGGATGTAGATGCCACCCATACCGAGCGCCGCGGCTTTGCGCATCTCGGCGACCGGAAAGTGTTTTGTTTCATCCCAGGCAATGGCGTTTGGCGCGAACATTTCGTCGGAAAATGATCGCGCCATGTCGCGCAGGGCGGCTTGATCAGCATCAAGCGCGAATTGCGGCGCAGCGCCTGCGGTCTGGTCCAGCATGGCGCTAGCCGTCCGCAGCTGTCGCGTTTGCGAGCTTATGCTCGACCGGGGCGGCGGCGCGGGGCTGCCAGAGGTCGAATGCCACCATGCCCACCACCATGGCGATGACGAAGACGATGACGCCGGGCGACAGCGTTGCAAGGTTTGCGACCGCGGGGCCGGGACAGAGGCCCACGAGACCCCAGCCGATGCCGAATAGCGCTGCGCCGGTGATGAGCGGCCGGTCGATCGCTGTTGCGGTCGGCCAGCGCATCTGCGCATCGAAGATTGGTGTGCGCGGACGCACTACGGCGTAGCCGATACCGGCAACGGCAAGGCCGGCGGCCATAACGATCGCAAGGCTTGGATCCCACGTACCGCTTGGGATGCCGAGGAAATCGAGAAAGGCCAGCACCTTTGCCGGCGAAACCATCTGCGAGATCACGAGGCCGAGGCCGAAGATGAAGCCGCAGAGGAGGCTTGCGAGCACGGGCATGATGTCAACCTCCGATGACGTGGCGCATCAGCGCAACAACAATGATGGCTGCGATCATGAACACCATGGTGGCCGTGATCGAGCGCGGCGACAGCCGGGCGATACCGCAGATACCGTGGCCGGAGGTACAACCGTTGCCAAGCCTCGTCCCAAAACCGACCAATAGTCCGGCAACCGCAATCACGGCGTAGTTCGCCGGCATTTGCGGCATCGGTATCGCGTGGCCGACGAGCGCCACGGCAAGCGGCGCCGCGATCAGCCCGGCAACAAAAGCCACGCGCCAAAACCGATCGTTCGTGCGCGGGTTGAACAGCCCGTCGGTTATGCCGCTGACCCCGGCGATGCGGCCGTTGAACAGCATCAACAACACCGCCGCGAGTCCGATCAGGGCGCCGCCGATCGCCGCCGAGACAGGAGTAAAATTCGCCATATGAAGCCTCGTGGACAGCAAAAAAATCGCTGTGCGTAGTCCGCAACCGTCCAGTAGGATATGAGTTACCAATCGCAACAGCAATGAGCGAGCAAAGTTTTCAGAATGCGCTCATTTCGCGTCGCACTCACCGCCGGTATGGCCCTCCTGTTCGCATTGCGCTCGCCGCTGGCTTTCGCGCAATGCCCGCCGAACTCTCATCCCGTTGCGGTTTACATTCCGGGCAACCTGCGCACGGCCCATTGCTGGTGCAATAACGGCTTATCTCAACAACGGCGGCGTTTGCGTTCGTACGCAGCAGCCGACACCGTCGCCGGGTATACAAGCGCGGCCATCGCCATATGGCGGCAGTATCAATCCAGTCAGGTAACGGGCTATCCTGCCGCCTTATTGTTTGAGAAAAGGCGAGCCGGAATGGATTTTACTCTTTCGCCCGAGATTGAAGATTTGCGCGTGCGCACGCGCGCATTTGTCGACGAGCACGTGATGCCGCTCGAGGCTGACCGGCACAATTTTTCCGATCACGAGAACATTCCGCACGATCGTCTCGAGCCGGTTCGCGAAAAGGCGAAAAAGGCCGGCCTCTGGGCGCCGCAATCGCCGAAGGAATACGGCGGTATGGACCTGCCGATTGTCGCCTGGGCGGTGATGTATGAGGAGGCGGCGCGCTCACTGTTCGGGCCGCTGGCGCTCAACTGTATGGCGCCCGACGACGGCAATATGAATGTGCTGAAGAAGCTCGGGACGCCGAAACAGAAAGAAAAATGGCTCAAGCCGATCGTCGAAGGCAAAGTGCGCTCGTCATTCGCGATGACCGAACCCGCGCCCTGGTGGCGGCTCCGATCCGAGCATGATCAAGACGTACGCCGAGAAGCATGGCGATACGTGGAAAATCTACGGACGCAAATGGTTCATCACCGGAGCTGACGGCGCTGCGCACTTCATCCTTGCGGCACGTACTTCAGACGACAAGCGCAAGGGCATCACCACGTTTCTGTTCCACAAGGATCAGCCCGGCTGGCGCATCATCCGCCGTATCGAGATCATGGGCCCGGAGGAGCACGGCGGACACTGCGAACTCGAGTTCGATGGCCTTGAGGTGCATGACGACGATGTGTTCGGCGGTGTCGGCAACGGCCTGAGGGTCGTGCAGGTTCGGCTTGGTCCGGCACGGCTGACGCACTGCATGCGCTGGCTCGGCTGGTCAAAGCGTTGCGTCGAGATCGCGCAGGAATACGTCAATCGGCGCGAGGGTTTCGGCGTCAAGCTCGCAGACCGCGAAAGCGTTCAGATGAAGCTCGGGCGAGGTCGGACACAACATCCACATCGGGCGCCTTCTTACGATGCATGCGGCGTGGAAGCTCGACCAGGGCGACTATGCGCGCAAGGAAGTGTCGATGGCGAAACTGCACTGCGCCAACACGCTGCATCAGGCCGCCGACGTTGCAATCCAGCTCAACGGTGCACGCGGCTACTCCAAGGACACGATTGCCGAATGGGTCTATCGCGCCGCGCGCGCCGCGCGACTGGTCGACGGCGCCGATGAGGTGCACAAAATGGTGCTGGCAAAATTCATGCGCGAAGAAGGCCGCGACTTCTGGACGTGGAGCGCGGGCAACAGAGTGTGATTGGAGATGCAGACTTACTGCTTTTCCAGTCCGGCATCCGCGATGACGTGGGCCCACCGATCGATTTCCGTGCGCATGCGCCGATCGAGTGCGTCCGGTGACAGGGCCTTTGCATCGAAGCCGGCTTCCTTGAATCTTGCCTTCAGACTCGGGTCGTTGAGAATCTGGGTCGAGGCGCGGCTGAGAATATCCACCGCCTGATCCGGCATGGCCTTCGGACCGTAAAGCGAATTCCACGAGGTCACCACGTAGTCGGGCACACCGGCTTCAGCCATTGTCGGCACATCGGGCAATTCGGCCAGGCGCGCCGCGGAAGTCACTGCCAGCGGCCGGATTTTTCCTGCCTCGATTTGCGGGCGCAGTCCGCCGTAAGCATTCACCACAAGATCGACATCGTTGCGCAGCAGCGCGACCGAAAGCTCGGCGGGACCGCGGTATGGGATCACCGTGACGGCGAGTTGCTGCATCGATTTGAATAGCAGCGCCGCCAGATAATTGCTCGTACCGGCGTTCGACGTGCCGATGGTCAGCGTGTTTGGCCTGGAACGCGCCGCATCCATCCAGTCTTTCAACGTCCTGTATTGCGAGGTGGCGCTGGTCACGAACAGATATGCGAACTCGCTGACGCCGACGATCGGCCTGAATTCCTGGCGTGGATCGACGGCGTCGCTGAACAGGCTGACGCCGATCGCATTGTTGTTGCCGACCCAACCGAGCGTGTAGCCGTCCGATGGCGCATTGGTGATTGTCCGATCCGCGATCACGCCGCCGCCGCCCGGCTGGTTTTGCACCACGAATTGCATGTTGAAATGATCGGACAGCTTCTGCGCGAGGATGCGAAGCACGATATCGGACGCCGAACCGGCAGCCAGTGGCGTTATGATTTTGACCGGACGCGATGGATAGCCGGATTGCGCGGCGGCCGGAACCGACGAGGCCATGATGCCAAGCCAACTGACGAGGCACAGCACGCTCGCGGCCGCGACGGCGCGAGCGGCACTTGATGTTTTCGTCATAGCGTCGAACGAAGCGATCTTCGCGCGCCTAGTTGCGCCAGCTGGAATCGATATCGTCGAGCACGCGCTGGTATGCCGGCCAGTCCGCAGAACCGCGCCCGGAGTCATGGTGTTCGTACTGATGTGCGGTCTTTTCGCAAATCGACGCTGGAATCTCGATCAGTTCACCGCCTGTCGCTTCCATCCGGAGCTGGATATCCGCGGCTTCGAGCAAAGACTTCATCAGCACGAACGCCTCGCGCGGCGTCTTGCCGACGGTGAGAAAGCCGTGATTGCGCAGGATGAGAGCGCGATTTTTGTCGAGCGCTTTGTTGATGCGCTCACGCTCGCCAAAATCCTCGGTGATGCCTTCGTAGTTATGATATCCGACGCGATTGAAGAAGCGCACCGCTGGCTGTGAAACCATACGCAAGCCGTGTTTCAACCCGGCCAACGCCATGCCGATCTCGGTGTGCACGTGAACGGCGCAATTGACGTCCGGTCGGGCCGAGAGCACGCCGCCATGCAATGTGAAGCCCGGCCGGTTCACGCCGGCCGATTCGTCGAGGTCGTCATCCATGCAGACCTTGACCAGATTCGACGCCGTGACCTCGGTGTAAAGCAGCTCGTGGCGTTTGATCAGGAATTTGCGCTCCTCTCCGGGTACGCGCATCGAGGAGTGATTGTAGATCACGTCACCCCAGCCGTAGTGCGCGATCAGCCTGTAGGCTGCGGCGAGGTCGGTTCGCGCCTGCCATTCTTCAGGTGAGATATCCGTCTTTTTGACAGCGGCGATCTTGAAATGCGGGTTCATGGCGCGCCTCCAGATGGTTAACCGCAGCTTACCATCCCGCGACGCTTTCGCGCAGCCCCTGTGACGGTCACCGGGAAAGTGCAATTTCTGCGCGAAAATAACCGCTTCGTGACCGATTTGGACCGGCCGCCGGCGCTGCAGACGGCCGGACGTTAAGAGTCCTTCAACCGGTGCGGATAAAGTGTCGTTTATGCGAATGGAGCGGTCGCGCTGGTCCAGGCAGATTGGAAAAGTCGTCGCATTTGTCGGCGGCTTGACAATTCTGCTTGGTGCCGGGGGATCGATTTTCGGCGCTACCGAAATCAGCCTGCGCGCGTTGCAGGAGAAGTATCGACGGCCGGCGGCAATTCCCTACCCGAAGGACAATCCTTATTCGCAGGCCAAGTACGAGCTTGGCCGCACCCTGTTCTTCGATCCGATTTTATCCGATGGCAAAGTCCGCTCGTGCTCGACCTGCCACAACCCGGGTCTGTCGTGGGCCGACGGGCAGCCTCACGCGATCGGTGAAAACCAAGAACCGCTTGGGTCCGGATTGCGCTCGCCGACACTTCTTGATGTTGCATGGACACCGAAGCTCGGCTGGGACGGCCATTTTCGCGATCTGGAAAGTGTCGCGATCGGTCCGATCACCGCGTCCGACAACATGAACTTGCCCGAAAAAACCATGCTCGAGCGGCTGTCGGCGATTCCCGGCTATTCGCGCGCATTTGACGCCGCATTCGGCAAGAGCGGCATTACCACCCTTAATGTCGAGCAGGCGCTTGCGACGTTTCGAGCGCTCGATTGTGTCACGCGAAGCACCGTTTGACCGCTGGATCGACGGCGATCCGCACGCGATAAATGCCGCCGCGAAACGCGGCTTTGCATTGTTCAACGGCAACGCCAATTGCGCAGCCTGTCATAGCGGTTGGGCTTTCACCGATGCGTCGTTCCATGACATCGGCGTTGCCAAAGATAACGATATCGGGCGCGGGCGGTTGTTTCCGTCATCAGTGAAATTGCAGCACGCCTTCAAGACGCCAACGTTGCGCGATGTGGCGCGGCGCGGTCCGTATATGCACGATGGATCCGTGGCGACGCTCGACGACGTCATCGATCTCTATGATCGTGGCGGCATCGACCGGCCGAGCCGCGACAATGAAATTCATCCGCTCAATCTGGCGCCCAGCGATAAGGCCGATTTGATTGCATTTTTGCAGACGCTGAGCAGCAAGCCCGAGCAGGTTGCCGTTCCGATACTGCCGCGATGTTCGATTTCCAAAAGCTCTTCAGACGACTGTGGGCCAGCCCCAACCTACAAGGCCAAAGCCCGCTATCAGCAACAAGCCGCCGACGGTCTGAAGTAAGTCGATATGCGCCGGATAGCGCTCGGCGATGTAGGCGAATCACGCCGCCGATTATCACGCTGATTAGACCTGCAAAGCCGAACATCGATGTCCCCCGCGGCCGGGTATTTCCGGGCGCGCGGCGGTGGTAGCAGCAACTGCATTCCTGTCGTCTCGACGAAATCGTTCAAATTTTCTGCATTTCAGCGATGCGCGTCGCGAAGGTTAACCATTAGTTGTAAATTCTCGGCCAAATGTGTTAACAATTCCCTAAAATCCGTGGTAAAGAAAAGCTTAAGTAAACCAGTGAGGTAGACGCGGATCCTCACTTGGTTTTTGAGATTGCGTACTTCGGAGGCCCTCTGGTTATGAGGACGTTTGTAAAGCGGCTGCCATTCGCAGCCGCGTTCTTGTTTGCGTGCATGTTGGACACGGTTCTGGTGGGTCCTGCGAGTGCGCACGTAAAGTGGTTCTGCGCTTACGACGTTGCAGGCCAGCCCGACGGCCTGGGCAACGTCCTTTGCCTCGACTTCGAAATGCTCACCGGCCTCTCGCTGATGGCCCTGATGACCGGCGCGTTGCTTGAAGGCACGCCGGTCGGCTTCTGCGATGCTGCGCGCGACTCGATAGCGCTACTCGCCTGGTACGCGAGAATCTTGAAACGATCTTCCGTGCCGGCTGTGCATTCTTTTTCATCGCGATCTGGGGCGCCGGTGGCATCCTTCTGACCCCGGAGCTGAAGACGGACTTCGACCTTGATCGGTGCCATTCAACTCGGCATCGCCGCCGGCATGCTGTCGCGCAAGACAATGCCGTTATCAGCTCTCGGGATCTTCGTTTTGTTCGACGTTGGCATCTGGAACTATGGTCCATTCCATCTTGCCGACTATCCGGTCTTTCTCGGCGTGGCGGCTTACATCGCGCTTGACCGGTGCTCAGACCAACTTCTTCGGCATTCGTCCACTCGACGTGCTGCGCTGGGCCGCCGGTATCACGCTGATGTGGGCCTCCATTGAGAAATGGGCCTATCCCGAGTGGTCATATCCCTCTGTTCGTCACCCATCCGGAGATGACCTTTGGCTTCTCGCCGGACTTCTTCATGCGCGCCGCCGGAGCAGTCGAGTTTGCGCTGGCCTTCGCGCTGATCTGGACGCCGCTGGTGCGGCGGGTCGCTGCGATCATGCTCGCCGTCGATGTTCATCAGCGCTGTCGCCGAGTTCGGCAAGATCGATATGATCGGTCACTCGCTGATCGTCGTCGCACTGTTCGGGATCATTTCCGACAATGCCAGCGCGCCGGTACGGCTGCGTGACTCGTGGCTTATTCCGGTCGCCTATGCTGCTTCGCTGGTGCTGTTCCTCGCCGTCTATTACGGCGTGCACGCGGAACTGTTCGGCACGGCGATACTTTGAGCGGGCGGAGGCTGGCTATTTAACGTGCACGGTGAGCTTCATCTTCGGATGAATGGCGCACAGCACGTCGAAGTCGCCCACCACGTTGAAGGTGACCGGCGTTACGCTGCCGGGTTTCTGGTCGCCGGAGTCGAATGAGAATTTCGGCGAGTTGATATAGGCGTGGTGCAACAGGTCGGCGTCGTCGTTGACGATCTGGATTGTCTCACCGCGCTTGATGCTGATTTCGCCGGGGTGGAACTCGCGCCCCTTCTGGGAAATCGAATAATCGGCAAAAGCCGACCCCGCCAGCAGCGCAACCCCACTCAGCACCCCTGCGGCAAATGCGCAGGCGATCGGACGGCGCGCGCGAGAGAATTCGGCTTTCAAACCCATGGTTGCCTCTTTCGGGCTTTGGGGCGGGCGCCGCCGCGCTTTGCCCTGCCCGTGTAGCGAGTTCGTTCACCGTGCAGCAGTGCAGTTAAGAGCCCGTTAAGGAACACGCGAAGATTGGACCGGCCGCTCCGCTGGCCTTAACGGGCGTTGATATAGGGCTGTTATGTCTAAAGCCGGAAAAGTGTGCACAGCATTCCCATGACAGGTGGCCGGAGCGTTCCTCTGATCGTCCATCTTGCGTCCCGTTGGCAGCGCAGCATGTCGCGAGCGGCATCGCTGTGCATGACCATCCGCGGACGGATTCTGATCGCGTTTCTGGTGATGAGCGTGATTACCGCGGCGCTCGGCGCCTACACCACCATGGGCGTGCGCAACGCCGGCATGCTGGTCGACAAGACGTTCGACGAATCCCTGATGTCGATCAACTACGCCCGTGCGGCCGCGACCGATTTCGCATCGATGCGCGCCGCGTTTGCGCGCCGCTGGATTGCTACCGATCCCAATATGCGGCGCGCGCTTGCCGATGAGATGGACAAGCTCGGCAAGTCGCTCTCCGAGGACCTTGATATTGCCGCGCAACGCTCGCAGTCGGTGCGCGCAACGCGCGCCGCCGACAGTGTCAAGCGCGCGGTCGCTGCATGGCAAGACGTTTGCGCGCGCCTGCTGGATAGCCCGCAAAGCGACGTCAATTGGGTAACGCTCGATCGGTTTGCGCAAAGGGTCGATGACGAGATCGATCTTTTCGTGAATTACACGGCCGGCGACGGCTTCCTGTATCGGCAAAGCGCGCGGGCGGCTGTAGGGCACGATCTGCAGCTTAACATCGCCGGCATTGCGCTGGCGCTTCTGCTGTCAGCGCTTGTCGCCTGGGCTCTGGCTCGGCGGATCGTCGGGCCGGTCGCAGTCGCTTCCAACGTCGCCAAATTGATCGCAGCCGGCAATCTCGAGGTCGCCGTGCCGAAAGGCAGCGCCGATGAGCTTGGCGCCCTGCTCGCGTCGATGGGGGTTATGCGCGACAACATCAAAACAATGATGGATAGCGAGGTCGAACAGCGTCGCTCGGCCCAGGGGCGTCTTGCCGACGCGCTTGAGAATTCTCCCGAAGGCGTTGTGGTGGTCGATGCCGACGATGGCATTGTTCTTGCCAATGCCCAGGCTGCCGATTTGCTCGGTGTCCCGGCGTTTTTGCTCAAGCCCGGCACGCCGCTCGCGCAACTTGAGCCGGCACTGTGCGGTTCGGCCGATGCCGAGCACGTGCTGATGCGGTGCGACAACGCGCAGCACGCGACCCGCGAGGCATTGATGGCGAACGGGCGGTGGCTGCGCATCAGCCGTTCGCCGACGCGGGATCAGGGCTTCATCGTGTTGTGCAGCGACATCAGCCGCCTGAAGAAGCAGGAATGGTCGCTGCGCGAAACCAATCTGCTGCTCGACGTTGCGCTCGAAAATATGTCGCAGGGCCTGTGCCTCTACGATTCGCAAAATCGCCTCGAGGTTTTCAATCGCCGTTTCGTAGAAATCTTCCGGCTGCCATCCGATCGGATCAGGACCGGCCTTACCTACAAAGAAGTGCTGGAAATCTGCATCCCGATCAACAACCTTTCCGGAAAAACCGCGGATCAATTGTGCGAGGAACATATCGGCTTCCTCGACGAGAAGGCTGACGGGCCACATCTCTACGACCTCAGCAACGGCAGGGTAATCTCCTGTACCTATACCCGAACCGAAGACGGTCGCTGGCTTGCGACATACGAAGATGTCACCGAGCGGCGTCAGGCCGAAGCCAAGATCATGCACATGGCGCGGCATGACGCGCTCACCGGCTTGCCCAATCGCGTGCTGTTCCGCGACAAGATGGAGCAGGCGCTCCACCGCGGCGAGCGGCTGGCGGTGATGTTCCTCGACCTTGACCGTTTTAAAGGCGTCAACGATTTACTCGGTCATTCCGTCGGCGATGCGTTGCTGTGTGCGGTGACCGAGCGCCTGCAACGCGTGGTGCGCGGCGTTGATACAGTCGCACGCCTCGGCGGCGACGAGTTTGCCATCGTGCAAAGCCAGGCCCGGCCCAGCGAGGCTGGCGAGCTTGCCGCCAAGGTCATTGAAACGCTGCTGGAGCCATTCGAGGTTCACGGCCATCAGGTCATCATCGGTACCAGTATCGGCATTGCCATGGCGCCGACCGACGGCAACGAGCCCGATCAATTGCTGCGCAACGCTGACATGGCGCTCTATCGCGCCAAGGCCAATGGCCGCGGCAGTTATCACTTCTTCCAGCCGGAGATGGATGCGCAGATGCAGGAGCGCCGGCGTCTGGAACTCGACCTGCGCAAGGCGCTGCTCGCCAACGAATTCGAGCTCTACTATCAGCCGCTTGTCCAGCTTGCGAACGGCGAGATCTGTGGCTTCGAGGCGCTGTTGCGCTGGAACCATCCGGAGCGCGGTCTGGTCGGTCCCGACGAATTCATTCCGGTCGCCGAGGAAATCGGACTTATCGTGCCGCTTGGCGAGTGGGTACTCAAGCAGGCGTGCAAGGATGCCACTGCTTGGCCGGACAAGATCACGGTCGCGGTCAATCTTTCCGCGGTGCAATTCCGTAATCCGACGCTTTCGCTGTCAGTCGTTTCCGCGCTCGGTCAGTCCGGTTTGTCGCCGTCCCGTCTCGAACTGGAGATTACCGAGTTGGTCCTGTTGCAGGACGACCGTGCCGTTCTCGACACTCTGCACCAGATGCGCGATCTCGGCGTCCGAATTTGCATGGACGACTTTGGCACTGGCTATTCGTCGCTGAGCTATCTTCGCAGTTTCCCGTTCGGCAAGATCAAGATCGATCGCTCCTTCGTCCACGAGCTCGGCAAGCAAAACGATTGTGTCGCGATCATCCGCGCTGTCACTCGACTCGGCGCGAGCCTGGGCATGATCACGACGGCAGAAGGTGTCGAGACCGAACAACAGCTTGAAATTCTGCGCGCGGAGGGGTGCGTGCAGGCGCAAGGCTTCCTGTTCAGCAGGCCGAGGCCGCTGTCGGAAATCCCGGCGCTCCTGGAGCGGATCAACCCGCGCACGCGCGCCGCTTAGGCGGCGTTCAGTCAAGCGACAGTGGTAATTTGGCAGGTCAGCCGGCATTGCCGCCGTAGCACGGCTGCTTATATCCCGTTCAATTCACTGGCCCTCTGGCAATATCGTGCCCGTAAGGGCAAACTGCCCGTGCCGAAGGGGGCAGAGAGGCCTGCGTAATGGCGTTGCACGACGTCAAACTCGACGACAAATACGACCTCGGCCAGCGGCGGGTATTTGTGACGGGGTTTCAGGCGCTGGTTCGCCTTTGCCTGACGCAAAAAGAGCTGGATCGCCGCAACGGCCTCAATACCGCAGGTTTTGTCACCGGTTATCGCGGGTCGCCGCTTGGCGGCCTGGACAGCCAGTTTCAGCGCGCAGCTTCGTTCCTGCAAAAGAGCGATATGCGCTTTCAGGGCGGCATCAACGAAGACCTTGCCGCAACCGCGGTCTGGGGCTCCCAACAGGCCGAACTGCGCGGCGAAGGCAAGTTCGATGGCGTATTCGGCATGTGGTACGGCAAGGGACCTGGTGTCGACCGCACCGGCGACGTATTTCGCCACGCCAATCTGGCCGGTACCTCAAAACACGGCGGCGTACTGGCGTTGATGGGCGACGACCACACCGCCGAATCTTCGACCACCGCGCATCAATCAGAATATCACTTCATTGACGTCATGGTTCCGATCCTGAACCCCGCCGGGGTGCAGGAAGTGCTCGATTACGGTCTCTACGGCTGGGCGATGTCGCGCTTCACCGGCACGTGGGTCGCGCTCAAGACCATGCACGAGACGATCGAGTCGACAGCAGCGATCGACGGCAGCCTTGAGCGCATCAATATCGTCACGCCGGACGATTTTCAGATGCCGCCCGGCGGCCTCAATATCCGCCTCAGCGATCCGATACTTGCTCAGGAAGCACGCCTGCACGACTACAAGCGCGATGCCATGCTTGCCTTCGTGCGCGCCAACAAGCTCAACCGCATCATTACTTCAGGCGGCCGCGATCCGAAGATCGGCATCATAACCACCGGCAAAAGCTATCTCGATGTCCGGCAGGCCTTCGACGAACTCGGCATCGACGAGATCAAGTGCAATGAACTCGGTATCCGGTTGTTCAAGGCCGGTTGTGCCTGGCCGCTCAGCCAACGCGAGCTGAAAGAATTCGCTCAAGGTCTCGACCTTATTATCGTTGTCGAAGAGAAGCGGTCGTTGCTCGAAGTTCAGGTCCGCGAGGAGCTTTATGGCACCGCGAACCAGCCGGTTTGTATCGGCAAGAAAGACGAGCAGGGCGAGTGGCTGTTCCCGGTCAAGGGCGCGCTCGATCCGAACGAGGTCGCGATCTGCATCGGCGACCGGCTGCTGAAAGTATCATCGCAACGACGAAATCATTGCCCGCGTGGCGCGGCTCAAGGAATTCCAGCGGATTGCCGCGGAGACCAGGGACATCGCCCAGCGTATTCCCTATTTTTGCTCAGGCTGCCCGCACAACACGTCGACGGTGGTGCCGGAAGGCATGCGCGCCTATGCCGGCATCGGCTGTCATTATATGGCGCAGTGGATGGATCGCTCGACTTTAGGCTACACCCACATGGGTGGCGAGGGCGCCAACTGGGTCGGCGAAGCCCCGTTCTCCAACCGCAAGCATGTTTTCCAGAATCTCGGCGACGGCACTTATAATCACTCCGGCTACATGGCGATCCGCGCCGCGATCGCTTCAAACACCAACATCACCTATAAAATTCTGTTCAACGACGCGGTCGCCATGACCGGCGGCCAGGCCAATGACGGCGGCCTGACCGTACCGCAAGTCGCACGGCAGGTAGCGGCCGAAGGCGCCAAGCGCGTCGTTGTCGTAACCGACGAACCCGACAAATATCCGTCTGGCACCGCATGGCCGGCAGGGCTGACTATCCACCACCGTGACGATCTCAACGAGGTGCAGACGTCGCTCGCCGAAATTCCCGGCGTAACCGTCCTGATCTATGATCAGACCTGTGCGTCGGAGAAGCGGCGGCGCCGCAAACGCGGCAAGTTTCCAGATCCCGATAAACGCGCGATCATCAATGAGCTGGTTTGCGAGGGTTGCGGTGATTGCGGCGTCAAATCCAATTGTGTCTCGGTGCAACCGCTCGAGACCGAGTGGGGCCGCAAGCGCACCATCGATCAATCGAGCTGCAACAAGGATTTTTCCTGCGTCAAAGGTTTCTGTCCGTCGTTCGTGACGGTACATGGCGCCAAGCTGAAGAAGGGCGTCGGCGTTGCGGCCGATCATGATCTCGCGCCGCTGCCGGATCCGAAGCTCCCGGCGATAGATCATACCTACAATGTCGTCGTCACCGGCGTCGGCGGTACCGGCGTCGTCACGATCGGCGGCATTCTGGGCATGGCCGCGCATCTCGAAGGCAAAGGCGTTGGCGTTCTCGACATGGCAGGGCTGGCGCAGAAGGGCGGCGCAGTTTTCAGCTACATCCGCTTTGCCGAGAACCCGGAGGCGATTCATGCCATCCGTGTCGCAGCCGGCCGCGCCGACCTGATTCTGGGCGGCGATATCGTTGTTGCCGGGGCGCGCAAGATTCTGGCCGCAGTGAAGCCCGGCGCGACCGAAATGGTGGTCAACACCGCCGAGTTCCTGCCTGGCGAATTCACCCGCAATGCCGATTTCTCGCTGCCGACCGAGCGGTTGAAGCGAACCATCGTCGCCGACGCCGGCCGTGACAAAACCCATTTCATCAACGCCAGTGGCATCGCGAATGCACTGTTCGGCCAATCGATCGGCGCGAACATGTTCATGGTCGGCTACGCCTATCAGCTCGGCACGATTCCGCTGTCAGCCGCCGCCATCGAAAAAGCGATCGAGCTCAATGGCGAAGCAGTAAAGATGAATCATGCCGCCTTTCACTGGGGCCGCCGTGCCGTTATCGACCCGGCTGCGATCGAGAACCTGGCAAAACCGGCGACGTCTGTCGCCAGCGATGCGCGGCAGCTTTCCGAGTCGTTCGAGGAGACGGTCGAGCGCCGGGTGAAATTCCTCACCGATTATCAAAACGCCGCCTATGCGGTGCGCTATCGCGCTTTGGTCGAGAAGGTCAAAGCTGCCGAGACCGCCCGCGCTCCCGGCAAGTGCGGGCTTGCCGATGCCGTCGCGCGCTATCTGTTCAAGCTGATGGCGTACAAAGACGAATATGAGGTCGCGCGGCTCTATACCGACGGCGCATTCCGCAAGCAGGTCGAAGCCGAATTTGACGGCGATAATTTGCGCTTTGAATTCCATCTGGCGCCGCCGGTGCTGGCACGGATCGACAAGACGACGGGCCTGCCGCGCAAGATGAGTTTTGGTCCGTGGATAATGTCGGCCTTCCGGCTTCTGGCGAAATTCAGATTCCTGCGCGGCACGGCGCTTGATCCGTTCGGCCGGACGTTCGAACGCCGCACCGAGCGCCGGTTGATTACCGACTATGAGGAAATGCTCGACGAAGTTCAGGCGAAACTGACTGCGGAAAATCACCACCTCGCCGTCGGTCTTGCGGTGATCCCGGAGAAAATCCGCGGCTTCGGCCACGTCAAGCAGCAGCACCTTACTGCGGCCAAAGCTGACGAGGCGGCGCTGCTTGAGCAATTCCGCAGCGGTGGGCCGAGCCTGCTCAAAGCTGCCGAATAATTTCACTCGCGCCGGCCAATTTTACTCCGACCTTGCCCGATCACGCCTTGTGACCGGTCTGCGATGGGTGTCGCAGAAAAGCGAGAAGCAATTCGGCGACCTTCTCAGGTTGCTCCTGCTGCACCCAATGCCCGGCTCCGTCCACCAGATGAAATCCTGCCATCTGCGTGCAGGCACTGTTCTGCATGCTGTCAGCCGCGCCCGGTGTTTGGTAAGTGCCCCAATCGCTCTTGCCGGCGATGTAGAGTGACGGCACGTCGATGCTGCGGCCCGAGAACGTGTGCATTTCCGCCATGCTCTTTCGGTCGGTGCCACGCCGGACGCGATAGCCTTGCAGCGCGCCGGTGAATTGGGTTCGGCTGTATTCCGTGACATAGACGTCGACTTCCGTCTCGGTCAGCCACCGACATTGCGCGATCTCGGCGGCCGACGGCATGAAGGGCGCGACATTTGCAGCCATGCCCTTGTCCCGCTCCATCACATAGTAGGTCGGCATTTTCGCCAGCTCTTCGGCAGTGCGCGCCTTGAGCGGATGCGGTTTGTTGTCTTTCCAATCGGCGCTTTTGTAGTGGTAGTAGGCGCGGAAGAAATCGTGCAACCCTTGCGGCGCATGCAGCATGTCGTCGTTGGCGCCGGGCGTCCGCTGGTAATTCTGATAGTACTTCAGCGGCGGATCGAGCTTCGCGAGTTCGGCGTCCATTTCATCATCAGTCATCGGCCGTGGCGGTGGTGCCGCGCCGTTCGCGGTGTCGAACGGCAAGGGCGGCACACCGGGAAACGGCGAGCTCATCATCGCCACTGAGCGGAATACGTCAGGCCGAACAAGTGCGCTCCAGGCCGCGACCGGCGAGCCTGCGTCGTGCCCGGTAACCATCGCCACCTGACGATAACCGAGTGCGAACACCAGCGCGGTGGCATCGCGGACCATATTGAGAATCCGGAACGGGTCGGGATCGGCATCGTAGGAACCGTTCCAACCCGTCGTTCGTCCGTAGCCGCGCTGGTCGGGTGCGATAACGTGATAGCCGGCTTGCGCCAACGGCAGCATGATTTTACGCCAGCTATAGGCAAGCTCCGGAAAGCCGTGGAGAAGCAGCACCGCCGGCTCGCCGGCGGTCGCGTAGCCGGCTTCGAGAATATGCACGGTCAAACCGTTGACGTTGGCAATGGCGCGGGAACGAATGCCCGGCGGCAACGTGCCGTTACCGTAGGGCGGCAGTCCGGCTTCGTTTGGCATGCGAAAGCCTCTCCATTGTCGCTGCGCTATCCTAGCATCCAGCGGACGTTGCGGGAGCGCGGTTCAGCGGCTTGACGGCCGAGCGGATAGCGCCATGCTGAATGTGCGTTCCGCAGGAGAAGCCAATGAGTTCTCTTACCCTGGACCTCGGCCGCTTCGTTGCCGATCTCAACCTGCGCCAAATCCCTTCGGAAGGCTGCGATACCGCGCGCCGCGGCATGGCTGATTGCTTCGGCGTGTTGATTGCCGGTTCGCGCGATCCGGAAGTGGCGCTGGTGGATCGGGAACTGGGCCATGCAAGCGGCGCGGCGCTGGCTTCGCTCATTCCGTCCGGCGCCAGGCGTTCTGTTGAGACAGCGGCGCTGGTCAACGGCATTGCTGCGCACATCCTGGACTATGACGATGTCTCGCTCGACGGGCATCCGAGCGCCGTACTGGTGCCTGCGATCCTGGCTCAGGCCGAGGCGAGTGGATCAAGCGGCGCCGAAATGCTGACGGCTTACATCGCAGGCTTTGAAGTCTGGGCGGAGCTTCTGGAACGCCAGCCAATCCCGCTGCATCGCAAGGGCTGGCACCCGTCAGCCGTGCTTGGGCCGATCGCTTCGGCGGCGGCGTGTGCCAAATTGCGAGGCCTCGATGCCAAAGGCATTTCGACCGCCATGGCAATCGCTGCGTCGATGTCGTCTGGCCTGGTCGCAAATTTCGGCAGCATGACCAAGTCGTTTCAGGTCGGCCGCGCTGGACAGTCCGGCCTGCTGGCGGCGCGTTTGGCGCAAGCAGGACTGTCCGCTTCCCTCGATGCGCTGGAACATCCCGCGGGATTGCTGATGGCGCTTTCGGTAGCCGGTAATCCCGACCTCGATCGTCCGTTCAACGCTGCGCAGAAAGATTGGCACATTGTCGGCCACGGTTTGAGCATCAAGCGCTATCCGATCTGCTATGCGACGCACCGTTCGATCGATGCCGCGCTTGCTCTGGTCGAGCGCCACAATCTTTCGCCTGAGCAGGTCGAGCGGATTCATGTGCTGACCGGAAGGACGCAGATGCTGATGCTGCGTAACAGCCGCCCGCAGACCGGGCTTGAGGCGAAGTTCAGCATGCAGTTCGCGATGGCGGCTGCGCTTTGTGCCCGTCACGTCGGTCTTGCTGAATTGACCGATGCGTTCGTAAATCGCCCGGACGTTCAGGCTATCTTTCCGCGCGTCGCGCTCACCGGCACGGATGCGGTCAAGGAAGGCTCCAACTTCGCGCCCTCCGATGAGGTCGAAATCACGACAGTCAAGGGACAAACGCTCAGGAGCGGCCCGGTCGAATACGCAAAAGGAAGCCACGAGCGCCCGCTGTCGCGCGAGCAGCTATGGGACAAGTTTGCCGATTGTCTCGGAGCGAATTTCTCCGATGACCGGAAGTCGCGTGCCTTTGAAAACCTGATGATGATCGACCGGCTCAACGGAGCCGGCGACCTTGTTTCGACTGTCCAATAGCAGGCTGCGACGGGTTTTGCTGCTACATGCCGTGGGTTGCCAGCATCGCCTTGCAGCCGCGGCTAAGTTTCTCTTTGTTCATTTGCAGACACGAACCGACCTTGAATTGATCGGGAATGTCATCTTTGCAGAAGCGGTGTGCATCGCTGCGGCAGGCGCGGTCCTCCGGGGTGTTTTCCTGCGAAGAGGTTTGCGCTAACGCTGCACTCGACGTCAAAATCACTGCAAAAAAAATCGATACGCCACGCATCATGGATTATTTCCTCCCTGGTTGATGCTGTCATTTACCGCCAGCGGAATGGGGCTAAAGTGAGACTCACAAAAATTCGCCAGCGGAACTCCAATAGAGTATTCTGGTAACATGAATGACCTGCCGCAAGTTCCGGGAACTGCTGCTGAGGTGAAAGAGCCGCACGTGGCGGAAGTTGCGTCGCCGGTAGTCGTCGAAGCCCCTCCACTTGCGGAGACGTCGCCGCCTGCCGTCGAAGCTGTAACGCCTGCGCCTGCTGCCGAGGACGTATCCGCGGCAAAGACAGCGACGGAAACCACGCCGGTCGAGCGCGGTATCGGCGTGCTCCTCGTCAATCTCGGTACGCCCGACAGGGCCGATGCAGCATCCGTGCGCCGGTATCTAAAGGAATTTCTCACCGATCGCCGTGTCATCGAGAACGACGGCTTCCTCTGGAGACTGTTTCTCAACGGGGTCATCCTGCCGATACGTTCTCGCCGCAAAGCGCGCGACTATCAGGCGATCTGGAATCGCGACAAGGACGAGTCACCGTTTAAGACCATCACGCGTTCGCAGGCCGCGAAGCTTGCCGGCATTCTCGAGCCGCTCGGCAAGCACGTTATCGTCGACTGGGCGATGCGCTATGCCAGCCCTTCAATCGCATCGCAGCTTGAAAAGCTGATCGCGCGTGGCTGCGATCGCATTCTGGTGATGCCGCTTTACCCGCAATATTCGGCAGCGACGACTGCGACGGTTGCCGATGAGGTGTTCCGCTATCTGATGAAGTTGCGTCGGCAGCCGGCGCTTCGCATCATGCCGGCCTACTACGACGATCCATATTACATCGAAGTGCTGGCATCTTCATTGAAAGCCGAGCTCAGGGCGTTGCCGTTCGCGCCGGACGTAATCCTGTTGTCGTATCACGGCATGCCCAAGGAATACGTCCTTAAAGGCGATCCCTACGAGGCACAGTGCGTGAAGACTACACAGCTCCTGCGCGCACAATTGGGGCTCGACGAGTTGAAGCTGATGATGACGTTCCAGTCGCGTTTCGGCCGCGCCAAATGGCTTGAGCCCTATACGATAAAAACCGTCAAAGCGCTGGCCAAGCAGGGCGTGAAAAACCTTGTCGCTCTGACACCGGGTTTTTCCGCCGATTGCCTGGAGACGTTGGAAGAAATCGCCGTCGAGAATGCCCACGTGTTCAAGCGGGCAGGGGGGCAGAACTTCGCCGCGATTCCCTGCCTCAATGACAGCGAGGCCGGCATGCTGATGATCTGGCAGCTCGCTATGCGCGAGCTCAAAGGCTGGGTGTGAGCCGCGGCTAGTGCCCGGCCAATCAACCTCTCGTTAACCATATCCGTTTTAACTCCGTTAACCCTCGGCTCGCCTCGGCGGCCGTGGCTGCTGCCGTTTGGCGCGTGTCTCGCGCCGGCCGGTCCGGTTCTTTGCCGGCCCGATAACAGGTTCGGTGGCGAGGAGGTCGCAGGTGTCGTGCCGTTGCCGGCCACTGATAGCCGCCGCTGCTGCCGCCTTGGCGCTGGCGCCGGCCGTTGGCGTGGCGCAGACGCCAGGCAACGGAAACGGCACCGTGGCGCAGTCGTCGATTCCGGACCCAAATGCCCAATTTCTTCAGCCTACGTTTCAGGGCAACCCAAACAATCCGCCGCGGTTTCGACGCGCCGGCACTCTCGACAATCAGACGCCGCCGACCGGGACGTTCACCGCGCCATCGCGCATCGGTGCGATACCGACCTATGGCAGTCCGCCACGTTTTGGCGTCGGCGGTACCGGTTTTGACTCCGCGAACTTGTCGAAGAACAGGAAAGCCAGACTGCGGGCCCAGGTCGTCACGCCGGGACCCGGCGTGGAAGCGCCCGAGACAACTTTCGATCCTGTTCCAACGACACGATTTGACGTGCCGTCCACTCCGCCGTCCCGGCCGATTGCGCCACCCGCGGAGATTTATCCAAGCAAGGCTGCCGGCCGGTCCGGCGCCACCCTGCCGCAGGTTTCACAGCCGCTGCCCATCAACAGCCCGCCGCCGGTGGTTTATCCGCTGACGGCAGCTAATCGCCCCGGTTCAAAGCTGCCCGTGCCGCAGGCGATCGATGCCGAGGAGACAGCGCGCGCCGCGCTGAATGATCCTAACGCAACCGCAAGCACGCCGCCGCCCAACACGCCTCCGCTCAACAGCTTGCCGCTCGGCACCATTCCGCAACCGGGGCTGCCGATCGGTGACAATGACCCATATGCCCCCGTCGGTATCCGCGGCGGCTCCCTCATATTTTTCCCATCGATCGAACTGTCGGCCGGCGCGGACAGCAATCCGTCGCATATCTCCGGCGGAGCAAGCTCTCCCTATTTCGTTGTCGCGCCGGAGTTGCTGGTGCAATCGGATTGGGCCCGCCATTCTTTGACCGCCGATATCAAGGGCTCCTACACCGACTATACCAACGGCAGCTTTGAGCCTTCGCTCAACCGTCCGTATTTCAACTCGATCATCGACGGGCGTATCGACGTGACCCGCGACACCCAACTGCTGCTGGAAAACCGCGTGCTGGTCACCACTTCAAATCCCGGAAATCCCAATCTGCCCGCCGATCTTGCAAAGATGCCGATTGGAACCACCGTCGGCGGAACCTTCGGCATTCTGCAGAACTTCAACCGGCTCTTTGTCTCGCTGAAGGGAATGTTCGATCGTTCGATGTACCAGCCTTCGCAGCTCGTCGACGGCGAGAGCTTGAGCAATACCGACCAGAATCTCAATCAATATGCCGGCGTCGCGCGGGTCGGATATGAGATCGATCCGGGCCTCAAGCCCTTTGTCGAAGTTCAGCAAGACCAACGCGTTCACGACGACAAGCTCGACTTTAACGGGCAGTTGCGTGACTCGATTGGCACCAGCGTAAAAGTCGGGGCTACGCTTGATCTTTTCAGCAGTCTCACTGGCGAAATTGCTCTGGGCTATATCCACCGCACCTATCAGGATCCCAATTTACCGAATATCGGCGGTGCGACTCTCGACGGTACGCTGACCTGGAAGGTGACCGCGTCTGACGACAGCGAGACTCACGGCGTCGTCCGTCGTCAACGAGTTTATTCTGCAGAACGTTTCCGGCACGCTGAGCCGCGACGTCAATGTCGAGGTCGATCACGCGCTGCGCCGCTGGCTGATCATCAACGGCATTGCCGGCTATGGCCGCGACGAATATGTCGGCCTCGGCCGCACCGACAATCGTTATTTCGTATCGGGCGGCGCCACTTACAAGTTCACGCGCGAGGTATCGCTGAAAGGCGAGCTGCGCCACGATTGGCTGACCTCGAATGTCAGCGGCGCAGCTTATGATGCCACGGCTGTGCTGCTCACGTTGCGCCTGCAACGTTAGACCGTCAGTCGCTCAGAATTCGCTTCAGTTCGGCCCGAAAGTCCGGCGCGATGTCGCTGCGCGCCAGCGCATAGGAAACGTTGGCGGTGAGGAATCCGATTTTCGAGCCGCAGTCGAAACTCCGGCCGTCGAATTTCAGGCCATAGAACGACTGCCGCTTCGCCAGCTGGATCATGGCGTCGGTCAGCTGGATTTCGCCGCCGGTGCCGCGCTCCTGGCTGCCGAGGATTTCGAGAATTTCCGGCTGCAAAATATAACGGCCGGTGAGAATGAGGTTCGACGGCGCCCGGTCGCGCGGCGGTTTCTCGACCATGCTGGTGATCGAGAACATTTTTCCGATGTGCTCGCCGATACCGACCACGCCATATTGGTCGACGCGCTCGTAGGGAACTTCTTCGACCGCGACGATGTTGGCGGGCTCGGTCAGGCCGCGCGCGGCGTCCATCATTTGCGCCAGACAGCCGCGCTCGTGTTGAACCAGCACGTCAGGCAGCAACAGGGCGAATGGCTCGTTGCCGACTAGCTCGCGGGCGCACCATACGGCGTGGCCGAGGCCCAGCGGCTCCTGCTGCCGGGTGAAGCTCGTCGAGCCTGGTACCGGGAGCTCTTTGGTGAGGAAATCCAGCGCCCCGTGTTTCTGGCGCTCGAGCAGCGTCATTTCCAGCTCAAACTGCCGGTCGAAGTGATCCTCGATAACGCCCTTGTTGCGGCCGGTGACGAAAATGAAGTGTTCGATGCCGGCTTCACGGGCCTCGTCGACGACATGCTGGATGAGCGGCCGGTCGACCACCGGGAGCATCTCTTTGGGCATGGCCTTGGTCGCCGGTAAAAACCGGGTGCCGAGGCCGGCCACGGGGAAAACCGCCTTGCGGATGGGCTTCATGTGATGCTGGCCGTTGGGAAGGAGAACTGGAGCGTCATATCGTCCGTTTTATTGCCAAATTGATTGTTCAAACAAAAAGACGGCATCGGTTAGGCATTGCAACGCGAATCAGCCCGCATAATTAGCCGCATCCCGTTGCCAGAAAAAGACAGTACCAACGCCGCATTAAAGGTTCGATAGCATAGTCGACGGCCGCTCGTGCAGCCGTAAATTGAGATTGTTCGCCATGTTTACCTCGACGATGCCATTGCCAACGGCGATCATGCGTCTTGCTGCGGCGTTTTTGATCGCCGCAATCCTCGCCGGGAGTGCACAGGCACAAGACAAGCCGGACAATTGGCTTGGCCGCCTTTTCCAACCTTCGGCGACCGGCTCGGTTCCCAATGGCGGAGGAAGCGACTGGAGCGGTCAGCCGGGCGCTTCCGGCGATCCGTCAATGACGGCGGATGCGATCCGTGCCGCGGCCGCCGACTTCAACAATTGCGTTGCCGGCTTTTGGCCCGACGCGGCGCGGCGCGGCGTCAGCCGAGCCAATTTCGAGCGGTTCACCGCCGGCCTGACGCCGGATCTGCACATCATGGATCTGCTCGACGCGCAGCCGGAGTTCACCAAGGCGACCTGGGATTATCTCGACCTTCTGGTGAGCGACGACCGCATTGCGCGCGGCCGGGCGCTGGTGACGCAATATGCGCAGACCTTCGATGCGGTTGAGAAAGCCTACGGCGTCGACAAGTACATCATCGCTGCGATCTGGGGCGTCGAATTCGAACTACGGCACGCTCGGCGGCGACCGCCCGGTGGTGCGCTCGACCGCGACGCTGGCCTGTGTCGGCCGCCGCCGGAATTATTTCCGCGAAGAATTCCTGTCGGCCCTCGAAATCCTGCAGCGCGGCGACGTTCCACCCGAGCATCTCATCGGCTCCTGGGCCGGCGCGTTCGGTCCGACGCAATTCATGCCGACATCGTTCAAGCGTTACGCCGTCGACTTTGACGGCGACGGGCATCGCGACGTCGTCGATTCAATTCCGGACCTGGTCGCATCCACCGCCAATAATCTGAAAACGGACGGTTGGGTCAGCGGCCGTTCCTGGGGCTACGAAGTCACGTTACCGCAGAATTTCGACTATCTCCTCGCCGATCGCGCGAAGCAGATGACGATCAAGCAGTGGGAAGGTCTCGGCGTGCGTCGCGCCGGCAACAAGCCGTTCCCGCACGCCGATGAGACCGCGTTTTTGCTGTTGCCGGCAGGTGCACGCGGTCCGGCTTTCCTGATGACCCAGAATTTTCGCGTCATCATGAAATACAATCCGGCGGAAGCGTATGCGCTTGCGATCGGTTATCTGGCCGACCGGATGCGCGGCGGTGCGCCTTTTATCCACGATTGGCCGCGCGATGAGCGCGTGCTGACGCTTGATGAGCGTTTGGAGTTGCAGCAGCTGTCTGGCGACCCGTGGGTTCGACATCGGCAACCCGGACGGACGGCTTGGCCCGCGAACGCGGATCGCCATCCGCAACTATCAGGCTTCGGTCGGTCTCACGCCGGACGGATTTGCCTCCTCGAGCGTGCTCGACCGGTTGCGCCAGCCGTAACCACGTTGCCCCGAGGCCATCCTCAAACCGACATTTTTTGGCTAGTATGTGCTCCGTCCGGCGCGGCCGCCGGAACAGATCGCTCACGGCTGCGGCGAGCGATGGATTGGATAAGCCATTAATGGCAAACCGGAATTTACGGTTGAAGGGCCTGAGTCTGCTCGCAGTCGCTCTGCTGGGTGCAGGGTACCTGTGGTCCGTTCCCGCCAGCGCCCAGTTTTTCGGGTCCTACGGCCAGCGTCCGAGCCGGCCGGCCCCGCAGCAGCGCGGCTTTTTTGGCGGCGGCTTTCCGTTCTTCGGAGGGCCCGGGGTCGGCGGTCCGTTCTACCAGCCGCCGCAGCAACAGCAGCAGCCGACCGAATCCTTCAAGGCGCCAGGGCCGCGCAAATACGAAACGCCGCCGACCAGCACGGTCGCGGTGATCGGCGACTCGATGGCCGACTGGCTCGCCTACGGACTTGAGGAAGCGTTTTCGGATACGCCGGATGTCGGTGTCGCCCGCTACATCAAAACGGCGTCCGGCCTGGTTCGCTTATGACGCGAAGAACGATCAGCTTGAGTGGGGCGCAACGATCAAGGATGTCCTGGCGGTAGACAAGCCAAGCGCCATTGTTGTCATGCTCGGGCTGAACGATCGCGTCCCGCTTCGCGACAAGGCGCCGCCGAAGCCGGGCACTCCGCCGGCTCCAGGAACGCCGGCTTCTGGAACGCAGGCGCCAGATAAGGCAACGGATGGTCAGCCGCCGTCCGATGCAGCGAAGCCGAACGGCGAACTGCCTTCAGATCATTGCCAGCTGAACCGCAACGCCAGGGACCGGCGGGTTCCAACGATTTTCACACCGACAAATGGGCCGAGCTTTATTCAAAGCGCATTGACGACATGATCACCGCGCTCAAGAGCAGAGGCGTGCCGGTCATTTGGGTCGGTCTGCCGGCGGTCTCCGGCACGCGCTCCACCGGTGACATGAGCTATCTCGATGAGCTTTATCGCGCACGCGCCGAGCGGGCCGGTATCGTCTATGTCGATATCTGGGACGGGTTCGTCGACGACAGTGGCCGCTATGTAAGCCAGGGGCCTGACTTTGAAGGTCAGACCCGGCGGCTGCGTACCAGCGACGGCGTGCATTTCACCAAAGCCGGCGCGGTCAAGCTCGCGCAACTTGTGGCGCAGGCGCTGCGTCGCGTCATGAACAATCGTCTCGTTCCGGTGGCATTGCCGGTACCCGACGATACGCCAAAGCCGGGCGTCAACGGGCCGCGTCCGGCCGTCGGTCCGGTGCTGCCGCTGACCGCTTCGGTCAGCAACGACGGTGGCAGCCTGTTGGGCGACAGCGGCCGCAGTGCGCCGGTCAATACCGATCCGGTGGCGACTCGTGTGCTCACGCACGGCGATCCGATTACGCCGCCGTCCGGCCGCGCCGACGATTTCTCCTGGCCGCGTCCAGACGCCAAGGGCAATGCGGAAATCGAGCCGCAGCCGCCGGCTCCTGCTGCTCCTGCCAAGGGTCCGGCCGCCAAACCCGATGCGAAGAAGGTGGATGCCACCAAGAACCAGCCGGCAAAACCCGCGCCCACTCCGCCGCAACCTCCGGCAGCGGCCCGTCCGGCGCCGCGGGCGTCGCTCGATGGTGGGCCCAAGCCTCCGCGCGATGTCGGTGGCGGCTTCTGATCCGCCGGAGCGGCGGCAGTACGGCTGGTCGCACTAAACCTCTTGCGCGATTTGCGCGTGCTCCGATTCACAATGTCAAACAGCGGTACGCCCTTTCACCTCTCCCCCACGGGAGAGTGAAGGTTTGCGCAAGCACTCTCGTTCTCGCGATGCGATCGCATCTGCGCAGTTGTCACGCGTCGCAATGATTTGCCTCGAACGTACGTAAGGCGAAGCGTTTTGCTTCCCAGATAAGAGGGAAGCGGAGCGCCGAATGGCGCACCTGGAGACTGCCAGGCACAGTCGTGGGCTGCACCCGTTACCAGGTACAGCCGCGGCCCCTGTTAGAGGGCCGCTCGCCTTTCGGCGCTCCTCTGCGGTTTGATGGAAGTCACCTCCCATCCCGGCCCGGGCCAGCGCTTCCTGGAAACACCGGGTCAACGGCTAAACGAGCCTTTCCGATGCCAGTGCAGCAGGCACCCTGCAGTCCGATCACGTGCCGGACGGGCATGATGCCCAGGCCGTCCACAGACAGAAGCGACTAGCTTCCGCCCGCAGAACCCGCACCCGCTCCGCCAAAAGCCGTCTCTGCAGTTGACGTCCCTCACGACGAGCGAGCTGGATACCAAGTGGCATGTCCTAGGATAAAAGTCACATCAAGTCTCTGTGATGGAGACTTAATCGATATCAAACAAAGTGACCACGGCAAATGGCCAAACGCTCTTCCAAGGGGATTATGCCGCCTTCAAGCTTGCCATCTCGGTGTCGAACCGAACCGCAGTTGTGCGTGTCTTTGAGAAGCTGATGCTGCCAGGCTCGGCGGGATATCTGCTGGCCGACACGATATTGTTTTCAGCCCGCTCACTGGATGCGTGTCATATTCTGGCCGCCGCACACGCCAATGGCGCAGCCTTCGACCCGAACAGTGCCGGCGTTCAATTCGAGGAGATGGCCTTCGTAGGTCCCGCCGTCATCGACGTTATACAATCGGCCGGACCATTTGCCCGGGCCATCCGGTACCAGGGTGTTTAATACAGCAGTCCCGATCAGCGGACGATTGCGCTGCGACGGGTCGCGACTGTGCCTGTCGGTCCACGGCAGTCCGGTTTCGGGATCAGCCGGCGATTTGGTTTTCACCAGGATCGCACACAGGTAGCCGCCACAGGGCGCGATACGCACTTGCGCTCCATCCTGGGCCAGCCAAAGGCCGCGTGGATCGGCCAAAGCGCTTTGCGAATACGACGTGGTTGAGAAAACGATCGCGGCAATCCAACACAGCTTGCGAAGCATGATGCACGTCACCTCTCGCCTATCGAAACGCTTCGACCAACCCCGGCGGACGTCGCCTCCACTCATTGCGAGTGCGCGCTCACCGCGGCAGCTGTGTCGATCCCATCAGGAATTTATCGACGGCGTGCGCGGCCTGGCGGCCCTCGCGGATCGCCCAGACCACGAGCGACTGGCCGCGCCGCATATCGCCGGCGGCGAACACTTTGTCGATTGAGGTCCGGTAATCGTCGGTCGAGGCAGCGACGTTGCCGCGTTGATCAAGTTTGAGTCCCAGGCTTTGCAGCATGCCTTCCTGCACCGGGTGCACGAAGCCCATCGCCAGCAGCACGAGATCGGCGTTGATGTCGAAATCCGATCCGGCGACCGGCTGAAATTTCCCATCAACCCGCGCGCAGTGCAGTTTTTCCACGTGACCGTTGTTGCCGGAGAAGCGCGTCGTGGTGACCGCAAAGTCCCGCTCGGCGCCTTCTTCGTGGCTCGATGAGGTGCGCAGCTTGAGCGGCCAGTTCGGCCAGGTCAGCGCCTTGTTTTCATGCTCCGGCGGTTCCGGCATGATTTCGAAATTGGTGACCGAGAGCGCGCCCTGGCGGATCGACGTTCCGATGCAGTCGGAGCCGGTATCGCCGCCGCCGATGACAACGACATGCTTGCCCTTGGCCGAAATCGGTTCGGCGAGAGCCGCACTCTCACCGCTGACGCGCCGGTTCTGTTGCGGCAGAAAATCCATCGCGAAATGGACGCCGTTGAGATCGCGGCCGGGAACGGGGAGGTCGCGGCCCTTTTCGGCGCCTCCCGTCAGCACGACGGCGTCGTGATCCTTGACCAGCTTTTCAGCCGGGACATTGACTCCGACATCGGCGCCGTAATGGAACACAACGCCCTCGGCCTGCATCTGCACGACCCGCTTGTCGATGTGATGCTTTTCCATCTTGAAGTCGGGGATGCCGTAGCGAAGCAAGCCGCCGGCTTTAGCCCAGCGCTCGTAGACGTGAACCTCATGTCCGGCGCGCGCAAGTTGTTGCGCGCAGGCAAGACCGGCGGGGCCTGAGCCGACAACCGCCACCTTTTTCCCGGTCTTTGTCGCAGCCGGTTCCGGCTTGAGACCTTGCGCGATCGCGCGGTCGGCAATCGCGCATTCAATCGATTTGATCGTAACCGGGTTCTCGTCGATGTTGAGCGTGCACGACGCCTCGCACGGCGCCGGGCAGACGCGGCCGGTGACTTCGGGAAAGTTGTTGGTCGAGTGCAGGTTGCGCGCCGCCTCTTCCCAGTCGTCGTGGTAGACCAGGTCATTCCAGTCGGGGATTTGATTATTGACCGGGCAGCCGGGCGTACCGGGAGCGACAGCGCCGGTGCCCATGCAATACGGCACGCCGCAATTCATGCAGCGCGCCGCCTGGGTAACATAGTCCTTGTCAGGCAGCGGCAGCACGAATTCGCGCCAATGGCGAACCCGCTCCTCGACCGGCTGGTAGTCGCGGTCCTCGCGTTCGTATTCAAGAAATCCGGTGATCTTGCCCACTGCGTACTCGTTTTCGCGCTATTCCGCCGCGATGGCCGCGGCCTTCATTTCGTTGAGAGCGCGGCGATATTCGACCGGCATCACTTTACGGAATTTCGGATACCAGTTCTTCCAGTCACTAAGAATTTTCTTGGCGATTGCAGAATCGGTGAAACGGGCATGGCGCGTGATCAGGTGATGCAGCCGATGCCCATCGAACCGGCTCATGTCCGACATGATATCGACCATGCCGTGGGCTTCGAGGTCGCGCGTGTGGTGAAAGATCCTGGAGTTGATGTCTTCTTCGCCCGGCATCGGCTCCAGTTCGACCATCGCCATATTGCAATGTGAGGCAAACGAGCCGTCTGCATCGAGCACGTAGGCGACGCCGCCGGACATGCCGGCTGCAAAATTACGGCCGGTCGGGCCGAGCACGACGGCGATGCCGCCGGTCATGTATTCGCAGCAATGATCGCCGGCACCTTCGATAACGGCGATGGCGCCGGAATTGCGTACGGCGAAACGCTCGCCGGCGACGCCGCGGAAATAGCATTCGCCATCAATCGCGCCGTACAGAACGGTATTGCCGATAATGATCGACTCTTCCGGAACGATTGTGCTGTGCGCCGGAGGCCGTACGACGATGCGGCCACCGGAAAGGCCCTTGCCGACATAATCGTTGGCGTCACCTTCGAGTTCGAAAGTCACGCCGCGGGCGAGGAACGCGCCAAAGCTCTGCCCAGCAGTACCGGTGAACTTCGCGACAATGGTATCCGCAGGAAGGCCTTCGTGGCCGTAACGCTTGGCGATCTCGCCGGATAGCATTGCACCGACGGTGCGGTCCACGTTCTTGATTGGAAATGAAACCTGCACCGGCGTGCCGTTTTCGATAGCAGCCTTTGACTGTGCAATCAGCTTGCGGTCGATAATGTCGTGGATCTTGTGATCCTGCTTCTCGCAATTGTAGATCGCAACATTCGCCGGCATGTCGGGCTTGGTGAACAGCTTCGAGAAGTCGAGCCCGTTCGCCTTGGCGTGCGCCAGCACCTTGATGCGGTCGAGCATCTGCATCTGGCCGATCATCTCGTTGAACGTGCGATAGCCCATCTCGGCCATCAGTTCGCGCACTTCCTCGGCAACAAAGAAGAAATAGTTGATGACGTGCTCGGGCTGGCCGGTAAAGCGCTTGCGCAATACGGGGTCCTGCGTGGCAACGCCGACCGGGCAGGTGTTGAGATGACACTTGCGCATCATGATGCAGCCCGCGGCGATCAGCGGCGCGGTGGCAAAGCCGAATTCGTCTGCGCCCAGGAGCGCGCCGACCACGACGTCACGGCCAGTGCGGATGCCGCCGTCGACCTGCACGGCGATGCGTCCGCGCAGCCGGTTGGCCACCAGCGTCTGGTGGGTCTCGGCGAGCCCGATCTCCCACGGCGAACCGGCATGCTTGACCGAGGTCAGCGGCGCGGCGCCGGTGCCGCCCTCGTAGCCGGCGATGGTGACATGGTCCGAGCGCGCCTTCGACACGCCGGCCGCGACTGTGCCGACGCCGACTTCCGAGACCAGCTTTACCGAGACGTCGCCATCCGGATTGACGTTTTTCAGATCGAAGATGAGTTGCGCCAGATCCTCGATCGAATAGATGTCGTGATGCGGCGGCGGAGAGATCAGGCCGACGCCGGGCGTCGAGTGACGCACTTTGGCGATGGTCTTGTCGACCTTGTACCCTGGCAACTGTCCGCCTTCGCCGGGCTTCGCGCCCTGCGCGATCTTGATCTGCATCATGTCAGAATTGACGAGATATTCCGCCGAGACGCCGAAGCGGCCGGAGGCCACCTGCTTGATCGCCGAGCGCATCGAGTCGCCGTTGGGCAGCGGCTTGTAACGATCGGATTCCTCGCCGCCTTCGCCGGTATTCGACTTGCCGCCGATCCGGTTCATCGCGATCGCAAGCGTGGTGTGCGCCTCGCGTGAAATCGAACCATAGGACATCGCGCCGGTCGAGAACCGCCGCACGATATCCTTCGCGGACTCTACCTCTTCGATAGGAACCGGCTGGCGTTTCTCGTCTTTGGCCGTTTTGATGCGGAACAGGCCGCGGATCGTATAGAGATGCTCCGACTGATCGTTGATGATCCGGGCGAAGTGCCGATATTTCTCGTAGGAATTGCCGCGTACGGCATGCTGCAACGACGACACCGTCGCCGCGGTCCAGACGTGATCTTCGCCCCGCACGCGGAAGGCATAGTCGCCGCCGACGTCGAGCATGGTGCGATAGATCGGAGCATCGGAGAACGCGTCGTGATGCCGGCGGACACACTCTTCGGCGATTTCTTCAAGTCCGACGCCCTCGATACGCGTCGCGGTGCCGGTGAAAAATTTCGCGACGAAGTCCGTTTTCAGGCCGATCGCATCGAAGATCTGTGCGCCACAATAGGATTGATAGGTGGAAATGCCCATCTTGGACATCACTTTGAGCAATCCCTTGTCGATCGACTTGATGTAACGCTTGATGAGTTCCTTGTCGTCGAGCTTTTGCGGCAGTTCGTCCTTCATCGCCGTGATCGTCTCGAAGGCGAGGTAAGGATTAATCGCCTCGGCGCCATAGCCTGCAAGGCAGCAGAAGTGATGCACCTCGCGCGGCTCGCCCGATTCGACGACGAGCCCGACCGATGTGCGCAGGCCCTCGCGGATTAGATGATGATGTACGGCAGCGCAGGCGAGCAGCGACGGGATGGCGATACGGTCGGCGCCGGCGCGCCGGTCGGACAGGATAATGATGTTGATGCCGTCGCGCACTGCGAACTCGGCGCGGCCACACAGCCCTTTGATGGCTTCAGCCATGCCGATAGCGCCGGATTCTACCGGCCATGTCGTATCGATGGTGCGCGACTTGAAGTGGGATTCTGCGACTTGCGAAATCGCGCGAATCTTTTCCAGGTCTGCGTTGGTCAGGATCGGTTGACGGACTTCGAGGCGCTTGGTTTCCGAGATGCCTTCAAGATCGAACAGGTTCGGCCGCGGCCCAATGATCGAGACCAGGCTCATCACCAGCTCTTCACGGATCGGGTCGATCGGCGGGTTCGTGACCTGCGCAAAGTTCTGCTTGAAATAGGTGAACAGCGGCTTCGCTCGCTCGGACAGCGCCGAGATCGGCGCATCGTTGCCCATCGAACCGACAGCTTCTTCGCCGGTGGCCGCCATCGGCGCCATCAGGATCTTGAGGTCTTCCTGGGTGTAGCCAAAGGCCTGCTGGCGATCGAGCAGCGACAGGTTCGAGATCGGTGCCACTTCGGAAGCTTCCGGAAGTTCTTCAAGCACGATTTGCGTATTGTCGAGCCACTTCCGGTAAGGGTGACTCTTCGCCAGCGTGGACTTGAGTTCCTCGTCCGGGATCAGCCGGCCTTGTTCAAGATCGACCAGCAGCATCTTGCCGGGTTGCAGGCGCCACTTGGTGACAATCTCCTCTTCGGCAATCGGCAACACGCCGACTTCCGAGGCCATGATAATGCGGTCGTCGCGCGTAACGACGTAGCGGGCAGGGCGCAGACCGTTGCGGTCGAGCGTGGCGCCGATCTGCCGGCCGTCGGTGAACGCGATTGCCGCCGGCCCGTCCCAGGGCTCCATCAGCGCCGCGTTATATTCATAGAACGCGCGGCGCTCCTCGCTCATCTGCTGGTTGCCGGCCCACGCTTCCGGAATCATCATCATCACCGAATGAGCAAGCGAATAGCCGCCCATGGTGAGGAATTCGAGCGCGTTGTCGAAACAGGCGGTGTCGGACTGGCCTTCGTAGGAAATCGGCCAGAGCTTTGAGATGTCCTTGCCGAACTTCGGCGAAGATACCGACGCCTCTCGTGCCGCCATCCAGTTATTGTTGCCGCGCAACGTGTTGATTTCGCCGTTGTGCGCGACCATGCGATACGGATGCGCCAGCGACCACGCCGGGAATGTGTTGGTCGAGAAGCGCTGGTGCACCAGCGCGAGCGCGCTGTCGAAATCCGGATCGTGCAGATCGGGATAATAGGTGCCGAGTTGATCGGCGAGGAACATGCCCTTGTAGATCATTGTGCGGCACGAGATCGATACCGGATAATAACCCGACACCCGCCGCTCGCGCATGGCGTAGAGCGTGCGTGAGATCGTCTTGCGCATGATGTAGAGCCGGCGCTCGAATTCGTCGTCCGACTTCACCTTTGGATTGCGCGCGATGAAAACCTGCTTGTTTACCGGCTCGGTCGGCTTCACCGACTCACCGAGCGTCGAATTGTCGGTCGGTACGTCGCGCCAGCCGAGAACCTTCATGCCGTCCTGCGCGGCAACGGCCGCGTAGGTGTCCATGATTTCCTGCCGCCACGCAGCGTCGTGCGGGAGGAACAGCGCGCCGACCGCGTATTCGCCGGGCGCGGGCAATTTGATGCCGAGTTCGGCGGTTTTCTTGGCGAAGAACTTGTGCGGTATCTGCACCAGGATGCCGGCGCCGTCGCCGGCGCGCGGATCGGCGCCGACCGCGCCACGGTGTTCAAGGTTGACCAGAATCGTCAGCGCGTCTTCGACGATTTTGTGCGACTTGCGTCCCTTGATGTCGGCAATGAATCCAACACCGCAGGAGGCCTTCTCCAGCGCCGGATCAAACAGATCGAAACCAGACGCACTCATTGTCGTCCTCGCACTCCCAGCCGAAGCCGCAGCGCCTATCGGCCCTGCCTCGGCGCAACCCGCCTGTGCAGGCCGATGACCGCCTGCGCAAAAGGGCGCATGACCCTATCCTGGAGGCAACCTTTGTGCCGCGTCCGGCCTCAAGGCTGCTTTCGCCGCCGCCAAGCGCGCCCAAGTTCACCGGCGGCTGACCCGGCGCCCATTCCCGAATACCCGGCGCGCACGTCATGGGTCAGCAAAAATTGGGACAGCAATGCTGTCCTATGTAAAACATGGCAAATTCCCGGCGTTGACACAAGGGCACAGGCCCTTCCGCAGCGCAAAAAGACGCTGCGCCGCCGAGGTCAACCAAGTTTCACGATGTCCGCGATCCAAGTGGATCATGGGTTGTATGGCAGAGCAATGGTCCACCGTTGCGTCATCACCATAATCCGGGCGAACGTGGCCTATGGTTCGATTCAAACATTCGCACCCGATTTCGGAGCCACCTCATGCGAATGTTTGAATCAAAGGAACCACTGGCAACTATAAGTGCTAGTGGAGCTTTTTGGATTTGACATTCGCTTCACGGCGAGCGGAACAGGGGGGAGCGAATGTCAAATCCGCTCCACTAGTTGCACAACATCCAGCCGAGGATCCGGTCCGCAAAATGAATTTTGCCAGTGACAATACGGCGCCCGTTGCGCCGGCCATTCTGGACGCCATCGTCGAAGCCAATCGCGGCTACGCCCGCGGCTATGGCAACGACGAATGGACCCGCGCCGTCGAACAGCGAATGGGGGAAATATTTGAGCGAGAGGCTGCGGTATTTCTGGTGCCGACCGGTACGGCCGCAAATGCGCTTTCGCTGGCGCATGTAACGCCGCCGTGGGGGGTCGTGTTCTGTCACGAGAACGCGCACATCGTCACCGATGAGTGCGGTGCACCGGAGTTTTTCGGCGGCGGCCTGAAGCTCGAAGGTCTCCCTGGCGACGGCGCCAAGATCGCGCCCGATACGTTCAAGGTGGCGCTCGAGGGCTATGGCGGCCACGAACCGCATCAGATGGTTGCCGCTGCGTTGTCGATAACGCAGGCGAGCGAAGCCGGCACGATTTATCGCGTCGATGAGATCGCGGAGCTTGCCCGGATGGCGCATGCGCGTTCGCTGGCGGTGCACATGGATGGGGCGCGTTTTGCCAATGCGCTGGTTCGGCTCAACACCACGCCGGCGCAGATGACCTGGCAATCGGGCGTCGACGTGCTGTCATTCGGCGCAACCAAAGGTGGTGCATTGGCCGCGGAGGCCGTCGTGATCTTCGATCCGGCTCGCGCGGCGTTTTTCGGCGAGCGGCGCAAGCGCGCCGGCCAGCTGCTTTCGAAGCATCGCTTTATTGCCGCGCAGATGGCGGCTTATTTGTCCGGGAGCTATTGGCTTGAGCTTGCACGTCACGCCAACGCCATGGCCGACCTGCTGGCTCAAGGGCTTAGCGCGGTTGGCCTGCGGCCGGTATGGCCGGTCGAAGCCAATCTCGTGTTTGTGGTTTTGCCCCGCGCACTGGATGCGCAAGCTGAAAGCGGCCGGCGCGGACTATTATGTGCGCACCGGAAAAGGCGTCGGTCATGGCACCGACGAAGTGCTGGCGCGGCTGGTGACGTCGTTCTCAACGCAGCGCCCGGACATCGATCGTTTCGTCAATCTTTGCAAAGAGTCCTGAAAGCGCCCAAACGCCGCCCCAATTTGCACTATCGTTAGGCACTCGGGTGTAAACGCTGCGCGTGTTGGGGGAGGGGCTTGGTGGAGCACTTGTACAGGGCTGCTGTCTCGTCTCTGGTTCTGCTGCTCCTTGCGGCGCCGGGGCACGCGCAATCGCCGCCCCCGCCAATTTCACAACCATTCCCGGGCTTTGTTTCGCCTTATGAAGTCATGCGGATGGTTCACGCATCCGGCTTCGATCCGCTGGCGCCGCCGCTACGCGAGGGCACGGCCTATGTTCTGCGTGCCACCGACTTCCGCGGCGTTCTGATGCGCGTCGTTGTCGATGGCCGTACCGGTGCATTTCGTGAAGTGACGAGGATTGTGCCGGGACCGGGGCGCTACGGTCAGTTCTACGGTGCTCCGCCTTATGGCCCGCCGGAATATGACGCTGCGCTGGCGGCTCCTTCAGACGGTGGAGTTGAGCCACCGATGGTGCGGCCGACGGTGGTTCATCCCGCACCCGCTTCAGCCGTGCCAACCGCCGTGCTGTCCCCACCTTTGCCGCGGCCACGCCCAGCCGCCCTGGCATCGCGCAGCGCCGTGGATGCCAAGCCGGCTGTAAGTCCTCAGCCGAGCCCCAAGACTGAAACGACGATCAACACCTCTCCGCCAGTGAACCCGCCTGCCACGAACGCTGTTACGCCACCGCCTGTAACAGCACCCGTCAACAGCAGCGCAACAATTACCAAGCCTGCCGGTCCGCCTGACGGGAAACCGCAGGTCAACTCCGAAGTCATCACCGCAGCGCCGCCTCCTGCGGCTGCAGCTAAAAAATCGGCGATCCCGGTCGAACCGCTGAACGATTGAACTTCAGCGCGGCCACTTCCTGCATATCCCCGGTGCGGCGGGTGTGCTGGTCACAGGCACCATTGCGCCGTAGCATCACCGGCAAATTCCGGGAGGCGCTGCCGTGAAAGTCTGCATGTTCCATCTGATGCCGTATCGGGAACTGCCGGCGGATTTCGAGAAGCGATACAACTCAGCCTATATCGATCCGGTCTTTTTCGACGTCGGCAACGCTGACAAGGTCGGCGAATATTACAACGCGACGCTCGACGAGATGCTGCACGCCGCAAAGGCTGGCTTCCACGGGCTATGCACCAACCAGCATCATCAGAACGTCTACGGCTTCATGGCCAATCCGAGCCTTATGGGTGCGGTGCTGGCGAAACAAACCAACGGCCAGAACGTCGCCATCATCCAGCTTGGCTCGACCTTGCCGTCGACGACGCCGCCGACCCGCATCGCCGAGGAGTACGCGATGCTCGACTGCATCAGCGGCGGACGGCTGGTTGCCGGTTTCCCGACTGGCCTGCCAAGTGACGCCACGATCTCGAACGGCGTTATCCCGATCGAGCAGCGCGAGCGCTACCGCGAAGCGCTGGCTCTGGTGCTCAAGGCCTGGTCGGCGAAGGAAGTGTTCACCTGGAACAGCAAGCACTACCAGCTCGGCATGGTGAACCTTTGGCCGCGGCCGATCCAGCAGCCGCATCCGCCGATCTGGATTCCCGGATCCGGTATTTCGTCCACAGCGGAGTACGTGATCAATCAGGATCACTGCTTCTGTCACCTGAGTTATTATGGCGCCAAGAACGCAGCCTATGTGACCGATCGCTATTGGGAGCTATGCGCGCAAAAGGGCCGCGACGATAATCCGTACCGGCTGAGTTTTCTGCAATTGATCGGGGTGGCGGAGACGGACGAACAGGCAGAAGAGCTTTATGGCCCTCACGCCGAATATTTCTTCCATAAGCTGCTCTATACGCCGCCGCATTATCAGGCGATCCCCGGCTGCCTCGAATACGACGCCGTGGTTTCGGGGCTGAAATTCAACCCGCGCACCTCGATCAACCTGTCCGAGCTGAAAGCGAAGGACTTCTTCGATCGCGGCTTCGTCATCGTCGGCAGCCCGAAGACGGTGCGCGAGCAGTTGCTGGATGGCGTCAAGCGCCTGCGCATGGGCCATCTGTTGACGCTGCTGCATTTCGGCTCGATGCCGACCGCGTTGTGCAAGAAGAACATCGATCTGTTTGGCCGTGAAGTGTTGCCGTATCTGGCCGACCAGTGGGACGACAAATACGAAGACCGCTGGTGGCCGGAACGGCTGCGAGCCAAACGTGCGGCCCCCGCCATCGCCGCTTCCATGGCTGCTGCTTCCTGACGCGAGCATCCAGCATGGCCATTCCCGAAATACGCCGGCTGAAGCTTTGGCAGGGCCGGATCGAAACCGAAGTCGAAGTCAGCGGCAACGGTAAGCCGCTTGTCTATCTGCATGGTCCGTGGCATCTCGCGCCGGACCGCGGCTTCGTCGCAAAACTCGCCGAAACCTACACGGTTTTTGCTCCGAAATTTCCCGGCACCAGCCACGGCGCGCCGAATGCCATACACGAGCTTGGCGATTGGCACGATCTCGTCGTCTATCACGGCGAACTCTTCGACCGGCTCGGGCTCGATGCACCGGCGCTGGTCGGTCACTCGTTCGGCGGAATGATTGCGGCCGAGGTCGCAGCGGTTGCGCCGAAATCCGGAAGCCAGCTGGTGCTGATCGATCCGGTCGGTTTATGGCGCGACGATGTGCCGGCGAAAAACTGGATGCTGATTCCGCACAATGACCGGCCGTCGGTGTTCTTCGCCGACCCAGACAGCGAGGCGGCGAAGCGTTTCTTTGCGGTGCCGGACGATCCCGACCAGCGTGTCGAAACGCTGTCGCAGTTCACCTGGTCGCTGGCCTGCACCGGAAAGTTCGCCTGGCCCATTGCCGACCGTGGTCTGGCCAAGCGCATTCATCGCATCGCCGCGCCAACACTGATTATCTGGGGTGAGTCAGACGGCGTGATCGCGCCGGCCTACGCGGAGGAATTCGCGAAACGCATCGGCAAAGCGCAGATCGTGAAAATCCCGCGCGCCGGTCACTTGCCACACCTTGAGCAGCCGGAGGCGGTGCTGAAAGCACTGTCCGCTTTTCTTGGTTGATTTCTTGGCTGATGGTACGGCACGAATCGAAAGCGCCCCGGAAGGTCCGGGGCGCTCCCTTTAACGTCCAGTCGAGCTAGTTACGCAGCCTGCTTCTGGGGCTCGATGGTCTGCTCGGCGTTATTGCCGTTGCCGATCGGGATCGAGCGCGGCTTTTTCGCCTCGGGGATCTCGCGCACGAGGTCGACGTGCAGGAGACCGTTCTCGAGGTTCGCGCCCTTCACCAGCACATGGTCGGCGAGCTGGAATACGCGCTCGAAGGTGCGCGCCGCGATGCCCTGATAGAGCACATCACCGCGTTTCTCCTCGTCCTTGGCGTTTTTCTCGCCGCGGATGGTGAGCGTGTTTTCCTTGGCTACGACCGAAAGCTCAGGCTCATCGAAGCCGGCGACGGCGACCGTGACGCGGTACTCATTCTCGCCGGTCCGCTCGATATTGTAAGGCGGGTAACCGGGAGCCGCGCCCTCGAGGCCCTGATCGAGCAACGAGAACAAACGGTCAAAGCCGACGGTGGAACGATAAAGGGGAGCAAGATCGAAAGTTCGCATGGCATATCCTCCTTGAGCGACATGCAGAACGGCCTGTCCGGATGGACCCGGCCTATGGAATTGCGCAGCCATCATTGGCCTGCGCAGGCTGGATATGGGAACGGCAAAGCGATCCTTCAAGTGCCTGTAAGTCATTGTTCGATATCGAATATTCGAACTCGAAAGATGAAGAAAAATCGCCTCGTTCCGTTGAAAATCGCCAAGCCGATGCTGGCGCGTTGTGTTGAGTGGGCGACGCAGACTGTTATAAGCGAAAGTCTGTACGGCGCGATTTCATGAACCTTGTTTCGATCCCCGCCAATCCGGTCCCGGACAATTTCGTCACCGGTGCGCTGAAAACGCGCGACGGTGTTTCGCTGCGCTTTGCGCGCTGAACCCGCACTTCGCGTAATCGCGCGTCCCAGTCACCAGCGCGGCGTGCGCGTAGGCGATTTCTTCCGTGGGTTGTTCGTGGAATCTCGCCCTTCACCGGTAACGGTAGTCGGACAGCACCAGATCCTGCGCGAACGCCGCCCCTGGGCCGCCACCTTGCCGTCCGCCGTCAGTGCCAAACTCGCGCCATCAAAAACCAAGCTGTCGTTGCCGCCAAACTGATTCACATACACTACCGGCCGCTGTGGCGGACAGCGATCGAACGCAGCATCTCGATCCGTAGCTCTCGCTTGTCCAGATTGTACGGCGACGCCGAAATATTAATTAAGACGCTGCTTCCCTGCCCAACGATTTCCGTAATCGGGTCGCGCTCGTAACGTTGCCTGGGCCAGAAAGCCACATCGTTCCAGGCATCCTCGCAAATCGTAATTCCCAGATTCTCCGAGCCAAACGCAAACGTGCATTGTTTTTCCGCCGGTTGGAAATAACGCGACTCATCAAAGACGTCGTAGGTGGGCAGCAACATCTTGTTCTGCTCGAAAACCACCGCGCCGTCGCGCACGAACGCCGCGGTATTGGCCACGCCTACCACGACCATTTTTCGTGGCTGCTGCATAACCCACGATGGACGGCATCGGCAAAGTCTTCGGCTAACTTCTGCAACTCATCACGATTGCGTCGCACAAAGGAAGGTCGTTCCAGCAGGTCCTGCGGCGGGTAGCCACACACAACAAAGCTCGGTAAACACCGCCAGATCCGCGCCACGCTGCTTAGCTTGCGCGGCCAACTCTAAAATGCGTGCGGAGTTTCCAGCGAAATCACCGACGGTGGGATTAAACTGCGCGAGGGCTATCTTCATCTTGCTCAATAGCATACGGGCGGTATGAGAGCATTGCAATCTTTGCCAAACGCAACCATTTCCTGCCGAACAAAGCCTCGAACAAAAGAAAGGCTCTTGAACGCAATCCGCTCAAGAGCCTGGAACTTCCTGGCGACGCATTCTCAAAACAAACAACGCCGCTAAATCTTAAACGCTACCGACTTAAACGCTAAACGAGCTACCGCAGCCGCAGGTGCTCTTCACGTTCGGGTTATTGAACTTGAAGCCGGCGCCTTCGACGGTCTCGATGTAATCGATCTCGACGCCGTCGAGATACATGGAGCTCATCTGGTCCACGGCGACTTTCAAGCCGTTAAAATCGCAGACATCATCGGCTTCGCCGGTCGCGTTCTCAAACGCCATATGGTACTGAAAACCAGAGCAACCGCCGCCCACCACTGCCACACGCAACGCCGTGGGCACTGGGGTCTGCATGCTCATGATTTCCTTGACCTTGCTGGCCGCAACAGGAGTTAAGCTAATCATAATTTCTGAAGCCTCCGATCGCAGGTGTTCCCTGCGATGCATATCTCACAAACCAAGTATACCAAACTTCCCCAAAACGTGCATTTTGGAGTGCGGCGGCTTGACGCCGCTTTGCCCCATTGAGCACCACCCCCAAGCGCAACCAAGGCGACACTCGTAGCACACAGGCGACTGCTTTTGAGCTCTGTGGCTTTTCTCCGCCGTTGCGGCCGCGGTTTGTTTCAAAGAAACGCCATAGCACGTTTCCCTAAGCAAACCCTTCCGCCACCCACTACAATAGATGCTCCATGAGACACAAAGTAACCCTAATCGCCGGCGAAGGCATCGGTCCCGGAAGTCGCCGCCGCCACCCGCCGCATCATCGAAGCTTCCGGCGTCTTAATCGACTGGGAAGAAATCGAGGGCCGCACCGACAAATCCAACGACCAGGGCCAACTCCTCAATCAAGCCGCCGTCGAAGCCGTACGCCGCAATCACGTGGCGCTGAAAGGCCCTATGGCCACCGCGATTGCCGGCGGCGCCCCCAGCGTAAACGTAGCTCTACGCAAGACCCTAAATCTCTACGCCAACCTGCGCCCAGTAAAGAATCTACCCGGAATCAAATCCCGCTTCGACGATGTCGATATCGTCCTAGTCCGTGAAAATACTGAGGACCTCTACTCCGGCCTGGAACACGAAGTCGTCCCCGGCGTAGTCGAAAGCCTGAAAATCATCACCGAAAAAGCTTCGACGCGCATCGCCAAGTTTGCTTTTGAATACGCGAAGAAGTTTGGCCGGAAGAAAATTCACGCCATCCACAAAGCCAACATCATGAAGTTGTCCGACGGCTTGTTCCTGAAATCCATCCGCACCGTCGCCGAACAGAATCCCGAAATTGAATACAAAGAAATGATCGTGGACAACGCCTGCATGCAGATGGTTCTGAATCCGCAGCAGTTCGACATGTTGCTGCTGCCCAATCTTTATGGCGACGTGATGAGCGATCTCTGCGCCGGCTTGGTCGGCGGCCTCGGCGTAGTCCCCAGCGCCAACATGGGCGAAGAATCGGCCATGTTCGAAGCCGTCCACGGCACCGCCCCAGACATCGCCGGAAAGGGTTTGGCGAATCCCACCGCCCTGCTCATGAGCGGCATCATGATGCTCGACCACCTGGGCGAACGCAGCGCCGCGCGCCGCATCGAAGCCGCCCTGGACAAAGTTTATCGCGAAGGCAAACACCACACCCGTGACCTCGGCGGCTCCACCACCACCACCGACTTCACCAACGCCGTAATCGCCGCCTTGCAACCCAAGTAGGGTTGATATTCGGTGGGTTTGAGACGCAGCCGAACCCGCTCGAGTCTGTCGAATGACCTCACGAAGGTACCGGATAACGCTGGCCGTCGGATGTTACCGCGATAGGCGTCGGAATGCTTGGGAATACTCTGCGCCACTATCAGGGTCGCAGTTCGGTAGAAATCGTCGACTTTCATCCGACGAACCTCCTTTATCGCCAAGGGTGAAACATCCTTCTTCACCGACTGGCCGCCCGACTTAAAGTATTCCGACGCAATTGATCCGCAGGCACCAACTCCATTGCACGGCCCGATTGCCGATTGTTCTGGTTTCGCCGGACAACCTGAAGATTGCAGTGGTTATAGACCATCAGTCGATGATCTCCGGAACAAAAATCATGTCCAAACGGTAGGTTCTGCCGACTCCAGTTAGAGAAAAACTGCCATACGGTCTGCAATTTATCCGCGACGGCGACTTCCAATGGTCCAAAGACTCGAAATACCTCTATTTCATCAAGGACGAATTTTATCGTTCCAAAGGATCGCAATTGTTTTCCGAAAAGGGGCAGCTCTGCGAGGTACGAACTTCTCTCTGGAAATATGCAACTGGTCTTGCGACACTTTCCCGCCTATAACTACTTCCGGACGCGAAGGAGGCATATATTTCTCTGTGCCGACGTATCAAGGAGACATGCAGCTCGAGTACTTCGACGGGAAGATCTTAAATACGTCGGCGAGCCCAACGCCACTATTCCCCTCGACCGTTTAGCCAGCAGCAGTCCGCGAAGAGCACGTTCTTCTCATTTTCAATCATAGATTATCAACACAGGTGCTTCCCGTGAAGCATGTGACTCTCAATATCAATCGGGAGAGAAAAGTTGAGAGCCTGGAAATCGGCGAATAGGGTCTATCGGACTTTAACGGAAGGTAAAGGCCCGTTGACGGGATAAGTTTTTCAATACCGAGACCTTACGGAGCGTCTTTCTGCCAGGCGATCGATACTCTCCTGTTCAACGTCTACGCGGTAATTTCGATGGTCAACTACTGATAGACACTCGAACGGGCGCCTATAAACACCTCCCGCATAACACGTGGGTTACCTGGTGAACAACACTTCGGTACCCGAACTTGCAGTCGAACCTTCGTCTGTCACCAGGCTCTGCAGGACCTTGGCGAACTAATGCCTCTACGCGATCAATTACCAGGGGCGACGGCGAACCGTCTCATAGCTGCAGAATGCGTCAGAGAGTGTCTCGGTTAGTCCCGCCCCGAATAAATCTGATAGACCATCAGATAAACGATCACTCCGGTGACCGAGACATAAAACCACAGGGGCCAAGTCCAGCGTGCAATAATCTTGTGCTTATCAAACTTCTGCAGCCACGCTCGTCGTAGCGTCACCAGGATCATCGGGACAATCACAATCGCGAGAATCGTGTGTGAGATTAGCAGCACAAAGTAAAACGGCCGCACCAACCCCCGGCCCTGGAACGCCACATGCCCTACGCGGTAGTGATAAATCAAATAGGAAACCAAAAAAACGCAGGACACCACAAACGCGGAAATCATGAAGCGCTTATGCACCTGAATCTTGCGCGCGCGAATCGCGACGTAACCGCCCGCGAGCAGAATCCCGCTTAGTCCATTCAGAGAAGCATTCAGCGCGGCTTGCGAAAACACCAACAAAGTATGGTCCTTCCAGTGTAGGCGCCGGACTTTAGTTTACCCAGAGGACCGAAGGGTCCGGCCCCCGTGAGCGTTCGAGCAATTGTTAGCACAGAAGCGGTTTCAGGTTTTACGCTTAGACAGCGGGCACGGCATGCCGTGCCCCTACTAAGAATTATCGCGGAAGCTTATCGACCACCATCAACGCCAGCAGCAGCGGAATATGCAGCACCGTGGCATGCATCAGCCATTTAGCCCGAGAATTGGAGCGGCTACTTGCCGCCCACAGACACACCTGCACCAGGCCCGTGCTGATCACCAGCGCCCCAAAAAAATACAGCATCCCGGCCAGCCCCATCACCGCCGGCAACAAACTCACCCCCACCAGCGCGATGGCAAACAAAACAATCTGCCGAAACGTGCGAGTTCCCTTCGGATCCACCACGGGCAGCATCAGAATCCCCGCACGGGCATAATCTTCGCGATACATCCAGGCAATCGCATGAAAGTGCGGGAATTGCCACAAAAACAAAATCGCAAACAGCAGCCACGCGCCGCGATCCAGCGACCCCGTCGCCGCCACCCAGCCAATCATGGGAGGAATCGCGCCAGGAAAAGCGCCAACAAAAGTGGCCCACACCGTTTTACGCTTCAGCGGAGTGTACGCGAGCAAATAACTAACCGAAGTCGCCACGCCCAATCCAGCCGGCCAGCAATCCGGCGCTGAAACACAAGTCCACAGCGCCCGCCACGCATAGCGCCAACCCGAAATACAAAACCTCCGGAGGCTGCAACAGTCCACTGGGCAGCGGACGCGAAGCCGTCCGCCGCATATAACGATCGGAATCACGTTCGATGTAGTGGTTCAGTGCCGCCGTGCCGCCGGCAATCAGCATGGTGCCAAACACGGTGTGCAGCATGTGCAGCCAGTTCACCGGCCCGCGCACGCCCATGTAGTAGCCCGCAGCCGTAGTGATCAGCACCAGGAAAGAAACGTCCGGCTTAGTCAGCGTGACGTACGCGTTCGCGCGCGTCGAAAGCGTCATCTCCGCGGTGCGGACCGTGCTCATCAGACGGCCACCCTTTGCGCGGAAGCCGCCGTCTGCCCCGCTCGCGCAGGAACCAGCCGATAGCACAGCAACACCACCAGCACGGAGAAAGCAAAAAGCATCGCGCCAAATACCGTGTGCGCCACAGTCAGCCACACCATCACCGGCATTGGCTGCGGCGCGTCCGCAGTGCTCAGCCGCGACCAGTACGCCGCCAGGCCGAGCAGTATCTGTACGCCCACAATCGAGTGCAGCAAAATCCTGGCCTTGGTCAATTCGGCCGACGAACCAAATCGCTTCCGCAACGCCACCGCCGTCCAGATCACCACGCCAAGCACCACCAGCGCTCCGGCCATGTGCGGCCAGATGGGAATCTCCAGATGTCGAAATCCTGCGCCAAGAATCACTTGAAAATAAATCACCACGGCGTTGATCGTGGCCACAGTGCGCATTGGAGGTGTTCCCGTGTCCGCCAGTTGCGGCCGGTCAGACACCCACCAGCGGCTGGTAAACACCGCGATACTCAGCACCGCAGCGAACACAATCTCAGCGAACGACGCGTGGATGACCGGCAGCCAGTAGTGCAACAGCCTAATCACCACCTCTCCGCCGAGCACCGCCTGCACTGCAACGCCCGCTACCGCAATCACGCTGAACCAGCGCAGCCAGCGGCGCTCTTCCTTCATCCAGATCACCACCGCCAGAATCAGCGTCCAGATACCCAAAGCTCCCGCGATCACGCGGTGTGAGTGCTCAAAAAAAGCTCCGCCATTAAGCATCATCCAGGATGGGAAATAAGTACCGAAAGAGCGAGGCCAATCAGGAACGGAAAGCGCGGCGTCATTGGAGGTAACCAGCGCGCCGGCGATAAACAGCAAAATCGTCCAACACACTACGAACACAGAGAATTTGTGCACACCGGGATGGTATGTCGCGGTCATCGCTGTAGCCCCAGGCGCGAATTATACCCCATGAAAAACCGTCGCGTAGCCAAAATGCAGTCCGTCTTGAACTTTGAATTCTGCAAAATGTTCAACTCGGAAGCCTTGAGTAGCACAGGCATTCTTGCCTGTGCAGTGTCGTCAGCACCGTCGACACTCATAAATGCACAGCCAAGAATGCCCGTGCTGCTAGACTCCGGCGACCGCAGGCGCAGCAGATGAGCCAAGTTCGCGGCCATCGGCTTCCATACCCAACGCTCGCAACACCACATCTTTCAGCGCCGCGATAAACAACGGCGAATCCCCCACCGCCGGCATCATGCGAAACGTTTCGATGCCGAACTTCTTGGCGTCAATGCGCCCCTCGATATTGATCTCGTGTAGCGTCTCAATATGCTCGGTCACAAACGAAATCGGCACCACGAGCATTTCCTTAACGCCTTCGTGCCCCAACCGTTCCAGAGTCCCAGTAAACGGCGGTTGCAGCCACTTGGCGGGGCCGACGCGGCTCTGATAACACAACAGATGAATTTTCGGCCATCCAGGATAAATTTTTCTGCCCAGTTCTGTGGTCAGCCGCACCGTCTCTTCAATCTGCTTCGGATATGGGTCGCCCTTCTCGACCAGACTCATTGGCAACCCATGCGCGCTGAACACCAGATGGATCCGCGAACTATCCGGAAATTGCCGCAGCACGGAACCAATCCGCTGGACCAATGCCTGAATATACGACGGGTGATTGTAGAACGATTCCACCGCCCGTTCTGGCAAGTCGGGCCGCGGCGCGCCATAAATACGCCGCCACTCTTTCATGCTGCTCAACGTTGTGGCGTAGGAATAATGCGGATACAGCGGCAGCAAAACCAATTCGTCGAGCTTCCCCGCAGCCCGCAGCGTGTGCACCGCGTCCTGTGTGGTCGGCCGCCAGTAGCGCATCGCCACCACCGCCACCGGATCGAAATACGGCGCCACCGCCTCAGCCAACCGCACACGCTGCCGCTCCGTCAACGCCCGGATCGGCGACCGCCGCCCGATCTCCGAATATTTCTTCGCCACCGGAATCGACCGCCGCGAAGAAATCAGCTTGGCAATCGGCCAGCGCAAAAACCCCGCTGCACCCAAGGGAATGATGTCCGGATCCAAAAACAAATTCATCAAAAAGGGCTCAACCGCCTCCAGCGAGTCCGGTCCTCCCAGCTGGAACAGCACTATGCCAACGCGCTTCTTCCCTGCCATTTTATTTTTTCCGATTCAGCGAACCCTTGAGGCGCTCAAGCTCTTTCCGCAACTCCGACGCCCGCTGCGCAACGGTGACGTAATACACAAAGAAAATCCCCCACGCGATCAAATATGCCGCAAACACGCTGTTGAGATTCTTCACGCCGCCTCCGATTCACGCCGGACCAGTTCAAAATCATCGCGCATAGCTTCCAGCCGGTAACGCGCCAGGATCAGCAGCGTCATCAGCGCCAGCATCGGCAGCCACGAAAACAGCAGCACCTTCAGCATCACCGGATCGAGTCCCGATCCTGGCTCGCCCATAATCACCGGCTGAGGATGCTGCGTCCGCCACCAGCGAATCGAGCCAAACACCAGCGGTACATCGATGAACGCGAAAATCCCGAACAACGCACTCAACAAAGCGCGGCGCTCCGGCTCTTCCACCAGCGTCCGCAGCATCAGGTACGCCACGTACAGCAACCACAACACGAACGTTGAAGTCAGCCGCGCATCCCATGTCCACCAAATACCCCACACGGGATGTGCCCATATCGGCCCAGTCACTAGGACCACGGAGGTGAACGCCAGCCCCACTTCCGCGCACGAAACTCCCAGCCAGTCCCAATGCGGCGTGCGCTTCAACACGTACGCAATATTGGCCACGAAGCACATAAAAAACGCCACCAGCCCCGTCCACGCGCTAGGCACATGCAAAAAAATAATCCGGTATATCACGCCCTGCCGCGAATCCGTGGGAGCAATAAAAAATGCCGCATACGCCGCCGCAGCCAGCAACAGCACCACCACCGCTCCGCCGATCGCGCGCTTCAGCACTCGTCTACTCCTCCAACAAATATTCGCCGAAAAGCCACAACGCCGTCAAAAAAACCGCATCAAACGTCGCCAGGAACCCCACGCCCTTCCAGCGCACAAACGGTTCAGCATCCAGCAGCCCGGCAGTGACTTCTGTGCTCACCACCAAAATCGGCGTAAGGAGCGGCAGCAGCAACAAGGGCAGCAACAGTTCCCGCATGCGCGCCTGCGCGGAAATCGCGGACAGCGCGGTACCGGCAATGGAAACGCCTAGGCTCCCTAGAAAAAATACCAGCAGTAGTTGCCCGAAAATCCTTGCCACCGGCACGTTATACAAAATCGAAAACACCGGCAGCATCAACAGTTCCGTCACCAGCAAGAACAGCGTGTTTGCTGCCAACTTCGCCAGCAAAATCGCGAACGGATCGCTAACGGACAACCGCAGCGCGCTTAACGTGTCATTCGTCTGCTCTCGCAAAAAGCACGGCTGCAGCATCAGAGACGCCGCGAACAAAAACGCTAGCCACAAAAGCCCCGCCCCAAAGCGCCGCGACTCCGCCGAAGAAGGGTCAAACGTAAAACTGAACAGCACCATCACGATCAAAATAAAAACCACGGTGGTCATAAGCAATTCGCGCGAACGAAATTCCGTCCGCAGCTCTTTGCCGAGCAGTACCGCCGTGTTAGAAAGCAAACTCATTCAGCCGCCGGCAAACGCCATCACCGACCGCACATCCGCGCCGTCGCGCGTATCCGCCACCACCGCTCCTGCGTCCAGCCGCACTGCGCGTGTGGCCAGTGCCGCAATTTCGGATTCGCCGTGCAGGCTCATCAGCAGCGTGCAGCCATCGTCGCGCAGCGCACGCAGCGTTTCCGCCAGCCAGGCGACCCCTTCCGGATCGAGCCCCGTCGCCGGCTCATCCAGCAGCAGAATCTGCGGCCGCTGCAGCAGCGCCCGCGCAATCGCCACGCGCTGCCGCATGCCGCGGGAAAATGTCCGCACCAACGATCCGGCGCGCTCGCCAAGCCCCACCTCGCGGAGTAAATTCTTCACCAGCTTTTCCGGAGCGTCAATCCCCTGCAGCTGCGCAAACAGCAGCAAATTTTCTTCCGCCGTCAACTCGTCGTACACCATCGTCGCGTGCGCCACAAACCCCACGCGCGGATTGGCGCAATCCACATCGCCATTCCATGTAAAGCGCACGGTCCCTGTGGAGGGCCGCACCAAGCGCGCGGCAACGCGCAATAAAGTGGTTTTGCCCGAGCCGTTGCGCCCCGCCAGCGCCAAGGCTTCACCCTCGGCTACATCCAACGAAACGCCGCGCAGCGCGAACTGTCCACCGTATCGTTTATCTATCTGTTGGAAGCGAATCCCAGCAGGGTCCTGGCCGCTCACCGAGTAGCCTCAAGGCCGGGCAATGGAGGGCACTGGCACAACAACGTCAGCCTCGCACCAGGTCGCGCAAGATTTTTTCCGCCTTCGCGCGTTCCGTGGCGTAATCCTCTTCGGAAATAGTACCCGCTTGATGCCGCAGCTCTAGTCGAAAGATCGATTCCTTCAATGCGTCCAGGCTGTTCCCCACTTCCGCGTCAACACGCGACAGCGCAGCGCTCACCGCAGGCGGCGCATACACGCCTGGAGCGAGTAGAGGAGTAGCGGGCAACGCAGTCGCGGACGCAGTCACCGCCACAGGCTTACGCGCCAACAATATCGCGCCCAGCAAAAACATCACCGCGAAGCCACCCAGCAACGGATATTTCAAAACGTCCAACCGCCCAGGAACTTGCTGCACGGTCGCGCTGCCGGTCGAGTCGCTGGACCGTGCATCCGCCGCATCCTTTGGAGTCTCCCCGCCGCCATTCGCTTCCTGCGGTGGTGGCGCAGTGCCGGAAACATTCAGCGCCACAATCGTGCCGGCCGCAACATTCTGTCGGCCGTAAATATTCATTCCTTGATCCTGCCCGCCGAGTTGCAACCCGTCGCCAGTAACGGTCATGCTCGGAGGGGCCACCACCAACAGACGTCCCGTCAAAGTCGAAATCGGCACATTCACCGTCGTGGAATTATTCGGATACGGCACCTCATACGAATACCGCACCGTGCTCGATCCCGGGCGGAACGCATAAGCAATAGCGTAGCGATTCCCTTTCCGATCGATCGGCGCCTGCACCACCGGCATTCCTGCGGGACCAGCCGCCGCCACTTGTTGCAGCTTGGCCTGCGCCGGCAGAGCAAACTCAAAGTTTCCGTTCGCCTTGTAATACGCCTGCGGCGGAGCCGACTTGTTCTCAATGGAATATTCTTCGCCAACAATCAACGACGACCCATTCGGCTGAAAGAACACCACGCGCGAAGGTGTCGCGATCGTTTTCGGATCCGTCGACGGCTCAAACACTTCAATTTCCACATCCGTCTTCCCCGGCGGCACTGGCTGATGGAAATTGATTCCGTTATACACCGCGCGCACTAGCATCGGTGCGGCTCCCACATTCGGATCGTCAAATTTGAAATGCCCTTGCGCGTCAGACTTGGTGTTAGCAACCGGCTGCATCCCGCCCTGCAACTGGATCAGAATAATTTCGATCCCCGCCGCAGGTTTTCCGGTGGTTCCGTTCTTCGCCGTTCCGGTGAGGGTTCCTGCACGCGCGCTGCTCGACAAACCGAACAACGTTA